>NZ_CP031123.2:0-1200000 GCF_002843235.3 Providencia huaxiensis
GATTTTTCTTGAGCCCCGCACCGGAAACATCGCTGCACGTGCTGTCGAACCTTCAAAAGCTGAAGTCGGCGTTGGGGCTTCCGCTATTGGTCTCGGTGTCGCGGAAATCCTTCTTGGGCGCCACCGTTGGCCTTCCTGTAAAGGATCTGGGTCCAGCGAGCCTTGCGGCGGAACTTCACGCGATCGGCAATGGCGCTGACTACGTCCGCACCCACGCGCCTGGAGATCTGCGAAGCGCAATCACCTTCTCGGAAACCCTCGCGAAATTTCGCAGTCGCGACGCCAGAGACCGAGGGTTAGATCATGCCTAGCATTCACCTTCCGGCCGCCCGCTAGCGGACCCTGGTCAGGTTCCGCGAAGGTGGGCGCAGACATGCTGGGCTCGTCAGGATCAAACTGCACTATGAGGCGGCGGTTCATACCGCGCCAGGGGAGCGAATGGACAGCGAGGAGCCTCCGAACGTTCGGGTCGCCTGCTCGGGTGATATCGACGAGGTTGTGCGGCTGATGCACGACGCTGCGGCGTGGATGTCCGCCAAGGGAACGCCCGCCTGGGACGTCGCGCGGATCGACCGGACATTCGCGGAGACCTTCGTCCTGAGATCCGAGCTCCTAGTCGCGAGTTGCAGCGACGGCATCGTCGGCTGTTGCACCTTGTCGGCCGAGGATCCCGAGTTCTGGCCCGACGCCCTCAAGGGGGAGGCCGCATATCTGCACAAGCTCGCGGTGCGACGGACACATGCGGGCCGGGGTGTCAGCTCCGCGCTGATCGAGGCTTGCCGCCATGCCGCGCGAACGCAGGGGTGCGCCAAGCTGCGGCTCGACTGCCACCCGAACCTGCGTGGCCTATACGAGCGGCTCGGATTCACCCACGTCGACACTTTCAATCCCGGCTGGGATCCAACCTTCATCGCAGAACGCCTAGAACTCGAAATCTAACGTCCGTTCGGGCATCGAGGTCCATGTCGGGGTGGGACGGGCCCGTGGCTTCAAGATCACTTGCAGTCCGACCGCGATGTCTTGGTTGCGCGAGAGGTTGTCGATATCCTCCACTTCCATCATCAACCCTGGATAATGCCGCCGCCGTCATCGCCGCCGACGCCCGTGCCGGGCTTTTCGGGCCTGTCAGGCTTGCTCGGCCTTCAGCCTGCCTGGGCGAGATCTCCGGCGGACGGATTAACGGCGGAGCTTCGCCGCCTTTCGTGCGTGTGAAGGCCGAAGATAGTTCTCTCAAAAACATCCGTTTATGAGAGATACCAAATGTCATTTTCAGAAGACGACTGCACCAGTTGATTGGGCGTAATGGCTGTTGTGCAGCCAGCTCCTGACAGTTCAATATCAGAAGTGATCTGCACCAATCTCGACTATGCTCAATACTCGTGTGGGCTCTGTTGCAAAAATCGTGAAGCTTGAGCATGCTTGGCGGAGATTGGACGGACGGAACGATGACGGATTTCAAGTGGCGCCATTTCCAGGGTGATGTGATCCTGTGGGCGGTGCGCTGGTATTGTCGCTATCCGATCAGCTATCGCGACCTTGAGGAAATGCTGGCGGAACGCGGCATTTCGGTCGACCATACGACGATCTATCGCTGGGTCCAGTGCTACGCCCCGGAGATGGAGAAGCGGCTGCGCTGGTTCTGGCGGCGTGGCTTTGATCCGAGCTGGCGCCTGGATGAAACCTACGTCAAGGTGCGGGGCAAGTGGACCTACCTGTACCGGGCAGTCGACAAGCGGGGCGACACGATCGATTTCTACCTGTCGCCGACCCGCAGCGCCAAGGCAGCGAAGCGGTTCCTGGGCAAGGCCCTGCGAGGCCTGAAGCACTGGGAAAAGCCTGCCACGCTCAATACCGACAAAGCGCCGAGCTATGGTGCAGCGATCACCGAATTGAAGCGCGAAGGAAAGCTGGACCGGGAGACGGCCCACCGGCAGGTGAAGTATCTCAATAACGTGATCGAGGCCGATCACGGAAAGCTCAAGATACTGATCAAGCCGGTGCGCGGTTTCAAATCGATCCCCACGGCCTATGCCACGATCAAGGGATTCGAAGTCATGCGAGCCCTGCGCAAAGGACAGGCTCGCCCCTGGTGCCTGCAGCCCGGCATCAGGGGCGAGGTGCGCCTTGTGGAGAGAGCTTTTGGCATTGGGCCCTCGGCGCTGACGGAGGCCATGGGCATGCTCAACCACCATTTCGCAGCAGCCGCCTGATCGGCGCAGAGCGACAGCCTACCTCTGACTGCCGCCAATCTTTGCAACAGAGCCACCCGTCCTATTTCGCTGTCGTGCCCCTGCTCGAAGTCCTGCAAACTTTGGTGCATGAGATGGTCCACGCTTGGCAATTCCACTTCGGCAAGCCGGGCCGTCGCGGCTATCACAACAAGGAATGGGCCGACAAAATGGAGGCCATCGGCCTGATGCCGTCCAGCACCGGCAAGCCCGGCGGCGCGCGCACGGGCGAGAAAATGGCCGACTACGCCATACCGGGCGGCCTGTTCATGCAGGCGACCGACAAGCTGCTGACGCAGGATTTCAAAATCTCGGGTATACGGATTTAATGGTTGATGGGGCACCTTCACCCCATCAATCTGATACCACCCTCAGATGGTTGATAGATCGACTCCGTAGTTGAGTTCCTCTGCGAAGTCCGGCAGTCCGTAACCGATGGTTTTCTTGTAGAAAGGAGAGACCTTCGCAGTCGGTGCCTTCTTCTTGTGCTTCGTGGTGTAGAGCATTCGTGCCCGCATCACCTCGAAGGAGTAACCGCGCCCTTCACGGTTCTTGTCCTTGGCCAGTCGGTTGATGGACTCCGTGTAAGCGTTGGTGACGGGCATGTCCGTCTCGAAGTAGGTCATGGTCTCTTCGCGCCAGTTTCCCACTGCCCTGACCAGATCGCTCCAGACTTCCTTTTGGCCCTTCGGGATGGTGGCTATCCACTCGTCCAGGGCGGCTTCTGCCTGGAGCCGTGTGGTGGCCGTAGAAGCGCTCCTTGTGCTCGTAGGCGGCCAGCAGTTGCGGGAACGCGCCTGTCCAGGTCTCCATGATGAGGCGCTCCCGGTCTGAGACTTCGTGAGCGCGTTTCAGCAGGATTTTCCGGTCTCCCTTGAGAGTCCGGCTCTGGGACGGTTTCAGCTCCTTTCTGAGGCCCTTGCGCACTCTCTCTAGGGCATCGTTGGCCATGCGCACCACATGGAACTTATCGACCACGATACGGGCCTGGGGCAGCACAGCCTTGACCGCTGCCCGGTAGGGGTTCCACATGTCCATGCTGACGATCTCGACCTTCTGCCGGTCTTTCAGCTTCATCAGGTAGTTGGTCACCACGTCCTGGCGGCGGGTGGCCAGCAGGTCGAGCAGGGTTCGCTCCTCAATGTTGGTCAGAATGCAGCGGTAGCGCTTGTTCAGGTATAGCTCGTCAATGCCCAGGATGCGGGGTGTCTCGAAGCGGTGCCAGCGCCCCAGGAACTCGGCGCGGGCGTTGAAGATGTCGCGCACCGTCTTCTCGTCCAGGCCGGTCTGTGCCGCCACAAAGGTGTAGGGGTGGCTGAAGGATTCCTTCTCCACGTACTCATGCAGCCGCAGTGTCATACGGAATCCGTCCACCATCTCCGGTAGCTGGGGCCTGAATGTTGTCTTGCAGGCCCGGCAGGTGTATCGGCGGCGGACCACCCAGAGAGTGACCCGCTTGCCGTGGATGGGCAGATCACGATAGGGAACGTCACGCTTGCCGAACCGTACGAACTCACCCTGCACGCCGCATTCCTCGCAGGCGATGGGATCGGGCACGTCCACCTGGAAGTGCATTTCGTCGTCGGTTGATTTGCAGCCCAGTACTTGGTATTGCGGCAGGTGAAGGATGTTGTCGGGAAGTTCGGTCATGGTGTTGTATAGGCGTAGGTGTCAGTCAGATCCATCCGGCTCGGCATTGGTGTTTGCTTTTTTACCCAACAAGCTGCTGGAAACGAAAAGTAAGGCACCGAGGACAATTGCAATATCAGCCAGGTTGAAGGCCGGCCAATGCCAGTCTCGCCAATAGAAATCAAAGGAATCCACAACATAGCCGCGAAAGACCCGGTCAATCAGGTTGCCCATGGCGCCACCGAGGATAAGACTGTAAGCGATGGCTTCTCCTTTATGACGATTTTCAAGGATCAGCTTGATCAGAAAAATCGAGACCACTACCGCGATTCCGATAAAAAAGTAGCGCTGCCAGCCTCCACCATTCGCAAAAAGACTGAATGCGGCACCGGTGTTCCATAGGTGCACCCAGTTAAAGAACGGGGTCACCGAAACATACTCGCCATAGGCCATTGATTGCTGCACCAGCCACTTTACAGCCTGATCAGACGCTGCCAGCAGGCCCGATATGGACAATAGGGCATACGGCGAGAGCTTTTTGCCAATAATGAGCATTATTTAACCCTTCAACGCCAAAATGCGTCTGGCACCGTTAAGTACAATGCCCCCCGCGATGGTGCCGATAATCAGATCCGGATAATTGGAACCGGTCCACGCGACCAGGGCGCCGGCGGTGATGACCCCCAGGTTGATCACCACGTCGTTGGCCGAGAATATCCAGCTTGCCTTCATGTGCGCCCCGCCTTCCCGATGTTTGGATATGAGCAGCAGACAACTGGTATTGGCAATCAATGCGACAAATGCGATAGCCATCATCACCAGCGATTCAGGCTCACTACCGAATACAAAGCGTCTCACCACCTCTACGAGCACGCCCACAGCCAAGATCAGTTGCAGTACACCAGCAAGATGCGCGGCACGTACCTGCATTTTCACGCTATGTCCAACCGCATAAAGGGCAAGCCCGTACACCGCCGCATCGGCAAAATTGTCCAGGGATTCTCCAATCAGGCCGGTGGACTGGGCGATCAGACCGGCAGTCATTTCCACCACGAACAGAAGTGCATTGATGCCGAGCAACCAGCGCAGGGTCCCGGATTCTTGCTTAGCAGAAGCTGCCGAAAACTCGGCGGCCTTGATGGTCTCCGGATTTGCAGCGACGGTTTCCTGAAGCGAGGCGCCTAGCCCCAAGGTCTTCAGTTTCGAGGTGACGGGCTCGACCTCGCCGTCATGCACGACCTTCAGCCGGCGGTTCGACAAGTCGAAGGACAGCGCCCGAATCTCCTCAAAGCCGTTCAGGGCTAGGCGAATCATTCGTTCTTCTGATGGACAGTCCATCTTCGGCACGGCATAAACACTGACCCATCTCCCTGGCGCCTCGGAGGAGGCCTGTATATCGGTATCCGCTGCGGACGTTGCATCACCGCCACAGGCGCCACCACAGGATTTGCTCATGATACGACTCCACTTGAACAATGTTGTGGTACCATTTTAAACTATAAAGCTACTATAAGGTCAATAGAGTAAAGAATCCGTTGGGGAGGAGGCTGATGCGCATTGGTCAGTTGGCGCAGTTGGTAGGGGTCGAAACACAGACGATCCGCTTCTATGAACAGCAGGGCTTGTTGCCGCCGCCTGATCGGCAGGACAACGGTTACCGTGTCTATACCGAGAAGCATGGTGAGGGGCTGGCCTTCATCCGTCGCTGCAGAATCCTGGGCCTGTCACTGGCTGAGATTCACGAACTACAGAGCTATCAGGACGACCCTCATCAGCCTTGTACCGCCGTCAACGCCTTGCTCGATGATCACATCTCTCATGTGCGGTCGCAGATAACCGCTCTGCAAGCGCTTGAGAAACAACTCGTTTCACTGAGAGCGAGTTGCAACGATGACCGGGAAGTTGAGGCGTGTGGGGTTCTTGCTGGAATTAGCGAAGGAAACATGCACCAGCAGTAGGTGAAGCATCAACCAGATAATCCGATGAGATGCCGGTCTGTCTCACTCTCATGCAAAGGTAAGATCAACCATTTAATCCGCTTACCCTAAAGAAAGTAACGAAAAAATTAGTTCTATTCATGTAGCTTGGCCAAAAATGACAGTTAAATTCATTTTAATGATTTTGATAGAAAATACAGCAAGATGAAGAGCCCCTTCGAGAGGGGCTGGTTGATGGGAGCCTAGTTGGCTAGTTGGCGGGGTTATCTGTTTCCTCTTCAGTGATATCGTCATCGGTTGAAGGCACCGCTTGCTCAACTTCTGCTTCTTTACCCTTAGCTTGGGCTGATTTTCGTGCTCGAATTTCGATATCAATAATGCGTCGTGCAAGTTTGATAATGCGCTGTTGCCATGCGTAGTTGCCATCAACGCGTTGCTTGTTGCTAAGCACGCTAGACAACCAGAGAGTGTCCATTGAGATCATTAACGCATCGAGTTTGCGCACTAAGCCGACAAACTGGCCAACCTGAGGCGAGCTTATTTTGGCGTTGAAGGTAATCGGGTCGGTGTAGTCAGGTACTTCATCGATACCGTTGGACTCCATCAATTTGTCTAAACGAGCTTGTTCGTTGTCTACCGCCTTAGCGCAATCCTCGATCAACTGGCTAATGATCTGTTCCACTTCATCAATTTCGTTCTCATCGCCGATGATGCGCAGGATGACATCGATTCCGTAAAGCGCACTGACCGTCCGTCTAAAAACACGGTCAACGACACGTTGCGCCTGTAAGCTATTAATTGTGAATGATTGTTCAAAGATGGGTTTTGAGTAATTGGGTCTTGCTTGGGCCATAAGTTTGCTCCTGATATGACAATAATCAGTCCCTAGCCTAATCCTCTGTGCGGTAATGGCCTTTCAGCTAGGTGGAAGAATTGAGCATCTTTCTAACTATCCTGTCTGGATAAGACGGTTACACTGACTATCAAATATTGCTGATCTGTTTCAGTGATATCTGCGCCTGAGAGCATGAGCTCAAAGGAAGCCCGCCGCTGAGTTTTCTCAGTGGTACTAAGAGGTAGCTAGCCTCCTTAAACAAATAGCCTGCATGTTTTTACATGCGCAACCATGCGTTCCTTACGGTTCGCCTTTTCACCACCCAACTGGGGGAGTTTTCCCCAGTTGGGGTGACTCCTTCACAACCAAATTAAGGAGTCACCAATGGAATATATCTTCGGATTTATTATCCAAATCGCAGGCATTATGTTGCTTGCAAAACTGAGCTGGTCGCTTTTGCGATTACTTGCTCGTCAAACCGTGCGCCCGTTTCGATTTGTACTTACTCAAATCAAGCGATTGCTCACACCAACATCAAAACGTCGTCCAATGGCAGTGCCTAAAGCTCCTGGTATGCCCCGTTTGACATCTGCGTTTTACAAAGAGCCACATCAGTACGACATGGCTTTACTCGAAATACCAACCTATCTGCGTCGTCAGTCTTCTTTGCCCAGTCGGGTAGAAGCAACTGTGTGCACAGAGTTCAACTAAGACGAGGAGAACATCATGAAAAACCAAGTAACACTCATAGGCTACGTTGGCTCTGAGCCAGAGACGCGAGCCTATCCATCAGGTGATTTAGTGACCAGCATTTCACTGGCCACTTCTGAGAAATGGCGCGACCGTCAATCCAATGAGCTCAAAGAGCATACGGAATGGCATCGGGTCGTTTTTCGAGATCGTGGTGGATTTAAGTTAGGGCTAAGAGCAAAAGATTTGATCCAAAAAGGAGCGAAGCTTTTTGTTCAAGGGCCTCAGCGCACGCGCTCATGGGAGAAAGATGGCATTAAGCATCGATTGACCGAAGTGGACGCGGATGAGTTTCTGCTTCTTGATAGTGTGAACAAAGCATCTGAGCCATCACCGGCGGATGATGCGAGCTCCCAAGCTAATTGGGCACAAACTTATCCTGAACCAGATTTTTAACCGAGCGATAACGCTTTAACCCAGCCGGGAGTACTTTCCCGTCAGGGGCAGACTCCCACTTTGATTGTCGGAGTCCATAATGGAAAAACCAAAGCTAATCCAACGCTTTGCTGAGCGCTTTAGTGTCGATCCAAACAAGTTGTTCGATACCCTAAAAGCAACAGCATTCAAGCAACGTGACGGTAGTGCACCGACCAATGAGCAGATGATGGCGCTCTTGGTGGTTGCAGATCAGTACGGTTTGAACCCTTTCACCAAAGAGATTTTTGCGTTCCCTGATAAACAAGCTGGGATTATCCCAGTGGTAGGTGTCGATGGATGGTCTCGCATCATCAATCAACACGACCAGTTTGATGGCATGGAGTTCAAGACTTCAGAAAACAAAGTCTCACTGGATGGCGCGAAAGAATGCCCTGAATGGATGGAATGCATCATCTATCGGCGCGACCGTTCGCACCCAGTCAAAATCACTGAGTATCTGGATGAAGTCTATCGACCGCCTTTTGAAGGTAATGGCAAAAATGGCCCTTACCGTGTAGATGGTCCATGGCAGACGCACACTAAGCGAATGCTAAGACATAAATCCATGATCCAGTGTTCCCGCATTGCGTTTGGCTTTGTGGGAATTTTCGATCAAGACGAAGCGGAGCGAATTATCGAAGGCCAAGCAACACACGTTGTTGAGCCATCTGTGATTCCACCCGAGCAAGTTGATGATCGAACCCGAGGGCTTGTTTACAAGCTTATCGAGCGGGCGGAAGCTTCAAACGCTTGGAATAGTGCATTGGAATATGCCAATGAACATTTTCAAGGTGTTGAGCTGACGTTTGCGAAGCAAGAAATCTTTAATGCTCAGCAACAAGCAGCCAAAGCGCTCACACAGCCTTTAGCTTCTTAGCGCCACGCATTCATTTTACTAACCCTGGCGGGATTATTCTCCCGTCAGGGGGAAGGTCTCGTCTTTTTTTTGGAGATCTTCCATGACTAAATCAGCCTCACTTTTTCGCTTGGTATTGGTTGTTGCCCTTGTCTTAGGTTCGATTCAAGCCGGTAAAGCGGCAATTGATTCGGTTCAAGCAAGTGTTGTTCAGCACCAAACAGCGTTAGCACAAGCTGCAAAGTAACCACTTAACCCTGAAGGGGAGTTCTCTCCTTCAGGGGAGTCTCCCTTCAAAGGAGGCAATATGAAGGTTATCGACCTATCACAACGTACTCCTGCATGGCACCAGTGGCGCATTGCAGGGGTTACGGCATCTGAAGCCCCAATTATTATGGGGCGTTCACCCTACAAAACACCTTGGCGATTATGGGCAGAAAAAACCGGATTCGTATTACCGGAAGACCTGTCGAATAATCCAAATGTGCTTCGTGGTATAAGGTTGGAGCCTCAAGCAAGGCGAGCATTTGAGAATGCGCATAATGACTTTCTTCTGCCGTCATGTGCAGAAGCCGATCATAACGCAATCTTTCGAGCCAGCTTTGATGGCATCAACGATGCGGGCGAACCCGTTGAACTGAAATGTCCTTGCCAGTCAGTTTTTGAGGATGTGCAAGCTCACCGAGAACAAAGCGAGGCGTACCAGTTGTATTGGGTGCAAGTACAGCATCAAATACTGGTCGCCAATAGCACGCGAGGTTGGTTGGTTTTCTATTTTGAGGATCAACTGATTGAGTTTGAAATACAGCGAGACGCGGCGTTCTTAACTGAGTTGCAAGAAACAGCGCTTCAGTTTTGGGAGTTAGTACAGACCAAAAAAGAGCCGTCAAAATGCCCTGAGCAAGATTGTTTTGTTCCCAAGGGTGAAGCCCAATACCGTTGGACATCGCTGTCTCGACAGTATTGCTCAGCACATGCCGAAGTGGTCCGACTGGAAAATCACATTAAATCTTTGAAAGAGGAAATGCGAGACGCCCAGTCAAAATTGGTCGCCATGATGGGTAACTACGCTCATGCCGACTATGCTGGGGTCAAACTCAGCCGCTACATGATGGCGGGCACGGTGGACTATAAGCAATTGGCCACCGATAAGTTAGGCGAGCTGGATGAACAGGTTTTAGCCGCTTACCGAAAAGCGCCACAAGAGCGGTTGCGCATTAGCACCAATAAGCCAGAGCAGCCCGTTGAAACACCAATCAAAATCAGTCTTGAGCAAGATAACTTGGTTCTGCCAGGTGACTCGCCGAGCTCATTTTACTTTTAACGTTCACTTGGAGCCGATTTCGGCTCCTTTCTCATGCGCTTACATCGAGTGCATCAGAAAGCAGTTTCACTCGTAGCCAATGCTGGGTACGAATGATAGAGCGAGCTGAACTCTTACATACACAGCCATACCACAATCAACACACCACCCGACGGGGACTTCATTCCCTGTTGGGGCATGGGGCCTCGTTAAAACTAATGAGGTTTACCATGACAGAACAATCCCCATTTTTGGTTCAAGTGAATCAAGCGTTTAATGTCCCGGCTCCTGATGCTTTCGTTCTGGAAGGATTTAGTGCCGACACTACCCATCCAAACATTCCCGTTCGCAAGGACGAGTATGTTTTTAGAAAAGAAGACTTACGTGACGTATTGGCGTTCTTGTCTCACCCAGACGGTGACGGTTTGTATATTACAGGCCCCACTGGATGCGGTAAGACCTCGCTAATTTGCCAAGTTGCTTCTCGATTGAATTGGCCTGTTCAGCAAATTACTGCGCACGGTCGATTGGAGTTGTCCGATCTTATCGGTCACCACACACTGGTTAATGGCAACATGACCTTTGTGTATGGGCCGCTGGCACTGGCTGTCAAGCATGGCCATTTGCTGATCATTAATGAAATGGATCTTGCTGAGCCTGCTGAACTGGCTGGGCTCAATGACATTTTGGAAGGTGCCCCGTTGGTCATCGCACAAAATGGCGGTGAGATCATCATGCCACATACCAAGTTTCGTTTTATCGCTACCGGCAACAGTGCGGGCAGCGGTGACCAAACGGGCTTGTATCAAGGTGTGCTCCAACAGAATTTGGCTTTTCTTGATCGCTTTAGAATCATCGAAGCGACCTATGCAGAGCCTTCTGTAGAGGAAGCCATTCTGGAGAACGTTGCGCCGGGCTTGCCAGAAGTCTTTCGCCAAAAAATGGTGAAAGTGGCTGGTGACATTCGTCGTCTCTTTATTGGGGGCGCGGATGGTGGTGCTGAGCTTAGTATCACTATGTCCACTCGGACCTTGGTGCGCTGGGCAAAGTTAACACTTGCTTTTAAAGGCGCTCCTAACGCAGTGGAGTATGCACTGGTTCGGTCTTTGACGGCTCGTGCTGAGTTGGAGCAACGAGAAGCCATTCACCGTATTGCCGCTGATGTCTTCGGTGACCATTGGGAGGATTGATGATGGATAAGTGCTTTGCTCTTTACCGTTACCGTCATTCTGATGGGACAGCCAAAGAATGGGCCATTTACGTTGGATCGGATACCCAGGAGATTGAAGTTCGGTTTGGAAAAGCCGGTCAATTGTCGCAGCAGCGATTGATTGATTCGACTGATCCTAACGCTGAAGCAGACCGACGAATCAATGAGAAAATCAACAAGGGTTATCGATTGGTTGGACAAGTCGGCATTGATCATCAAGGGCGGCCATTTGAACTCTCAAATGCGCTAGATAGTGTCGCGTGCGTCAATAACGTCAGTTGGGAGTTTCGTACTCGCAAGGACGTCAATGGCCAAATCTCGCTGGCGAAAAAAGCGTTGTTCGATATGGCAAAGCTGCTTGAAGCCTATGGCTTGGCTGTTATTGATGATAACCAGGTCAGGATTGGAGAATGGTCATTAGGGTTTTGCAAAAGCGGATTACCTAGTACCAATCAAATCAGCATGGTGTCAGGTGAAGGCGCTGGCATTGTTAACACTGATGATGGCCCGTGGCCATTGTTGCTGTTACTGGCTTTTAAGCGTCAATTACCACCACTGTGTTCACTCACAGTAGCGAGTCC
This sequence comes from Providencia huaxiensis, assembly GCF_002843235.3. NCBI lineage: Bacteria > Pseudomonadati > Pseudomonadota > Gammaproteobacteria > Enterobacterales > Morganellaceae > Providencia > Providencia huaxiensis. The sequence goes on from NZ_CP031123.2 coordinate 11,747, forward strand.
TGAAGGGATAGAAGTATCCGACCAACTGAAGTTGGAAAAAGATGTATTGCGGTTGCTAGGCAGTGATTTAGAGCGGGTTCGCCCGATAGCTGAAGCACTGGACTTAATGCCTGTGAAAATCGATCTCAACCGATCGTCGCCTGATTCGCAAAATTACTATTTCTGATAGTGGTATTGCCATTAGCGCGTCAACTACTACCACCCAAACGGGGGCCATTGCTCCTGCTGGGAGTGGTGCGTCCCCATCTCGCATGAGGATGCACTATGAGTATTCAAACCCTCGACAAACTTTTGATTTGTCACATCGACTGTTCCATCTGGAGCGGTAGAAAAAAACTAAGGCCTGAAGATTTCAGATTAGCCAATGGCAGCCAACTTCCACCGAAGGATGTTGCCAGCTTAGGGAGTAAAAAAATTTGCGACCCAGAGGCATTGGCGAACTTTGAAAGGCTTAAGAAAGAAGCGCAGCGCTTGTGTGAGCAAGTCGGTGTGCGGTTTTTAGGTGGCTATGCCGTCCCTGAAGACCGAATTGATCAGATTGTTCCAGAGCTTGACCGGATCGGTCAGGAGTTTGCGCAGTGCAAGCAGTTGTTCTTGGACAACTATGATCAGGTGACGTTTGACTGGGTTGCAAAACACCCGGAATTTGCAGATGCAATCCGGCGTGCATTATCACCCATCGAAGACGTGGAACAACGGCTTCAGTTCGATTATGCCATCTATCGAATGCAACCAGCTGAACAAGCTGGTGGCTTAGATGACAAGGTCAATGGTATGGGACACACCCTCTTTAGGGAAGTGGCTCGTGATGCCAATGAACTGTTTGAGCGTTCTGTTGCAGGTAAGAATCAAATCAGTCAGCGAGCCCTTAACCCTCTCAAACGGTTAAGAGACAAGTTGGATGGTTTGTCATTCCTGGATCATCGAGTTCAGCCGATGGTCGAAGCGATGGACAATTTATTTGTTCGTCTGCCGAAGACCGGCCCTGTGACAGACAATCTCTATCACGAACTGATGGCGACCATTTTAATTTTGTCTGATCCAGACAAGATGAGAATGCACGGTGAAGGTCAATTGGATATCAGACAACTGATGCCCAAACCTGAACCTAAACCCGCACAGCCAGTATCTGCTCAGGCAGATAACTTACGTGCAATACCACAACCAACCGTCAGACCAAACCTTGGTTCGACTGTACCAAACTCATTTTATTTCTAACGTCCTTGAGGGCATGTTGCCCTTAAGGGCGCATGTCCTCTGAACTATGTAAGAGGAAATTATGCAATCAACCATCCATAACCCCAGCCAACTGAACCAGTTTGAAGCACATTTTCGTGGTGTGACTGATGCGGTTGAAAGTGAATCGATACCAGAAGTGGCGTGTTGTCGAACGTTAGTACAACGGTCGTACTCAACACATAGTGTCGTGATCCCCAAGAACCCTGTTTTGATCGCAGATGCGGACGCACAAGGAGCTTGGGTAACGGCCATGGTATTTGTTCCAAACATGGCATTGCAGCAAACCGCTTTTGAGCGGGCCTGGCTGCAATATCAACACGAGGTGTCTACTCAGTTACAAGACCAGTACGGTCTGACATTGGATGACATCCTGAGTTTAGACCAGCTTAAAACGTCATTTGAGCAGCACGAGAGTCCAGCTCAATTGGTGGCTTGGTTAGGTCAAAAATACGATCTGGATAAGCTAAAAGCACAGGTTTAAACACTCACATTCCCAGCGGGGAAACGCTCCCGCTGAGGGAGTATTCCCCCTAATGATTAGGAGACTCCCATGAATCATCCATTAAAAAACGCACTGCCAATCGTTGCCGCCGCTTATGGCGAAAAGTTTGGTGTGAAGGTGCTTATTCAAGGACAAGATGCGTTTACCGATGGTGAGCGGATTGTGATCCCAACAGCAAACCCAGACGACCCACACTATCAACAGATAGCTTGGGGTTATCTGGCTCATGAAGCGGCGCATATTCGGCATACCAATTTTGACATGGTGCAGAAGGCGTCGTCCAAGCCGATCCGTAAGGCACTTCTCAATATCATTGAGGACGTTCGCATTGAAAACGAATTGGCAAAGGATTACCCCGGAACCCGGCGCAGTATTTCGCAAGTGATTGAGTACATGGTGGACACACAGCAAATGAGTGTACCTGAACAGCTTGAGCCTGCATCTAACTTGCAAGCCTGGTTGTTGTTCCGCTTGAGATGCCATTTTCTGGGTCAGAAAGCGCTGACACCTCTGTATCAAGCGGTTGATGAAAGAGTGAGACAACTCTTTCCTGCCGCAGCGATGAGCCGGTTAAGCGCCATGCTTACAGCAGTGCCTAGCCTGGCATCTACAGGTGAAGTGCTGAAACTTGTCGATGCCATCGTTGCCATGTTGGAAGAAGAATCTCGTCCACCACAGGATGAGTCGGATGCTGATAGCGGTAATGACATTGGACAAGATGCGAGTAATGACAGCAATAACAGTAGTGACAGTCAAATCCCTGAAACAGACTCGTCTGCAACGGCGGATGTTGCTGAAACGGGGGATTCAGATAACTCTGATCAAGCTGACAATTTGCGACAAGCCTTAGAGGCCAGTGCCGCTCAGTTTGAACCCGATACCTTTGCCCAAGTGGCAGAAGTGTTGTCGGAACAAGCTGAAGGACATCAGGGCGTCACACCTCTCAGTTTGCCCCAAGCAGAGCAAGCTATGTTGGGTGATGAGGCCATCTTGACCTTATCGGCGTCGGAGTCTGCTCAAATTCGAGCCCGACTTAGGGGCATGGTTCAGTCCAGTCAGGACAATCGGAATCATGCCAAAAGGCACGGTCTTCGAGTGGCAACCCATCGTCTTGCCGCTTCACAAGCCGGTGAGTCGAGATTGTTTATTCAAAGGCAACCTCGCATTGCCCCCAATGCCGCTGTGCACTTGCTTGTCGATATATCGGGTTCAATGGGTAAACCCATTGGCGAAGGTAATCGAAAGTACTTTCATGTTGCCAATGAAGCTGCTTTGGCTTTGGCCATGGCACTGGAAGGCATACCGGGTGTTGTACCTGCGGTCAGTTATTTTCCTGGTATTCATCAGGAAGTTTCTATCGCGTTATTACCCAAGCAATCGGTTCGACATCGGGCCGCCTGTTTTGACCAAAAACCACGAGGTTGTACGCCTATGGCACAAGCGATGTGGTTTGCGGCAAACAGTTTGTTAGCGCAAAAACAGAAGCGAAAGCTAATGATAGTGCTAACGGATGGTGACCCAGATGATTGGGCTGCCACGCATGACATTGTTGACCGGTGCAGACGCAGTGGCTTTGAGCTGCTGGGGATAGGGATTCAAACACGCAGTGTTGAGAAATTCTTTCCTCAAAGCATTATGATTAATGACGTCAAAGATCTAAAGCGTGAGTTATTCGAAGTAACACAACAACTGTTAATTCAGTAACCACATCAATTTTACCACCCTGCGGGGACGATTCCGTCCCCTTCAGGGCATGGGTTCGTCTCCGCTTTTTTTTGGAGACTCCTATGAAAAACAAAAAGTTCTTAGCTGGCGAAGAAGCCGGTACTTACATCGTTCCTGAGCAAGTGACTGAAGCGGATATCTTAGATATGGCGCTCAAGCTTGCCCGTGGTCGATTGAGTAAAGGTCGAAAAATTGAACAGCCATCGTCGGCGTTCTCATACCTGCAAACACTGATGCACGAGTATGAGCACGAAGTCTTTGGCGTACTGTTTCTTGATACAAAGCATCGCGTTATTCGATTTGAAGAGCTGTTCAAAGGCACTTTAGATGCAGCGAGCGTTTATCCAAGGGAAGTAACAAAACGAGCGCTAGAACTTAATGCGGCAGCAGTGATACTGGTTCATAACCATCCATCGGGTGATCCTGAGCCAAGTGAAGCTGATAAACGCATCACTCATCGACTCCGTGACGCCTTGTCACTTGTTGATATTCGAACGCTTGACCATGTCGTGGTCGCATCCGAGGGCTGCGTTTCGCTTGCCGAACGCGGTTATCTGTAATGAATGGGCGTATTGCCCATTCTCCTACATCACAAAAGCAGTCCCATCAGCACACATCAGCACAGCTCGAATTTCTATTTGAGTTTGATGATGCCCCAGTCACTTGGTCTGACACGGAAATCTGGCAGTTACGCGAAGGCATTCTTTTGGATGCGATCCGTGTATTGCTGGACGGTCGTGTCAGTACTCGGTTGCGCAAGGATGTGTTGTCGTGGATTCAAAATGACGAAATAGCGCCATTTTGCTTTCGTGTTTGCGCAATGGCTGCCGTTGTCGATCCTGATGTGCTTCGTGAGTCCATCATGTGGCTATTAAGACGACATGGTATCCAGCTTGACTAACGCTCCTGTATTAACCGAACGGCTAATGCTGGACCTAAGCTGACTTTTACCACCTGGGGTAGGAGTCGGCATTTTATTTAAGGAGGTTATATGGCGTTACCTTTACAAATTGACACAGTAAGGCCATATCTCAATGGCCAATGGCTTCAAGTCTTGGCGGCATTGGTGCCAGAACTTGATGCCGCTATTGCTCGAAAAGGGCGTCATGTGGCTTGTCCTGTTCATGGCGGTCGTGATGGCTTTAGGCTGTTCAAAGATGCTGAATATACCGGTGGCGGCGTTTGTAATACCTGCGGTATCTTTCATGATGGTTTTGAACTGTTGTCTTGGATCAATGGATGGAACTTTGCTCAGTCTATTGAAGCAATCGGCCAGGTTCTTGGTATTCAACCCGGACAAGTACCAACTCGGGCAATACCGAGTAACGCTGTTGACTGGAAGACTAAAAAGCAGGTAGAGGACAAAGCGATTATCCAACGTTTGAATCAAACGTGGGGAGAAACGTTATCTCTTGCAGATACTCGTGCGCAACCTGTTTGGAACTACTTGCATCGTCGTGGCATTGTGACGCGGCTTCGTCCTGAATGGGATTCGGTGCTGAGGTTTCATCCAAACTTGCCTTACCATGATGAAGATGGCCTGTTTATCGATAGCTACCCAGCGCTGCTAGGTAAAATCGTTACTCAGCAAGGGCGTTCGGCCACGTTTCATCGGATCTACCTAAGTGAAGATGGATTCAAAGCGCCGGTTGAAAAGCCTAAAAAGATGATGCCGATACCAAGTGACAGAACAATCACTGGTGGTGCCATTCCTATAGGTGAGCCTGGTGAAGTACTAGGTGTTTCTGAAGGTATAGAAACGGCCCTAGCGGTAACCAGAGCAACGGGGCAAACATGTTGGTCGGTTGTGAATGCAACGCTACTGGCTAGGTTTGAACCACCAAGTAATGTGAAAATGCTGTACATCTGGGCAGATCACGATCTCTCTGAGACCGGCCTGAATGCAGCGAATGAACTCAAGAAAAAAGCCTGGCAAAAAGGCATTCTGACACAAGTGTTGATCCCCCCGATACCAACGTCACTTGGCGTGAAAAGTTGGGATTGGAATGATGTGCTGAATGTTTACGGTGCCATGGGCTTTCCTAAAGTTCATATCTGATCTAAGGGGCTTCGGCCCCTTTTTTTGCGCCTTGCATATTTGAAAAAACATGGAGAATGAAAAATAGATAACCAATAGGAGAACAAACATGATGGTATTAACCCTGTTAACAAAGCAGATTGATGGTGAGTTTACGGTTTACTGGAAGACCGGCCTTCGAAGAGGTGGTGAGCTAAAGGTCGATTTAGGTGAGCAATACGACAAGCTACCTGAGCAGCAAAAGCCAATTGCAGCTGAGCTCTATGCGATTCATCACCTACTGTCAGTGAAAGAGGTGATGGGGAGTAACCGAAGCGGTAATGGGCTTCAAATCCGGGTCAGTAAAGGAGCTATCAAAAAGTTACAGAAACAACGCTCAACTCAGCATTCACTTTACAGCCTGACAAGGTTTTTGCTCACTCGATACCAGGAAGCACAGATCTCGGTAGAGAAGCGGGACGATTGGCTCTCACATTCCTTCGAAGAATACAGCGTCGATAATCTTACAGTGAGAGGCATCGATGAGGTCATCAACGTTCCGAACATTGGACCTGTCGTGGTGACTCGTCATGCACTGGAACGGTTTGTGGAACGGCTTTCAGACGGTGTACCTAAGCATCCTTGGAAGGCTTTGTGCACTAAGCTGCTATGCTCGGGGCTAACTAAAGCCCAGTTACCAGAAAGTGTCGCTATCCAAAAAGCCAAAAAATATGCACAAGAGGCCGAGTTATGGCAGCATGTGGGGAGCAAAATGTACTTTGTTATGATTCCGGGTGACTCAATGAAAACGCTGGTTACAGTCTTTTCGGGTTACTAAAGGAATCCCTCAAGAGCTAATCCAGAATGTTCCTGATGTGACAAAGACTTTTAGACGAAGTTGCCAGTTTATTGTTCAAACGGACATTATTTGTATCTATAAATTGTTGTAAGCCTTAACATAAAATCTTAATGTACTGTGACTTTCCTAGAAATGTGGGTTGAAGGGTGTTTTAACTATAGGGCTACCCGTGCCCGTCGAATATGAGTTAGCGCTGTTTTGCGAAGCGAGTTAATGATAATAAAAGGACTAATAAATGGAAGAAGCTAAAGTCACTTTTTATAAAATTGAGAAGTGCGGGCTATATGAGTACGGTTCAGACGATCCGAAATTTGGCGGGTTGGCAGATTTTTTAAATCAACTTAAATCTTGGGTGAAGAAAAACGATAAGCCTTTATCTGAAACCTGCACCTATGCTATCGAAGAAAGCGAAGATGTAGATCGGACTTTCTGCTATGACTTAGTTACTAATAGCGCTACAGGTGATTTTCTTCTAACAACTTGGAATGAAACGCCTTCTTATGAAGGAAAAGTGGCGGCAGTTCAAGCAAAATCCAAAGTTGGGAGCGCTAAGGTTGAGTTTACAAAACTTCCAAAGGATAGCATACCTGGTTACGCAACTTACTTCTGGTTTATACCGTCAAAAAATGTATTTGCAACAATTCGGTTCCAGCATCGGTTGAATGGTAAGAAAAATCTAGACAAGTATTTTAAGGAATTCATCTCTAAGTTTTCTGATTATGTTGTTCTCGCTGAAAACGGCAAAGCTGATTTTAATGTCGTTGGGTACTCGGAAAAAGATGGCGAAGACCCTATAAACCTTCATTCACAATTTAAGACAGTAATAGTCAGAAAACCTGGGCAGATTGATTATATTCTTGAGCAAAAAGACCATATAAGAAAGATAACTAGGCATAACAGACTGTCGCCAAAGTTAGCTGAATGTCAGGAGTTGTGGCAAAAAGCTTTGAAAAATCTTGGGCTTAAGAAGCAGAGAAGCCTTAACTCAGATGTTAATTTTTCATATGAGTTCTCTTTTACACCATCAGAGACAGAACTTAAAGAAATGATTGCAGAGTGGGAAAAGAGCCATGACTCTAAGTGGGACGATATCGGGTTTACACTCAAGGGAGAGCAAGGCCCTTTATGGCTGAGTAATTCTCTAGCGAGAGATAAATTTGACTTGGATGTAAATAGAATTGATGAAGAGATTGTAGACGCTAAAAGCATTTTGGAGCAGCTAACTGAAAAAAGAAATCTAATTCTTGGTCTGCTCAAATAGAAGGGGCTGGAATGAATAAGAGTATTAGGCTGCTATTTATTGTTATATCGTTAGGGGTTGTTGTAGCTTCTGTAGTGTTTGGTGGAGAAATAACTTTTAAAGAACAAATGCCCATTTATGATGGGTTGAGAAACACATCTGCTATCATCTTTGCAGTGATGGGGGCATGGATTGCTTTGTTGTATCCGGGTAAATTATCGCAGGCTTTTGGTCAGAAACCATATGAAGAAAAAGCAAATGAAATTGACCAAATAAACAGACTTTTCCGACCGATGCTATATTCGACTGTTATTTTGATGATCGTTATTGGTGTTTCCTTTGCTGTGCCATTAGCAAAACAAATAACTTATCTTCACTCCTTTAAAGAGATATTTCGCTCGGCAAGTTTCGGAATGATCGCGTTTTTGTCTCTTCTACAATTTTGGTCACTTATATTGACCCTCGTCCCAGGGGATACAATAAAAGATGATCTCGATGATATAAAAGCCCGAGAAGAAATGCTTGAAAGAATGAAGCCAAGTAGAAGGAAACCATAACAAGCACAGCTCTCAAATCTAGTACGCCGTATAATCTCTCTTCAAAGTAGAGTAAATCTTCTCATCGACTCCATTGATTTTGACATTATCATGAGTTAACTGAGGTAGTCAGAAACACGCACAATTCCTTCATCTATTTGGCCAATCGCACTTACGGGGATCTTTAGCATGTAAGCTCTATGAAATTTTCTGGAGCTGACAATGAGAACCCCCTTGTTACCTTGGTTCATCCTATGGGTGACTATCCCAATCATTATTTTCTTTCTTTTCATCCTGCCCGCCCATGCCAGTGATAGGCCATTCTATCAACGTGGTCAGGAAGGCTGGTTTTGGTATCAGGTCATTCCTGAACCTGAACAGCCTGATGAGCTGATAGAGCCGGAATCTGGTGTCGTGGAGTCCAGTCAGAGCGAACTAAAGCCCTTCAGTGCCGCATGGTTCCGAGAGCATATGCAATCGTTTATGGACAAGGCAATTGATGAACCAACGACTGAAAACGTCAGAGCCTATCTGTATCTTCAGCGCGTTATGATGGATAAAGGCTCACTATTTGCTGATGTTAGTCAGCAGGTGGTCATGGGCGATCCTGTTTTGGATGAAATCAGTCGCAGACCATTGGCGACTTATGCCGCCAATCGGATGGACCGAGAAGCTGGCGCTCAACGTGATGTAGCTTTAGGTGAAGTAGCAAAGCGAGCAGGCTTGTTCTTCTTCTATCGTTCGGATTGCCCTTATTGCCACGCTCAAGCGCCTATCATCGAATCCATGGCTTTGAACTACGGTTTCGAGGTGTTTGCTATTGCTGTCGATGGCTTGCCTTTACCGGGTGGAGAATTTCCTAATTACAAAGTCGATTCAGGACAAGCGCAATCCTTGTCCGTTACGACTGTCCCTGCCGTATTCTTAGTTGATCCGCCTAATGTCATCACTCCGATAGGCCAAGGCGCAATGAGCCTTGATGAGCTCAATAATCGAATCATTCTCGCAGCCCATCAAGCCGGTTGGATTGACGATCAAACTTACTATGCCACCAGGCCTGTTCAACCCGGCGTGTCACTTGCGATGTCAGCGCAAGAGCTTAACGAAAAGATATTACAGGACCCTGAGTTCCTTGTTCGCTATCTGCGTGCACAAGGAGGGTTATAACGATGAAAAAAGTATTACGAGTATCGCTAATCGCCTTTGCGATTGGTTTTTCGTCTATGAGCCAAGCAAGCTTGCAACTGGAGATGAACCAGTTGTTTGGTTCAATGACCAACACCACTGCGCCTGGCGTATTTGAAAGTCAGCGGCGTGGGGTTATATCTGGCGGAAGTGTTGTTGTCCGTAACAGAATCATGAACGAGAACCTCGTCTCTATGGTGCCTCCGTCATTCCAAGCCGGTTGTGGCGGCATTGATATGTTCGCGGGAAGTTTGTCATTTGTTAACGCGGATCAGTTTGTTCAATTACTTCGCTCTGTTGCTGCAAACGCCAAGGGGTATGCATTCCAATTGGCGCTCAGTGCTATGTGCGAGAAATGCTCCCAGCACATGGAGACTCTGCAAAAGAAAATCCAGCAGTTGAACGAGTATTTCGGCAATTCCTGTCAAATGGCTCAGGGAGTCGTGAACGATACCTTGGCCGCCTTTGGTAAGAAGGGGCAAACAGAGGCCAGCATGTTGAGCTCTCTTAAAGGGGCTGGTGACATTTTTACCAGTTGGAGTGAGTCCAACGGTAAGAACCCTTATGAGAATGCTTCAAGTGTCGCAGCATCGGATGTGAACAAAACGATTAAAGGTAACTTGGTCTGGCGAGCACTGAAACGTCACTCGGCATCAAGCTGGTTTGCATCGGGGGATGACCGTTTTCTTGAAGCGGTTATGTCGGTGACTGGTTCGATCATCGTTGGTGATTTAGCGAATGCCGCTGATGGCCAAGGTAAAGCCCCGAAACTGACCAGACTGAATGGCAATAAAGTGACTATTGAGCATCTAATTCATGGCGGCAACGTCGCTATGTACCGATGTGACACAGTGACGCAAGACGGTTGTCTGAACCCAACAATCACTAACGTGACTCTTACCGGGTTATCAACTCAGGTAGAAAATTTACTTCTTGGTACAGGTTCTAGTAACGGCATTATTTTTAAATTTGCTCGAAATACAGGGGCTGCTAGCACCACCGAAAAGGCTTTTATGACCTCGGCTCCCGCGAGCATTGGCGGCATGATTCGAACACTTTCTGCATTAAATGAAGGGGCCGCTAGGTCGTTTGCTTCACGAGCGGCACCATTTATTGCTGTTGAGATGGCCCGAGCATTAGTTGAAGACATGCTCAATGCAGCTAGAAGTACCTCCGGTGTGGAAGATCATGCCTATGCGAAGTTATTAACGGAAGACCTTGAACGTGCACGTCGCCAAATCAATGAGGAGTACGCCGCGTTGCAGCGAAGATACGGCTCAGAGCAAGAGTTGCTGGCACATTTTAACCAGGTGATACAGACCATTCGCAAACAGCGTTATTACACCGTTAAATCTACGGCGCTGGGGGAATAGGTCATGTGGGAAATCTATTCCATCGGGGATTCGGCTTTTTTAGAGCAGGTCCTGAACGCTGTCGCGATGATCACTGGTACAGGCGATTTTACTTCAATGGTTCGCATTGGCTTGCTCATTGGGGTATTGATGGTCTCTGTCCAGGCCTTAATGCAAGGCGGTCGTGGGATTAACTTTCAACACGTTTTAGTCTCATGGCTAGTCTTTGCAACCATGTTTGGACCCAGTACCCGAGTGAGCATTGAGGATGCGTACACCGGACAAGTTCGAGTGGTTGATAATGTGCCCATCGGTGTTGCTGCCGCAGGTAGTACGATTTCGACTGTTGGCTTTCAAATCACGCGATTGTTTGAAACCGCCTTCTCAACTCCCGCGATGACGGAATACGGCTTTGCATCCAGTTTACAGTCACTGATTAAAGTGAGAAAACAGGTGATGGATCGCTCTGGGTTGGGTGATGCAAATCGTGTCGGCGGCTCGGACATCGAGCAATCGTGGTTTAACTACATCAAAGAGTGCACCTTGATTGGTATCGACATCGGCCAAAAGAACCTCGATCAGGTGCTGAGTGATCCTAACCCGATGACAGCGATTAGGTTTGATTCGCGCATTTATGGCACTCGAATCATGCTCAGTGGTAGCAGTAGCGATCTGGACTGCACCGATGCCTATAGCCAACTGAAACTCATGACAGAATCAACCTTCATTCCAAGGCTTAAACAGGTTCTGTCAGCCTCATTGGGGACTTCGTCAGCAACGGACACTGATGACGTGATCCGAAATGCACTGAATAACCTTGGTTTGGCTTCGGTTAACACCCAAGAGTATATGACCGCGTCAGTGCTTTTGCCTATTTATGAGCAAAGCGTGACGGGCAAGTATATGGATGATCAAGCTTTCACCGCAGCCGTTATGGTTAACCAAGCGATTGAGCAGCGTAATACGCAATGGGCGGCGGAGCAGACCCTGTTCCAGAGTATCGTTCGTCCGATGATGACGTTTTTTGAGGGGTTCATTTACGCCATCACCCCATTGATGGCCTTTGTGATAGCCCTTGGCCAAATCGGGATGCGAATGGCTGGGAAGTACTTGTTAATCCTGCTTTGGATTCAACTTTGGATGCCTGTCATGGCCATCATTAACCTGTATATTCATTTAACCGTTGCAGGGAAAATGTCTGCTCTTGATGCCTTTGCAGGTACAGAAGTGCCATCTTTTGCTGGGATGATGCAGATGGATTCAGTGCTGCAAACCTGGATAGCTACTGGCGGCATGTTGGCGTCGAGTGTTCCGGCGATTTCGCTCATGCTCGTGTATGGCTCAGCAATAACCGCTACCCACTTGGCTGGGCGTCTACAAAACGGTGATGCCATTGATGAAAAGCTGGCAAGTCCAGATGTCGCGAAAAATGCCCCGGTAATGCAATCACAGTCAATGTTCCAAAATTCAGCCCTTACGGGTTCTGCTATGACCGGCGCGTCAAACCTACTAAGCAGTTTCTCTGTCGGAAACGCAGTGGGTTCAATGGTCGGCTCTGCAAAAGAATCCATGACTCAGGCAACTCAAGCCTTTAGCCGTCAGGTTGGCAATACCATGAGTCGAACCTTTGGTGAAAAGCTAAGTTACGACAACCTTTCTTCGGTTGGACGTCAGATTGGTTCTTCTAACTCCGCATCTAGCGCCGTTGTTAATCAGGTTACTGATGACCTGCAAACTCGGTATGGTTTTGGAGACGATAAAAAAGATGCTGTACGTGGCTTGGTATCGGGCGTGCTATCGGGAGGCCTAAGGGTCGGTGGCGATGGAACCATTACTAATCCCGGTGAGAAAGAAGTTGCTGATAAGGGCTTTCTTGGAAGGCTTCTTGGTACTGGCGGCAATGATTCTCCACAGGGCAACTTGCCAGGAGTCGATAAGCCAGACTCATCTCGTGTACCAAAACTATCAAGGGTACGAGCAGGGCTGGATTTAGGTGGTAACTTTAGTGGCCAAGTTGAGTCGTCAGAGGGCAGTTCTCGGTCAACGACCGCAAATACGCTCACTGGGGAGATGAAAAGCTTGGCATCAAGTGATTCACGACGTGCAGAGTATCGCGATGCAATGGTTAAGGACCTTTCAGATTCAAGACGTTCTGGCATTGAGATGTCCTTGTCTAACCAAGACTATCAGTCACTTCAGAGTTCAGCACAAGATGTTATCACGGCATCAAACCGTTTTAGTGAGCTTGATCAGGCCAGCTACAGTCTATCAGGACAAAGGAACACGGATGGTGCGACGTTAACTCGATTAGCAGCGGATAATCCTGAAGTCATGGATTATTTAGGTCGCTATATGAACCAGCATGTTGAAGCAGGTAACCGATTACGTGAAAACCTTCCAATGTATCAGCGCTTGCTACCTGATGATAATCAGGCGTATGTGGCCGCAGCTATGGAGTCTTTAACCTATAGCAACTCCTCAACGCCCGCTGAACGAGACAATGATTATCAAGCAGCAATGACTGTTATGGCCATGGCTACCGGAGCCGATTTACGATCAATTCAACCGCGCTCTAATGAAGGCTTGTCATCAGCTGCACCTACTTTTGGTGGCACTCAAAGCCAAGTGGAATCGGGTGTATTGGGCGGCTACGAGGATGCTGCAACTGTTCAAACGCAGTTCAACTCAGCTCAATCAGCTTACCAAGCCAATCTGTCTGGTGTTGATGGGCAACTAAATACACATCAACAACAAGCCCAGCAGGCCGTAGCTTCTGACACAAGTACCTATCAATCTGAACTCAACAGTGAAGCTGGCTCTCAGTGGCGATCTCGCATTATGGCTGATGATAGCGGAGTCTCTGGTGCTGAAATGTTCTTTAACAGCGCCAGTGCTATTGGTGATTTCAGTGGCAAGCATACTGATGCAGCACTGCATACCTTGAATCATTTTGGCGAAGATTATGAGAGTTACAAAGAACAGGCGCTTGAAGATCCTGGCTCACGAGGTTTCTTGCACAATGCTACGGTGGCCAGCAAATCAACATGGGATGGCTTAAAAGCAGCCGTTGACGCAGGAACCTCTTTGGAAAACCCATTGACGGCGTTTAATAATGCATACAGTGGATCGAGTTCGCAGTATGCCTCCGAAGTAAACTGGGGCACTAAGTCTGAAGCCATGTTGGCTGGGGCATTTGGTGCGGCAGTTAACAATCGATATGGTGAGTTCTTAGAACAGTATGCCGATGATTTTAAACAGGAAGCATACAGCGAAGGGCAGAGAATGGGATTGACCCCGATTCAAAGTCAAGTGTTCGCTCAAGCTTTCAATGAAGGTTTGGCGGGGCGTGTATTCAACTCTGAAGACTCATCGAGTTGGTCGCCTGAGATGCTTGTCCTAAGGGAGCAAATGCTAAATGAGTATCGTCAAAAGGATGAGAGTGGCGCTTACATCCCCGACAGTGTGTCCGAAGAAGATAAAGCATTTGTGGATAAGCAGATTGCAGTGATCTCAAATGCATCCCTTGCGGGAGATTATGCTCAGAACAACTTGATCGATATTAGGGCATATAACCAGGCATCAGGAAATAAATAAAACAAGGAGTAGAAGCTCAAGGCTAACGAAGTTTTATGGCTTAATTACGTAGATAGGGATATATTTCTCCGTACTTAGATACGGAGAAATATATCACATGTACACAATTGGAAAATTAGCCGAACAAGCTAGTATCAATGTTGAGACTGTTCGTTATTACGAACGACGTGGTCTTATAGAAAAACCTGAAAAACCGCATCTAGGCTACCGACTTTATCCTTTGGCAACATTAAACCGAATAAAATTCATTAAACGTTCCCAAGATCTTGGGTTCACTTTGGAAGAAATCTCCAATTTACTCAGCCTTAATGACACTCCCTGTATAGAAGTGCAAGAAATGACTTTACACAAGCTTGCAAGTGTGAAAGCCAAAATAGCAGGTCTTCGCCGCTTAGAAACCGTTCTCACAGAATTATTGAATGAGTGTAATTCTAATACTAACCAATCCCACTGTCCCATTATTGATTCCCTACTTCCTGAAGATTAATAATGAGTCAAATTTTATCTTGACTCCGTAGTTGGGTACGGGGTTTAAGCTTGTTTTACTAAAGTACGATAAGTAGAGTGAGTTATGTCAAAAAGTAATCCCAACTTTCCAATCATCGGCGGTGTTATTGCCGCTATTGGCGCTGGTCTTTGCTGCGCTGGTCCTTTCGTCTTGTTGCTGCTAGGCGTGAGTGGCTCCTGGATTGGTAATTTAACCTTGTTAGAACCTTATCGTCCCATTTTTATCCTGCTGGTTTTAGCCTTATTTGGCTTCGCAGGCTGGAAGGTCTATCGCCCCGTCGAGGACTGTGAGCCAGGCACCGCCTGTGCAGTTCCTCAAGTGCGAAAACGTCGGCAGGTGATCTTTTGGTTAACGGCACTGACTGCGTTGGTTTTAGTCACCAGTAATTATTGGATTGTCTGGTTTGCCTGATGACGATTTCTAACCTTTTATTTTGATTAAATCTTTATGGCTTGCTCTTGGAGAAAATTATGAAAACACTCGCCCTAATGTCCCTGTTCGTACTGACCAGCCTGAACGCTTTAGCTGCCCCGAAAACAGTTACTTTGGAAGTCCCAACCATGAACTGTGTGACCTGTCCCTTTACCGTGGAAAAAGCCTTACAAAAAGTCGATGGCGTCAGTAAAGCCGAAGTGACCTTTAAGACCAAACTGGCGGTGGTCACCTTCGACGACGAAAAAACCACGGTAAAAGCACTGACCGAAGCCACCACTAACGCGGGTTATCCGTCAACGCTCAAGGAGTAAAGCATAGAAATGCTAATACGGTTACTGACCCGGTTCGGCGATAAGATTAGCTCATTGGGCGCGCTGGTTTCTGCTATGGGATGCGCCATGTGTTTCCCGGCCATTGCCAGTCTGGGCGCTGCGGTAGGACTGGGTTTTCTCAGCCAATGGGAAGGTCTGTTTGTTAGCACGCTATTACCCCTGTTTGCCTGGATTGCCTTGGTACTCAACGGACTTGGCTGGTTCAGCCACCGGCAATGGCACCGTAGTGCGCTGGGTGTGGCCGGCCCCATTTTATTGCTGTTATCGCTCTATCCGTTTTTCCAGTACGGCTGGAGCAGCTATGTCACCTATTCAGCATTAGGCCTGATGGTTGCCGTATCGCTTTGGGATATTTTTTCACCGGCGAATAAACGCTGTGATGATGACAGCTGTGCTGTTTAACACGACGCAATGCCTGACTACTATTTGAGGAAAACGAATGATCTTACTATCGATAGAAGGGATGACCTGTCCAAGTTGCGTCGCCCACGTTAAAGAAGCACTCGATGCGATCGAAGGCGTTAATAAGGTTGAAATATCTTATGAAAACGCCAGAGCAACGATCACCACGAACGGTGGGGTCAGCGTAACCGTTCTCATTGGAGCAATAGAAGCTCTCGGTTATATCGCAAAAGAATCCACTGGCACTGCAAAAGAAATTACTTCACCGAACGACTGCTGTGACAACGAAAATGCAAGCAACACTGAAAGCAACCAAACTCAACATGTGGCGATTATCGGTACGGGTTCCGGCGCTTTTGCCTGCGCTATTAAAGCCGCTGAAGGTGGTGCCAAGGTCACTCTTATTGAGGGAGCCGATGTGATTGGCGGCTGTTGCGTGAATGTCGGCTGCGTACCCTCAAAAATTCTAATCCGCGCCGCTCAATTGGCTCAGCAGCAACGCAATAATCCCTTTACCGGACTGGAAAATCATGCGCCCCAATTGAGTCGAGCCTTGTTGACTCAGCAGCAGACCGCTCGGGTCGAAGAGCTGCGCGCGGCAAAGTACCAGAATATTCTGGAGACAAATCCTGCGCTTAGTTTACTTAAAGGTTGGGCGCAATTTAAAAATGCCAACACCCTGATAGTCAGAAAAAATGATGGAACCGAGCAGGCAGTTCACGCCGATAAAATCCTGATCGCTACCGGCTCCACGCCAACCATTCCTCCTATTGATGGTTTAACTGAAACACCTTATTGGACCTCTACCGAAGCGCTGTTTGCTCAGGAATTGCCGCAGCACCTGGTCGTGATTGGTTCGTCGGTTGTAGCGCTGGAAATTGCCCAGGCTTATCGCCGTTTAGGCAGTGAAGTCACCATATTAGCAAGACATACATTGCTTTATCGGGAAGATCCCTTGCTCGGTGAAAAACTCACCGGATGTTTTGAAAAAGAAGGCATTCGAGTATTAAACAGTACGCAAGCTACCAAGGTGACCCACGATGGAAGCCAATTTACATTGGAAACTAACGCGGGCGATCTACGCTGCGATCGTTTGCTGGTAAGCACCGGGCGACACGCCAATACTTGCCAACTCAATCTGGGCGCGGTGGGTGTTACGACCAACAAAAAGGGCGAAATCGTTGTTAACGAACGCATGGAAACGAATGTTCCCGGTATTTACGCCGCCGGAGACTGCTGCAACATGCCGCAATTCGTCTATGTCGCCGCGGCCGCCGGTAGCCGTTCCGGCATCAACATGACGGGCGGATACGCCAAACTGGATCTATCCACCATGCCAGCAGTGATTTTTACCGATCCCCAGGTGGCAACTGTTGGGCTCACGGAAGAGCAAGCCAACGCACAAGACATTGAAACCGACAGTCGTGTATTGGAGATGGAGAACGTGCCGCGCGCACTGGCGAATTTCGAGACCGATGGTTTTATCAAATTGGTGACGGAAAAAGCCACTGGCCGCCTGATCGGGGCGCAGATTCTGGCGCATGAAGGTGGAGAACTGATCCAGAGTGCGGCGCTGGCGATCCGCAACCGTATGACGGTGACGGAATTAGCCGACCAGCTTTTCCCTTACCTGACTATGGTGGAGGGTTTGAAGCTCTGCGCCCAAACCTTTAACAAGGATGTCAAAGAACTGTCCTGTTGTGCTGGGTAACGAACTTGAGTTGATCCGTATTCATTGATGGAAATGGCATTTTTCATTCGTAGTACGAAAGTGCCAATCAATTTTTTGAGTATAAGTAAAAAAGCAGTCAATTTACTATGACCTTGTTTTTTTAGGGAGGATAGATGAGCGACCATCTGCAAATTCGTTTACCCAGTACCAATATTTTTTTTCGCTCAGGCTTAGTTCTCGACCGGTATCTTTCAGTTGTCTTTGAAATAAATGGATTAGTCCGCTTAAGCCTAAGAAGGCTAAACCGACACATAAAATTGTCCAACTCGCTTGCCAATATGCGATTGCTACAAGCATAGTGATGATGGCTATAAGTCCGATGGGATTACAGGTCGCTTTGAATCCCAAGTAGCTGAAAAAAACGACGGTGCAAATCAGAAATGGCAAAGCCGCTAACTTGGCAGATGCCGTTAATATTTCTGAGGGAAAAAAATGAGCCGCAGCCAAAGTCGCCAGAAAAAGCCCCAGTGATATAAACCAGCAGCGTGCTGGTAAAGATTTAAGTAATTTTATCATCTTAGTACTCTCAAAGTGCACGGGCGGTGCACAATCAAATCATGCATCAGCATGTTAGTTCTCAAAAAGTGCTCTAGTGGTTTGCTCGGCCATAATCTCACACACAGGACATTTAAGCTGAATGCGCTGTTGAGATACCGTCAAATACAGACTGCCGCATCGACACCGGTGTAAGGATGCAAGCTGTGATCTTAAATCACGAGCTAGAACCCAACCTTCATTGATGGTCAGTTTTTTCCAGGGGATCTCAGCTGGAAGATCTGCCTCTTCTCTTGCAACCAAGTACGCATCGTAAGCCTTCATCAAAGCATCGATATTTAATTTCTTGTAGACATTATCACCACCAATATTGACATAAAGCGCCATCAGCAGGGAGCCTTCAACTAGGGCTCTTCTGCTTTTAACGATGGCATCAGATTCTGGCAATTGACCAGGACAAGGTGACTTGCCAGTCACTTCTTTGTGCAGCCTTCTGATAATGTGGATTGGCAAACCTGTATCGAGCGCGATAATGGTCGTTCGAAATCCGTACTTAATAAGCAGCGAGGCTCGGGTAAACAGCTCACTTTTGGACAGGTTATCAATCATGCATCCCCCTTGTTGTTTAGGGTTGATAATAAATAAGCGATTCTTGGGATACCTGTACCTTTGCTCTTCACCATCTCAATCAGTTGGCTTTGGTTACCCCTTGGTTGAAACAGCATGAATGATGAGGTCGCCACTCGTTGCAGGTCGTCAACACCGGCATTAATCAGTGCATCCACCACGTCGCGTGTAAGTCCAAAGCGCAAGACCGCCTCTTGCGGATCAATGCGCGCCAATTCACGTGCTGCGTGTAGGTACGCCAAATTTAATTGATAGAAGTCTTGTTGATTGGTTGTCATTGACGGACCTCCAGTTCATGTAAAATATTGCGATAGATAGAAAGCACTCTTTGCCCATACCAGCGTGCACGATCTTCGTTCCAACTGTGATAGCGGCCTATGCCAAGCTCTAAATCATTTGGTGAAGACTTGATTGCTTCGGCCAAAATACTTGAGCCGACCGTAAGGTTGGTGATGGGGTCTAGCAGTTCCGCTGCTGAGCTCACCCGATGCCCATGCCAATGCAAATTGATTTGCATAAGGCCAATATCGAGCTGATATTTTTCAGTCTCTTGCAGTGCCTGGTTTAACAGTTGCTCTGCTTCTGTCTTAGATTTGGCGTAGGTTGCGTTTGAACCATTGCGAATTGCGTATGGCCATGGACTGGTCATGTTGAGACCACGATGTGAGGCCGACTCAGCCAAGGCAACGGCGTAGAGCATGACTGGATCAATACCAACGCTTTGTGCTGCTTTTTCCCACTGATAGCCCGGAAACGCATAGACTGAAGTGCTTGCGGACATGGCTATCACTAGGGCAATGGTTTTTGCTTTAATCGTTTTCATTTTTGTCCTCTAATTGATTTCCGAGAAGCGCCTGAATGGCTTTCGGGCTTATTCTTTTTAATGGCACTGCGCTAAAGTCGGCGATGCCTCTCGTATAAACTTGTGCCGCTTTTGACCAGTCGCCTACGGCAACAGGCGCTTGCATATCAAATCCTTTTTGCTGGTTCTGATGGTCTGCAATACCCTGTAATAGCCTTGGGTATTCACCCACTTCGTCCCGTAGCAAGTAAGCCTGGTAGCGTGTTAAAAACTCTTTTTGCTTAAAGGGGTATTCCCTGTCATCAACCTTGCAGAGTTCAACCCATCCACCCATGTCTGAAATCACGCGGTGGATAAGCGCATCGTCAAACATCACGGATGTCCAAGCGCCAACCTGACGAACAGCCTTGTCAACTTTGTTCCAAGCAACCATGGCTCTTGAACCTGAGTTGCCGTCGATATGCTTGATGACGTCAGCGGGCTTTGGAAAAAATTGCCCAGTATCCGGTGATTGAATATGCCGAGTCAGACCGATTCGCACTTCTTCAATGCTATAAGCACGAAGGGCTTCAAATGCGATGGATAGCAATTGTGGTGATACGCTTTTGCCATACATGGCCCAAGCTGCTCCCCAAACTTCAGCAAACTCGCGTTTATCAACCTCCTGCACTTGAACGAACCTCCCGAATACCTGGTCCGGCCCAGCTTTCAGCAATGCGGCGATTGCTTTCTTCAATATTCAATTGGTGATTGCTGCCCTTTAGGCTCGTCGATGATTGCTGTACTTCATCAATGCGAACGTACTCGTCTTCCCATTGCCGGTTTAAAAGCCAGTTATGTGGCATAGGGGTCTTAGTCCGATCTTGATACTGTAATCGGTTGTCTCGTTGCTCTTTCCAGCGTGTTAGCACTTCCAAGGCGAGTTCATGGTCTTCATTGAGGCCCATGCGTAGCCATTCTTCTTTGGCTTTCGCTTTTTTTTCTTTGCGTATTTGTACATCCCAGAAGTCTTCAAACTGTATGTGGTCAACAGTTTTAACTGTTGGTTTATTGCTTCTCTCAGAGTCATCCGACCGTTGAGAGTCCCTTACCGGGTTGCCATCAGGCATAAACAATGATGAAAATTCTTCTGGTAGCCGAGCTTGAAAAGCGGCAAGAGATTTCAAAAGCGATGCCATACCAATGAAGTCGGCAGGTACATCTTTAAGCAACCGAAAGGCTGCCTTACCTTGGTTTGGGTTTTCGATTGGGTTGTGCTTCAGAAAGCTTCGAATCAAAGTCCAACCAGATCCCTCGCAACGAATCAGGAACTGATCTTGTTCTAACTCACTTAACGTCTTGGCAACCTGTTGCTCATCCCAGTTCAAGTCAGAAGCAACGTAACCAATCGGCAGTCGAAAGCAGCCAAGCAAATTACAATGTGGGCATGTAAGCAAATACAGTCCTAGCAACTTCGCTGAGTCACTCCAGGACAAAACATTTTGCTTTAGCCAAAAGCGGGTATAGACCTTGCCATAATCACGCATGGAGGAACTCGCTTTTGTGTTTACGTAAAATGCTGACCATTATTTGCCCTTAATCCTACTGGTTACTGGCTTTCAGCTCGCTTGGGCATTCGGGATAGATGTCCGGTCTTAACTGAGATCGGGTTACCTGTCCTTGCGTAGCTTGTTCGATGGGTAAAACGAATTCAGCGGGAACACGCCCTGATTTATTCAACCAAAACCAGACGTTTTGCTGTTTTGAGTTGATGGCTCTTGCTAATGCTGATTGCCCGCCGACCAAGTCAATGGCACGGCGGAGATGTTTTTGTGTCGTTTTGAACACTTCCATACCGTCTCCTGTTACAATAATAACTGTTACAAGATTGAATGTTACAGTTTAAACTGTAGATAAGTCAACAGTTAAAATTGTTGAAAGACTACAGTTTTATTTGTAGAATGCGGGCTTATGAAAACTTTATCCGAACGACTAAACCATGCCTTGCAGCTTACTGGGGTAACTCAGTCTGAGTTGGCTCGTCGCATTGGTATCAAACAGCAGTCGATCAGCCAGATTTGCTCTGGTAAATCGGCTAGGTCTCGTTACACCATGCAGATCGCGGAGGCGCTTCGCGTGAATGCTCATTGGCTCGCCACAGGTGATGGCGAGATTGGCTTGGGGGTCGGTAATGTAGAAGTCGGGCCTGATATTAAGGGAAGAATTCCTCTCATTAACTGGGTTCAGGCCGGTGATTGGACTGAAATAGCGGAGGGATTTGCCCATGAAGATGCTGAGGAGTGGCGTGAAGTCACTGGGAAAGCACATGAGGGTTGTTTCGCACTTCGCGTAAAAGGCGACAGTATGGAAAATCCAAGCGGAAAAAAATCCATACCTGAGGGGGCAGTGATCGTTGTTGATCCTGAGTTACCTTACTCTTCAGGTTCATTGGTTGTTGCGCGTTTGGATGATTCGAAAGAAGCAACCTTTAAGCAGTTGGTTATTGATGGTGAACAGAAGTATCTAAAACCTTTGAACCCGCAATACCCTGCAATACCGATCAACGGCAACTGCACCATCATCGGTGTAGTACGACAAGCTATCATCGATTTCTGGTAGCGAAGGAATTTGTGGTTTAGCCACAGTTGTTCATTAGCTGAAGAAGCAACGATTGCAAACAGCTACAACTGAGCATTGGTGCACGCTGAGAGTAAATGGTAACCGATTAGATAACCATTGATTGTTTATAAAGTCAAGATCAGCGAAAATAGCGGCCAATTACGATTAACACGACGGATTTGACAAGCGAAGAACTGAAAAGAGAGTACTTCCAAAAGTGTGTACAAATCCGTGTACAAACTAAAAGAATTTATACATGGCAAACCAAGATTTTCTTAATGAAATCAATAAGCGAAGGACCTTTGCTATCATCTCTCACCCCGATGCGGGTAAAACCACAATAACCGAAAAAGTGTTATTGTTTGGACACGCTATTCAACGTGCAGGTACGGTAAAAGGCCGTGGCTCTAACCAACACGCTAAATCCGACTGGATGGAAATGGAAAAGCAGCGTGGTATTTCGATTACCACCTCTGTCATGCAGTTTCCTTATAATGATTGTCTTGTTAACTTACTGGATACCCCAGGTCACGAAGACTTCTCTGAAGATACTTACCGTACATTAACAGCGGTTGACTGCTGCTTAATGGTGATTGACTCAGGTAAAGGGGTTGAAGACCGGACACGTAAGCTGATGGAAGTTACCCGTTTACGTGACACTCCAATCTTAACTTTCATGAATAAATTGGATCGTGATATTCGTGACCCAATGGAATTAATGGATGAAGTGGAAAATGAGCTGAAAATTGCTTGTTGTCCAATCACATGGCCTATCGGTTGTGGTAAATTATTCAAGGGTGTTTATCATTTATTACGCGATGAAACAATCCTATACCAAACAGGTCAAGGGCATACAATTCAAGAAATCCGTATTATTAAAGGGCTAAATAACCCGGATCTCGATGCAGCCGTAGGTGATGAACTAGCCGCGCAGTTACGCGATGAGCTGGAATTGGTTCAAGGGGCATCCCATGAGTTTGACCATGATGCCTTCTTGCAGGGGGAATTAACCCCAGTCTTTTTCGGAACAGCGTTAGGTAACTTTGGTGTTGACCATATGTTAGATGGTTTAGTGGAGTGGGCTCCGCAGCCGCAACCACGCCAAACAGATTTACGCCAAGTTAATGCGACAGAAGAAAAATTCACTGGCTTCGTGTTTAAAATTCAAGCCAATATGGACCCAAAACACCGTGACCGTGTTGCATTTATGCGTATTGTTTCAGGTACTTATGAGAAAGGCATGAAACTGCGCCAAGTCCGTATCAAAAAAGACGTAGTAATTTCCGATGCGTTAACTTTTATGGCGGGGGACCGCTCTCAGGTCGAAAACGCCTACGCAGGGGATATTATTGGGTTGCACAACCATGGCACGATCCAAATCGGTGATACCTTCACACAAGGTGAAGAACTCAAGTTTACGGGTATTCCAAACTTTGCCCCTGAATTATTCCGTCGTATTCGTTTACGTGACCCGCTAAAACAAAAACAACTGCTAAAAGGCCTCGTTCAGTTATCTGAAGAGGGGGCGGTACAGGTTTTCCGTCCGTTAACTAACAATGACTTAATTGTTGGTGCGGTAGGGGTGCTGCAGTTTGACGTGGTGGTTTCGCGTTTGAAAAGCGAATATAACGTTGAAGCTATTTATGAAGCTGTTAACGTTTCTACTGCGCGTTGGGTTGAGTGCGATGATGCGAAGAAACTTGAAGAGTTTAAGCGCAAAAATGAGCAAAACTTAGCCCTTGATGGTGGCGATAACTTATCTTATATCGCACCTACAATGGTGAATCTTAACCTCACCAGTGAACGCTACCCTGACGTTAAATTCCGCAAAACACGCGAACACTAATTGTGTTTATGACCCACGACTAACATGGTTAGCAGTGGGTCATCTTATTTCGAACTTCATTTAAAGTTACTTTCCCTGTTTTTTTGGTGCTTATCATCAAGAATATTCTGTGTTTATTACCTTTCTCTTTATTTTTTATGTTTTTTTACTTAGGCTATATTATTCGTTGTCCATTGCAGTGAAAGGAAGGTTTTTATGAAAAAAGCAAAACTATTGAGTTGGTTAGGAGTTATTGGGTTGAGCTGGGCACTCGCGGCTTGTAGCTCATCATCTGATAGTGCTTTGAAAAAACAAGCTTCAGATACGTGGGACAGTGCATCTAAGACAGTTGAAATGGCAGGTAAAGATACTGGAAATGCTATTTCGAGTGGCGCTAAAAATACCGGCGAGTACATTGATGACTCAGCGATTACTGCTGATGTAAAAGGGAAATTACTGGGTACGAAAGGTATATCGAGTAACAGCGTATCAGTTAAAACCGTCAATGGTGTTGTTTACTTATCAGGTTTTGTTAAATCAGCCGATCAAATGGATAAAATTACCCAAGTTACATCGCAAGTTAATGGGGTTAAATCGGTACAAAATGGTTTAGTGATTGCTAACTAAGTGGTAAATAAATGTCTCAATAGCTCATATTGCTGAGTATTTATTGTACAATGTTGATAGAATGGGTTTTCTAGGGGAAGCTCATTCTGTTTTTGAGCTATTTAAAGTGAATTAAAAAGAACTTCTGTCATCCAGAGGCATTATGGGAAAACACGTTTCAGTTACACTCGGCACGATTGAGCCGCTTGCATTCTTTGATAATATCAACTCGGGAAAAACGGCTCTGATTTGTGAAGGTGGCGGCCAACGAGGGATTTTTACTGCAGGTGTACTGGATGAGTTTCTTATCTCTGATTTCAACCCTTTTGATCTGATGATTGGTACTTCTGCAGGAGCTCAAAACCTTTCTGCGTATATTTGTGGGCAAGCGGGCTACGCACGTCGCGTGATCACACGCTATACAACCAATTCAGCATTTTTTAATCCCTTGCGTTTTATTCGAGGTGGCCATCTGATTGATTTAGATTGGCTAGTCGATACCACAGCAAAAGAATTTCCATTACGTATACAAGCAGGGCTCGATTTATTAGATTCAGGCCGTGAATTCTATATGGGGGCAAGTCGCAGTGATGATTTTTCTGCGGCCTTCTTACAGCCTGATGCCGACACTTGGTTGGATATCATTCGTGCGTCCAGCGCGATCCCGGGTTTTTATCGGGAAGGCGTCGAACTTGATGGCACTTTATATCAGGATGGCGGTATTAGTGCTGCGATCCCAGTTGAAGAGGCATATCGTCGTGGCGCAGAGACCATTGTTGTGATCCGTACCGTTCCCTCCCAAATGTATTTTACCCCTGAATGGGTGAAAAGAATGACTCGGTGGTTGGAAGGGGAAAATAATGGCCTACAACGTATGGCCGCTATGCTGAAAGTTCATCTGAAAAGTTACCGTAAAACGCAAGAATTTATTGAAAACCCACCAAAAGATGTACAGGTCTTTGAGATTTATCCACCTGTTCCACTGAAAAGCAGTGCGCTGGGTAGTAAGGTGTCTTCACTTAATCAAGATTACCATACGGGTCGCCGGTGTGGCCGCTATTTTATTGCAGCACTGGGTGACGCATTTGACCACAGTACAAATCGCTTTAGACATACCTTGGCACAGAAAATTGAGTCGAATCCATTAGATATTCAGCTTGAGCCTCAAGTACCGAGTGAGCTCATTCCTGAATTGGTGACTGAGCCTGTCTCTTCAGTGCCTCTGGCTGCAATATCAGCAAATGAGAGCCGTGATGGCTGAGCTTCAATTTATCGATACCCATTGCCATTTTGATTTTCCACCCTTTAGTGACTCTTTTACTGAAAGCTTGAAGCTTGCTCAGCAAAGTGGCGTGAGCGATATTGTCATTCCTACGGTGAGTGTGGATAATTTTGAGCGTGTTTGGCAACTGGCACAGCAGTACCCGCAGCTCCATGCTGCTATGGGTTTTCATCCATTATATTTAAGTCAGTTTCAAGAACAACATATTGATATATTGACTGATTATCTAACTGAAAAAAATAAAAAATGTGTAGCGATAGGCGAAATTGGGCTTGATCTCTATATGCAAAACCCGCAATTTGAACGCCAGCAAGAGGTGTTGTCCGCACAATTAAAGTTAGCGAAACAGTTTGATTTACCCGTTATTTTGCATTCACGAAAAAGCCATGACCCATTAGCAGCGATGTTACGTCGTTTTGAGGTCCCTGCTCGTGGTGTCGTACATGGCTTTGCTGGCAGCCTATCTCAAGCGCAAGCCTTTGTTAAACTTGGTTATTATATTGGTGTGGGTGGAACCATTACTTATGAAAGAGCGAATAAAACTCGCCATGTGATGTCCCAACTTCCTTTGGCTTCATTATTATTCGAAACGGACGCCCCCGATATGCCTGTTTCGGGTTTCCAAGGTGAGCCAAATCGGCCTGAACGTATTGAGTGGGTTTTTCGTTCATTATGTGAGCTTCGCCACGAATCCCCTGAAGAAATAGCCCAACAACTTTACAACAATAGCTTGTCGTTATTTAATCTCACCAAATAAAACCGCATACAAATTCATAAGTAATGTTTATGTAATTTCACTAGTTAGCTATTTAAATCTATTTAGTCTTTATTGTGATGAATTAGGACTTTAGTTCCTTTCCAGACTAAACCGAGTCTATTTTGTGATTCTTGTCACATTATGTGAATTTTTGTTGTTTATTGCAGTGTGTATTTGTGATGAGTATTGCGGGTTATTGGTGATGACTAGGTATAATCATCAGATTAAGAATCAAGGCGACTTACACGTTTCCTTATATATCAACCTAAAATAAAGTGAACAGGGATCCTTCCATGCAGCTCATTATGAGTATTATCGGAATGGCGGTACTTATCGCGATAGCTATTCTATTTTCCAGCAATCGCCGAGCAATTAAACTCCGCACAGTCGGTGGTGCATTTTTAATTCAATTAGCCATTGGCGCATTTGTTCTTTATGTTCCTGCGGGGCGTAGTGTGCTTCAAGGGATGTCTGATGCGGTTTCTAAAGTTATTGGATATGGCCAAGATGGGATGAGTTTCATCTTCGGTGGCCTTGTTTCCGATAAAATGTTTGAACTGTTTGGCGGCGGTGGCTTTATTTTCGCTTTCCGTGTTCTGCCAATTATCGTTTTCTTCTCTTCATTAATTGCTGTGCTTTATTATTTGGGCATCATGCAGTTAGTGATTAAAATTCTTGGTGGTGGCCTGCAAAAAGTACTGGGAACCTCAAGAACCGAATCCTTATCTGCGACAGCGAATATCTTCGTAGGGCAAACGGAAGCGCCATTGGTTGTTCGCCCTTATATTGCAACAATGACCACATCAGAGCTGTTTGCCATCATGTGTGGTGGTTTAGCTTCTGTCGCGGGTTCAGTTTTGGCGGGCTATGCACAAATGGGTGTGCCTATGGAATACCTGATCGCCGCCTCCTTTATGGCCGCTCCAGGTGGTTTATTATTCGCTAAACTGATGGTTCCAGAAACGGAAGATGTGAACGATCGGGTTGATGCAACCGATTTAGTTGCTGAAGATGAGCGCCCAGCCAATATCATTGATGCAGCAGCATCTGGTGCATCATCAGGGATGCAACTGGCACTGAACGTGGGTGCAATGTTATTAGCTTTTATCGCATTGATTGCGTTGATTAATGGCATCTTAGGTGGCATTGGTGGTTGGTTTGATTATCCACAATTATCACTTGAATTATTATTAGGTTGGTTATTTGCACCGATTGCCTTCTTAATTGGTGTACCGTGGAGTGAAGCGACAGTCGCGGGTTCTTTTATCGGTCAAAAAATTGTCGTGAATGAATTTGTTGCCTTTATGAACTTTGGTGATTATATGAAGGCAGATGCAGAAGTGCTGGCAGCGGGTAAACAAGTGCTTTCTGATCATACTAAAGCGATTATTTCGTTCGCATTATGTGGGTTTGCTAACCTTTCATCCGTCGCTATCTTACTCGGTGGTTTAGGGGGCATGGCGCCAAATCGTCGTAGTGAGGTTGCTCGTTTAGGTATGAAAGCGGTTATGGCGGGTACCCTGTCTAATTTAATGAGTGCAACCATCGCAGGCTTTTTCTTGACGTTAGGCGCAGCGGCAGTCATTTAATTTATGTATCTGGTGGTAAGATTTATACCATCTCAAATAAGTCAATCGGAAGGGCAATAGTCCTTCCGTTTTCATTTTGATTCGCTATATTCTTTTATGACTTTTTATATCAATCGTAAATTTTCAACTATTCTTAACTTAGTCAATTAATGATGAAGAATACATTGAAAAGCCATTTGAGCGAAAAACTGATGGTGAGAGATGATATAATTAGATATTCATCACATTTTTTATTTTAATAATGTAACATTCAGTCGATTAATGTGATTTGTAGCACATAAAAAGGCATCATTCCATGGTCAAATAGGCATTAGTAAGCTGCTATGGAACTGCTAGTTCTCAGAGTCTAGGACTCTAGGGCATGATGCGGTGAGAAGGATCTCAGCTGCTCAGTTCGGAAAGCATCCGACTAGCATCTTTAAGGAACCAAGCCCGCTCGCCAACAAAGAACGTGTCGTTCTGAAGAATTAACAACGTTGGAGAGTTATATGACTGATTTAAAAGCGGCCGCACAACGCGCGCTGTCCCTTATGGATTTAACCACTTTAAATGATGACGATACCGATGCAAAAGTCATCGCACTGTGTCATCAGGCGAAAAGCCCAGCAGGCAATACGGCAGCAATCTGTATTTACCCTCGTTTCATTCCAATTGCACGTAAAACATTACGTGAACAAGGCACTCCAGATGTGCGTATTGCAACGGTCACAAATTTCCCACACGGTAACGATGATATTGATATCGCATTAGCTGAAACTAAAGCGGCGATTGCTTACGGTGCAGATGAAGTTGACGTTGTTTTCCCTTATCGTGCACTGATTGCCGGTAATGAACAAATTGGTTTTGACTTAGTGAAAGCCTGTAAAGACGCTTGTGCAGCTGCCAATGTGTTGTTGAAAGTGATCATTGAAACAGGTGAATTAAAAGATGCAGCGTTAATCCGTAAAGCGTCTGAAATTTCGATTAAAGCGGGTGCTGATTTTATTAAAACCTCTACGGGTAAAGTGCCTGTTAATGCAACTTTAGAAAGTGCAGAAATCATGATGCAAGTCATCCATGATATGGGCGTTGAAAAAACAGTGGGCTTTAAGCCAGCTGGTGGTGTACGTACCGCAGAAGAAGCCGCTGAATACTTAGCGTTAGCGGGACGAATTTTAGGTGACAATTGGGCTGATAGCCGCCACTTCCGTTTTGGGGCTTCTAGCTTATTAGCAAATTTATTAAATACGCTGGGTTTTGACGTTAAAAAATCAAGCAGCAGCTATTAATTATCGCAATATTGTTAGCCGATAAATTCGACTTTAAAGGAGCATATTGTGTTTCTGGCACAAGAAATTATCCGTAAAAAACGCGATGGTAAGCCATTAAGTGAAGAAGAAATTCGTTTCTTTATCAATGGAGTTCGTGATAACTCAGTTTCAGAAGGTCAAATTGCTGCATTGGCAATGACTATCTATTTTAATGATATGACCATGCCTGAGCGTGTTGCATTGACATTAGCAATGCGTGATTCAGGAACGGTTCTGAACTGGAAATCACTCAACCTCAACGGCCCATTAGTTGATAAACACTCAACGGGCGGCGTGGGTGATGTGACTTCACTGATGCTTGGTCCAATGGTTGCAGCTTGTGGTGGCTATGTACCGATGATCTCAGGCCGTGGTCTAGGCCACACTGGTGGGACATTAGATAAGCTTGAAGCGATCCCTAATTTCGATATCTTCCCAGATGATGTCCGTTTCCGTGACATTATCAAAGATGTCGGGGTGGCAATTATTGGGCAAACTAACTCATTGGCGCCTGCTGATAAACGTTTTTATGCGACCCGTGATATTACCGCGACAGTGGACTCAATTCCGCTAATTACGGCTTCAATTTTAGGCAAAAAACTGGCTGAAGGCCTTGATGCTCTAGTGATGGACGTTAAAGTCGGCTCTGGTGCATTTATGCCAACGTATGAGAAGTCAGAACAGCTAGCAGAGTCTATTGTTAAAGTAGCCAATGGGGCGGGTTGTAAAACGACCGCATTATTGACTGACATGAATGAAGTGTTGGCATCCAGTGCAGGTAACGCAGTTGAAGTACGTGAAGCGGTTCAATTCTTAACGGGTGAATACCGTAATCCACGCCTTTATGAAGTTACCATGGCATTATGCGTAGAAATGTTAGTGTCTGGTTCATTAGCTGCAAACCGCGAAGAAGCGCGCCAAAAATTACAAGCAGTATTAGATAATGGTAAAGCGGCAGAAGTGTTTGGTCGCATGGTTGCCGCTCAAAAAGGGCCTGTTGATTTTGTTGAAAACTACAACAAATATCTGCCAACAGCCGTGCTGAGCAAAGCCGTTTATGCACCTCAAGACGGTATTATCACGCAAATGGATACACGTGCACTGGGTATGTCTGTCGTGACTTTAGGTGGTGGTCGTCGTAAAGCGACAGACCCAATTGATTATAGCGTTGGTTTAAGCGATATCGCTGCGTTAGGTGCCAAAGTGGATACCCAGACGCCACTGGCAATTATCCATGCAAATAGTGAAAAAGCGTGGGAAGAAGCGGCGAAGGAAGTGCGCGAAGCGATGGTGATTGGAGACAAGGCACCTGAAGCGACACCTATGGTTTATCGCCAAATCAGCGAATAATACAAATAGATTTTAGTGGTATATCGTATTTAAAAATACCGCAGGAGAAAAATATGAAACGCACATTTATTATGGTTTTGGATTCCTTTGGGATCGGAGCTGCACACGATGCACATAAATTTGGTGATGAAGGCTCAAATACGTTGGGTCACATTGCAGATGCTTGCGCACGCGGCGAAGCGGATATTGGCCGTAAAGGGCCTCTGCATTTACCGAATTTAACAAAATTAGGTTTAGGTAAAGCAGGAGAGGAATCAAGCGGTTCATTCCCTGCGGGCCTTGATCCTAAAGCAGAAATTATTGGCGCATATGGTTATGCGAGCGAAATTTCTTCGGGTAAAGATACGCCATCAGGCCACTGGGAAATTGCGGGTGTGCCTGTGCTATTCGACTGGGGTTATTTCTCTGATGAAGAAAACAGCTTCCCACAAGAACTGTTGGACACTTTAGTTGAGAAAGCTAACTTACCGGGCTATTTAGGTAACTGTCATTCATCAGGTACAGTTATCCTTGATCAACTGGGTGAAGAGCATATGAAAACAGGGAAACCTATTTTCTATACCTCTGCTGACTCAGTATTCCAAATTGCGTGTCACGAAGAAACTTACGGCTTAGATAAACTGTATGAGTTGTGTGAAATTGCGCGTGAAGAGTTAACCAAAGGTGGTTATAACATTGGCCGTGTTATCGCGCGTCCATTTGTTGGTGACAAGGCCGGTAACTTCACACGTACAGGTAACCGCCATGACTTAGCGGTAGAGCCACCAGCACCAACGGTATTGAAAAAATTAGTTGATGAAAAACAAGGTGAAGTCGTCTCTATCGGTAAAATTGCGGATATTTACGCTCACGTAGGTATCACTAAGAAAATCAAAGCCACAGGCATTGATGCGCTGTTCGATGCCACTGTTGAAGAAATGAAACTGGCGGGTGACAACACTATCGTTTTCACTAACTTTGTGGATTTTGACTCTGCATATGGCCACCGCCGTGATGTGGCCGGTTATGCCGCAGCATTAGAATTATTCGACCGCCGTTTACCTGAGCTGATGAAATTAGTTAAAGAAGACGACATTCTAATTTTAACGGCTGACCACGGTTGTGACCCAACTTGGCCAGGTACTGACCATACCCGTGAGCACATTCCTGTGTTGGTTTATGGCCCGAAAGTGAAACCAGGTTCATTAGGTCATCGCGAAACCTTCGCGGACATTGGGCAGACAGTGGCTAAGTACTTTGATTTGTCGCCGATGGATTATGGTAAACCAATGCTCTAACACCCATTACCCGTCATACTTTGAGCTGTAGCGGTGTTGGCTGCACAAAATCACCCTAATCACATACTGATGTATGCTCATAGGGATGATTTTCTTTGCCGCCTAGCTACAACTCAAATTATTTAGGGTAATGGCGGGGAATTAAAAGTAATGGGCAAGGCTTTGCCGTCATACTTTTTTAATAATAAGGTGGGAAACCACCTTATTAACTTAAAAATATTTAATCATTTAAAGGGAAATAATCATGGCAACTCCACATATTAATGCAGAAATGGGTGATTTCGCTGATGTCGTTCTGATGCCAGGCGACCCATTACGTGCAAAATACATCGCTGAAACTTTCCTTCAGGATGTTCGCCAAGTCAATAATGTGCGTGGCATGTTAGGTTTTACAGGGACTTATAAAGGTCGTAAAATTTCTGTAATGGGTCACGGCATGGGGATCCCTTCGTGCTCTATTTACGCGAAAGAGCTGATCACTGACTTCGGTGTAAAAGTGATTATTCGTGTGGGTTCATGTGGCGCAGTTATGGATGACGTGAAATTGCGTGATGTTGTGATTGGTATGGGCGCTTGTACTGATTCACGTGTTAACCGTCAACGCTTTAAAGAAAATGATTTTGCAGCGATTGCAGACTATGACTTAGTCCATAATGCGGTTGAAGCGGCAAAAGCGAGAAACGTGAATGTCCGTGTGGGTAACCTGTTCTCAGCAGACCTATTCTACTCACCAGACCCTGATATGTTCAAAGTGATGGAAAAATACGGCATTCTGGGCGTTGAAATGGAAGCTGCGGGTATCTATGGTGTTGCGGCTGAGTTTGGTGCGCGTGCATTAACGATTTGTACCGTTTCTGACCATATCAAAACTGGCGAACAAACTACGTCAGAAGAACGTCAAACCACGTTCAATGAGATGATTGAGATTGCACTGGATTCAGTGTTGTTAGGCGATAAATAATCGTTAGATGTTTTCATTATGCTATAAATGCCACCGATTGAGTGGCATTTTTTGTGAAATAAAAACTCTAAATCCCCGAAATGATCATGTCAACAGCCGAAATAATTTTTGCATGAACATTCGGGATGATACAGACGAGGTCACGTGGCTTAAGTTTATTAATGGAAATAGTGGTTATGGATTTAGTGATAATTACATGGTGAATACCATTAATATAAACCACAGGGGTTAGAGCCTTAACTTGTGAATTGTTATGCGATAATGGCGATATAGGCATGATAACACGTGAGTGATAGTCACTCAGTAGGTCATTTTGGATATCAATAAGATAAGGATATTGGTCTTTCGACCTGATTGATTTATTACGATAAACAGCATATTGAGGCATTAAATCACCCCATACTCATGATCATCAGTAAATAGCCCTGCTTGTTGTTCAAATTCATTAAAGTTATCAATGTTTGTTCTATTTTTTTCTTTCCATTTGGCGTCAGAGCTTTGTTTGATAGCAAGGGGGAAATCTTGTTGTAGGTTTGCCTTATTTTGCGTCTCAGTGAAATTATTTTGCGTTTTCATGGGCTACCTAGATTAAGTGGATAAGATGGAGATTACTTTAAGGTAGCACCACTATGCTGGCAACTACCATGGTCTTTTTAAGACTAACTTTTTATCCGACTCATCATCACTGCATCAACATATTGCCCATCACGAAATGCATAATCTCTCATGCGGCCTTCTTGTTCGAAGCCAAACTTCTCATACAGCCCAACGCCACTGCCATTTGCTGCAAACACTTCTAGTTCTATGCGATGTACATTCAACCAGTTATCGCAGTAATCCACCATCACTTGCATCAGTTGTGAGCCAATGCCTTTGCCTTGGTGGGCTTCACTAACGGTAATGCCGAAGGTGGCGACATGGCGACGACGCACTTGGCTTGGTTGGCTAATTACAAGCAAACCGACAACTTCCTCACCAATGGTGGCAACAAACTGGGTGACGAGAGGATCATTTTCCCCGAGGCGAGCTTCCCATGTTTTTTCTGTTGGGTAAGGCAGTTGTAAGGTGTTGGCATACGCAGAATAGTCAGCGTGCATTTTAGTGATGGCTGGTACATCGTCCAGCGTTGCTCTGCGGATGGTTATGTTATTCATTACTTTACTCATCATTGTCGTTTCTAGAATATATTAATCACATCAAAAACATATTATGTCAACTTAGCAAAGTCATATAAATCGAGTAGTAGCACTAAATTTTACTGATTGTATTTAAAAATTATTGAGGAAATCGCTATCTGATATCGAAAGCTTATTGGCTTATATATTATTTTTGTGTGTCTTACCTAAAATAGGAAACCTAACATGAAGATCTTTAAAGCCCTAAGACATCATGATCATGTTACAAAGCAAACGGACCCATCAATTTCACTGAGTGATATGGTAGATAACATTATCAACAAACATAGCTTCTATGAGGGATCTAGCCATCTGATAATAGATAAAATAGTTAGTTTAAAGAATAGTACGAATGCTGATGGAATGAAGGAAATAACAGAGGCATGGGGTAAAGTAAATAAGGCTAACGGAAAAGCGAAGTATAAAATTAATAAGTATTTTAATAAAGGTATCGAAGCAAGTAAAAATTATTTTTCTCTACCTCCTAATCAATCACTTTCTACTGGAAAAATCAAAATAGAGCAAAAAAAAGATACTCTTGATAAAAAGGTTATTCAAAAGTCATGTAGTGGTGATTTACCTAATGGTTCAATAAAAAAAACTACGCCACTAGAGGGTAATGCTACAGATGATGTAATTATAAAAAAGATGAAACATTGTGAAAATGTGGTTGCTAAACTGGGGAATGAAGTGGTTGATGAGAAGGTAAGTGGTTTTATAAATGAACTTTCAATAAGAAAAAATCAATTAAACCAGCCGAGTTCAAGTGAAAAAGAACCTAAGTTTCAAAAAATCCTTGCTAGTCATACGATAGAGGAAGCGATTAAAATTAAAGTGCCTTTTAATGGAATCTCGGATAAGTCATTAAGCTTGATTGAGTCTAAAATTAAGGCGAGATTTAATAAATTAAAGTCAAGTGAAACCCCCTATCTATTTGAAAAAGAAATGTTCGATGCACAGAAAATACTAAAAAAATACGACAATAAATTGGTTTGTGAAAAAATAAATAATATTATCAATAAATTTTTAGACAGAAATGAATTATATATTAGAGAAAATAAAGTTCCGATGGACCGAATCTGGTGTGCCATAAATTCCGTGAGTTCATTACAGGATATTACACCACGTAAATACAATGAATTTAAAATGGCAATTATAGATTACTTGAAAAAAGAACCAATTGAAGATATTTTTGAGTCTTCATCCGAGTTAATACGAAAAGTATCACGTTATACTCATAAAAACATTGCTGATAAGGTTAATAATTTCATAAACGTTTATTCAATGGATAGAGTGAAAGAATTGAAGGGAAATGAAAAATTCAGTGTTGCAAGTAAGATAGAGTTATTGGAACCTGAAAAAAATAGAGATCCAGAAGAGTTAATGAAGGATATGAGTTTAAAAAAAATAGTTTCACATGTATTCAGTCGAATGATTAATAATATACGAAGGCTATTTTCCAAAAATTAATGGTTAATTTTATTTATGTGAAAATAGACAAATTAGCCCGTTGTATTTACGGGCTAATTTTTACTCATATCAAGGCGTCATCATAAATACTTTTGAATTTTGCCCTAAGTATTGACGAGCCAAGCGGTTAATATCTTCAACCGTTAACTGGCGAATAATATCTTGCTCTTGGTTTAAACGCTGATATTGCCCATCATCGCTGGCAATCTGCGCTAGAGCCTCAGTCCAATAGCTTGAACTATCCGTCACTTGTGAGTTCTCTGTTAGCCAAATATTTTTCGCTTCGGTTAGCTCTTTTTCACTCACACCTGTTTGACGAATTTGTCCAATCGTTTTTTGGGCGATTTGCGTCATTTCTTCGGCTCGTTCAGGTGAGGTGGTGAAATTCAAGCGAGCGAGGTAATAAGGTTGCGGTTTCTTCGCTAACATCTGCGAGAAGCCTAATGCATAAATGCCGCTGGCTTTTTCACGTAATTCACCGCGCAAACGCTGACTCACAATGGTATCAATAAGTTGAATAGCTAAGCTGTCTTGCTGGTTCCACACTGCAGGTGAAGCGAATTGAATGCTTACCATGCTTTTATCACTGCTGCTGATGGGATAAGTTTTATTAAAGCTGGCCATTTTGGGCATGATCCCTTGGTCGTGGGATACCAGTTTTTGGTTACTTTGTGGCAGTGATGCAACCCATTGCTCTAACAGCGGTTTTAGCTCACGGCTATTCATTGCACCTGTAATGACCAGTGTCATATCTGCTGTTGAGGTGAGTAATTGACGGTTGGCTTGTTGTAACTGCTGAGCCGTAAATTGTTGCCAGCTACCCTGTGGATTGATCACTAAAAATTCACCATGGGTATAGCTTTCTTGATTGATATTATCAAGGAACGTGCGTTCTACGGGGGTTTTGGATAAGTTTAAAGCAAACGATTGTTTTTGTTGCTCTAACTTTTCACCACTAAATTGCGGCGCTGTTAGCTTCAGGTTGAGTAGCTGTAGAGCCGTTTCGAGGTTATCGGCAGGGGTTTTCCCACGAAAACCATGCGTGAGCAATTCACTGTATGGGCGAACGCTAATTTGGTTTTGCTTTGCCAGCAGAGCCAGATCGCGAGCGCTGTAGTTTCCATAACCGCTGCTTTCCGGTAATTTTAATGCCCAGTCGGTTAAACCTGCCGTTTGCAGCGTTTCTAACGAGCGGCCGCCCGGTAATTGCAAGTTAAATTGAATGTCATCTTTCAGGTTTTTATCTGTTTTAACAATCACCTGAATGCCGTTGCTTAATGTCCAATGTTCCGTTTTTTCAA
Organism: Providencia huaxiensis; assembly: GCF_002843235.3. NCBI lineage: Bacteria > Pseudomonadati > Pseudomonadota > Gammaproteobacteria > Enterobacterales > Morganellaceae > Providencia > Providencia huaxiensis. The sequence continues at coordinate 48,809 of NZ_CP031123.2, forward strand.
CGGGCAGCTTAGATTGCTCAACAATACTACCTTTTATGGATTGAGGTAATTGCAATTGAATTGCTTTGGAGCGCAGTGTAAATGGCCCCGGTGTGCTTTGGCGTATTTTAAGCCATTGTTGATTAAATGCCGATTTATCAATTGCCGCGGCATCAGTATCGGGGCCAATTAATGCTAAACGTGGGGACGCGGTTTGTAGGAATTTAGCGACATGCTGTTGTAAGTCCTGTGGCTTAACGGATTTCATCAATTGGTAGCTGTTATCTAACTGTTGGCGTTTGTTCCACATTGGCATGTCATATTCAAGCGCGGTTGTCAGCTGTCCTGCTAAATATTCATTACTATAACGTTGCTCTGAAGCAGCTTGCAGGCTGAATTTCTTCAACATCGCTTGCTTTGCTGAATCAAGTTCTTCTTGGGTAACTGGCTCAGTGGCAAGGCGCTGTAGCTCTGTGAATAAAATCTCGGTGGCACCTTGGTAATCATTACCTTTCGGGTGGATAATCATCAACTGTTGTAAGCGCTGGTTATCTAACATTGCGCCTTGTTCATTGATGCTAATTGACGGCAAAATACCGTTATCCACCATAACGGAAAAACGTTGATTTAAAATGGCTAACCAGAGGTTATCCAGTAAATCGTCTGACTGCCCTAAGCGTGTATTTAGCGGTGCGCTAACATCTTTTTGTAAGGCGAATTGCACATAACGCGCCCCTTGCTCTTTATCAAACACACCTTGCACTAACATATTGGTTGAATGGGCAAATTGCTTCCATTGCGGGTTATCTTCTGCCACTTTTTCGGGCTTAGGGAGTGCAAATAAATTATCAACCTGATTGCGTACTGATGAGCTATTGAAGTCACCAATAATCAATAGTGACATCCGCTGAGGTTGGTACCATGTTTGATAATAATCTTTTGCCTGCTCAATCGGGGCATGACGTACCACATCTAATGAACCAATGGGGTTGCGATCGACATAACGGCTACCGTGGTAACGTAATTTTTCTAAACTATCGTTGATGCGATAGCCCATCCCTTGGCGTAAGCGCCACTCTTCGACAATCACAGGGCGTTCTTTTTCAAAGGCTTCTTGGTCAAATGTCATATTTGACGCCCAATCTGCCATTACCTGTAAGCCAGTGGCGACTTGTGCTGCTGTAGCCTCAGGGAGTGATAATTTATATAGCGTGGAATTTAAACTCGTAATGGCATTCACATGGCTACCGAGTTTAAGCCCTTGGTGTTCAAGCTGTTTGAACCCCGTTGTTCCCGGAAAATGTTTGGTGCCTTTAAACGCCATATGTTCAGTAAAGTGCGCGAGACCAAGCTGTTGTTCATTTTCTTGTAATGAACCGCTACTGACCAATAAACGCAGTTCAACCCCGGGTTGATTACGTTGTAGAAGGTAAACTTGCAGCCCATTTTCGAGTTGATAGTGCTGAAGGTCACCGCGTACGGGTAATAGTGAAGTTGAATTTTTGCTCACAGATGTGCTGCCTGCGCAGCCAGCGAGCAGAATACCAATCAGTGTGGCAAAGGTAATTTTACGAAGCATATTCAGGCGTTCCTGTATTTAAGAATTTTTCACTCGCAGGTTCCACGAGTAATATGTGTTGTTCCGCAAATTGAGTCACGAAGCTCTGATGGCTAACCAAAACAATGGCGCTGTCATGTAATTCAGCTTTCAATAAAGCGAGCAGCTCTAGTGCGCTAGTTTCATCAAGGGCTGAGGTCGTTTCGTCTAATAAAAGCAGTTTTGGCCGGTTGAGTAATAAACGCGCAAACATAATGCGCTGCTGTTCTCCACCAGATAAACGGTTATTCCAATCGGTTTCGAGTGCTAATTGATGATGCAGCTTTTCTAAACCGACTAACGTCAAGGCATATTGAAAATCTCGTTGGCTGAATTGGGACGCCGCTTTGGGATAAGCCAATAAGCTATCAAGCCGACTAATGGGTAAATAGAGGCGCTGTGGGATCCACATGACTTTTTCTGTTCGGCTGATAGTCCCGTTGAAGAAAGGCCAATGCCCGCTGAGTGTGCGTAATAAAGTCGATTTACCAACACCAGAACGGCCACTAATCAAGGTTAGTTCGCCTTGTTTGGCGGTTATATTCACGGAATTAATTAAGCAGCGGTTGTCAGCAGTAGAAACGGACAATTTAGCGACCAGAGGTGGCGATTTTTCGTCGATAGTCACCACGGCTTTGTTATCGTTTTCCAATAAAACCACAAAATTATATAAACGCGATACTGTTGCTTGCCATGCGGCAATTTCTTTATAAGCAAAAATAAACCAGCCCAATGAAGTGGCAACACTGGTAAAAGCTTGGCGTAGCTGCATTAATCCACCTAACATAATTTCACCCGCAAGGAATTTAGGCAGTGCGAGTAATACAGGCGCTAAAGCGGTAACTTGCTGGTAACCCACTGTATAGAAAGATAAATTTCGTTCACAACGGATCAGACGGTTCCAGTTGGCGATGATTTCTCCAAATCGCCCCATTAGCTCTTTTCTGTCTTGGGTTTCGCCACGCTGCCCCGCAATGGCATCACCGTGTTGGCGGCAATTAATTAGCGAGCTACGGTAATCCGCTTCGCGGCGCTGTTTATCCATATGCAAGCGACGTAGCGGAAAACCTATCCATTGGGTAAGCGCAATACCAATGAGGGTGTAGATGATACAAGCCCAGAACATATAACCGGGGATGGTCCAGTCGCTATCGGCAAAATTAAACGACAGGCTGCCAGACAATGTCCAAAGAATGGCGGCAAATGAAATCAGCGTTAGCATTGAGTGGAGGAATGTCACCACTAAATTTAATGTTGATTCAATCAGTAAACGGATATCTTCAGCGATACGTTGGTCTGGGTTATCGGGTTCTTGAGACGTTAATCTTAAGAGGTAATGTTTGCTGTTGGGCGATAACCAACGGCTGAGTACTTGCTCAGTCATGCCTTTGCGCCAGCGGATAATGAGCATTTGTTTTAGGTAATTACCCATAACAACGACAAATATCAGCCCACTGACTAAGACAACAAAGTATTGCAATAAGCCATACAGCGCTTGGCCGTCGAGTTTTTGTAGGGCGTTATAGAAATCCCCATTCCACATGTTCATTTTGACGTTGAACCAGACGGATGACAACGTGAGCCCAAGCGAGGCAAACAGCAGTATCCAGCACAAAAGGGCAGCACGCTGCCCCCAAAAAGGTTTTACTAAATAGAAAAATTGTTTCAGTGTCTTCATGACGTTTTATTCATTTGTTGTTTTAATTGTTTAACGAGTTTTATTGCTCACATTGCTGGGAATTACAGGTCGTAATTGACTTGTAACCAGAACTGACGGCCCGGGTCGTAGGACTTCAATACACGGTCTTCAAAGACAAAGCGGTCAGCAACATTTTTATTGTTAAGAATATTGTTCACTTCGACTGAGAAACCAAAACCATGGGCGAAGTCAGGCTTCCAACCTAAGCGGGTATCCCACGTATATTTGCTGGAGAAATGCTGCTTGGTGTACTTACGCACTTGTCCATATTCAGGGTCGACAGCATAGGCGTTGTCGTAGCGAACTGCTTGGTCTCGAGCCCCCCACCATTGTAAGCGGTTGTACCACGTTAGATCATAATCGTCCCAAACACTGGTCAGTTCTAAGTTAAATTTGAACGGAGAGTTAAAGCTGGTTGATGGCAATTTCGATGCGTCAATAATTTTGCCGTCATACCAAACCTTATTGAGGTTAACCTTATTGGCTGGGTCGAATGAGTTATAGCCAGAATCTTTTGGTGTATTACTTTCAGTTTGTTGCCATGTGAGTGATGCTGTCATGACATGGGAAGCTTCTGCCCACTCCCAAGGTTGGCTGTTATTAACGGAAAGGGTCACCGTATCATGTGAGCTACGACCGCCATTGTCATACATGCGAATACTGCGTTTATCGGCATCACGGGTGTCATATTTGGTACGAGTTCTGACTTCGTCATACCCTTCACGGTGTACATATTGTAAACGCCATGTGGTTGAAAGGATTTCTTGTTGCAAAGCAAGGGTAAGTTCATCGTTATACGGTGTTTTTAGTGAATCGATACCTTCGTAATCTTTTTTATTATCCCAATCATTTAAACTTGGATCTAATGAACAGCCCCAATTACAGTTTTGCATACCTGCATTCTGTGCACCATATAAGGCATAGGTTAGCATTGAACGGCCATAATAACGGTTAGCACCCGCAATCAATAACGTTGAGTTGTCGCCGAAAATGTCATATGAACCGGAAAGTCGAGGGGCAATATATGTGCGGCTCACAAAGTCATCACGATCTAAACGAATGCCAGGTCGCAGTGTCAATTTGCCATATTGTAAGTTGTCATCGAGAAATAATGCGTAGTTAGTATAATCTGCGGAGTGCTTACCAGCTTGGAACCGAGTGATATTAGTAAGTTGACCATTCCAATAATCATTTTTATCAATGACACCTGAATAGTTATAACGATAAAAATCACTATCTCGTTTATATGTCCCTTTAGTATAGCTGAGCTCACTACCAATAGTTGGGTTATGCGTAATACCTAAGCCATCTTCAATTGAGGTGAATCTCATAACTGCTTTTGCTGTTTGGCTATTTTGTTCAGAGATTAAATCACCTTGTCCGCCACTACGTAGGTATTTCCGGTTATCCCAGTTATAGTCAGAGTCCATTGCGAGAACTTCGACATAATAGTTTTGGTCATTGGCTCGCTCATCTTTTAGTTGCTGAGTACTTGCTGTTAGCTCTAACTGACCAACTTCAAATTGGTGTTTGAAAACGCCTGTAAAACCTAAACCTTTATGTGTGCTGTCATAACCTGAATTCATGATAGTAGAAGTAAATAAGCGGCTATCATAGTCAGCATAGTTTGCCGAAAGGTCCAAGGAGCTTTTATCAGAGAGATCAATGGTATATTTCAAAAAGTAGTTATCAGAAGTCCTTTTTTGATCTTTCTTTCCAGTTAGACCGTCTGTCATTTCCAATTCGCCATCGCCATTTATCATTGCGGCACCATCATTGGCGAGCGTCATCGGGATCGTCGAACTACGACGTGAAGCGGAGAAAACTAACCCTGAATTTTCACTCACCCCTAATTCAAACCAGCCACCAAAGTCATTTTTATCATAGCGGTTTTGGAAACGAGCTGGGTTGGCGGTATCATTTTTGGTGGTATCAATCCCTTGCGATGAATCGTGGAACAAATTATTCCAACCGGAACGGGTTAAGCGGTAATAGGCGTGAGCGCTATTTTCCCCTTGCCAGCGACGGCTATTGACTTCCACTGTTCCTCCCGTAAATCCGCCAAATTCGACTGGAATGTTATTGTCATACACTGTCATGCTGTCGATAAGGCGGCTATCGATATAGATCCCTTGGTCGCTACTGCTCAGGCGGGTTGAAGTTTCACCGAGACCGTTGTCTGCAGGGTCAAAATCGTTGTTAAAGCTTACGCCATCAAGGCGATAGGCATTTTGGTAACTGCTTGAACCATGAATTGAGATGCGGGAAGGTTTGATTTCCCCTTGGTTCATTGAGTTGCTGTCATTATTGGCAAATTGGACAGCAGGGTTAGTTTTCATCAAATCCGTAATATTGCCATCACCCGTATTTCTTTGGCTAATTTCTTCAGACGTCACGTATTGCGGTGCTGATATCACATCTGTCGCAGGGTGGTTCTGAACAACGTCAGAGACTTGGGTTTCTGGTAATACCAATGTGCCTTGGTTTAAATTTTGCTGACGAATAACGAAAACACCATTTTCATTGATTAACTCTAATCCGCTACCGATGAGTATTTTTTGTAATGCGGTTTGTGCGGAGTAGTTGCCAGACAATGCAGGTGCGCGTAAGCCACTTAATTGGCCTTTATCATAGAGCAATTGGATTTGCCCTTGGCGGCTAATTTCAGCGACAGAGGTAGCAAGTGATTGTTCTGGTAATGAAAAATTCATTTCTTGCGCGAAGGCAACTTGACAAGTAATAGCACTACTGACCGCCACAGCAAGGGCGAGCGGCCTTAATCGGCTTTGAGTAAACTGAATAGACATGGATATCCCTTATTCTTAAGCTGCACAAAAAGTGTGCGAAAATAGGTCAGCAAAATGATGACTAGTTAAGAAGAGGGTGAAATGAGAATTATCCTCACCTGCAAATGAAAATATTTTTCATTTATTTTTTTTGTTTTGAATAATCAATACGTTATTTTTGTCTCGGTAGACAACTTGTACGGGAAGTAAAGAGGGAAGGGCCTGAAAAAACTGTTCTGGCTGATGAGTATTGATGCGACCTGAGATTTTACTCTTCGCCAATTGAGTGGGGGAAAGCTCGATATTTATCGACGAATAGTTTTTAAGTTCGTCGAGTACCTCTGAAAGCGGTTTATCAACAAAAATTAACTCACCAAAACGCCAACGAGCCACATCTAGCGGGTTGATTTGTTGGCGAGTGATTGGGCTATTTGGTGATTGACTGACTGCGCTGTCTCCGGCAAGTAAGAATACTGGCTGTTTGCTTGCTGCATCTTCAAAACTGACAATGCCTTTGCTGACATTCACGGCAACTTGCTGAGCCACTTTATTAATTTCAAATTCTGTCCCCACCACTTGAATACGTCGGTTATCAGCTTGAACAACAAAAGGCCGATAAGGGTTGGATTTGACTTTGAAGTAAACATTTCCCTGTTCTAGATACAGGTTACGTACCGGGGTTTCATAGGCAACATGAATGCGTGTATTGCGGTTGAGAAATAGCTGGGAGCCATCAGGCAATGTGACTTCTTTAGGCGTATTCGTTGCTACTAAAGTCATATTATTGAGCAACATTGCAGGCAAGTGGCTGTATGGCAAAAACAAAATAGCCGCAATGAAAAATGCTGCTAGGGTATTGCCCAAAGGGCGCCATAAGCGAAAAAAAGGGCGTTTTTCCTTGGGGAGTGTTGTACTAGCAGGGCGCGGCATGTGATCAAAATCGCGCCATAGCCCAGCGATTGCATCATAAGCTCTTGCATGTTCAGGTGACGCTGCAATCCATTGTTTGAATTGCTCAGTTTCAAGGGCACTGATTCGTTGGCTGTGCATGCGGGTAAACCACAGCGCAGCCTCTTCATCAATGCGACTTTCATCATCTGCTGTTTGCAAAGAGTCGTGTGTCATTACAAATTATTGCCCTGATTATCAAGGTGTTTTTTACAGTGAACAAGTGCTGCTGCAATATGTTTTTCCACCATACTGATTGAAATTTCCATTCGCTCAGCAATCTCACTTTGAGATAAACCATCAAAACGATAAAGCAAAAAAGCTTCTCGTCGACGGGGTGGCAACGTTTCAAGTGCTTCGCTTAGCCGTTGGATCCGTTGCTGATGTTCCAATATTTCACTGGGATCAGCTTGGCTCTGTTCAAAATGAGACTCATGAGTAACATCATCAATGGATGTTTCCGATCTAGTTTGGCGTTGGTTACGTCGCCAATGGTCAATCAAAACATGATTCGCAATTTTAAACAGGTAAGCGCGGCTCTCTTTTACAGGCGTTTGTTCTTTACGGTTTAGCCATAGTGTAAACACATCCTGTGATAAATCATCAGCATCATTGCTGTTATCTAGCCGATTGCGGAAAAAGCGCACAAGTTGGCTATATGTTGACTGATACGCACCGCTAATTTTACGGGCAAGAGATTTATCAATAGTCATTTTACTGGTGTTAATGTCATAAAAGAGCACAATTGTGCTGATTAATAATCTGCTCAGATTACTTTATTATTTAAATCAATAAGTTGTTTTAATAATTGTGTTTTTACTAATAATAATGAATATCATTTTTGTTTGTATTATGCCTATAATCTGCAAAAAATAAAGTCGTGAGGCAGAATATGAGCAGTATGACGGGCCAGTTAGAGCGCCCGATTTTCCGTCCACTAGGCGGTTTGGTTTTAAGTTGTCTTTTCCATGGAACACTGGCAATCATTTTTATCGGGTGGTTTACCTCTTCAATTCCGAAGACTGGGGTGTTACCTCCGGCAATCTCGTTGCAGCTGGGTGTTTATCAGCTTGAACAACAGGCAGAGCCTGAAATTAACCATGCACCTAAACAACAGATGACAACGCGAGAGGAGTCATTACCTGAAGTTGTTGAAAAGGTCGATAAATTACCTGAGACTGCGATCGTAGATAATGGCACGTTAACAAAAGTTAGCGAGAAAAAACGCCCACCGAAAAAGAAAATTCCGCAAGAGAAAAGAGTAATCGAAGAAGCCCCTGTTACCACGCAGGAGTCTACGGTGACTTCCGCTCCTGCATCTGGAAGTGAATCTAGCAGCAGTGCGAATTTTTCCAGTAATGCGTCTGCGGCAGTAAGTGGGCACCAAGGTTGGCAAAGTGAGGTTCATCAGCGGATAGCCAAAACTAAGCGCTACCCGCGTGCAGCACTGCGTTACCGTTCAACAGGGGTCTCTCATATCAAAGTGATTTTGGATAGACGGGGTGAAGTGATTGCCGCCAGTTTATTGAATTCATCCGGTACAAAAATATTGGATAAAGAAGCATTGGCGACAATTTCACGTGCAGCGCCTTTCCCTATGCCACCAGAAACATTGTTGGTCGATGGCCAAGTCGAGTTTGTTGCGCCAATTGTGTTCGACACAACCTCTATTTAAATTCAACCGAATAGCCCTTTTGGGGGCTATTTATCAGACGAATTGGGCTTGTTTTTTGGGGTAGGCCGCTTAGGGCGATAAGGCCGCTGTTCTTTTTTTCGTTTTAAACGTGCAGGCTTCGTTGCCGGGGGCGCTTTGCTTCCTTGATTGTCGTCTTCATTACTCTCATCGTCTTCATTATCATCTTGATTCTCATCCGTATTAACGACTAGCGGTGGGGCTTGCTTGTGGCCTTTCTTTTTCTTTAAACGCAGTAATGTATTGGCTAAAACGAAGCCAATACATAAGGCGAGTAGAATAAAAATTCGCAATACATTGGTGCTGTTATCGGCTTGTTGAATTTCAGCGGAAAGGAGCTCTGTATCAATAGTTAAACGTAAATAGCCTTTTGGCTCTTTTGTGCCTTGGATGGGAACGACAAGTTGGTATTGAAAATTTTGCAGTGATGAGTTGTCATCTATTGCGAGCCGTTCTTTTACCGTTGCAGGCTCACCGACTTGAGTGATCAGTGTGCCACTGGCCGTATAGATGCTGGCATCTAAAATATACCTATCTTTTACCACGTTATTTAAATTGGCATTAATTCGTTCTAAATTAAAATCTTTACTGCCGGGAACAATATAATCAGATAAGCTGAAAGCGACTTGCTTAGCAAGAACATAGGTCAATTGTTTAAATTGCTCAATTCGGCCTTGGTTTTGGCTATTTCCTAAATAAGAAATACCATGCATGAGTAAAGTTACCAGCGCAACGCAGATAACGATAATAACTGTTTTGTGGAGCTTAAAGGTAAGTTTCATTGCTTTATTGGTGCTCTCGACTTATTTTGAGTATAAAGGTGTCGTTATACTTCAGCGAATATAGGGTTATCTTCCGTTTTAACAGTAAATACATAAGGTCATAAAGCCTTAAAATTTAGTATAGTGGCTTCGTTCGGCTGCTCGCAACTCTCATTATAAAAAAGTTACACTCTAAATAATTCGAGTTGTATGTAGGCGACAAACGAAGATAGTCCGATGAACATACACAAGTATGTGATTCGGCTAGCTGAGCGTAGTCAACAACCAGACAACTTGAAGTATGACGAGTATATCGATTACAGGAGCTAATTTTCATGTCAACGAGCTTAACCTATTGTTATCTACCCGACGAAATCCAAAAATGGCCGGGGTTGCCATTGTCGTTAAGCGGTGAAGAAGTGATGCCATTGGATTATCGTGCAGGTGACAGTGGGTGGTTACTATATGGTCGTGGCTTAGATAAAGCGCGGATCAGTAATTTCCAACAGCGATTAGGGATCGCTATCGTAATTGTCTCCTCGTGGCGTATTGATGACTACCAAGTGGTCAGAATTGCCGGGAGTATTACCCCTCGAATTAAAAAACTCGCTGACGAATGTTTATTAGATGTCGTGCCATTGGGGCAAATTCCACGTTTGCGTTCACCGGGTCTATTACTGATGGATATGGACTCGACAGCTATTCAAATTGAATGTATCGATGAAATTGCTCGCTTAGCCGGAGTGGGGGAGCAGGTGGCTGAAGTGACTGAGAGAGCCATGCTAGGGGAGCTCGATTTTACGGAAAGCCTACGAGCGCGAGTCAGCTTACTTGAAGGTGCAGATGCCGCTATTCTTGACCAAGTGATGGAAACACTGCCTTTGATGCCAGGTTTAACAAACCTCGTGCGTAAATTACAAGCGATGAATTGGCACATTGCGATAGCATCCGGCGGTTTTACTTTCTTTGCGGATAATTTACGTCAACGGCTTAAATTGGTGGCTGCTGTTGCGAACCAGCTAGAAGTGAAAAACGGTAAGCTAACAGGCAAGGTCAGAGGCCCAATTGTGGATGCAAAATATAAAGCGCAAACCTTGGTTAAGCTGGCAGAAAAACTGGAAATTCCAATCGAGCAAACTGTTGCCATCGGTGATGGGGCAAATGACCTGAAGATGATCCGTAAAGCGGGGCTGGGTATTGCTTATCATGCGAAACCAAAGGTGTATGCAAGGGCGAAGGTCGCTATTCGTCACGCAGATCTCATGGGGGTGATGTGTGTATTGAGTGGGGGCCTCAAACACGAAGAACGCTAATATTCGTCATGGATTGCGCTGTAGCTGTGTTGGCCGCGCTCGCTAACCCTAGTCACATACTTGTGTATGCTCCTAGGGCTTAGCTTTACTTGCCGCCTTGCTACAACACCATTCATTTTGAATATTAAGCCAAATTAGTATTCAAAATTTTAAGAAAATTTAGAGTGCTGTGGTTCGTCGGTTGTAATACAGAATAATTTTAAGAGGAGTTTGCTGTGGCGAAAGGGGTTAAAAGGGCGTTTGTCTGTAATGATTGCGGGGCGGATTATCCACGTTGGCAAGGGCAATGTAGTGCTTGCCATGCATGGAATACCATTACAGAAGTGCGCCTGGCCTCCACAAGCTCTTCATCGCGTAATGACCGCTTAACGGGGTATGCAGGTAATGCGGCTGGTGTGAGCAAAGTTCAGAAATTATCTGACATTAGCCTTGAAGAACTCCCTCGTTTTACCACTGGGTTTAAAGAATTTGACCGCGTGCTAGGCGGTGGCGTCGTGCCCGGAAGTGCTATCCTTATTGGGGGGAATCCGGGAGCGGGTAAAAGTACCTTATTACTGCAAACCATGTGTTTGTTGTCGCGTGAAATGAAAACCTTGTATGTCACAGGGGAAGAGTCATTGCAACAAGTGGCGATGCGAGCACACCGTTTAGGGCTACCGACTGACTCACTCAATATGCTGTCAGAAACCAGTATTGAGCAAATTTGCTTAACCGCAGAGCAAGAACAACCCAAACTGATGGTGATTGACTCCATCCAAGTGATGCATATGGCTGACATTCAATCATCACCGGGGAGTGTGGCACAAGTGAGAGAAACCGCGGCTTATCTCACTCGCTTCGCCAAAACGCGTGGTGTTGCCATCATAATGGTCGGTCACGTCACCAAAGATGGCTCACTGGCGGGACCAAAAGTTCTCGAACACTGTATTGACTGTTCTATCATGTTAGATGGCGATGCAGATAATCGCTTCCGTACTTTGCGTAGCCATAAAAACCGTTTCGGTGCAGTCAATGAATTAGGCGTGTTTGCCATGACAGAACAAGGGCTTAAAGAAGTGAGTAACCCTTCGGCAATCTTTTTGAGTCGTGGTGATGAAATTACTTCAGGAAGCTCCGTGATGGTAGTTTGGGAAGGAACACGGCCTTTGCTGGTGGAAATCCAAGCGCTTGTGGACCATTCAATGATGTCGAACCCACGGCGTGTTGCGGTTGGGCTTGAGCAAAACCGTTTGGCCATTTTATTGGCCGTATTACACCGTCATGGTGGTTTGCAAATGTCAGACCAAGACGTTTTTGTTAACGTCGTGGGTGGGGTAAAAGTGACTGAAACCAGTGCGGATTTAGCCTTATTACTTTCTTTGGTTTCCAGTTTTCGTGATCGTCCATTGCCTAGAGATCTGGTTGTATTTGGTGAAGTGGGGCTTGCAGGGGAAATTCGCCCTGTACCAAGTGGGCAGGAACGTATCTCTGAAGCAGCAAAACACGGTTTTAAACGCGCCATTGTACCCCATGCGAATATGCCCAAAAAATCACCGCCAGATATGAAAGTGTATGGCGTAAAAAAATTAGCGGATGCATTAAGTATTTTGGATGAACTATAAGCTTTTAATTTAGGTAAAAGGAAAATACATGGCTGAATTTGACTATCTCAAAAACGCAATCAAACGAGCAGGGTATACGCTCCAGCAAGTTGCGGATGCGACAGATATGACCAAAGGCTATCTCAGCCAGTTAATTAACGACAAAATTAAGAGCCCCAGCGCACAAAAAATAGCGGCTTTGCATCGTTTTTTAGGCCTTGAATATCCAAATCAGCAAAAAACGATCGGTGTGGTGTTTGGCAAATTTTATCCATTGCATACTGGGCATATTTATTTGATTCAGCGAGCATGCAGCCAAGTGGATGAACTTCACGTCATTCTCTGCCATGATGAACCTCGCGATAAAGACTTGTTTGTTAACAGTTCTATGTCTCAACAACCCACTGTGAGCGACCGTTTACGGTGGTTATTACAAACCTTTAAATATCAAAAAAATATTCATATTCACTCGTTTGATGAAAACGGCATAGAGCCCTATCCACATGGTTGGGAAGTGTGGAGTGACGGAATGAAAGGCTTTTTGAAAAAGCATAATATCAATCCGAGTTTTATCTATTCAGGGGAAGCGAATGACGCTCCGCGCTATAAAAAATACTTAGGTATCGAAACCATTTTGATTGACCCTGAGCGCACGTTTATGAATATCAGTGGTAACCAAATTCGCCAAGCGCCATTTCGTTATTGGGAATATATTCCAACTGAAGTGAAACCCTTCTTTGTGCGTAAAGTGGCGATTTTAGGCGGTGAATCGAGTGGTAAATCGACGCTAGTCAATAAGTTAGCCAATATTTTCAATACATCCAGTGCGTGGGAATATGGCCGTGACTACGTATTTAGCCACCTTGGTGGTGATGAGATGGCATTGCAATATTCTGATTACGACAAAATTGCTTTAGGGCATGCCCAGTATATTGATTTTGCAGTAAAATATGCCAATAAAGTGGCATTTATTGATACCGACTTTGTCACGACCCAAGCCTTCTGTTTGCGCTATGAAGGTAAAGAACACCCATTTGTTCAGGCACTGATTGATGAGTACCGATTCGATTTGGTGATAGTTTTGGAAAACAACACCCCTTGGGTGGCTGATGGGTTACGCAGTTTAGGAAGTGATAAAGACAGGAAAGCTTTCCAAAACTTACTTATTGAAATGCTTAAGAAAAATAATATTGAGTTTGTCCGTGTAGAATCTTCTGATTACGATACGCGCTTCTTAGAGTGTGTCACCCTCGTTCAGCAGCTATTGATGTTGGATGACTTATAAAGCCTCACAATAAAAAACGGCATCGAATGATGCCGTTTTGATTCTATCTATATGATATCGATCCCTTAAATAATTTGAATTATAGGTAGGCGGCAAGAGAGTGAGTCCCTAGGAGCATACACCAGTATGTGACTAGGGCTCACGAAAGCAGCCAACACCGCTATAATTCTAAATTATGACAGGGATTATTTGGTCATACGCTTATACTTCATCCGGTGCGGTTGAAGTGCTTCCGCACCTAACGTCCGTTTTTTGTAATCTTCATATTCAGAGAAGTTACCTTCGAAGAACGTAATATTACCTTCGTCTTGGTAATCAATGATATGAGTTGCAATACGGTCAAGGAACCAACGGTCATGGGAAATAACCATAGCACAGCCCGGGAACTCTAACAGGGCGTTTTCCAACGCACGTAAAGTTTCAACGTCGAGGTCGTTGGTTGGTTCATCGAGTAACAGGACGTTACCGCCCACTTGCAGTAGTTTGGCTAAGTGTAAACGGCCGCGTTCACCACCAGATAACTCACCAACACGTTTACCTTGGTCTACGCCTTTAAAGTTAAAGCGACCGACGTAAGCGCGGCTTGGAATTTCAAAGTTACCAATACGCATGATGTCTTGGCCGTTGGAAATTTCTTCCCAGACAGTTTTGCTGTCGTCCATCGCATCACGGAACTGGTCAACAGAGGCAATTTTCACGGTATCGCCTAATGTGATGGAGCCAGAGTCCGGTTGCTCTTGGCCTGAAATCATACGGAACAGGGTGGATTTACCCGCACCGTTAGGGCCGATGATCCCGACAATCGCCCCTTTAGGGATTGAGAAATTCAGGTTATCAATCAGAACGCGGTCACCATAAGATTTACTTAGGTTTTCAACCTCGATAACTTTATCCCCTAAACGCGGTCCAGGTGGAATAAAGAGTTCGCTGGTTTCATTACGTTTTTGATATTCCACGCTATTAAGCTCTTCAAAACGAGCAAGACGCGCTTTACCTTTAGCCTGACGGCCTTTTGGATTTTGGCGGATCCACTCAAGCTCTTTCTCGATAGATTTACGACGAGCGGCTTCTGTAGAGGCTTCTTGCGCCAGACGTTCATCTTTTTGCTCAAGCCAAGAAGAGTAGTTGCCTTCCCAAGGAATACCTTCACCACGGTCAAGTTCGAGGATCCAACCCGCGACGTTATCTAAGAAGTAACGGTCATGCGTGATAGCCACAACAGTCCCTTCGTAGTCGTGTAAGAAACGCTCTAACCAAGCAACAGACTCGGCATCCAAGTGGTTGGTTGGCTCATCGAGCAGTAACATGTCTGGTTTTTCTAATAGCAGACGGCAAATTGCCACACGGCGGCGTTCACCCCCTGAAAGGTTCTCGATTTTGGCATCCCAAGCTGGCAGGCGTAGGGCATCTGCTGCACGCTCCAGTTGGTTATCAAGGTTATGGCCATCTTGCGCGGAAATAATCGCTTCTAACTCGCCTTGCTCTTTTGCGAGTTTATCAAAGTCTGCACCTTCTTCCGCGTAAGCCGCATAAACTTCGTCTAAGCGCGTTAATGCATTTTTCACTTCGCTAACCGCTTCTTCAACAGCTTCGCGTACGGTGTGCTCAAGGTTTAGCTTCGGTTCTTGCGGAAGATAGCCGATTTTCAGACCTGGTTGTGGACGTGCTTCACCTTCGATATCGGTATCAATACCCGCCATAATACGCAGTAACGTTGATTTACCGGCACCATTAAGACCTAAAACACCGATCTTAGCCCCCGGAAAGAAGCTCAGAGAGATATTTTTTAAAATATGACGTTTCGGTGGAACAATTTTTCCAACCCGATACATACTGTAGACGTATTGAGCCAATTTATTTACCTTTTGATTTGTAAAGGGAATTTTAGTTTTTTAGTCTATTTTTGCTTTAACAAGCTTAGGCTGAAAAGCATTTAATAAACAGCTATATAATTTTCTAGAACTATACCTGAACATCAGAAGATCATCCATCCCTCTCAGTGATACAAGCTTGATGACTTTCTATTATTAATTCGTGGGTGTATAGTGTGTCTATACGCTATACATGTAGTTGGCCATGATAAAAAGTTTTAAACATAAAGGAATTGAACACTTTTTTAAAATGGGCATTACGTCTGGTATTCAATCGAAGCACATAACAAAGTTACGGGTACAACTGACTGCGCTCAATGTTGCTAAAAAACCACAAGATATGTTTGCACCAAGTTGGAATCTCCATCAATTAAAACGGGGAGATTTGCAGCATCATTGGGCAATATCAGTGAATGGAAACTGGCGACTCACATTTAAATTTGAGGGTGAAGATGCCATTCTCGTTGATTATCAAGATTATCATTAAGTAAGGTGAACATAATGAGCAAAATGCATAATCCAGTACATCCGGGTATCGTTTTACGTGAATATTTAGAGGGTATTTCAGTCACTGAAGCTGCAAAAGCATTGGAGGTAACACGTACAACTCTCTCGCGTATTCTCAACGGTAATAGCGGTATTTCGGCAGATATGGCGATACGATTAGAAATGGCACTCGGAACCAGTGCTGAAATGTGGGTTGAGATGCAAGCCCAGTATGAACTTTGGCAAGCTTCTTTGGAAAAACGCCCCGCCATTAAACCTTTATTTTCGCGGAAGGAAGGTTTTAAGTCATTCATGGACTGAATGATACGTAAAAGACTGTAAAGTCGAAAAATTCAAGAACTCTCTGCTGTTACTAAATAAAAACTTTCGGTAGCATTCATAGTATTGATATATGTTTAATATATCCATGATCCTTCAAGTTGCAGCGCTTTTCGCCTACCTGCAACTCGAATTATTTGGGGTATATTTAGGTTAAGGCTTTTCCTGTATTTTGACTTTAGTTTAGCGATGGAGCGAGTGAATATGAAAGGTTGGTTAGCGGCAGTACCTGTGACAATGTTGCTGGTTTCCAGCACCGTATGGGCGGATTCCTTACAGGCACAACGGGAGCGTTATCAGGCAATTAAGGTTGCATGGGATGCCAATAAAATGGATGAAGTCGAGCGCTTGCTACCGACCTTGCATGATTATCCACTTTACCCTTATCTCGCTTATCGTGAGTTAACTCAAGACTTAGATATTATCTCGCCACGCCAAGTTCAGGAGTTTATTAATACCTATCCAACCTTGCCTGTCGCTAAAAACCTGAAAACACGCTTTGTCAACGAATTAGCTCGCCGCCAAGAGTGGAAATCGCTGCTTGAATTTAGCCCTGAAGCGCCAAAACCTGCCGAAGCACAATGTAATTTTTATTTTGCTAATTGGGCGGTGGGAAATAAGCAAATTGCTTGGCAAGGGGCAGAAAAAGCCTGGTTAAATGGCCGTTCAATGCCGAGTGCCTGTGATAAATTATTTAACGAATGGGAAAAAGCGGGTTATTTAACCCCTGAGATGACCCTTGAGCGTATTAACTTAGCCATAAAAGAGGGCAATACCTCGATTGCGAGTTATTTAGCGAAACGCTTACCGCCAAGCTATAAAACGATTGGTGATGCGTTAGTGAAATTACAAAATGACCCTGCCTCAGTTGTGACATTCGCCAAAACGATGACGCCAACAGATTTTACTCGTCAAGCCACCATCGCGGCTTTTAGCCGTTATGCACGCCAATCCCCTGATGCGGCTCGTACAGTACTGAATAGCATCAGTTCTGCCCAAAAAATGAATATGGCAGAAAAGCAGTTACTTAAAGACAGTGTTGCTTGGCAATATATGGGAGATGTGACCCCAGAGCAGGCTCAATGGCGTGATGAAACTATTCAAGAAAGTAATTCATCGTCATTGAAAGAGCGTCGTGTTCGTTTAGCGTTAGGAGCTGGTGATAAAATCGGTGTTGCGTCATGGCTAAAACGCTTGCCAGCAGATGTCAAAAATAAAGAAGAGTGGCAGTATTGGCAGGCTATCACGTTAATTGATGCAGGCAAAAAAGCGGAAGGAGAGGCATTACTTCGCCAATTAACGGAGAAGCGCGGCTTCTACCCAATGGTGGCCGCACAGGTGCTAGAAATTGACTATCCGGTGTATGTAAAAAGTGCGGTTAAGCCTGATTCAAGTATTGATCAATTGCCTGAAGTGCAACGTGTTCGTGAGTTAATGTACTGGGAAATGGATAACCTTGCCCGTTCTGAGTGGGTGAGTTTAGTGGCATCTCTGCCAGCAAACCAGAAAGAGCAATTGGCGCGTTATGCGTTTGATCATAAATGGGCAGATCTCAGTGTCCAAGCGACCATCACAGCCAAACTTTGGGATCACCTAGAAGAGCGTTTCCCATTAGCGTGGGACAAAGAATTCAATCTATATACCAAGTCGAAAGATATTCAAAAGAGTTATGCAATGGCGATCGCTCGCCAAGAAAGTGCGTGGAATCCACAGGCTCGTTCACCGGTTGGAGCGACAGGTTTGATGCAGTTGATGCCTGCAACAGCAAAACATACCGCACAGAAGCAGGGTATTAATTATGTGAATACGAGCCAACTGACTAACCCGACAACCAATATTGAGCTAGGAACAGCTTATTTGGAAGATGTTTATCAGCAATTTGGTAATAACCGTATTTTAGCTAGTGCGGCTTATAATGCAGGCCCATCTCGTGTGACTCGCTGGTTAGGTAACAGCGGGGGGCGCATTGATGCGGTCGCATTTGTTGAAAGTATTCCGTTCTCAGAAACTCGCGGTTATGTGAAAAATGTGTTGTCGTATGACTTATTCTATAGGCACTTTATGGGGCAGAAAAATAGTAAGATATTGCTTCCTAATGAGTGGAATATGAAATACTAATAAATACTCTTCATATTTCGAATTGTAGGGGTGTTGGCTACGTTCGCTAACCCTAGTCACATACTTGTGTATGCTCCTAGGGCTTAGCATCACTTGCCGCCTACCTACAATCCGAACTATTTTGAGTATTTATCTTTATTATATTTCGATTTATAGGGGCTTCGTATGTAAGCTCTAGTCACATACTTGTGTATGCTCCTAGGGCTTAGCATCACTTGCCGCCTACCTACAATCCGAACTATTTTGAGTATTTATCTTTATTATATTTCGATTTATAGGGGCTTCGTATGTAAGCTCTAGTCACATACTTGTGTATGCTCTTAGGGCTTAGCATCACTTGCCGTCTACCTACAATCCGAACTATTTTGAGTATTCATCTTTATTATATTTCGATTTATAGGGGCTTCGTATGTAAGCTCTAGTCACATACTTGTGTATGCTCTTAGGGCTTAGCATCACTTGCCGCCTACCTACAATCCGAACTATTTTGAGTATTTATCTTTATTATATTTCGATTTATAGGGGCTTCGTATGTAAGCTCTAGTCACATACTTGTGTATGCTCTTAGGGCTTAGCATCACTTGCCGTCTACCTACAATCCGAACTATTTTGAGTATTCATCTTTATTATATTTCGATTTATAGGGGCTTCGTATGTAAGCTCTAGTCACATACTTGTGTATGCTCTTAGGGCTTAGCATCACTTGCCGCCTACCTACAATCCGAACTATTTTGAGTATTTATCTTTATTATATTTCGATTTATAGGGGCTTCGTATGTAAGCTCTAGTCACATACTTGTGTATGCTCCTAGGGCTTAGCATCACTTGCCGCCTACCTACAATCCGAACTATTTTGAGTATTTATCTTTATTATATTTCGATTTATAGGGGCCTCGTATGTAAGCCCTAGTCACATATTTGTGTATGCTCCCCGAGCTATCCTCGCTGGTCGCCTAGTCACAACTCAAACTATTTAGCATATTAACGCAGTAACTAAATGAAAATGGTGTTTGGTTGATGATTTCTAATAAGAGTGTGTTATTATTTGTACTAGTTAAATAGTATGGGTGGATAAACGATGACAGCAAATCAACAACATGACCCGGCACTGACTGCTGATGAAAACGCTGACTGGCTGCGCTTTGTGAATTTATTACAATTGGCATTTGAACAAGATATTCATCTGCCAGTTCTTCAGTTATTACTCACGCCAGATGAGCGCACAGCGTTAGCGACTCGCGTTAAAATTGTGCAAGAGTTGATGCGCGGTGAAATGAGCCAAAGAGAACTGAAAAATGAGCTCGGCGTGGGGATAGCAACTATTACTCGGGGTTCGAATAGCTTAAAGTCAGCGCCTATTCCTGTGAAGGAGTGGTTGGAGCAACAACTTCTCTAAAATACGCGTCATATTTTGCTCTGTGGCGTTGTTGGCTGCATTTGGTTACCCGAATCACATACTTGTGTATGCTCATCGGGATAACCTCACTTGCCGCCTAGCCACAATCCAAACTATTTAGCGTATTGGTATTTATCGTATTTCAAATTGTAGGGGGGTTCAGGCTTCGCTCATTCGCCCTAGTCACATACTTGTGTATGCTCCTAGGGCTTAGCACCACTTGCCAGCTACTTATAATCCGAACTATTTATCGTATTGGTATTTATCGTATTTCAAATTAATAGTCACAAAAAAAGTATGGTTTCCCATACTTTAGTGTGAAAAGAGTGGTGTTTAATCGCACATGCAATTTTAATTATTTTAAGTATAATTAATCTTCTACTTGGTTTAGCTCTTTATAAATTTCATGCTTAATGGGAACCAAGGCCAATATCAAGGCTTGTTGGTAAACACTGGTGCGAGTTAATACCCCGTCAGTGAAAAAACCAATGGCACCACCTTGTTGTTTGATATTATCGATGCCTGTTAAAAAGGCCATTTCATCGCCGAGTTCACGGCCTTCACGAATACCCGCCAGAATTTTTTCTGGGATCATAATACTGGCAGAGCGGGATTCACCACGTATTTGCTTATGTTCAATTACTATCCAAGCAAATGTCATATCGTCTTCGATACCCGCTTCAATACCAACCCAAAAATCCGCTTCAGGGCGAACTTGCCTAGAGGCCATCACGCGTTGTCTAGCCCCAGTACGGGTTTCATTATTACCGATAGGTTGCTGTGGAACACTGCTATCGACATTAATATCTTCAATTTGATAACTGCCAGCCCCAAAAACAGCATCGAAAGCAAGATGGATCGCTTTAATTTTGGCAGGATTAGTCGTTGCAGCTATAACTTGGTACATTAATTATTTTCCTTTGAACACATACTTCGAAAAGTAATAACGGAACACATCTATGTTACAGGTTTATCTTGTTCGCCATGGCGAAACTGAATGGAATTTAGCTCGTCGCATCCAGGGACAATCCGATAGCCCTCTGACCGCCACTGGACGACTGCAAGCAAGGCAGGTGGCTGAGAGGATAAAGTCAGAAGGCATTACCCATATTATCACTAGTGATATGGGACGCACACTGGAAACTGCACAAATAATTGCAAGTGTGTGCGGGTGTGAAATTACCACAGAACCGCGTCTACGTGAACTAAATATGGGCGTTCTTGAGCAAAGAGCAATAGAGTCGTTAACGCCAGAGGAAGAACAGTGGCGTAAAAGCTTAATTGATGGCACACGTGGAGGACGAATTCCAGAGGGTGAATCAATGGAGGAGCTGTATACACGCATGTTTGCAGCACTAAATAGTTGTTTAGATTTGCCTGAAGGTAGCCGCCCGTTGATTGTTAGCCATGGGATTGCGTTAAGTACGTTAATTAGTCGTATTATGGGGGTTCCGGCTTATTCAGAACGTCGCCTTCGTTTACGTAACTGTTCGTTATCTCGTGTTGATTACCAAAACAGTCCATGGTTGGCGAATGGTTGGATAGTTGAAACGGCAGGTGAGGTCACACATTTATCGCAACCGGCTCTTGACGAACAGCAAGGCTAACGATTTAGAAAAAGGAGTTTCAACAAACTGAAACTCCTTTGCTTTAAGGGGTCGCGGCCGAACCTGTTTTGATAGGAACATAATAATCAAAGGTATCGATATGTGTTTTGGGGTCATCATCTTCAGGGGTGATATGACGTAAATCGATGTTTTTTAATCGATAATGTTCGATGTCATAACCTGGTCGACGTGTTAAATTCAGCTTAGGCAGATATACACCATAAATTTGGTATAAAAACTCTTGTAATGCATCTCGAGTTGGCGTCCCATTGAATGAAAATTTAACATAATGGCCACTTGGTAACGTTAAGCTTGAGTATTGGTCTGTGTTAAAACTCGCATCTTCAGGTTTTACCGCCGTGGTATAGAACACCGTTTGTTCATCTTCTTTTTCTGGATTATGAATGGCATGGTGCAAGCCAAAAACTTCAGACGCAATCGTCGTCGTATTATCCAAATAGTAGTGCCAAAATGTTTGGCGCATTTGCGAACAAGCGGTCGACCACTCTTCTAACGCATAAGAACAACTTTGTTCCAAGCCAACCAGTTCTTGCTCTGGCATTTGTAGGAATTCATGTTCAATATTGGTGTGATTATCTAAAATAATCGGTGGGCAAATACCTGCCGCACACCACTCTTCACTCCGGCGGTAAAAAGCAGGGGTTAGGTTAAATTGCTTTTTAAAGGCTCGAGTAAAAGTTTGTTGCGAATCAAAGCGATACTGCAACGCAATATCAAGAATTGGTCGGCTTGTTAGCCGCAATGCCACAGCAGCTCGAGAAAGCCTTCTGGCTCGAATATAAGCACCAATCGCTTGGTCAGTCACCTCTTTGAACATTCGTTGTAAATGCCACTTTGAGTAGCCCGCTTTTGCGGCAACATTATCTAGCGAGAGTGGTTTATCTAGGTTGTCATCTATCCAGCGAAGCAAGTCGCGAATAATATTAGTTTGATCCATGTATATCCCCAGCCAATGCGACTTATAGAACAGATATAATCTATCAATGAATGGCTATTCTATATCAAGTTATCTTTTTCGTTTATAGTAAATGAGTTGTATTTGATAATTAGTTAAGAAAGTGAATAATAAGTCTTGTTTTACTACGAGGTTTTACCGATTTTTAGTTGAATAGGAAATTCAGTATGCGTTGTTCCAGATTAAAAAATATCGCACTTACAGCATTATTATTAGCGTTGCCGAGCATGACATTTGCTGAAGAAATCGGTTCAGTCGATACTGTTTTTAAAATTTTCGGCCCTGACCATAAAATTGTCGTTGAAGCATTTGATGACCCTGATGTTGAGAATGTCACTTGCTATTTAAGTCGTTCAAAAACAGGGGGGATCAAAGGGGGTTTAGGGTTAGCGGAAGACACCTCTGATGCTGCAATTTCATGCCAGCAAGTTGGACCGATTGAGTTAAGCGACCGTGTCAAACGCAAACCGACGAAAGGGCAAGTTGTCTTTCAAAAACGAACGTCTTTAGTCTTCAAAAAATTACAAGTTGTACGTTTTTACGATCCAAAACGTAATGCATTAATTTATTTGACTTATTCAGACAAGATGATCGACGGTTCACCAAAGAATGCGCTAAGTGCAGTGCCGATTATGCCTTGGTGATAACAAAAAACGGTTGAGTCGATGTACTCGCAATAAAAATGGCTCGCCAATAAAAAATCCGTTGCCTAAAAGACAACGGATTTTGATAATCAGTAAATAATTAGCTTGCTAATTATTCGTCTAAATCACCGCAGAAGCGATAGCCTTCACCGTGGATGGTTGCAATGATTTCTGGTGTGTCAGGTGTCGATTCAAAATGTTTACGAATACGACGGATCGTGACGTCAACAGTTCTGTCGTGTGGTTTTAATTCACGGCCAGTCATTTTCTTCAGCAGGTCTGCACGAGTCTGAATTTTTCCTGGGTTTTCACAGAAATGCAGCATCGCACGGAATTCACTACGGGGTAATTTGTAGTGCTCACCCGCAGGGCTGACTAATGAACGGCTATTGATGTCTAATTCCCAACCATTAAATTTATAGCTTTCTACTAAACGACGCTCTTCAGTACCGCCCGCTAAATTCATTGTACGGGACAGTAAGTTGCGCGCACGAATAGTCAGTTCGCGTGGGTTAAATGGTTTAGTGATATAGTCGTCAGCACCAATTTCAAGGCCAAGGATTTTATCCACTTCGTTATCGCGTCCTGTTAGGAACATTAACGCAATGCTTTCTTGCTCACGAAGTTCACGAGCAAGTAATAAACCGTTTTTACCTGGTAAGTTAATATCCATGATGACTAAATTGATGTCATGTTCAGAGAGAACATTATTCATCTCTTCGCCATCAGTTGCCTCATGAACCACATAGCCTTCCGCTTCAAAGATGCTTTTCAGCGTATTGCGTGTGACAATTTCATCTTCAACAATCAAAATGTGTGGGGTCTGCATAGTTGCTACCTAAAGTATTAAAATAAGAATACTGAACTCACAATCCGTTTCCAGTTAGGTGGTTTTAATATTGTTCTCTGGAAAAACACGTTTATGAGTATAAATTTGTTTTGAAATTCAACAGTGACATTATGTTGCCATTTCAGGCAAAAGACTTTAACAACAAGTCAAAATATAAGCACTTTCCCAATATTGTACTGTTAACAGCAATATAACAGCTAATACTGCATTTACCACCTAAAAAACTAACTTTTGTTGATACATATCAAAATCAATTGTAGCACGTTAACAAAAATTGTTAGGTAGATAATTATATAAATTAATGCGGTGTTTAGGAATCAGATAGCGTCTAAAAAAAGGGAGCAGTTGATGCATAGGGGATGCTTCGGATTGGTATTAATGAATATAGTCTTCAATGAGTTAAATATACCATTATAAATAATGTTTAATTTGTGACTTACCTCCGATTTCGAAATGTTATTTTAATACAAAAAAAGGTGAAAAATTTATCTTGTTAGCGATAACGGGATGCAAATATTCAGTTTGTGAGCTTTTATGTTATTTAATTAGGAAAGATACTTATTTTATTTTGTCGCGGGTGGTTTTTAACAATCACCTAGCATTTGTTTGTAATTTAACCAGATGAAGAAGTATGGGTTTTAAGTGTAAGTACTTACTTTGCAATTTATTGCATTAGTGGTTGTAGGCTGATGACTATGAATGGTAAGTGGTAAGAAATATATGAGCTAAATACGTGGGGTGAGTGGGTCATTTTTACGCATTTTTTCACCTTGGTCCTCTTCACAAGAAATGGCTAAAGGTCATCTGTGTTGTCTGTTTTATAGGCAATTTCGTTTTTTGTTGGTTAAAAAATTATTCATCTTGAAATTTTAATTATTTTAGTTTTTAAAACCAATATTGGTGTGATGGATATCTTTTTGGGGAGGTGTTTTTCATGCTGGTAGATAATTTATCAAGTAAAAAAAGGGTTTTAAAAGGGATGTTTTACAAATAAATTTGACAAAATATACCAATTGCTTTAACCGTATAGGGAGAAACTTAAAGAATCTAAGAGACAGACAGAATCTATGCGTAATATCAGCCTGACTATTATTATTACCACCACCACCGTAACCACAGGAAACGGGGCGGGCTGACGCATCCAAAAAATAAAAATGAAAAAGCCCGCATACTTAACCGATGCGGGCTTTTTTTTGGTGTTAATTCAGGAGAGAAATACCATGCGTGTGCTTAAATTTGGCGGTACTTCGGTTGCAAATGACGAACGAGTACTGAATGTTGCTGACATCGCTGAAGGCAAATTAGCAGATGGACAAGTGGCTTTGGTGTTATCCGCGCCAGCAAAAATCACTAACCATTTGGTTGCTATGATTGAAAAAACGGTTGCAGGACAAGATGTCATCACGCATGTTAATGATGCTGAAATGATTTTTGCTAACCTTTTAAAAGGATTAAAAGAAAAACAACCTGGTTTTGAATATGACCGGTTAAAAAAACTGACAGAGCACGAATTCGCGCAAATCAAACAAGTACTGCATGGTATTACTCTTCTCGGACAGTGTCCAGACAGCATTAACGCATCAATTATCTGCCGTGGTGAGAAACTCTCTATCGCAATTATGGAGTCTGTGCTAAAAGCACGCGGTCATAATGTGACCGTCATTAACCCTGTTGAGAGCTTACTCGCGAAAGGCCACTACCTTGAATCTACAGTTGATATAAATGAGTCAACAAAACGCATTTCTGATTTAAATATACCGAAAGAGCATTTTGTCCTAATGGCAGGCTTCACCGCAGGTAATGAGAAGGGTGAATTAGTGGTATTAGGCCGTAATGGGTCTGATTATTCAGCCGCAGTGCTAGCGGCTTGCTTACGTGCCGACTGTTGTGAAATTTGGACTGATGTTGATGGCGTCTATACATGTGACCCGCGTTTAGTGCCTGACGCTCGTTTATTGAAAGGCATGTCATACCAAGAGGCCATGGAGTTATCCTATTTTGGTGCCAAAGTTCTCCATCCTCGTACCATCGCCCCAATTGCTCAATTCCAAATCCCTTGCCTGATAAAAAACACCACTAATTTAAGCGCGCCTGGCACTTTAATTGGTGATGGCCAAACTGACGACAGCACGCCAGTGAAAGGGATCACCAACCTGAATAATATGGCGATGATCAACGTATCTGGCCCCGGTATGAAGGGGATGGTCGGTATGGCTGCACGTATTTTCTCCGTCATGTCTCGTCGAGGGATCTCGGTTGTTCTGATCACGCAATCTTCATCAGAATACAGTATTAGTTTTTGTGTCCCACAAAATGAGTTAGTCAGAGCCCGTGCAGCACTGGAAGAAGAGTTTTACTTAGAGTTGAAAGATGGCGTACTTGAGCCACTGGATGTGATGGAGCAGTTAGCGATCATTTCTGTGGTGGGCGACGGTATGCGTACTTTGAAAGGCATTTCGGCTCGTTTCTTCTCTGCGTTAACTCGTGGCAACATTAACATTGTCGCTATTGCGCAGGGGTCTTCTGAGCGTTCTATTTCTGCCGTTATTGCCAATGACGCTGCCACAACTGCGGTACGCTTATGCCACCAAATGCTATTTAATGCAGAACAAGTTATTGAAGCCTTTGTCATTGGTGTTGGTGGGGTTGGTAATGCGTTAATTGAACAAATTCATCGCCAGCAACAATGGCTAAAACAAAAGCATATCGACTTACGTGTCTGTGGTATTGCGAATTCACGTGCAATGCTCACGGATATGCAAGGGATCGATTTAGGTAACTGGAAAGCGGAACTGGCGGAAGCGAAAGAGCCATTTAGCTTAAGCCGTTTAATTCGTTTAGAGCGTGAATACCATTTCTTGAACCCTGTCATTATCGATTGCACATCAAATCAGGAAATTGCAGAGCAGTATGTTAATTTCTTGAAAGATGGCTTTAATGTGGTCACACCGAATAAAAAAGCCAACACTTTGTCGATGGATTACTACCATCAGTTACGTGCGGCAAGTGAAACATCGAAACGTAAATTCCTCTATGACACCAACGTAGGTGCAGGTTTACCCGTTATCGAGAACCTACAAAACTTACTGAATGCAGGGGATGAACTAGTTCACTTTAGTGGAATTTTATCGGGTTCTTTATCATTCATCTTTGGGAAATTAGACGAGGGCATGTCTTTATCGGAAGCCACAACACTGGCTAAAGAAAAAGGTTTCACAGAGCCAGACCCTCGTGATGATTTATCAGGTATGGATGTGGCGCGTAAATTATTAATTTTAGCCCGTGAAGCGGGTTACAATTTAGAACTACAAGATATTGAAATTGAACCTGTTTTACCTGCTGATTTTGATAGCAGTGGTTCTGTTCCTGAGTTTATGGCTCGTTTACCACAACTGGATGCACAATTTGCACAGCGTATAAAAGCCGCAGAAGCGGAAGAAAAAGTGTTACGCTATGTTGGGTTAATTGAAGAAGGGCGCTGTCGGGTGAAAATCGTTGCTGTGGATGGTAATGACCCTCTCTTCAAGGTTAAAAATGGTGAAAATGCACTGGCCTTCTATACACGTTACTACCAGCCAATTCCTTTAGTATTAAGAGGTTATGGTGCAGGTAATGATGTTACTGCAGCTGGTGTATTTGCGGATGTGCTGCGTACCCTTTCATGGAAACTGGGAGTTTAATAAGTGATTAAAGTTTATGCACCGGCTTCAATTGGTAATGTGAGCGTCGGGTTTGATGTTCTTGGCGCTGCAGTTTCTCCAGCGGATGGTTCATTGTTAGGTGATTGTGTAACAGTTGAAGCGGCGGACACTTTTTCGTTGACGAATAAAGGCAAATTCGTTGCTAAACTTCCGAAAAAAAATGAACACAATATTGTTTACCAGTGCTGGCAATTGTTTTGTGAGCGCCTTGGTCGACCATTAAATGTCGCTATGACGCTCGAAAAAAATATGCCAATTGGTTCAGGGCTCGGTTCTAGTGCGTGTTCTGTTGTTGCAGCACTGATGGCGCTAAACGAATTTGCAGAGAAACCCTTCGATGATACCCAATTGCTTGGCATGATGGGGGAGTTAGAGGGGCGTATTTCAGGAAGTGTGCACTATGATAACGTCGCACCGTGCTTTTTAGGTGGTTTACAGCTGATTATCGAACAAAATGGCATTATTTCTCAGCCTGTGCCTGCATTCGAAAACTGGTATTGGGTCATGGCCTATCCTGGCATTAAAGTATCGACAGCGGAAGCGCGTGCGATCCTTCCTAATAGCTATCCCCGCCATGATATTGTAAATCATGGTCGATACCTATCAGGGTTCATTCATGCTTGTCATACAAACCAATCGTTACTTGCAGCAACGATGATCCAAGATGTTGTGGCTGAACCTTATCGTACACAACTATTACCCGGTTTTGCGGCAGCACGCCAGAATGCAAAAGAAATCGGTGCATTAGCTTGTGGCATTTCTGGCTCTGGGCCAACACTGTTCGCTATTTGCGATGAGAAGCATATCGCTGAAAAAATGGCGAGCTACTTGCAACAACATTATATTCAGAATGATGAAGGCTTTGTGCATATCTGCCGTTTGGATCTGGCCGGGGCAAGGACAATAGGGTAAATAATGAAACTGTATAATTTAAAAGATAACAACGAACAAGTAAGTTTTGCGCAAGCGGTTAAGCAAGGTTTAGGCAAGCAACAAGGTTTATTTTTTCCTCAAGACTTACCTGAATTCACTGCGACTGAAATCGACGAATTATTAAAATTAGATTTTGTCACTCGTAGCAGTCGTATTTTAAGTGCTTTTATTGGTGATGAGATCCCTCATGAGGAGCTCGCTGCAAGGGTCGAAGCCGCGTTTGCTTTTCCTGCGCCAGTTTCTAAGGTTGAAGATGATATCGCGACACTGGAGCTATATCATGGGCCAACACTCGCATTTAAAGACTTCGGTGGTCGCTTTATGGCTCAGGCACTGGGGCAAGTCGCTGGTGAGCAGCCAGTGACCATTTTGACTGCCACTTCTGGGGATACAGGAGCAGCTGTTGCACACGCATTCTATCGTCTTAAGAACGTCCAAGTTGTCATTCTCTACCCAGAAGGAAAAATTAGCCCGCTGCAAGAAAAACTCTTCTGCACGCTGGGTGAAAATATTCATACGGTTGCGATTAAAGATGACTTCGATGCATGCCAAGCATTAGTAAAACAATCGTTTGATGATGAAGAACTAAAAAAAGCGCTGTATTTAAATTCGGCTAACTCGATCAATATCAGCCGTTTATTAGCGCAAATTTGTTATTACTTTGAAGCTGTCGCACAGATCCCAGCAGAAAAACGGGATCAATTAGTGATCTCGGTTCCGAGTGGTAATTTTGGCGATCTTACAGCGGGTTTATTAGCTAAATCAATGGGCTTACCTGTTAAGCGCTTCATTGCAGCTACTAACGTCAATGATACTGTGCCACGTTACCTCGTTGATGGGCAATGGAAGCCAAAACAAACGGTAGCAACCCTATCGAACGCGATGGATGTTAGTCAGCCAAACAACTGGCCTCGTATAGAAGAGCTATTCCGTCGTAAAGGTTGGTCTCTTGATGAATTAGGGCATGGGGCTGTGAGTGACGAAGTGACTAAAGAAGCAGTACGTGAATTAGATAAAAAAGGGTATTTATCTGAGCCACATGCTGCAGTTGCTTATCGTGTGCTTCGTGACCAATTGCAAGAAGGCGAGTTCGGGCTGTTTTTAGGTACGGCACACCCGGCTAAATTTAAAGAGAGTGTTGAAGAAATTCTTAATAAGGCAATACCTTTACCTAAAGAGTTAGCAGAGCGTGCGGAACTACCACTACTCTCACACTTTTTACCCTCTGATTTTGTACAATTACGCACATTTTTAATGAAGTTAGCACCTAAGCAGTAAATATTGCTAGAGTACAAAAAACGGAAGCGAAAGCTTCCGTTTTTATTGGTAATACCATCTTTTATTAAGATAATTATAGGGTTTCATATTGCCACATCACTTATACACTTTTAACGGATTGGTTTGTCACATTGAGCTAATGCCATCGTGCCCGTCTCTACCGCCATCAGGTCCACCGCGTCCTCCTTTTCCTCCTTGGCTACCATTACCCCCATTGCCGCCATTACCACTACCAGAGCCGTTGCCCCCATTACCCCCGTTACCGCCATTAGTTCCACCATGCCCTCCATTACCCCCATTGCCATTTACCGTTCCATTACCGCCATTCCCACCACTACCACCACCATCGCCATCACCGCCATTTCCACCATCACCTCCAGTTATACTGCCATTGCCGCCATTTCCTCCATTGCCATTACTGCCTTCTTCTGCGTTACCACCATTGCTACCATTACCGTTATTTGATCCCGTTCCGCCATTTCCACCATTTTGACCATCACCCCCATGGCCACCGTGACCCCCATGGCCACCATGACCACCTTGACTATCATTTCCAGCTTGGCCCGAATTCCCATTTTGTCCATAGCTTACAAAGCTAAAAAATTTAGAATAGTAATATTGGCCATGGAGTTTCGAACATACCTTATTATTAATTTCATTAATATTAAATTCATTTTTTAATAAACAATTAGATGCAGTATTAAATAAGGAGTGAGAGTATGCTGAAAATGAAATAGAACTCATTAATAAGACACCAAGTGAGATGTAATTTTTATACATTATAAATTCCTCCGTTCCCCCCTCATCGAGTGAGGAGGGAAATATTTAGTGACTAGTTAAATTATCTACCGTTGCCGCCATTACCGCCATTACCGCCGTTGCCGCCATTACCACCATTGCCACCATTACCACCATGACCGCCATTCCCACCATTTCCTCCATGGCTTTGTTCGTAAACAGTAGAATAAGTAGAAATATTGTCAGAATGTTTTTCTTGGAAAGAAGTTGCAGATGATAGAATTGGGAATAATAAAGATACTATGACAATAGATGCTTTATACATATAAGATCCTCGTTTAAAAGTTTAAATTAAAATGAACTGCAATGAAATTGTAATTCATGGTTTTGAATAAGCAATTAGTTATTTATCTATGTGTGTAATTAAATTTATTTTACGATAAATATAAAGTATTATGGCTTTTTTTTATTTTTTTGTTTTATATTAATAACAAATATTTAATTAGTTATATAACTAATAAACCCTTAGTGATTAAAGTAATTAATTAGCAATTGATGATGTAATATTTTATTTTCTAATTAATTTTATAGTTGTGTTTGGGGTATTTTTTGAAAAAAAGGGTAAAGTGGGGCTTTTTAAATTTGGTCCCACTTTACTTTTGATTTAACCGCATATAGACCAGTATTTCCGAAGAGAGTATATTAAATGGATATAGGGCTATACATTATGAGGGAAATATTCTTTAAATTTTATTTGGTATCTTATTGCTTTTATTCGATGTTCAGCCAAACATCATCATCATCTCCATTTTTTACTTGAAACCAAACATCATCATCATCTCCGTTATAGGCTATTTTTAAGTCTATACTTAGGATAGGTGGCTCTGGCGGGAAGGGAAGAATAGGGGTAGCCAAAGAGAGTGCTGGAAATAATAAAGATGCAAGTATGATTGATTTTTTAAACATATAATCGCCTTTTAAAGTTAATATTAAAATGAACTGCCTAGAAATAATAAACTATTTTTTTTGATGTTCAATAAATAGCTTTATTTGTTTTTAATAAAAAATGAAATGGGTTTAATAAAATTGAATGCGAGGGGGTTAGGCTTATTTTGATTGATTTAAAACCATATTAATTAGTTATTTGATAATATGGTTTTAAAATTTCAATTAATTATTTTTTAAATTTTCTATTATTTTACTTTGAATCGATTCTGATGAGCTGTTTTTATGAAAGCTTAACATAGTGACTGCTTTTTCATTTTCATTCATTTCGGAAAATGATTTCGCAACTTTTACTGCCGGTTGTTTATAGTTAGGTGATAGGCTTTGGTGGCGACTGATCATACTTTGCATTATTGGTGATGTATTGTTTTGCGTAAAACTCAATGCAGCAGCAGCTTGGGCGTGTTCATCTAACTCAAGGAATGACTGAGTTGAATTGATATCATTATTGGTCGAAATACCCGCTTTACTTAAATGGCTATTAATCGATTTTAAATTAGAATAAGAAGTATTGTTTTCAGTGAAATTTAATGCATTTGCAGCATTATAATGTATTTCTTTTTCAGTTTGAGCGGCAGATACATGTCCTGTTACAGCTACAAGTGTTAAAGCAAAAATAAATTTTTTCATTGTGAACCCTTATTAAGTTAAATAGTTTATCTTATAACTATAATAAGGCTTTATTTCTGTCTGAATACTGACAACAAAATGACAAAATTGCCATTTATGGTAGACATTCAATTTGGTTTCATAGGTAAAAATACAGTAAAGCGTGTTGAAAAATCATCTGATTTTACAGAGATCCTGCCTTTATGCGCTAATATAATTGATTTGACGATTGCCAACCCAATTCCACTTCCTTCATTTTTTCTTTGTCTTGATTTATCTACTCGATAAAATCTATCAAAGAGTTTTTCTAAGTGTTCTTCGGGTATTTTTATACCGGGATTGCTGATGATTAATTCAATACCCTCTTTTACATTTGAAATGTTAATGCTGACAGAGTCACCCCTTGGGGTGTAGCGGATAGCATTTGATAATAAATTAGTAATCGCTCTTCTTAACATGTCTTTATCGGCCATAATAGGACTAGTGTCCCCAATTAGCTTAAGTTTTATTTCATTCTCTTCAGCGAGATATTCAAAATAATCAAATATGAGCTCTATTTCAGTTTTAATATTAATGATTTTTTTCTCTGGGATAAGCCTATTATCATCTGCTTGAGCAAGAAAAAGCATATCAGAGATCATTCGTGATAGTCGGTTATATTCTTCCAAATTAGAATATAACACTTCAGCTAGCTCTTCTTTACTGCGGTTTTTACTCAAAGATATTTGAGTTTCAGTCATTAAATTAGTGATTGGTGTACGCATTTCATGAGCAATATCTGCCGAAAAATTTGTTTGCCTTACGAAAACATCTTCAATTTTTACTAACATCTGATTAAATGATTTTGTTAATTGCTTCAATTCATTAGGTACAGAATCAGGATCTAAACGGACGCTTAAGTTTTCGGATGTGACATTTTTTATTTCATCGCTTACATCTTTAAGGGGTTTTAATCCCTTTATCACAAGGAAATAAACGACAAGAATAGTAAATAAGCACAGTATAATTGCACTGATAATCAAACTGTTTATTAATGAGCTCAGATAATCATGATGAAAATTTAATGATAGCGCAGTAACTAATCGATATTGTTTAGGCTCTGAAGGAGGGCCCACCTGAATAAGACTTTCTGATAGACGATAATCTTTGAGCTCTACGTCTTGGTTATTTTTATCAGGATCATAATTTTTTAAGTGCGTAATAAGTTTATCTGTTGCATTGGGAGATACTAATGTATTTCCTTTATTATCAATGAGATAAATGGTAGCATCTTGATGCTCATTAATAATGGTTTTAATTCGTGCGTATTGCTCACTTTGTGGATCTGAATTGCCATTTAATAAGCTTCGGATCGTTAAATTCAACTGGTTAAGTGTGTATTCATCTTGCTGCTTAAAATGTAACATAACTGAGTTGATCATGATCGAGCTAAATAATAGTAAGGCGAGGGAGAGAGTAATACTAATCAAAACAATAAGACGAATTGAAATAGAGACAGGAGATCGAAACAGCTTAATCATTTTCAGGGATCTCGAGTAAATAGCCCATCCCTCTAATGGTATGAA
The DNA here is from genome assembly GCF_002843235.3 of Providencia huaxiensis. NCBI lineage: Bacteria > Pseudomonadati > Pseudomonadota > Gammaproteobacteria > Enterobacterales > Morganellaceae > Providencia > Providencia huaxiensis. The sequence continues at coordinate 82,566 of NZ_CP031123.2, forward strand.
TCAATTTAGGTTCATAGCCTTGATCTATTTTAGCCCTCAGCCTTTTAACTGCAACATCAATGACATTGGTATCACTATCAAAATTCATATCCCAAACTTTTGAGGCGATAAGAGAACGAGAAAGAACTTCGCCTTGGTGAAGAATAAAAAATTCCAATAATGAAAATTCTTTACTGGTGAGTATAATTTTATCATTTTCACGTGTAACGCGTCGTTTGATCAGGTCAACATGCAAATTAGCAATGGTAAATTGTGTTTTTTGGATGCTGTTATTGCCTCTGCGTAATAAAGTTCTTACTCGAGCAAGTAGCTCAGAAAAATCAAATGGCTTAACAAGATAATCGTCAGCACCTATCTCTAACCCTTTGACTCGATGTTCAACATTACCTAAAGCAGTAAGCATGAGGATTGGCGTATTTTTTCCTGTATTGCGTAAGTTTTTAGCAATCTCCCAGCCATTAATATCTGGCAACATCACATCAAGAATAATTAAATCATAGTCTTCAGTTGTCGCCATATGCAGGCCTGTAATGCCATTTTCGATTGCATCAACAATAAACCCGGACTCACTTAAGCCTTTAGATAAGTATTCTCTCGTTTTATGTTCATCTTCAACAATAAGTAGTTTCATCTCAGGCCCTGCAGTCAGGAAAACAATGTAATCATTCTAAGCACTATGGCAACGAAATGTAAAATGACAAATTTGTCATTTTCATGTCATGAATCTAACAGGAGGCCTTTTTTACTATAGTGACAATTTTAATCACTAGAGGCATGGCTATACCATGTATTCCCCTAAAATATTAATAATAGCTTATGCCCTAATTTTGACTGGTTGTGTTTCGCTTGCCCCTGAATATCAACGCCCTAATTTTAATTTGCCTCATCAATTCAGTGGCAATGTTTCTGATGTAGTAACGCGGGATAAAACAGCGCGGGATAAAACAGAATTAGCAATACCAAGTTGGTCTCAATTTATTCAAGACCCACAAATGAAAAGCGTGATAGAAATTGCGCTTGAGAAAAACAGTGATTTATATCTTGCGGCCTTAGATGTAGAAGAAGCTCGTGTGCGTTTTGGGCTAGCAGGAGCAGAAAAATATCCTCAAATTAGTTCATCGATGAGCGGCGATTATGGCCAATCATTAGAGTCTGGGTCATCCTTCAATAAGAAATACAGTGCAGGCGTTGATATCAGTTATGAACTGGACTTTTTTGGGCGTATTAAAAATTTATCTGATGCCGATAAAGCAAAGTTTATTGCTTCTCAAGAGATGAAGCGTGCGACACAAATTATCACAATCAAAACGGTAGCAGAGGCGTATTTAGATGTGGTGTATAACCAGAAATTATTATTAATTGCGCAAGAGACGAAGCAAAGCTACCTCAATAGTCAATCGATTGTAATGCAAAAAGTGGCGGCAGGAAAAGCCGCGCTATCAGACCTAGAACAAGCTAAAGGGCAAGTACAGTCTATTTCTATTAATATCGAAAAAATTGAAAGTGAAATTGCAAAAAATGAAAATTTACTGAATTTTTTGACAAATGACTATGTAACAAAAATAAATTTAGATCTAGGACGCTACGAGCCAAACTATCCTTTAATTACAACTCCTTCAGATATTCCCTCTGAAATATTATTAAAACGCCCAGATATTATGGCTGCGGAGCAAAATATTATTTCTGAGAATGCCAGTATAGGTGTAGCAAGAGCCGCTTTCTTTCCTTCTATTTCCTTTAATACAGGAATTGAAAACAGTAATGATTCTTTAACAGGGTTATTTGACTCTTCAAATGGTATTTGGAATTTTATTCCTAAAATTACGCTACCTATTTTTACTGGTGGCACAAATAGCCGAAATTTAGAATTAGCAAATATCAGAAAAAATAAAGCAATAGCTAATTACGAAAAAAGTATTCAAGTAGCATTTCGAGAAGTGAAAGATGCCTTAGTGATCAAATCGAGTTTAGAAAAACAACTCATCTCCCAAGTACAATATGTCAACACGCTGCAAAACGTCTTAACACAGAAACAAGCGAGTTATCGATATGGCAGTTTGAGCTATCTCGATGTTCTTGAAGCACAGCGTAGCTTATTTACCGAACAACAAAATTTATTGATGTTGAAAATTGAACAGCAGAAGAATGAAATAAATTTATTCTCTGCATTAGGTGGCGGATTAATAAAATCATGAGGGTAACAATGAAAAAATTAAATACAGTATTTTTTGCAATTTCAATGGCGATGTTAACAGCAACTAGTTATGCAAATGCTGCTGAACATAACCACTCTATTTATCCAGAAAAAGTCGCAGAGCCGACAATCAATACCGAAGGAACGCTAATCTCGATTGATAAAGATAATAAAAAGTTAACAATAAATCATAAAGAAATTCAAAGTATTGGCTGGCCACCAATGACGATGCGTTTTACCTATGAAGATGAAAATATGATTAACGGCTTACAAGAAAATGATGAATTAAAATTTTCATTTGTACAACAAGGCAATCTTTCAATGTTGAAATCCGTCGAAAAGATAAACTAAATAGGTAGAGAGATGTTATGTCATTAGTTAACCTGACCAAATTGCTATTGGTAATTATTTTATCGAGCGTTATTTCAATTTTATTTTACCGATATTTTTTCGTTGTAGAAAATAATAACCAACCAGTTGAAAAACAAGAACGCACCGTATTGTATTGGTATGACCCGATGTATCCCAATACCAAGTTTGATCAACCAGGGAAATCCCCGTTTATGGACATGGATCTTGTTCCTAAATATGCGGATGAAAACTTGGCTTCAGCGAATAGCAAAGGGATAACAATTAACCCAACACAGACACAAAATTTAGGACTTAAAACGGTGGATGTAAAGTGGGGGAAATTAAGCTATGACTTAACATTTCCAGGCGAAATTGCATTTAATGATCATCAATTCGCTATCGTGCAAGCGCGAGAAAATGGTTTCGTTGAAAAAGTTTACCCATTCACCGTTGGTGAGAGGATCCAAAAAGGGGGTCCTATTGCTGATCTAACGATCCCTGCATGGGTTGAAGCGCAAAGTGAATATCTTGCACTCAAGCAGATGAATGCGAGCCAGCAAGATCTTAATAGCGTCATTGAGCGTTTACGTTTAAATGGCATGCCAGAGGGAGCACTTTCTCAGTTTATTAAAACAGGAAAAGTCCAATCACGTTTTACGATCCAAGCACCTATTTCAGGGGTAATTACTGCACTTAATCTACGTTTAGGGATGAACGTATCTAAAGAAGTTGTTATTGCACAAATACAAGGAACAGATCCATTATGGATTAATGCCTCTGTTCCTCAGTCAGTTGCTGAATTACTGAATAAACAAACAGAATTTACAGTTTCTATTCCCGCTTATCCTTCACAGTTATTTACTGTAAAAAACTGGCTGATATTACCTAGCGCAGACCAAGCAAGTCGTACAATTAATATTCGTACAGAAATTGCGGACCCTAGCCATTTATTAAAACCGGGTATGACTGCATATTTGAATTTAGTTGCAGAAGGTAATGAAAGTTTATTGATCCCTTCACAAGCCATTGTGGATTCAGGGAAAGAACAACATGTTATTGCTGTTGGTGAGAATGGTGAATTTATTCCGAAAAGAGTACGAGTGCTCAGTGAATCTCAACAAATGACGGCAATATCTGAAGGGCTACAAGTGGGTGAGCATATTGTGACTCAGGGGATTTTCCTGATTGATTCCGAAGCGAATATTGCGGGAGCATTAGCCAAGATGGAAGCACTTCCTGAGCCTTCAGCGTCATCTAATCATTCATCACATAAATCTCAGGAGTAGAGTATGTTGGAATGGATTATAAGACGCTCAGTCGCTAATCGCTTTTTAGTCCTAATGGGAGTCATGTTTTTAGTTATTGCGGGTATTTGGAGTATCCGCAGTACACCTGTTGATGCATTACCTGACTTATCTGATGTACAAGTGATCATCAAAACCACTTATCCAGGGCAAGCGCCCCAACTGGTCGAAAACCAAGTCACATACCCAATAACGACGACGATGTTATCTGTGCCGGGAGCAAAAACGGTACGGGGTTTTTCTGCATTTGGTGACTCATATGTTTATGTTATTTTTGAAGATAATACAGATTTATACTGGGCTCGTTCACGCGTTTTAGAATATTTAAATCAAGTCCAAAACCAATTGCCAAAAGGTGCGGTAGCCTCTATTGGCCCGGATGCGACAGGGGTTGGCTGGGTTTTTGAATATGCTTTAGTGGACAAAACAGGAAAGCATAATCTAGCTGAACTGCGCTCATTACAAGATTGGTTTTTGAAATATGAATTGAAGGCTTTGCCAAATGTTTCCGAAGTTGCAACCGTCGGAGGTGTGGTTAAATCTTATCAAATCTTAGTTGACCCGCTCAAGCTCAGCCAATTTTCCGTGACATTACCTGAAATAAAACAGGCAGTTGAAATGGCTAACCAAGAAGCGGGTGGCTCATCGATTGAAATTGCTGAAGCTGAATATATGGTTAGAGCGAGTGGCTATCTTCAATCTATTGATGATTTCAATAAAATCTACCTAAAAACTCCCGAAAATGGCGTGCCAATTTACCTACAAGATGTTGCTCGAATACAGGAAGGCCCCGAAATGCGTCGTGGGGTTGCTGAGCTAAATGGGGAAGGCGAGGTAGTTGGTGGTATTATCTTGCTTCGCTCAGGTGAAAATGCACGTAATGTGATCCATGATGTAAAACAGAAACTTGAAGATTTAAGTGCCAGTTTACCGGAAGGCATCGAAATTATCACAACTTATGATAGAAGTATTCTTATTGATAACGCGATTGATAATTTAAGCTATAAGTTGCTAGAAGAATTTATTGTTGTCGCATTGGTGTGCGCTATCTTCCTATGGCATTTCCGTTCTGCATTAGTCGCAATTATTTCCTTGCCTCTCGGATTATTTATTGCCTTTATTGTCATGCGTTATCAAGGAATAAATGCAAATATTATGTCATTGGGGGGGATTGCAATTGCTATCGGGGCAATGGTAGATGCCGCCATTGTGATGATCGAAAATGCGCATAAAAAATTAGAAAAATGGCAACATGAAAATGAAGGTAAAGCCATTGATAATACCCAGCGTTGGAAAGTTATTACTGACTCTGCTGTTGAAGTTGGGCCGGCATTATTTATCAGTTTATTAATTATCACATTGTCTTTTATTCCTATCTTTACGTTGGAAGGACAAGAAGGCCGTTTATTTGGCCCACTCGCATTTACAAAAACCTATGCCATGGCGGGGGCTGCAGCGTTAGCGTTAATTGTGATTCCAATCCTAATGGGGTATTGGATCCGCGGTAATATTCCAAATGAAAATAAAAATCCACTGAATCGTTGGTTGATTGCTCTCTACAGTCCTATTCTAATTAAGGTATTAGCATGGCCGAAGACCACCTTATTAATTGGTTTCTTATCTTTATTTACCGTGATATGGCCATTAAAACATTTAGGGGGGGAATTTCTTCCTGCGATTAATGAAGGTGACTTACTTTATATGCCTTCAACACTGCCGGGAGTTTCGCCTGCCCAAGCGGCATTTTTACTACAAAATACAGATAAGCTAATCAAAACTATTCCTGAGGTCGATACGGTATTTGGTAAAGTCGGTAAAGCTGAAACGGCAACGGACTCAGCCCCTATGGAGATGATTGAAACAACGATACGTTTGAAGCCGCAAGCAGAGTGGCGAGAAGGGATGACACTTGAAAAAATTATTGATGAGCTTGATGAAACCGTGCGTTTGCCCGGGGTTGCAAACTTATGGGTTCCGCCTATTCGCAATCGTATTGACATGTTATCTACGGGAGTCAAAAGCCCTATAGGCATCAAAGTGTCAGGAAGAGATCTTGATGAGATCGATGCATTAGCCCAAGAAATTGAAAAAGTGACAAAATCGGTTCCCGGGGTTGTTTCTGTTTTGGCTGAGCGATTGGTTGGTGGGCGTTATATTGATGTCAAAATTGACAGAGAAAAAGCGGCACGTTTTGGCATGAGTATCAGTGATGTACAAGTTTATATTTCAATGGCGACTGGTGGGGAAATGATCGGGGAAACGGTTGAAGGGATTGAGCGTTACCCAATTAGCATAAGATATCCTCAAGATTACCGAAATAGCGTATCTGCGATGAAATTATTGCCAATTTTAACGCCGAGCAAACAGCAAATTGTACTTAGTGATGTTGCTGATGTATCTGTGAATATGGGCGCTCCAATGTTGAAAACAGAGAACGCAAGACCGACTAGCTGGATTTATATTGATGCGCGTGATCGCGATATGGTCTCTGTTATTAAAGATATTGATGCCGCAATAAAAGATAACATCCAAATGAAGCCGGGCTTGAGTTATTCCTTTACGGGACAATTTGAATTGCTCGAAAGAGCCAACCAAAAATTAATGTTAATGGTTCCTGCTACCATACTGATTATTTTTGTCCTGCTTTATTTAGCATTCAGACGATTTAGTGAAGCATTACTGATTTTATTAAGCTTACCTTTTGCTTTAGTGGGCGCTATTTGGTTCCTTTATTGGATGAACTTTAATTTATCGGTTGCAACAGGGACTGGGTTTATTGCATTGGCAGGTGTCGCCGCTGAATTTGGCGTAGTTATGTTGATTTATTTACGCCATGCAATCGAAGATAAAGAAAAACAGCAAGGAATAAGCAAGTTATCAAACCAAGATTTAGACCATGCATTATATGAAGGTGCTGTTTTACGTGTCCGTCCTAAAGCCATGACAGTTGCCGTAATTTTAGCGGGTTTATTGCCAATATTACTTGGGACAGGAGTCGGTTCGGAAGTCATGAGCCGTATAGCAGCACCGATGATTGGCGGCATGATCACCGCGCCATTATTGTCCCTATTTATTATTCCTGCAGCTTATAAATTAATCTGCCAGTTACGCCATAAAAAATAGACACTTTTTAAGTACTCGTCATTATTATTGATAAGGTAAATAGCAATGAAAAAGATAATTTTAGGTGGAATGTTTTTACTCTCATTTTCTGCATTTTCTCAAAACCAGAGCGTGCAATTGTATAAAGATGCAAATTGTGGCTGCTGCCAATTATGGGGAGAAGGAGTTAAAAAAGCAGGGTATGACGTTGTGGTCAATGAAATCAGTTATGATGACTTGAACAAACTGAATGATGAGCTGAATGTGCCATACAACTTACGCAGTTGCCATATCGCTAAATACAAAGGTAAGGTGATTGTTGGTCATGTTCCTGTCAGCAGTCTTGATGCGATTGATACCTTACCGGCGGATGTGGTAGGAATTTCTGTTCCGGGTATGCCAATTGGTAGCCTAGGGATGGAGCAGCCGGATGGCCGTACTCAGCCTTATTCTGTGGTGCAGTTTAAAGCAAATGGGGAATATCGTTAATTAAGATAAAATTTATTAAGTTGCAGGGTTATCTGCAACTTATTGGTTTTATTCGCTTTCGAATATTAATTCGATGGCTTTGAGTTCTTCTTGCGTAAAATTACGATTTTTTAGGATCCCCATTGCATCATCAATTTGGCTAATACGGCTTGCACCGATGAGAACGGAAGTGATCCTATCATGTCTAAGTAACCAGGCTAAGGCCATTTGGTTTAACTTCTGCCCTCTTTTTACCGCCAATTCATTCAATTGTTTAACTTTTGATAAAATGGTTGAGGTGAGCCTTTCAGGGGGTAAAGAAGGGTTGCCTGCCGCGCGTGAATCAGCAGGAATGCCATTAAGGTAGCGATCAGTTAAAATTCCACCGGCTAGCGGAGAATACGCAATAGAGCCCACCCCTTCTTCTTCCAGTAAATCGAGTAAATCTTCTTCGGGAGTGCGTTCTAGCATGGAGTATTTAGGCTGGTGGATCAGGCAAGGGGTCCCCAATTCATTGAGAATACCAATTGCTTCTTTGGCTAAATTGGTTGGGTAATTAGAAATCCCTACATACAGGGCCTTTCCTTGGCGAACAATGAGATCTAGCGCTCCCATGGTTTCTTCTAATGGGGTATTGGGGTCAGGTCGATGATGATAAAAGATATCCACATAATCCAAGCCCATTCGCTTCAAGCTTTGGTTAAGGCTTGCAACCAAATATTTTTTACTTCCCCAGTCACCATAAGGGCCATCCCACATAGTGAAACCCGCTTTTGATGAAATGATCATTTCATCACGATAAGGCAGAAAATCTTGTTGCATGATTTGGCCAAATGTACTCTCGGCAGATCCAGGAGGTGGCCCATAATTATTAGCCAGATCGAAATGGGTGATCCCAAGGTCAAAAGCATGACGAAGCATGGCTTGGCAGTTATCAACGGGTTTGTTATTACCAAAGTTGTGCCATAACCCTAATGAAATGAGTGGTAATCGTAACCCGCTACGGCCACATAAACGATATTCCATTTCGTTATAGCGCTTTGATGATGCAACATAAGGCATACTTCACCTCCAAAATAGTGGGTAAAACCTCAACTTATACTGTCATAAAGCTAAAAAGCAGGCTGAGGAATCAATGCTAATTTGTTATTGGCTAGAAAGTTTATAAATAAACTGTGATAGAGCTGGAAAAAAGAATGAAGTATTTTGAAATACGTGGGTATCGGCTGTGCGCCAGTCCCCACGTTTTATGTATTAAGAATTAAGCTTGTTCTGAACGAGTAAATACCAGCTCGTTACCTTTAGATTGGCTTTCATCAAATTGATAGCCTTCCAAATTAAAATCAGCCAGTTGGTCTGTTGTCGTCAATTTATTTTGGATAATAAAGCGGCTCATTAAACCCCGCGCTTTTTTTGCATAAAAACTGATAACTTTATATTTACCATTCTTTTCATCAAGGAAAACAGGTTTGATGATTTGACCATCCAATTTCTTCGTATTCACGGATTTGAAGTACTCATCAGAAGCTAGGTTGATCAATATTTGGTCTTTCTGTTCTGCTAAGGTGTGATTTAACTGTTTGGTGATAATGTCTCCCCAAAACTCATACAAATCTTTTCCGCGGGTATTTTTTAAACGAATTCCCATTTCTAAGCGATAAGGCTGCATTAAATCTAGCGGTCTTAAAATACCGTAAAGACCTGATAATATGCGTAAATGGGATTGGGCAAACGCAAAATCGTCTTGCGAAAAGGTTTCAGCTTGCATGCCAGTATAAACATCCCCCTTGAAAGCGAGGATCGCTTGGCGTGCATTTTCTGGGGTAAAGTCCGCATGCCATTCTTCAAAACGAGCAGCGTTGAGCCCTGCAAGTTTGTCACTAATTTTCATTAAACTGGCGATATCCGCAGGGGTTAACTTACGACAGACATTAATTAATTTTTGAGACTCAGTGAGTAATTCAGGCTGAGTAAATTGCTGCGTCGCAAGTGGGCTTTCGTAGTCTAATGTTTTTGCAGGTGAAATTGTAATAAGCATGACTTGACCCTTTATAAAGAATGATACTGCTTACTTTAGCAAAAATTCTTCCTAATTGGGTAATTGATACGATAAGCCAAACCAATATTATTCTTTATTACAATAAGGGCGCAGTATAACTTGCTAAAAGGATTCAGTTTCTAATTGGCTAGCGAAACCGATTGCCAATCAAATAGTTGCTTTTGACTAGATTTACTTGCTTGCAGCAATATGGATGCATGATATTATCTGTAGACGGTGCGGCGATAGCCACAATTCCTTTATAACAACGAGATTAAAGAAATGACCGATAAACTAACCTCACTACGTAGTCTGACAACCGTTGTTGCTGATACTGGCGACATCGAAGCGATGAAGCTTTATAAACCACAAGACGCGACCACAAATCCATCGCTGATCTTAAATGCTGCACAAATTCCTGAGTACCGTAAATTAATTGATGAAGCGGTAGAATGGGCACGTAAGCAAAGCAGTAATCGTGAGCAACAAATTGTTGATGCTTGTGACAAACTGGCTGTTAATATCGGTCTGGAAATTCTGAAATTAGTTCCAGGTCGTATTTCTACTGAAGTTGATGCGCGCCTTTCTTATGATGAAGAAGCTTGTATTACTAAAGCGCGTCACTTAATTAAAATGTATAACGATGCAGGCATCAGTAATGACCGTATTCTGATTAAACTAGCTTCGACTTGGCAGGGTATCCGTGCTGCAGAGAAACTGGAAAAAGAAGGCATTAACTGTAACCTGACCTTATTATTCTCTTTTGCTCAAGCACGCGCTTGTGCGGAAGCAGGTGTATACCTGATTTCTCCATTTGTGGGCCGTATCCTTGACTGGTACAAAGCGAATACAGATAAAAAAGAATTCGCACCACATGAAGATCCAGGTGTAGTTTCTGTTACTGAAATCTACAATTACTACAAAGCTCACGGTTATAAAACTGTGGTTATGGGCGCAAGCTTCCGTAACGTGGGTGAAATCATTGAGTTAGCAGGTTGTGACCGCTTAACTATCTCCCCAGGCTTATTGAAAGAACTGTCTGAGTCACAAGGTGAATTAGTCCGTAAACTGACTGATACAGGTAAAACTCAAGAGCCAGGCGCTAAGTTAACTGAAGCTGAGTTCTACTGGCAGCACAACCAAGATCCAATGGCGGTTGATAAACTGTCTGACGGTATCCGTAAGTTTGCAGTAGACCAAGAAAAACTGGAAAAAATGATTGCAGATTTACTGTAATTTATTTCGTTTTTTCTTAAAACCCAGCCAGTTGGTTGGGTTTTTTTATACCTATTTTTCATTGAGTTAGTTCTCAATTTCAAGATATAAAATTGAGGTCGCTGTATGCAAAAGCGCATCATGCTATGATAATGCTCCTGTTTATCCATTAGTAGACAGTTTCTGAATTGATCAATTTTTTGAGGTTTGTATGAATGAATTGCGCATAGGTCTGGTTTCTGTTTCTGATCGTGCTTCGAGTGGTATTTATGAAGACAAAGGTATTCCAGCACTAGAAGAGTGGTTAGCAAAAACGCTGACAACCCCTTTTCGTATCGAAACTCGCCTGATCCCTGATGAGCAAATCATGATAGAGCAAACATTATGTGAGCTGGTGGATGAATTTGCTTGCCATTTAGTCCTCACTACTGGTGGCACAGGGCCCGCTCGTCGCGATGTCACACCTGATGCAACCCTTGCGATTGCTGACCGCGAGATGCCGGGTTTTGGTGAGCAAATGCGCCAAATTAGCCTGAAATTCGTCCCTACTGCGATACTATCACGTCAAGTGGGGGTAATACGTAACCAAGCTCTGATTTTAAATTTACCTGGACAGCCTAAAGCGATTGCGGAAACTCTGGAAGGTTTAAAAGACAAAGAAGGGAATGTGGTAGTTTCTGGTATTTTTGCCAGTGTTCCTTATTGCATTCAATTACTTGATGGCCCTTATGTAGAAACAGACCCTACAATTGTGAAAGCGTTCAGGCCTAAATCGGCTATTCGCTCTGAGTAGTCTTTTAATGTAATCAGGTGAGACTTAACTCACCTGATTAATAATATTTAATGCATAAAATCACATACGTTAGTTAAATTTAACCACGCTGGCCAATCGGTAATACTGTTTTGCCATATTGCTCATTTAATATTTCCGCAACTGCTAAATAAAATGCGCTAGCACCACAGATAATTCCTTCAAAACCTGCAAATTTTAGTAATGCTGCATTTCCTGTAATATTACCGATTGCTAATAAAGCGAATAATACAGTTAAGCTACCGAAGACAAATTGCAAAACAAAATTAGCTTTGAACGTTCCTAAAAACATGAAAAAGGTAAAAATTCCCCAAATAGCGAGGAAAACACCTAAAAATTCAGGTGAAGTTGCTTCGGCTAATCCCATTGATGGTAAAAATAATAAACCCACTAATGCAATCCAAAACATACCGTAAGAGGTAAATGCAGTTGCACCGAATGTGTTGCCTTTTTTGTATTCAATCAGACCCGCAATAAATTGAGCAATACCACCATAAAAAATGCCCATACTTAAAATAACGGATGAAAGAGGGAAAAAACCTGCGTTATGAATATTCAGCAGGATGGTTGTCATACCAAAGCCTAGTAAACCAAGTGGGCCTGGATTTGCAAGAGAGCTAGACTGCATATAACCTCTGGTAAAATATAAATAATTCAAATAGATAAGAAACAAAAAGTTTTGCCAAAGTGACAGCGGCGGCGCATCATACGCAGTTTTAATTGTTTAAACAATGATCACAAGACAGGTTTTTTTGCAATAAATGCAAATTTTTTTGATTCTCCCCCTTGATGAATGAATTTGTGACCCCATCTTAAAAGCATCAACTGATATCAATCCAAATTATTGCGTATTGAAAAATAATTTAGGCTCTGAGTGAAAACTCCCTTGAAAATGAAATATTGAGCCTCATATAGATTGATATCGAAATCATAGTGAAAAGAATTCCTTTGGAGGCGTTTTAGATGGGTAAAATCATTGGTATCGACTTGGGTACAACTAACTCATGCGTTGCAATTATGGATGGTACTACAGCTCGTGTTCTGGAGAACAGCGAAGGTGATAGAACGACTCCTTCCATCATTGCGTACACTCAAGATGGTGAAATTTTAGTTGGTCAGCCAGCAAAACGTCAGGCTGTGACTAACCCAGAAAATACTTTATTTGCAATCAAACGTTTGATTGGTCGTCGTTTCCAAGACGAAGAAGTTCAGCGCGACGTTTCTATCATGCCATATAAAATCATTGCGGCTGATAACGGCGATGCTTGGTTAGATGTGAAAGGCCAAAAAATGGCTCCACCACAAGTTTCAGCTGAAGTTCTGAAAAAAATGAAGAAAACAGCAGAAGACTATTTAGGTGAGCCAGTAACAGAAGCGGTTATTACTGTTCCTGCTTACTTTAACGATGCTCAGCGTCAAGCAACTAAAGATGCTGGCCGTATCGCGGGTCTAGAAGTAAAACGTATCATTAACGAACCAACAGCTGCGGCATTAGCATATGGTTTAGACCGAGAAATTGGTAACCGTACTATCGCGGTATATGACTTAGGTGGTGGTACCTTTGACTTATCAATCATCGAAATCGATGAAGTTGATGGTGAAAAAACCTATGAAGTTCTGGCTACTAATGGTGACACACACTTAGGTGGTGAAGACTTTGATACACGTTTAATTAACTATTTAGTTGAAGAATTTAAGAAAGAACAAGGTGTTGACCTGCGTAACGACCCGTTAGCAATGCAACGTCTGAAAGAAGCTGCAGAAAAAGCGAAAATTGAGCTGTCTTCTGCACAACAAACAGATGTTAACCTGCCGTATATTACAGCAGATGCAACAGGTCCTAAACACATGAATATCAAAGTGACTCGTGCGAAATTAGAGTCACTGGTAGAAGATTTAGTTAAGCGTTCTATGGAGCCAGTTAAAGTTGCTCTGCAAGACGCAGGCTTAAGCGTGAGCGAAATCAACGACGTTATCTTAGTTGGTGGCCAAACACGTATGCCAATGGTTCAAAAAGTTGTTGCTGATTTCTTTGGTAAAGAGCCACGTAAAGACGTGAACCCAGATGAAGCAGTTGCAATGGGTGCAGCAGTTCAAGGTGGTGTTTTAGCCGGTGATGTTAAAGACGTTCTGTTACTTGACGTAACTCCTCTGTCTTTAGGTATCGAAACCATGGGTGGCGTGATGACTTCGTTAATCTCGAAGAACACCACTATCCCAACTAAACATAGCCAAGTGTTCTCAACAGCGGAAGATAACCAAGCAGCGGTAACTATCCATGTTCTGCAAGGTGAGCGTAAACGTGCAAGTGATAACAAATCACTGGGTCAGTTTAACTTAGACGGTATTCAAGCTGCTCCACGTGGTATGCCACAAATCGAAGTGACTTTTGATATCGATGCTGATGGTATCTTGCATGTGTCTGCTAAAGATAAAAATAGTGGACGTGAGCAAAACATCACCATTAAGGCTTCTTCAGGCCTGAATGATGAGGAAATCGAAAAAATGGTACGTGACGCAGAAGCAAACGCTGAAGCTGACCGTAAATTTGAAGAGCTAGTTCAGGTTCGTAATCAAGCTGACCAATTAGTTCACGGTACTCGTAAACAAATCGAAGAAGCCGGTGATAAATTACCAGCTGAAGATAAAGCAAATATCGAAAAAGCAACTTCTGAATTAGAAGTGGCATCAAAAGGTGAAGATAAAGCGGATATCGAAGCGAAAATCCAAGCTTTAGTCACTGCATCTGCAAAACTGTTGGAAATCGCACAGCAACAAGCTCAAGCGGGCGGTGCAGCTGGCGCAGAAGCGAAGAAAGATGATGACGTTGTTGATGCTGAATTCGAAGAAGTTAACGACAAAGATAAAAAATAATGCCCTTAGCGGGCGCAGTAGCTGTAGCAAATGATAGTTAATGGTTACTGATACCGGATACGGGCGTCGAGGGAACTCTACGCCCGTTCCGCATGTTAAGGGTAAATTAAATGGCCAAAAGAGATTTTTATGAGGTATTAGGCCTCGAGAGAAATGCTTCTGAGAAAGATATTAAGCGTGCTTATAAGCGTTTAGCGATGAAGCACCACCCTGACCGTAATCAGGGAGATAAAGAGTCAGAAGATAAATTTAAAGAAATTAAAGAAGCTTACGAAGTACTTTCTGACGAGCAAAAACGTGCTGCTTATGACCAATATGGTCATGCTGCGTTTGAGCAAGGCGGAATGGGGGGCGGTGGCTTCGGTGGTGGTGCTGACTTCAGTGATATCTTTGGTGACGTCTTCGGTGATATTTTTGGCGGTGGCCGTAGACAGCAGCGCCCAAGCCGTGGTTCTGACCTACAGTACAACATGGAACTGACTCTCGAAGAGGCTGTCCGTGGAGTGACCAAAGAAATCCGTATTCCGACCTTGGAAACCTGTGACGTCTGTCATGGTAATGGTGCGAAGCCTGGGACGAGTGCAGATACGTGCTCTACCTGTCACGGTATGGGCCAAGTCCATATGCGCCAAGGCTTTTTCTCTGTACAACAACCTTGTCCAACGTGTCATGGTCGCGGTAAAGTTATCAAAGATCCATGCAACAAATGTCATGGTCATGGCCGTGTTGAAAGATATAAAACCCTGTCAGTCAAAATTCCTGCAGGGGTAGATACAGGTGACCGTGTTCGTTTATCAGGAGAAGGTGAGGCCGGAGAAAACGGAGCACCAGCAGGCGATTTATTCGTTCAGGTTCATGTATTACCTCATAACATTTTTGAGCGTGATGGTAATAACCTGCATTGTGAGGTTCCGATTAACTTTGCTGATGCAGCATTGGGGGGCGAAATTGAAGTGCCAACCCTTGATGGCCGTGTGAAACTGAAAATCCCAGCAGAAACTCAAACCGGTAAAATTTTCCGCATGAAAGGAAAAGGTGTGAAATCGGTACGTGGTGGTTTGCAAGGTGACTTAATGTGCCACATTGTTGTTGAAACCCCTGTAAAACTGAATGAAAAACAGAAAGAGTTACTCAAAGAATTTGGTGAGTCACTAGGTGGAAAGAGTGGTGAGAAGAATAGCCCGCGCTCTAAAAGCTTTTTAGATGGCGTGAAAAAATTCTTTGATGATTTAACTAATAAATAATTAGTTAATAATTGGTAATGTTAGAATGGCTGACTGAGCATATTGCCAAGTCAGCCATTTTTTTATCTTATTTTACGACTTCACCACTCGCAACTACGGTTTCACGGACTTTGTTAGCAAAATCTTGAGCTTCTTTAATAATGGTGCCTTCATCTGCGGTCAGCAACTGGCGGTCTTGCATCAATACCTTGCCATCAACAATAGTATGGCGAACATTAGCTCCATTTGCACCATAGACTAATGCGGCATAGGGGCTATACATAGGAACCATGTTTGGTGATTTAGTATCAATAACAATGATGTCAGCTAATTTCCCTGCTTCGAGAGAGCCTAATTTGTCTTCCATGTGTAACACGCGTGCAGAACCCATGGTTGCCATATCGACAACCGTGATCGGTGGCATTGCGGCTCTATCTTTATTGGCTAGTTTGTGAATTTTACCCACTAAGTTTAGCTCATTTAACGTCGTTAATGTATTACTCGACATCGGGCCATCCGTTCCTAAACCAACACGAATACCTTTTTCAAGCATGGTTGTGACCGGGGCGACCCCTTTAGCAGATTTCGTGTTTGCACTGATATTATGTGCGACACCAACATCATACTGTTTGAGGAGATCCATATCTTTTTCATCAACCATAATGGCATGAGCTGCAATAACTTTATTATTCAGTGCTCCAATATCAGCCATATATTGTACAGGGCTTTTCCCTCCCGTACGTTTGGCTATTTCTTCTTGCTCACGATCAGTTTCAGCCAGGTGGATCATCACTGGCACATTAAGTTCTTGAGACAATTTTGCGATTTTCTGTAAATGCTCTGTGGTATTGGTATAAGGTGCATGAGGCGCAAAAGCGGGTGTGATACGAGGGTGATCTTTGTATTGGTTGATAAAATTCACTGCATAATTGATACCTTCATCTGCATTTTTTGCATCAGCGACAGGAAATTGAATGACAGATTCCCCAAGGACAGCCCTCAATCCAATTTTATCAACGGTTTTAGCCACTTCATCTTCAAAATAATACATATCAACGTAAGTTGTGACACCACCTTTAATCATTTCAATATTAGCAAGGTTTGCTCCAACTCGTACCATTTCACGGGAGACCATTTTGTTTTCTAATGGGAAGATATAACGGTGTAAACGGTCTGGTACATCATCGGCCAAAGAACGGAACACGGTCATAGATGCATGTGTGTGAGTGTTAATTAACCCAGGCATGACAATGTCGCCATCAACCTTCAGGATATTAGGTGCTTGATAACTTTGAGCTAGTTCAGGGCCACCAACGGCAATGATTTTATTGCCTTTGATGACAACAGTACCATGGTCAATAATTTGTTTCTGGGCATCCATTGTTAAGATGGTTCCATCGACAATAATGATGTCAGCAGATGTAGCTGCAAAGCTAGAAAAAGAAGCACTAATAATGGAAACAGCCAGTAAAGATTTTAAAAACGACATTTTGGCCTCATATCTGGTGAGAAAATATAAAAATTATGAGTAAAAAATATTAATACTATTTCTGATAAAATTAAGTTTGCTGCTTACTGATTGAATATTCAAATAATAATTTTATTAATGACTTAATTTTGCTAATAAAATACCAAAAACAATAACGACACAGGCAACGACTCGCATTACGTTGAATTTTTCTTTGAGAAAGGCAATGGATAGGAACATGGCGAAAAGTACACTCGTTTCTCTAATCGCTGCGACCATGACAATTGGCGCTTGGCTCATCGCCCATATAGCAATGCCATAGCTAATGAGCTGCATTAGCCCACCGAGTAACCCTGAACGCCAGTATTGTTGAATTCCAACAATGAAGGTACCTCGGTATTTGATAAAACCGGGTATAGCTAACACCATTCCGTTCAATAAAAATAGCCAAAGTGTATATGTCACGGGATCTTCACTTGCTCTGGCTCCATAACCATCAGATAAGGTATAACAGGCAGTAAAGAAGGCAGTTGATATGGCAAAAGCTAGAGCTTTCCCATTGATATTTAATGTGAACTTTTTCCCAGCAAAGGCAATGAGCACGACACCACTAATAATAAATAAAACACCAATAAGACCCATCAATGGAATTAATTCATTAAATAGCAACACACCTAGTAGTGCCGTTATTAATGGGGCGGACCCGCGTGATATTGGATAAATCTGGCTTAAGTCACCGTGTGTATAAGCCTGACTTAAAAAATAGGTGTATCCAATATGAAAAAGTACGGATAGGGCTAACCAATGAATAGCTTCTGGTGACGGTAGGCCAAACCAAAATATTGCGGGTACCGCTAAGACGCCAGAAAAAACAGAAATCATGACTAGGCCGAAAAAACGGTCATTGCCAAATTTAACTATGGCGTTCCAGCTTGCATGGCAGAAAGCTGCAAACAGCACAGAAAGTAATACGTAAGTTGTCATTGTTAAATTGTAATCATTAGTATTTTATTAGCAATCCAAACACATTTTTTTGCGAAGCGCTTGGCAGATATCTTGTGGATAGTCTTCCATATTTAAAATTTTTACGAAAGGTATCGAAGAAAGAAATATATGTTTTTTGCCTGCGAAGATAAAAAGTGTAGATTTTTGATACCAAAAAAATTGAATTTATAAAGTCCGTTTATCACAAAATTTATTATTTGTTTTTATAAAAATTGTCTATAGTAAGATTAACGTTTTTTTCTCATTTGCCGTGATCTCTAACCTAAATTGATCGGTAATTTCGAGTGTTAAGCGATAAATAAACGATTTTTTACGAATTAATAATTAGCATAGTATTAACATTCAAAAAAACATTGAGGTTAAATATATGACAGCAATTATTCGTAAATTTTTAAGGTTAGAAGCAGCAGGGGGCTTACTTCTGATTATTGCTGCCATAGTCGCTTTAGTGATGGCAAATTCGCCATTGCAGGGGGCTTATCAGCAATTTTTAGATATCCCTATATCAATTAAAATATCAGAATTTGGTTTGGATAAGCCTTTGATATTATGGGTTAATGACTTCTTAATGGCGATTTTCTTTTTGGTGGTTGGCCTTGAAGTAAAACGTGAATTATTGGAAGGATCCCTCGCAGGACGTGACAAAGCGATATTTCCAGCAATTGCGGCACTAGGTGGAATGATTGCTCCTGCATTAATCTATTTATTATTTAATGGTGGAGATGCAGTTACCCAGCAAGGTTGGGCAATACCTGCCGCTACAGACATTGCTTTCGCGTTAGGTGTGATGGCGTTACTAGGTAAGCGAGTACCCACAGAGCTAAAAGTGTTCTTATTGGCATTGGCTATCATTGATGATTTAGGCGTTATCGTAATTATTGCATTTTTCTATACCAGCTCAGTTTCTTTGGTTGCATTGGGGTTATCAGCACTGTGTATTGCGATCCTTTGTATGATGAATTGGCGTAGAGTAGAGAATACAGCCGCTTACTTAGTTATTGGGTTAATATTGTGGGTGTGTATTTTGAAATCTGGTGTTCATGCCACATTAGCTGGGGTAATTGTCGGCTTCTTGATCCCTTTACGTGGTACTAACCAGACTAAGCCTTCAGAAGAATTGGAGCACGTCTTACATCCATGGGTTGTTTACTTAATTCTACCTATTTTTGCATTTGCTAATTCAGGTGTGCAACTTCAAGGTGTGACTTTTGACGGTTTATTAAGCCCACTGCCATTAGGGGTAGCCGCTGGCTTGATCTTAGGTAAGCCTATTGGGATTTTTCTGTTTAGTTGGGTTTCGGTAAAACTTGGGTTTGCAAAATTACCGGAGTCGATTAACTTAAAACAAGTATTTGCAGTTTCTGTACTGTGTGGGATCGGTTTTACTATGTCTATTTTTATCACTGGCCTCGCATTTGATGGGCTTGATGAGGTGTATAGTACCTATTCACGCCTAGGTATTTTGATTGGTTCGACGTTAGCCGCGTTTTTAGGGTATTTTATGTTAAGAGTAGTGTTACCGAAACAAAAAGAACCAATCTAATACAAGCTTATTGTGTAGTTTTGCAAATTATTAGTAAGAATTTCCGAGCTAATAATCTATGATATACCGTAGTGTGTTTATTAATACACTACGGTATTCATTTTAAAGGCCCTGAAAATATAGGGTACAGGTAAATGTGTATGGTCAATAGTAGTTACCATAACTAGACTAGCGACGGTACAAAAGGAATCGATATGCGGGTTTCACATCTTAATTTTAACCATCTTTACTACTTCTGGCATGTATGTAAAGAGGGCTCTGTTGTCGGAGCAGCAGAAGCGCTTTACCTGACTCCTCAGACAATTACAGGGCAAATAAAAGCACTAGAAGAGCGTTTAGGTGGCAAATTGTTTAAAAGGCAGGGGCGAGGTTTAGTGCCATCTGAGCTTGGACAATTAATTTTCCGCTATGCAGACAAAATGTTTATGCTTAGCCAAGAAATGCTCGATATTGTCAATTACAGCCGCGAATCTAACTTACTGTTTGATGTCGGGGTTGCGGATACGCTATCAAAACAGCTAGTAAGTAAAATATTAGAAACTACGGTTGTTGAGCATGAACAGATTCATTTACGTTGTTTTGAATCAACCCATGAACTGCTATTAGAACAGCTCAGCCAACATAAATTAGATATGATTTTATCTGACTGCCCAGTTGACTCATCGCAGCAGGAAGGCTTGTTTTCGGTGAAATTGGGCGAGTGTAATATGAGTTTCTTTTGCCGTCAGCCTATCCCTAAAAAGCCATTTCCTGAATGTTTAGAGGAACGTCGCTTATTGATCCCTGGTCGGCGATATTTGTTAGGTAGGCATATACTCGCTTGGATCCGCAATAAAAACTTGCAGGTTGAAGTATTAGGTGAATTCGATGATGCCGCACTTATGAAAGCATTCGGCATGCATTATAACGCAATTTTTGTTGCTCCTTCGCAATATACACCTGATCTTTTAGGTGGAGAAGATATTGTGGAGTTAGGGCGTTTAGAGAGCGTTAAAGAAGAATATTACGTTATTTTTGCAGAGAGAATGATCCAGCACCCAGCAGTACAGCGAGTGTGTAATAAAGATTTTTCAGATTTATTTTCAGTTCCGCTTGATAGCCTAGATAAAAAACAATAATAAATAAAAAAACCGGCATAAGCCGGTTTTTTTTAAGCTAATCAAGAAGCAAAATTACATTGCTTTGATTTGAGCAACTAAGTTAGCTTTATGACGTGCTGCTTTATTTTTGTGGATCAGGCCTTTAGTAGCATGGCGATCAACAATAGGTTGCATGTCATTGAATGCTTTCTGAGCAGCTTCTTTATCGCCTGCAGCGATAGCAAGGTAAACTTTCTTGATAAAAGTACGTACCATAGAGCGACGGCTAGCGTTATGCTGGCGACGTTTCTCTGACTGAACGGCACGTTTCTTAGCTGATTTGATATTAGCCAAGGTCCAACTCCCAAATGTATTCTATTGAGGACAATTCAAAGGTCGAGGAATATGCCCTTTCGCCCTTCATTTGTCAATGGATTTGTGCAAATAAACATCGTGTACTTCGATGTTCATGCGCTGTGAATGGTGCAAGATTCTATCAGCAAATATGAGAAGAATACAGATCTTCGCGTGAAAAAATGCGTAATTGATGGCAGAAATTTAAAAAGAACTAAGACGAAAAATAATTTTTAGCTTATCAATCAATATAGAGTATGAAAATTAATCATGATATGGTTGTTTTTTGTTCTTTTTAACCGTTCGGTTATAACCATTGAAGTATAAAACATAAAAATATAATATTTTTAGAGACCTTGGAACAAATTTGTTGTATTGATAATCCATTGGTTACCCCAAAGTTTTTGATGTTCGAATGCAATAGCTCTGTTGGGGAGCGTAATAACCCACTAATTGCATAAAATAGTGGGGAATAAGTCGTGTAGAGATCAAAAAAATAGGGTTTAATGAAACCTTTTGCGAACTAAGGTTAACCTTATGCGTCGTACAAGGTATAATCCTGCAATTTCCTCGGTATTGAGCCTGTTATGGAGCTAATTCGCGGTATACAGAATATCCGGGCGTGCCATCATGGTTGCGTGCTGACTATCGGTAATTTTGATGGTGTCCATCGTGGGCATCAGGTTTTACTTCAAAATTTGAAACTTAAGGGGGCTCAGTTAGGGCTACCAACTGTTGTGATGATATTTGAGCCACAGCCCCTTGAATTTTTTATTGGTGACAAGGCGCCTGCGCGTTTGACACGCCTGCGAGACAAAGTTAAATATCTCGCAGATAGTGGTATCGATTACCTCTTATGTGTTGAATTTAACCAGCACTTTGCATCATTAACACCTGCTGAGTTTGTTTCTGACTTACTCGTCAATAAGCTTGGTGTAAAGTATCTCGCTATAGGTGATGATTTCCGCTTTGGGAAAAATCGCATGGGGGACTTTGCTTTTTTACAACAAGCGGGTGATGAATTTGGTTTTGAAGTTGCAGATACAGAAAGCTTCTGTGATTCAGGGCTACGTATCAGCAGTACAGCGATACGTAAGGCAATTCAAGAAAATAATCTTGAATTAGCTGAAAGCCTATTGGGGCACTCTTATCGTATTAGCGGGCGAGTGGTTCATGGTAATCAACTTGGCAGAACAATAGGTTTTCCGACAGCAAACCTACCGTTAAAACGTTTAGTCACACCCGTTACTGGTGTGTATGCTGTAGAAGTTTACGGTTTAGGTGATAAGCCTTTACCGGGTGTGGCAAATATTGGCACACGTCCGACTGTATCTGGAAAAGGAACACAGTTAGAAGTTCATCTGATTGATGCAAATATGGATTTATATGGGCGTCATATCGATGTAGTGTTACGTAAGAAATTACGTGATGAGCAGCGGTTTGCTTCGTTGGAAGCGCTTAAGGAGCAAATTGCTAATGATGTAATTGCAGCGAGAGAGTATCTTACTGCAATAGGAATCAGATAATTTAGCGGAAAATTGGAACTGAGAATCGATGAGTGACTATAAAAATACCCTGAATCTACCAGAAACAGGGTTCCCAATGCGTGGCGATCTCGCTAAACGCGAACCACAGATGTTAGAGCGCTGGTACAAAGAAGGTTTGTATCAGGCAATCCGTAAAGCAAAATCGGGCAAAAAAACCTTTATTCTGCACGATGGCCCTCCATATGCTAACGGCAGTATTCATATTGGTCACTCAGTTAACAAAATTCTCAAAGACATTATTATTAAGTCCAAAGGGTTGGCGGGCTATGACTCCCCATACATCCCAGGTTGGGACTGCCATGGATTACCGATTGAACACAAAGTTGAACAAATCGTCGGTAAGCCAGGGGAAAAAGTTTCCGCTGCTGAATTTCGTGCACAATGCCGTCAATACGCTAAAGAGCAAATTGAAGGCCAAAAAGCTGATTTCATGCGTCTAGGTGTATTAGGTGAGTGGGATAAACCTTATCTAACAATGGATTTTAAAACCGAAGCTCACATCATTCGAGCATTGGCGAAAACTATTGCAAACGGCCATTTAGTGAAAGGGGCAAAACCTGTTCACTGGTGTACTGCCTGTGGTTCTTCATTAGCAGAAGCTGAAGTTGAATATTATGATAAAACTTCACCATCTATCTATGTTCGCTTCCCAGCCGTAGATGGTAAAGCTGTGTGTGAAAAATTTGGCATTGTTAGCGAAAAAACACCTTCGTTAGTCATCTGGACAACAACGCCTTGGACTTTGCCTGCTAACCGTGCGATTTCTTTAAACCCTGAGTTTAAATATGATTTAATCGAAGTAAATGGTGAGTTACTCATTTTAGCTGCCGACCTTGTCGAAGTGGTGATGAAAACGGTAGGGGTTGAGGCATGGGCCGTTTTAGGTGAATGTGAAGGTTCTGCACTTGAGCTTTTACGTTTCCAGCATCCATTTATGGGCTTTGATGTGCCTGCAATTTTGGGTGACCACGTGACATTAGACGCCGGTACGGGGGCTGTTCATACTGCACCGGGCCATGGTCCTGAAGACTATGTTGTTGGCCAAAAATATGGTTTAGAAACAGCGAACCCTGTGGGCCCTGATGGCTGCTTCTTACCAAATACTTATCCAACATTAGATGGTGTATTTATTTTCAAAGCGAATGACCTTATCGTTGAATTATTGAACGAAAAAGGCGCGTTACTATACAAACAAGCGATTCAACACAGCTACCCATGCTGCTGGCGCCATAAGACTCCAGTTATCTTCCGTGCTACGCCACAGTGGTTTATCGGTATGGATAAAAACGGCTTACGTGAACAATCTCTGAAAGAAATTGATATTGTTCAATGGATCCCGGGTTGGGGGCGCGCACGTATTGAGTCAATGGTTGAAAACCGTCCAGACTGGTGTATTTCTCGTCAACGTACTTGGGGTACCCCAATGTCGTTATTTGTTCATAAAGACACTGAAGAACTGCACCCTCGTACATTAGAATTAATGGAAGAAGTGGCTAAGCGTGTTGAAGTGGATGGCATCCAAGCATGGTGGGATCTTGACCCTGCTGAGCTGTTGGGTGATGAAGCCGAAACATATCGTAAAGTACCTGACACCTTAGATGTATGGTTTGACTCTGGCTCAACGCACTTTGCGGTTGTGGATGCACGCCCTGAATTCCATGGTAATTCAGCGGATATGTACCTCGAAGGGTCGGACCAACACCGCGGCTGGTTTATGTCATCATTGATGTTATCAACAGCAATGAAAGGTAAAGCACCTTATCGCCAAGTATTGACACATGGCTTCACTGTTGATGGCCAAGGCCGCAAAATGTCTAAATCTTTAGGCAACACAGTGAGCCCTCAAGATGTCATGAATAAACTGGGTGCTGACATCTTACGTTTATGGGTTGCATCAACGGATTACACCGGTGAAATCGCAGTTTCAGATGAAATTTTAAAACGTGCTGCGGACTCATACCGCCGTATTCGTAATACCGCGCGTTTCTTACTGGCTAACCTGAGTGGCTTCAATCCTGAAACCGACATGGTGAAACCAGAAGATATGGTGGTTTTAGACCGCTGGGCGGTGAGCCGTGCTTTAGAAGCTCAGCAAGAGATTGCTAAAGCTTATGATGAATACGACTTCTTGTCTGTGATCCAGAGACTAATGCATTTCTGCTCCATTGAAATGGGGTCATTCTATCTGGATATCATCAAAGACCGTCAGTATACCGCGAAAAGTGATAGCTTAGCGCGTCGTAGCTGCCAAACTGCATTATTCCATATTGTTGAAGCGTTAGTGCGTTGGATGGCTCCAGTTCTGTCATTCACTTCTGATGAAATTTGGAATGAATTACCAGGAAAACGTGCTCAATTCGTTCTTACAGAAGAGTGGTATGACGGTTTATTTGGTTTAGATGAATCAAATGAAATGAACAACAGTTTCTGGACTGAGCTACTGGCTGTTCGTGGTGAAGTGAATAAGGTCTTAGAACAAGCGCGTACTGATAAACTCATCGGGGGCTCATTAGAAGCTGCTGTGACATTGTATGCCGATAAAGCTCTGGCCGAAAAACTGCAAAGCCTTGGTGATGAATTACGCTTTGTTTTACTGACATCACAAGCCCATGTAGCTGATATCGCAACAGCTCCTGCAGATGCGCAAGAAAGCGAATTAAAAGGCCTGAAAATTGCGTTCAGTAAAGCTGCGGGTGAAAAATGTCCTCGCTGCTGGCACTACGCAAGTGATATTGGCTCTTCGAGCGAGCAACCAGAAATTTGTGGTCGCTGTGTTACTAACGTAGCCGGTAACGGCGAAACGCGTAAGTTTGCTTGATGAAGACGCCAGTTTGTTCCACCGGTTTGCGTTGGTTATGGTTGACCATTGTGATCATCGTTGCGGATTTAGGCATTAAGCAGTTAGTGCTTAGTGACCTAAATCTGTACGAGCCACATCCGATAATGCCATTTTTCAACATAATGTACGCACAAAATTTTGGAGCGGCATTTAGTTTCTTGGCTGATGAAGGTGGCTGGCAACGTTGGTTCTTTGCAGGTATTGCAATTGGGATATCCATTATCCTAATGGTCATGATGTATCGTCAAAGCGCACAAAAACGCCTATCAAATATTGCTTATGCATTGATTATTGGTGGTGCTATCGGTAATTTAAGCGATCGTTTAGTTCATGGCTTTGTTATTGATTATCTTGATTTTTACGTTGGTAATTGGCATTGGCCAACATTCAACCTAGCAGATATGGCGATATGTATTGGTGCGGCCCTTGTCATTTTTGAAGGTTTCTTACCTGATAAATCAAAGCAAGAAAAAGCCAAATAAGATGGCAGCGTACTAGGTTAGAATGTAATAACTCACAGCCCAGATTTTCTGGGCTGAATTTTATGATAAATAGGTTTGGTTTATGTCTACTCAAATACAGACGCAGAGCTCTGTTTTACTGCATTTCACATTGAAATTGGAAGATGGCTCTACGGCTGACTCCTCGCACGCACAAGGAAAGCCTGCGTTATTTGTTTTAGGGAATGACTCCTTATCGCCAGAACTTGAAGCCCAATTGATTGGCCTTAATGAAGGTGAAAAGAAAAGTTTCTCGCTGCCCGGAGATACTGTTTTTGGGAAACATAACCCTGACTTAGTTCAATATTTTTCATTGCGTGATTTTATAGAAACAGGCATTCCTGAAATTGGTACGATAATGCTATTTACGGCGATGAATGGCAGTGAAATGCCAGGTGTAGTAAAATCAATTGAAGGTGAGTCGATTACTATTGATTTTAATCACCCTCTCGCAGAGCAGCAGATTAGTTTTGATATCGAAGTGCTTGAAGTAGATCCGCAATTGGAGAATCACAATGCAAATATTAATGGCTAACCCTCGTGGGTTTTGTGCAGGCGTAGACCGCGCAATTAGCATCGTAGAAAGGGCGTTAGAAATATATGGTGCTCCGATTTACGTTCGTCACGAAGTGGTTCATAACCGTTATGTTGTTGATGATTTACGTCAACGTGGTGCTATCTTTATTGAGGAAATCTCAGAAGTACCAGATGGGTCTATTTTGATTTTTTCTGCGCATGGCGTTTCCCAAGCTATTCGTCAAGAAGCTCGCTCTCGCGATCTAACAATGTTATTTGATGCGACTTGTCCTTTAGTGACGAAAGTTCATATGGAAGTTGCACGAGCGAGCCGCAAAGGCAAAGAAGCCATTTTAATTGGCCACGCTGGGCACCCAGAAGTCGAAGGTACGATGGGGCAATATAGCAACCCTGAAGGTGGGATGTATCTTGTTGAAAGCCCAGAAGATGTTTGGAAACTGAAAGTGAAAGATGAAAATAATCTCTCTTTCATGACACAAACGACGCTTTCTGTTGATGATACTTCTGATGTCATTGATGCGCTGACATCTCGCTTTCCAAGTATCGTTGGGCCTCGTAAAGACGATATTTGTTATGCAACGACTAACCGCCAAGAAGCGGCGAGAGAGCTTGCAGAACGTGCTGACATTGTTTTAGTCGTCGGTTCTAAAAACTCATCGAACTCAAACCGTCTTGCGGAGTTAGCTTCGCGTATGCAAAAACCTGCCTATTTAATTGATGGTGCGGAAGATATTAAAACGGAATGGTTAGCGGATAAAAATATTATCGGCTTGACAGCAGGGGCATCTGCGCCAGACATTTTAGTTCGACAAGTTATTGATAGACTTAAAGAATTGGGAGCTGATTCTGTTGTTGAATTGCAAGGCCGTGAAGAAAATATCGTCTTCGAAGTTCCTAAAGAATTAAGGGTTGAAGTCAAAGAGATTAATTAATCATTTGATTTTAATTACGGAAACAGCCGCTTTATGATCCCGATCTCGCGGCTGTTTTAACCTTTCCATTCAAATAGTTCCTTTCGAATATCCTCTGAATTAAAACTTTTACTGATAATCCTTTCTCTCTCTACGCTTTTGTTAATAACGATACATTTTTGCTAGCAGAATATGGTCAGGATAGTTAATCTGTATCACAATCATTTCTAAACTGTGGGTAAAAATAGTCTTTTTATCCTAAGCAACAGTTCAAATTTATCTATTTGCATTAATTAAAAAAGGATAAACCATGGCGAATTCAGTGGTACGTGTTGCAGTCGTTGGTGCAGGTGGGCGTATGGGACGCCAGCTAATTCAAGCCGCGCAGCAACAGGATGGCATTCAATTAGGTGCAGCGATTGAGCGTGAGGGCTCATCGCTTATCGGGACAGATGCAGGTGAGCTCGCTGGTATCGGTAAGTTAGGTATTTCCATTGTTGATTCGCTAAATCAGGTTGTTAATGATTTTGATGTTGTCATTGATTTCACTCGCCCAGAAGGGACTTTACACTACCTTGCATTTTGTAAAGCCAACCAAAAAGCGATGGTAATTGGAACGACAGGTTTTGATGAGCAAGGTAAGCAAGCCATCGCCGAAGCGGCGAAATCCATTCCTATTGTCTTTGCGGCAAATTTCAGTGTTGGTGTCAATGTGGTGCTGAAATTACTGGAAAAAGCAGCAAAAGTGATGGGAAATTACACTGATATTGAAATTGTTGAAGCACATCACCGCCATAAAGTGGATGCGCCATCAGGTACGGCTCTAGCTATGGGGGAGTCTATTGCTACTGCACTTGGGAAAGACTTAAAAGAGTGTGCGGTATATACCCGTGAAGGTTATACAGGGGAGAGAGAACCTGGAACCATTGGTTTTGCAACTATTCGTGCTGGGGATATTGTCGGTGAACATACCGCAATGTTTGCAGATATTGGTGAGCGAGTAGAAATTACCCATAAGGCCTCTAGCCGTATGACCTTTGCAAATGGCGCCATCAGGGCATCCGGTTGGGTTTGCGATAGAAATAGTGGGTTATATGATATGAAAGATGTATTAAACCTGGATGATTTATAGTTTTTTTATTTTTATTTTCAATTATAAATTAGTTAGTTGTGATTTGTTTTTTGTATTTTTAATATCGATTTAAATTATTTCATTTTAAATCGATATTAATTCATGTTTTATGTGTTTTTCTCTTCTTTTTTGGTCGTTAATTATCCTTTTCTCCCTCTTCTAGCTGGGTTATTATCAATAAACTAGTTATCTTGCTTTGCAACCGTTTACTTATTCATTTTTACTATGGTTTATACTGATCATCCAACTAAAAATGAGGTAGTTAAGTAAAAAAGTAAGATAAAAGTGAAAAAAATGCATTTTTTTCTAGACAAGACTCCATCTCATCATTAGAATGCGCGCAATTTGCCAAAAATTTGCTTAAAAACTCATTTTGGCATTGATTTAGATCGCAAAATCTGAATTAATATGCATAAAACGTGATTTATTATTCTCCGGAGGGTGTTTTGATTAAGTCAGCTATATTGGTTCTGGAAGACGGAACCCAATTCCACGGGCGTGCTATCGGTGCAGAAGGCGCTGCTGTTGGAGAAGTCGTTTTCAACACGTCGATGACCGGATATCAAGAAATAATTACAGACCCTTCCTATTCCCGCCAAATTGTTACTCTCACTTATCCCCATATTGGTAATGTCGGCACTAATGCTGATGACGAAGAATCTCCAAATGTTCATGCGCAAGGCTTAGTCATTCGTGACTTACCATTGGTTTACAGTAACTTCCGCGGGCAAGAAGGGTTATCCGAATATCTAAAACGCCATAACGTCGTGGCGATTGCGGATATCGATACACGTAAATTGACACGTTTACTGAGAGAAAAAGGCGCACAAAACGGTTGTATCATTGCGGGTGATAACCCTGATGTTGCACTCGCATTGGAAAAAGCGCGTAGTTTTTCAGGTTTGAATGGGTTGGATTTGGCAAAAGAAGTCTGCACTAAAGAGATTTATAACTGGTCCCAAGGTTCATGGACGCTGGAAAATGGCCAGCAAGGCGCGAAAACCGCGGAAGAACTCCCTTTACATGTTGTCGCTTATGACTTCGGTGCGAAGCGTAATATCTTACGTATGTTAGTTGATCGCGGCTGTCGTTTAACGGTGGTGCCAGCAGCAACATCCGCAGAAACCGTATTGGCGATGAACCCCGATGGTATTTTCTTATCGAATGGTCCTGGTGACCCGGCCCCTTGTGATTATGCAATCAAAGCAATTGAAACCTTTTTAACCACAGAAATCCCCGTATTTGGTATTTGTTTAGGTCACCAATTACTTGCTCTGGCTAGCGGAGCCAATACCATGAAAATGAAGTTTGGCCATCATGGTGCTAACCATCCTGTTAAAGATTTAGACAAAGATGTGGTGATGATCACGGCGCAAAACCATGGTTTTGCGGTTGATGAATCGACACTTCCCGACACACTGCGCGTGACTCACAAGTCACTGTTTGATGGAACATTGCAAGGTATTCACCGTACGGATAAACCTGCATTTAGTTTTCAAGGCCACCCAGAAGCAAGTTCAGGGCCACATGATGCGGCAAATTTATTCGACCATTTTATTGAGTTAATTAATGAATACCGCCAAAACACCCCTCGTCAAAACGCACAATAATCGGGAGCAAGAGAAATGGCAAAACGTACTGATATAAAAAGCATTCTGATTTTAGGTGCCGGCCCAATTGTGATTGGCCAGGCATGTGAATTTGACTACTCAGGTGCTCAAGCGTGTAAAGCATTGCGTGAAGAAGGCTATCGCGTAATCTTAGTTAACTCGAACCCTGCGACTATTATGACTGACCCAGAAATGGCAGATGCAACTTACATCGAGCCGATTCACTGGGAAGTTGTGCGTAAAATCATTGAAAAAGAGCGCCCTGATGCCGTTCTACCGACTATGGGCGGCCAAACGGCATTAAACTGTGCGCTTGAATTAGAACGTAAAGGTGTTTTGGCTGAGTTTGGCGTGACCATGATTGGGGCGACCGCTGATGCAATTGATAAAGCAGAAGATCGCCAACGTTTTGATAAAGCAATGAAAAAAATCGGCTTGGGCACAGCACGCTCAGGTATCGCACATAATATGGAAGAAGCTTATGCCGTTGCAGATGCGGTCGGCTTTCCCTGTATTATTCGCCCATCATTTACGATGGGGGGGACCGGTGGCGGTATCGCCTATAACCGCGAAGAGTTTGAAGAAATCTGTACTCGCGGTTTAGATTTATCCCCGACTAACGAGTTATTGATTGATGAGTCGCTGATTGGTTGGAAAGAATATGAAATGGAAGTTGTCCGCGATAAAAAAGACAACTGTATTATCGTCTGTTCCATTGAAAACTTCGATGCGATGGGGATCCACACGGGTGACTCTATCACCGTCGCGCCAGCTCAAACATTGACCGATAAAGAATACCAAATCATGCGTGACGCATCGATGGCCGTATTGCGTGAAATCGGCGTTGAAACAGGTGGCTCTAACGTTCAGTTCGCGGTTAACCCTAAAGATGGGCGCTTAATTGTTATTGAAATGAACCCGCGGGTTTCACGTTCATCGGCACTTGCCTCTAAAGCGACAGGCTTCCCAATCGCTAAAATTGCAGCGAAATTAGCTGTCGGTTATACCCTTGATGAGTTAATGAATGACATCACCGGTGGCCGTACCCCTGCATCATTCGAACCTTCCATTGACTACGTTGTGACAAAAATTCCGCGCTTTAACTTTGAAAAATTTGCGGGCACGAATGACCGGCTCACAACGCAAATGAAATCGGTTGGCGAAGTGATGGCTATTGGTCGCACATTCCAAGAATCAATGCAAAAAGCGTTACGTGGGTTAGAAGTGGGGGCAACAGGCTTCGACCCGAAAGTGGCTCAAGAAGACCCTGAAGCACTGACTCGTATCCGTCGTGAACTAAAAGATGCCGGTGGAGAGCGTATTTGGTTCGTTGCGGATGCATTCCGTGCGGGTCTTTCTGTTGATGGTGTTTTCAATTTAACCAATATTGACCGCTGGTTCTTAGTGCAAATCGAAGAACTGGTACGTTTAGAAGAAGAAGTGGCTGAATTAGGTATCAATGGCCTGACTAAAGACTTCTTACGTGTACTCAAACGGAAAGGTTTTGCAGATGCCCGTTTAGCTAGTCTAGTAGGGGTTTCTGAAGCAGAACTGCGTAAATTACGTCAAGGTTATGATTTACATCCTGTATATAAACGTGTTGATACCTGTGCGGCAGAATTTGCAACAGATACGGCTTATATGTATTCCACTTATGAAGATGAGTGCGAGTCAAACCCAAATAATGCTAAACCGAAGGTGATGGTATTAGGTGGTGGGCCAAACCGGATTGGGCAAGGGATTGAATTTGACTATTGCTGCGTGCATGCATCTTTAGCGTTACGCGAAGACGGCTATGAAACCATCATGGTCAACTGTAATCCTGAAACCGTTTCAACTGACTATGACACCTCAGACCGTCTCTATTTCGAACCTGTCACCCTTGAAGATGTGCTGGAAATTGTGCGTATCGAGCAGCCAAAAGGTGTGATTGTGCAATATGGTGGCCAAACACCATTAAAATTAGCTAGAGCGTTGGAAGCAGCAGGTGTTCCTGTTATTGGTACGAGCCCAGATGCCATTGACCGCGCAGAAGATCGTGAACGTTTCCAGCAAGCCGTTAATCGCTTGAACTTGAAGCAACCAGAGAACGCAACTGTCACAGCGATTGAGCAAGCTGTTGAAAAAGCGGCAGGGATCGGTTACCCACTGGTGGTTCGCCCATCCTATGTGTTAGGTGGTCGTGCGATGGAAATTGTATATGACGAAATCGATTTACGTCGCTATTTCCAAACCGCGGTAAGTGTCTCTAACGATGCGCCAGTACTACTTGACCGCTTTTTAGACGATGCCATTGAAGTTGACGTAGATGCGATTTGTGACGGTGAGATGGTGCTGATTGGCGGTATCATGGAGCACATTGAGCAAGCTGGCGTACACTCTGGTGACTCTGCATGTTCACTCCCTGCATATACACTTAGCCAAGAAATCCAAGATGTGATGCGCGAACAAGTTCGCAACCTTGCCTTCGAGTTACGTGTGCGTGGCTTGATGAACGTGCAGTTTGCCGTCAAAAATAACGAAGTTTATTTAATCGAAGTCAATCCACGTGCCGCAAGGACAGTACCTTTCGTGTCTAAAGCAACAGGTGTGCCATTAGCGAAGGTTGCCGCGCGTGTGATGGTGGGGCAAACCTTGACACAGCAAGGGGTGACGGAAGAAGTTATTCCACCATACTACTCTGTGAAAGAGGTGGTACTGCCATTCAATAAATTCCCTGGTGTTGACCCAATTCTTGGGCCTGAAATGCGTTCAACAGGCGAAGTCATGGGTGTCGGCCGGACATTTGCAGAAGCATTCGCTAAAGCGATGTTAGGTAGCAGCTCGACCATGAAAAAATCTGGTCGCGCGCTGTTGTCTGTTCGTGAAGGTGATAAAACAAAAGTTGTCGATTTAGCCGCTAAGTTGTTAAAACATGGCTTTGAGCTAGATGCGACTCACGGTACTGCGATTGTGCTAGGAGAGGCTGGTATTAACCCGCGCCTCGTCAATAAGGTTCATGAAGGTCGTCCACACATTCAAGATAGAATTAAGAATGGTGAATATGACTACATTGTGAATACTACTGCTGGCCGCCAAGCCATTGAGGACTCAAAATTAATTCGCCGCAGTGCATTGCGTTATAAAGTTCATTATGACACGACGTTGAATGGCGGGTTTGCCACTACGATGTCGCTCAGTGCAGACCCAACCGATACGGTGATCTCTGTACAAGAAATGCATAAATTAATTAAGTAATTATTTAAAGTCATCTACATAAGCCTCAGTATTCAATCTACTGGGGCTTTTTTATTGCTATTCTATAAAGCCATCTCCTGACGAGAGGGAAATTGTCTGCTGATATAATGGATAAAATGGAATTTTAATAAAAAGTGCAAAGTGGTGATTGACTCTCACGTAACGTGAGGCACTAACCTTAGTCGCAATTACAGGGGGAACATATGCTATTTCAAGTTGGTGAGATCGCGGAAAAAACAGGATTAACCATCCGTACACTTCATCATTATGAAGAAATTGGCTTATTGGTACCAACTGCAAGAACCGATGCAGGTTATCGGCTTTACAACATGCAATGCATAGAGCGTTTAACGCAAATTCAATTGTTACGGCAAGTTGGAGTCAAACTGAAAAACATCGGTGAATTATTGGATGGCCAGAGTGGAGATATGACGAGTTTGCTGCAAGAGCGAATTGCATTATTAACGGAACAAATGGAGCAAATGGCGATATTACGTAATCGATTAGAGCAATTACACAGGCAAATGCAAACGGGGAATACTTTAACTCAGGCTGATTGGTTTTCTGTATTGGAGATGATGTCGATGTTTGATAAATATTTTACCCCTCAAGAATTGGAACAATTGCCATTATATACAGCGCATACGCTGAAAAACCAAGAGTGGCAACAGCGCGTAGCAACGGTAAGCAAACTGATGGAACAAGGTGCAACACCTCAATCTACAGAGGTACAACAAATTGCACATGAATGGATGACAGCGTTAGAAAGAGATACTGGAGGAAATCCTGATTTTTTTGCACGACTGAATCAAATTCATTTATCGGATAACACGTTAGCTTATTCATCAGGCATTTCTGTTGCAATGATCCAATTTGTTGCAGAGGGTTTTAGTGAATACCAATTATCACTGTTTAAACCCCATTTAACAGCGGAGCAATTTGCTTTTGTTCAGCAACATTATTTTGCTTCAGGGCAGGTGTGGCCTGAGTTAATTGCGGGTTTATATAATGCATTAAAAGCCCAAAAATCCCCAGATTCACCTGAAGTACAACAATTAGCGCAAACATGGTTAACGATGTTCAACCAGTTTACGGGGGAAGATCCTGAGCTACAAGAGAGAATTCGGGCTATTTATCGTGAAGATCCCAAAATTTCTCAAGGGACATGGATGACTGCAGAAATTGGTCAGTACTTATTTTTTGCTATTAGTAGTTTGGTGACGGAATAAACCAAATGGCCGCTAACTAGCGGCCATTACTCGGTTATATTATGATTTCTCTTTGCTACTCGAGAGCGCCTTGCGGTGTTTCCAATACATTACAATTGAACCAATTAGGCCACTAATCAGTAGGATAACTGGGATAATCATCAGCGCACTAATCACGATTTGCTCGTGTTCTTTCACAAAAGGAATTTGGTTTAGGGCATAGCCTAAGGTGACAATCAAACCAACCCATAGCAAACCACTTAGCCAGTTAAAAAACTGGAAACGGCGATGACTCAACTCAGATAACCCAGCGAGTAAAGGCAATATTGTTCTTACGAATGCGAGGAAGCGTCCTATAAGTAGGGCGTATAAGCCTTGCTTGTTAAACATATTGTTTGCTTTGGTGTGATATTCCTCTGGAATTTGGGCAAGCCAGCGCTTCACAACCTGAGTTTCACTTAGCCATCGGCCTTGTAGAAAACCTATCCAACACCCTAAGCTTGCAGCGACTGTTAGTAACAATATAGTCGGAATAAAGTGTAAGACTCCCTTAGCAATCAATGCACCTGAAAGGATCAGCAAGGTATCACCAGGTAGGAAAGCAGCGGGCAAAACGCCATTTTCTAAGACAATGACGACAAAAAGTACGGTATAAATAACCCAAAGTACTTCAGGGTTGGAGAGTTTAAGGAAATCGTGGTGCCAAAGCGCCAGTACGATTTCGCGTAGGACTTCCATAATTATTCCTGTATCTGCATAAAAGCGAATTTCTTTATCATCTATATTACAGGAAAAAAAGAGCTCAAGTTTGATTTGTTTGAAGAATTAATCATTTAGTGAAAAAATTGCAGGAAACATTTAACGCAGCTCCTGCAATTAATATATTGATTTTTAATTTAAATTCTTTCGAAAGCTAATTGTAAGTCGTGAATTAAATCATCGGTGTGCTCTAGGCCTATATGCACTCGGAAGAAGGTTCCTTCTTTTGGTGAAAAATCATACTGCCGCATATTGAGTAAATCTTCTTTTTGGTATCCCAAAATTAGCGACTCAAAACCACCCCATGAATAACCCATTTTAAAATGATTAAAATTATCAAGAAAAGCGGTAAATTGCTCAGTGGTTAAGCGTGATTTTAGTTGGAAAGAGAAAAGGCCATTAGCACCTGTAAAATCACGGATAAAGAATTCATGGCCAGGTGAATTCTCTAGTGCAGGGTGAAATACCTGTTCAACTTCAGGGCGTTGTTGTAACCAGTTAGCGACTTGTAAGCTATTAATTTGATGCTGCTTTAAGCGAGTCGGCAATGTATGTAGTCCTCGATTAGCCATATAAACGGTGTCTGGATCAGCCGTTTGGCCTAAGAGATATGAATTTTCGCGCAATGTTTCAATACAGCGTTGGTTTGCCACAGCAAGGCCGAGCATACCGTCGGAATGGCCATTGATATATTTAGTTGCTGATTGGATTGATACGTCAACATCAAATAATAAAGGTTTAAGTAAAACACCAGCAGCCCAGGTGTTATCAATCATAATCACAATTTCAGGGGATTTCGCACGTATTGTCTTTACGATTGTCGGTAAATCATGAACTTCCATGGTGATAGAACCGGGGGACTCTAAGAATACAATACGCGTATTGGGCTGAATTAAATCAGCAATATTCATTCCTATGAGTGGGTCAAAATACGTGGTTTGGATATTTAGCTTAGTAAGGATATTGTCGCAAAAATTTTGGGTTGGATCATAAGCTGACCCTGTCACAAGGATATGTTCGCCAGCAGAAATAAAGGACAAAATGGCATTGGTAATTGCGGCAGCACCTGATGGGTAAAGGACACACCCTGCACCCGCTTCTAATTCAGTCATTGCTTCTTGAAAAGCGAAATGTGTTTGTGTCCCGCGACGCCCATAAAATAGTACGTTATTTGCGCGATGACGAGTTGCATGACGCTTTTCTTCAAGCGAATCAAAAATAATCGAAGAGGCTCGCTGAATAACAGGGTTTACCCCTTTTTGTGTGTATTTCGGGTTTCGCCCAATATGGACTAATTGTGTTTCAGGTTTTATGTCTGCCATGATTTTTCCCTACACAGAATATGAACTGGTTAAACTTAGAGGTGATTTATACTAAGACGTTAAATGATCCTGATAGAAATGTAACTTGAGTATTCTTCAACTTTCAAACTGTAGGTAAATTTTATTTGTAAGATTGGGAATGAACATTTAATTGAACCGCGAATTATTAAGGAAAATAACCGCATAGTAGAGAAGGTCATGTTTGTCTAAACGCAAAAAAATATAAAAAAATCGCGAATACTAATGATAATTACTATCAATTCGCGCTGTGTTTGATATCATCAGCACCGTCTTTTTGAAAAGAGACGGACAGCGCGAGTCAAATTTCGCTTTTAAAGGTTAGTCGATGAATGGCACAATCATCGATATGAATTTTTTTATACAACACTAAAAAGAGAGTAAAGGCCAACTGATGCGTAAACTAACAGCTTCTATTCTATTGGCGTTCGGCTTGATGGGTACGGCAGTCGCTGAAACCACACCTGCAACAACACCAGCTGCGTCTCAAAATACACCATCAACACAACCAGCAGCAAATCCGGCTGCACCAACAACAACACCAAGTGCTGAAGTTTCATCAGTACCCGCTGAACCTGCACAAGGCGAAGCCGTGAACACAACTGTTGTTAATGAAAATATTGAAATTGCAACAGAAGCACCAACGGGTGGCTTTGACCAAGACTTATCTGTTTGGGGAATGTACCAAGGCGCAGATAACATTGTTAAAACAGTCATGATAGGGCTTGTTATTGCTTCTGTTATTACTTGGGCAATATTTTTCTCAAAAGGTTTAGAGATTTTAGTGGCTCGCCGCCGCTTAAAAGCAGAAGCGAAAGCAATTGCTGAGGTGAAGTCACTTGATGAAGCTGTCAGTATCGCAGAAGGTTTCAAAGCAAATAGCATTACTCGTATGTTATTAAACGAAGCCGTTACTGAGCGAGCGTTATCAGCAAATAGCTCTGATTTATCAGGCACAAAAGAGCGCACATCATTCCGTCTAGAAAGGGCAGTTGCTGCTATTAGTCGTTATATGGGGCGTGGAAATGGTTATTTAGCTACTATTGGTGCGATTTCTCCATTCGTCGGTTTATTTGGAACTGTCTGGGGGATCATGAACAGCTTTATCGGGATTGCTCACTCACAAACGACTAACCTTGCGGTTGTTGCGCCAGGTATTGCAGAAGCGTTATTGGCGACAGCAATTGGTCTTATTGCCGCTATCCCTGCGGTTGTGATTTATAATATTTTTGCTCGAATGATTAACAACTATCGTGGTCAAGTAGGGGATGTCGCTGCTCAGTCTGCGTTGTTGCTGGGGCGTGATCTTGATCTGGCAAATAGCAAAGCAAGGTAATTATTATGGCAATGCGTTTAGGTGACGAACAAGACGATAGCGGTGAAATGCATGAAATTAACGTAACACCTTTTATTGATGTTATGTTGGTTTTATTGATTATCTTTATGGTTGCAGCACCATTGGCAACAGTTGATATTAAAGTCGACTTACCCGCCTCGACAGCGAAGCCGCAACCACGTCCAGAAAAACCTGTATTTTTAACGGTGAAATCGGACAGCCAGCTTTTTATTGGTGACCAAGCTGTGACAAAAGAACAGCTTGCTTCTACACTTGACCAAGCAACAAGTTCTAATAAGGAAACAACAATCTTTTTCCAAGCGGACAAGAGTGTTGATTATGAAACGATGATGGATGTAATGAATGCATTGCGTCAATCAGGGTACTTGAAGATTGGTTTAGTCGGAATGGAAGCAACATCCTCAAAATAAGCTAATTAAATCCTATAAGCGCGTTTTATCATTAAGGGTAAAACGCGTTTTTTATTATCTAATGGTACCCAAAGTTATATCTGTCGCTTTTTAAACTCTCTTTCGGCACTCTTTTTGGATATTCCATCGCATTTATTTACCTAATTAAATTTTTTTTAAAGAATTTTATTCTTATTTGACGCTCTTTATTCGTTATTTGATAAGATGAGTTGGCTATTGTATTCATTTTTTCACACTATTTTGGATACTTTTGTTTGTATTTCCTATAAATAATGATGAATCATATTAATTTTTATAATCAATATCTGTGTGTTCTTCATTTTTCACCATAGTTTCTTCTATGGATATTACCTTTTTATTTATGTATACATTAGTTAGATTAATTTATTTCGCTGGTTTTTTCGTTCTAAAATGCGAGTTAAATAGCATATAAATACTGATTATTTTATCAATAACGATGCAATAAGATGGGAAACTTAATGAAAAATAAACCATGTTTCTAATAAGGATTTATAAAAAATATCATTTTTAATCGATTTAGTGTATTCCATTATTTATTTTGTGGTTATTTTGTGTGGGAATATTAATCAAAAAGTGATTGTTTATCATAGAGCTGGTTATTTTTGCTTTGATTTTTTAGAATAATAAAATTAAATTAAGTAAATACTACTAATAATTATAATTAAATAATATGTAAACATTATTAATGTTAAAGTGGTTTTATTATATTCAGAAAATATATTTGTAAAATTACTTAGTATATTCAATTAATATTAAATTTATTTTCAAGATTAAAATGAATTATTTTTTAGGAACAATGTAAATTGTTTGTAATAACTTAATGATAGGTTAAATATTTTGCTGTCTTTTTGTGGTTTAACCTTATACTGTTGATTTTAATGGGTTTTTCATTCAATCCTGCATTGTTAAGTGAAAATAAAAAAACACTTGCGCAACAAAGGTGTTTCGCTATAATGCAATCAATAACATTTAGAAACACTTTTAAATACTTTATTATATTGAGTTATCTATTTTTATAATTTACTTAGCTAGGGAATCAATAAGGCCAATACTAATTTGGAAATAATACAAAGTTAGTGAATATTTAGGTCTTTGAATTAAAAATAGATATAATTACTTAACAGGTAACTCAGTGAGTGTATTTATACCGTGATATAAGTGTTATTACTGGAGTCAAATGGGCTGACTACAGACTACGCATAGCAAGCGTCGCCGTAATACGGCAATTTCATATTATACTTTTTTATAGATAAAATAAGACTACACTTCCAGCGTTATCATTGAGATAACGCTTTTTTTTTATTCTAATCTACCTCTTTGGATCTTGAGTAGCACAAGGTCAATCTGTCTCTCGTTTTATGATGAAATAACTTCACGAAAAAATTTATCGGAGTATGATGTGCCTCTTCGCTGTGGGGATCGATATAAATACTTATAACGATAATTATACAACGGCGAGCTTCTCTGCCAAGGTCTGGCGTGAATGAATTGGAAGTAACAATGACTTGGTCTGATTTTAAATCTCGCTATCTCATCGGTTTTTGGAAACCATTACCTGCAGTTATTGCCGCAGGTATCTTATCAACCTATTACTTTGGTTTGACTGGCACGTTTTGGGCAGTTACGGGTGAGTTTACGCGTTGGGGCGGGCACATCATGCAATTATTTGGCGCTGAACCAGAGACATGGGGCTATTTCAAAGTTATTGGTTTCGAAGGTACACCACTAGATCGCATTGATGGTGTGATGATTATTGGCATGTTTGCTGGCTGTTTTGCCGCGGCATTATGGGCCAATAATATTAAATTACGAATGCCTCAGCATAGGATCCGGATTTTTCAAGCTATTTTGGGCGGTATTATCGCTGGATTTGGTGCTCGTTTAGCAATGGGGTGTAATTTAGCCGCATTCTTTACTGGGATCCCTCAATTCTCATTACACGCGTGGTATTTTGCTGTTGCTACTGCGGCAGGGTCATATTTTGGTGCGAAATTCACACTAATGCCAATGTTCCGCATTCCAGTGAAATTGAAAAAAGTTAGCACCGCATCACCATTAACACAAAATCATGATGCGGCAAAAAGACGCTTTAAACTGGGAATGGTGATTTTCACATTAGCGCTGGCTTGGGGCTTTTATACTTTATTAGATTCCCCTGTGATGGGCTTCGCCATTTTATGTGGTATTGGTTTCGGGCTATTAATTGAAAGAGCACAAATTTGTTTTACCTCTGCATTTCGTGACTTGTGGATCACCGGACGCACACATATGGCGAAAGCTATCATTATAGGTATGGCAGTCAGTGCGATTGGTATTTTTAGCTATGTCCAGCTAGGTGCAACGCCAAAAATTTTATGGGCTGGGCCGAATGCGGTCATTGGTGGATTACTGTTTGGCTTTGGTATTGTGCTCGCCGGTGGTTGTGAAACGGGCTGGATGTACCGCGCGGTAGAGGGCCAAGTCCATTATTGGTGGGTCGGTTTTGGTAATATTATTGGCGCTACGGTACTGGCTTATTATTGGGATGATTTAGGCCCTTGGCTAGCGACTGATTTCGACAAAGTCAATCTACTGGAAACCTTTGGGCCAGAAGGTGGGTTACTGGTCACTTATGGATTACTAGCGGTAGCATTCGTGTTGATGTTGGTCTGGGAAAAACACTTTTTCCGTAAACGTTCTCAAAAAGCATCTAATGTATCCGTGGAGGTAGTATGAGTAAGAAAGACATTATCCCTGATTATCGTTTAGATATGGTTGGAGAACCGTGCCCATATCCCGCAGTCGCGACACTAGAAGCGATGCCATCGTTGAAAAAAGGCGAAATATTAGAAGTGGTAAGTGATTGCCCGCAGTCGATTAATAATATTCCTCTAGATGCGAAAAACTACGGTTATACGGTGTTGGATATTCAGCAAGATGGGCCGACTATTCGCTATCTTATCCAAAAATAACGGATACGCGTCATATTTTGCACTGTCGCGGTGTTGGCTTCATGCATTAGCCCTAGTCACATACTTGTGTATGCTCCTAGGGTCTAACGCATTTGCCGCCTTGCGACAGCACAAACTATTTAGCGTATTGGTGTTGGTCATATTTTGCACTGTCGCGGTGTTGGCTTCATGCATTAGCCCTAGTCACATACTTGTGTATGCTCCTAGGGTCTAACGCATTTGCCGCCTTGCGACAGCACAAACTATTTAGCGTATTGGTGTTGGTCATATTTTGCACTGTCGCGGTGTTGGCTTCATGCATTAGCCCTAGTCACATACTTGTGTATGCTCCTAGGGTCTAACGCATTTGCCGCCTTGCGACAGCACAAACTATTTAGCGTATTGGTATTGGTCATATTTTGCACTGTCGCGGTGTTGGCTTCATGCATTAGCCCTAGTCACATACTTGTGTATGCTCCTAGGGTCTAACGCATTTGCCGCCTTGCGACAGCACAAACTATTTAGCGTATTGGTGTTGGTCATATTTTGCACTGTCGCGGTGTTGGCTTCATGCGTTAGCCCTAGTCACATACTTGTGTATGCTCCTAGGGTCTAACGCATTTGCCGCCTTGCGACAGCATAAACAATTTAGCGTATTGGCAATACACTTACTCTTCTTGTTCTTGCCAATTAGTAATATCTAGAACTAGTTCACATTCATCATCCATATAAGCGCCTGTTGGGACAAAACCCAGCTTCTTGTAGAATTCAAATGGGCTCTCTTCCCCTTCACCACAGCTATTATAAAGGCGTGGATAACCTTTTCTTTTTAAATACTGAATGACTTGTACCAAGGCTTCTCGGCCAAATCCTAGCTTTTGGTAGGGCTCTGCAATCATGAAACGCCAAAGCATAATGCCATCATATTCTAATTCATCATCATCTAGCCCTGAATGGAGCATGATGAAACCGACAGGGACATCATCAGCGTAAATGCCTCGGTACCATGCACAATCAGAAAATTGGGCTTCCACCATGGAATAGGCATTGTCAGCCACCATATTACGCTGTGCTTCACTAAGTGTATGACTTAGTAAGCAAATTTCAGAAAAATTATCTGCGGTGACTTTTTGTAGGGTAACCAGTGAATTTTCATCTAATTCGGGTTCGATGAGCTCTTTCATAACATTTCCTTCGACAGAATATTGACCATAATCATCAGTGATGGGCTATTTTTATTATTGTTGTTGAACATAATTAAATATTAGAAATTTGCGATATGGATATAAATCAATCAACCAGAGATTTCACGACCAGTCAATGACTTAATTGTGGCTATGTAAGCGGGGTCTAAAAAGTGATGGCAACTTACTTAAGTGTCAGTTGCCATTGTGAGAGCAATAGGGGATATGAAGAAAAATTTAGTGTTCGGCTTCGCCACCTAATACATCAATCAAGCGAGCGATTAATGCACTAAGTTCACTTGTCATTAAGACGTAATCAGCATCAAATTTTTGAGCGTAGTCTTCTTTAGCGATGTCATCATTTTGGTCTTTTAATGTATCACTAAATTTGAGGCGTTTTAGAGAACCATCGTCAGATAACATAAACTGGATACGCTCTTCCCAATCTAAGGCCAGTTTGGTTACGAGTTTACCTGCTTCAATATGGGTGGCGATTTCATCAGAAATTAGCTCTTGCTTCTTACAGCGGATAATACCACCTTCTTCTAAGATAGCTTTTAGCTCCGCTTCATCCATAACTGCAAAACCTTGTGGTAATGAACCAGAACGGATCCACTCCGTGAGTGTTAGCTCAATGGGGTCTTTAAAAGTAAGAGGGACGACGGGTAAAGAACCTAAGCTTTTACGTAGTAAGGCTAAATTGTCTTCTGCGCGTTTTGCGCTTGCAGCATCAACAATAATTAATTGATTTACAGTATCAATCCAAATGTAGGTTTTGCTAAATTTACTGAATGCGCGAGGAAGGAGAGCATGAACGACTTCATCTTTTAATGAATCTTTTTCAGTTTTCTTCAGCTTACGGCCTTGCTCAGCTTCTAATTTTTCAATTTTATCCTGTAATTCTTGTTTTATTACAGGAGATGGCAGCATTTTTTCTTCTTTTTTGGCACAAATAAGAATTTGGTTACCCGCTACATGCGTCAGGGCATCTCCCCCATTCATCGGTGAAACCCAACCCGTTTGCATCATATCTTGGCTACCACAAGGGTGATAGGCGAGGGCGGCAAGCTGTTTCTCTAAATCATCTGCGGAGAGTGCCAAATCCCGATTTAGGCGATAGACTAATATATTCTTGAACCACATGAAAAACCTACCTTTGTTGATAAATAGCCAGTTAGAGCAGGGGGCTATGATAGCGAATTGTCTGTTATTAAGCGAAAAAAAATACGTTGTTGTTGAGCGTTGCTATCATTTGATGAGTTAGCTATTGATAATCCGCTTCAAAACAAGCCATCATAACGATAGAAACCCTGATATAAAAACCTTGAATAGTAGAGAGCATCATAATGAGAATCGGTATTGATCTTGGTGGAACCAAAATTGAAGTTATTGCATTGGATGACAGTGGCAATACTTTGTTTCGTAAACGTATTCCAACACCTCGTGGTGACTATGATGCGACACTCAAAGCGATAGCGAGTTTAGTGGCGGATGCAGAAACCGCGACGGGGTTGTCAGGTAGTGTTGGTATTGGGATCCCTGGAACCTTGTCTCCAGTGACAGGAAAAGTTAAAAACGCCAATTCCACATGGCTTAATGGCAAACCGTTCGATGCTGATTTGAGCTATTTATTAAATCGTGAAATAAAAATGGCGAATGACGCTAATTGCCTAGCTGTCTCAGAAGCGGTTGATGGCGCAGGAGCAGGCGAGAAAGTCGTGTTTGCTGTTATTATCGGAACCGGTTGTGGCGCAGGGATTGCGATAAATGGTCAGGTGCATTCAGGGGGAAATGGCGTTGCAGGGGAATGGGGGCATAACCCTTTACCATGGCAAGATGAGCAAGATAGGCAATTTCTAGCATCAGAAAGCTGTTATTGTGGGCTGACGGGGTGTACTGAATTATTTGTCTCAGGCACAGGTTTTATGGCTGACTACACGAAACTGTCAGGGTGCAAAAAAACG
This sequence comes from Providencia huaxiensis, assembly GCF_002843235.3. NCBI lineage: Bacteria > Pseudomonadati > Pseudomonadota > Gammaproteobacteria > Enterobacterales > Morganellaceae > Providencia > Providencia huaxiensis. Next base: position 127,081 of record NZ_CP031123.2, read on the forward strand.
GGAATGGAAATCGTTGAATTAGCGCAAATAGGGGATGAACATGCCGTCATCGCACTCGAAAACTACCTTAATCGCCTCGCAAAAGCCCTCGGGCAAGCCATTAATATGTTAGACCCAGATGTGATAGTGCTAGGGGGCGGAATGAGTAATGTTGATTACTTATATGAGGCGCTGTCTGAAAGGATCCGTCAATGGGTGTTTGGTGGGGAGTGTGATACACCAATTCGTAAAGCGGTGCATGGCGATTCGAGTGGGGTTCGCGGAGCTGCTTGGTTGTTTTCGTCCTAATTTACGCTGTCGCGGTGTTGGCTTCATTCAGTCACTCTAGTCACATACTTATGTATGCTCCTAGAGATGACCTCATTTTGCCGCCTAGCGACAGCGTAAATTAGTTAGAAAATAGAGCCAATGGGATGGTAGCGGTGTTGGCTTCATTCGGTTACTCGGGTCACATACTTGTGTATGCTCCCCGAGATACCCTCTTTTGCCGCCTTGCCACAACTCGAATTATTTAGAAAAAATACTTAGTTTCTAATCAAATAAAGGTTCTTTAGGAAAAATATTTGGTTTCTAATCAAGTGAGAAATCTTTAGAAAACTAATGATTAAATAATCATCTTTTATTTCTTAAATTAAATTTAGATTAATTGAAAATAATTTGATGGATGGATTTATAAAATAAAAATGGATAAGAAAAATCCCTGTGTTTTATTGGTGAAATAAAACACGGGGATTTAAGTTAAATAAACTTCTGTAATGCTAAGTGATATAAATCACAGTTCTTTTTTTCCTTCGAAAAATATTCATCAATCCTGAATGGAATAATGGGAGTTAATTAAGGTGAATTTGTCATCATTAATTCATTTTTGTGAGCTATATAAAAATCAAGCCCAATAAAAAGATGAAAACCGTGATTTAGTCACAAAAAATAGTTACTGTTTGCAGTGTATTATCATTAAAAATTGACATCATGCACATAGTGTAAAATTTTAATGCTATTTTTGTTGTTTATTTGTTCAATTTTACAAGATAGGTACTCAGATTTGAGAGGCAATTTTCTCTCAATAATGGCAACTAAGGGGATTACATGAATAAAGTATTAAAACTTTCAACACTTGCTATGTTAGTCGCATTTAATGCGAACGCAGCAACGGTTGATTTACGCGTAATGGAAACATCAGATGTTCACAGCAACCTCGTTGACTTTGATTATTATAGAGACAAGCCGACAGAGCAATTTGGTTATGTACGTACTGCAACATTAATTAAAGCCGCTAAACAAGAAGCAACAAACTCAGTATTAGTGGACAACGGAGATTTAATCCAAGGTAGCCCATTAGCAGACTACATAGTAGGTGAAGGTTTAAAAGACGGTGAATCTCACCCAGCACATAAACTTTTAAATACTATGGGTTATACCGTAGGTAACTTCGGTAACCATGAGTTTAACTTTGGATTAGAATTCTTACATAAAGCCATTGATGGCGCAAAATTCCCATACATTAACGCCAATATTATTGATGCAAAAACGGGTGAAAACTACTTTAACCCATACATTATTGTCGATACACCAGTTAAAGATAGAGACGGCAAAACGCACACTATCAAGATTGGTTATATTGGTTTTGTTCCCCCACAAATCCTTATTTGGGATAAACCAAACTTAGAAGGCAAGGTTTTAGTCAACGATATCACTGAAACTGCGAAAAAATTTGTACCGCAAATGAAAAAAGAGGGTGCAGATTTAGTTGTTGCTATCCCTCACTCTGGTTTCTCTCAAGAGCCATATAAAGCAATGGCTGAAAACTCAGTTTATTACCTCAGCGAAGTTCCGGGTATCGACGCTATCATGTTTGGTCACTCACACGGCGTGTTCCCTAGCAAAGATTTCAGTGATATCAAAGGTGTTGATGTTGCAAAAGGGACAGTGAATGGCGTACCAGCTGTCATGCCAGGGCAGTGGGGTGACCATTTAGGTGTGGTTGATTTAGTCGTCAATAATGATGATGGTGCATGGAAAGTAGTTGATGCAACCGCTCACGCACGCCCTGTCTACGATAAGCCAAATAAGAAAGCCTTGGTTGAGCGTGATGGCGAACTGGCGAAAATTATTGAACAAGAACACCAGGATACCCGCAAGTTTGTTGGAAAACATATCGGTAAAGCGTCCGAAAACATGTACAGCTTCTTAGCATTGGTTCAAAGTGACCCAACTGTACAAATCGTGAATGATGCTCAAGTCGATTACACCAAAAACTTTATTCAAGGTGACCCAGATCTGGCTGATTTACCTGTTCTTGCAGCTGCTGCACCATTTAAAGCTGGTGGACGTAAAAACTCACCAACTGAATTTATTGAAGTTGAAAAAGGTGATTTAACTTTCCGTAATGCCGCTGACTTATATTTATATCCAAATACGTTAGTTGTAGTGAAAGCGACAGGCGCCGATGTTGTTGAATGGTTAGAATGTTCTGCGGGAATGTTCAATCAAATCAATCCACAATCAACAGCACCACAAAGCTTATTGAATTGGAATGGTTTCAGAACTTATAACTTCGATACAATTAGTGGTGTAAATTACCAAATCGACCTGACTCAACCCGCGAAATACGATGTTGATTGCCAAACAGTCAACAAAGATGCTAACCGAATCAAAAATGTAACCTACCAAGGTAAGCCGATTGATCCAAAAGCAACCTTCTTAGTGGCAACGAATAACTACCGTGGCTACGGCGGTAAATTTGCGGGAACAGGTGATAATAATGTCGCATTTGCATCTCCAGATGAAAACCGTTCTATTTTAGCGGCTTATATTGCTAAAGAGTCTAAAGATAAAGGACAAATTGCGACTAAAGCCGCGAATAATTGGTCATTCACTCCAATTAAAACAGACAAAAAACTGGATGTTCGCTTTGAAACTGCACCAAGTGAAAAAGCAGCAAAATTCATCAAAGAGAATGCACAGTATCCGATGAAACAAGTCGGTACCGATGAAATTGGTTTCGCTATTTATCAAATAGATTTAACCGAGAAGTAATCTAAACATATTGATATCATTCAAGCCTACCTACGGGTGGGCTTTTTAGTGGCTAAATAATTAGCTTGATAAGTAATTTTAGAGGTGAGAATGCAAAGTAAGAGGGGTGTTAAGGAAATAGCGCTCGGAATATTAAGACAATTTTTACATTAAATATTCCGAGCGGTTATGATTAAGGTAAACATTATGGATCTACTCATAAAAGACATTTAACATAGGTAACTTAGTGTGTTTATCATACTCAACTTTTACATACTCAGACTCTACCTTTTGGCCATTTTTTAAAGAACCTGTTATTGATACATCTTTACCTTTTCGGTAACACGTAATATTAACTCGCTCTTTATGTTCAACTTTGACTGAACATTGTGGCTCATAGATATAACCTGAAAATGAAATTGTACCTCCTGATGAGTTATTACTTGCATAGGTGAAAGAACAACTTGAAATGATTATAGTAACAACAAATGTTAGTAAAGATAAACCTTTCATAGTCCACCTCCTTAATAACACTTTACACGATGGGACGTGTTTTTGTGCTCTCACTTTTAGTGTAGTTCAAATATCTATAATGCAAAACTAAAAATGAAAATATACTTAGAGTTTAGATGGATGGTTGGTTAATGTATTGATAAATATCAAATTATATGTCTATTGGATTTTTTTGTGATCAATTAATAATCAGGCGGTAACACGAGTGTAATAATAATAGTATAATTGTGAATGTTTCTTTTTGTTTCGATGAACTATTTTGAGTAAATATGTTTTATTGTGAGTTCAGGTTAATTTAGAATAAGTGATAATTTTAAATTGGAGGTATCATAAGTGATGATGTTGAATTATTCACTTTGATAATATCAAATAAATGAAATCCTCTCGTAAATATATTACGAAAGGATTATTTAAATTCTTAGTATTTTAGTTTATTTGAAAACTTTGAAACGAACATCGTCGTCCATAAAGTCTTTATCACCCGCTGGCTCATTAATTGAACCAAATACCATTTGAGCGCGTAATATCCAGTTAGCTGGAACATTCCATGCTGTTTGTACGTCATTATCAATCAGTGGATTGTAGTGTTGTAAAGATGCACCGATATTTTCTTGTGACAATGCAGTCCAGACTGCGAATTGTGCGATACCACTGGCTTGTTCAGACCAAATTGGGAAGTTATCTGCATATAAAGGGAATTGCTCTTGCAAACCTTTAACAATATCTTGGTCTTCAAAAAACAGAATAGAACCGGCTCCCGCAGCAAAACTATCAATTTTTTGCTCTGTTGAAGCAAAGGCTTGCTCAGGAACAATTTTACGCAGTGCTTCTTTGGTCATATTCCATAATTTTTGGTGTTCAGCACCAAATAAAATCACGACGCGAGATGTTTGTGAGTTAAATGATGATGGTGAGTGTTTAACTGCTTCTTTAATTAATCTCGTGACGTGTTCTTCTGATACAGGTAAAGCATCGCCGAGGTTATAGATAGTACGACGATTTTTAATCATTTCGATAAATGCGTTAGACATTTTAGTCTCCTAGCTTTTCATTAGCGCACGGCATGTTATTGAATAAATCTTAGAAGCCGTAGTGTGTTTCAATGGTTATTACTATAACTTGGCGAATGGAAAATCATAGAAAAAAAATTTAACGATAAGGTTCAAATTTTTGCACCAAGTTAATAAAGTGTTTTTATTTGCTTAAAATCAATATGTTAATGCTAGTTTTTGTGGCGATTTATGGTGATGAACTGCATTAATAAGCACAAAAGAATAATATGTATAGAAAATAATTGAGGATAAAATAGATGAGAATGAAAGCGCCTAGGTAGAGTATCAAATTAATCAAAAATAGTACGCTGAAGCGGGCTCAACTTTCTCTACCAATGTAGGGAATAATAAAGTGGATGCATTTCGTTTTTTAAACAACTTAGCTATCTTTAAATTAGCAGTTAATTTTAGGGGGGGAGTTTTCCCCACCCCGAATAGTCACAGAATTGAGTTAAATTATGCGGTTTAAATGATACGAAATTGTGCGGGAAGTTCGCTAAAGCCAAGCCCATTGCCTTTTTTCACGGCAATTTGTACAGGAATACGTTCTTTCATTGCTTCCACATGGCTAATTACGCCAATAGTTTTGCCTGATGCATTCAAGCTTTCTAATGCATCAAGGGCAATATCTAACGTTTCTGCATCTAAAGTACCAAAACCTTCGTCTAAAAAGAGCGATTCTAATTGTGTACGATGACTCACCATATCGGATAGCGCTAGGGCCAATGCTAAACTAACTAAAAAGCTTTCCCCACCAGAAAGCGTTTTAATATCTCGAATGCTATCCGCTTGCCAGCCATCAATAACTTGTAACTCAAGGTTTGCTTGGTGGCTACGCTGTAATAAATAACGGCCATGAAGTTTTTCAAGCTGTTGATTAGCTAGAGAAACTAAACAATCCAATGTTAGGCCTTGTGCATAACGTCGGAATTTATCCCCTTCAGCGGAACCGATAAGTAAGCTGAGATAGCTCCAATCATCGTAACTTAACTGACTTTTCTCTATTTCTTGCAGTAAATCTTGTTGCTGGTGGCGCAGTTGCTTATCGGTATTGAGCTGGTTAATTATCTGGCCTTGTCTCTGATTTATTTGCTTAATTTCTTCATCGAGTTGGGCAACAATTGTTTGTAATTGCATTTCAGTCAGTGTCGCTAAATCAGTAATACGTTGTTGATTTAGCACTTCAATGGCCTGTAACCCCTCTTTATAACGCGTTTCACACTGTATACGTGCTTGGTTAATGCGTTGTTTTAGTGCTTCCAATTGTTGTTTTTCTTCATGGCTTATTAACGCCTTAAGGAAAGTGTGTTGATCACTAAATGGGCTATCGGTAAGTGCTTGAGTAAACAGGGTATTGGCTTGCGTTTGTGCCAGTTTTGTTTTTTCGCTGGCATCTATGAGCGCTTGATAACTTCCATTCATTGACGCGATGGTTTTATCAGTCTCATTGAGTTGTTTACTTAATTGTTCCTGAGCTTGGAAAAGCATGGTTTGTTTGTCATTCAATTTCTGAATGAATTGGTTGATAGTTAGACCTGAAAGCAGTGTTTTTCGTTGTGCTGCTTTTTGCTCTAAATCTAGCTCAATTTGTTTAAGACGATTTCTTTCTTGTTCAATTTGTTGAGTAAGAATATCGAGTTGTTCTAACTCAACTTTTAATGTGGCTTTATTGACTTCAATTTGTTGGCTAAGTGTTTGCGCCATCACTTTTTGGTTGTTGAAGTGCTCACTGCGTTGGCTGATCTCGTTAACCCATTCATCGAATTTATCTTTATCAGGCACATTTAAGTTAAATGGCATAAGAGTGGATTGCCATTTATCTAATTGTATCTGCTTACGCTGTTGAAATTGGTTATATTCTTTTTGGATCTCATCAAGTTGTTGTGTTTGGTTTTTTAAACGCTCTTCAATCAATGACAAATCAGATTGCCATTGGGTAAAGCCTGCTTGTTGCTCGTGTAGTTGATACTTGGTTTGCTGATATTCGCGCTCTAGCGCGGTCATATCGGCCACTATTTTCTGTTGCGTAGCTAATTGCTCCGTTAATTGATTAACAAAGAGCGTAACGGCTTGTTCATTTTGGGCTAACTCAGGTGTGAGTGCTTGCTCACATGTCTTTTGCCATTGATAGTTAAAGGCATCGAGTTGTTCTCTGATTTGCTGCTGTTGTTGTAAATTTTCGTTTTGGCGTTGTTTTTGTGTATAAAGTTGTGATTCTAACTGAGTTTGTTGTTGCTTTAATTGGTCGAGTTTATTTGTAAGCTCAATGAGTTGTTGCTGTGTTTCACTGAGGTGAATTGATTGATAATCGTTAACGGCAGGGTGCTCTGTTGCACCGCATAATGGGCAGGGGTTACCCGCTATGAGTTGCTGACGTTCATGCTCTAGGCTAACAATTTTTTGTTCTAATTGTAATTTGTCATTAGTTAGCTTGATGAGTGGCGTCAATTCATTAATGCGTGTTAGGGCAATGCTCAATGTTTTTTGCGTGGTGGTGATATCTTGTGCTAATTCAACATCTTTTTGGGTCTGTTTTTGTTTTTGCGTTTGTGCATTAAGGCATTGAGATAATATTAATGGCAATAATTTAGCATGTTGTAAGCGTGCTTGTAGCTGTTCAATGTGTTGGTTGATGGCGTTAATGTCATGTTTTTCTTGGTTTTGTTTGTAGCTTTCTTCTTGTTTTTTGAATGTGACGGTGCTGTGTTCTAACTCGAGACGTTTTTGGGATAATTTTTCAGTTTTCTGCTGCTGTTGCCGCTGTAATTGTGTAACTTCATTTGAAATAATTTGTTGTTTTTTATGCAAACTCACCAGTTTATCAGCTAACTCGAATATAAAATGGCCTTGTTGCTGCCAGCTACCGATGTGCGCATTGAGCTCAGCGTCTTTTGGGTGTTCTTCTAGGAATAGGTTGTGTTTCTTTAACTCAAGGTGCGCAGTTTGGATCTGACTTTGAGTCTCATTAACTAAGTGTTTTTTTTGCTGAAGAGTTGTGTGCTGTTGTTCAATTTGTTGCGTAATTTCAGTCTGTTGTTGTTTCAATTGTGCAATTTGGTTATCCAGAGGCCTGACAGTTTCATCAATCAATTGATGTTGTTGTTTGGCAAAATCAAGATGTTGTTGATACTCGGATTGTGATTTCAACAACTTCTCTTGCAGTGGGGCACGTTCAGCTTGCTGGGTTTGCAAGCTAAGTTTCAGCTGTTGTTGTTTATTTATGTATTCAGTGAGTTGTTGTTGCTGGCGCTCAACGTCCTGCCATAACGGGCGAAGCGACTCCGCAGGGGCGCTATCAGCCAATCTTTTCAACTGAGGCTGTGCGGATTGGAACTCAAGCTCATTTTTTTTGAGTTCATCATCAAGTGATTGCATGCGCTGGGTGAGTTGGTGATATTGTTGCCACCAATTGACGCCTTGTTGGTGGCGAGCCCGCTGTTGCTTGGTTTGAGTTTCTTGTTCAAGTAAATGGTTTTGCTGTACTAATAACTCTTGGTGTTCTGCTTCAGTGAGTAAATTAATGCTTTGTGCCTTTGCCTTTAGCAAATCTAAGTCAATTTTGGCTTGTTTGTGTTGATTAAAAACATAAATTGAAATCTGGCTATAAATTTCTGTGCCTGTAATTTCTTCAAGTAAATCAGCGCGTTCTTTCTCTGAAGCATTTAAAAAAGCCGCGAAGTCCCCTTGAGAGAGTAAAATTGATTTGGTAAAACGCTCATAATCAAGCCCAGTTATTTGTGCTATTAATTCTTTTATCTCTGTGATTTTTACGGTCAATATTTTACCATCAGTAACCGTTGCAAGCTCCGCCTTAGGCTGTTGTAAATTGCCATCAGGCTTTCCTCCTGCTCGTCGTTGGCTCCAAAAGGCGCGATAAGCTTTACCTTTGACCTCAAACTCTACCTCTGCAAGGCATTCCCCTGTGTGGCGAGTCATCAGTTCATTTTGTGCGTTAGAAATGGTTTTTAAACGCGGTGTTCGGTGATAAAGCGCAAGGCAAATCGCATCCAATAAGGTGGTTTTTCCTGCGCCAGTGGCACCTGTAATGGCAAATAAGCCATTGCTAGCAAATGGCTCCGCAGTGAAATCAATTTTCCACTCACCTCGAAGAGAGTTAATATTTTTTAAACGTAAACTTAGAATCTTCATATTAACTTTCCTTGCTCATTTGTAATGCGTCATAAGATTGTTGAAATAGCTGCACTAGGCGCTGTTCACGCTCAGGATCCTCTAAAGACTCTTGGGCAAGGCGACGTAAAAAAACATCTTCTACAGTGAGTTCACTTAATGTTTCATTGGCTAAGGTTTGGCTTTGTCCCTGTATTTGCTTACGTGCACGGCGCAGTATCACGACTTCAACAGGGAGATCTTGTGTCAACGCTTCAATACGCTGTTGGATATCAGCGAGGTAATCTTGTGAAGCAACTTCAATATCTAACCAAACAGGTTTATCTCCTAGGTAATCTTTCCATGCTTCTAATTGCTGTTCTATTTGGCTTAAGGAGCCTTTAATGCTTTGCAATGGCTGAATAATAGGGATGTCCAATGGGGTGATTTGAGTCAATTCGCTTCCGGTGAATTCAACAAGGCAGACACTTTTTTGTTGTGCTGTTTCGTCAAAACTCAATGCAATAGGTGAGCCACAGTAGCGAATATTTTCTTGCCCTCCAATCACTTGGGGACGGTGAATATGGCCAAGGGCAATATAGTCAGCAGGGGGAAAAGCCCCAGAAGGAAACGCATCTAACGTACCAATATAAATATCTCGAACGGAGTCCGTTAAGGCTGCACCGACAACCGTTAAATGGCCAGTGGCAATAATTGGAATATCCAGCCCCAATGCGGTTCGCTGTTCTAGCGCGAGTTGGTAGCTGGCTTGGTAATGATCATGAATAGCGGTTTGTAGTGAGCGTTGTTTATCTTCACTATTTTGCCCTGCAATACTGAGCTGGATATCTCGAGGACGTAAAAAAGGGATGGCACAGACGAGGCCAATAGGTTGTTCCTGTTTATTTACTAAAGTAATGACATGCGGTTCACTTCCAGACGTAATAACCTGTGTATTCAAATAACTAAGTAGAGCGCTTGATTCATTGAGTACAGAAACCGAGTCGTGATTTCCACTTAAAATTACTAGCTGGCAGCCTGTTTTTTGTAAATCAACAATAAATTTATTATACAGTTCACGTGCATAGCTCGGTGGCGAACCGGTATCGAAGATATCACCTGCAACGATGACAGCATCAACTTGGTGTAATTCCACTTGTTCCACAAGCCAGTTTAAGAAATGTTGGTGCTCAGGCGCACGGCTTTTGGTAAAAAAATACTGACCAAGGTGCCAGTCTGAGGTATGAATAATGCGCATGAGTTATCAATTCCTATCATCAATAATGTGCATGAACGTTCGATAATTAAGTATACCCGATCCATATCACTCGTTGAGGGATGTTTGCGACTTTATTACCTATTACTATATTGCGGAACTATGTCGTCGCGGAACTATGTTGCGGAAATATTTCACTTAAATGACATTTAACCGTTAAAATAAAGATTAATATGAGTTTCACCCATTGATATTCATAATTCTGTCATAAAAGTGACGCATAATGCTTTCACATTTTAAATGTCTTCTTAATTTTACAGGAACAATCATGGCAAGACGCATTCTAGTTGTTGAAGATGAAGCGCCCATCCGAGAAATGGTTTGTTTTGTATTAGAACAGAATGGTTTTCAGCCTATTGAAGCTGATGATTATGACAGTGCGATTGCACAACTCGTTGACCCGCTACCTGACCTCGTACTACTGGATTGGATGATCCCCGGTGGCTCTGGGATCCAAGTCATTAAACATATGAAACGTGATAGCGCAACACGTGACGTTCCTGTCATGATGTTAACTGCACGAGGAGAAGAAGAAGACCGCGTAAAAGGTTTGGAAGTTGGCGCGGATGACTATCTTATTAAGCCATTTTCACCGAAGGAATTAATTGCTCGGGTAAAAGCAATCTTACGTCGTATCTCCCCAATGGCGACGGAAGACATTATTGAAATGAATGGGTTAATGTTAGACCCTACCTCTCATCGTGTCACCAGCAATGAAATCCCTATCGATATGGGCCCAACTGAATATAAATTACTCCATTTCTTTATGACTCACCCTGAACGCGTATATAGTAGAGAACAGCTATTGAACTATGTATGGGGTGCCAATGTGTATGTGGAGGATAGAACTGTTGACGTGCATATTCGGCGGCTAAGAAAGGCACTAGAGACGGAAGGCCATGATAAAATGGTGCAAACTGTACGTGGTACAGGTTATCGTTTTTCTGTCCGTTACTAAAGACCACAAAGGGAGAGCCATGCGTGCTTGAACGTTTATCGATTAAGCAGCTGATTTGGGGGCTGTTTTTATTTATCTTACCCGCCCTTATCTTATCGGTTTTTATTGGCCACCTAGCGTGGCTATTAGTGATCTCGCTACTTGCTGCACTGATATGGCATGGGTATAACTTGCTCAAGCTTTCTTACTGGTTATGGTTAGATAGAAGTATGCTCCCCCCCGAAGGGCGAGGTGGGTGGGAACCGATATTTTATGGTATCTACCAGATGCAGCAACGTAATCGAAAACGCCGTCGTGAATTAGGCCAGTTAATTAAACGGTTTCGTAGTGGTGCAGAATCACTACCTGATGCCGTCGTAATGATGACAACCGAAGGGAATATCTTTTGGTGTAATCGCCATGCTCAGGCTTTACTCGGCTTCCGTTGGCCTGAAGATAACGGACAGCATATTTTTAATTTATTACGTTACCCAGACTTTAGCCGCTACTTCACCATTAAGCGTTATGACCAAGCGCTAACTATTGAGCTCAATAGTGGTGAAATCGTTGAGTTTCGTATCTTGCCGTATACCGAAGGGCAGTTATTGATGGTTGCGCGGGATGTGACAGAAAAACGTCGTTTGGAAAAGGCGCGTAGGGACTTCTTTGCAAATGTGAGCCACGAATTACGGACGCCTCTTACGGTTATTCAAGGTTATCTTGAGGTGATGGACGACCAAGAAAACGTGACTGCGGTTAATAAGAAAGCACTGCATGTCATGCAAGAACAAACGCACCGTATGGATAACTTAGTTAAACAGCTTTTGCAGTTGTCACGTATCGAAGTTGCTCCTCAAATTAACCTTGATGAGCAAGTGAATATCCCTGTTACTCTCAAAATGATTGAACAAGAAGCACTCAGTTTAAGCCAAGGGCGCCACCAGTTTGAATTTCATGTTGATGAAAAATTGCGTGTCCATGGTAATGAAGAACAATTACGAAGTGCAGTGGCAAATTTAGTCTATAACGCGATTAGCCATACGCCTGAGGGCACAAAAATTTGGGTTGATTGGCAAAGAAGTGGGCAAGGGGCTCGCTTTAGTGTGAGAGATAACGGGCAAGGGATACCTGCAGAGCATATCCCTCGTTTAACGGAACGTTTTTATCGGGTAGATAAAGCGCGCTCTCGCCAAGGCGGTGGAGGTACTGGCCTTGGGTTAGCTATTGTTAAACATGCATTACAACATCATAGCAGCCAATTGGTGGTGACAAGCCAATTAGGTAAAGGTAGTGAGTTTTCATTTACTTTACCGCCAGTGCTAATTGTTGATGATAAAAAACTTAAAAGTGAGTAAATGAATCCACTTTATTAATATAATCAAGGTATTAATGAAGTGGATTATTTCTATTTATCAATGCATTTATGTGTTCCATTCAAAATATATATATTTAATGCTGATAATTGCCATCATGTTAATTATATGCTCTGTTAAATAATCAATTGTAATCACCAGAAAAAGATGAGTTGTTCATTTTTCGAGCAAAGCATATAACGAGTATTGGGATTTTACTGAAAGTAATCACTAGTTCTGAAAATTAGTTTAGTTATTTATTCTTGTTTTTCGGTTTGCTATTGCCTTTTTGCCCTATAAAAGTTCTACTTGTTGTCAGTTATTGGCGAATTTTTCTGTTTTTTGACTTTTCATTTCGTATGATGCAAGCAAATATACTTTTTTATATTGTTAACAGTATGTTTATCAGAATTCTATCTCGCTATATATATTTCAAAGGGTTGCTAAGTGTAAACCCATAATTTTCTATTTTGTCACTTAAAAATAACATAATATGGCTCATCGTTTATCATCAAGAGATATCATCGCATTAGGCTTTATGACTTTTGCGTTATTCGTCGGGGCAGGGAACATTATCTTTCCCCCTATGGTTGGTTTGCAGGCAGGGGAACAAGTTTGGACTGCCGCACTAGGTTTTTTGGTTACTGGTGTGGGTCTACCTGTTTTAACGGTTATTGCGCTGGCTAAAGTAGGTGGGGGCATTGAAGCGCTCAGCACGCCTGTCGGCAAAACAGCAGGGTTACTACTAGCGGTTGTTGCTTATTTGTCTGTAGGGCCGCTATTTGCCACACCAAGAACGGCAACTGTGTCCTATAAAGTCGGCATCGCACCTTTATTCGGTGGTGAGTCCGATTTGCTGTTACTGATCTACAGCGTGGTTTACTTCGTTCTCGTTATCGGTATTTCATTATACCCAGGAAAATTGCTCGATAGCGTTGGGCACATTTTAGCGCCTGTAAAAATGTTAGCTCTGGCTATTTTGGGTATTGCGGCTGTTATGTGGCCAGCGGGGGACCCGATCCCTTCTACAATAGAATACCGTGAGATGGCTTTCTCGAACGGCTTTATCAATGGTTACCTGACAATGGATACCCTCGGTGCGATGGTATTTGGTATCGTTATTGTTAATGCTGCGCGTTCAAGGGGTATCGAAAATTCTTCATTATTAACCCGTTATACTATGTGGGCAGGGTTAATTGCAGGGGTATTATTAACGCTGGTCTATTTGTCACTGTTTAAGTTAGGTGAGAATAGTGGTTCGTTAATTCCAAACCCTGCGGATGGCGCTGATATTTTACATACCTATGTCCAATATACTTTTGGTAATTATGGTAGCTTCTTCCTTGCGGTATTAATCTTTGTTGCTTGTATGGTAACGGCTGTAGGCTTAACGTGTGCTTGTGCAGAGTTCTTTAGCCGCTATGTACCGATCTCTTACCGTAAACTGGTGCTGATCCTGGGTGTGTTCTCTATGGTGATCTCAAACTTAGGTTTAAGTAAGCTAATCGCCTTCTCATTACCGGTGCTAGTTTCAATTTATCCACCTTGTATCGTATTAATTTTATTAAGCTTTACTTTGAAGTGGTGGAAAAACCCTACGATAGTGATTGCACCGACAATGTTAGTCAGCTTTGTGGTCGGTCTAATTGGCGCCGTAAAAGCGTCAGATCATCTGAAAGGTTATATTCCTGAATGGATGACTGCAATGCCACTGTATAAGCAAGATTTAGTCTGGGTATTACCAACTGTTGTTGTGATGGTCGTGGCAATTTTATGCGATAAGTTTGTGGCACCCGCTGCGCAGCATAAACAAGTATAGTAATTTCAATTATTGAATCGAAGGGCCGCTAATGTTAGCGGCCTTTTTTTGTGTAACCAGAGCGGTTACATAACTCGTTTTGAATGGGGCTAATGATATTTTTTTGTTGAAGTTAGTACGGAGTACTAGTAGATTGGATAGGAAATGCGCAAGGAGGTGCAAATGAATTATTTAGAGTTTGTTGAAACTAGAATTTTTAGTCAGCAACGTAAACTAATTATGGAAGATAATGAATTTCAATTATTTCAGGCCTTCTTATTAGAAAACTATGAGTATGGTGACGTAATAAGCCGCTCTGGAGGATGTAGAAAAATACGTTGGAGAGCCTTAAATAAAGGAAAACGTGGTGGTGTTAGGGTTATCTATTATAACAGAACCATGAGCGGTAGGTTGTATTTGCTTACGATTTATACTAAGAACGCAAAGGAAGATTTGAATGAACAAGAAAAAGCGATTTTACGAGCAATCATTCAAAAGCTTGCTTAATGGTTAAATATACTCGTAATCTTTCAAGTTGCAGCGGTGTTGATTACGCTCAGATAGCCGAGTCACATAGTTTATCTATGCTTTCCGTCTATCTTCCTTTATCACCTAACTGCCGCTCGAATTATTTAAAATATAGAATTGAATGAGTTATGTAATAAGGATAATGGTATGGGAAAAAAGCTTTTTGACGATTTAGTGAGTAGCTTAGAAGAGATGGTTGCTATCGAGAAAGGTGAATTAGTTCCTGCTAGTGAAAATATTCATCGCTTCGAACTACCAGATGTTAAAGCTATTCGTAAACACTCTGGTATGAAACAACAAGAGTTTGCAGAAGCGATAGGTTCTAGTGTTGATTTGGTCCGTAGCTGGGAACAACAACGTCGGTTTCCATCAGGAATAGCCCTCAAATTGTTGTATCTTTTAGAAAAGAAACCAAGCCTGATTAATGAGTTGAGGGCCATTCATATTTAATCCAACCCCATAAGTGAAGGGGTTGGATCCTTCGACAGCGATTAATCAACCCCAACTGCACTACCTGCTGGACGGCGTACATCGTTAGAGCCATAAATAAAACCTTCGCGAACTTTTCCAGATACAGCTGAATCATTACCGGAAGATTTAGCACTGACGCCCGCGCCTTCTGGGATCGCGACCATAATCAACTCAGCGGCACCCCATGGTGTTTGTTCAACCATCTTGTATCCCATTTTGTCCAGCAGCGCTAAGGTGTCTTTAGAAACGCCTCTTTGCTCATAATAAACCTCATCAGGGAGCCACTGGTGGTGAATGCGTGGTGCATTAACCGCTTCTTGTGGCGGCATACCATGGTCGATAATATTTAAAGCGGTTTGCAGCGTAATTGAAATAATCCGTGAGCCTCCCGGTGAACCGAGAACTAAAAATACCTTGCCATCTTTCGTCACGATAGTCGGGCTCATGGAGGATAATGGGCGCTTACCTGGAGCAATAGAGTTGCGTTCCCCTTGTACTAAGCCATATAAATTCTTCTCGCCGACTTTCGTGGTGAAATCATCCATTTCATCGTTTAAGAAGAACCCTGTCCCCGGAGGGATAACGACGGAACCAAACCGGCCATTAATCGTGTAAGTCGTTGAAACAGCATTTCCTTTTTCATCTACTACAGAGTAATGCGTTGTCTCTGGTTTTTCGTGTGGCCCTATTCCCGGTTGAACTTGGGTTGATGGCGTTGCTTGATTGGGTTTGATTTCTTTACGTAACTCTTCCGCATAGGCTTTACTCAGTAATTTTTCCGTCGGGTTATCGACAAATTTAGGGTCACCTAAGAAGGTATTTCTATCCATGTAAGCATGGCGCATTGCTTCTGTAAGAGTATGAATATAGTCCGCAGAGTTAAAGCCCATTTCTTTGAGGTCATACCCTTCTAAGATATTAAGCGTTTGGCAGATAGTTACCCCGCCTGAACTAGGAGGTGGTGCTGAAATAAATTGATATCCTCTATAGGTGCAGCTCACTGGCGCTGTATCTGTGATGGTAAAATCCGCAAAATCTTTTGCTGTCAAAATCCCGCCATTTTTCTTGGACGCTTCTTCAACAATTTTGGGGATTTCTCCTTCATAAAAGGCAGATGGGCCATTTTTGGCAATTTTTTCTAGTGTGTTAGCTAAATCGGTTTGGACTAATAAGTCGCCTGGTTGGAAGGCACTGCCATCTGGTTTTAAGAAGATACGCGCGACTTCTGGGTCTTGTTTAAAACGTTCTGTTGTGGTGTCGAGAACATCGGTATCTGCACGGGTTAGAGTAAAACCTTCCCTTGCTAATTTGATAGCAGGAGCCATCACCTGCTGGCGGCTCATCGTACCATATTTTTCTAAGGCATAATCGAGGCCTTTGACTGTTCCGGGTACGCCAGATGCGAGGTAGCCATACAAGCTGGCATCTTTGATAAGCTGACCATCTTTATCTAGATACATATCTGCGCTAGCGGCACCAGGGGCAGTTTCTCTAAAGTTGATGAATAAATCTTTGCCATCGGCTAGGTGAATGGTCATAAAGCCACCACCACCGATATTGCCACAACAAGGGTTAACAACCGCTTGTGCATACCCTACCGCAACCGCTGCATCAATGGCATTGCCGCCTGACTTTAGAATATCCGCTCCAATTTGTGATGCTAAGTGTTGGGAAGAAACAACCATGCCTTTTTTCGCTTCAACCGCAGGTTCGGAGGCGGCATATAGTTGACTGGTAAGGAATAAGGAAAGAAGTAGAACCGCAGGGCGTAATGATGTTTTTATCATTCGTATCTCCCAGTTAAGGTTAATTGAGGTGTTCTATTGCACAAATATTCAATATGAATAATTTGTTAATTATTTGTGTTTTTAATGTATAGCACACAATAATACAAAACATTGAGTATTTGAGTTAAGAATTGTTAACTGAGTGGAATAATTGCGAGTAGGAAGAGAAAAGATAGACTTGGTTCACAAAAAGTAAAAAGCGGGCCTAATGCCCGCTTTTCAAAAACTCGCGTAACGAATTACAGTTTTGCAGAGTTTTTAGTCAGGTAGTCAGCAACGCCTTTTGGAGATGCATTCATACCTTCTTGGCCTTTTTCCCACTGAGCTGGGCAAACATCTCCGTGCTCTTCGTGGAATTGCAGCGCGTCAACCATACGCAGCATTTCGTCAATGTTACGGCCTAATGGCAGGTCATTAACGACTTGGTGACGGACAACGCCGTTTTTGTCAACGAGGAAAGAACCACGCAGTGCAACGCCTGCATCTGGGTGTTCGATACCGTAAGCTTTGATGATTTCACGTTTGATATCAGCAACCATTGGGTATTTAACTTCACCAATACCGCCGTTATCGACAGGTGTTTTACGCCATGCGTTATGAACAAACTCAGAGTCAAAAGAAACACCAACAACTTCTACGCCACGTTTTTTGAATTCTTCGTAGCGGTGGTCGAATGCGATCAGTTCTGACGGACAAACGAAAGTAAAGTCCATTGGCCAGAAGAAGATCACAGCTGGACGGCCGTTCAGGTGGGTTTTCAGGTTGAAGTTATCAACAATTTCACCATTACCTAAAACAGCTGCAGCAGTAAAGTCAGGGGCTTGACGTGTTACCAGAACCATAATTTACTCCTATGAGTTTGAATTAAAGTTTTTTGTCCTGTCTATTTATCACCGATGATTTAATCACTGATAAATAATGTGGACATAGACTTCTAAAAGAATAGAAAAATATCTTTTGATAATAAAGACATTTAAACCGATTATTGTGATAGGTTTTGACTATCAATAATACTGGTTTATCAAATTAATATCAATAAGATAGTTTTATTCCACTAAAGTGCAAGCTTTAATTTATTCCTTTGTGTTAATTGTGACACTCTGTACAAAAAAATGTTGCAGCGCATTGGCCATCATTTGTGGGTAAAATTGAAAAAAAATATTTTCCAACGCATCATACTGCAATAAAAAGTCGTTAAATGAACCACTTAACGCACTGAGCTTGGGACGCCGTTTTGCCATTCCATTGAGTGATTTTCCAATATAATTTTTATCTGCGTAGTGTATCAGCCACTGTTGGGGCCAAAGATATTCATTTAGCTCCTGAAACTTTTCAGGGGTATGACAAAGCTGAGGCTCAATTATTTTTCGGCAGTCCCGTACAAAGTCCGCTAGCGGTATTGATGGCTCAATAGTTGACCAATGCAAAGATAAAAAATGGTCCCAAACTAAATCTAATGTAATAGGAGCGACTCGACGGTATTCCTCGCGAAACAGTAGTTTAGCTTCTTTGACTAAAGGGTGGGTATCTGTAGTGCGGTCGACGGCTCGATGCATAAAGATACCAGAGACAATGTCGGATGAATAAAGGCCCGTAGGGTTACCGCGGACATAGTCAGCCATGATGTTGCCGAGCAAGGAGCTGTCAGCGAGGTGGGCCAGGTGGAGGTGAGCTAAATAATTCACTTTAAAATGTCCGTCGTCTTTCAAACCACAGGGGTGTTAGCTTCGTAAAGCCACCCGAATCACATACTCATGTATGCTCATCGGGATATCTTTACTTGCTGCCTACCTGTGATTCGAAATCCATAGGACATGCAGCGCAGCTTAGCTAGCTTTTTGATTGCTCAAACTATAGCAGTAATTATGTTGAATTCGAAACTCACAGGACATTACTTGGCAGAGGAATAAAGAATTCCTCTAATTCGAAATTCATGGGGTATATTTATTTAGTAGAAAAAGAAAAAGAAAAAGAAAAAGACGGAAGTTAATGTGTCATAAAAGTTGAGTAAAATTGAAATAATTCATTCTTTGAATGGATAAATAGCGTACAGAATTTTTTACTAACAAAATATTTGTTAAATAATGGTGTTTTTTTGTGCGATTTTGCGCTTATTTCTTGCGCCAAAGTCGGTGCGGCACTAGACTAGTCGCCTGTTTTTTTAGATTGATGTCAATACAATGCGTGTTTCTGATTTTACTTTTGAATTACCTGAAGAACTAATTGCCCATTATCCACAGGCTGAGCGTAGCGCTTGCCGCTTATTAAGCTTAGATGGTGGCTCAGGGCAGCTCACGCATGGTGTTTTTACCGATATTCTAGAAAAATTGGAGCGCGGTGACTTGCTGGTGTTCAATAACACTCGCGTGATCCCTGCACGGTTATTTGGGCGTAAAGTTAGCGGCGGTAAAATTGAAGTTTTGATTGAGCGTATGTTGGATGAACACCGCGTACTTGCTCATGTTAGGGCATCAAAAGCACCAAAAGAAGGGGCTGAATTACTGCTAGGCGAAGATGAAAGCGTGAAGGCAACGATGGTTGCGCGTCATGGTGCATTGTTTGAACTACGTTTCGACGATGAACGTGATGTATTAAGCATTCTAAACCAAATTGGTCATATGCCTCTGCCGCCTTATATCGATCGCCCTGATGAAGAGTCAGATAAAGAACTTTATCAAACCGTGTATAGCGAAAAACCGGGTGCTGTGGCAGCACCAACGGCAGGCTTGCACTTTGATGAACCGTTACTTGAAGCATTGCGCCAAAAAGGCGTAGAAATGGCGTTTGTGACATTGCATGTGGGAGCCGGTACTTTTCAACCTGTGCGTGTTGATACTATCGAAGATCACATTATGCATTCGGAATATGCAGAAGTGCCACAAGAGGTCGTAGACGCTGTTTTAGCCTGTAAAGCACGAGGCAATCGCGTTATTGCTGTTGGAACGACGTCTGTTCGGTCGCTAGAAAGTGCCGCAAAAGTGAGCCAAGGTGCTTTAATTGCTCCATTTTTTGATGATACCCAAATCTTTATTTACCCTGGGTATGAATATCAGGTGATAGATGCGCTAATCACCAACTTCCACTTACCTGAATCTACATTAATTATGTTGGTTTCTGCGTTTGCTGGATACAAAAACACCATGAATGCGTATAAAGAAGCGGTGGAACAAAAATACCGTTTCTTTAGTTACGGTGATGCGATGTTCATCACGCCGAATGCGCATGCCAGTTCCGAGAAAATTGGTGAGTAATCAGTTTTAAGCGGTGGCAGCAGCTGCTTGCTTAGCAAATTAATATTATCGATAGCAACAGACTGTTTTTCTGCTGCTAGGAGGCAAATGTGAAATACGAATTACAGACGACCGATGGCAATGCACGCCGTGGTCGCTTAGTGTTTGAGCGCGGCGTGGTGGAAACCCCTGCATTTATGCCAGTAGGAACCTACGGTACGGTTAAAGGCATGACTCCCGAAGAAGTCAAAGAGACTGGCGCGCAAATCTTATTGGGGAATACTTTCCACCTGTGGTTACGCCCAGGTCAAGAAATCATGAAGTTACATGGCGACCTCCATGACTTTATGCAATGGCAAGGCCCAATTTTGACCGACTCAGGTGGTTTTCAGGTCTTTAGCCTTGGTGCGATGCGCAAAATTAAAGAAGAAGGTGTGCACTTCCGTAACCCTATCAACGGTGAAAAGGTCTTCTTAAGCCCTGAAAAGTCGATGGAAATCCAGTATGACCTCGGCTCAGACATTGTCATGATTTTTGACGAATGTACGCCATACCCTGCGGATTGGGACTATGCAAAGACATCAATGGAAATGTCGCTGCGTTGGGCTGCACGTAGCCGTCAACGTTTTGACGAACTGAACAACAAAAATGCACTGTTTGGTATCATTCAAGGCAGTGTTTACGAAGATTTACGTGATATTTCAGTTAAGGGGCTGGTGGAAATCGGCTTTGATGGGTACGCTGTAGGCGGCTTAGCCGTAGGCGAACCGAAAGAAGATATGCACCGTATTTTAGAACATGTTTGCCCGCAAATTCCGGCAGAAAAACCACGCTATTTAATGGGCGTAGGAAAACCGGAAGACTTAGTGGAAGGTGTTCGCCGCGGTATTGATATGTTCGATTGCGTGATGCCAACGCGAAATGCACGAAATGGACATTTATTTGTGACAAATGGCGTGGTAAAAATTCGTAATGCTAAGTATAAATCAGACACATCAACACTGGATGCTGATTGTGACTGCTATACTTGTCGTCATTATAGCCGTGCTTACCTGCATCACCTTGATAGATGTAATGAAATTCTTGGTGCAAGGCTCAATACCATTCATAATTTACGTTATTACCAACGCTTGATGGCCGGTATTCGCCAAGCCATTGAAAATGGGAATTTTGAAGAGTTTGCTAAAGATTTTTACCAAAAGATTGGTAAACCCGAACCTTCATTAAATATCGAGTGAATTTAAGTGCGAAATGCCACTAATCTGTGTAGCATATCAAACTTAGCTTTTTTGTATGTAAAATTGCTTTCAATAAAACAATGAGGAAAGTTGAATGAGTTTTTTTATTTCTGAAGCAGCGGCATCAGCAGGTGCACCAGCGCAAGGTAGTCCATACACGATGGTTATCATGCTTGTTGTTTTCGCGCTGATCTTCTATTTCATGATTTTGCGTCCACAGCAAAAACGTGCGAAAGAACACCGTAAATTGATGGAATCTATCACTAAAGGTGATGAAGTTTTAACAACTGGTGGTTTAATCGGACGTGTAACTAAAGTGTCTGAAACCGGTTATGTGGTTCTTGAGCTGAGTGAGAACACAGAAGTAACCATCAAACGTGATTTCGTTGCTGCTGTTTTACCTAAAGGCACAATGAAAGCAATTTAATTCTGATTCTCCCGAAGGGAACTGCCGTGCTAAACCGTTATCCTTTGTGGAAGTATCTGATGTTGATCTGTGCGATCCTCATCGGTTTGCTTTATGCGCTTCCAAACCTATATGGTGAGGATCCGGCTGTTCAGATCACTGGCGTGCGGGGAACCGCCGCCAATGAACAAACGCTGATCCAAGTCCAAAAATCGTTAAAAGACGATAAAATTGAGAGTAAATCTATCTCTCTAGAAAATGGGGCGATTTTAGCCCGATTCAACAACTCTGATGTTCAGTTACGTGCGCGTGAAGTGATCATGAATGCACTGGGTGACCAGTATGTTGTTGCATTAAACCTTGCACCTGCAACGCCTAAGTGGCTTGAAGCTGTCGGTGGTGAACCGATGAAGCTTGGTCTTGATCTGCGTGGTGGGGTTCACTTCCTGATGGAAGTTGATATGGACACTGCATTAGGTAAATTGCAGGAACAAAACATGGATGGTTTGCGTAATGACCTGCGTCAAGAAGGCATTGCGTACTCTTCTATTCGTAAAGGCAATGATTACAGCGTGGAAGTTCGCTTCCGTAACGCGGATGATCGTAGCCAAGCTGAAAAAGCATTGTCTCGTAAATACCCAAACTTAGTCTTTAGTGATGGCAGCGATAACACTATGATTGCTGTTATGACCGACGAGCGCTTACGTGAAGCACGTAACTATGCTGTTTCTCAGAACATTACTATTATTCGCAACCGTGTAAACCAATTAGGTGTTGCGGAGCCACTTGTTCAACGCCAAGGTGCTGACCGAATTGTCGTTGAATTACCGGGTATTCAAGATACCGCTCGCGCAAAAGAAATTTTAGGTGCGACAGCGACATTAGAATTCCGTTTGGTGAATACTTCAGTCGATTCTTCAGCAGCAGAAAGTGGCCGTGTACCAGGTGACTCAGAAGTTAAATATGACCGTGAAGGCATGCCTTACGTGTTATATAAGCGTGTGATCTTAACGGGTGACCATATTACCGATTCAACCTCTGAAGCGGATGAAAATGGTCAACCACAAGTGAGTATCAGCCTAGATAGTGCTGGTGGCTCTATCATGTCTGACTTTACGCGTGATAACCAAGACAAGCTGATGGCAACGCTGTTTGTTGAATACAAAGACAGTGGCAAAAAAGACGCAACAGGCCGTTCAATTTTGGTGAAAGATGAAAAAGTCATCAATGCGGCACGTATTTCTGCGCGTTTTGGTAGTAAATTCCGTATTACCGGTATTACTAACGGCACTGAAGCTCGCCAGCTTTCATTACTGTTACGTGCGGGTGCGTTGATTGCACCAATCCAAATTGTTGAAGAACGAACCATTGGCCCGACACTGGGTATGCAAAATATCGAGCAAGGGCTAAAAGCTTGTATCGCAGGTCTGTTAGCTTCTATCCTATTTATGATTATTTACTATCGTAAATTTGGTTTGATTGCGAGTAGTGCACTGTTGGCAAACTTGGTGTTAATTGTTGGTGTAATGTCCTTATTACCGGGCGCGACACTCACCATGCCAGGTATAGCCGGTATCGTGTTAACCCTTGCGGTTGCCGTCGATGCGAACGTTCTTATCAATGAGCGGATAAAAGAAGAGCTGCGAAATGGGCGGTCTGTCCAGCAAGCGATTCATGAAGGCTATAAAGGCGCCTTCTCAAGTATTACAGACGCAAACTTAACGACACTTATCACTGCGATTATTCTTTATGCAGTGGGTACTGGGTCGATTAAAGGCTTTGCGATTACGACAGCGATTGGTGTCGCAACCTCTATGTTTACAGCTATCGTCGGTACACGTGCTATCGTGAACCTGCTTTACGGCGGTAAACGTATTAACAAGCTGTCAATTTAAGGAGCACGTTGTGGCACAGGATTATACTGTTGAACAATTGAACTATGGTCGTAAAGTCTATGACTTTATGCGCTGGGACAACGTTGCCTTTAGTATTTCTATCGTATTACTGATTGCTTCTTTTGTGATTATTGGCGTCAAAGGTTTTAACTGGGGCTTAGATTTCACTGGTGGTACGGTCATTGAAATCAACTTAAGTCAGCCAGCTGATTTGGATAAAATTCGTGATAGCTTGTCTAACTCGAACCATAAAGATCCATTAATCCAAAACTTTGGTAGCAGCCGCGACATCATGATCCGCATTCCGCCAATTGAAGGCACTGCGGGTCAAGAAGTTGGGAAAGAAATTATCACAATCATCAACCAGAGTGTAGATGATAAAGCAACCGTTAAGCGTATTGAATTCGTTGGGCCGAGTGTCGGTGCTGAGTTGGCGCAAACAGGGGCTTTGGCTCTGTTAACTGCGTTGATTTGTATCTTGATTTATGTCGGCTTCCGTTTTGAATGGCGCTTAGCTGCGGGTGCGGTATTGTCACTCGCGCATGACGTGGTAATTACTTTAGGAATTCTGTCTCTGTTCCATATTGAGATAGATATGACTATCGTGGCATCATTGATGTCGGTTATCGGTTACTCACTGAACGACAGTATCGTTGTATCAGACCGTATCCGTGAGAACTTCCGTAAAATTCGCCGTGGTACACCATATGAAATCATGAACGTCTCTTTGACGCAAACATTGAGCCGTACCATCATGACATCAGCCACCACATTATTAGTGGTTCTGATGCTGTACCTATTTGGCGGTGCAATGCTGGAAGGCTTCTCATTGGTTATGTTAATCGGTGTAACTATCGGTACTATCTCATCTATTTATGTGGCTTCTGCATTAGCACTGAAGATGGGTATGAAACGTGAACACTTGATGCAAGCGAAAGTCGAAAAAGAAGGCGCAGACCAAGAGTCATTACTGCCTTAGTTTTAAAAACGATGAATAACTAAGTCAATTAGCACTCAAAATAGTTCGTGTTGTGAGTAGGCAGCAAGTGAACGATATCCCTAGGAGCATACAAAAGTATGTGACTAGGGTTAATAAGCGATGCCAACACCCCTACAACGGGAAATATGAAGAGCAGCAAGAGCACCCTAGGAGACATCTTCTAGGGTGTTTTTTCTTGCATAGTAGGGTAAACTACCTCCCCCTAAATAGATTCAGGAAACGCTATGCACTGCCCATTCTGCTCAGCTGTAGATACGAAAGTTATTGACTCGCGTCTGGTCGGTGAAGGGTCCCAAGTCCGTAGACGCCGCCAATGTTTACTTTGTCATGAGCGCTTCACAACCTTTGAAGTTGCTGAACTGGTCATGCCTAGGGTCATTAAAAGCGATGATATCCGCGAACCTTTTGATGAAGAAAAGCTTAATCGGGGTATGCAAAAGGCATTAGAAAAACGACCTGTAAGTTCTGATGCCATTGAACAAGCTATTATTTCGATTAAATCCCAGCTTCGGGCAACCGGGGAACGTGAAGTTCCGTCGAAATTAATTGGCAGTTTGGTTATGGATGAGCTGAAAAAGCTCGATAAAGTTGCCTATATCCGTTTTGCTTCTGTTTATCGCAGTTTTGAAGATGTGCGTGAGTTTGGCGAAGAAATCGCTAAATTACAGGATTAACGCCAATGATTGAACAAGACAACATTTATATGGCTCGTGCCTTTGAATTGGCACGAAAAGGGCGTTTTACCACATCACCTAATCCAAATGTCGGGTGCGTGATTGTGCGTGATGGTGTCATTGTTGGTGAGGGGTATCACCAAAAAGCAGGTGAACCCCATGCTGAGGTTCACGCATTAAGAATGGCCGGTGATAAAGCGCAAGGGGCAACAGCTTATGTCACCCTTGAGCCTTGTAGCCATCACGGCCGTACCCCGCCTTGCGCAGAAGCGCTGATCAATGCAGGTGTAAGCCGAGTCGTCGCTGCCATGCAAGACCCAAACCCTCAAGTTGCGGGCCGCGGTTTGTATATGTTGTCGCAAGCAGGAATTGAAACGCGCAGTAATGTTTTATTAGATGATGCAGAAGCGGCTAACCGCGGCTTCTTAAAACGTATGCGTACTGGCTTTCCCTATATTCAATTAAAACTCGCCGCTTCACTAGACGGCAAAACCGCCCTTGGAACTGGGGAAAGTAAATGGATCACCAGCCCCGCAGCTCGCAAAGATGTGCAAGCTCTTCGAGCCGAGGCTAGTGCTATCTTAAGTACCAGCAGCACCGTGGTTGCCGATGACCCTTCTTTAACGGTACGTTGGAAAGAATTACCTAGTAATATTCAGCAAATTTACCCTGAAGAACAAGTCCGTCAACCCATCCGCATTGTGCTAGATAACCACAATCGTGTGACTTCTGAGCATCGTGTCACTCAATTAGATGGCGAATGTTGGTTAGTGCGTTCAAACCCAGATGAAAATGCAGTATGGCAGGGGCAAGTTGAGCAAATCGCTATTCCTGCAGATGAAAACGGCACTGACCTCGTCATTTTGATGATGCAACTGGCTAAACGTAATGTGAATAGCATTTGGGTTGAGGCAGGGGCAAAACTTGCAGGCTCATTGCTTAAGTTAGGTTTAGTGGATGAGCTGATTGTCTATATTGCGCCTAAATTATTAGGAAATAGCGCTCGAGGCCTAGTGGACTTCCCACCGCTTAATGCCCTTATTGATGCGCCAAAGTTTGAATTTACAGAAGTGACACAAGTTGGGCCAGACCTACGTGTCAGGCTTCGTCCCGTATGGTAAGTGGTTTTTTTGAAAATCATACGTACGATACACGAAAGAATGTGATAAAATCCGCGCCCCGCGGGTTATAATTAATATTAGAGGAAGGCTATGAACGTAATTAAAGGTGTTGTTGCTGCGCCACAAGCGCGTGTTGCTATCGCTATCGCTCGTTTTAACAACTTTATTAATGATAGTCTGCTGGAAGGTGCTGTTGATGCGTTAGAACGCATTGGTCAGGTTTCAAATGACAATATTACAATTGTGTGGGTTCCAGGCGCTTATGAGCTACCGTTGACCACAAAAGCATTAGTTGAAACGAATAAATACGATGCAGTCATTGCATTAGGTACGGTTATTCGTGGCGGTACCGCTCACTTTGAATATGTTGCAGGTGAATGTAGCTCCGGCCTATCCCATGTCGCGATGAACAGTGAAGTGCCAGTGACTTTTGGTGTGTTAACCACTGAAAATATCGAACAAGCCATTGAACGTGCGGGTACTAAAGCAGGTAATAAAGGTGCTGAAGCTGCACTGACAGCACTGGAAATGATTAATGTAATTAAGGCCATCAAAGGCAAATAATACACAATTAGCTCTATGTTGCCGTTTTTTCGCCACAATGGTGTAGATAACGCAATGCAACAAGTGTTTTTTGTGTACAGTTTTTAAATTTAAGGGGAATCTTGTGAAACCTGCTGCTCGTCGCCGCGCTCGTGAGTGTGCTGTACAGGCCATTTATTCATGGCAATTATCTGGCAATCCAATTGCTGAAGTCGAATATGAGTTTATTGCTGAACAGGACATGTCAGACGTTGACGTAAACTATTTTCGTGAACTGTTATCAGGTGTTGCGACCAACGCGACAAAACTTGATCAACTGATGGCGCCTTATTTATCTCGTCAGCTCGAAGAGTTAGGGCAGGTAGAAAAAGCGATTTTACGTGTCTCCATGTTTGAATTAAGTTTCCGTGAAGATGTACCTTATAAAGTTGCAATCAATGAAGGTATTGAATTAGCGAAAGTTTTTGGCGCAGAAGATAGCCATAAATTCGTTAACGGTGTATTAGATAAAGCTGCACCTGCGGTTCGCCGTAAAAAATAATAATACCAGGGTTCCCTCCTGTTGCACTACGGTAATGAATAGGTAGGCTGGGTTCCAGTCTACCTTTGTGTTTATATGCTCGCGATATTTCAATGATAGGTGAGCGAAAAATAATTGTGGCCAATTAGATACGTTATTTAGGTTAGCAATTATGCATTATTTACCTATTATTGAATTATTAGGGTGTAAATTATTTGCTTCGTCTCAAACGAAAATAGATATAGCGAAAACGGAAAATCTACCATGTCATATGGCGAATTTGACCTCATCGCGCGTTATTTTAACCGTCAAACCACTAACCGACGTGATGTTAATATCGGTATTGGGGATGACTGTGCGTTGATGACCATTCCAGAAAAACAGCAACTTGCTGTAAGCACTGACACTCTTGTTTCTGGTATTCACTTCCTACCAACCATTTCACCAGCTGATCTTGCTTATAAATCATTAGCCTCTAATTTAAGTGACCTTGCGGCGATGGGGGCGGATCCTGCATGGGTTTCTTTAGCAATTACATCGCCTTGCGTTGATTGTGATTGGTTGCAATCCTTTAGTGATAGTTTGTTTGAACAGCTTAACTATTATGGAATGCAATTGATTGGTGGTGATACAACACGCGGACCAATGAGTTTAACCTACACGGTTCATGGCTTAGTACCAAATGGTAAGGCGATGTCTCGCGCAGGGGCGCGCAATGGTGATTGGATTTATGTCACGGGCACTCTAGGTGATAGCGCAGCTGGCTTAGCTATTTTGCAAGATAAGCTGAATGTTAAAAATGTAGAACATCAAGAATGGCTAATTGCGCGTCATTTACGTCCGCAGCCACGTATTTTACAAGGCCAAGCGTTGAGAAACCTTGCTTCTTCAGCAATTGATATTTCGGATGGTTTAGTTTCTGATCTTAACCATATCTTGAAAGCGAGTGGTTGTGGCGCACGCATTAATTTAGATGCATTGCCTCAATCAGAAGCGTTGAAACAAAGTTGTAGTATTGAGCAAGGGCGTTTATGGTCTTTGAGTGGTGGTGAAGATTACGAACTCTGTTTTACCGTTCCTGAAATTAATCGTGGGGCGTTAGAGATGGCATTAGCGCATACGGGATCAGGCTTTACGTGTATCGGGCAAATTAAGCCGCAGTCTGAAGGAATTAGCTACTTTTGCAATAACCAAGAAGTTGATGTAAACCTAAAAGGTTTCGATCATTTTGTTTCGGAAGGTGCATAGAATGGCAAGTCGCCAAGAAAAAGCAGAAGCAAAAAAACGGCTAAATATGCGTAATCCTTGGCACTTATTGGCTACGGGGTTTGGTAGTGGCCTTTCGCCTATTGTACCTGGCACAATGGGCTCTCTTGCTGCGATACCTTTTTGGTTATTAATGGCAAATATGCCAATTTGGAGTGTGTGGGTACTCATTGTAGTGGGTTTTTGGATTGGTTGCCTAATTTGCCAGCGCACTTCCGACGATATGAAAATTCATGACCATGGCAGTATTGTTTGGGATGAATTTATCGGGATGTGGATTACGCTAATGGCGATCCCTGTTGTTGATTATGAGTGGGTCATCACCGCATTCTTTATTTTCCGCATTTATGACATGTGGAAGCCATGGCCGATACGGTTTTTTGACCGAAAAGTCAGCGGCGGTTTTGGTATTATGATTGATGATATTATTGCCGCGATTTTTGCCTATGTGACTATTTGGTTGCTGGTTTGGTATGAGATCATGCCATTCTCAACCAACTAAATACGCGTCATATTTTGCGCTGTGGCGTTGTTGGCCGCGTTCATTCGCCCTAGTCACATACTTTTGTATGCTCCTAGGGTCTTATTCACTTGCCACCTAGCCACAACTCAAACTATTTAGCGTATTGGTATTTATCGTATTTCAAACTAAATACGCGTCATATTTTGGCTGTGGCGTTGTTGGCCGCGTTCATTCGCCCTAGCCATATACTTTTGTATGCTCCTAGGGTCTTATTCACTTGCCGCCTAGCCACAACCCAAACTATTTAGCGTATTGGTATTTATTGTATTTCAAACTAAATACGCGTCATATTTTGCGCTGTGGCGTTGTTGGCCGCGTTCATTCGCCCTAGTCACATACTTTTGTATGCTCCTAGGGTCTTATTCACTTGCCGCCTAGCCACAACCCAAACTATTTAGCGTATTGGTATTTATTGTATTTCAAACTAAATACGCGTCATATTTTGCGCTGTGGCGTTGTTGGCCGCGTTCATTCGCCCTAGTCACATACTTTTGTATGCTCCTAGGGTCTTATTCACTTGCCACCTAGCCACAACTCAAACTATTTAGCGTATTGGTATTTATCGTATTTCAAACTAAATACGAGTCATATTTTGGCTGTGGCGTTGTTGGCCGCGTTTATTCGCCCTAGTCACATACTTTTGTATGCTCCTAGGGTCTTATTCACTTGCCGCCTAGCCATAACCCAAACTATTTAGCGTATTGGATATAATTGCTCATCGTAGTAACTTCTCTTGCTTCTCTTACTTCTTTCCACGCCGAATACCCATCACTGAGGTTTGCGCTAAGGTTAAGCCTTTGGTTTCGGGGGCAAATAGAACTGAGACAATCAACCCTATAAGTGAAACACCCGCCCCCATCAGCACTACCGAACTGACGCCGTATTTAGTGATAAATAGCGGTAGCGCCCATGTTGAAAAAATGGTTCCAATCCTGCTGATGGACATAATTACCCTAACGGCAGAGGCACGGATATCTGTTGGGAATAGTTCATTAGGATAGAGCCATTGTAAAATACCGGGGCCGCCTGAAAAGAATGCGTAAATGCCAAACATAATAATCACAAGGCAAATACCGAGGTTTGAGAATAGCCCAAGTATCGCCAGTGCAAGAGTCATAATGGCAAAACTACCAATCAATAGTGGCCGCCGTCCCATTTTATTTAGCCAATACATCGCGGGTAAGCAGCCTAACATAAAGAATAGGCTGATAACCACGTTACCTAGTGCGGCATTTTTCCCTTGATCCCAACCGAGCTGGCCAACAATTTGTGGGCCAAAGGTGTAAATTGCAAACATCGGGATCACTTGGCAGGTCCAAATAATGGCAGTGAATAGAACGAAAGAAAAATGGCGCTTAGTGAATAACTGGAGGAAATGTGTTTTTTGTTGTTCTTCAGCTTCGAATACCACGGGCTGGCCAAACAGCTTTTCCATCATTTTTTCGCACTCTTTGACCCGGCCTTTACGAATAAGCCAAAGAGGGGACTCCGGTAAATCAAAACGGCCTATTAAAATGACGATGCAGGGGATAACTGCACTGCCAAGCATCCAGCGCCAGCCATCTTGAACGTCATACAGCATATAACCGACGAGATTGGCACAAGTTGCACCCACATACCACATTGCCGCAATAAAACCGACAGCAAATGCGCGTTGCTTGGTATTAGAGAATTCGGTGATCATTGATGTTGCAATCGGGTAATCTGCACCAATTACTATCCCGATTAAGAACCGCATGATGAGCAGCTCCATCGGTGTTGAGACAAACATGGTCGCAACAGAAATAGCACCAATGGCAACAATATCGATTAAGAACATTTTGCGGCGACCGACTTGGTCACAAATATAGCCGAATAGAGAGGTTCCTATGAAGAGACCTGCTAGTGTTGCAGCACCGAGTAAGCCAATCCATTCGCTACTTAAGCTTAATACAGGGGTAAGCTGTTCTAAAGCAACGCCAATCAGGACTAACACATAACCATCCAGAAAAGGCCCACCGCTACCCCACAGCATGATCCGCCGGTGAACGGAAGAAAATTGAATGTCATCAAAACTTTTTGGTTTCATTATGCATGTGTCCCCGAACAGCGCAAATAAGCGCTCAAAAGCTCTCGAAGCGCGTCACTTCGAGAGTAATACGAAATAATCAGCCGTAACGAAATTCAATGCCAAATGTGCCGCGTGGGTATTCCCATTTTTCTAATGCACTATCTAGGCCTAGAATACGGCAAGTGCCACATTCAAGGCAGCCTGCATAGTCGAAACGAACTGAACCATCTTCTTGTTTTTTATACAAACCTGCTGGGCAGGCTTTGGTTAATGTTTCAAGCACCTGCATGTCTGGATGCTCTTTCACAACAATATGTGGGTTTTCTTCATCGACATTAAATTTATTAATACCGAGTTTGATATCAACGTTGACTGGATTACTCATATTGCTCTGACTCCTTTGATTCCATCCTTGAGCAAATTCATAAAGCCCACTTTTTTCGCGTGTTGTAACATGGTCTTACGCAGCGGGATAGGAGCTTCATCTGAAATAGTGAATAGCTTTTTCGCAATACTGACAGCCATTTCTGGATAGGCAGAGAACATGCGTGGATTATCCAAAAATTCAGGCATTTTTTGGTACATATTCATATCACGAAGAGGGCCTTCGTTGAGTAATTTGAGGTACTCACTGAGTCCTTGTTTACTAAAGTCCTCTTTTTTCATCGCGTTGAGTACTGTATTTGCCGCGGCTTCACCTGAAGCGACCGCTAAGTCCATTCCGCGAATGGTAAAGCCTAAGTTCATACACATACCCGCAGCATCACCAGCAATTAAAACACCATCGCGTACCAATTCGGATTGCATTTTTAGACCCGCTTCAGGGACGACGTGTGCGGCATATTCGAGCATTTTCCCGCCTTCAATTAGGGGTGCGACGGCAGGGTGATTCTTAAAGTCTTCTAACATTTGAGGAACAGACTTTTTGGCGTCTTTTATGTGGTGTAAACCACAAACTAGACCTAAAGAAACCGTATCTTCGTTGGTATATAGGAATCCACCTCCCATTAGGCCATCAGTAGGAACCCCTGCAAATAACCATGCAACACCTTCTTTTTCTTTAAGATTAAAACGGTTAGCCAGGATATCTTTCGGTAGCTCAATAAGCTCTTTTACTCCAACCGCGACATGTTCCGCACTGACGCGCTTTGTCATACCAAGTTGTTCGGCAAGCAGTGAATTGACGCCATCCGCTAAAATGACCACTTTAGCTTCAAGTACGTCTCCATCAGCCTCAACACCAACTACCTTGCCATCGCGTTCAACTAACTTATCAACCCGAATCCCCGTAATACACTGTGCACCAGCATTTTCAGCTTGTTCAACTAGCCATGGGTCGAGTTTGCCACGTAGCACAGACCAAGAGGTTTCCTCTGGTTTTTGTTCAGCTGCATTTTGGAAATCGACGGTTACAGCGCCAGTTTCTGTCATGAATGACAGCTTTTCTCGGGTGATCATGCGTTCGATAGGTGCGTCTTGGGTAAACCCAGGAATGATCCGTTCTAAACTATGGGCATACATTCGCCCACCCGTTACGTTTTTACCGCCCGCGTAGTTTCCTCGTTCAATTAGGAGAACTTGAGCACCTTCACGGGCAAGTACCAGTGCAGCAACCGAACCAGCTAGGCCAGCGCCTACAATGATCGCATCAAAAATATCGTCGGACATAGTTTCTCCAAAGGTCACTAAACAGCGAGGCTAAAGCCCCACTGTTATTTGGTTTATTTAGCCAGTTGTTGAGTGAGTACCGGGAGGATTTTGAATAAATCCCCAACGATCCCATAGTCTGCGAATTGGAAAATAGGGGCATTTTTGTCTTTGTTAATGGCCACAATAATTTGGGCTCCATTTGCACCAACCATGTGCTGGATTTGACCTGAAATCCCTACTGCGAGATAAAGCTCTGGTTTGAGCATCAAATTGGAGATCCCAACGTAGCGCTCATGTTCCATCCATTTTTCATTTTCTGCGACTGGGCGTGAACAGGCAATTTCAGCACCAATGGTATCTGCTAATGTTTTGGCTATTGCAATGTTCTCTTGGCTACCAATCCCTCGACCCACACTGACTACCAGACGCGCTTTGTCTAGTTCAACGGAGTTACCTGCTTTTTTCTGAACCGAGGTACGTACAATAGATTGTTTTGGTTCGACCCATTGCACAGCTTGAGCCGTACCGCTACGTGATGCATCATTTTGTGCAGCTTCAAATGTACCTGTCGCGAGGGTGGCAATCGAAAATGAGCTCCCTAAGGTTTCTTGACCAAAGGCTAGACCACCGTAAACCATATGTTTAATAACAGGTTTTCCTGATTCGACTGTAATTGCTGCCGCATCGTTAGAAACGGCTGCTTGCAGTCTAGCGCCTAAACGTGCCGCTAATAATTTACCCCTACGGGTGTTAGGTAATAGCAATAAACCGTTATCGCCATGCTGTTTGATGGTTGAAACGATAGTGTCCGCATAATCTTCAATAATGCGATCGTCAGGTTTACCTGCCAGTTGAAAAACTTGCGTTGCACCGAGTTGGAAAGCTTGTGAGCTTTGTGTGTCATCAAGTGCTAATACATTGACTTGCTCTCCTAGAGCAAGGGCGCCACCGATAAGTTCAGGTAAGCGAGAAGTCATGTCACTAAATACCCAAACGGTTGATAATTTGCTCATAACGCCTCCGATTAAATAATTTTTCTTAAATGTTCAGCAAATTGTGCAATTTGGTCTTCGCCATCACCTTCAATGATGATGCGCTGGCGGACTTTTTGCTTAGGTGCCGCAATAGATTGCGCAGAAAGAGCTGCAACGTTATCTAAACCAATATCAGCCATCGTCCAAGCTTGAACGGGTTTTTTAGCAGCGCCTAAAATTGCTTTCATTGATGGAATAACGGGAACGTTAATATCGGAGGTAACAGCGACAATGGCTGGTAATGGTATGGACAGCATTTCAATTTCATCTTCTAGCTCACGCTCTATAACTACCGTGTCAGCGGTGATTGAATCGATTTTCTTCACACCGTTGATGGCAGGAACTTGCAGTGTTTCGCCCATCAAGATACTGACTTGTTGTGCATTTAAATCAGCGGAACCATCACCACAAATAATTAAATCAAAACCGACTTTTTGAGCTGCAGAGCTCAAGGCCAGAGCCGTTTGATGTGGTAAGGCTTGTTCCAGTTGGTCATCAATAACAACCACAAGTTCATCTGGGCCACGAGATAAAACGTCTTTACGTGCTTTCATGTTGGTCAGTGCTTTACCACCGACACTTAACGCAATCACTTTACTGTCAGCTTGCTGCGCTTTTATTTGATTAGCGGTTTCAATTGCATTTAAATCATATTGACTGATTTTGGTATCAGCACGTGAAAAATCTAAAGAACCATCTGCGCTATTTACAATAATATCTTGTTCATCAGGAACAGATTTATAGCATGTAATAATATTCATTACATCTCCTAAAATAATATTAATAAATATGATCCGTTTCGGTTTCGGATTATATAATTATCATGAACTGGATATTTAAAAATAAAACCTAGGTCACCAATATTGAAAACCTTAAAATAAAGTCGGTTTAAATATTCATACTGATACCCTACTCACCAATACTGTAAAAATCATCAACTTATCAACGAAATGTTCAATATTGCTACCCTAATCACCAATACTGAAGGTATTTAATAACATTAATGTTACACAATATTTTATCTCTATGTATTTATTGGTATTTAAAATCATTTCAAATGGAATAAATAATAACAATTATTTATCACGAATAATATTGTGACCTTAATAACAGAATTGTTAATGACGAGTCGACATGATTTGAATAGTGATTGAATTAATGCGGAATTAAATTTTTAGGGGTTAATGGGATTTGATAATAAATAAGTAATGAGGTGTTAAATAATATCTATTCTTAAAGCTTATATATTAAATAATAAATTGGGAACGAACTATGAGCAAAGAAAATAAAAAGGGTGGAATAGAACCAAAAGTTTTTTTTCCACCGTTGATCATTGTTGGACTATTGTGTTGGCTAACTGTCCGTGACCTTGATGCTTCAAATGAAGTGATCAACCAAGTCTTCAGCTATGTCACTAATGTGTGGGGCTGGGCATTTGAGTGGTACATGGTTGTGATGTTTGGCGGATGGTTCTGGTTGATTTTGGGGCCTTATGCCAAAAAACGTTTAGGAGAAGAGAAGCCGGAATTTAGCCGTGCGAGCTGGATTTTCATGATGTTCGCATCTTGTACCTCTGCAGCGGTACTTTTTTGGGGGTCGATTGAAATCTATTATTATGTTTCTACACCGCCTTTTGGCTTTGAATCTTATTCAAACGAGGCCAAAAATATCGGGCTTGCATACAGCTTGTTCCATTGGGGGCCATTACCATGGGCGACCTATAGCTTCTTATCTGTCGCATTCGGTTATTTCTTCTTTGTCCGCAAAATGGATGTTATTCGTCCGAGTAGTACGCTAGTTCCTCTGGTAGGGGAAAAACGTGTCAATGGTTGGTTTGGGACTCTTGTTGATAACTTCTATCTCGTTGCTTTGATATTAGCAATGGGAACCAGTCTAGGGTTAGCAACACCGTTGGTTACTGAATGTATTCAATATTTATTTGGTATTCCACATACCTTACAACTTGATGCCATCATCATTTTCTGCTGGATCATTCTAAATGCAATTTGTGTGGCTTTCGGCCTGCAAAAAGGGGTGAAGATTGCCAGTGATGTACGTAGTTATCTCAGTTTCTTGATGTTGGGATGGGTATTCATTGTTGGTGGTGCTAGCTTTATTGTTAACTACTTTACCGATTCTATCGGTGTTCTAATGATGTATATGCCACGTATGCTGTTCTATACAGATGCGGTTGGTAAAAGTGGTTTCCCACAGGGCTGGACAGTATTTTACTGGGCATGGTGGGTTATCTATGCCATTCAAATGTGTATCTTCCTCGCACGTATATCGAAAGGCCGTACTGTCCGTGAATTGTGTATTGGTATGGTTGCGGGTTTAACCGCAGGATCGACATTAATTTGGACTATTTTAGGAAGTAATACTCTACAACTGATTGATAAAGACATTATCAACATTCCAAAACTGATTGAAGAATTCGGCGTTGCACGCGCCATCATTGAGACATGGGCTGCCTTACCTTTGAGCACTGTAACAATTTGGGGCTTCTTCATCCTCTGCTTTATCGCCACGGTCACACTGATTAATGCTTGTTCATACACTCTCGCTATGTCGACTTGTCGCGCAGTGAAAGAGGGTGATGAACCGCCATTATTAGTACGTATCGGTTGGTCTGTCTTAGTCGGTGTTATCGGCATTGTATTGCTGGCTCTAGGCGGATTAAAACCAATACAAACCGCGATAATTGCTGGAGGATGCCCACTTTTTTTCGTCAACATCATGGTAACGCTTTCCTTTATTAAAGATGCCAAAGTGCATTGGAAAAATGACTAATTTATTCAAAAACAACATGTAAGAGGTTATTGATATGGATTTTAGATTGAATGATGAGCAGGAGTTGTTTGTCGCAGGGATCCGTGAACTCATGGCCAGTGAAAACTGGGAGAGCTATTTCGCACAGTGCGACCGCGACAGCCAATATCCTGAGCGTTTTGTAAAAGCCTTAGCGGACATGGAAATCGATAACCTGCTGATCCCAGAAGAACATGGCGGCTTAGATGCAGGGTTTATTACGGTAGCTGCAGTATGGATGGAATTAGGTCGCCTAGGTGCACCAACCTATGTGCTGTACCAATTACCGGGTGGTTTTAACACCGTACTGAGGGAAGGGACTCAAGAGCAAATTGATAAAATTATGGCGTTTCGCGGCACAGGTAAACAAATGTGGAACTCTGCGATCACTGAACCGGGTGCCGGTTCTGACGTCGGTAGCTTGCAAACCACTTATCAACGTCGTAATGGCAAAGTTTATCTTAATGGTAGCAAATGCTTTATCACCAGTAGTGCCTACACACCGTATATCGTGGTGATGAGCCGTGATGCGGATTCGCCAGATAAACCTGTCTTTACTGAGTGGTTCTTGGATATGAGCAAACCGGGTATCAAGGTGAATAAACTTGAGAAACTGGGTTTACGCATGGATAGCTGCTGTGAAATCACGTTTGATAACGTTGAACTTGATGAAAAAGATATGTTCGGCCGTGAAGGTAATGGTTTCAACCGTGTGAAAGAAGAGTTTGACCACGAGCGTTTCCTTGTGGCTCTGACTAACTACGGTACAGCAATGTGTGCGTTCGAAGACGCGGCTCGCTATGCAAATCAGCGTGTTCAATTCGGTGAAGCAATTGGTCGTTACCAATTAATTCAAGAAAAATTTGCACATATGGCGATCAAGCTCAATTCAATGCGCAACATGTTATATGAAACTGCATGGAAGAGTGACAACGGATTGATCACCTCGGGTGATGCAGCGATGTGTAAATACTTCTGTGCAAATGCGGCGTTTGAAGTTGTGGATTCTGCGATGCAAGTACTCGGCGGTGTCGGAATTGCAGGTGAGCATCGAATTGCACGTTTCTGGCGTGACTTACGTGTGGATCGTGTATCTGGTGGTTCAGATGAAATGCAAATACTAACACTAGGCCGCAGTGTACTGAAACAGTACCGCTAATAACTGAATGCTTATAGGTTGGCTTTTTTAGCGAGCCAACCAAGTTTCACAGGAGACGAGAACATGGCAGAGCATCTACCTATGCCAGAGTTTGGCCCATTAGCTGGGGTCAGAGTGGTATTTTCAGGGATTGAAATAGCCGGCCCATTTGCAGGACAAATGTTTGCAGAGTGGGGCGCAGAAGTGATTTGGATAGAGAACGTAGCGTGGGCGGATACCATTCGTGTTCAGCCTAATTATCCTCAGTTATCAAGGCGTAACCTGCGTGCATTATCACTGAATATCTTTAAAGATGAAGGGCGAGAAGCATTCCTGAAGCTAATGGAAACAACGGATATATTCATTGAGGCTAGTAAAGGACCCGCATTTGCTCGTAGAGGGATCACCGATGAGGTACTTTGGGAACACAACCCAAAATTGGTTGTCGCTCATTTATCAGGCTTCGGACAATATGGCGATCCTCAATACACTAACCTAGCGGCCTACAATACCATTGCACAGGCTTTCAGTGGTTATCTTATCCAAAATGGTGATAAAGACCAGCCAATGCCTGCCTTCCCTTATACCGCAGATTATTTTTCTGGCATGACCGCCACAACAGCAGCTCTCGCAGCACTGTATAAAGCGCGTGAAACGGGTAAAGGGGAAAGCATTGATATCGCCATGTACGAAGTGATGTTGCGTATGGGGCAATACTTCATGATGGATTACTTCAATGGTGGCGAAATTTGCCCACGTATGACCAAAGGGAAAGACCCGTACTACGCGGGTTGTGGGCTCTATAGCTGTAATGATGGCTATATTGTGATGGAAGTCGTTGGTATCACTCAAGTACAAGAAATATTTAAAGATATTGGTCTTGGTCATTTACTAGGAACGCCAGAAATACCTGAAGGGACTCAGCTCATTCATCGAATTGAATGTCCTTATGGACCTTTAATGGAAGAAAAACTCGATGAATGGCTAGGCGCACGCTCGATTGATGAGGTGCTAGCAAGGTTGGCTGAGCTGAACATTGCAAGTGCGAAAGTATTAACTATTCCTGAGCTAGATACTAACCCTCAATACATAGCTCGGGAGTCGATTACCAGTTGGCAGACCATGGATGGGCGCACATGTCGTGGTCCAAACGTTATGCCAAAATTCAAAAATAATCCGGGCCAAATATGGCGCGGTATGCCATCACATGGCATGGATACCACGGATATATTGAAAAATATTGGATATAGCGAAACAGATATTCGGGGGTTAGTCGACAAAGGACTGGCCAAAATAGTGGATTAATTGAATGGGTAATCAGGTCAATTAATCCATTGGCCTGAATATTCATCAGGGAAATGATGGGAAGCAATTAATGGATGTAATCGGTAAACAAAATTTGCGCCAAATGTGGGATGATCTAGCGTTAACTCATGGCAATAACAAGGCGCTTATCTTTGAATCCTGCGATGGAAATGTCCGTGAATTCAGCTACATTGAGATGAATGAACACATTAACCGCACAGCAAACCTCTTTTTAGCTTATGGCATTCAAAAAGGGGATAAGGTTGCTTTACATCTAGATAATTGCCCAGAGTTTTTCTTTTGCTGGTTTGGCTTGGCAAAAATTGGGGCGATCATGGTCCCTGTTAATGCACGTTATAAATACAATGAAGCCGCTTGGATTATGCAAAACTGCCAGCCACGGATGGTCGTGACTTGTGCGACTTTTTTAGATATTTATCAACGTGTACTTGATGATGAAAGTACCAGCCTTGAACATATTTTTTTAATTTCAGATACCCCCGTTAAACAACAAAACGGCGTTTCAGACTTTTTGCTTGAACAAGCACAAAAACCCATTGAATTGACACAACTCATTGCGTTAAGTGTTGATGATACTGCGGAAATTTTATTTACTTCGGGTACGACCTCAAAACCCAAAGGGGTGATCATTACCCACTATAACTTACGTTTTGCGGGTTACTACTCTTCTTGGCAGAACACCCTGCGCTCAGATGATATTTATCTGACTGTCATGCCTGTTTTTCATATCGATTGCCAGTGCACCGTGTCCATGGCCGCCTTTTCGGTGGGCGCTACTTTTGTGTTACTCGAAAGGTACAGTGCACGACGTTTTTGGCAACAAGTCGTGAAACATCGAGCGACGGTGGTTGAGTTGATCCCAATGATGATCCGCACGTTATTAAGTCAACCTCTGGCGGATAACGAAAAAGACCATTGTTTACGTGAAGCGATGTTCTATCTCAATTTGAGTAATGAGGAAAAAGAACAATTTATGGCGCGTTTTGCGGTGAAGAGTTTTCTGACCTCATATGGCATGACGGAAACCATCGTGGGGTTGATTGGCGATAGGCCCGGTGATATTCGTCGCTGGCCATCTATTGGCCGCCCCGGTTTTTGCTATAAAGCACAAATCAGGGATGAAAATAACCAACCTGTTGCAGCAGGGGTGGTAGGCGAGCTCTGTGTTAAAGGTGAACGTGGAAAAACCTTATTTAAAGAGTATTACAACAACCCAGAAGCAACGGAGAAAGCTTTCGATAAACAAGGCTGGATGCATACCGGAGACTTTGCTTATCAAGATGACGATGGCTTTTTCTATTTTGTGGATAGAAGCATGAACATGATCAAACGGTGCGGTGAAAACGTTTCGTGCAGTGAGATTGAAAATATCATTGCTTCACATCCCGCTATCGTTGACGTGGCCGTGATAGGTGTTGCTGATGAAATTCGTGATGAAGCAATTAAAGCCTTTATTGTGCTAGAAGAGGGTGAAACCTTAACGCAGGAAGAGTTTTTCGCTTTCTGTGAAAAGCAAATGGCGAAATTTAAAGTGCCGTCATGGGTTGAGGTACGTAAGGATTTACCGCGTAACTGTTCTGGGAAAGTACTGAAAAAACACCTGAAATAATCGAATAATTCTATTAATTACGCGAACGTTTTGGTTGTAACCATTTGCAGCCAAAATGCGAACGCATGATCACTAAAGGATTGCACTATGAGCGAATCATTAAAAGTTACCCGTAATGGCTCCATTTTAGAAATCGTACTTGATAGACCTAAAGCGAATGCAATTGATGCGAAAACCAGTTTCAAAATGGGTGAGGTTTTTCTCAACTTCCGTGATGACCCATCATTACGCGTTGCGATTATCACCGGTGCTGGCGAGCGGTTCTTCTCTGCCGGTTGGGATTTAAAATCTGCTGCAGAAGGTGAAGCCCCAGATGCTGATTTTGGTCCTGGTGGTTTTGCAGGGCTTACTGAAATTTTCAATTTGAATAAGCCTGTCATTGCAGCTGTAAATGGTTATGCGTTTGGTGGAGGTTTCGAACTGGCTTTAGCAGCAGATATGATTATTTGTTCTGAAAATGCTAGCTTTGCATTACCAGAAGCACAACTTGGCATTGTACCTGATAGCGGCGGTGTCTTACGCTTACCCAAAATTCTTCCGGCACCCATTGTGAACGAAATGGTAATGACGGGTAGGCGAATGGATGCGAAGGAAGCATTACGTTGGGGAATTGCTAACGATGTTGTACCAATTGAAAACTTAATGGACAAAGCGCGTCAGTTAGCGGAGCAAATCACCCAAAGTGCGCCACTTGCTGTCGCTGCACTGAAAGAAATTTTCCGTGCGACAGGGGAGCTCACTGTTGAAGAGGGGTATAAACTCATGCGCAGCGGTGTACTGACAAACTACCCTGCGGTTTTACATTCCGAAGATGCAACAGAAGGCCCACTCGCATTTGCCGAAAAACGTTCACCAAGTTGGAAAGGGCGCTAGTTAAGCTAGCAGCGAGGTGAATTTTGAGCTTTTACGCTTTTGAAGGGGTGATCCCAGTTGTTCACCCTACCGCATATGTACACCCATCAGCGGTAGTGATTGGTGATGTTATTATCGGCGAAGGAGTTTTTATTGGGCCTAACGCCTCTTTACGTGGGGACTATGGACGTTTGATCATAGAAAAAGGCGCGAATATTCAGGACTGCTGCATCATGCATGGCTACAGTGATGTAGAAACCATTGTCCATGAATGTGGACATATAGGCCACGGAGCTATTTTACATGGATGCATTATTGGCCGTGATGCTTTGGTTGGAATGAATAGTGTTGTTATGGATGGCGCTGTGATTGGTGAGGAAAGCATTGTTGCTGCGATGAGTTTTGTTAAAGCCGGTTTTCAAGGAGAAAGCCGTCAGATGTTAGTCGGAAGTCCAGCACGTTTTTTACGCTCAGTGACTGATGAAGAACTGCATTGGAAGCGGTTAAACACTAAAGAATATCAAGACTTAGCCGGTCGGTATCAGCAATACCTACAAGAAACTCAGCCCTTAACAGAGCTTGAAGTTAATCGACCCCAATTATTTGGTACAACGGATGTAAAACCTAAGGGGCAGTGATTCACAAAAAGGCCGTAAAATAAAAAAACGCAGCTGGTGAAGTCTGCGTTTTTTATTGGTGTGAAGCTAAGAAATAGGTTTAGCGACGTTGTGATTTTGATAGCATCCATTGCCATTTTTGCTCTCGATTTAATTCACTTGGCGGCATAGAAGCTGCTTTTATAGGAGAATCGATAGTGACTTTTTCAGCTTGATGATTTCTTAAACGTGCATAAAGCTGGTTATCAATTCTCTTAACTTTAATAAGCCGCTGACATTGGCAACCTCGTCCCGATAATTTATTTGGGATCATTTTTACTTCACACTGAATTTCAGCAACATCAGATAAAATATAAGAAACAATATTGACGGCATTAGGATGCGGGATACCAAAGTTGTTAGATATCTCTCTAGCTGTTGTCCAGCGGCCTTGTTTCATTACCCAGTTCGCAATAGATAAATACAAGGGTTCATTAATAAATTGTCCACACATAAGCGCTCCCAAATCTATTTATTAAAATTGATTAAATAAAAATAAACTATATGAAAATTGTAGTTGGAATAGCGTTTATTTGTTTCCTGGTTTGTTAATTAAGAAAACAAAATAATTACTTATTAATTTTCGGTTAAAATTGTTAAAATAATATATTCGTTATAGAAATTAGTTGTCATTTTCAAAATGATATTTTACGAATATAACTCAGAGACTAAATTACTCAGTCCTATAGTGACAAAGTTCATATTAATAGATTTTAAAATAATTTGCATGTCTTTATTGTAAAAACTCACATTCAAGATAAAAGCTTTGTTTATATTCTTATTTCAGGTAAATAGCTGAATATTGTTGTAGATAAACTGATTGTATTTAGTTTTATATTTTAT
This sequence comes from Providencia huaxiensis, assembly GCF_002843235.3. Taxonomy (NCBI): domain Bacteria; kingdom Pseudomonadati; phylum Pseudomonadota; class Gammaproteobacteria; order Enterobacterales; family Morganellaceae; genus Providencia; species Providencia huaxiensis. The sequence continues at coordinate 170,299 of NZ_CP031123.2, forward strand.
TTTAATGATCTTGAAATATAATAAAAATGTGACATATTTTTTTAATGAACATGAATGAGTCAGTAATAACAGGGAGATAAATACTTTTTTAGTGTATTAAGAAAAGGAATAAGAGTGATTGGCTTTGTGATTGAATAGGGCATTGTATTGTTAATGCAATGCCCTAAAGATAAAAATTATTTGGCTAAGTAGTTATTAATAGAATTAACAATACCAGTGGAATCTAAGCCCAATTCAGCAATAAGTTCCTCTTGGGTACCTTGAGAAATAAAATAATCAGGTAAACCAAGGTTTAAGGTTGGAATGATTTTTTTCTCATGCATTAAGAATTCATTCACGCCGCTACCTGCACCACCCATGATGGCATTTTCTTCGAGAGTGACAAGAACATCATGAGTCTCGGCTATTTCAAGGATCAGGGCTTCGTCTAAAGGCTTCACAAAGCGCATATCAATGACAGTTGCATTGAGTTGCTCGGCAGCGACTAATGCGTGGCTTAATAATGTGCCAAAGCATAAGATAGCGACTTTTTCACCTTGGCGACGAATAATACCTTTACCAATAGGTAGTGGTGATAATGGCTGTAATTCAGCGCCTGTTCCTGTGCCTCGAGGGTAACGCACTGCACATGGGCCATCTTGGTAATGGTAGCCAGTATGTAGCATTTGGCGGCACTCATTTTCATCACTTGGGGCCATAATAACCATTGTTGGTATACAGCGTAGAAATGAAATATCAAAAGAACCTTGGTGAGTTTGCCCATCAGCCCCTACAATGCCAGCTCGGTCAATCGCAAACATGACAGGAACCTTCTGGATAGCCACATCATGAATGACTTGGTCGTAACCGCGTTGCAAGAACGTGGAATAGATGGCAACGATAGGCTTATAGCCACCAATGGCAAGGCCGGCTGCAAATGTGACCGCATGTTGTTCAGCGATCGCGACATCGAAGTATTGGTCTGGGAATTCTTTAGAGAAGCGAACCATACCAGACCCTTCACGCATAGCAGGGGTGATAGCCATCAATTTGCTATCATTTTTAGCCTCTTCACATAGCCAATCACCAAAAATTTTAGAGAAAGTCGGCCCTGTCTCTTTGCTTTTGGGTAAAGTGAATGTGCTTGGGTCAAATTTAGGAACCGCGTGCCAGCTAATAGGGTCTTTTTCTGCCGGCTCATAACCTCGGCCTTTCTTGGTCATGATATGTAAAAATTGCGGGCCTTTTAAATCACGCATATTTTTTAACGTTTGAACTAAGGCAACAACATCATGGCCGTCAACAGGGCCAATATAGTTAAAACCTAATTCTTCAAACATGGTTCCCGGTACAACCATGCCTTTAATGTGTTCTTCTGTCTTTTTCAGTAGCTCTTTAATCGGTGGCATGTTAGAAAAAACTTTTTTGCCACCTTCACGCAATGTTGTGTAGAGCTTTCCAGAAAGCAAGTGAGCTAAGTGGTTGTTGAGTGCGCCAACATTTTCTGAAATAGACATTTCGTTATCGTTTAAGATAACCAACATATCAGGTGCGGCATCCCCTGCATGGTTCATCGCTTCAAATGCCATTCCTGCAGTGATCGCGCCATCACCAATCACACAAACCGTCTTACGGCTTTGTTGCTCTTTTTCTGCGGCAATGGCCATACCTAAACCGGCACTAATGGATGTTGAGGAATGGCCAACGCTTAAAATGTCATATTCACTTTCTTCACGCCATGGAAAGGGATGCAAACCATTTTTTTGACGGATGGTATCAATACGGTCACGGCGACCCGTCAATATTTTATGTGGGTAGGCTTGGTGGCCGACATCCCAAACAAGGTTATCAAATGGAGTTTTATAGACATAATGCAATGCGACGGTGAGTTCAACAGCACCGAGACCAGAAGCAAAGTGACCGCTAGAGCGACCCACGCTACTCAGTAAAAATTGTCTGAGTTCATCACAAAGCTTAGGCAAACTCTCTTTAGGCAACAGACGAAGCTCATCTGGTGTCTCTGCCAAGGCTAGCGTTGGATATTTAGCGATATCAATACTCATTAGTTGCTCACTTATAATTAATAAAAAACCCAACTTACTTAGCCACAATAAAATGACTATTCTCAGTATTTAGCGACATAAGGCTTCTATGTGCTGTTGGGTTGCCTTCGTTTATCGTCTGCCTATAACTCTATTGATTAAGAAGTCATCCATCTATTTTTTGGGGCTATAGGTATGATTCGAAGATGCATTAAGGTAATAATTGCCGTAATTATCGATCTTCTTGTAGCTAAAAGGCAAAGCATATTGTCAGCTTTTACGCTCAATAATGAAATTAGCTAAAGCACTTAGCATTTCTATATTATATCCATGGGACTGGAGAGTCTCTAAAGCATCTATCGCATCATGATATAGCTCACGTGCTTTTTTTTGTGCTGCTTCAAGGCCTAATAGCGATGGGTAGGTGCTTTTTTCATGTTCGGCATCCGTTCCTTGACGTTTACCCGTAACTTCACTATCACCGATAACATCTAGGATATCGTCCTGTACTTGAAAGGCAAGGCCGATGGATTGTGCATATTTGTCTAAAACAGGCAGTAATTGTTGGCCTTTTTCACCGGCTGCAAAAGCACCAAGACGGATTGCTGCACGAATCAATGCACCTGTTTTATGTTGATGAATGCGCTCGAGGGATTCAAGGTTAACTTGCTTTCCTTCCGCATCTAAATCAAGAGCTTGTCCACCACACATACCAGCTAAACCGCTTGCGTATGATAACTCTGCAATCATCGCTATGCGGTCTTTATCAGTAACATCTGGCATAGGTGCCGATGACAGCAGTTGGAATGCCAATGTTTGCAATGCATCTCCAGCAAGTACCGCATTACCTTCACCATATTTAATGTGGCAAGTCGGTTGGCCGCGACGCAAATCATCATCATCCATTGCAGGTAAATCATCATGGATTAATGAATAAGCATGAATACATTCGACGGCGGCTGCAGGGGCATCAAGATTTTCTTGGCTAACACCAAACATAGAGCCGATGGCATAAGTTAAAAATGGGCGTAAACGTTTTCCACCTAATAATGTGCCATAACGCATTGCTTGTGCAAGTGGAAGGTCTGTAAATGGCAGTGCGTTTAAGGCATCTAATAGGTATTGATTGACTCTGTCGTAGGCCTGTTTTTGTTGCTGCGTAAAGCTATCTAAATGTTGTTCAGACATAATTTATTCAGTATCAGGTGAAAAATCGGCTAGAGGTTTATTTTCGTCATCACTCAGCAAAATTTGTACACGTTGCTCAGCTTGCTGTAGTACTTTTTGACCTTGTTTAGCAATTTGAACACCACGTTCAAACTCATTAAGGGCATCTTCTAAGGGAAGCTCACCAGATTCTAGGCGAGCGACGATCTGCTCTAGCTCTTGAAGCGAGTTTTCAAAACTAACAGTTGGAACTTGCTGAGTTTTTTCTTTAGCCATAATATTTAGCCACTAATGTGAAATCAGTTAATTCGAGGGATTTTAAATATTCAGCAGACTAACGCAGTCTTGCTACGGTTACAATTTATTATTGGGGTTTTTAGATTCAACCCGCAAGATAGTGTTATAATACGCCTCATTATTGACAATTGGTAACGTGTCATGTGTCTCTGTTAAGGCACATTCGTTTGCCCCCAACCACCATGAACATGCAGCTATTATGAAGTTTATCATTAAGTTATTCCCAGAAATTACCATTAAAAGCCAAACTGTTAGGCTACGTTTCATTAAAATTTTGACCAGTAATATCCGTAACGTGCTTAAACCACTTGGCGAAGAAATTTCGGTTGTCCGTAATTGGGATAACATTGAAGTGCGTGTGAAGGGGGAAACAAAACACGACGAAATTTGTGACATGCTAGGGCGTATCCCAGGTATTCACCATATTCTCGAAGTGGAAGAAAAACCATTTACCAGTCTACATCATATTTACGAAATGACACACGAAGCCTATGGTGAGTCATTAGAAAATAAAACATTCTGTGTGCGGGTAAAACGTCGCGGTAAACATGAGTTTTCATCCATCGATGCCGAACGCTATATTGGTGGTGGGCTGAACCAGCACATTGCGTCTGCAAAAGTTAAGCTTAAGGATCCTGATACCACGATCCACTTAGAAATCGAAGATGATAAACTTATCTTAGTTAAAGCACGTATTGAAGGTATCGGTGGTTTCCCTATCGGGACCCAAGAGGATGTGTTATCACTCATTTCTGGTGGTTTTGATTCAGGTGTCTCGAGCTATATGTTGATGCGTCGTGGTTGTCGTGTTCACTATTGCTTCTTTAATTTAGGCGGCGCTGCACATGAAATTGGTGTGAAACAAATTGCACATTATCTGTGGAACCGTTTTGGTAGCTCCCATAAAGTCCGTTTTATTGCTGTAAACTTTGAGCCAGTTGTGGCTGAAATTTTAGAAAAAGTGGATGATGGCCAAATGGGGGTTGTGCTCAAACGTATGATGGTAAGAGCCGCATCTAAAGTTGCAGAACGTTATGGCGTTCAGGCGATTGTTACGGGTGAAGCACTGGGGCAGGTGTCAAGCCAGACTCTAACAAACCTGCACTTAATTGATAATGCTTCTGATACCCTCGTATTAAGGCCGCTAATTTCTCATGATAAAGAACACATTATCAAGCTAGCTCGCCAAATTGGTACTGAAGATTTTGCTAAAACCATGCCTGAATATTGTGGTGTGATTTCAAAAAGCCCAACAGTGAAAGCGGTGAAAGCGCGTATTGAAGCGGAAGAGGGCAACTTTGATTTCGGTATTTTAGAGTCTGTTGTTGAACAAGCGCAAAATATTGATATTCGCCAAATTGCACAAGAAAGCCTTGAAAAAGTCCCTGAAATTGAAATGGTGAGTGAGCTTTCAATTGAAAATGAAGTGATTTTAGATATTCGTTCAATTGATGAATTTGAAGATAAACCATTAAACGTGGATGGAATGGAAGTTAAGCATATTCCATTCTATAAGTTGAGCACGCAATTTGGTGACTTACCAAAAGATAAAACCTACTTATTATATTGTGACCGTGGGGTAATGAGCCGCTTGCAAGCGCTATACCTAAAGGAACAAGGTTATGAAAATATAAAGGTTTATCGGCCGTAGCTTAAAACAGGGTGCTTGCATCACCAACTCATCATCAGAGAGAAATGTGGGGGAAAACTCCCCCACAAGACTAGTTATCGCAGGATAACGTAGCTTGAACCAGCGTGCTTCCACTGCTGATACTGAAAGAGCATAGTCTTTCTTGCATCAATAACGAAAAACACAATACCGTAAGGCACACGGTAACTAGCCCCAGAAGGGCAATTTTGGCCATTCCTCTTGACTCCTTTTTTAAAAGGAGACAGAATCCAATTGTTGAGAGTTGGAGACTGCCTCGGATTAAGATTAACATCTAATTCGGGGCTTTCGTCTTTTTGGCTCTCACAAGGCTTGAACCAAAATGATCCAAGCACCCACCGCAATAGTAGCAAAAATTCACTCTAAACAAATCTTTTTGTCGTTCATTTTGTGAATAAAAATATTTAAATTCAGATGGTTATGATTATTTTGATATCATTGATATTAATATGATTGCTGGTGCAATCGAAATAGAAATGGCAAAGTGAGCTGAATAAAAATAAGTAGAGAATAAAAACAGGGTGCTTGTATCACCAACTCATCATCAGAGAGAAATGTGGGGGAAAACTCCCCCACAAGACTAGTTATCGCAGGATAACGTAGCTTGAACCAGCGTGCTTCCACTGCTGATACTGAAAGAGCATAGTCTTTCTTGCATCAATAACGAAAAACACAATACCGTAAGGCACACGGTAACTAGCCCCAGAAGGGCAATTTTGGCCATTCCTCTTGACTCCTTTTCTAAAAGGAGACAGAATCAAATTGTTGAGTGTTTGAGACTGCCTCGGATTAAGATTAACATCTAATTCGGGGCTTTCGTCTTTTTGGCTCTCACAATGCTTGAACCAAAATGATCCAAGCACCCACTGCAATAGTAGCAAAAAAGTACTCTAAACACAGATTTTTTTGCTACTTAATTTTTATTATTCAATTGGTTAACTTGTTTTCTAATTCATTTCTTATAATGAGTTTTATGTCTAATCTTCTAAATAATCATTAATACCATTAGGTAAAACGAGTTGAGAGGCAACTTGGGCTGCAGTCTTCCGGCCTACCAATAATTCAATTAACTTTAATGCAAAGTCAAAAGAAGTGGCTGGCCCTTGGCTAGTTAATAGATTGACACGTTCATCAAAGTAAACTCGGCGATCGACCCATTTATGGGCTGGGATTTTATCTTTCATTGATGGAAAACAGGTCATATTACCTAGCGGAAACAATTGGTGGTATTCAATTACAAGCGCTGGTGCAGCACAAATAGCGGCTACAATTTTACCATCTAGATGCATACGGCGAACTTTTTCAACAACCAGTGGGCTATCGCGGAATGTTTCTGCGCCAGTCATACCACCGGGTAGCACAATAGCATCAAAAGGCTCATCAGCGACTTGAATCAACGGGGTATCGGCAATAATTTTTAGACCTCGTGAAGCGGTAATGGTTAAAGAGCCATCTTCAGTCACACTCGCTAAGGTCACATTAATGCCTGCTCTAACTAATAAATCAGCGGTAATGGTAAATTCGATTTCTTCACTACCATGAGCGATGCAGATTAGAACGGAAGTCGTCATATTGTTGTTCTCTATTTTTGACTAAATGGTATAGGCGATCGTTTTCAGGTGTACTAATCCCATGAGCTCGTGCTTGTTTAATTAAAAAACCGGTTATGTAGTCAATTTCAGTGCGGCGATTATTGCGGATATCTTGTAACATCGATGAATAGTTATCCGCAGTATTATTGATAATGCTATAGATATATTCTGTTAGTTCAGTTTTATCTGTATGTAACCCTTCAGCTGCCATAACATGGCATATTTCATCAATGATCCGAGATATTTGGGTGGAATGTTGAATTAATTCACCATTCTTACAATTATACTCGACGGTGAGGGGGTTAATGACACAGTTGACGATCAATTTACGCCAACAGGTAGTTAGAATTTGATTATGCCAAGCCACATCAGGTAGGGCTTCATGCAAAATATCCGCAATAGGGTAATAAGCCTGTGCTTGGGAATTAATCGCGCCAATATGTGTGATACCATTGGCAACATGAAAGACTTGGTTATTTTCTTGCCACGCCGCATGTGTTGTCACGCCAGCTAAAATAGGATGACGCAACGGAGTAAGTTCCTCAACCGTACCCATGCCATTATGCAGTAATAAAATGGGGGTATTTTCTGGGATAGTTTTAATCAGAGGCAATAAAGCATCAGAAACTTGCCATGCTTTTAAACAGACAATGATTAACTCGCTACTTTGCAAGTGATTAATATTATTACAAGGAACGAGTTCTCGAAAAGTACGTCCATCGGGTTCATTAACATCGACGAATAAATCAGACTGTGCAACACGTAGCCAACCTTGTACGTCATGCCCTTGCATTGCAAGCGAAGCAAGCCACAGTTTACCTATCGCACCACAACCAATCAGAGTTATTTTCATTGTTTCCCCTTTGAAAATGGGAGTTTAACGTCTTATAAGGTAAGGCGGAAGTGATCTCTTGCCAGTATAACCTTTTACTATACTAAGTTGTAGTTAACGAAACATCATAGGCCCTGATAACTTGAAGTGATGTGAGTAAAAACGTTATCATGCGCACAATCTAAAAATTATCAGTGAGGTTCTGGCTATGCCATCATTTGACATTGTATCTGAAGTGGAAATGAATGAAGTACGTAATGCGGTGGAAAATGCACAGCGTGAGTTAACTAGCCGTTGGGATTTTAAAAATGTCGAAGCCAGTTTTGAGCTAAATGACAAAAATGAATCAGTTAAAATTACTAGCGAATCTGATTTCCAAGTGCTTCAATTAGTTGATATTTTAAGAGAAAAAATGGCAAAGCGCGGTATTGATGGTGCGGTATTGAATGTGCCTGAAGATATCGTTCATAGTGGAAAAACCTATAGTGTTGAAGTTACGTTCAAGCAAGGTATTGATGCTGCGATTGCTAAAAAAATCGTTAAATTAATCAAGGACAGTAAACTGAAAGTTCAAGCACAAGTTCAAGGCGACCAAGTGCGTGTGACTGGTAAAGCCCGCGATGACTTACAATCGGTTATGGCGCTGGTGCGCGGTGGGAATTTAGGCCAACCTTTCCAATTTAACAACTTCCGCGATTAGTTGTTTATCAAGTAAGCCCGCAATGGCGGGCTAATTTTTACTGATTTATTAATGCTTCGAGTTGATCTCGATTGATGATTTTTCTATCAACTTTAACATAAGCGCTAAATTCCTCATCAACGACAAGCGCTTCCATCACCCCTTCTTGAGCTTGTAATTTTTTCTCAAGAGCTCTTGTATCTCCAATATGGTTGGATAATTCAATACGAATACTGCTGACATAAGGAGGCTGTTGCATAGTCAAGCTAACGACAAACCAGATAATGGTTAAAATTAAACCGCCAATAAAAACGGTACCAGCCCCTTCAAAACTGTACAACCACCCACCGACAATACCACCAATGGCAACACCTAAAAACTGGCTGGTGGAGTAAACTCCCATGGCCGTTCCTTTATAGCCCGCAGGTGCCTCTTTACTGATTAGTGACGGTAAAATGGCTTCCATAATATTGAAAGCAATAAAAAAGAGTTGAATACCGAGGAAAATCACCCATAAGTGACTACCAGAAAGCCATAAGGTAATTTCAGCTAATGCTAAAACGATAATGCAAAATAAGAAAACCTGTTTCATTTTGCGGTGTTTTTCCGCATAAATAATAAAGGGAAGTACTGTTACAAAGGCGATTAACATCGTAACCAAATAAGCTTTCCAATGGTCTTTCGCTAAGAATCCCGAATCAGTCATGATAAGAGGTAGGGCAACAAAACTGGACATCAGTAGGGTATGTAAGCTGAGGATCCCTATATTTAACTTGAGTAACTGTGGGTGCATTAAAACGGCTTTTAAATTACTTTGCACAAATGCAGACTCACGATTTAAGACATGAGTATTAGTATTAGGAACAACAAAAACAGTCACTGCAATAGCACCTACTGCAAGCAGTGCTATTCCCCAAAATAGACCACTTAAACCAATCAAGTTGGTGAGAATTGGACCCAGTACTAGCGCTATAGCAAAAGTTAAACCGAAACTAATACCTAGAAATGCCATGGCTTTAGTCCGATTTTGCTCTCGAGTTAGATCAGAAAGTAGTGCCATGACGGCAGCTGAAATGGCGCCGGCACCTTGTAAAGCACGCCCAATAATAATTCCCCAAATTGAATCGCTTAATGCCGCGACGATACTTCCGATAATGAAAATGAATAACCCAATAATAATTAAAGGCTTTCTACCAATTTTGTCTGACATCAAACCAAAAGGAATTTGGAAAATAGCTTGGCTAAGACCATAGATACCAATAGCGACACCCACTAAGAACTCGCTAGCTCCTTGTAAATGCATTCCATAGCTGGTCAAAATAGGTAATACCATAAACATTCCAAGCATTCGCAAGGAGAAAACAGAACCTAATCCCCAAGTGGATTTAAGCTCTGCGGATGTCATTTTGTTATCATTCATTTTTATTCTTCATATTTCGTGCTGTCGCGGTGTTAGCTCTCTCGGCTACTTAGGTCGCATACGGGTAGCACAACAAATTTGAGTTACGTTGTGGTGACATGTTTGTACTATCAATCTATTAGCATTTTTAATAGTGCATTCAATATCTAGCTTATAAATAGCAAGGGGCTATTTAACCATAAAATAGATTCATAAGGATAGGCAGAATAAGTAAAAGTGAGTTGTAAAAGCAGTTAGAGACAAATAAAAACGGCGGGGAAGGCCCGCCGTTTAGACATTGTCATCATCAGTGTACAGATAAGTTATCTGACGAGAGCTATAACAGTATCGCTTGAAACGATAGGATCAACTGACATCATTACACTCAATGAAGTAATTGCTACGATTGAGAAAATGAACAGTTTTCTAGCCCAGACTCGGTCGTCATTTTCGGTTTTGAAACCCGAAATTGCCATACCTAGCCACCATAAGCTGACTGCTGCACCTACGATGAGGTACTTATAGCCCGCGTATCCACTGATAGCTAACATCAATGTTGCAACCATAAACGCTAGGATATACAGGAAGATATGTGTCTTCGCGACTGAAATTCCTTTAATAACCGGTAACACTGGAATGTTTGCGGCTTTATAATCCTTAAAACGGAAGATAGCAATGGCATAAGAATGAGGCATCTGCCACAAACTGAATATCAACAATAGGATAAGTGCACCCATATCGAATTCATTTGTAACAGCGCAGTAACCGATAACCGGTGGTGCTGCGCCTGAAAGGCTGCCAATCAGCGTGCCATAAACGGATTTACGTTTCATATATAGGCTATAAATACCTACATAAACAATGAAACCGATAACTGCAAGCAGCATTGCCAGCGCATTGGCTGCTACAAGTAGCAGCACCATACCAGCAATACCTAATGCAGCAGCGTAAATCAGGCTAACTTTCGGATCAATCAGCCCTTTAACTAAAGGGCGATTCTTCGTTCTTTCCATGATACGGTCGATATCACGGTCGATGTAGTTGTTAAAAACACAACCAGAAGCCACGACCAGTGATACACCTAGCAAAGTCGCAACGAACAGTGGGTAATCAATTGACCCTTTTGAAGCCAATAAAAAACCACCGATCACAGAAATCAAGTTTCCGAATATAATTCCTGGTTTGGTCACTTGCAGGTATTGCTTAAACATATCGGCAACTCTTTAGTCGAGCATCATATTGATGTTCAGGTTGTACATAATCCACAGTGAGCCTACGACCACAATGCCAACAATAAGCATGGTGAACAGGAAGGCAACTAAATTCCAACGCTCATCTGATGATGTATTCATATGTAAGAAACAAACCAAATGAACCAGAATTTGCACAACCGCCATGCCCACAACAGTCCAAAGGATTGCTGAAGTTGACGCTGTACCTTCCATCACCATCCAGAAAGGGATCACTGTCAGGATAACTGATAGGATAAAGCCAATCAGGTATGTTTTAACGCTACCGTGGCTTGCTCCAGTGTGAGCATCTTTTGCATGACTCATTTAAATAGCCCCCAGAAGATAAACAACGGTAAATACACAAATCCACACAACGTCTAAGAAGTGCCAGAACAAACTTAGGCAGTTTAAACGTGTTTTGTTGACATCAGTCAGGCCACGGCGAGTGACTTGGATCATCATGATAATAATCCAGATCAGGCCCGCAGTTACGTGTAGACCGTGAGTCGCAACGAGTGCGAAGAAGCCAGATAAGAAACCGCTACGGTCAGGACCAAAGCCTTCTGCAATCAATTCATGGAACTCATAGATTTCCATGATGACGAAGCCAAGGCCTAACAGGAACGTTGCAAACAGCCATAAGTTAACAGCAGCTATCTTACCTTTGTGCATCGCTATCATTGCGAAGCCGTAGGTGATACTACTCACTAACAGTAAGAAGGTTTCGCCTAATACGAACTTCAGACTGAAGATATCTTTACCAGCAGGACCGCCGGCAGTTCCATCGGCCAAAACAACATAGGTAGCAAACAAACAAGCAAACAGAATCAAGTCGCTCATAATATAGAGCCAGAAACCGAATACTTTTGTTCCACCTGCATCGTGGTGCCCATGCTCAGCATGGGCGATATTTTGGTTAGTCATTGTATTAGTTGACATCGTTCACACCTGCCTTACGCAATTCTTCAAAGTGCTTATTCTCGATTTCTTCGATTTCAGCCACAGGTACGTAGTAATCAACATCTTCGTCGAAGCTTTTTGCAATCCAAGTTACGATCATTCCACCGAAACCAATGATTGCGAGCCACCAGATGTGCCAGATCATTGCGAAACCTAAAACTAAGCTAAATGCAGCGATAATAACGCCTGCGCCTGTGTTTTTCGGCATATGAATTTCTTCATATGAAGTTGGTTTCTTATGAGCAAGGCCTTTCTCTTTCAGATCCCACCATGCATCGCGGGTTTGAACGTGTGGTTCAATCGCAAAGTTATAGAAAGGTGGTGGAGAAGATGTCGCCCACTCAAGTGTACGTCCACCCCATGGGTCACCGGTTAAATCACGGTTTTCATGACGGTCACGGATACTCACAATGATTTGGATAACTTGGCATGCAATACCGATGGCGATTAACGCAGCACCGCCTGCAGCAACAACTAACATTGTGTGGTAAGTCGGGTCAATATTCTGACTTAAACGACGGGTCATACCCATAAAGCCAAGAATATACAGTGGCATAAAGGCTAAGAAGAAACCGATGATCCAGAACCAGAAGGCACGAACACCCCATTTCTCATTTAGCGTGAAGCCATATGCTTTCGGGAACCAGTAAGTCATACCCGCGAAGCACCCGAATACAACACCACCAATGATAACGTTATGGAAGTGAGCAATCAGGAATAGACTGTTATGCAGAACGAAGTTTGCACCTGGAACAGCAAGCAGAACACCAGTCATACCACCAACAGAGAAGGTGATGATGAAACCGATAGTCCACAGCATAGGTGATTTAAACTCGATACGGCCTTGGTACATGGTAAACAACCAGTTGAAGATCTTAACCCCTGTAGGGATTGCGATAATCATTGTGGCGATACCAAAGAAGGCGTTAACGTTCGCGCCTGAACCCATCGTAAAGAAGTGGTGCAACCAAACGATGAAGGACATAACGGTAATAACGATTGTCGCCCAAACTAATGAGGTATAACCGAATAAACGTTTTTTCGAGAAGGTTGCTGCAACTTCAGAGAACACACCGAATACTGGGAGAACAAGGATATACACCTCAGGGTGACCCCAAGCCCAAATCAGGTTGATGTACATCATCATGTTGCCGCCCATATCATTAGTAAAGAAATGGGTGCCTAAATAACGGTCTAACGTCAGAAGTGTTAATGTGACGGTTAAGATAGGGAAAGCAGCAACAATCAATACGTTAGTACATAACGCAGCCCAGCTGAATACAGGCATTTTCATCATCGACATACCCGGTGTACGCATACGGATAATAGTCGCGATGAAGTTAACCCCTGTTAATAGAGTACCGATACCGGATATCTGCAGACTCCAGAGCCAGTAATCGACCCCGACCCCAGGGTTGTACTCCAAGCCGGATAATGGCGGATAAGCCAACCAACCAGTCTGTGCGAATTCACCTACCCCTAGAGAGATGTTGATTAACACAACACCCACAACAAAGAACCAGAAGCTCAATGAGTTAAGGAATGGGAACGCAACATCACGTGCACCAATTTGCAGAGGTACAACGAGGTTCATCAGGCCAACAACGAATGGAGTTGCCATGAAGAAAATCATGATAACGCCGTGCGCAGTAAAGATTTGGTCATAGTGATGAGGATTTAAGAAACCCTCTTGGCCAGCAGATGCAAGAACTTGCTGCCCACGCATCATGATAGCATCAGCGAAGCCACGGAATAACATGACCATCGCTACAATGATGTACATGACACCAATTTTTTTATGGTCAACAGAGGTTAACCATTCTTTCCACAACCACTTCCATTTACCAAAGTAAGAAATCACACCAACTAAGCCAAGTCCACCTAGGACAATAGCAATCAGGGTGACTACGATAATCGGCTCATGGAGCGGAATTGCATCTAGTGTTAATTTTCCGAACATGCCCTTATTCCTCAGCGCCAGCTGCATGAGCGCTATGGCTCATTTGCATTGAATTACCTGTAGCATCGTTATGGTCAGTCATTGAATGACTTTGATTTTCTACAGGAGCGTGACCTTTATGGTGCTCATGACCAAACTTCAGAACGATATCTTCATAAAGTTTAGGCTTCACGCTAGAGAAGTAGGTAACAGGAACGTTCATGCTTGGCTTAGCGACTTCGTCAAATGCCTGCATGGTGTCCATTGTTTTAGGAGAAGCTTTTACCTTTTGTACCCACTCATCAAAACCTTGACGGTCAGGAGTTGCAATAGCATTGAACTTCATATCAGAGAAGCCGTGGCCACTGTAGCTTGCAGAGAAGCCCTTATAAGTGCCTGGTTCGTTAGCGATTAAGTGAAGTTTTGTTTGCATACCCGCCATCGCGTAGATTTGGCCACCTAAAGATGGAATGAAGAATGAATTCATCACCGAGTCTGACGTGATTTTGAAGTTAACTGGCACACCGGTAGGGAATGCGATTTCATTAACTGTTGCAATGCCTTGCTCTGGATAAATAAATATCCATTTCCAGTCAGCAGAAATAACTTCAATCGTGACGGGTTCCTGATCACTCACTAATGGCTGATACGGGTCCAGCTCATGTGTCGTCTTCCAAGTGATAGCACCCAGAATAATGATAATGATGATAGGAACAGTCCAGCAGACTAACTCAATTTTATTTGAGTGAGCCCAATTAGGACGGTAGGTTGCTGACGTGTTGGATTCACGGTATTTTCTTGCGAAGATAATCGTCATGAAAATAACAGGAATAACAACAAGTAGCATTAAGCCAATTGCAATAAGAATTAGCTCTTTTTGTTTAACGCCAACGGCGCCTTTTGGATCCATCAACACCATATCGCAACCACCTAATAGTAAGGTAGCTACAACGAGTGAGATTGCTCCGATGCTTTTTTTGTAGTTCATAAGTCTCATCCACGACCCCAAATGACAAGAATCTAATTGTCGTTTCATCAGTGCGGGCATTTTACGGTAAGGTTATGCGAGTGTAAATGATTGTAAGGCAAAGAAACGGAATTGTTAGCTCTTTATGTTAATATGATCACATGTAAAGAACTTATAAAGAAAACGTTAAAATTGATGCGATTTATAAGTATGCATTGATAAAACTCAATTAATAGTAAATTATCTTAGTAATTTTTCAAAGAAAAATATATACAAAAGAAATGAAAAAAGAGTGAAACTGATATAAATGATTAGCAATTTGCTAAGGGAAATTACAGTTTTTATTGCCGATAAAGCTATTTTGGTTGCTTTATCGGCTAAATCATAAAGAAAAATTCTTATTTTACTGAAAAAAATAAGAAAATAGTTAACTCCTGATACAATATTCTATAGTGCGCTAAAAGGTATACTTTAATGTGTAAATGATTGCATCTTGATAGAAGGTATCTCCTAATTTATTGTCAGCATAGCGGTATTGTACCCCTGCAGAAACATGGTTTGTCGCATTCCACCAAAAAGCGAGAGCGCCATTTATGCCATTACTCTTGCCGCCGTTATAGCGTTTGTTCCTGGCAAACTCCATTTCATGCCAGTTTGTTATCATGAAATTTTCTTCGAATGCGCTGAAATTATAACCAGCTACCCAACCTGCTACATATCCATTATTACCTGAATAGAATGTCTGGTCGGTGTAATTTAGAGCAATAAAAGGTTTAAACCATAAATCACCGAATGCAGTGTTATAACCAATACCATATAAAGTATTCACATCGTGGAAATTACCACCATACTTGGCTCCCGGTAATGACCAAGTGCCATAAACGTGGCCATATAGATTGAAACCAGTATCACCTAAATAAAAGCGGCCTGTTGTTTTAATGGTATAGCGTTTATTTCGTCCTGAATCGGTGTGTTGGCTATGGAATGGGTTTTCGAGATCAAAAAAGCCATATAACTCACCCCAATTAAAATTGGCACCGCCTTCAAGCTCAATATAGGCAAAATCTTTCTTACGTGTCGTATTTTCTGTTTTGGTTTCAGTACGATGTGACCAATCTAAATAGTTTACATTGACATCAGCAAAGCCATTTTTATAGCCAATAATATCGTCAGAGTATGCCGTACCCGCTAGAGAAATTAAGGTAGCCATGTAAATGATTTTTTTCATAGATAGATTATCTTCGCTTAATAATTGATGAGGTTTAGCAGTTTGCTAGTTATTAACATTTTAATTAACTGATTTGCAACATGTGATATATTAGGCTTATAAATTGCAATTAAGAAATATTTTACACAGGTAAAGTGATCTAAGTCACGATATTTTGACGATATTAATTCGTTTTGCTATTTAGGTCTGGTTTATAGAAAAGATCAAATTCCCTAAACAAATAAACTTTGCTTAGGGAATTATGAAATGAATAAGAAAGAGTATTGAGAGGGTTATTGCTGTACTGTTTTGCGAACGGCGAGGAAATCTAAACTACCACCAATAACTAAGCTGATAGCACCAATGCTAATACCAGTATTAAAAATAAGGTTTTGGTAGTGGGGTAAACTTAGCCAAAATTCAATTTGTGTCGTAAATAGATAAACTTTCATATCACTAAATGAAAATACAAGTAATGAAAGTAACCAAATAGCAAGGCAGCTTACGGCAGTAATAAGTGCATATACGGCAATACGGTAGCCTCTAGCATATAGTTGACGTCGTTGGAATAGCCCTGTTGTTTGAGTGTAAATTAAGGATGTTCGGCAAGCTAATAAAAGTAAAACGCCAGGAACTGCAACCGCGATTGAAATTAGGTAGAAAAGTGGCCAGCCATAGTTACTGACAAAAATACTTGCGACTGGGCCAATGTAAACACGCCCAACAGCAGAAAGAGCAGAAAGAAGGGCAAATTGCGTTGCAGATAACGACTTATTACATAATGTCATTAAGAGGGCGACAAAAGCAGCAGTTCCCATGCCAGAGAAGATATTTTCTAGAAATATAATCGACCCCATGGTTAAGATATTAGGGGGGGTTATCGCTAAGAACCAATATCCGATATTAGAGCCGCCTTGTAGAAGTCCAAAAATAAATAGAGCTTTAAATAAGCTCATGTTTTTCATTAGGTAACCACCAAGTAATGCCCCAACTATGGTTGCCGCCATACCGACAGTTTTATTGACGGTACCCACTTCACTTAAACTAAAACCAAGCGCGTTTAACAGAAAGTTGGTATTGAGCGCCATGACAAAGGCGTCACCGAGTTTGTAAAAAACTAACAGGAGTAAGATTAGCCATGCATTGTTCCTGCTAAAGAATTCAGCGAGTGGCTCGTAAATTGCTTTTTTTAATGAGGTTGGCGCAGCACCGCTTTCTTCAGGTTCTTTGGCGAGTAATGTCGCGATAACACCGATAACCATCAGCCCAGCCATGACTAAGTACAGTTGTTTCCAGGTTAAAAACTTGTCTGCTAACCAAAGTGCAAGGCCACCTGAAACTAGCATGCTGATCCGGTATCCCATAACGGAGGTTGCCGCACCAATTCCGCGTTCTTCAGCACTCAGTAAATCGGTTTTATAAGCATCAAAAACAATATCTTGTGAGGCTGAACAAAATGCAACAGTAACGGCTAGCGCAGCCAGATACCACAAATGTTCTGAGGGGTTCACAAAGCCCATAGCGGCAATGCTGATAATCAACAGAATTTGAGTGGTTAATAGCCATCCTCTTCGACGACCAAGAAAGGGTGGGGTATAGCGGTCCATCATTGGAGACCAAAGAAATTTCAACACATAAGCCTGTCCGACTAATGAAAAGAAACCAATGGTTTTTATATCGACATTTTCAACAGTTAGCCAAGCTTGTAATGTACCTGCAGTTAAAGCTAAAGGTAGACCAGAAACAAAGCCTAAAAGGATTAAAGTGATGTTATTTGGTAGAGTAAAACGAGGCATTATTCCCTCTAAGCCAGTGTGATATTGCTGCAATACATTGCGCTGCAGAGGTATTGGCTGCGCTATGCTACCCAAGCTCAATCAATGAGAGCTTAGGTAGCTTAATACTTAATGATAATGATTGCTCAATTAATAGCGTGAATTTTGTCTGATAAAATCGGTGATTTCTTGGTCTGTTGCCATATCTGCAATTAAATCAGTTAATGCGCTATTGATAGCCGTTTCTATCTTGGCATTATTGGCAGCCAATAATTCTTGTGTATTAAAATTACGGGTAAATGAACGTGTTTTTGTCGAGCCATTTGGCGCTGTTGCAATAATACTGACACTGGAGTTTACAGTAATATTATGGCGCAGGCTGCCTTCACTTACTTTGGTATCGAGTTTATTCAATTGAACGACTAAATTCACATTTGCCGGTGATGTCACCATAAACCCACGTGCTGCCATTTGCTTTTCGACGGCTTCTTGCATCAGATAACGAGGATCGCGTGAAGGGTTCAGTACAACTAAACTACCATTACGATTAACTTCTGCTAAGGATTTATTCGTACGGTTATCGACACTGCTGACACTAATTGAAGTTGCATTCAGTGTAGGGTTTTTCGCAGGTAAAGCTATCTTAGGCTCTAGTGATAATGTATTGCTGCTGGTTGCACAGCCCGCAAGAAGAAATAACCCTAAAAGTGGAAAACACAGTTTTCTTAACATAATTTTTTCCAGTTCATCTTTCCTAATTGAAAATGTTTCGTTATGGTGCGGGTAGCCGTCGTTCAATATAAAGCTTAGCGGCTTATTTATCCTAAACTGTTAGACAACAATTTTTGAAAAAATTCGCATCAACGTGCCGCTATCATAACATTGGCAAGTTATTATCGGATATAGAAGATAGCAATAATCAACGCGTACAATAAAAGATAATTGCCTCTGAGCATAATTTTTAATTAAGGAGCATTTTATGGGCGCTAATGCAGCTCAAAGTATGCAATCTCTTGTGATCCAAAAATTACAAGCTGCTTTTGAACCTACACATTTGGAGGTGATTAATGAAAGCCATCAACACAATGTGTTACCTGGGTCTGAAAGCCATTTCAAAGTTATTTTAGTGAGTGATAAATTTGAAAATAAACGAATGCTTGCCCGTCATCGTGAAATTTATGCTATTTTAGCGGACGAATTATCAGGAGGGATCCATGCCCTTGCTTTGCATACATATACACAACAAGAGTGGAATGAGCTTGCTGATACAGCATTAAAATCACCAGCTTGTCGTGGTGTAGGTGGTGTTAATCGATAATTCTTCGTTTCAGGTAATGCACTGAGACTATTCTTTACATAATCAGCCATGCTTAATAATGAGTTTGGTGAATGTTTTTTCTTCAATTTAGGTGAAAAAACAAAAAATTTAGTCAGAAAAGTCACAAATAAAGAGGAAAAAACGCTTCTTTTCTCAGCTTTTCTCGACTCAGGGCGCATGCATCGGTATAATGCTGCGTCTAATTTTCAGTAAGGTTTCGGGACGCTTCTGATATCAGGGATTGACCGTTACGAAAGTAACGCCCCCGGTTCTGGAAGGGAGACAGCCGTTATGATTTAATGGCATAACTCTGGAGTAGACCGATCACTAAGATTTATTTTGAGGTAAGAAGATGCAAGTTTCTGTTGAAACGACTCAAGGCCTTGGGCGTCGTGTAACAATCACCGTTCCTGCCACTGATATTGAAAAAGCAGTTAATAGCGAATTAGTTAGTGTTGCTAAAAAAGTACGTGTTGATGGTTTCCGTAAAGGAAAAGTACCAATGAACATCGTTAAACAGCGTTACGGTGCGTCTGTTATGCAAGACGTTCTGGGCGATGTAATGCAACGTAACTTCATCAATGCAATTATTGAGCAAAAAATCAATCCAGCGGGTGCACCTAGCTACAAGCCAGAGCAACTCGAAGATGGTAAAGATTTTGTGTATTCAGTTGAATTCGAAGTTTACCCAGAAATCGAATTAGCAGGTTTAGAAACTATCGAAGTTGAAAAACCAGCAGTTTCTGTAAAAGACGAAGATCTGGAAAACATGTTAGAAACTCTGCGTAAGCAACAAGCGCAGTGGAAAGAAGTTGAAGCGGCAGCAGAAGCTGACTCTCGCATCACTATCAACTTTACCGGTTCTATCGATGGTGAAGAATTCGAAGGCGGCAAAGCAGAAGATTTCGCTCTGGTTATGGGCGAAGGTCGTATGATCCCAGGTTTCGAAGAAGGTGTTGTGGGTCATAAAGCGGGTGAAGAATTCGATATCGAAGTTAACTTCCCAGAAGACTACCATGCTGAAAACCTGAAAGGTAAAGCAGCGAAATTTGCTATCGTTCTGAAGAAAGTAGAACAGCGTGAACTGCCTGAGTTCACTGAAGAATTCATCAAGCGTTTTGGTATCGCTGATGGCTCTTTAGATGGCCTGCGTGCAGAAGTACGTAAAAACATGGAGCGTGAGCTGAAAAATGCTGTGCGTAACCGTGTTAAAGCCCAAGTTCTGGATGGCTTAATCAAAGCTAACGACATCGAAGTACCAGCAGCAGTTGTTGATGGTGAAATTGATGTTCTGCGTCGTCAAGCAGCACAACGCTTTGGTGGTGACGAAAAACAAGCGATGGAATTACCTCGTGAACTGTTTGAAGAACAAGCAAAACGTCGCGTAGTGATCGGTCTGCTGTTAGGTGAAGTGATCAACAAAAACGAACTGAAAGCTGATGAAGATCGTGTTAAAGCACTGATCGAAGAAATGGCTTCTGCGTATGAAGATCCATCTGAAGTTATCGAATACTACAGCAAAAACGAAGAGCTGATGAACAGTGTTCGTAACTTAGCTTTAGAAGAACAAGCTGTTGAAACAGTATTAGCTGTTGCTAAAGTGACAGAAAAAGAAACTAACTTCACTGAACTGATGAACCAAGTTCAAGCAGGTTAATTTTTTCTTGCTGTGCAAAATAATGAAACCCGTGGTGTGCTACTACGGGTTTTTTGTCAATTAAAGCCTTTAAATTATCACTTTAGCGAATTTAATTAGGAAACCCTTGAAAAACACATTTAAACCCTAATTATATTATCTATACTTCAGTAGTCTAAGTGGGGTCTTAATTGCGATTTAAACTATTTTGAATAGCTTAATATTGTCTTTTTACCGCTTAATATTGCCGAAAACGATGATATTAACCAATTGAGTTATTTCGTCATCCTTGAAAATCAAGTATGGTTTTCTAATGGTATAATTCCGTGTAACCCAATAGACTTGTGTTAAACTCTTTTAAAGAGCGTCTTGTTTACTGCAGCATACTTAGCTGCATTTTCTTCTTATTTTGTCAGTAATTTGGTTAAATATTAGCTAAACTAGAAAAATAAGAGGATTGAAAGAGCTTGCAGACACAGGAATTTTTTAAAACCGTTGTTTGTGGCATGAACTCTGCTCAAAATAGCAGGCAGACAGCAAATTAGGCGCAAGCACCAGAACGTTTTAATAGGAGATTTCGATGTCACATTTTGGCAGTCAGGAACAATTAGCATCTCAAATGGCCCTTGTGCCTATGGTCATAGAGCAGACTTCTCGTGGTGAGCGCTCGTATGATATTTACTCACGTCTATTAAAAGAACGTATTATCTTCCTGACAGGTCAAGTGGAAGACCATATGGCGAATTTAATCGTCGCTCAGATGTTATTTCTTGAAGCAGAAAACCCTGAAAAAGATATTCATTTGTATATTAATTCACCGGGTGGTGTAATTACCGCAGGTATGTCAATTTACGATACGATGCAGTTTATCAAGCCTGATGTAAGTACTATTTGTATGGGACAAGCTTGTTCCATGGGGGCTTTTTTATTGACAGCGGGTACAAAAGGTAAACGTTTCTGCTTACCAAATTCACGCGTGATGATCCACCAACCGTTAGGGGGTTATCAAGGCCAAGCGTCAGATATCGAAATCCACGCCCAAGAAATTCTTAAAGTGAAATCTCGAATGAACGAGTTAATGGCTCTGCATACTGGTAAATCCATTGAAGAAATTACCCGAGACACAGAGCGTGACCGTTTCTTATCTGCAAATGAAGCAAAAGAATATGGTTTAGTCGACCAAATTTATAGTAGCCGTTAATGGGTTAACTTTTGGTATAATTAGTTCATACCATAAACTATTTTAAAGAAAATCGTTGTTTTGTTTTTAAATGAACGAAAACAAAACAATATGGATAAAAGTGAGGTCAACTGATGACAGATAAACGCAAAGAGGGGACAGGAAAACTGCTTTACTGCTCTTTCTGCGGAAAAAGTCAGCATGAAGTGCGCAAGCTGATTGCCGGTCCGTCAGTCTATATTTGTGATGAATGTGTAGATTTATGTCTCGATATCATCCGCGAAGAAATAAAAGAACTTACGCCGCATCGTGAGCGTAGTGAATTGCCTACGCCACATGAAATTCGACAGCATCTTGACGACTATGTTATTGGTCAGGAAAAAGCGAAGAAAGTTTTAGCTGTTGCGGTATATAACCACTACAAACGCTTACGTAATGGTGATAAAACCAGTGATGGTGTTGAATTAGGTAAAAGTAATATTTTGCTAATTGGCCCAACAGGTAGTGGTAAAACGCTTTTAGCTGAAACGCTAGCGCGTTATTTGGATGTGCCATTTACAATGGCTGATGCAACGACATTAACTGAAGCAGGTTATGTCGGTGAAGACGTTGAAAATATCATTCAAAAATTACTACAAAAATGCGATTACGATGTTGAAAAAGCTCAACGTGGTATCGTATATATTGATGAAATCGATAAAATTTCACGTAAATCAGATAACCCATCAATTACCCGTGACGTTTCTGGGGAAGGTGTGCAACAAGCACTTCTTAAACTTATTGAAGGAACTGTTGCGGCAGTGCCACCACAAGGAGGGCGTAAGCACCCTCAGCAAGAATTTTTGCAGGTTGATACCTCAAAGATCCTCTTCATTTGTGGCGGGGCATTTGCAGGGCTAGACAAAGTTATCGGTCAGCGTTTGAATACCCGCTCAGGTATTGGTTTTGCTGCAGAAGTGAAAGGTGAGTCAGATAAAGCAACAGAAGGCGAATTATTAACTCAGGCAGAGCCAGAAGATCTAATCAAATTTGGTTTAATTCCTGAATTTATTGGCCGTTTACCTGTTGTTGCAACATTAACTGAACTAAGTGAAGAAGCTCTGATTCAGATTCTGCAAGAACCTAAAAATGCATTAACGAAACAATATCAAGCTTTATTTAGTCTTGAAAACACTGAGCTTGAATTCCGTGAGGAAGCATTAAAAGCCATCGCTAAGAAAGCAATGGCACGTAAAACTGGAGCTCGTGGTTTACGTTCTATCGTTGAAGCTGCATTGTTGAATACGATGTATGACCTCCCTTCAATGAGTGATGTTGAAAAAGTTGTCGTTGATGAAAACGTCATTAATGAACAATCAGAACCGCTTTTAATCTATAGCAAACCTGATGCTCAAGCTTCTGGCGATAACTAATCCCATATAAAATGTTCAATAGTTAATCAAACGAAATGAGGGGTTTCCCTCATTTTGTTTTTTATGTTCAACTAACCATTGAATGCTAAAATCTTGTCCCCATATAGTTTATATTCTGAGGTGTGGTTTCCTTGTTTTAGACAGCAATTTTAGAACAAGAGAGAGAAACCCTTAAACTAGCGTGAGCTAAACGAAGAGAGAGCTTTATGAATCCTGAGCGTTCCGAACGCATTGAAATACCAGTATTGCCTCTGCGTGATGTAGTGGTATACCCACATATGGTGATCCCACTGTTTGTTGGACGTGAAAAATCCATTCACAGTCTGGAAGCAGCGATGGATCATGACAAGCAGGTAATGCTGGTTGCGCAAAAAGAAGCCTCGACTGATGAGCCAGGGGTGAATGATTTATTTGCTGTCGGTACAGTCGCGTCTGTTATTCAGATGTTAAAACTGCCTGATGGCACCGTTAAAGTCCTTGTTGAAGGTCTACGACGCGCACGTATTACCAGTTTGACAGATAATGGCGAATATTTCTTAGCGCAAGCGGAATATTTGGCAACAGAACAAAATAATGAGTCTGAACACGCTGCGTATGATGAAGCGACAGCGGGTTCTCAATCATCAGACACACTTGATGAAAAAGAAAACGAAGTATTGTATCGCACTATCGTTAGTCAGTTTGAAAGCTATATAAAGCTGAATAAAAAGATCCCACCTGAAGTATTAACCGCATTACATGCAATAGAGCAAGATCAGCTAGATAAACTGGCGGATACCATTGCTTCTCATATGCCACTAAAATTAGCGGATAAACAACGCGTTTTAGAAATGGCGAATATCGCTGAGCGTGTTGAGTTTTTGATGGCCATGATGGAGTCAGAAACTGAGTTGCTGCAAGTCGAAAAACGCATCCGTAATCGTGTTAAAAAACAGATGGAAAAAAGCCAGCGCGAGTATTATCTGAATGAGCAAATGAAAGCTATTCAGAAAGAGCTAGGCGAAATGGATGATGCGCCAGATGAATATGAATCGCTAAAACGTAAAATCGAAGAAGCGAAAATGCCAAAAGAGGCACAAGAAAAAGCAGAAGCAGAATTGCAGAAGCTGAAAATGATGTCTCCAATGTCAGCGGAAGCTACCGTAGTCCGTAGTTATATCGATTGGATGGTGCAGGTTCCATGGCATAAACGTAGCAAAGTCAAAAAAGACTTAGTGAAAGCCCAAGAAGTGTTAGATACCGATCACTACGGTTTAGAGCGTGTGAAAGACCGTATTTTAGAGTATCTGGCAGTGCAAAGCCGTGTCAGTAAAATTAAAGGGCCGATTCTTTGTTTAGTTGGGCCTCCAGGTGTGGGTAAAACCTCTTTGGGGCAATCTATTGCTAAGGCTACGGGCCGCCAATATACCCGTATGGCATTAGGTGGGGTACGTGATGAAGCTGAAATTCGCGGTCACCGTCGTACCTATATTGGCTCAATGCCTGGTAAGTTGATCCAGAAAATGGCAAAAGTAGGGGTCAAAAACCCACTATTTTTACTGGATGAAATTGACAAAATGTCATCTGACATGCGTGGTGATCCTGCCTCTGCATTGTTAGAAGTACTTGATCCAGAACAAAATATTGCATTTAACGATCACTACTTAGAAGTGGATTATGATTTGTCTGATGTGATGTTTGTTGCAACATCGAACTCGATGAACATTCCTGCGCCATTGTTAGATCGTATGGAAGTTATCCGTCTTTCTGGTTATACAGAAGATGAAAAACTGAATATTGCGAAGAAACATTTGTTATCTAAGCAGATTGAACGTAATGCGTTGAAAAAGAATGAGTTAACTATCGATGATAGTGCTCTAATGAGCATCATTCGTTATTACACTCGCGAGGCTGGCGTCCGTGGTTTAGAGCGTGAAATCTCTAAATTGTGCCGTAAAGCAGTTAAAGCGCTACTGATGGACAAAAAGCTTAAGCACATTGAAATCAACGCTGATAACCTGAAAGATTATCTGGGTGTTCGCCGTTTTGATTATGGCCAAGCAGATACAGAAAACCGTGTTGGGCAAGTTACAGGCCTAGCTTGGACAGAAGTTGGTGGTGACTTACTTACTATTGAAACTGCATGTGTACCTGGTAAAGGTAAACTAACTTACACTGGTTCTTTAGGTGAAGTCATGCAGGAATCTATCCAAACGGCATTAACGGTTGTTAGAGCTCGAGCAGAAAAACTGGGTATCAATAGCGATTTCTATGAAAAGCGTGATATTCACGTTCACGTACCGGAAGGGGCGACGCCAAAAGATGGCCCGAGTGCGGGTATTGCGATGTCAACTGCTTTAGTTTCTTGCTTAACCGGTAACCCAGTTAGAGCCGACGTGGCAATGACTGGTGAAATTACGTTAAGAGGTTTAGTTTTCCCGATAGGCGGTCTGAAAGAGAAATTATTAGCTGCGCATCGTGGTGGGATTAAAACAGTATTAATCCCTAAAGAAAACGAACGTGATTTAGAGGAAATTCCTCAAAATGTGATCGCGGATCTCGAAATTCATCCGGTGAAAACAATTGAAGAAGTTCTTTCTTTGGCTTTAGTTAACCCTCCTTTTGGCGCTGAAGTAGTTAAAAAGAAAGCTAAAAGAGTGAGCTGAATCAAGAAGTTTGTATAAAATTAAGGCTGACAGCTAATTTAGAGCTTGTCAGCCTTTTTTTTCATCGCTAATTTAACGATGATTCTGATAATTGTTTGTATGCAATCTGTTCTCTTGCCATTGGTAATCAGGATTGATATAACGGCTGCATATTAATTAACTATACTAATAACTGCTATAGTTAATTATAGTTAATTAAGAGATTTATAGTCCAACTAATATGGGGATGATAAGAGTGAATAAAGCTCAACTGATTGATCAAATCGCTTCTGATGCGAATATTTCTAAAGCTGCAGCAGGTCGTGTTGTTGACGCGTTCGTTGCTACTGTAACGGGTTCTTTGAGTAAAGGGGACGATGTTGCTCTAGTTGGCTTTGGGACTTTCTCTGTTCGTGAGCGTGCAGCACGTACAGGCCGTAACCCTCAAACGGGTAAAGAAATTAAAATAGCTGCGGCGAAAGTTCCTGCTTTCCGTCCAGGCAAGGGTCTTAAAGACGCTGTAAATAGCTAATTAGGTATTTAAGTTTGTCTTTCTCGTATTTTTGCGAAAACTCAAACTGACGGAATGTCTTTAATCAGCTAATATATAAGCGCACCATTGAAATGGTGCGCTTTTTTTTCTTTCTGAGTTAAGATTAGCGTATTATCAGGAAATTGAATTCAACAAAGCGGAGTTAAGCCTTTTTATGATGGAAAATTTACGCACAAAGGCGAATAGTCCTTTGCTCAAAATAATACTGGCGCTGATTATCCTTTCATTCGTGTTGGGTGGCGTTATGATGGGTGGCCTTGGTGGCAACAGTGCAAATAATGCAGCTGAAGTTAACGGGCAGTCAATAAGCCGAGAACAGCTACAGCAGGCTTTTCAACAAGAGCGCCAATCATTACAAGAGTATCTGGGAGATAAATTTTCAGAAGTCGCTAGTAATGAAGAAAGTATGAATTTACTGCGCCGCCAAGCTCTCGATAACTTGATTAACAATGAACTGATTAATCAGTATGCTAATGAACTACAACTTTCAGCAAGTGATCAGCAAATTGAGCAATATATTTTCTCAATGCCTGTTTTCCAGACAGATGGCCGGTTTGATAGCGAAAAATATCGTGAGATTTTAAGCCGCAACAACATTAACGCGGATAGCCTCGCAGCTCAAATTCGCCAAGACCTTACACGAGCTCAGTTAGGAAAAACCTTTACTGGAACGGATTTCGCTTTACCATCAGAAGTTAAAGCATATGCTGAATTATTTATGCAAGAACGTGAAATTCGTACTGCAATCTTAGATTTAGCAGAAGTTCAAGCGAAGCAAACAGCTTCTGAAGAAGAATTAAAAGCCTACTATGATGCTAACCAAAATAGCTTTATCTCACCTGAGAAAGTACAAGTAAGCTATGTTGAGATGGATGCTGCATCGATGCCTCCAGCCACAGTGTCTGATGAAGAAGTAAAAGCGTATTATGAGCAAAACCTGAAAAATTATACTCAGGCAGAGCAAAAACAGTACAGTATGATTCAGGCGGATTCTGAAAAGGATGCGAATGATATCCTGAATGAATTAAAACAAGGCGCGGACTTTGCAACATTAGCAACTGAAAAATCAACGGATAAATTCAGTGCAGGGCAAAAGGGCCTGATTGGTTGGATGGAAGCTGCATCAACGCCAATCGAAATTGTAGATGCAAAATTAACAGAAAAAGGGCAACTTTCAGCACCTGTTAAATCACAAAATAGCTATGTTATCTTTCGTTTAGATGATATTAAACCTGAATCTATTAAACCGTTTGAGCAAGTTGAAGAAAGTATTAAAACTAGCTTACTTCAAGATAAAAACATTAAACAATTCTATGATTTACAGCAAAAAGTCAGTGAAGCGGCTACGAGTGATATGGAATCATTAGTATCAGTTGAATCTGTATCTGGTTTGAAAGCGGTGACAACGGATTGGTTTGATAGAACAAATCCACCTGCTGCACTTAATTTCCCTAAAGTGGTCAGTGAAGTGTTTAGCGACCGTTTAGTGGATAAAAATGGTTCTAAAGGGATTAACTCTGACGTGATTAACGTGGAAGGTGACCGTGCATTTGTTGTACGTGTAACAGAGTATAAACCTGAAAGTGTTGAACCTTTTGAACAGGTTAAGTCAGAAATTGAAACACTGGTTAAACGTCAAAAAGCCGATGCAGAGTTGAAAACGACGGGCGATAAACTACTTGCTGAGTTAAAAGCAGGTAAAGGGGCTGAAGCTTTAAATGCTGCTGGTGTTAAACTTTCTGAAGTTCAGACTGTTTCTCGATTAATGCCACAAACAGCGGTTATCAATGCGACAATGGAAATGTCACAACCTGTTGATGGTAAACCAAGTTATGCACTTGCGCGTGATGAGTCCGATAACTATGTGGTTATTCAGTTAGATAAAGTCACATTAGGCCAACCAACGGATGAAGAGTTAAAACAACTGACCCGTGAATACCAAGGTGCAATGAGTTCTGCAGTTAACGAAGCTCTGATGCTTAACTTGCGTGAGAATGCAAAAATTGAAGTGCTGAATATTGAATAATTGCGAACAGCTTCGCAAATAAAATTGTAACTTCATGATTAGAAGGCCACCTTTGGGTGGCCTTTCGTATTTTTAATATTATTGAAAAGTGTTCCGTATTTTTCTATGGCATCGTTGTATCTCAACATACACAGGAGAACAAATATGTTATGGAATTCAGTCAATAAATGCAGATTAGGTATTGTTCTGCTCCTTTCTTTATTATGCTCATTCTCTTTTTTTTCTTTGGCTAAGAAAATTGAGCCAGAAAAAGCCACTGCGGCTGTCATTCAAGAGAAACAAGTAAGTAATAACTCACCATCGACGAGCCATGGCCAGTCTGACAAAGTCAATATCAACTTAGCGGGTGAAGAAGAACTCGCAGAAAAACTGACGGGTATCGGTAGGCAAAAAGCGAAAGCAATTGTTGAATATAGGCAAAAATATGGTGCTTTTAATTCCATTGAAAACATTTTAGAGGTTCAGGGGATAGGTCCTGCATTTTTAGAAAAGAATAAAGATAAGTTAACTTTGTAACTAAAATCCCCCATACAAAGTATGGGGGGGAATATAGTATGGGTGAATTATATTAAAGGTTAATAATTAAGCAAAAAACTAAACCTCTTATAAATAATTTGAGAGCTAAGTCTTATTATTGATAATCATTCAGCATATTTTCCGTACATTTGTTATTTTTATGTTATCGGAAAATAAACTGGTCGGAGTAGTTATGACAACACATATTAAAGTTCATGGTTATCATATAGATGTTTTTCAACATGTTAATAATGCACGATATTTAGAATTTTACGAAGCGGACCGATGGGAATGGATGAATAAACGTAATTTCATTAACTGGGCTATAAAAAATAATTTAACAATGGCTGCAGTGAACATTAATGTAAATTATATCCAAGGCGTATTACTTGGTGATGAGCTGACGGTAGTGACTCGTATGGATAAAATAGGAAGTAAAAGCGCAGTATGTTATCAACAAATTATTCGTAATAAAGCAGGCGTTCAAGAGGTTGTTTCAGATGCCTATGTGACGTTTGTTTTTATCGATAATATAGAGAATAAAGCGATTGTTATCGATGAACAGCTGCGTGAGAAGTTAGAGTCATTCAAGGTGGGTTCTGAAGATTTCATTCAAAATTAGCCTACCTAGCTTGAATAGTTATGAATAGGGCATGGTAGGCCACGTGTTTGATTAACTTATTAGTGCTTTTATTTTAATGATAGCATGATGGTTTCTTTATCATTTAGATATTCAGCTAAGCCCCTGCTTCTTAAATGACAGGCTGCACATTCACCACAACCGTCACCCTGGATGCCATTATAACAAGTCAGTGTTTGCTGCCTAATGGTCTCAAGGTGACCATAACTGTCGGCAAGAGCCCATGTTTGGGCTTTATTCAGCCACATTAACGGTGTTTCAAAGCGAATATTTTTGGCAAGGCCGAGGTCTACAGCATGGTTGAGTGCTTTGACAAACTCATCACGGCAATCGGGATAGCCTGAAAAATCGGTTTCACATACACCGGTTATCACCGCTTCTGCTTGGACTTGATAGGCGTATATTGCTGCGAGAGTGAGAAATAAAATATTACGTCCAGGTACGAAAGTGCTAGGCAGGCCGCTCGACTCGCTTTCTGTGAAATCAGGGACTGGGATGTTATCTCGAGTTAAGCTGCTGATTGCTAATTCATTGAGTAATGTAACATCTAAGACTTTATGCGCTGTAGCACCTAGAGATACGCTTAACTTTTGTGCGACTTCGATTTCAAAACGGTGGCGCTGGCCATAATCGAAAGTCACACAATGAACTTCATCATAGTTTTGCAAAGCTTGAATAAGACAGGTTGTTGAGTCTTGGCCTCCGCTGAAAACCACAACTGCGCGTTTCATAGGTACTCCTTGGTGATATATCATTTTAAAATGTGATGGGAAGAGAGTGAAGCATGTTAACGGTACTAAGGTGTAATTAATAGTTCTATTTTTACAAAGTGAGTTTGATTGAAGTACTATTCATATGCGAATTTGGTTATTCATATAAAAATATTCTATAATCACGACATTTGGTAACATCTTTATTGTTTTTAAATTATTCAATTTTGCATAATATGGTTATGTAGCTAATACAATAACGACAAAAGTACTTACACCCAAGTCAAGAGAGCAATCATGCTAGATAAAATAGACAAAAAGCTGCTTTGTTTATTGCAAAATGACAGTAGCCTATCCCTAAACACCCTTGCTGAAGCTGTTAATTTAACATCTACGCCGTGCTGGAAAAGATTAAAAAGGCTTGAAGATGAGGGCTATATTCGAGGGCGAGTGACTTTACTCGACGGTGAGAAGCTAGGTTTAGGTTTAACGGTAATTGTGACAATTAAAACACAGCATCATAATAGTGAGTGGTATGAGCAATTTGTTTCTTTTGTCAGTCAACTTCCTGAAGTTCTGATGTTTTATCGTATGGCTGGGGAGTATGATTACCTTATGCAAGTAGAAGTGCATGACATGAAATCATATGACTTATTTTATAAAAAACTCGTCAATGGTGTTCATGGTTTAATCGATGTGACTTCAAGTTTTGCAATGGAAAAAATCAAGTATACGACAGTATTGCCTATTCCTGATTAACTCCGTAATAACGTAGATGATTACGGCTTCTCATTTTTAGGCATCATTAAATCAATATATTCAAGGCAGTATTACGTGCGATTATTTTCACAACTAGGTTGGTATTTTTTGAGTGAGTGGCGGCGCTATCTCGGTGCTGTTTGCTTTCTCATTATTATTGCTATCTTACAATTAGTCCCTCCACGCATCGTTGGTGTGGTTGTTGATGGAATAAGTAAAGGGGCAATGCCAACAAAGCAGTTGATTACTTATGTTTCAGTCATGCTGTTGATTGCACTGGTTGTGTATGGTTTGCGGTATGTTTGGCGTTTATGGTTATTTGGTGCTTCTTATAAGTTAGCCGTTCAGCTACGACAAAAATTTTATCGGCAATTAAGTCTGCAAAATCAAGAGTTTTACCTTAAGTACCGAACAGGGGATTTAATTGCACGCACGACGAATGATGTTGACCGAGTTGTGTTTGCAGCTGGTGAAGGTGTTTTAACATTAGTTGACTCATTGGTGATGGGGTGTGCGGTGCTCATCATGATGAGTGTTGAAATTAGTTGGCAACTGACTTTACTAGCACTTATTCCAATGCCAATTATGGCACTAGTCATTAAGCGTTATGGTGACCAGCTTCATCAGCGTTTTAAGCATGCTCAAGGGGCATTTTCGTCTTTAAATAATCATGCGCAAGAAAGTTTAACAAGTATCCGTATGATTAAAGCTTTTGGCCTTGAAGATCATCAATCGAATCAATTTGAACAGGTAGCCACTGAGGCTGGACGTCGCAATATGCATGTTGCTAAAGTTGATGCGCGTTTTGATCCCACCATTTTTATGGCGATTGGTATGGCCAATTTACTCGCTATTGCAGGTGGCAGCTGGATGGTGTTAAACGACACATTGACGTTAGGTGAATTAACGAGCTTTGTGATGTATTTAGGATTAATGATTTGGCCAATGCTAGCGCTCGCATGGATGTTTAATATCGTTGAACGAGGTAGTGCAGCTTATAGTCGTATTCTAAGTTTACTCAATGAACCGTTAGTTATTCAGGATGGCTCGCATTCATTACAGCCTGAAAAGGGAAACTTGAATGTGAATATCATCAATTTTAGTTATCCAGAAACCACACGAATAGCATTACATGATATTCGGTTTGACCTAAAACCTGGGCAATTTTTGGGGATCTGTGGGCCAACAGGGGCTGGGAAATCAACATTGTTGACGTTATTGCAGCGCCAATTTGATGTTACGGAAGGGGAAATCCTCTATCAAGGTTTACCACTATCTGAGGTCCGTTTAAATGAATGGCGTGCTCGGTTATCTATCGTAAATCAATCTCCATTTTTATTTTCAGATACAGTTGCAGGCAATATCGCACTTGGGCGACCTAATGCCACTCAGGAAGAAATTGAGCAGGCAGCGCGTGTCGCTTGTGTACATGATGATATTTTACGTTTACCGGAAGGCTATTCTACTCAGGTTGGTGAACGTGGAGTTATGTTGTCTGGTGGGCAGAAACAACGAATTTCTATTGCAAGGGCAATCTTACAAAATGCAGAAATTTTGGTGTTAGATGATGCACTTTCTGCCGTTGACGGGCAGACCGAGTTTACGATTTTACAAAACTTAAGTCATTGGCGGCAGGGTAGAACCATGATAATCAGCGCTCATCGTCTATCTGCATTGGTAGAAGCAGACAATATTATTGTGCTATCTCAAGGTGCGATTATTAGCCGAGGTAGGCATGAAGCGCTTATTGCACAGTCGGGTTGGTATAAAGATATGTATCAGTACCAACAGATTGAAGCGGCGTTGGATGGTGAGCTATGAGCCAAAAGAAACCACTATGGCCAGCACTTAAGCGTTTACTTTCTTACGGAAAAGCACACCGAGGCACCATGGGGATTGCTATTGCAATGCTATGGTTAGCCGCTATTGCGGAGGTCAGCGGGCCTCTGCTGATCAGTTATTTTATTGATAACATGATTGCGAAAAAGCAAATCATCATGCCACTGGCTTTATATATGGCCGTTGGTTTTATATTGCTTCAAGTTATTGCTGCATTATTACATTACTATCAAATTATTTTATTTAATAAAGCTTCTGTGGGAGTCGTGCAAACATTACGAACAGATGTGATGAATGCCGCCCTTAGGCAGCCTTTGAGTGCCTTTGATAAACAACCTGTTGGCCAATTGATTTCACGAGTTACAAATGATACTGAAGTGATTAAAGATCTATTTGTGATGGTTGTGCCGACGGTGTTTCGGAGTTTAGCCCTGATTTGTGCCATGTTAGTTGCTATGTTTTCATTGGAATGGCGTATGGCATCAATTGCAGTGATGATTTTTCCTGCTGTATTTGTGGTGATGCTTGTTTATCAGCGCTTAAGTACACCGATTGTACGTCGTGTCAGATCTTATCTTGCGGATATTAACAACGGTTTTAACGAAGTCATTAGTGGAATGACGGTTATTCAGCAATTTATCCAACAGGCTAGGTTTGGCGAAAAAATGCAAAGTATTAGTCAAGACCATTATTTTGCAAGAATGAAAGCATTAAAACTTGATGGCTTACTATTAAGGCCATTACTAAGTTTACTTTCAGCTTCAGTATTGTGTGGCTTGCTATTGCTATTTGGGTTTGAAGGAACGACTACCATTGGTGTTGGTGTCTTATATGCATTTATTAACTATTTAGGTCGTTTGAATGAACCGCTTATCGAATTAACTTCTCAGCAATCGATGCTTCAGCAAGCGGTTGTTTCAGGTGAGCGTGTTTTTGAACTCATGGATAGCCCGCAACAAGACTATGGGGAAAGTATTGAGCCATTACAAGGTGGCTCAATCTCAATTAACCATTTATCTTTTGCTTACCGAGATAACAAAATGGTACTTAAAGATATTAATTTACACGTACCTGATAATAATTTTGTTGCATTGGTCGGTCATACTGGGAGCGGTAAAAGTACCATTGCAAATTTAATTATGGGGTATTACCCATGGCAGGAAGGGGATATTTTATTAGATGGACGTGACTTGAGTTCACTATCTCACCAAGTTTTACGTCATGGTATTGCGATGGTGCAACAAGACCCTGTTGTCCTTGCGGCTTCTTTTTTTGATAACGTCGCACTAGGGCGTGAGATTAGCCAAGATAAAGTTTGGGAAGTTATTGAAACTGTTCAGCTTGCTGAGTTAGTTCGTGGGTTACCTGATGGGCTAGATACCGTACTTGGTGAACAAGGAAACACCTTGTCTGTTGGGCAAAGACAATTACTAGCGATGGCTCGAGTACTTGTGGTCACACCTAAAATTTTAATTTTGGATGAAGCAACGGCGAATATTGACTCAGGGACTGAGCAAGCGATACAAAAAGCATTACGAATGATCCGTCAACATACTACGCTCGTCGTGATAGCTCATCGTTTATCGACAATCGTCGATGCTGATCAAGTCGTTGTGTTACATCGTGGTGCAATTGTTGAGCAAGGTAAACATTTGCAGCTTTTACAGCAAAAAGGACGTTATTATCAAATGTACCAGTTGCAACAAGTTGGGGAATCATTGAATGCCCGTTGTGATGCTGAAATTGAGAGTATAACTAGTTAATTATTCTGCACTCTTATAATGCAAGACCTAAAGCCACTCATTCGAGTGGTTTTTTATTTTGTTCTTTCCTATTGAATAATATGGATAAATATATTTTGGCACACGATTTGCTATAACGTTAGTGCTGTTCAAGATATTGAGCGGCTTATTCACCTGACTTATAGGAGTGAGCATGAAATATATCATCGCAATCATTAAGCCATTTAAATTAGATGAAGTCCGAGAAGCACTATCAGATATTGGTGTTCAAGGGCTTACTATTACTGAAGTTCGAGGGTTTGGACGACAGAAAGGACATGCCGAATTATATAGAGGAGCTGAATATACTGTCGATTTTTTACCTAAAGTACGTATGGAAATAGCGGTTTCTGATGAGTTAGTAGAACAGGTAATTGAAACAATCGAAAAAAAAGCTTATACGGGCCAAGTCGGGGATGGAAAAATATTTATTTTGTCATTAGAGCAAGCTGTACGTATTCGTACAGGTGAAAAACAAGACGAAGCACTGTAGGAGAGCAATTATGCGCAAAGGGTTCCAATACTTATGTCTATTGATATCAATGGGGAGTTTTCCAATAACGGTGCTTGCAGCAGAGGAAACCCTAGATAAAGCGGATAACGCATTTATGATGATAGCGACTGCTTTAGTTATTTTCATGATACTTCCAGGTATCGCATTATTCTATGGTGGGCTACTAAGAAGCAAAAATGTTCTTTCTTTAATGGCTCAAACCGCGGTTATTTTCGCTTTAGTGTCTGTTATTTGGATTGTTTATGGGTACAGCTTAGCTTTTAGTGAGGGAAATGATTTTATCGGTGGTTTTAGTCAGATTATGTTAAAAAATATCACTGTTGAAAGCTTATCTGGACCGATCCCTCAATTTATTCACGTTGTTTTTCAAGGGGCATTTGCATGCTTAACGGTCGCATTGGTGGTTGGTGCACTAGGGGAGCGGATTAAATTTTCTGCAATTTTAATTTTTACGATTATTTGGACGACATTTGCTTATTTACCAATGGCACACATGGTATGGGGCGGCGGTATTTTATCGCAAGATGGCGCACTAGATTTTGCTGGGGGTACGGTTGTTCATATTAATGCGGCTGTTGCCGGTTTAGTTGGTGCTTACTTACTTGGGCATCGTACTGGGTTAGGAAAAGAGGCTATTAAACCACATAACTTACCTATGGTGTTTATGGGAACATCCATACTATTCATTGGCTGGTTTGGTTTCAATGCAGGTTCGGCCGGAAGTGCTAATAGTATCGCTGCATTAGCGTTTGTGAACACTATCGCAGCTGCGGCTGGTGCTATTTTATCATGGACTTTAGCTGAGTGGCTTTTCAGGGAAAAACCTTCATTATTAGGTGCTTGCTCTGGTTGCTTAGCTGGGTTAGTTGGGGTTACGCCAGCGGCAGGAACGGTTGGGGTCGGTGGGGCATTAATTATAGGGGTATTGTCTGGGCTGGCGGGTTTATGGGGTGTTGTGATTTTAAAGCGTCGATTAAAAGTTGATGATGTTTGCGATGTTTTTGGTGTTCATGGTGTCTGCGGGATTTTAGGTTGTTTACTAACGGGGGTATTTACTTCAACGGCATTAGGCGGAAGTGGTTTTGCGGAGGGTATTACGATGATGAAACAAGTCGGAATTCAAGCCGTCAGCATACTAGTTTGTGTTGTTTGGACCGCAATCGTTGCTTATATTGCATTTAAAGTGGCAGCGAAAACTTCAGGTTTACGCATTAATGTTGAAAAAGAAAGGGAAGGTTTAGATATTACTTCTCATGGTGAAAGTGCCTACAATTAATCTTAATGTAATGATAATTACAGGATAATACTGTGCTTTGTGTAAATTGATAATGGCAGCTTATTGCTGGCTGCCATTACCTTTTTAAACCGACTCATCTACCTTTCTAAGTAAGTAATCACTTACTCGAAACTCCGCTTTATTTATGGGGTTGCCTATGCCGAATTACACCTTCTTGGACTGCGGTTGCAACAAGATCACCTTGTAAATTATAGAGTTGTCCTTTAACAAAACCCCTTCCACCAGATGCCGAGGGACTTTCTACGGCATACAGTAACCAATCATCAATTTTGAATGGACGATGGAACCACATTGAATGATCAATCGTTGCGACTTGTAGGTCTCGTTCCATAAAGCCTCTACCATGCGGTTGCAATGCGGCTGGAAGGAAATTGTAATCAGATGCATAACCTAACAAATAGTGATGCAGCGAAGGTAGCTCCGGTAACTGTCCTTTCGCTTTAAACCAAATATAACGAAACGGCTCTTGAGGTGCGGAATCGAATGGGCTGTAAAACTCAACAGGACGAAATTCAAAGGGAGTTGGCCTAAGAGCATATTTTTTAACTGATTCTGGCAATTTATCAGCCAAACTTTGCACAATATCATCTTGAGAAATTAACGAAGTCGGTGGTGGTACATCCGGCATCAAGTTTTGATGATTATAACCTTCTTCTTGAGATTGAAATGATGCGGTCATAAAGAAGATAGGCTTGCCGTTTTGAATGGCGCTCACTCGACGTGCGCTAAAACTTCCGCCATCGCGTAAAATTTCAACGTCATAAACAATAGGACGTGAGCTATCGCCTGGACGTAAAAAATAACTATGAAAAGAATTAATCGCTCGCTCTTCAGGTATGGTTTGTTTCGCTGCATACATGGCTTGTCCAACAACTTGTCCGCCAAAAACTTGAGGCAAACCAAGGTCTTCACTTTGTCCCCGAAAAATACCTTCTTCAATTTTTTCGAGTTCGATTAGGCTAATTAAATTCTGTAATTCTGGGCTCATAGTCATCTTAGTTCTGTTATATGTGAATGAGATACTCGTATTTTCCCATTATTTATCCTGAATAGGTAGGTTAATTGTTATCGAATAAATTCAGGTTACGCATTGTTACATTTGGAAATATAAATGTATTATTCTACCAATATTAGCTATACTTTTTATTATTCACCAATCAGAAAATGATTTGTCTATTCCGATTATTTAAAAATGTTTTAGTAAACATTGTATTATAGGTAATAACTATGAAGTTTTTTCGCTACATTGTTAGCTTATTAGTACTTTTAATGTTGGTTAGTTGTGAAGGGAATAGCACAAAGCCCAACGAAAAAGCACTTAATGCTAAAAATAGTAATAATAATCAGACGGTAGATTCAGGGAAAATCGAGGGCCGTGTTGTCATTTTACAGAATACTGCTTTACCTGAAGGTGCGGTTGTTACAATTACTCTGGCGGATACAACGGTGGCGGACTTGCCAGCCCTAATATTATCTCAAAAATATTATAATTCAGTGAACAATCGCCCGACAATTCCCTTTGAGCTCACTTACCAAAAAAATGAAGTTAGGCAGGAAGGTACACTCGTTGTTAATGCAACCGTGAACGCAGATGGAAAATTATTATACATTAGTGATAGTGTTGTAGAGGTTATCAATAACGGCATCACAAAAAATGTTGAATTATTGATGGTATCTGCAAATTAGCGAATAAGCGATTTCTTAGTTGAGTCGCTATTTTCAAAGGTTCTTTGTGTAATAAATCGTCACTTAATCATGGGTTTCTTGCTATTTCAACGACTATCAAGCATAATGCCCCTGCTTTGAAAGAAGCAATCAATGGGGGCTCTGTTGGTTCTCCCGCAACACTAACTTGTTAACTTGGTCAGGTCTGGAAGGAAGCAGCCATAGCAGGGGTCGTGTGTGCCGGGATGTCGCTGGCAGGGCTCCCACCCAATTCTACGTACTCTTTTCTGCATATCAATCCATATATTCTAATTTGTTATGAATATAATCTTTAATTGTTCTTTTTTTATTTTTATAAATGTAAATTAAGTTCATTAACTTAAATAAATTCAAAAGTTAAAAAAAGAAAGGTTAAGAATACAACCTTAATTATTATGATAAGAAAAAAGTAGATTGAAATGAAAAGCAGTAAAGGTTTTTATTAGCATAATTATAATGCTAACAATAATTACATCGCGTCCAGCCGATAAGTGGGTTTACCGGCCATAACCATTCACTATCTGTGCGTGTTAATGAGGTATTATCTAACAAACTTCCAAACAGAAGCTGGGATTTTATCATAAAGCTTATTCATTGTGAGTTCAGCTAAGCGGTGATCTGCTGCGGAGTAGAATAGCTCTAGCTCATCATCAGATAATTCATACTTGTTTTTTTCAATGACACGCTCAAGAGTTTCAATTGTTGTACATTTTCTTAAACGCATCAGATAATCAAATTTGGTCATAATACCCTTTCTTTTGTGCAAAATTACTTATTAATATATGGTTTTATAGTTTGAACTAAAGATAAATAATATCTTTAGGTTTTGCTGGTTAGACATTTTAGGTCATCATCCAGCACAGCGACAAGACTCTGGTTCATTGCTTCCCAGTCTATAACTTCACTGAGCGTGATGACCGGGCTACCGAATAAGTCATAGGTCTCATCGAGGTACTCTTCGATAAGTGATATAACAAGATTCTCTTTTGGATATTTGATTTTAAACCGCCATACAAATGCAGCGATATGTTCAATAAGCTCATTCAAGGCTGCGCTTTGAGGGGAGCTTAAGTCATTAATCCAGTGTGTATTTGTTTTTTGTAAGCTTAAAATAGCATCTCTATTGAGGCTATTACATAAGTATTTTAGCTCTGCTATATCATGTTTTTTGGGTGAGTATTCATCCATAATCACCTCCGTAGGCGAATCTGACTTTTGCTGTGTGTATTTTTTATCAATAATAATATCATGTTAACTAATTAAAGCACCTATGTTCAATATAAAAGTTGCTCATTAATATATTGAAAAATATAAGATTATTGCTAGTTCGTTAAACTTTTCGAAGATTATTAATATAATACATAAGCGATGTTCGAATACGGACTGGCAGCTCGGACTAAACTAGCCGCGATATAATAATAGCATTATTATCACATATGTCACCACCAATAAACTACTTTTTTCTAATTTATTAGTGGGTGGTTGAAGTTTGAGTTGTGTATGTTCTGCTTAAACTCAATTTCATGAAGCATTTATATTATAGTTTAACCATCAGTTATTTTAGTGCGGTGAATATGAAGTGTTTATACAAAAGATGTTATAAAAATTATTATCCCATTTAATTCATTCAAATAATTTATTTTTACTAATAACAGAATTAAAAAATAGAAAAGCTTCTGCCTGAAATAGACAAAAGCTTTTTTTGTTAAGCATAACTTAAAGGTAGAGGTTCAAGGTTACCCCGGGTTTCAGGTCGGCCATTTTAACACCGGAATTCCACGTCATTAGGTCATTGAGTTTTATGCCATGACGTTTCGCAATGCTATAGTAGGAATCGCCTTTCCTTACTTTATAAGTTTTTGCCTTACGATTGCTCACCGTAGACGCTGTATTTGAAACTTTTAATACTTGCCCAGGCTTGATAACGCTTGCGGTTTTTAACCCATTTAGCTTTTGAATATTCTTCGCGGTAGTATTGAATTTTTTTGCAATACTTGCGACGGACTCACCTTTGCGCACCTTATATGTGGCTATTTTAGCCCTATTTTGACGCGCACTCGAAATTGCGGTGGGTTGTACTGTTTTTATCTGCTGATTTTGTTGCGCAGCTAAACGGATCGTGTTTAAAACATCTTGGTCTGACAGTGATATTTTGAATTGTTCAGCTTTCGCGGTAGGTAACATAATATAATGAGGGCCATTTGGCGATGTTATGCCACGTGTATAGCCAGAATTATATGTTTTTACCGATTCAACTGTTAGCCCAGCCAGCTCTGCTGCTTGAGATAACGTGATTTGTTGGCCGACATCAATTTGAGTGAGTGCTCTATTTTTATTACTTGTCGGTAAATTAACTTGATACTTTTCAGGGTTTTTCAATACTTGGCTAAGCGCTAAGATTTTAGGTACGTACTGTTTAGTTTCTTTTGGTAAAGAGAGTGACCAAAAATCAGTAGGTAACCCGGCAGCTTCATTTTTCTTGATAGCATTTTGTACGCAACCTTCTCCACAGTTATAGGCCGCAAGAGTGAGCTCCCAATCATGGCCGAACATAACATTTAAGTTTTCGAGAAGGTCAAAGGCTGCTTTAGTTGAAGAAACCACATCTCTGCGTTCATCAACCCATTGTGTCTGTTTTAGGCCATATGAGCGTGCCGTGATAGGAACGATTTGCCATAGGCCAGCAGCTTGTGCTGGGGAGGTCGCTTTAGGATTAAATGAGCTTTCAACAATAGGAATTAAAGCTAATTCCATAGGTAAATTTCGCTCATTAATTTCGTCTACGATGAGGTACATGTATGGCTCAGCTCTTAATGCCACATCGTAGACAAAACGTTGTTTATCTAAATAACTGTTTGCTAATTCCCTAACTTGAGGTTTATCAGGGATATCCATTTTTAGTTCATCGCTAATATAGCCCCATAAGTCATAATCGGCTTTGGGTAATTGTCGACTGGCTGCTTGGTTATGTGGTGCAACAGTTTCAATTGTATGGTTAGTTGGAGTTTTGTTCTGCTTAATTTTTTTCGGGGCAGTTTGGCATCCGGCCAACAGAACAACGGCGATAAGCGTCGCGATTATCTTCATTCTTTTCTATTGTTCTTCATTTTGATGTTTAAAAGTCGAACAATAATACTTATCCCACCCCGATATGACAATCATTAAACTTTAATATTGGTCTTTTAATTGACGCAACAGGGTGAAAACAGCCCTTAAAGGTGGATTTTGTACGTTAATATTGAGTTTTTTCTGTAATTGAACGTTATCGCATTGCAGAAAGATATTAATTTTTTTCTCTGTTTTCAATGAAGTGGGTACTGTTGGTTGATGTTTGTCACGTATTTGCGTTATTTTTTGTAAATATTGAGTGATGGCTTCATTTTCAGGCCATACATGGTGTGCAAATTTAAGATTAGATAAAGTATATTCATGAGCACAGCAAATTAAGGTTTCATCAGGAAGCTCGGCAATTTTTTGGATAGATTCGAACATTTGCTCGGGGGTTCCTTCAAATATCCGTCCGCAACCCGCGGAAAATAGGGTGTCACCACAGAATAGATAAGGTGCTTGGTAAAAGCCGATATGCTCAGAGGTATGGCCTGATAATGAAATAACCTGTAGATTGAACTCGTTAATTATAACCTTATCACCGTTTTCGACTATTTCTGTTGCCCCTTTAGATTGGGTTTCTTGTGGGCCAAAAACCGGAAGTGTTGTAAATTTGCTTAAAATCCCTTTTACACCGCCAGTATGGTCATTATGGTGGTGAGTTAGCAGGATGGCGACAGGAGCTAGTTGCTTGGCTGTCATTATTTCAAGCACGGGCTCTGCCTCTGCTGGGTCAACGATGATACACTGTTGGTGGCTATCGACTAAAACCCAAATGTAGTTATCGTTTAAAGCGGGTACTCGAATTAACTCCATAATGACCTCGATACTTGCTAATAGTTAATAGGGGAATTTCATGAAGCCTGCGCGTATTGATAAAAAAATTCAAATGCCTGTTAGTTGGTCTGATATTCCTTTTGGGGAACAATACCGTCAAGCTATAGAAAATCAACTTAGCCCTTGGTGGCCGAAGATATTCGGCTTTCATTTGCTTAAGTTAGGCCATTTAAGTACTGAAATCCATACCGACGATTGCCTAATTTCCCATCAGTTTAATGTTGGCACTGGTGACCCTCGTTTTAATCTTGTCGCCAAGCCCGAAGCATTGCCATTAACCCAAAAATCTATAGATGCCTGCCTAATGACTCACTGCTTGGCCTATAGCCATGACCCTCATTGGCTTTTACGGGAAGTTGACCGGGTGCTAATTGATGATGGCTGGTTAATCATTTCAGGTTTTAACCCTTTTAGTCTTGTCGGAATGGCGAAACTCGTACCTGTTTTGCGTAAACGGCAGCCTTATTGTAGCCGTTTTTTTCCATCTGTCAGGGTATTTGATTGGCTAAGTTTATTAAACTATGAAGTTTTATATCATCGTAATTGCCAAGTAATCCCTTGGTTGAGCGCACAAAGGCGAGTGAATAAAAGCTGTGGGGGGATTGGTGCTCTAAGTGTGATTGTGGCGCGGAAACGGACTTGTCCATTAACTCCGACACCACTAAAATTCAAACAACCAAAGGTTAAGATTGGAACCGCGCTTGGTGCTGCGAAGGAGATCAGTAAATCAATGAAGATAAACGACCCTTCTTAATTTTGTGCGGGTTGGTAACCGGTATCTTCCTTGGTCGGTGCTGAAGCCGCAGCACGAGCCAGCTCATCACATTTTTCATTTTCAGGGTGACCTGCATGGCCTTTGACCCAACGCCAATCAATAGTATGTCTTTGAATTGCTTCATCGAGGCGTTTCCATAAATCCACATTCACTACGGGTGATTTATCGGCTTTGCGCCATTGTTTGCGCTTCCAACTGTGGATCCACTGGGT
This sequence comes from Providencia huaxiensis, assembly GCF_002843235.3. NCBI lineage: Bacteria > Pseudomonadati > Pseudomonadota > Gammaproteobacteria > Enterobacterales > Morganellaceae > Providencia > Providencia huaxiensis. The sequence continues at coordinate 213,476 of NZ_CP031123.2, forward strand.
GATCCCTTGGCGTACATATTGGCTATCTGTGGTTAAAATAATGTCACAAGGCCGCTTTAGGGATTCAAGAGCGACAATGGCTGCAAGTAGTTCCATACGATTGTTTGTGGTCATAAAATAACCATCGCTTAAGGTTTTTTCGTGTTGTTGATAACGAAGAACCACCCCGTATCCTCCAGGGCCTGGATTGCCCAAACAGGAACCATCCGTGAAAATTTCTACCTGCTTTGTCATTTCTGGTACACTCTATATTATTCATTCACCTCTAGTTTGACACAAAAAAACATTATGAGCACGGTGATAACCAGACAAATTGTCCTTGATACTGAAACCACGGGTATGAATAAGCTTGGGGTTCATTATGAAGGCCACAACATTATTGAGATTGGTGCGGTTGAAGTTATTAACCGTCGTTTAACAGGGCGTAACTTTCACGTCTATATTAAGCCTGATCGCTTAGTTGACCCTGAAGCATTTGAAGTTCATGGGATCAGTGACGAATTTTTACAAGATAAACCCGTTTTTGCAGAAATTGCAGATGAATTCCTTGAATTTATTCGAGGAGCTGAACTTGTTATTCATAATGCTCCCTTTGATATCGGGTTTATGGATTATGAATTCCGTAAACTCAATAAAGGTATTCCGCCTACACAAGAGTTTTGCACTATCACTGATAGCTTAGTGTTGGCTCGTAAACTTTTTCCTGGTAAACGGAATAACTTGGATGCGCTATGTGACCGTTATTTAATTGATAACGCTAAACGAACACTGCACGGGGCGTTACTCGATGCCGAGATCCTGTCAGATGTCTATTTGGCAATGACGGGTGGGCAAACTTCATTGTCATTTTCGATGGATTCAGAATCTGCTAATAATGAGCAAGAGTATGAAATTCAAAGGATTGAGCGTCCTCAGAGTGGTCTTAGAGTCATTTTTGCTTCTGATGAGGAGCTCATTGCTCATGAAGCTCGGTTGGATATTGTTGATAAGAAGGGCGGGAAACCCTGTCTTTGGCGGCAATCTTCTGATGAAGCTGAAAATTTACATTAATAATTGAATTTATTATTAACGCATGCGAATGGATTTACATTATGAGCCCTTTTAAAGGCTAAAAACTGCTCAACTGCGCGATTTTACAAGAAAAAGTGTTGACGAGTTCTTCAAGTCTTCGTAATATGCATGGCGTTCCCAACAGGGAACATCAGGAGCGGTAGTTCAGTTGGTTAGAATACCTGCCTGTCACGCAGGGGGTCGCGGGTTCGAGTCCCGTCCGTTCCGCCAAATTATAACGCCACGCTAATAAATTAGCGTGGCGTTTTTTTTTAGCATGACAGTATTTAGCTGCATGAGAGTTCCTTTCTTTTTCGTATCACTTTTTTGTTGAATTTATAAACAATACATTTTTTGCTTCTAATGATTTCTTTGAGTTAATTTTTGATATAAGGAGATTTATAATTAATAGATTTATGAGAATAATTTATATTCTTTTTAATCACATTAACTATTTTTAGGTTCTATCACGATTTTATCGAAATTATAAGTTTGAATTCTGTATGACTGTATTAATAATAATTCGCATGAACTCTAACTAAGATAACAGATCTGAAATAATCTAACCAATCTTTACCTAATGCTTTAAGGTATATATGAAGGCTATCAATAGAAATAGCAGATTGGCCATTCTCATACCTTGATATTTGTTGTTGGCTTAAATTTAATAATTTTCCTAATTCTGTTCCTGTTAATGATTTTTCAATACGTGCGGATTTCAAGTATTTTGCGGTAGCCATAACAATATCTAGGTCATTACCTTTATTCAATTCTTTAGTATTGATATATTTCATTTTATACTCTCTCTATTAGGAACTTATTATTTTAAAGTTAGCTATTAAAGATGGCATTACTTTAAATTTTTTGATTTTCTCTATGAGTAATAGATTATATTTTTTAGTTACCAATGTGAAATTGTTTTAATGAATCAAAAATAGTTGATTTGATAGTTTTTGCCTATTGATATTAATGTTAATAATGAGTATAGACTATTAAATCAAAATATAGGTTTTTATAGTTCAATAAAAACAATGCATTACATCAATCTTATAAATTGACTTAAAAGTGAGAATATAATAAACAATAAATGAAAAAAATGGATTTATAGTCATCTAAAAATAATTATTTATATTTTTACATAAAATTACAAAAAAATATTTATAGATTAAGTTGAAAGAGTGATTTATTAGGGATTGATTTGGTACTTATCGGTAGGTAGCATATAAATTTAATTATAGGCAAAGCATAATTAAATCTGCTTAGTTGGATAAAAATGAAAAGGGCAACACGAGTAAGAGATACAATATTGATTATTACCTGAACTACTTTGTAAGTAGAACGCTATGTGTTAAATTTTATTTAATTTATCTTTCCTGTTACAGACAAAATATGGGCCAAATGAACTAGAGAAAAGGTACCAATCAGAAGTTATCTCATCAATTTCTACATATGCAATTGAATTTAGATTGAATACCTTGAAATATTTTTCAAATATATCATCAGGAACATTGTCATTTAAAGATTTTTTATCATAATTTATTGTTAATTTTAAATCCTTCACATACTTTCTTGATGATTGATTGAAATGAACAACTCGATTAACAGTATATGTCTTATCAGTTGTAATTGTTCCTAATAATTTAATATATCCACTGTTATCATTGTTTTTTACTAATTTCATATTTAGTGTATATGATGATTTGTTATTGGCTAATATGAAATTAGAGGAAACAGTTGCTTCACAATATTGTGTTTTACTTTTTTCTAAATTTAAGTAAAATAACAAGGAAACGATAATTAATGAAAAAAGTAGTATCAATGAATATAGTGTTTTATTAGTCATTTTTATCCTGCCAATTCACTCTTGTTGAAATGCAATCTTTATTTTTTTTGCATTTTACTAATAAGCTATGTTTGTTTTTCCCTAAGCTTTGTATGTTGTTATAATAATAAAAAATATCAGAATCTTCACAGGTTAAGTTAAAATCAATTACTTGTTTGCTTATTGTGTCACTTATGTTTTTTTCATAATTATCTTTGAACCCATAAACAGGGCAATCTCCAATTGTGCTAATTTTGTATGATTGTATTGATGTATATGGAAATTTTACTGCATGAATTTGATTTATAAGGTAAATGATCACCAAAATTAAAAAAATACTAATTATCAATAATGTTTTTTTAACAATATGATTTTTATCACTAAGTAATAGTGATTTGTTAGATTTATTGCTTGAAGTGGGAGGGGGATCTAGGCTTTTCTCTATTTTATTATTGAATTTGGTAATCGATTCTTCAATTTGAATTTCAGAAGAGATCACAAGGCCTTTTTTTGATATGCTTAGGATCGCATTTTCAACTAAAAGCTGTTGATGTAATACCTTTCTTAATGTACTAATGTATTGGTTAAGGGTGTTTATCGAAACTTTTAAGTCATATTTATTTAATATTTTTTCTAGTATCTCTTCACGAGTGATAGTCGTTTTATTATTCTGAATTAGTATTATGAAAATATAATTCAACACGGGTGTTAATTTCATTACACTGAGTTCTGTTTCTACCCTAAATATTTCACCTAAGTCAGAGTTATATTTTATTATGTTGTTCAGTATATATATCATACATGACTCTTATTTAGTTATTAAAATATGTGCTTAGTTTGGTCACTTTTAGCTAACATGATAGTCATTGATTTTAAAGTAATTATATCAGTGTAATATACTACTCTCTTCTTGAGAAGAAAATATGAAAATAAATTTTTGTTTATAACGATTGGTTATATATGTAATGGCAAAAATTTCAGTGTATTGTATTAATGAAGCTGATATTTTTGTTTTGATGTCTCGCACATAGATAAAAAGCAGTATTAACCTCTATTTTAAATCATAGAGACCTAAATTAATTTGCTATTTTTATTTTTTAATTTATTGATATAATTGAATTTTAGGTGCAATTGCCAATTGGGTAATATTTATCAAATATTACAATATATTTACGACTTTTCTTTTTAAGACGCTCATCTTTAGACTCTTGGCCGGGTAATAAGTAAAATACATAAGGCTCAGAATCATCATTAGCATCACAGCTTTCATGTAAGAGTACTCTAAAATAGGTATTACCCGTATTTTTTAGAGTGTTAGTACTTGGATTAAGCTCATATTTAAAATCTGGTTTTTGAGGTCTCACAACGAAATAGGTTTCTAGGCTAACCGTTGGGTAAAATAAAGGTCGCTTTTTTTGTTCATCATCATTACGCATATCAAGAGGGGTTTCGCTAATGATGATCTTATAATAGCGCTCGGTCTCATCGGCTTCTCCTCGATAAAAAATCTTAAAAAACTCTTGTTCCCCAGGTAATAAAATTTTCTTCAATGGAGTAAAAATAATCTCGCCATTATGGAGAGGTGCCCCATATTCTTGGTTACCTGGTTTATCAATTTTGTAGGCACTAAAACTATATAAATTAGTCTTATCTGTGTCGTTGATGTATGGCTTAGAAAAAAACTCTTGCCCTGACTCCATCGAAGAAATATCTGCATTGATATATAAAGCAATAGCATTATTGTAAAATACTGATAGCACAACTAATAATAGGATTTTAAGTAAATAAAATAGTTTCATATTAAAAAATCCAAACCAAAATTTAAGTGTATATGGGGTTCAATAAAAGGGGGACTTGAATTTTTACAAGTCGCCCTAAAAGTAGCCATTAGATATTATTGAATATCGGGCCCTGTCCAAATAGCTTTGACAGTTATTGTGCCACTTGCAGAAACGGTGCCTAGCCAATCAATACCATCCAATGTAAAAAATGATTCAGAGTCATTCATTGGAAATGATAAATCTAAGTTAGTTCGATAAAAAGACCCTAAATCCTCATTAGGCCTATCCCATGGTGTTTCAGACCATAATGCATTTTTTAATGAAATTTCATTATTATCACAACTTGCTCGGTGTGATTCTTTAGTGCCATTTTCATTTTTAAATGAAAGATAAGCGGAAAAAGGAACATTAAGTTTATTATCGCTTGAGGTAAATAAACAGTATGACTGTCCTTTTAATGTTGTGTTTGGTCCTTCAACTTTTGCTGTAATAGAGTCCGCTTGCCTTGGCCCGCTAGTCGTGACGATATAATTAAATTCTATCGGTGGCTCATCATTGCCGACTTTTCCTGTTTTGGATTGGTTTGGGTTAAAATCTGCAGGAATAATACTAATTCCATAATCTCTCGGCTTAATTATTAAGAAATTTGAAGGTGTAAATTCGTAAAATCCAGATTGAGGAAGTGGTGATTGAAAACCAAAAGTATATACACTATCAGCAAGTGTGACTGTTGAATTAGGTGAAGCGTCAACAATTGATTTTAAATATTCATTTGAGAGAAAAACTTCAATATTTTGTGAACCATTATTAAAGATCTCTGACATGTTTGTTGTTGATGACCAATTTGTCCAGCGTGTGCTGTTACTCCCTTTATATTGAATAAGTGCAGCACGGGGATCTCTAGCTAAACCTAACTTTGCACTATCAATATACATACGTACTGTAAATGTACCGCCGATAGATTGTCCTTGGGTTTCTAATTCAACCAACTTACAAATAATTCCAGAAGTATTTCCAACAATCCCTGTCGAGCAAAAATTAGAACCGAGCCCAATAGTTGGATTGCCATTGCTATCCACAAAGACTTCTTGTAAGGCGCCCGTTCCTTTTAGAATAATATTGCCTTTTTTATTGGTTGGAATGTAATGTTGTTGTGTTGTTGTTCTTCCTCCACTCGTCATACAGGTCGAGTTACTTAAATCATAATCGTCGCGGCTTGTGCAGGTTCTTAAATCAAAAGTGTACTCTGTTCCCGGTGGGATTTCGGCTAACCAGCGATAAAAAGATTCAGAAAATATTGGTCTTGAATATCCAGACTCACCCGGTGTTCCTGTTTGTTGGATTTTATATGCACCATTATCTCGTAATTGCTGAGCTGACCAATAAGACGTTGCCGGGCAATTTCGGTTATTTGTCATGCAACGATTCCCGATAAAAGGTTGGCTTACGGGAGAATTTTCTAACCAGATATCACCTGTATTATAAGTTGAGCTAAAAGGTGTTCCTGTATATCCCATATAGCCTAAACTATATTGTCTATTGCGCTGGTATTTTGTGAATACATTTGAGCCCGAGAAGCGTGGGTCAACTCTATTGGCAACAATAAAGAATTCGTTATCAACTTGGTTTTCAACAATGACATACTCTTGTAATGGCGCTGTTGCAGAAAACGAATTCGGTATCAGAACCGAAAATGAAATAAAAAATGCTGTTATCGATAATAATCGCATATTAAATTAGCCTTAAAGTGATAATTAACGTTTAGCCAATGCTTCTTGAGGTTGACATGTCACCTCACCGACCCACAATGCACCACGTGCACCTTGAAGGTTTAAATCTGCTTCGCAAATTGTTTGCTGATCATCTTGTAATAAAGATATCACTGGATATCGGACGTCAACGTCCATGGAAAACTCACCATTTTGGTCCGTTTTTGTGCGACCAATATGATTTCGAATTGAGGCATATTTTATATATTCACCATTTGGTGATTTCAGACGACCAAATACCGTGACTAATTGTCTTACCTCAGGTTGATAAAGAGCAATGTTCCCTGGGTATAATGTGACGGATTTATTTCGCCCTGAAACAATATCAAAACTGTCTTTTGATTTTCCGTCATTCATTAATTGAATGTTATAATCCGAATAAGGGGATAATGGAATAAAGGTATTCTTTCCGCTAATTGGGTAATTCTGCCCATTTACTTTTGCGACCATGCTGCCGCTACCTTTTATATCGGAATTGATAATGACGCCCGATTTGCCTTGTTGCCCACTTGGCATGATCATGCCGTTGCTATATGCCACAGAGCCACGAGAGGTTAAATTACCATTAAGCCTGTTATTATCAGGGCGATTAATAGTCACGGTACCTGAGTTATATTTAGTATCATAAGAAGCATAGCCTAATGTTGAAAAATTGGATTCACCATTATCTTTATCTCGGACTAATTTGGAGACAGAAACTCCTGCATTGGTAATCACTGAATTTTCAAAATTCTTATTCGCATAAATATTTGCTTTCACATTACCATTTGTTGAGGAAACACCCGTGCTCAACCATGTTGATAAAGGTAAGGAAAAATCGAGGTTAATATATTTCTCGTTGGTGCTATTTTGATTATCATAATGATAACGCTGTATACCCGCCCTTAACCCCACCGTTCCATAACGGCCAGAGAATAATGTATTCGCATATTCATAGTTAATTGAATCACTGCCAATACGACGATCTTTAGTATTACTAATAGTCAGTGACCCTGTTCTATCAACTATTTTGTCAAAATTAATGGTCCCGCCATAAGAATAACTGTCAGCATCATAAAGTGGTAAGTCACCGCTCACTACAGTTTTTTCTTTAGATGCCCACAAAGAACCGTAACCTTCAGGTATATTGACCGAAAGAGTCGCAATGTTCCGATAACTACCATGGTTTTCTAGCATCCCTTGCCAGTTAACTGAGATATAGTTATTTAAAGCCGCATTGATACTTGTTTCTTGTACAACAAATTTATCAAATCCATAATTTGACATTTGAAAACGCACGCCAGACAACACTGGGAAGTTATAAGCGAAAGAGGCTCCGATTAAATGGCTTTTACCAGGAGTTTGACTCGTTGAGCCTTCATCTCTTACATAATGACGCTTATCAAAGTCAATATAACCACCATAAACTTCCCAATTGAGTTTATCAAAACCGCCTGTTATCGCACCGAAGGATTTATTAATTGTTTGGTGCTGTGTTGTGACAATTTTGCCATCGATAACCGTCTCAATAGTGACGTCGTAAATGCCATAGGGCAGTATACTTGTATCAATTTCAAAATTACCCATGGGAAAATTTTGAATATTTAATAATTTACCTTGTCGATAAATACGTACTTCACCAGGACTATTTAAAAAAGCATAAATCGGCGTGAGTGATTGCTGCTTATTTGTCACCATACTTGAGGAGTTGTTCCCTATTGATGCCGCATAAATTTTACTGCTGCTAAGGGCAGTTAAGCTGGCAATAGATTGCAAATTCCACGTACTCATTAGCCCAAGAGCAAAACGGAATCCGTTGAAGTCACGCTCATACATTGCACGATACAATTCAACATTAGAATTAGATTTTCCAATGCTATATGCTGATGCATTTACATTAAAGTGATGTTCCGCAGCTGCGAATAATGTATCTAAATTGAAATAGCTACTGGATGTATCTTTTGAATCTTTAACACGGCTCTGAAATACCCCTAAATCATAGTTAGCTACTGCTGAAAATGAATTAACTGAAGAATTTCCTAGTACAGATTGCCGCGCATGTTCTTTTGGCGAAAAAGCAGCTTTATCAACATCTAATGATAAATTAAATGAAGAAATATTTAATTGAAGGGTTGCATTATTATCAATAACAATGCCATTATTTTCATTAAAAATGGCATCCTTTTTTTCTTCAAGTTTATCGATTAGTAAATTATTTAGTTTCGCACCGTGCTCATTTTCAATGAGATGAATACTTGATAATTTAATATTACCATGATCGACTACAATAACTGCATCTGCAATTTTGCTTTCGCTCTGATTGGTTACCGTATCATCATTTAGTCGTAAAAAAACAGGTACAGACATTCCTTCTTCCAATGCACTAACAAATGCAGGAGGAATAATATATCCACCGATCTTAACGCTTTTCATTTCATTGGCATTAATCGTATTCGAAAAAATAATACTTAATATTGATAAAGCAATAGCACTTTTACGCATAATTTAAGTCCATTCTTAATTATTTGACAACAATGAACTCTCCTTTGTGCCAAATACCTACGCTTGATTTTTTATTTGTGACATCGACAAATTGTAATTTGACGGCTAAATTTGGCATGAGGTAATAACGCTCGCGGCAAATACCATCCACTCCGTGTTTTTGTTTTTCTGCTAAACAAGGGCCTGAAGCCACTACACGGAAGGTGCTGTTTCCAGTATTCGAAACTTGAGAACTAGTGTATTTATAATTAAATTTTTCAATTCTTGGTGCGACTACGAGAATTGTACTAATTGTTGCTGATGTTGTTGCTGATGCCGATTTTGCACTTTGTGTAACACCACTCTCGCCAATAGGATCATCTTTCCAATTTAATCTATAGTAACGTTCTTTATTATCTTTTGGGCCTTGATAAATTATCTTAAATATATCTTTTGCATTCCCTGGGAGAATTAAGTTGGCGGGCGTTGATAATATTTCATTAGGGTCATTAACTGGAATTACTTTTCCAGTATCAAGTGGTGAATCTATTTTTTCTATCGTTAAATTTACCAATCTTGCGGTATCTACTGTATTTTCAATTTCTTTAGAGAAGGTGTCTTCATTCGATGATATTATTTCAGTAATGTTTCCCACGTTGACAGCAAAACTGTTTTTTAATGGTAAGCATGATAATAAAATTAATGCTAATGTTATCTTTTTCATAATCGTAAATTTCAAAAATGAATGACGATAAAGATATTATTTCCCTATAGTATCTTTATCGTAATATTTAATTATCTAATAAGGAGATATTGAATTAAGGAGCTGGTGTGAAATCACCGTCCCAAGTTGCAGTAAATTGAACTTTCACATCACCATCCCATGTACCATCAGTCAGTGCTTTAAAGTCAGTCGCTGCACCATCAGCTTCAGCGCCAGCAATAACAAAGGTGAATTCACCGCGATCTGCTGCACGCTCAGAGCCATTATAGATACCATCAGCCGCTAAATTGTCTAAACCAGAAGTTAAACCGGTTGATGTATCAATTAATACTAAATCATTATTTTTAGTCAGATCTTCGCCATTCCATTTAACCCCAACAGTTAATTTAGAATCGTCAGTTGTTCTTGCTAATGTATTAGCAATAATTTTTGATGCTAATTTAAAATCTGTTGCACCAGCTTGGCCTTGAATAGCGATATCAAATGCTCCATTTTGTTGGTTAAAGCTTTTTTGGCCTTCGGCATAATTAAAAGTTAAACTTCTTAATGGAGTCACAACTAACATACTTGTCGTGTCTTTAATTGCAGTCGCTTGCCATGTTGCTGTTGCTTGAGCGGTGCGTGTATCTGCATTTGCAGCTGTAGCAAAAGAAGCTGCGATAATTGTTGATAACAATACAGAAGCCATTTTTTTATTTAACATACTAATCTCTCTTTTTATATTGATAGAAAACAATAGTAAAATTAGTTATTTAATTTTTACATATTGATATGGTTTTATTGAATTTAAAATGAAATATTTAAATATCTTTCATGCTGTTTATTAATATTTGGATTGTTTTTTTACTTAAAATTATATCGTTTCTTTTATTTTCTTCAGAGAAACAATCAATATAGTAAATCATTTCAATCCATCTTTTATCTAAAACGGTTAAGATTTCATTTAATTGGTCTAGCGATAATGAACTGCTACCAGTTTCATAGCGAGATACCTGTTGTTGGCTAATGTTAATTAATTCTGCCAACTGTTTTCCTGTCATGTTTTTTTCTTTGCGTGATTTTCGTAAATAATTTCCTACATGACTACTAATTATATTAGCTTTCATTTTTTCAGCCTCTAATATTAATAGATCTATTTATATGATATTCGTTAACTCACTCGCTTGCTTAATTGAGTGTTATAATAAATACATTAAAAAAAGAGTAAATGGCTGGATTTCTATTAAAAAGTTATTATTAATAGGTTTTTCCTATTGATATTGTTTTTTTTGGCATTATCTAATTGAAAAATACACTCCCACCAGTTTAATTGGTTAAAAATACACTTAATAGTGTTGAAATAAGGGGATTTAATAAAAAAATACACTAAATAAGTGTAAAATTATTATAATTGTTAACAAATGTATATTTAATTAAGAAGCATAAAGAATCCACATTGAAAGTTACAATTTATTACAATTAAAAGGGGGGATAATTTAGAATAAAGGCGGGATACTAATTATATTAGTAAAATTATAATTTTTGATGTGTTTTTAGCCCTATTATTTATTAATAACTCAACTAACTAGTTTAATGTGTATGATGTTAAAATTCCGCTTCGTTAACTAGATATATGATATAACATCAATGTTTAGTAGATTGATACTATAGTATCAACTTTTTCATATCTTGACCCTATTGTGATACATGGGGTTTAGGCCTAAGATTTCGCCTTACAGGCCAATTTATTTTCTATAACCTCATCAGGTTTTTACCAGTGAAAATAGAATCTGCGATAGGTTACTACGCTCTCTAGTGTCCCTTATTTTAATTTCAGCAATATCGATTATGATGTCTTTATCTGTGGATGCAGCGTGCTATAGAAATAATAATGGGTAAGGCTTTCTCTTTGTAATTAGGTCACTAAATGCATATAGGTTTTGCAGTGCCTAATACTATACACGTTTGTTCTAAAAGCAATTCTTCAGTTAGGGATTCACTAATTATTACTTAATAAGTTAGATATACGGATCCACCTAACCGCTAATTAAGATTGCACTGTTGTCTTTTGAAAGTCACTTTCATTCAAAACTATACATATAAGAACTGTGAACTGTATAGGAATTTCTGTTGTAAAAACGTTGGTTGTTAGAAGTGCACGCACTATCTATTTCTGATCATTAGAAGTGGTGGGTATTTCAGCATAAACAAAAATACTCGGGTATATTGAGTTTTTTTGCCTAAAACTTTGCCAATTATCACTAATGTGGCAGCTAAATGTGCTAGATACATAAATCATCTTGATCCCAGACACCGAACTCAGGTTTAATAAGGTTAGTCACTTGCGCAAAAATGTAAGCCTTAAGGGATATTTTGCGCAATAGAATGGATTCAGCTTTGCGGCAGTTCAATTTATTTGCGATCTGCTGCCATGAACATAGCAAATATTGCGGTATAGGTAGAATTGGGTTACTTTCAATCGCTCTATTCGTGAAATGCTCAGTTTGTTGGCGATGTGTTGTGTTTCCTTAGGGAAGGGAACATATGGCGATACATCGGTAAATTGACATTTTCATGTTGCAGCGAAATTAAGGCAGCACTATCTGTATTGCGTTGAAAAAATTGGTTTAAGTACGTTTTTATCCTACCTGGAGTATACTGATGACGACTCGTAAAACCCTTGCTAATGCTATCCGCTTTCTAAGTATGGATGCGGTTCAAAAAGCAAAATCAGGGCATCCTGGCGCGCCAATGGGCATGGCTGATATTGCTGAAGTACTGTGGCGTGACCATATGAATCATAACCCAGCAAACCCACACTGGGCAGATCGTGACCGTTTTGTTCTATCAAATGGCCATGGTTCTATGTTGATCTATAGCTTGCTGCATCTTGCAGGTTATGACTTACCTATCGAAGAGTTAAAAAACTTCCGCCAACTACACTCTAAAACACCAGGCCACCCAGAATATGGTTATACTCCAGGCGTTGAAACAACAACCGGTCCTTTAGGTCAAGGTATTGCAAACGCAGTGGGCTTTGCGGTTGCAGAACGCACATTAGCAGCGCAATTCAACCGTCCTGGTCATGATGTTGTAGACCACCACACTTATGTGTTCATGGGTGATGGTTGTATGATGGAAGGTATCTCGCATGAAGCGTGTTCTTTAGCGGGTACACTGAAATTAAATAAACTGATCGCATTCTATGATGACAACGGCATTTCTATTGATGGTGAAGTTGAAGGTTGGTTTACTGACGACACAGCAGCACGCTTTGAGTCTTATGGCTGGCATGTTATTCGTGATATCGACGGCCATGATGCATCACAGATCAACGCAGCAATCAATGAAGCGAAGAAACAAGCTGATAAACCAACACTGATTATGTGTAAAACGATCATTGGTTTTGGTTCACCAAATAAAGCCGGTTCTGAATCTGTTCATGGTGCACCTTTAGGTGATGCTGAAATTGCAGCAACTCGTGAAGCTCTAGGTTGGAACTACGGTCCATTTGAAATCCCTAAAGATATCTACGAAGCTTGGGATGCTCGCACCGCAGGTAAAGAAAAAGAAAGCGCATGGGATAAAAAATTCGCCGCTTATGCAGCACAATTCCCTGAATTAGCTGCGGAGTTCACTCGTCGTATGAATGGTGAATTACCGGCTAGTTTTGACGCAGATGCGAAACAATTCGTTGAAAACTTGCAGCAAAACCCAGCGAATATTGCCAGCCGTAAAGCATCACAAAATGCATTAGAAGCGTTCGGTAAAGTTTTACCTGAATTTATGGGCGGTTCTGCAGACTTGGCGCCAAGTAACTTAACTATGTGGTCAGGCTCCAAAGCACTGAATGTTGACCCAGCGGGTAACTACATTCACTACGGTGTTCGCGAATTTGGTATGTCAGCTATCATGAACGGTATCGCGTTACATGGTGGTTTCATTCCTTACGGCGCGACATTCCTGATGTTCGTTGAGTACGCACGTAATGCGGTTCGTATGGCTGCACTGATGAAAGTGCGTAGCATCTTTGTTTATACCCACGATTCTATTGGTCTGGGTGAAGATGGCCCGACTCACCAACCAGTTGAGCAACTGGCGAGCCTGCGTGTGACACCAAATCTCAGCACATGGCGCCCTTGTGACCAAGTTGAATCTGCGGTGGCATGGAAATATGCTATTGAACGTAAAGATGGCCCAAGCGCTTTAATCTTCTCTCGTCAGAATTTAGAGCAACAACCTCGTACTGCTGAGCAATTAGCCAATATCGAGAAAGGGGCTTATGTCCTGAAAGATTGTGCAGGTACGCCTGAATTAATCTTTATTGCGACAGGTTCTGAAGTGGAGCTGGCAGTTAAAGCAGCTGACCAACTGACAGCGGAAGGCCGTAAAGTTCGCGTTGTATCAATGCCTTCTACTGATGCATTCGATAAACAAGATGCGGCATACCGTGAAGCAGTATTACCTGCCAATGTGACAGCGCGTGTTGCTATCGAAGCAGGTATTGCAGATTACTGGTTCAAGTACACTGGCTTAAACGGTGCCATCATCGGTATGCATACCTTTGGTGAATCTGCACCAGCGGAAGAACTGTATAAAGAGTTCGGCATCACTGCAGAAAAAGCAGTTGAAGCTGCGAAATCTCTTCTGAAATAAGTGATTGCATTTTGGGGTATCCATGTGCGGATGCCCCTCGTAATCATGTTTTGCTGAACAACGCCTAATGATAAGTTAGGCGTTGTTTTTTTGTGTATAGAAAACCCCCAGCTAGGCTGGGGGTTCCGTAAAGCTTTCAGCTTTGAATAAGATATTAAAACCCCTTTTGATTTGTTAAAACACCTTGCGGTCTGGCAACTGCAAGAGTCAAACAAAAAATCAAAAGGGGGTCCCAATGGGGGACGAAAAGAGCTTAGCGCATACACGATGGAATTGTAAATATCACATTGTTTTTGCCCCAAAGTATAGAAGGCAAGTTTTCTACGGTGAAAAACGTAGGGCGATAGGTAGTATTTTAAGGAAATTGTGTGAGTGGAAAAATGTCAGGATAGTGGAGGCAGAATGTTGTGTTGACCACATACACATGCTTCTAGAAATCCCACCCAAGATGAGTGTTTCGAGCTTTATGGGGTATTTAAAAGGAAAAAGCAGTCTAATGCTTTATGAGCAATTTGGGGATTTAAAGTTTAAATATCGAAATAGAGAGTTTTGGTGCAGAGGGTACTATGTTGATACGGTAGGAAAGAATACGAAACGAATACAAGAATATATAAAACATCAGTTAGAACAGGATAAATTGGGAGAGCAATTGTCGCTCCCCTATCCGGGCAGCCCGTTTACGGGCCGTAAGTAATCCATAGATGCAAATGTCAGAGCCGTTATGCGCCTGTTAGGGCGCGGCTGGTAACAAAGCCTTATAGGCGCATATTAAAAACCTCCGGCTATGCCGGAGGATATTTATTTTGTGCACCGATTAACGATTTTCTATTGCGTTCTGTAAATATATCCCTTACTCTAACCTTAGATAAGCTGAACCGTTTCAGTTGTATGCTACTGAATGAAAATATTTTTTAAAAATGTCGGTTGAAGCACACTTTTGATGTTTGACAGCTAAAATGAGCAGTAGAGTTGGTGTGAGTCAGTTATCCTTAGCAACCGTGTGATTTTGCTCAGATACAAGGTGTAGAATGGCAATCAGGGTAGCAATAAACGGCTTTGGCCGCATTGGTCGAAGTGTTTTAAGAGCGTTGTATGAATCAGGCCGTCGGGCAGAGATTGTCGTGGTGGCGATTAATGAACTGGCTGAACCTGAAGGTATTGCGCATTTGCTGAAGTATGATTCCAGTCATGGGCGTTTTGCTTGGGATGTGCGGCTTAACGGTACACTTTTGCAAGTTGGTGATGACAATATTCGCTTGTTTCATCAGCCGGCTATTCATGAATTACCTTGGAAAGAGTTAGGCATTGATGTTGTGTTGGATTGCAGTGGGGCTTATGGCTCAAGGGATGACGGTTTACAACATTTAGCCGCAGGTGCTAAAAAAGTGCTATTTTCTCATCCCGGAACCGATGACCTTGATGCGACGATTGTTTATGGGGTTAACCATGAGACTTTAACCGCTCAAGACAAAATTGTTTCCAATGCCTCTTGTACCACCAATTGTATTATTCCAATTATTAAATTACTTGATGAGGCATTTTCGATTGAGTCGGGAACGGTGACGACGATCCATGCGTCAATGAATGACCAGCCTGTTATCGATGCCTATCATAAAGATTTACGCAGAACTCGCGCGGCGAGTCAGTCTATCATTCCTGTTGATACCAAGTTAGCAGCAGGAATTACGCGAATTTTTCCGAAATTTAAAGACCATTTTGAAGCTATTTCTGTTCGTGTACCGACGACGAATGTGACAGCAATTGATTTGAGTGTTACCGTACATGACGATGTCTGTGTTGAAAAAGTCAATCAGCTACTGCGAGGCGCTGCACAAGGGTATTTTCGTGGTATAGTGGACTACACAGAATTACCGCTGGTCTCGATGGATTTCAATCATGATCCACACAGTGCTATTATTGATGGTACACAAACGCGAGTTAGTGGTAAGCATTTAATTAAAACCCTAGTTTGGTGTGATAACGAATGGGGGTTTGCTAACCGGATGCTAGATACAACATTAGCAATGGCAGCGACAGGTTTAAACTAATTGGCGACTGACAGACAGCAGGGCATGATAACATTATTGCTTTGCACAGCCGCTGATGGAAACTTTATAGAGAATCAACGAGAGGATTCACCATGTCTGTAATTAAGATGACCGATTTAGACTTAGCGGGTAAACGCGTATTCATCCGTTCTGACTTAAACGTTCCTGTAAAAGATGGCAAAGTTACTTCTGATGCACGTATCCGTGCTTCATTACCAACAATTGAAGCTGCTCTGAAACAAGGCGCTAAAGTCATGGTCACTTCTCACCTTGGTCGTCCGACCGAAGGCGAGTACAACGAAGAGTTTTCACTGCAACCTGTTGTTGACTATCTGGCCGACAAAATGGATTACCCAGTTCGTTTAGTGAAAGACTACTTGAATGGTGTTGAAATCAACGCTGGCGAGTTAGTTGTGCTAGAAAACGTTCGCTTTAATAAAGGCGAGAAAAAAGACGACGAAACGCTGTCAAAACAATATGCGGCATTATGTGATGTTTACGTCATGGACGCATTTGGTACGGCTCACCGTGCGCAGGCATCTACACATGGTGTGGCAAAATTCTCTCCAGTGGCTTGTGCTGGCCCACTACTGAGTGGTGAGTTAGAAGCATTAGGTAAAGCATTAGATAACCCAGCTCGCCCAATGGTTGCGATTGTTGGTGGTTCTAAAGTGTCAACTAAACTGACTGTATTAGATTCTCTATCTAAAATTGCAGACCAGTTAATTGTTGGTGGCGGTATTGCGAATACCTTTATCGCAGCGGAAGGCAACAATGTTGGTCGCTCATTATATGAAGCAGACTTAATCCCTGAAGCGAAAAAATTACTGGCAAACTGCCAAATTCCAGTACCGACTGATGTTCGCGTTGCAACTGAGTTCTCCGAAACTGCACCTGCAACTCTGAAAGCAAGTACTGAAATTAAAGACGACGAACAAATTCTGGATTTAGGTGACGAATCTGCACAGCGTTTGGCTGAGATCCTGAAAAATGCCAAAACCATTCTTTGGAATGGCCCAGTAGGCGTGTTTGAGTTCCCTAACTTCCGTAAAGGTACTGAGATCGTTGCAAAAGCAATCGCAGACAGCGACGCATTCTCTATTGCTGGTGGTGGTGACACACTAGCAGCTATCGATTTATTCGATATTGCTGACAAAATTTCATATATCTCTACTGGTGGCGGTGCTTTCCTTGAGTTCGTTGAAGGCAAAAAGCTCCCTGCCGTTGTGATGCTAGAAGAACGTGCTAAAGCGTAATTAATTGTTCATACACAACAGGCAGCGTAGGCTGCCTGTTTACCACAGGACCTTTTCACATGTCTAAAATTTTTGATTTTGTTAAACCGGGTGTTCTTACTGGTGATGAT
Organism: Providencia huaxiensis; assembly: GCF_002843235.3. Lineage (NCBI taxonomy): Bacteria > Pseudomonadati > Pseudomonadota > Gammaproteobacteria > Enterobacterales > Morganellaceae > Providencia > Providencia huaxiensis. Next base: position 231,131 of record NZ_CP031123.2, read on the forward strand.
GTACAGAAAGTTTTCGCAGTTGCTAAAGAAAATAACTTTGCATTGCCAGCAGTGAACTGTGTTGGTACGGATTCAATTAACGCCGTACTTGAAACGGCTGCTAAAGTGCGTGCGCCAGTTATTGTGCAGTTTTCTAATGGCGGAGCTGCATTTATCGCAGGTAAAGGCCTGAAAGCTGAAGGCCAACAAGCGGCAATTTTAGGTGCTATCTCTGGTGCCCATCATGTACACCAAATGGCTGAGCACTACGGTGTTCCTGTTATTCTGCATACCGACCACTGTGCGAAGAAATTACTGCCATGGATCGACGGTCTGTTAGATGCGGGTGAAAAGCACTACGCGAAAACAGGTAAACCACTGTTCTCTTCTCACATGATTGACCTGTCTGAAGAATCACTGGAAGAAAACATCGAAATCTGTGCTAAATATTTAGCGCGTATGGCTAAAATCGATATGACACTCGAAATCGAATTAGGCTGTACCGGTGGCGAAGAAGACGGTGTTGATAACACGGGTATGGACAGCTCTGAGCTGTACACTCAACCAGAAGACGTTGCATACGCATACGAAAAACTGAATGCAGTAAGCCCTCGTTTCACTATCGCGGCTTCTTTCGGTAACGTTCACGGTGTTTATAAACCAGGTAACGTCCAGCTAACGCCAAAAATTCTGCGTAATTCACAAGACTACGTTTCAGAAAAATATAACCTGCCACACAACAGCTTAGACTTCGTATTCCACGGTGGTTCTGGCTCAAGTGCTGCTGAAATCAAAGAAGCAGTGAGCTACGGTGTTATCAAAATGAACATCGATACTGATACCCAGTGGGCAACTTGGGATGGTATTTTACAGTACTACAAAAAGAACGAAGGCTATCTGCAAGGTCAGTTAGGTAACCCAGAAGGTGCGGATAAACCTAACAAAAAATACTATGACCCACGTGTATGGCTGCGTAAAGCACAAGAGTCAATGGTTGTTCGTTTAGAGCAAGCATTTAAAGAACTGAACTGTGTTGATGTACTGTAATTAACATTCGTTAAGTTTTTACTTTTAAAATCCCCCAGTGAGGTGACTTGCTGGGGGATTTTTTGATCATGTAGATACTGGTGCTTTACTTAATTGTGAAAGTAGTTTTAAAAACAGTGCTTCACTTTGTGTTAGCGGTTTACTAGCCTCGGTGATTGCACATATGCGGTTATGAAAGACAGGGGAGTCGCTCATTTCTATGAGTGAATGGCGGAAATTAATATGTGAGGCATAGTTTTCCGGTAAAATTCCCACATAGTGACCTGAAGCGATAAAGGTGGCTACGGCCTCAAGGCCAGCGGCTTCGGGGCCTCGGTTAAATTCACCCGATGCTAAAATACTTTCAGTGAATGGGTGTGGCCGATAAACCAATGCTAGATTATGTTTGTTGTTGGCCGTATTCGCAGAAACATAAAGCTTATGGTTTTCTATAAATAAGAATTGGTAATTAAAACGGCTATTTTCGTGATATTGCCCGCGAATACCGATTTGAATTGTTCTATCACTAAGCGCTTTATTTAATTGATTATGGTTGAGTATACTTAGCTCTAATTTAACATTAGGTGCCTCTTGGGTAAATTGAGCGATAGTGGCTGATAGATGGCAGAGTGGATCCGTTAATATATGTTCAATAACACCAATAACTAATGTTCCAGATAAAATCCCATGGCGTTCATCAACTTCAGTTTTGATATTATCTAATGCTTTCAAAGCGGTATTGGCTTTTTCGATAACAAATAAGCCTGACTCAGTTAGCTTAAAGCCAGAAGGACCCCTTTCACACAATTGGACCCCGAGTTTTTCTTCAATTTCACGGATATGGCGGCTTATTGACGCTTTTGACATATTCAGTTTTTTTTCTGCAATGGTAAAGCCACCAGCTTCTGCAACGGAAGTAAAAACACGTAATGATTTTAAGTCTTTTTCAGTTAATTTTTTATTATGCATATTTATACCTATTACGTGAAATCAATCACTAAATGCTAATCTATCTTATTTTTTATTGCGATACAAATAGCATAATTAATACTGTTTTATTTTAAATGTTAAAATTGTTTTTATTTATATAAAAGGTTTCATTTTATGAAACCATAGGATCAAAAATATCACTTTTATTCCTAGTGGATACGTATATCTTAAAGTTGTAGTTGTTAATAGATTATTACCAAAGTGGCGCCACAAAATAATAATTAATCCAAATATATATAAATACAAAAGGATTCTAATTTATGGTCACAGATGAATTGTTAACAATAAAATTAGATATGATTACATTTACAGCATTAGGGGCTTTGTTGTTAATCGCTAGCAATGTAATTATAAAGAAATTCCCATTTTTTATGAAATATTCAATTCCTAGTCCGGTTATCGGCGGGTTTATGTTTTCTATTGTAATGTGGATAGCTTATCAATTTAATATTGTAGAGCTTAATTTTGATAACACATTATATGATTTATCAATGTATATATTTTTCGTCACAATAGGCTTAATGACGGGTGTTAAATTATTAGTGAGTGGTGGAAAAATATTACTGATTTATATGGTGATTTGCTGGGGCTTGGCATTTATGCAAAATGGCGTCAGTATTGGTTTATCGTATGTTTTAGATATTGAGCCACTAGTTGCTATGATGGCAGGCCAAGCCTCGATGCAAGGTGGTCATGGTATGGCGGCATCTTTAGCACCGCTGATTGAGTCCTTTGGTCACAACCAAGCCCTGAATGTTGGGTTAGCGGCTTCGACCTTTGGTTTGATTGCAGGGTCAATTCTAGGTGGGCCTGTTGGGAACTGGTTAATCCAAAGAAATAAATTAAAGATTGAAACTGACCATGTTGATTTAGAAAATTTAGCGGAAAGTAACGATACTGAGGATAAAATTACAGCTCAACAATGTATTATTACAGGTGCAGTTATTTTAAGCGTACTCGCTATCGGAATGCCGACAGCAAAATGGATAAGCACAGTAACAGGGTTTACTATTCCTGGGCATATTTTTAGTTTGTTTATCGGCGTTATATTTCATTCAATTAATGAAAGAAAACCGATGATTAAAATATCTCGCAATACAGTTGTATTATTTTCCACTCTATCACTAGAAATGTTTTTAGTGATGGCAATGATGAAGCTAAAACTTTGGGAATTATATGAGTTAGCGTTACCTCTAACTATCATATTAATATCACAAGTCATTACAACAATATTAGTGGCTATATTTGTTGTTTACCGTGCATTAGGTAAAAACTATGATGCCGCTGTTATGTCAGCAGGTTTTATTGGGCATGGTTTAGGTGCAACACCAAATGGCTTAGTGGTAATGGATGCTATTTGTAATAAATACGGTTTATTCTCACGAAAGGCATTCATTATTATACCAATCGCTGGAACGGTATTAACAGATATTGTTGGTGTCCCTCTATTTGTATTCTTAGCTAACACATTTGGTGGCTAAGAAATAAAAAACAAAAGAAAGAAAACTAAATCTAAGAAGGAATAGTTTGTATGAAAAAATTAACGACACCCCCACATGTTGGCCATAAAACATTTTTATATTCAGAATTAGTGACTGAATTGACCAACATTGAAGCGGATATTGCCATACTAGGGATGCCATTTAGTTCAGCTTATAGTGCTCATGCATTTACCAACGATCAATCTCGTGCTCCACAATATTTACGTGATATGAGTGACCGAATTGTTAGGCATCCAGATCATTATGATTTTGATATTGATGGGCCACTACTACAAGGCCGGAAAGATATTAAATTTGTTGACTGTGGTGATGTTATTCCTGATTTATCAAAGCCTTTGGGGGAGCATCATCAGCGTGCAGCCGAGGCAATTCGACAGTTATTAAGAGCTAAAGCACTTCCTATTGTTTTAGGGGGCGACCATGGGATCACAACGCCTATTTTGCAGGGATTTGATGAAGTAGGGCCGATTACACTTGTGCATATTGATGCACATTTAGATTGGCGTGAAGAGGTTAATGGGGTGGATACCGGCCTTTCAAGCCCGATCCGTCGCGCTTCTGAAATGAAGCATATAGGTGAAATTTTCCAAATTGGTTTACGTGCACAAGGTAGCGGACGCCCAGGGGATTACCAAGCGGCTAAAGACCATGGTGCGCATGTTATTCCGGCCTATGAACTACACGAGGTTGGCATGCAAGCCATTTTAGACCGCATTCCAGATAATTCGAACTACTATATTAGTATTGATGCGGATGGTATTGACCCGAGTATCATGCCTGGAGTTGATGGCCCGGCCCCTGGTGGGGTGACTTATTTGCAAGCTCGTAGCCTAATTCACGGTTTAGTGAAAAAAGGTCGCGTTGTTGGTATGGATATCGTTGAAATTACACCCGCAAAAGATATTCCCTCTAAGCTAACTGGGGTGACTGCAGGGCGTTTTGTTGTGAATTTAATTGGAGCATCCATTCGCGCAGGATATTTTGATAAGAAATAACGCAGCCAATTAATGTTGTGCTAACAATAAAGTGGGTGATTCATTTCCACTTTATTGTTAATTTGCGGGTGTCCCTTGATGAAACCTTAATTGCCATTGGTTTGCTGAATTTTTTAGCCAAATAGATGAGCGGTTAGTTAGCTTGGTTTTATCCCCATCTTGCTGTTCAAAACTGATATAAGTCATCAACACCGTATTATCACTCAATTGCGAACAGTGGAAATTTTCGGCGTAAATCGTTTTAGCTGTTTCATTAGCCAATGACGCTAGGGTATCGAGTTTATCGGTTGAAAAGCCAGAACGACCAAATCAAAAAAATCCTCATGTAATATCTCGCGAAGAAAATCGCTATTCTGTCGGTTAGTACTGTTATGTAATTTTTTTTCTAATTCAATCAGTTTATTCATCACTCGCGTGCCCCCAATTGTTGTGCCAGTTTCTCAGCGAGTTGAGTCACCGTATCCGAAGTATTTGCTTGGAAATGCATCGCAATTTCCATTTCTTGAGCAGCAGGGAAACCTTCTTCTTCTGTTAAAATTCGATGTTGAGGAAGTTTTGCTCGTAAAGGTAATAAACTAATACCTAACCCGTCTGCGATAGCACTTTGAATACCTGCAAGGCTAGAACAAGTATAAGTTATGTGCCAAGGGCGTTGCTCATTGTCTAATAACTTAAACATGTCATTACGATAAAGGCCGTTTTCAGGAAAAACCACCAAAGGTACTGAATCATTATTGAAACGTTTATATTGGTTGCTCGTTAGCCAACACAAAGGCTCTGGCCAATGGTAATCACTTTTAAATTCACCTTTCTTCTGTTTCACAATAATTAAATCTAATTCACCATGTTGGTAGCGCTGATGGAGCTGGCGGCTTAGGCCACTCGTAACTTCTAGTCGCACATTGGGGTTAGCTTGCATAAATGCGGCCAGTGTCGGGGTGACTTGGCCAGAAGCGAGGTCTTCAGGAAAGCCGAGCCGAATAGTTTGAATGACGGCATTGCCAGTGATTTTCATAAAGAAGGTATCATTTAGCGCCAAAATATTTTTTGCATAGCTTAACAAAACTTCTCCAGTTTCGGTTAAGGTGAGTATGCGGTGCCCTCGGATAAATAAAGGCTGGCCGACTAAAGTTTCTAGTCGTTGGATCTGCTGACTCAATGTTGATTGCGTTGAATTTAAATGTTGTGAAGCTACGGTGAAATTCCCCGTCTCAGCGACAGTGACAAAGGTTTTCAACAAAACTAGATTGAGCAACGAATTCATTTTATAAATACCTATCATTTGGTTATTTAATTTTTAAATAGCATACTTTTTCAGTAGATTAAAGAGTCATAGGGGAGATTAATCATGAAAACATTCTTTTTACGTGCAAAATGGTTGGTTCACTTAGCTAGCATTCTTATGATTTCATTGATATTTATGGGGAAAGGCATGGCAAATTCACAAGCTAACTCTTTGGTATCATTGGCTGAACAAGGTAACTTACAAAGTGTTAAGTCCTTAGTTGAGCAGGGCGTAGACATTGAACAGCGAGATTCACGCCAACGTACTGCGTTGATGGGGGCAACCCATGAAAACCATCTTGAGGTTGCCCGTTTTTTGATTGAGCAAGGCGCGGACGTGAATGCACGGGATAATATGCAAGATTCCCCTTATTTGTACGCAGGGGCGCGTGGTTTGCAAGAGATACTTGTATTGACTCTGCAACATGGTGCTGATTTGAAAAGTACCAATCGCTACGGGGGAACTGCGTTGATCCCCGCAGCAGAGCGCGGCCATGTTGCCACGGTCAAAACCTTGATTGATGCGGGTGTTGATGTCAATCACGTTAATCGGTTGGGTTGGACTGCACTGATTGAAGCGATTATTTTGGGTGATGGTAGCGATAAGTACGCACAAATTGTCACTGAATTAATTAAAGGTGGCGCAGATGTCAATTTAGCGGATGGTTCGGGGATATCACCGTTGACGCTGGCGAAAAGTAAAGGTTACCGTAATTTAATCGAAATTCTTGAGCGTTCAGGAGCGAAATAATGTCGGATACGCAATTTTTACAACAAGCTATCAACTTAGCAATGGAGAACGTGCAAGCTGGCGGACGGCCTTTTGGTGCAATAGTTGTCCGTGATGGGCAAGTGGTTGCAAGTGGCGTTAACCAGATGCTTGAGCTCAATGACCCAACGGCCCATGCGGAGCTGATGGCATTGCGTCAAGCAGGGCAAAAATTAAGCCGTGTGAAATTGGATGACTGTGTGGTTTATGCAAGTGGGCAGCCTTGCCCGATGTGCTTGGCCGCGATGCGAATGGCGGGGATCTCTCGGGTCGTCTACGCCTATTCAAATGATGATGCCGCACCTTTTGGGCTCTCTACGGACGCCATAGCAAAAGCGCTGAGGGTCGTTCCTGAGCAGCAATCAGGTTTACGGTTTGAGCAATTAAAACCTAATGATGAAACGCGTAGCACCCTGTACCAACAGTGGTGGGAACGGCAATCTCAATGAGTAAAACAGCACCATCTTCGTTGTCATTGATATTGACCATTGTCTTAGTCGGGCTGAACTTACGACCCTTTATGACGGGGCCTGGGCCTGTCATCGACAATATTATTCAAACGACAGGGATGAGTTATCAAAGTATTTCGCTTTTAACGCTGTTACCCATGTTATTGATGGGGGTTGGGGCATTGGTTGTACCTATGTTAAACCAACGTATAGGCGAACGTACGGGTATCAGTACGGCAATGTTGTTACTGCTAGTCGGTTCACTCGCTCGTTACTTTGTTGCGGATGGTGCGGCTTTATTATTAACCGCTTTTTTATGTGGAGTGGGTGCGGCTTATATTCAGTCGGTCTTTCCTGGGCTTATTAAAGCGAATTTCCCCCAAAAAATGGCAATGATGACCGGGCTATATTCAGCTACATTGATGGCGGGAGGCGCTATCGGCGCACAGCTTACGCCTTTGGTTGAGGAAATGACAGGTCATTGGCAGAGTGCCTTAGCGTGGCTAGCTTTCCCTGCTTTGTTGGCGCTGTTGGCTATTTGGGCGAATGTACACACGGAGCGGGGCTCAAAAGCAGATCGGGTCTCAGTATTGGTGTTCTTACGCAAGCCGAGAGCATGGTTGTTGATGGCAGGCTTTGGGCTGATTAATGCAGGATATGGCACCGTGGTGACTTGGCTGGCACCTTTTTTCCAAGAGCAGGGAATGAGTGCTGCACAAAGTGGCTCATTTGTTGCCATATTAACGGTTTTTCAGGCGTTATCTGCGCTTATGATACCCGTATTTGCATCGCATAATATTGACCGTCGCTTTTGGTTGATTGTCACGCTCAGTTGCCAAGCTCTTGGTTTTTCTGGGTTGATGCTGTTTGCCAGCGATGCGCCACTTTTATGGGTTGCGTTATTAGGCATGGGGCTAGGTGGCTGCTTTGCATTAAGTATTATTACCGCTTTAGACCACCTACCTCACCCGGTTAGTGCAGGGGCATTGACCTCATTGATGCAGGCTGGGGGATTCATCATTGCAGCTTTTGGGCCACTATGTGCTGCGTGGATACAGCAATTGAGCCAGAGTTTTACATGGGTATGGGCAATGCATGTGGTCTTTGTATTAGTAACATTGATTCTTTATTTGCGTTTGAACCCTAAAAGCTACAGTCAAATCTTCAATTTAAACTGATTAATCTCCTCTTTATTTATTGCGAATGATAATTATTGTTATCTTGGCGTTTTTTTGTCACTATCACTGTTTATTTATTCGTCTAGGTAAGAGCCTTTATGCAGCAGCGCATCGAAGATAAATTCACTCAAGCGCATTCAGCCCGAGAAGAACACTCTGTTGGTGAGTTTATTCGGATCCGTCGCGGTGAGTTTCTGATTAACCGTGATTTAGGTATTGAAGAAGAGCAAGCCGCTGGGCTAAAAATTGTGGCTATCCATCAAGGCGCAATGGGCTGCCGTAGTAGTGCGGGACAAAATGTTGAAGTGAATTCGCCTTCTTTGATTTTATCGGGTAGCCAGAAAAATTATCTATTGAATAATCAATTTTATGGCCAACAGACCATGAAATATACCATGATAGATATTTCCCCTGAATGGTTGGATGCGCAGCAATTAAGTTTGCCAGATACGTGTTATCACCCAAATTCCCCAAAACTATTACAGTTGGTTATTCCTCCCAATATATTAGCAATTACGCATCAACTATTTGCTTGCCCAACCCATTCATCATTACGCCAGCTATATTTAAGCGCTAAAGTGTCTGAAATTACGGCATTATGCTTACATCATTCGTTATCTAGTGCGAATTCGGCGGTTATGGGCACATTACGGCAGCGAGATATTGATAGTCTGCATATGGCAAAAACGATATTGATTCAGGAAATAGAATCTCCGCCCAGTTTAGATGAACTGGCTAAGCGGTTAGGGATCAATACCCGTAAACTTACACAAGGTTTCCGTCAATTATTCGGTAACAGTATTTATGGCTGGTTGCAGGAGTACCGTTTAGAAACGGCTTTTCAACTGCTGAGTATGAATGATGCAAATATCTCAACCGTAGCTTACCAAGTCGGTTATACCCCCGCTCATTTCTCCGTTGCATTTCGCAAGCGCTTTGGTATCTCCCCGAATCAACTCAAAAAATAACAATCGACGTGCCGGATAACGATAGACAAATTCCGGCAGTCGAAAGTAACCCATCACATTAATTGCTAAATTGATAACAATTATCATTTAACTTTTTTAGGGTGGAAAATGCTGTCCGTTTATAACATTAAGTCACGCGGAATATTCCGCTTAACACCTTGTGCCCTTTTGTGTGCAACAGTGAGTTGGTCTGTACAAGCAAACCCAGAGTTAGTACAACCGAAACAGGATGTTATACAAGTGACAGCATCCTCAGAGGTTGATGATGACTATGTTGCACCCGGTGTAACAACGCTTGGGAAAATTGCCCTTAAGCCGCGAGAAGTGGCGCAATCTGTTAGCGTGATTGATAGAGAGCAAATTGAAAAACAAAACCTACAAACCCTTGATGATGTAATGCAACGTGCAACAGGGGTAACCAGTGTGCCTTATGTGAAGTTAACAACCGCTTATTATGTCCGTGGTTTCCAGATTGACTCATTTGAAATTGATGGCGTGCCCGCGTTATTAGGGAATATGGCGAGCTCACCTCAAGATATGGCGGTATACGAGCGGGTCGAAATTCTGCGGGGCTCGAACGGCCTATTGCATGGTATGGGAAACCCAGCGGCAACTGTCAATATGGTGCGAAAGCATGCACCAAAAGAAAACATGGCCAAGTTGAGTTTAAGTGCGGGAAGTTGGGATCGTTATCGCGGCGAAGTGGATGTTGGCGGGCTACTGAATGGATCTGGTTCTGTTCGAGGGCGATTTGTGATGGCGTGGGAAGACAAAGACTATTTTTATGATGTTTCTGACCAACAAACCCGTTTGATGTACGGCACGGTCGATATTGATGTCACTACAGATACATTATTACGTCTGGGGGCTCAGTTCCAAACTATTGATTCAGTGACTAATATGGCTGGTGTGCCTTTCGGCAAAGATGGCAGTGATTTACATCTACCGCGTAAAACCTATTTAGATGTGGATTGGGATCGCTTCAAGTGGGATACATCCCGCTCATTTGCGGGTATTGAACATAAAATCAACGATGATTGGCAATATAAGCTTAACGCAGAATATCAACATGTGAATGCTCGATTACTGTATGCAGGCGCATGGGGAAATATCGACCCAGTCACGGGTGATGGCGCGATGCTGATGGGGGGCGCCTATAAATTCCGTAATGAACAAACCAGTATAGATACCAGTTTAAACGGCAAAGTGGACGCGTGGGGGTTAACCCACGATGTGGTTGTTGGTGCAAGTTACTCACATGCCAGTGAAAAGCAATATAGCGCAGACTTAGACCCCGCCTTAAATGTGCCTGTGAATGTGTATCGTTGGAACCCTCACAGCGTGCCAAAACCGAGTGTTGGCGCTTATAGTTCAGCTGGGCCAACTAAAACAACCCAAAAAGGCTTATATGGGATGGGGCGCATCAAAGTGATCGAACCTGTCACGGTTATTGCGGGTGTACGCGATAGCTGGTGGGATGTCAAAACGCCAACAGCAAACTTCACGGAAAATGGCCGTCTTACCCCCTATGGTGGCGTAATTTGGGATTTTACCCCCCAATGGTCATGGTATAGCAGCTATTCAACGGTCTATCAGCCGCAAACAGGAAAAACGTGGAGCGGGAAAATGCTCAAGCCTGTTGAAGGGCAAACTCTTGAAACGGGTGTCAAAGGTGCGCTATTTAATGGCGGATTAAACTTATCCGGTGCTATTTACCAAATCGATATCAAAAATAATCCACAAATTGACCCTGCGCACCCAACGGGGGGCTTTAATAACTATTTCATTAGTGGTGGTAAAGTCCGTAGCCAAGGCTTTGAACTTGAAGGCATTGGTTATCTGACCCCATTTTGGGATGTCTCTGTGGGTTATACCTATACGGATACGAAATACCGTGATGACAGCCAGCGCGAAGGTGAGTCTTACAACACCTTAACTCCGCGACATATGTTGCGCGTCTGGTCTAACTATGACTTACCTTGGGATGAGCGAAAATGGAGTTTGGGCGGTGGCATGCAAGCCCAGAGTGCATACAGTACAAGTAACGGCAATGTGACTTTACGCCAAGGCGGTTATGCCATTTTCAATGCTCGTTTAGGTTATCAAATCGATGAAACATGGACGGCAGCGGTTAACGTGAATAACTTATTTGACCGTCGTTATTACTCAGGGTTGTTCTCTCCTCAATGGAATAACCGCTATGGTGACCCACGTAATGTGATGTTTACATTGAAGGCTGATTTCTAATGAAATTAGTGAGTTGCCTAGCAGTTATTGGCACCTTGTTCAGTGGGATCGTGCTATCGATGTTGATAGCACGTTTTTATCCATCAACAGATCCGCTCGAACGCTTATATGGTGCGATATTTCTAAGTGTTATCACCTCAATGGGGTTATTGGTTTATAACCTCAGTGCATCAAATTGGCGGCAAATATTAGTACGCAGCTATAGTTGGTGGCCATTGCCGCTATTTTTAATGATAGGTGGGTGGATATGAAGCATAAACAGCCTCTTTCCCTCACTCGTCGTTTAAACCAATTACATCGCAGTGCGGGGGCGCTATTTGGTGTTTTTCTGTTTGTGATCTTTTTCACCGGGTGCTGGAGCTTAGGCAGTGATGCATTGAGGTTGTGGGGTAACAATGTGCCACTTTCAGGTAAGTTATTACCACTCGAACAGCTCCTTGCGTTGCAACCAAGTGCAACCATGATCCAATTGCCAGAACAGCACAACCCAGTGATCACTTTTTGCCAAAGTATGGGGAAATGTGAACTCAGCTATAGCGCGATTAGCGGTAAATTGGTTGTATTAGATAGCCCGACAATGTGGCTAGTGACATTACATAAAAACTTATTTATGGGTTTTCCTGGACGTATTTTTATCAGTTTATTTGGTTTTGCATTAGTTGTCTTATTAATCACAGGGCTAGTGATACAACGTCGCAGAATAGCCACAATGTTGCACTTGCCACGCACCACACACTTAAAAGGATTGCTTCACGATTTACATAGCTGGCTTGGCTTATGGTGTTATCCGTGGCTGGTTTTATTTGCGTTTACCGGCGCATTATCGGGGTTAGGTGCGCTCGGAACCGTCTCCCTTGGGGAAAGGGCGGCACCGGATAATCCACACATTATCATGAAAACCTTGATGGGGGAGTTTGAGCCACTAAAAACACCCGTTTCTGTGGCTGAAAGCTCGATTACTGCGGCAGTCAGCGCATTACAGCAAACGGTCCCTAGCTTTATACCTCAAACCTTGTTCAAACAAGGTGATACGTGGGTGATTGGCGGTGTGCGTGATGGGCAGTTATCCACTTCTAATTTCGAACAATATCAACTTGATAGTAAAAAACGCCAGTTAGTTGCAGTGCGAGATTCTGCACAGCAAGGCTTTTGGACACGTGCTTTTATTGCCATCCAACCCTTGCATTATGGGCAATATCAATGGCTGCCTAAAGTAAGTAATACATTGAGTTACCTGCATTTTATCGCAGGGTTGAGTGGGCTGATATTGGTTTCTGTTGGCCTCGCCATGTGGTGTTGGAAAAGAATGCATAGCCTAGCCGCAAGGTTTATCGTGGGCTGTTGCGGTGGGTTGCTGTTGTCCGCATGTGTGCTGCTAGCCGTAATGCCATGGTTCACTGCTTTGCTGCCAATACACTTTTTTATGGTTTGGGGGATAGCATGTATCGCGAGTTTACTCTGTAAAAATGCCCAGTTTAGCTTGATGATATCCCTTTTTCTCTCTGCCATTTTGTTGCTACTCGCATTTATTGCCTCTTATTTGTTTGGCTCGTTGCCTTTTTCTCGTATCAATCTTGTTTTGCTATGTGGCGGAATAGGGCTGTTACTTATTTTATTCGGTTGTCGAAAATTGTCATGCACAGCAAAACGTGCACGGAGTGGGTATGAAAGATCTATTACAGAATAAACAGTTAGTAGTGACGTTGGGGCTACTTTATCTTGCACAAGGGATACCGATGGGGATCGCAATGGATGCGTTGCCTACTTTTTTACGCCATGATGGTGGGGAACTGAAAGCATTGGCTTTTTTGCCATTAGTCGGCTTGCCGTGGGTGGTAAAGTTTTTATGGGCTTCGTTTGTTGATAACCATTGGGGGAAACATTTAGGCCGTCGTAAAAGCTGGATTATTCCAATGCAAATCATTGTGACGGTAACGATGTTTGCGTTAAGTACCATCGGGCTGTCAGTTGCGAATGCTTTACCCTGCATTGTTTTGTTGTTTGTCGCTTCACTTGCCAGTGCCACCCAAGATATTGCAACAGATGGTATGGCTGCGGAGCAGGTCAGTGGCACAATGTTATCAAAAATTAATGCGATACAGATAGCCGGGGTGATGGCGGGCTTTTTTGTTGGTGGCGCAGGGTTGATGATCATGAGTGAAAGTTTAGGCCAGCACCTTGCCTTGGGGGTTTTAGCTTGTGTACCGTTACTCAGTTTAGTGTTTATTAGTCTCTGTCCATTAAAAACACCATCAATTACACAGGAAATGAACGAGAAAGCGAGTCTATTAAAAACGGTTAAACGCCGTGGTGCTCCGCGTTTACTATTATTAACTTTGCTTTCTGCGGTGACGGCTGTTTCCGGTTTTGGTTTAGCCAAATTATTCTTAAATGATGCAGGTTGGTCATTAGCGCAAATTGGTAAAATGGGCATGGCTGGTGGAATGGTCACATTAGTACTAGGTTGTGGCGGTGGGGCGTGGTTAATCGGTAAAATCGGTGTGTGGCGCGCTTTCTCATTTGGTCTGTTATTTGCTTTACTCTCTTCACTATTGTGGTTGCTACAATCTTTCAGTGGCGTGTCAATGAGCTTAGTTGCACTGTGTATTACATTTGGCTCATTATCTGCGGGGATCACCTCGGTCGCGATAATGACAGCAGGGATGCAATTTGCATCACGTTATCAGCAAGCGGGTACTGACATGACCGCGGTACAAAGCACACGGGACATTGGGGAGTTAGTCAGTTCAATGATGCTTGTTGGTTTAACGGCAGCGGTAGGCTATTCAGGTGGGTTTATATTAGGAGCATTAATTGCTTTTATAGCGTTGCTAGTGACATTTTCACATTACCGTTATGTGCAAAGATTAGAAGCAGAGCAAGTTTAATATAAATAGAGTAAGTGCTATTTTTTACGTTTCTTATTTTGTTTTTTGACTTCTTTATCCGCTTTCTTTTTAATGGAATTGAAGTAGATATCTAAATAATGTCGGTTGCTTAAAAATGAAATTAAGCAACTGGCAACAATCACTACCCAAACAAGTTGCAACTTAATTGAGTTTTCAATACTGAAAAGTAGTAGCAGTGGGATCATGACCATCATGCTTATGAAAATGGAGCACAATAACGCGCCAGCAATATAGAGCGAGTACTTTTTAAACCCGAATATATTGAGGATGGTAAGCACGACAAAAGTTAACAGTAGCGTACCAAATGTCGCAAACATAATGATAAGCCCTGCCTCTTGTTGAATGAGCCAATCCGTGAAACCAAACCAAGAGAAAGGGATACTTACCATGATGAACGCTCCTGTTGGCTAAATAGCAGGGGGATATTTTTAAAACCAAATAACCGGGCAAAAATAAGATTGGGGAAAACATGAATATCCGTATTGTAGAGTGTGACGGTTTGGTTGAAAAACTCACGTCGGTCTGCAATTTGGTCTTCAATATGTTTTACTTGGGTTTGTAATTCCATTAACACCGCTTTACTGATTAGTGTTGGATATTTTTCAGCGACAGCAATCAGTGGCTTTATTTTTGATGGGTACTGGTTTGCGGTATCGACTTTGGTTTCAATCGCGGTGCTCGATAAATAGCGCTGGCGGCTTGCCATTAATTCACTAAATAGCTGCTTTTCATGTGCCATCGCTTTATCTGCAACTTGGGTTAATACAGGAACTAATTCAACTTGCTTCTTTAATAACACATCAATATTCGCGAATGCCTTATGGCAATTATTATTCAAGAATACAATATTATTATAAATATTAATAAAATAGCGTATAAAAACATAGCCAATAACAGCGATAATGATGAAAAAAATAAGCTTTTCCATGTTAGTCATCACCAAATAATGCAATCTGGTCGAAATACATATTGAGCTGCCCATTTTTGTAATCCATCGGGGTAACCAAAATCACACCAATCAGAAAAAGTGCAATCATGGCGGTAATAGCTAAATTTCGACGCAATGGACCCGTTTTGTTCCAACGGACGACATAGTTAGAAGGTGAGACGCCTAATAACATATGAGGTGCCTTACGTATAATAACGGGCTCCCCTTTTTCATTGGCATCTGCAGTGCCAATTAATAAATAGCTACTGTTTGGTTCAAGTAAATATTCTTTGTAACGGCGATTACCGCTTTCAATATCCATATGCGGTTCTAAGCCAGGGTAAATAAAATAATCAGGGTCACATTCTACTTTAACAGAGCCCGTATCATCCGTTATGGTAAAGCTGTGCATGTTGTATTTGCTATTTTGTAAGGTATAACTCTTTTTACCATCTTTATCTTTTGATATGGAATATTCAAAATAAAAGGAGCCATAGCAGGATTTATTGCCTAGCTGGCTTTTTATAACTGTCCCGGCAGTAATTTTTCCTTCAATTTCCACAAGCCCCATCGCCATTGAGCGTATCTTTGAAGTGGCTAAGTTTTTCTGAAATTTTAAGAAGCGCTTGGTTGGTGTATTTTCAATCGCTTTAAATACGAAGGCTAAGACAAATGCGATAAAAAATACCCGCATGTCGATAAAGAATCCAGCAAATAGGCAAGTTGCTAGTAGCATTCCCACAAGGACTTTAAGAAACGCACTAAACTTTGATGAGCCTTCATTTTGTAAGCGTTGATAACGTTGATAGCCAGCTTTGCTAGCTCTGACGACATTGCGGGTAATAAAAAAGGTGATGACGAGTACAATGACGTAATAAATGATACTGCCATAGTCGCCTATAGAAGGAGAGAGTGAGTACCACATTCCACAAGCAACACTGATAAAAGGAATAATTCCCCAGTTTACTTTTTTATTCATCGAAAATTTATTATCAATAAATAAAATTAAAGCGCCAATGGCTGCACCAAGTAAAAAATACATATTCACGCATTGATACCTTTACGCTGACATTATTTAAACTGGACGCCGTGATATTTTTTTTCATCTTCAGAAATATCAAGTAATGGCAGTGCTGTAAAACGAAAGGCATTCGCAATCAGGCTATCTGGAAACATTTGTATTGCGGTATTGTATTCTGTTGTTGCATCATTAAAGCCTTCACGTCGCTGCGCGATTTTATTTTCAACCTCACTTAAGGCAATTTGTAGTTGTGTGAATTGCTCACCAGAAATGAGAGTCGGGTAGTTTTCTGCAATGGCAACAAGACTGCTGAGTGCACGGTTCATTTCATTTGATGCCGCAATTTTTTCATGCATATTTTGGGCATTAAAGTAGCGTTGGCGTGCATCACTTAATGAAGTAAATAATGTTTTTTCATGCTCCATCGCTTTTTCTGTGATGGTAACAAGTTGCGGGATTTGGTCTGCACGTTGTTTTAAAATAACATCAATATTGGCAAATTGATTGCTGACTTGATTACGAGCGTTGATCAGGCGGTTATAAATAGAGATCCCCCAGCCTACGGCCAATAATAGTAAAACAAATACAACGATAAGTGTGATAGTCATATTGATGCGTTTTAACCCAAGATAAGTGATTTGAGTTAAATGTATAAAAGCCATGCAGCTTATGCAATCAGAAAAGAATGAAATTGAGGTTAGAATAAAGAAAATCTGATCTTATTTTATAACAAAATCAGATTTTACTGTTTAAACAGTGCTTAAAGATTTATATCGACAAGAGAAAGGTTCTCATAGATATTTTGTTCAAGAAAATAATCTAGGTCACACTGCAGTACATTAGCAAATATACATAGTCGATGAATGGTAAAATTCTGCGTACCGCGTTCATAACGGGAAATTTGCTGTTGGCTTAGGCCTGATTTTTTGCCTAAAGTATGTGCGGTCCAGCCCATTTGTAAGCGGCGTTTACGAAGTTGTAGTCCTATATAGGTGTTTGAAATTTCAGTTTGATATATTCTCATAATACTGTCCTGATTAATATAACACTACTTGAGTGAAAATAAGGTTTATTTATGTTTTTTTATACGTTATTTTTTTCTAAGCTAATTGAACTCGATACTCGAATTGCTATGCTTTCGTTATGATAACTACCCTGTGCATAAAAAGATTTCTCTCCATTAAATAGAAATAGCCCAATAATAAATACACCCAATCCAATAATAAATATAATAAAGCTGAATAAATAAGATAGTTGCTTGTTAATATAAAATAGGGATTGTTCTTCTAATGCGAAAGCGGCATCTGAGAATGATAGAAATAATATGACGATCCCCCAGTGTAATACAGAAAGTAAAAAAGGGTATTCAACATGATTATGTATAATAATAGGGGTTATTGATAGAATGATTGCCAATGGGTAACCATTTCCGTTAATTTTATATTTTATAAAAGATTGAAATACGACATAGATACCTCCGGTTAATAATAAAGATAAAAATATCAAATTAGTGAGTCCTCCAGTCATCAGCCAGAGTAATATTTCATTATGTGGATGAGGAACAATATACATTTTAGGGCTGAAAAAAGGAATTGCTGTTCTTTCATAACTATTTTCAAATAAAAAAGGCTGCTCCCATGCATCATAAGGATTCTCTAAGAATAAAGTAATAGAAAAACGCAACATTTGTTTTAAATGGAATTGATTCATAATGTCAGTTGCAATGTATTGAGGGCATAGCCTTATTAGATAAATTCCAATAAAAATTGCTACAGCAATAATAAAATAACTAGAACTAACACGTAGAGGGTTTTTCTTGTAAAAAAGGCAAATAAAAATAAATGTACAAACAGTAAAGCTTAGCCAAGCAATAACAGACTGCAGAACAACTAAAGTTAATGTGAAAAATAAAATACAAGTTCCAAGTAATACAACCCTAATTTTTTCATAGCGTTCAGATAACAACGAAAATTGTGATAACACAAGAGTCATTAGAGATAATAAGCATGCAGCCGCCATGTTAACTGATAATATATTAACTTGTTGTGATAATCCATTTGACCTCATACCAGATGCAAGATAAAAAATATCGGCTTCAAATATATATTGATATGCAGTGATAAAGGCTTGAGCTACACTAATAGTGATATAACAGTAAATACAAAATGATTGTATTAACCATTTTTTTCTCACTTGTAACCCTGCAATATAGAGTAATACGCCAACAGTAATACCAGAACAATACCAAAAATCAATACTATTATTTTCTCCCTGATAAGATATTAATCCCATCATTAGAATGGCTAAAGAGAAACAGTAGCAAATAGCAGGTAATGTAATGATTATTTTAATTTTTCGATAGAAAACAGTAAATGCAATAATAGATATTGTCAAGGAAATAGATAACCAACTAATAATGTTTTGTGGTAATGATTGTCTTAGGCTTCCTAGGCTATCGATATAAATAAGACTAGCAAGGTGCCAAACAATAAAGATACCAAAAAATAGTCCTCGGGATATTATTATCATAGTACACTTACCGCTGAATTAAATAAATGTGGCGATTAACCAAGCATTACCTTTGTAGTCTCCAGGTTCGGCGTCATAACCTGAAACTTTACTTTCAATCATAATGTTTTTTACTTTATCTATTGTTGTTTCAAATGTTTTTCCACTTTGATTATTTTGTTCATCATAAAGCGTAAGCTCAGAATAAATAGTGTTATTTCCTGATGTTAAAGGGAGTCGTTTTTGTGGATCACTGTCTGTGGCATAGTCTAAAGTTAATTTTACTTTAACTGGCTGCACTCTATCGCATGTATAGGTAACAGTACGAGTTTCTTTACTATTAAATTCATAAGCATCCAATGTTTTGTGATCAATATTTAAATTATCAATACTAGAACGGCAATTTGACGGATAATTGATAACCGACGTAGTGAGGTCTAATTTAACGGTGGCTTTATCAATAGGTACATAAATATCTGGTGTTCCATAGTCTTGGAATAATCGTGTATAACCTGCGATCATTGCGTTTGGAATAACGATTTTTCCATCAACAGGAATATCTTTGACATAAACTCTAACGGTAAAAGGAAAATGAACAGTAAAATATGATGTTGCTAATGGCCCCATTGCTTCATTAGAACATCCTCTCCCTGAAATATTTCTCCAGCCACTGGTTATTCCATTCTCAGAATAAAGAGTAAAAAATGTATTGTTGTTTATTTTATATGCGGTCAGCCCACCAATAGTAAAGCCTGCCTCTGGCATATAGGCAAAGACACGGTGGTAGGCGTAGCTCCAAGGAAGACCAGCGGAATAATTACCTTGTAAGAAGTTCACAGTACAATATACAGAGCCATAAGGCTGAGATGTACTTTCATTAATAACAATACCGGAGCTATTTGCTGGAGCGATTAAAAAATATTTATTGTTATCACTTCCAATTGCTGGGGTGTTAGAAACAACGGAGTTGTTAGATACTAAGCTCATTTTATAACCACCACCACTTCCTGAATAGCGGGTCGCACTATAGGAATTTAAGCTAATTAAGAGTAGTAACAAAAGTAATGGTGAATATATTTTTATATTTTTCATAAAGACTTCCCAATATTACAGATAATCAACCATCACTGATAAAGCGGCACTAAATGGCCCTGCAGTGAGATTTTCAATAGCTTGATTAGTGACTAATTGTGATTGAATAACAACTTTTCCTGTATCACCACTTACGGATGGAGCAATCCTTTCCCATTTATTAAGGTTGAGCGCATTACTTTTATTTTCTTCTGAAAAACGAATACCCAATCCATTAATAGAGGTCGCAAGCACGGTTTCATTGTTTATTGTTAAAGTACTTCCTTCTCTAGGAGATAGGTAAACTTGTAAGTTTTTTCGAAGTTCACATTGTTTAATGAGAATACCAAAGGACTGTTTTTCTTCAGTTAGTCTGTCTAGCGCCACCTCTCGAAAATTAATGACTAATTCTTTTTCGCCATTTTCTGCTGTAAGTACACATGGCGGTCTAACCAATTTAGCAGAAAGAGAAATTAGCACATCCGCTTGAGTACCTAAGGAAACTAATAAGCTAATTAAAGGGAATGAAAAACAAATGAATTTCATTTCAATTCTCCTTATTGATAATCAAGGTTAAAAGTAACAGTTGAGGAAAACCCCCCTGTTTTTAAACGAGTACTAAAGGGTTTTTGAGCATAAACACCAAATAAAAGTGTATTAACGGATCCTTTACCTGATTCAGTAACTGTGCTGACATCAATTGTTGTATTAAGCTCCAGTTCTTTACCACGACTATCAGTCAGAGCTAATAAAACATTAGATTCACCTGTGGTTTTTAAATAATTAATACCATTATGTGTTTCAATATTTTGGGTATTTAACGTTATTTTGATCGTTTTATTCAAAGCCATTGCAGAACAGTCCATGATATCCAACTTAAATGGCTGCATATCTGAACGTCCTAATGTTTCGATTGAAGAAAAACGTAGCCCAGAAAGATATATTTTTTTTTGTGTATCATCATCACTCAGCCGACAACCAAGAGGCACTAGCACACCCTCAAAGTAAACGGTTAGGCTATTGGCAAAGCTGGTATTCCATGTTAGGAATAAAAGGCTAAATAATAATGTTGAGTATCTAGTCATAATTTATTTCCACACGTTGCATCTTATTACTAGCAGGAATAGAGAATAAAATAGTGTTATTGCGTCGTGGTTGTGTTAGCACGTATTGGTTATTGCCTAATTTCAGTGTAAACGGCGCCCAAGCTTGCTTTTGTATTGGTTTGCTACAATGAGAAAAATGCATTTCCACGCTATAGGTTGCTGCAATTAAAGTACTTTCATTTAATTTTAATGAGATATCAGGTAGACAAGGAGCAGTAACAATACGCGCATTGATATATATTGTACCTGTTGTCACAGGCACAGCAGATTCAGCAAAAATAGGTATAGCAAAAGCCCATAATGCTAGGTAATTCAATTTCATTGTTCTGCTCCTATCTATTTTTTACTCATTATTCCGTCACACTGCACTTTGAAGCTTGGCATTTGAAAGCAAGTGAAGGCTTTCCACCATAATCATTGATATATGTCAGGTAAGGTGTTGAATATTTGGATGATTTAATCAGTTGATTAGATTTCGGCGGTACCATAACCGCGTCAAAATCACTTTCTTCGGATTGTTTTTGGCTGTTCCCTAAACCAATTACAGTTAAATAAAATGGTGTTGGATTATTTAATGTATAACCCGATGATGTTGTTGTTAATGTTATATGTTTCGTCCAATCTGTTTTGCTTTGTGCAACAATGTTTTCAGGGCGATAAAATAGTTTTACACGGCTTTGTAATGCAATTTGCAACACACCCGCTTCTGATGATTTAGGCGGGATTTCACGCAGGTTGTAATAAAACAGGGATTCCCTGTCTTGCGGTAACTTTGCAATGTCAGGTGCGGTGCTTAGGCGAACTAGGCTAGTTGATTTGGGCTCCATGCGCTGAATCGGCGGAGTGGCAATAATAGGGCCTGTTTCCAATTTTTGTTCTAACGCATTTTCCAACCACGACTGGGCTAAATAAGGTAGCTCCGGGTTATCATTACGGATCGTAATATTAATAGACGACTGATTTCCATCGAAAATTATACGAGTGCGATCAAGTGTAACCGCGGCATTCGTAACAGAAATTACACTCATAGTCAGCGTGAATACGCTAGTAAGTAATAAAAAAGGGGAATTCAATTTCATCTTAGTTCTCTTATTAACGGCAAATAATAGTTGGGTAAATCTCCTGAGGATTAATCACGTCAGGCACATGGGCACTACACTGGTGTTTATTTCCCCAATAGAGGTTGAGTAAGTCTTTAGGTTGGATACCAACAATCCACGTAATACCTTGTTCACCAACAATTCCGAGTTCAATATTGTTGCTATTACGTACGCTAGCGCCAAAAGGTGGATAAGTGTCATTAGCCAACTTTAAGCGAGCAAACGTTTTTTCACCTTGAATAACATTGAGGCGACGATATCCGATTGCCCCACGAGTCAAAGTCGCATCGGTGACAGTCTCCAATGCCTCAACATCTTTTGGTAATTTACTGGTATTAATTGATGCGCTGGTTTTCCGATAACTACTCACATTTGGCAATACAGCGAGTCCAAACTGATTAGTTTGATAAACGCCACCACTCAGAGGAACGTTAGCTGCTCCAGGTGTTTCTACAACGAGTCGAGTACCACCATAAGCGGCTTGGTGCATGGCAATACCTTCTTTAATTAAGGTAATTCCACCATTAATTGATCCCCCAACACTGTGATATTCGTTCGGGACATAACTTGCGTTTCCTGAAATTGAGGCATAAGGAAGATTTTGGTTTAAATAACCACTAAAGCTGGTTTGGTCATCTTGATGACTTCCTGTTTGATAACCGACATTTAAGTTATAATTGCGCTGCTCACTATATCCGCTATAGCCGATATTATGTGTTGAGCTGTGTTGGCCATTTTGGTTTCGGGTATAACCTTCAGAAAAGCTGACGCTACTCCCTTGACTTAAAGGAATAGTGAAATATAAGCTGAGCGCATCATCTTGATATCCCGCTCTTTTTGAACGAGTTGCAGACGCTGTCAGGTTAATATTTTTGAGCCCAATAGTCGCCCAATTTAAAAGAGTACTTAGGTATAAGCTGTATTGTTCTTCTGTTTCACTATTCCAATAAGTATTATATTGATAGTTTCCACCCAATGAGAAATCATCAAAATATTTATTAATATTAACTTGATAGCTTTCTTTTTGAGCTTGACTTTCATTACCTGTACGTCGTTCATCCAACGTTTGTTGCAAAGAGCGATAGGTTTCATCAGAGAAACGATACCCTGCGAATGTAATGTCGGTTCTGGCTTCATCAAATGATTTTGAATAACTAAGTCGATAACTTCGGCCAGTTAATGTTTTATCAAGTAATTGAGCATGTGACTGAGTCGCATCGAACGAAAGGCTACCGAATGAAAATAGGTCACGGCCAAAGCCAGCTGAAAATGCCTGATAATTTTTTGATAAAACGGATCCCCCATAGATAGACCAAAGGTTATTTAACCCGTAAGAGAGTTCTCCCGACGCAGTTAAATCACCTTCGAGCTGGCGGCCATTAAAACGTGGTTTACCCGCTGCAAATTTATAGCGGATTTGCCCTGGTCTCGTTAAATAGGGTAATGCTGCAGTGGTAATGCTAAATTGTTGCTCTTCACCATTTTCTTCTCGCACCGTCACATCTAATGTTCCACGAATGGAACTATCTAGTGTCTGGATACGAAAGGGGCCAGCAGGTACGGTTGTTTCTAAAACTATACGGTTATGGCTTTTGACAATGACTGTGGCATTAGTTTGAGCAATACCAATAATCTCTGGGGCATAACCCGTTAATTTAGGGGGCATCATATTTTCATCGGTTTCAAGAGATACCCCGGTGTACTGCCAAGAATCAAAAATAGCAGAATAAAAGTAGTTCTCACCTAACGTTAAAATAGACGCAATAGATTTTATTGAGCGATATGCAAATAATCGGCTAAATGTGGCATCACTATATTGGTTTTCGAAACTTCCTGTCGATTTTCGGTAGTTTGCTTGGTAATCACCGCGTAAACGCCATGCACCAAAATTAAGCCCTGTTGTTCCGTTAGCAGAAAGGTACGATTCTCGTGAACCTGAATTTCTACGCGTTAAAGAACCTGTTAGGTTGTAATCTAATAAAAACCCATTTACACCTTCTTCCCAACGTGAAGGAGGAACCCAACTTGGATCAGTATATTCTAAATAGCTTTGTGGAATTAAAATAGATAGCGTTAATGTCGATAAATCTACATTTAATGAAGCACCTTCAAGCGGAGATAAATCAAGGCATTTATCCTCATCACGATATTTAATTAATTTAATTGCGTCTGGAGTAAGCCCTAAACGATCAAGAATATTAAAAGGAACACAAACGGTATCGAATAAATTATTATTTTGGGATTGTGGCGCTATCACAGTGATATCTTGCGCACTACCCATACTCTCATTATTGACTTTGAGGGTTAAATGATAAATACCAGGCATGATAAATCCAGCCTGAGAAAATTGGCTAAAGTCAATATTTTGAGTGTCTTCCGTATCTAACATATCGGTATTAAATTCGACAGCATAGGCTAACGAAGAGATTGAAGATACAAAAGAAGTCACAATGATGTAAGAGTAAATATTAAATTTAACCATGATTTTTTCATCAAATTAATTATGAGTTTATTTACTAGTCGTAAGTAACGTTGAATTTAATTGTGGTAAAGTAATCACCAGGTGTAATTTCGTTATTACTTGCACCCAATTCTGTTTCATATTTTAAAAAGCTCTCTTTACTTTTTTTATCAAAATAAATGTAGTTATTAGAAATGGAATAGAGCTTATTTGGGATTAATAAATTATTGTTAATATCGTATATATATAGAACAACCCCAGGCTTCGGGCCTGATAGTTTTATTGCATTAGAATACGTATCTTGTGGTGCAAAAAAACGAATTTTAATACCTTTATGATTACTGCTGTCATACTCACTAATACAGTTATTTAATTTTATATAGAAAGGTTTTCGCATTAACTTTTCATCTTCTATATTATTTATACTATAATTAGAAATATAATCGTAATTTATATATTGATATTGACTATCAGTTTCAATTGAACAAGGTGCCGCAACGATATAACCCTGCATTACTGTTTCGCCTCGAAGACCATCTTGAATATGTCCAAGGTTAGAGCTAGTCGCATTAGAGTTAATCGAGTTAAATAATAAGGCAATCCATAGATAAGTATTTTTTTTCATAATGAGCCTTTTATGGGGAGAGAATTCTCTCCCCTAAAAAAATTACTCGTATGTGATTTTAAAATCAGCAATAGAACTAAATTCACCTTCGGTAACGGGTGTTGTGCCATCAACACGTTTAGCTAATGCAGTAAATTCTAAAACGTTTTCACCTTGTTTATTACGAATTTGATTCATAACAGATTTGGCTTCATCAAATTTGAAATCTTTGATTTGAATACCGATGTTTGAAGCTGTACCAGTAGTACCTAAGAATTCTTTATTAGTACCGACATAGTTTTTACCACCAAAGGTAATTTTAATATCTTTAACAGCAATCCACTTACCTTCAGTGTCTTTGCTAAATTCATCAAAGTTACATTCTTTTAATTTAATTGCGATATCTTTTTCTGCTGCATTACCCGCTTCTAAAGATGCACGAGAAAGTTGACCGAATGGAACTTCTTGTTTTGTACTTTCTGATTCAATATTACATGGCGCATTAACAACTTGGCCGCTGAAATGTAATTCACCACTATTACCACTAGCAAAGATAGAGGTTGAAATGGCTGAAGTAGCGAATAAAACAGCAATAGAAAGTTTATTTAATTTCATATCTTACATCCTTAAAAATAAGTAAATATTTGATCCCTAGTGAGCCTTTATATAAGTACTGGCATAGGAATAAAGTTCAGTATCCATCAATGGATTTTCAAATGTCCTAATCACAGAACGCTTAACATAATCGTTTTTAGCGTGGGTCATTTCGACGGAGGAAACTTTATCCTTCCTAGGTGTAAAATGGAATAAAATTCTTTTATTTTAATTGAATTAAAAATTATAATTTGTTGACTGGCTTTTTTTAATGCTTATTAATATTTTTATGCTAGTTTGATGGTCTGTAAAATGTTTAATGCTTGTTCCTTTAAGGTGTTTTAAGGTTGAAGGTGTTTAGAAATAAAAAAAATGCATCAAAATATCAATATTTGATGCATTTTTTATGGTTTTTTTTAAATTTACAGAGTGCAAATAAAAAGTGGAGAGAAATTTTCTTCAAAAATATAACTTGTATCGGTTAATTTTTTTATTTTTAAAAAATAAAGTTGATTCATTTCAGGGACTCCCCGAATATTGATTTTCT
Source organism: Providencia huaxiensis (assembly GCF_002843235.3). NCBI lineage: Bacteria > Pseudomonadati > Pseudomonadota > Gammaproteobacteria > Enterobacterales > Morganellaceae > Providencia > Providencia huaxiensis. Next base: position 257,367 of record NZ_CP031123.2, read on the forward strand.
CTTGAGCTTGATCACCTGGGTCTATAAATATATTGTCAACACGTAAAAAAAAATGGTCGCCTAAGTATTCATGTTTCATCAGAAATTTTCGTGAAATAGTATAGTTTTTACCATTGTCATTAATGCTTCCATTCATAATGAATGTGTGCTGATCAGGTTTGTTTTCATTAGGTATAACACTTAGCAAGTAAAATCCTTTTAAGGTGGAACGATGGTCAGAGATATTTATTTTTAAGGTTGTCTGACAATTGGGAATAACAGGGGTATTAATTATGTGATGAACATATAAGCTAATAAAAACCAGAATTGTAGAGATAATGGACAAAGAAAACACTCTTGCGGATAATTTATTTGACATAAAAATTCTCACAGCTCACAGTTGCGCTCTCTTTCGGTACCGTTGGGCAATAGGACAAAAATAGGAAATTGTCATATAAATTTTTATCATTCGCGACGATACCAACATTATAATAAAAAACAGTTGCTGGCTTTTTACAATCAAGGTTTAATTTCGTGAGTTCATTTTGAATTGTCGCAAAGCTGATGGTTGTTGTATCGGGTTTATGGTAACTATTAATGTAGCGGATACTGCATTGATCAATACGACCAACTTCAGGATATTCTGTTCGGCTTGCAAAGAAATAACTTTTAAATAGGTATAATAAGCAAAAAATAATGATAGCTATAAGTGAAATTTCAACATACCGGTTATTCAGCATGTAATTTTTTTTATTTTCGCTTACTTGGGGGGAAGCTCCTTCAGGTACCTTTGATGAAGAGCCTAGTTCAACCCCAGTAGTGAGCAATTCTTTGTCATTATTATCCTTTATTTCCTCACGCCCATTTTCAATTTTCAGGTCAGCAGAAAATTTAATCCCAACTTTAGGAATAGTTGTAATAATTTCACCATCAGAAAAAGAAGACAGGTGACGACGTAGTACAGATACACTGCTATTAAGGTTATTATCAGAGACGACTTGGTTATGTTCCTCCCAAACCCTACGTAATATTGTTTCTCGGTCAACGATGTCATGATTATTTTGCACTAAGACTAGCAACAAACGGTTTAAAGTTGTTGTTAGTTTTAAGGCGTTATTAATATCGTCGGTATATAACAGCCCCTGATGACTATCATAAGTAATATGATCATTAATCAAATAGTTCATTTTAAAATTTTTTATTTATCGTTAAAATATTTGTATTATTTTAGTGTATACCTGTTATTTATAATATGTCAATTAAGCATAATTCGAGTTAAATTAAAATTTGTTTTAAATCAATTGGTTGTGTTTTTGTTTACACTTGTTATGTTTAAAATTCGGTTTTTTGATGTTATTTCTATAATCGTTCAAAACTAGCTAGTTACTTAGAAAATAAGAAGAAAGGAAACATTAATCTGTCAGTATTAAAAAATTTTAATGTTAAACGAAGTATTAAGATGTGGTTTTATCTAAGAAAAAGTATGGATAAAAAAATAGCCTCTTAAAGTCGAGGCTATTTAATCGATATCTGTGAGTCATTAAGCGGTTGGCTCAAGGATTTGGTGCATAATAGGGTGGAATCTACGTTTGAAATAGACTAAGCCATGCCCTTCATCACGGACAATGATTTGTTTCATTTCAACCATATAGACAGAGTGCGTACCCATGTCCTGCACTTGAGTGATTTCGCCTTCAAGGTTGGCAAGGGCATTTTTTAGTAAAGGTTGCTGTAAAATACCGTTATCCCACACATTCCAGCTAAAACGTTCTTCCATCGTGGAACCTTTCATTCCAGCAAAATGGCACGCTAACTCTTCTTGGTCATGACTCAGCACGTTCACGCACAGGCGGCCATTCTTTTGAAATACCGCATTCATAGCGCTATTGCGGTTAACACAGACCATCAAAGTGGGTGGCGTATCTGTAACTGAACAGACTGCGGTGGCTGTAATTCCACAGCGACCCTCAGTCCCATCCGTGGTGACGATATTGACTGCTGCACCAAGACTTGCCATCGCATCTCTGAAACGCAGGCGATGTTCATTTTCTAAAGACATTTTGACCTCCTGCTGCCGATTATTTCAGCAGCGAATCTAACTGATTAATATCATTGTTGTTATGCAGGTGTGGACGTTTCCATCCGTGTTGATCGTAGTCTGATAAACAGCGATCAACCATATCTGTCATGGCTTTCATATTGCCAGAACCGTATGCATGACGCAGACATTGCAGACGAATTTCATCTTGGCTTCCTGCGTAGTTAATTTCATACAGTTCGTGGCGGCCACCAAATTCACTACCGATTGCATCCCACATGAGTTTAAGGATCTTAATACGTTCAACGTGATCCATACCATTAGAGCCGCGAACATATTTAGCTAAATACTTATCAATTTCTGGATTATTCATATCACGAACGCTTGATGGTAGGTAAATCAGGCCACTTGTCACGTTACTTTCAATGATATTCTTGATTTTGGTGTAAGCCATTGGTGCCATAACACGGTAAGTTTGGATGGCTTGAGTATCTGGTAGATAAGCACCGCCTTCCCATGCTTGCGCTTCAGAGGTCATTGCATCGGTTAATGACCAGAACAGATTACGCCATGCAACCACTTCACCGAGATCGGCTTGTACACCACGGAAATCAATAACACCTGTACATTCTAAACTTTTTTGTAACAATCCGGTAATGAAGTCTAATTTAACCGCTAAGCGGACACAAGCTTGTAATGGGAATAAACGCGCAAACCCACCTTGTACGGCCCAATTACGAGCGCGGTCAAAGTCACGGTAGATCAGGACGTTTTCCCATGGAATTAACACATGATCCATCACCAAGATGGCATCATTTTCATCGAAACGGCTTGAAAGCGGGTAATCAAATGGTGCGCCTGTTGCGCCAGCCACTAATTCATAAGATGCACGTGAGATTAATTTCACACCGTCGGCATCCATTGGTGCAACAAACATCAGTGCAAAATCTGGGTTATCACCCATCACTTGTGCAGAACCAAAACCGATAAAGTTATAGTGTGTTAATGCGGAGTTGGTCGCAACGACTTTTGCACCACTGACGATAATACCCGCATCCGTTTCTTTTTCGAGTTTGATATAAACATCTTTGACTTCATCAGCTGGCTTATGGCGGTCGATTGGCGGGTTAACAATCGCATGGTTAAAGTAAAGGCCGCTCTCTTGAATGCGTTTATACCAGTGACGCGCGTTGTCTGCAAATTGACCATAGTATTCTGGGTTAGCACCTAAACAGCTGGCGAATGCCGCCTTATAGTCTGGAGTGCGTCCCATCCATCCGTAGCTCTGGCGTGACCAATCTGCGATAGCGTCACGTTGTTGGCGCAGTTCATCGGCACTTTTAGCGAAGCGGAAGAATTTGTGAGTGTATCCACCGTTGCCTGTGTCGGTGTTCCAGCAAAGTTGGTCATGAGTCGTTTTATCATGAAGCGCATCATATAATTGTCCTATAGAAGCGGCTGAATTACGAAAAGCAGGGTGAGTGGTGACGTCTTTTACGCGCTCGCCATAAATATAGATTTCGCGGCCATCTTGTAAGCTTTTTAAATATTCTTGGCCATTAAAAGGGCGTTTAGCATCGGAACGAAAATCTTCTGGTTTCATGTCTACCTCGTTATCTCACAATGAGGGCTTGCATTGATAGGGCACAAAGGCTGCAAGCTAAATATGTTAATTTTATGTTTGTTTTGTGTTTCTTAATTGAATCGCTTTACGAGGGAGTTTTAAAGAGACATTCTAAAGGTTTACTGGTACTTTTCGTTGAAAGTTGTTTTTTGTGAAAGAAATGTGATCATCTCGATGTTTTGATATTAACGTAATGCTTTTGTTGTATCGTAATCTATTGATTATCATTTAATAATTCACTTATTTTTATATTAATGTTAATTATTATTCTAGTATATTATTGTTCTTTTTTTGATCTCCTTGTTCACTTTTAGTTAAGCGTTATCGGCATTTTTACAAAGTTAAAACAAAATTTATAAAACATCAAAATGTTTTTAAAATGTAAAATAATTTGAAGGTGTAATAGTTTGTAGAGATAAGGGAGAAGATGGTTTGATATGCAGATAGAGAAGCTTAATGATTTTTACCTAAAAAATAAGGATAAAATCACTAAGCCTCTCTTTAATGAATGTTTTGTTCTCTCCATAGGCTAGGAGAGCATCCTACTAACCGGTTAAAAAAACGCGCAAAATAGGCGGGGTCTTTGAAACCGAGCTGGTAGGCAATCTCAGAAACGGGGCTATCGGAAAATAACAACATTCGTTTAGCTTCACGCAATATTCTGTCAAAAATTAACCTTTTCGGTGGCCGGTTAGCGAACCGCCGGCACATATCCTTAAGGCGTGATTCTGTGACATCAAGTTTCTTGGCATATTCAGGCACTGCAAGGTGTTCATGATAATGCAAGTCAATGAGCTGATTAAACCGCTGGAATAGACGATGTTCGCCTCTAACCCCTGTTGTTGGGTGTTCATCAAGTGGAATCGAGCGCAGCAGAAACGTAAATAATGCTTGGGCTAAAGAAGCGAGGGCTTGGTCTTTACCTATATAGTTATTAGCCGATTCACGCGCCATCAATGCCCAGTAATGGTTAAAGGTATCGATATCATCAGGTTTATCAGCAACAGATAAACATATAGCCGGAATATCCACTAAATCAGGATTTGCTGGGTATAACGACCCCAGTAATGGCGTAATTAAATCCTGTCGTACGGTGAGTACGTGGCCGTCAGTGTCTTCTTGAGTGAAAAATGCATGCGCAACCGAAGGGGGCGTAAGAATAAATAATGGGGCTTGAACGGAATAGCGGGACTCATCGAGCTGCAAAGTAATATGGCCTGTAACCAAATAGTGCAACTGGAAGAAACCGTCATGGCGATGCGCTTGCATATCGCGACCAAAGAAGGCAGCCATGTTGCCAAAGGTTTGGTAGTGGACGTCGTCAGTGCCTTGGGTTTCGTCGTAGTCTGTACTGATGTCAATATTCGTAATTAAAGTTGAGTTACCCTTCATTCTTCGGCTCGCAGCGTTGTTGGCCTCACAAGCCAACCCTAGTCACATACTTCAGTATGCTCCTAGGGATTAGCTTGCTTGCCGCTTAGCTGCAACTCGAATTGCTCTTCATTCTTTGGCCCGCAGCGTTGTTGGCTTCACACGCTAACCCTAGTCACATACTCGTGTATGCTCCTAGGGATTAGCTTGCTTGCCGCCTAGCTGCAAGCCAAATTATTTTGAGCAATATCCATGGTTATTGAGTTACAGCACTCTAATTTATTAAACCTTACATTTTTAAGGTGTTGCCCTTGGTCTTGAGTTTTTCATTGGAATAACCATGACTAACAGCGCACCGACCACCAGCAGGCCTGCCACAAAATAGAGGCCGGAGTTAAAGCTACCGGTTTGGTCTTTTAACCAACCAATCAACAGTGGGCTGACGGCAGAACCTATATTACCCGTTGCGTTAATAACAGCAATACCGATGGCGCGAGCACGTAAACTGATTGATTGGTCTGGGGTTGTCCAGAACACGGCCATCGCAGTAAATGAACCTGTTGATGCCATGATAATACCAATTAATTGGATGACGGGATGGCTTGTCATCGCAGCGAGGATCCAGCCCGCTGCCGCAAATAAGTAGGGAAGTGCAGTGTGCATTTTCCGTTCTTGTAATCTATCAGAGCGACGACTCCAATAGATCATCCCTAGAATAGTACAAAACTGTGGGATAGCGGTTAATAGCCCAATCATGGCATTACTACTGCCTTCATTGAAGCTTTGCATGATCTGCGGTGTCCAAATATTAATCGCACTTAACGTATTGGTTAAGCAAAAATAAGCGACGGTATACATTAAGATCACAGGGGTAAAAATTTCTTTCCATAAACTTTTGTTCTGTAATGCGGTATGGCTTTTTGACCCCTGTGGCTGGACAAGCTCTAGTTGGTCTTGGTCCATCATTTCTTGTAATGTATCTTTGTCTTCTTGGGTCAACCATTTTGCTTTTTTTGGTGAATCATCAAGGTAGAACCAAACCAACACACCGAGGATCACCGATGGGAAACCTTCTAACAGGAACAGCCATTGCCAGCCTTTTAGGTTTAAAATGCCATCCATGCCTAAAATGTAGCCCGATGCCAGGGAACCGAATGCCATGGTGACTGGCATCGCAATCATAAATAAGGCATTAGCACGAGCGCGGAAATAGGCCGGGAACCAGTAAGTCAGATAAACTAAAATCCCAGGTAAGAAGCCCGCCTCAGCGATACCCACTAACATCCGTAGGACGTATAAGCTCGTAGGCCCTGTGGCAAACATGGTGGCTGTAGAAGCGATACCCCAAAGCACCATGATGGTGGCTATCCAGCGGCGAGCCCCAACAATCCCCAACATGATGTTACTTGGAATACCAAAAATCACGTAAGTGGCATAGAACAAGGTAGCCGCTAGGCCAAACATGGTGGACGTTAGGCCGATGTCTTTCCCCATGGTTAAGCCCGCAAAGCCAATATTAATACGGTCTAAGAAGGAAAAAACAAATAGCACAAATAAAAATACAATCAGACGTTTAAATAATTTATTAATCACCCGCTGCTGCGGTTCGGTTAAATTTTTATGTTGTTCAGCAGGGTTAGTGCTTGCAAGTTGTTGATTACTCATATTGTAGGGCCCTCAATTCTTTCTTTTGCAGATTATTATAGGTACAAGGGACGAGTAGGCAGCCATGGTGCTGTCTGCCCAATGTTGCGATATTGATTTCTTATTTATCTAATTAAGTTATTTGTCTGTAGGGTTAAAATTAACTTATTTAGAGATAGTTTAATTAATAAACGCTTGGTGTACTTGAAGTCACCTCAGAGACGGTTTTACCAAATTTTGCTGCTAGCGCTTCTGCGGTACGAGCCAGTAGCGTGGTATCAACCCCGACGGCAACAAATAGTGCGCCGAGTTTCAGATAATGTTCAGCAACATCTGGGGCTGCCATCAAAATACCGGGTGCCAAGCCGGCTTCACGAATTTGTACAATCGCTTTTTCTATCGCGGCTTTGACTTCTGGGTGGTTAGGGTTCCCTGAAAAGCCCATATCCGCACTAAGATCCGCAGGGCCGATAAATACACCATCGACGCCTTCAACCTTTAAGATCTCAGGAAGATTATTCATGGCTTCTCGGGTTTCAACCTGCACTATCACGCACATTTCATCATTGGCACGGGTTAAATAATTAGGTACTCGGTTCCAACGAGAAGCACGAGCTAAAGCACTGCCGACACCACGGATTCCGGCTGGCGGGTAACGCGTTGCACGTACTGCTTGTTTGGCTTGCTCTGCATTTTGTACCATCGGTAGCAAAAGGGTTTGTGCACCAATATCCAGTAATTGCTTAATGATCACCGGATCATTCCACGGTGGGCGTACCACGGGCTGTGACGGATAAGGGGCGATAGCTTGTAATTGAGATAATGTCGTTTGCACATTATTTGGTGCATGTTCACCATCAATTAATAACCAGTCAAAGCCTGCACCAGCAAGTAATTCAGCACTATATGGGCTGCATAAGCCAAGCCATAAACCAATTTGCGGCTGCCCACTTTTTAGCGCTTTTTTAAATTTATTTTCTAAAATATCCATACCATTTTCCTTACACGAAGCGGCAGCTAATTGAACCCATATTGCCGTAATCAACGTGGAACACATCACCTTTACGAGCAGGAACAGGGCGTGTAAATGAGCCACCTAAGATAATTTGGCCTGGCTCAAGTTGTACATTATGCGGTGCTAATTTATTTGCTAACCATGCTACGCCATTCGCTGGGTGATTGAGCACAGCAGCGGCTACGCCCGATTCTTCAATGACGCCATTACGATAGAGTAGGGCGCTAATCCAACGCATATCCAAATCGCGAGGTTTAATTGGGCGACCACCTAAGATTACCGCGCCATTTGCTGCGTTATCTGAAATGGTATCGAACACTTTACGTGGGCGATTGGTTTCAGGGTCAACGTTGTGACAGCGTGCATCAATCAGCTCAAGCGCTGGGATCACATAGTCAGTTGCGTTATAGACATCAAAGATGGTGCAATTTGGCCCACTTAATGGCTTTGCGAGTACGAAGGCTAATTCAACTTCAATACGTGGCACGATAAAGCGGTCTGTTGGAATATCACAGCCATCATCAAAAAACATATCGTCAAGAAGCGCACCGTAATCAGGTTCATCAATTTGTGAACTTGCCTGCATGGCTTTGGATGTTAGCCCAATTTTATGGCCTTTTAGCACACGTCCTTCAGCAATTTTCACGCCAACCCACTCTTTTTGGATAGCGTAAGCATCGTCGATCGTCATTTCTGGGTGATCGAGTGAGATCTGACGGATTTGCTCACGTGATTTTTCAGCCTGATTTAGGCGTTGCGCGATTTGCGAGATTACATCTTTTTGTAACATGCTGTTAATACTCCTATTCACCTATTCTATTTCGAGAGCAGCGCTGCACTAAAGCGCTTTGCTGCCACTCGAACTATTCAAGGTGTAAATTGAATGCGTACCCAGCGGTACTCAATTTAACTAATTAGAAAGACCACCAAAGCAGAGGTATTTCACTTCCAAGTAATCTTCGATTCCGTAGCGTGAACCTTCACGCCCCAGACCAGACTGCTTAATGCCACCAAATGGGGCCACTTCATTTGAGATAATGCCTTCGTTAATACCGACCATGCCGCTTTCTAGAGCTTCTGCGACGCGGTAGATACGACCGATATCTTTTGAATAGAAATAGGATGCCAAGCCAAATTCAGTGTCATTGGCAAGATCAATTGCTTCTTGCTCATCACGGAATTTAAATAATGGCGCGAGTGGGCCGAATGTTTCTTCTTTGGCCACTTTCATAGCCTCAGTGACGCCAGTGATAACGGTCGGTTCAAAGAACAAGCCGCCTAAGTGCGCAGGTTTACCACCTGCAATCACTTTTGCACCATGGGAAACAGCATCAGCAATATGTTCAGTGACTTTATCCACTGCAGCTTGGTTAATCAGAGGGCCTTGCTGGGAGTCTGCTTGTGTGGCAGGGCCGATTTTCAGTTCATTCACGGCTTTTGCTAAACGAGCCGCAAATTCATCGTAAACGCCTTCTTGGACTAAGATACGGTTAGCACACACACAGGTTTGCCCACTATTGCGGAATTTAGCCGTTAACGCACCTTGTACAGCGGCATCTAAATCGGCATCATCAAACACGATAAATGGCGCGTTACCACCGAGTTCCAGAGACATCTTTTTCACTGTATTGGCGCACTGTTCCATCAGCAACTTACCGACTCGAGTTGAACCCGTAAAGGTGAGTTTGCGTACCACAGGGCTGGAGGTCATTACGCCACCAATGGCCTGTGCATCTGTACCCGGAACGATATTGAACACACCCGCAGGAATACCCGCTTCTTCTCCTAATACTGCTAATGCTAATGCGGATAATGGTGTCTCTGCTGCGGGTTTTAACACCATGGTACAGCCGGCAGCAAGGGCTGGGCCGACTTTGCGGGTGATCATGGCATTTGGAAAGTTCCATGGCGTGATAGCAGCAACCACACCGACAGGTTGTTTAATGGTGACAAGGCGACGTCCCGGCAGAGGTGATGGGATGGTTTCCCCATATATACGTTTACCTTCTTCAGCAAACCACTCAATAAAGCTGGCACCGTAGGCAATTTCGCCCATCGATTCAGTGATTGACTTACCTTGTTCAGCACTGAGTAACTCAGCCAATTCTTTTTGGTTGTCCATCATTAAACGGAACCACTTGTTTAAAATTTGGCTGCGCTCTTTGGCGGTTTTAGCACGCCATGCTGGGAGCGCTTTTTCTGCGGCCTCAATAGCTTGTTGAGTTTCTAACGCACCAACATTGCTGACGTTAGCGATAACCTCGTTATTTGCTGGGTTAGTGACCTCAAACACACTTTTATTTTGGGCATCAACCCATTGGCCGTTGATATAAGCTTGTTGGCGAAATAATGTAGAATTGGTATTTATGCTCATTTTTCGTTGTTCTCCGAAGACACTGATTGGACTTGTGGGCGGATATTTTTAGCTGATAGCTGTTGGCTAGCAAAACTTAACCCGGCACAAAGCGCCATAACAAGTGCCATAGCGAATGGGGATTCATCTTGTAATACAGAAACTGCAACGCTGGCGATAGCCGCTAAGGCAAACTGAATAGAAATCGCAAGTGCACTGGCACTTCCTGCAATTTTCCCGCGATGTTGCAGTAATAGTGACAAACTGTTGGTGCCGATAGCATTGACCATCGATAAGAACAGCACGACTAGAATAACAATTATGGGCAAACTTTGTTGGTAAAATATGAGTAACAGCAGACCAAATGCCAATTGAAACCCACTTTGCATAGTCAGTATGCGCGTTAAACTATAGGTTTTTAGCAATTTAACGTTCAACAACAGCATGACGATCATCCCCAGGATGTTACAACCGAACAGCAAACCATAATGTTGTTCAGAAACACCGAAATAATTGATATACACAAACGGTGAACCACTGATAAAGGCAAACATACCGGCAAAAGAGAATGCCATGGTGCCAATAATACTCAGTGCTTCTCGGTCTGTGAGCACCTGCGCATAATTCTTGAAGGCGACACAAAGGATATTTTCAGAACCACGCTGGTGGGTTAGCGTTTCAGGGAGCAAGAAAAAAATCGCACACACCGAAGCTAAGCCAATCAACGCTAATAAGTAAAAAATCACTTGCCACTGAAAATGAACAAGTAAAAAACCACCTAAAAGTGGTGCCAGTAGCGGGGCTATCATGGTCACCAGTGTCATTAATGACAGTACTTTAGGTAGCTCATGGGCAGGATAAACATCCCTTGCAATCGCCCTAGCCATAACAATGGCGGCACCACTGCCAAATGCTTGCAATGCTCTAAAAATAATTAAGGTATTTGCATCAGTAGCTTGAGCGCATAGCAGGCTTGCCACCGTAAAGATGACTAGGCCACTTAGCAGCATTTTACGACGGCCGAGTAAATCACTTAATGGCCCGTAAAATAGCATTCCCACACAGAAACCGGCAAAAAAAGCGCCAAGGGTGTACTGCATTTGCCCTTGAGTGGCGTGTAATGCAGTTCCCATTTGAGGAAGGGCAGGAAGGTACATATCGATAGACAATGGACCGAATGCCACTAATGACCCCAGTAATGGGATCAAGTAGTGCGGTATGTGTTTATCGAAATTTTTAACCATCTTGCCCTCTCAATAAAACGTTAAATAAAGATTTAAACTATTAACCTTTAAGCTATTAACCTTTAAGCTGTTAACTTTTAAACAAGGCATGAACATTGTTTTGCTTATAATTTAATACGGGATCAAGCTCTTCCATGGTAAAAGACAGCGCCAGATAGCGTTTTGCCATTAAATCGGCAAAGTGGGCTTTGATCAGGTCGAAGATCATCTCCCCCGTTTTTTGCCTATCTTCAAGAGAGCGTCCGGCACCAATTTTTAGCGTCATATGCACAAATGCATAATCGTGTTTGCCATCAGCCATTTGCCAAGTATCTAGCCAAATAGCACGGCTACGAATACCGCCTAATGGAAAAATACCAGTAGCAGCAAGGGATTCATTCACTTGTGCAAACAGCTCTGGAAGTTTCGCTTCTTCACGGATATTCTCTGTACATTCTGCATAAAAATGAGGCATAACAGTTCCTTATGCGTTGGCAGCTTGTTTATCAGTGATATAGTTTGGAAGTGGGAACACGGCATTAATTTGCCCTGTGCCTGAGCTGGCAAACAAGTCAGTTAAAACTTCCACTTTCTCAGCGTATTTATCCCAACCTAACATGCCTAACAACATCACTGTGTCGTGCATATGGCCTTCGCCATAGCAGTAGTCGGCATATTCAGGTAGCATTTTGCAGAACTCTTCAAAGCGGCCTTCACGCCAAAGTTTGACGACGCGTTTATCCATCTGCTCATCAAATTCACGAGTGTAGCTATTCATACCGTCTTCGGCTTTTTGGTCATCAATAAAGCGGTGTGATAATGAACCACTCGCTAATACAGCGACTGTGCCATCGTATTTTTCAATCGCAGTCAGTACGGCTTCACCTAATTTGCGGCTGTCTTCAAAACTGTGAGACGTACAGAATGCTGAAATTGAGATAACTTTAAAGTGACGGTCGCTATTCATATAGCGCATAGGGACTAACGTGGCGTATTCGAGGGTTAAGCTTGGAATTTCATGGGCTTGAGCACGAACGCCTAATTTACGTGCTTCTTCCCCAATCATTTGGCCTAATACGGAGTTCCCATCATATTCATATTCCATATCACGAATAAAATGTGGGAGTTCATTACTGGTGTAAATACCTTTGAAGTGGTCAGCACAATTAATGTGATAAGCACTATTAACTAACCAGTGTGTATCAAAAACAATAATGGTATCAACGCCTAATTCACGGCAACGACGGCTGATTTCTTTGTGTCCATCGATAGCGGCTTGGCGACATCCATGGTTTTTACCTGGTAGTTCTGATAGGTACATGGATGGGACGTGTGTTATTTTTGCAGCGAGTGCCAACTTACCCATTTCATCCTCTCTTACCCGTTATATTTTGAGCTGTAGCGGTGTTGGCCGCACAAAACCACCCTAATCACATACTCATGTATGCTCATAGGGATGATTTCGCTTGCCGCCTAGCTACAACTCAAACTATTTAGGGTAAGGAACGAGTTTACCTATAATTTGTTGTAGCTATTATTTATCATGAATCATTTACAGTTCAAATTTTCATGGGTATCTAATTGATAAATAAAATAAAATAAAAAATTGATGAATCATACACCCCAGCGAGGGATGTTGTGGTCTCCGTAGGAGATACACACGTTTTTCATTTCTGCAAACACTTCGAAGCTGTATTCACCACCTTCACGGCCAACACCCGAAGCTTTCACGCCACCGAATGGTTGACGTAGGTCACGCACGTTTTGGGTGTTAACAAACACCATTCCTGCTTCGATACTGCGAGAAAGGCGTAAGATCTTGCTGACATCTTGCGTCCAAATATACGAAGCAAGACCGTATTCAATATCATTTGCCATGCGTAAACCGTCTTCTTCAGATTTAAACGGAATTAAACAAGCTACAGGCCCAAAGATCTCTTCTTGGGCGACACGCATACGGTTATCGACATCAGCCAGTACGGTAGGGCGTAAGAAATTACCACCTTTCAGGTGATCAGGTAGATCGGTCGGTTTGTCTGGTCCACCCGCTAACAAGGTTGCGCCTTCTTCCATACCTAAGCGAATGTAACCCGAAACTTTGTTCCAGTGCTGTTGGCTGATCAATGCACCCACTTGGGTTTTTGGATCGTTCGGGTCACCGACGATCAAGCGGTTTGCACGTTCCGCAAAGCGTTTAACAAACTCAGGGTAAATGCTTTCTTGAATGAAAATACGTGAGCCCGCAGTACAGCGTTCGCCATTAATGGAGAAAATAGTGAACAGAGCGGCATCGAGTGCACGTTCAATGTCCGCATCTTCAAAGACTAATACAGGTGATTTACCCCCTAATTCCATGGAGTATTTTTTCAAGCCTGCATTTTGCATAATGGTGCGGCCAGTGGCCGTGCCCCCAGTAAAGGAAACCGCACGGACATCATGGTGTTTGACTAAAGCATCACCAGCAGTGCTACCATAGCCTTGAACCACGTTCAAAACGCCCGCAGGAATACCGGCTTCTAGAGCCAGTTCACCAAGGCGATTCGCTGATAATGGTGATAACTCAGACATTTTCAGCACCGCAGTATTACCCAGAGCTAAACAAGGGGCGGTTTTCCATGTTGCGGTCATAAATGGCACGTTCCATGGGGAAATCAGCGCACAGACACCCACAGGTTGAACCAAGGTGTAGTTCATCATCTTGTCATCAACAGGGTAAGTGCGGCCATTCATTTGCTGGCAAATTTCGGCAAAGAATTCAAAGTTATGTGAAGCACGTGGGATCAACACATTTTTAGTTTGGTGAATAGGCAAACCGGTGTCTTTGGTTTCCATTTCTGCAATTTGCGGGACATTTTCGTCGATCAATTCACCAAGGCGACGCATTAAGCGAGCACGCTCTTTCATTGGGGTATTGGCCCACTTTGGAAATGCGTCCTTTGCTGCGGCAACAGCTTGGTTGATTTCGTCTTGTCCACCCGCTGCGACTTCAGCTAATACTTCGCCAGTTGCAGGGTTGGTGGTTTCAAAATAGTCTTTGCTAGCAACGTTTTTACCGTTGATCCAATGATTAATCTTAGTCATTACACACGTTCCTCATACTCTTTTTCGCTGATAATGGTGTTGACCAATCTGCCAACGCCTTCAACTTCAACAATGACTTCGTCACCCGGTACGACATCAGACAACCCTTTTGGTGTCCCTGTCGCAATCATGTCTCCCGGTTGCAGTGTCATAAAGTCACTGAGGTAAGCAATTAAAAATGGAATATCAAAAATGAGATCGGCAGTGGTGCCTTTTTGACGTAATTCACCATTAACATAGGTGTATAAAGCCAAATTATGGGGATCTTTAACGGCGTCTTTATCGATAATCCAAGGGCCAATCGGTGTTAAGGTATCGCGGCTCTTAACTCGTAAATTTGGGCGATAATAGTTCTCTAAATAGTCACGGATCGCATAGTCATTACACACGGTGTAGCCTGCGACATAATCCATGGCATCTTCTCTTGAGACCTTATGAGCCGTTTTTCCAATCACCACCACTAATTCAGACTCATAATGCATATATTCAACATTATCAGGGCGAACAGAAAATTGGCGGTGACCCGTTAAGCTGCTTTCCGCTTTTAAGAAAATCAGCGGTTCTTCAGGTGGCTTAAATTCTAACTCTGCGGCGTGGTCGGCATAGTTCAAACCAAGGGCAAATAACGTCCCTTGAGCAGGAGGCAGCCATGTAACATCAGGAGAATCACCCGCGATCACATCCCCATTAGGTAATGTAATGGCTTCGTTATCACCAACAGTGACGGAATATTCAGTGCCTTTAAAAAGGATTTTGGCGCGTTTTATCATCGTAGACATTATTTTCCTCCTGCTGCCACAACGGTATTTTTCAGGCTAGGAAAGCCTTCCGCTTGGATAACCACTTCATCACCGGGTTTGATGGTGACACGTTGCTGTGGTGTGCCGAGTAGGATCACATCCCCTTGCTTTAAGGTGGCAAAGTCACTTAATGCAGCCACTAACTCGCTAGCATCGCGGATCAGATCTTTTGTTGACCAGCGATCCGCTTCTTTGCCATTCACTAGAGTGATGATATCAACAGGAGTATTCAGTGAAGTTGCTACCATTTCACCGATTGGGCAGAAAGTATCACGGCATTTGGCTTTAATCGCAGGACGATAAAATGTGTCTTCTGGCAAGCTCACTTCATTTGCCAATGCAAACCCAGCAATAAATTGATGTGCATCTTCTTTGCTGACTTTACGTGCATTTTTGCCGATTACCAAAGCAAGCGTAGCGCCACTTTGCACTTCTTCACCTGCGGGATGCAAAATTTGCTCGCCTGAATTGATACGCGTATTACGCGGCTTAATAAACCACACTGGGGTTTTCGGCGGGGTTTTATAAGGGGCTTGCTGGAATGCCTCGAGCCAATGGCTAAGCTGGCTTTGATGATTGAGGGCAACGGCAAATACAGTGCCTTTCATTGACAACTCCTTAATGAAAAGAATTCAACTTTCGAGTAATTATTAACATATTAATAAAGTATATTTTTTGAATTAGCAATAGGTTTATGAAAATGTTAATTTTAATTGTGATCTCATTAACACAATTAAGTTACCTTTCTGTAAGATGCTGTTATAAAAGAATTTATTATTTTTTCAATTTTTTTTGATTTACAAAAAATTAACTTTAAAGTTGGATTTTAAATTATTTACTCATTAATATTTTAGGGTTTTTCTTTGAGATTGTTATTTGGGCGTGCTACTCTTAATTAAGGCAAATTGGTGATGTGGAAATTCATGGTGATAACCAAAGGTTTCACTAAAGCATTGGGCCAATAAAGCAATGTGGCAGCCGCCATAAAATACCTAAATTGGGCTAAATAACGTTAATTAAGTGGTGAGTTTTAAGCTTATGCATGAATCATTGACAATTGCATTATTGCAGGCAAGAGAAACCGCAATGGGTTTTTTCCGGCCGATATTAAAGTCGTATAATTTGACTGAACAGCAATGGCGTATCATTCGCGTTTTAGCTGATAAGCGTTCAATTGATTTTCATGAATTATCAGTCCAAACCTGTATTCTGCGCCCAAGTTTAACGGGGATCTTAACCCGTATGGAGCGTGAAGGTTTAATTTTCCGCTTAAAACCGTTGAATGATCAGCGAAAATTATATGTCTCTTTGACTCCTGCGGGGCAAGAGTTGTATGACAAAGCACGGCAGGAAGTGGAAGAAGGTTATCAAAAAATCGAGCAGGCTTTTTCGCCAGAGAAAATGCAGCAATTGACCGCACTGTTGGATGAGTTAATCGCTTTAGAGAGCCCAGATTATAGTAATATCGCTGCTGATAAGAGAAAGAGCGCCTAAATTTTCGTCATATTTCGAGCTCTAGTTGTGTTGGCTTCTTTCGGCTATTTGGGTCACATACTTGTGTATGCTCCCCAAACTATCCTCAATTGCCGCCTTGCTAGAGTTCGAACTATTTAGAAATTTAATTATTGGTCATATTTCGGTTATTTGGGTCACATACTGATGTATGCTCCCCAAACTATCCTCAATTGCCGCCTTGCTAGAGTTCGAGCTATTTAGAAATTTAATTATTGGTCATATTTCGGTTATTTGGATTACATACGACTGTATGCTCATCTGGCTATCTTCAATTGCCACCTTCCTACAATTCGAATTATTTTAAATATAGTTATTACTTAAATAATTCACTTTTCCGTTTAGATTCACTGAAGTTGAACTTCACTTATATTTATTAGTTGAGTAGTCAATCCCTCACTGTCATATCTTATTTGTAATAGTGAAATTATTTATAGGTTGCTTGTGACAAATTCTTCAGAAAAATCATTCCCAATAAAATCAAATGATTGATTTTCAGTGCATAGAGCCAATGATTGTTATCAATTGCAGTTTTGTCGAATTAATAAACTTAAAAAATACAAAAAAACACATTAAAAATGAAAGTATTAATTTTTAGTCATGGTGGATTTTTTTTATCTAAAAACAGTTAATGAGAATAAGTTACATTACGGTAAATTTACTGTTCGTAACGAAAATTTAGATAACATGACAAAATATCAAATTATGTGGCGTTTATTATACTTATCGTTGTTTATGATTTCGCCCTATGGCTACACAGAAAATCAACTACTCCCCTCTGCACAGGAAAGTGTTCAATTTGAACAGAAACAACGGTTAGAGTCAGAGTTAATCCAACGTAATCGATTGGAAAAACAAAGCACTATTTCCATTGAAGATGCATTGCCATCTCCTTCCCAAAATGAAATATGTTTCCTTATCAGTGAGATCCAATTTGTCGGTGCCACACAGCTTACGACTAAAACTCAAACTCAGTTAACCTCATCTTATTTAAAACGCTGCCTCACACTGAGTGAAATACAAAAGCTCACCAAGCATGTAACTAATTACTATATGGAACAAGGGTTTATTACCTCTCAAGCCATCATTCCTGAGCAAGATTTATCCTCACATCAATTGTTATTACAAGTGATTGAAGGGCATGTTGAAACTATCGAGATTGAAAATTCCCCTGAGCGTTTAGTTCATCAAATATTTCCTTATCAACAAGGCAAAATATTAAATCTACGGCATATTGAACAAGGGTTGGAGCAACTCAACCGGTTATCGTCCGCTAAGTACACTATCGATATCCAACCAGGAAGCCAAAATGGCTACTCTCGGGTTATTATTCATCAACAAGGGAAAAAATGGCCTATCACGAGCCAGTTGAATCTCGATAACTCGGGTATGGAGGCAACGGGAAAACAGCTGCTTACCGGCGGTTTAACGGTAGATTCCCCATTAGGGTTTGGTGAGCAGTGGTCAGTCTCGGGCAATACCGATATGGATGGAAGTGTATCCCACCATAACCGTTATATCGTTGCGAATGTGAATGTGCCTTATGGTTATTGGTCATACCGTTACCAATTTTACCGTAACAGTACGTTACAACCGTTTTATGCATCGGGGCAGCAATATCGTTATGAAGGCAAAAATACCAATCAGCAGCTTGATATCAGCCGCTTAATTTATCGCGATGGGAAGCAACGGCTTACACTGCAAAGTAGCTTAAAACATAAAAATGCCAACACCCAGTTAGCTTCCCAAACCTTGAGTATCAGCAGCCCAACTTTAACCTCGCTCTCATTTACCCCGCAGTACAGCACCACGCTTGGACAAGGTTACTTCACGTTTAACCCTGCCGCTGAATGGGGAATATCCGCCTTTGGCGCCTCACCGGATACCCTCGCGAAAGATTCACCGCGCAGCCATTACCGCAAATTCAGTCTAAGCAGCAGTTATCAGTATTTTTTCTCTAATGGTTTGACCTATTTAACCTCATTTTACGGCCAATATTCGCCCGATAATTTATACGGTATTGAACGCATAAGTATTGGAGGCCAGTACTCTGTCCGTGGCTACCACGAGCAGTCTTTAAGTGGTAACCGAGGCGGATATTGGCGTAATGAAATTAATAAAGACATCGCCAATACGGCAATTGGGCAACTGCGTTTTATCGGGGCTTTAGATTACGGGTTTATTGCCTCAGATAAATACCACGTTGAACATGACACCCTAGCGGGGGGAGCCGTTGGTCTCTCTTTTACAGGCAATAGCCTAATTTATTCTCAGTTTCTACTCAGTAAGCCTTTGCATTATCCCTCACAACTTAAACCAGACAATTGGTCGGCTTATTGGTCGGTCTCATTTTCTCTGTAGCTTTACGTTTTTAAAGGATTATTTATGCTAAATGAACAATTACCTTCTCGCTCAAAGCGGATATTAAGTTACACCATTATTTTCTTAACCGCAGTCTACCCCTTACATCCCGCTTGGGGAGCCGCCATGACGGCAGCAGATAAAAACACCCAAATCAGCCAACAAAATAACGTCCCGATTATTAATATCGCCGCACCGAATGGGGCGGGAATATCCCACAATAAATTTCAACAATTTAATGTGGATAAACAAGGTGCGGTACTCAACAACGCCACCACTAATGTGAATTCCCAAATTGCAGGGCAAATCAAAGCCAATGCGAATTTAAAGGGAAATGCCGCTAATCTGATTATCAACGAAGTTACCGGCAGTAGCCGCTCAGAATTACAAGGTAAGTTGGAAGTAGCAGGCAAAGGGGCGAATGTCTTAATTGCTAACCCGAATGGGATTACCTGCAATGGCTGTAGCTTTGTGAATACCCCAGCGATTACCTTGACCACGGGAAAACCCATTCTGGATAACAAGGGGGCATTGTCTGCGGTTGAGGTGAAAAAAGGCAGTGTGGTTATTGGCGCCAATGGCCTGAATGCCGAAGCACAAACCTATGCCGATATTATCAGCCGCGCCACCGAACTAAATGGGCAAATCAAAGCCAAAAACTTGACCTTGATGCAAGGCACCAACCGTGTCGATTTTCAAAAAGGCACCGTAACACCGATTGCGGGTGAAGGGGCAAAACCCAGTATTTCGGTAGATACCAAAGCACTGGGTGGGATGTATGCCAATCAAGTGAAATTGGTGAGTACTGAATCAGGGGTGGGGATTAACCTCAGCAATGTGCAAGCCAACCAACATGACCTGACGTTAACTGTCGATGGAAAAATTACTCTTGCGGGTAATATCCAAGGGAAAAAAGACATTAATGTCAGCACCAAAAACCTGCAAATTAACGCCAATGCCAACGTGAATGCCGCCAAAGACATCACATTAGCCACCAACACCCTCACCAATAACGGGAAAGTTATCGCTGGTAAGGACATGCGAGTCTTTGCTGATAACGTCAGTAACACAGGAAATAGCGCACTTATTCAGGCACAAGATAATCTGTGGATACAAAAAAATGCCAAGGGTGATTTGAGTACGCTGATTGAGAATAAATCCGGGACGATAAAGACCAATGCGGGGGACTTGGTTGTTCGGACAAAAAAATTGACCAACATGGCGTTAAATACCCACTACAAGGAAAATACGATACAACCGACCTCCACAAGTAAGAACTTATTAATAGACCGAGTTAGAGAAGGAGGCGGGAATTATGATGTGGTCATGAATGCAAAGTTGGTTAACCCTCTTCCTAATAAGTGGTTCGGTGTAGCTGATTTTTCAAATGCATTTTATAAAGAGGGTGTTTTAGTCAATACAGGTCAAAGTATTTACTCTGATGATTCAGTTCGGATCGGAGAAATAGTTAGCGGTGGTAATGCTTATCTTAATGGTAATCAAATCACTAATGATAACGGTATCATTTCCGCTAAGAAAAATTTAATTTTAACCGGTAATACTTTAGATAACAGTCAAAATACTGGCTGGAAAAAATACACCTATAAAAATTATGTCATTGATCCTTCGAACAGTGGAAGTGGAATAGTTAATATTAGAAATATCAAAGAATTAATTTTAGAAACGCATTATAAAATACAAGGTGATGTGTTCATTTTGGAATTGATTGATAATGTAAAAACAAAAAAAGGGTTACATTCAGGTGCGAATCTCATCCTCGATTTTAAACATTCGATCAGCAGTGAGAACAAACTACCTATTACCTCATCACTGATCTCAAAAATAAATCACATCGATTCCCCCGCTTATTTAATGTCAGCAAAAAATATTATTTTAAATTCCAATAATATAAATATTTCTACCAACTTACAGTCTGAAAATGATCTGTCTATTATCGCTGGTCAAAACATCAATATTCATGATGCACAACTGGTTGCAAAACAATCACAAAGCCTAATTGCCAACAACGACCTTAATCTCAAACAGGTTAATTTAACGGCTAAAGACAGCACCTTAATTGCGAAAAATGGCAATCTTCAATATAGCTTAAATCCTGTCTCTGCGTTTAAGGATAATGTCTTATCGCCCCCGGTTCTCAATGCCGCAAATTCGTTACATATCCAAGCGGGTAAAAATATCACTTTTGATAATGCGCAGTTAGCCAAAACGAATAAACTTACCCTTAGTGCTAATGACAATATTTTTATTCGTCGTGATGAATCTAATTTAATGAAACTCGCGGCTTCAGAGCCTGTCGCCAATATCAATGCGTTACTCACAAAAACAGGAAATTGGGCAAGTTCAGGGGAAATAAACCTCACCGCTGGTAAAAATATTGAAGCGCATGGCATTGCCTTCAACAGTGGAAAATCACTGACATTCAATACAGGCCAAGATATTCTTTTAGGCTCTAAAGCGATTAAAGATGTCGACAATGTATTTAAGACCAATCGCTACTCAGAGCTACGCTCACAACTCATCGCGGATGGTAATATTACGTTAAATGCAGCCCGTGATATTGACTTGCAGTCGGCTAACCTTCAGTCCAAAGACAAAATTATTGCACTTTCTGGCCGTGATCTTAAATTAACCGCTACCGCTTACTCTGCCATTCCCAACCCCAACGAAGATAACCAAGATGTACGTTATGTGACCTCGACACTTTCCGGTGACAAAGGCATCACACTGGCCTCCAATGGCGCACTCACTGCACAAGGTAGCACAATCAAATCCCTAGATGACATCACACTCTCAAGCGGTGGAAATGTACGCTTAGAGTCGGTCAAAACGAACTATCGTAAGCAGTCAGGGAAAAAATTTGAAGAGTTATATCGCCAAATTGGCACTGAAATTAACAGTGGTAAAACCCTGACCATTTTGTCTGAGGGGAGCATTCTGTTCCAAGCGTCTCGTCTCGTTGCCAAAGGTGCGATGGATATTGCCGCAAAAGGTGGCTATCTCTATGCGCAAGCCATGGAAGAAAGCAGTTATTTTGAAGAGTATAAAAAGAAATGCAATAGATGGACGCTTTGTATTACGAAAAAGGAAGTGAGAAAAACACGCAGTGATAAAACCAATAAAGTCACTGAATTTACTGCTGGTGGCGACATTAATTTGTATGCCAAGGATGATGTCACATTAGAAGCGACCAAAATTAATGCGGGCAAGAATGCCAAAATCACCAGCCAAACGGGCAAGGTGAATTTTAAAGCGGTCAAAAACTCGCAATTTGAACAGGTGATTACAAATTCAAACGGTTTTTATATCACCCAACGTAATAAAGGCTATACCTCAGATAAATGGGTTTTACCTGCATTGCATATTGGTGGAAAACTAACAGTTGATGCGAATAAAGGGATCACTGCGGATGTTAAATCGAAAAATGGTCAGAGCCTAGAAAATGCCTTAGAGGCTCTTGGTCAAACAGAAGGTACACAGTGGCTTGCAGGCTTAAAAGACCATGAAGATGTGCAGTGGAACTTAGTTAAAGACGCCTATGACAGTTGGGATTATAAAAGCCAGAGTTTAAACCCGGTTGCTGCTGCGCTGATTATGATAACCGTTGCAGCGATGACGTCAGGTACAGCAACTAAATTTGCGGCTTGGGCAGCATCCGGTAGCAGTGGTACGAGTGCTGCGGTGATATCAGGCGCGGCTTACTCTGGTATGACGGCTCTTTCAACACAAGCAGCGATCGCACTGGCTGAAAACCAAGGAAACCTATCCAAAGCGCTTAATTCACTAGGTAAAAGCGAAACAGTTAAATCTATTGTTGCTCAAATGGTGATCTCCGGGGCGCTTAATGGTTTAGATGTCAAAATGGGATGGACAAAAGGGAATCCGGGGAATGCTAAGTTACCTTTATTAAGTAATGGGGATTGGAATAAGGTTGCTCAGCGTGTTGCCGCGCAATCTGTGATTAGTTCAACCGTGAATACCACGATCCAAGGTGGCAGTTTTACCGATAACTTTAAGAGTGCCTTACTCAGTAATATCGGGAGTCAAATTAATGCCGAAGGTGCCAAGCTAATTGGAGATAAAGGGGACATCTTAGGTCATTCAGGCAAGCTTTTAGGCCACTCTGTAGTTTCGGGGATTAGCGCTGAAATTGCAGGCAGAAATGCAAAAGGGGCTATAGTTGGTAGTCTTGCTGTTCAGTTAGCTGGGATCACACTAAACAACAATTTGATCAATGAAAAAGAATGGCAAAAAGATTCTGAGAAATACGCTCAATTATCCCGCGTGTTAGGGGGATTTGCGGGTGCAATATTCACAGGTAATGCCGGAGGGGTCTACAGTGGTGCGGACTCGGGAGAAAGTACCTTCAGGTTTAATCACTTACTTCATGAACTTGCAATGGATTTTGATAATGAAATGCAAAAGTGTGCTGGTAATACAAACTGCGAAGCTACACAAATAAAAAAATATGCTATGTTCAGCTTAATAAACAGTGGCAATTTAGATGTAGAAATAACTAATAACCCATTAGTTACACAAGATATCACTAAAACGAGAATATCAAATGCATTTGATTTAGCTAAAAGGCCTTACTGGGCTAGTTATCTAGGTTTTGATGTCATGTAAAATGACCTAGCAAAACAGTACTTAATGTATTGGAACTCACAAGACTTAAATAAAATAAACGCAAAAACACCGGGTTGGACAAAAGCAGCAGTATTAATATCAGATCCTGAAATACAAGCCTCAGTTATTTCATTAGGTTGGATAGGAAAACAACTTATACAAAAGAGCGTATTGACAGTGTCAAAACTAGGCTCTGATGAAATAACATTAATGATAAAAAGTACACAAACGGGCCTTAAAAATCCTAGTCAAATAGATCAAATGAAAATAGATATGCTCAGCAATAACTATAGATTCACTGCACCAGAAGGTATTATTGCTGGATACGTCGATAAAAGAGGTATTCATTATATATCAGAAGGCAATCATAGAATGGTAGCAGCTAAAGAAATATATGTTAAAACAGGTGACTCGCAGTATATTAATAAATTGATTGAAAATGGTAGATGGACTGTAGTTGAATCTGCTCCTGCTGGAGCAAAACCATTACCATCTAGAAATTAATAGGGTAATATCATGACAAAAAATGAAATATATGTAGACATGTTATTTTGGATCCTTCCATACATAAGAAATATTCAATCTCAGGATAAAAAAATAAAATCTAAGGATTTATCATGTTATTATGAATCTGAGCTAATACATAACTTACCAAATAAAATTCTAACGAATGAGTTCACTAGTAGTGATATATCATTTTTAAACTACCAAGCTAAATACTATTATGAAAATTGCACTCCGAAAATCAGTGTGCTTTACTCAAAAAATATAGAATATATTAGAATGTTATTTATTTTAGTACCTGATGAGTTAAAGGATCAACTAACTTGGTCAGGTCCAAAAAATAATTCTATAATTAATCAAGAAACGAATTAGCGTAAAATTTAATAGTTATTCATTCATTGTGGAGTTAATTTAAATATCCTAAATATTATATGGAGAGTGTAGTGGTACAGTGAACTTAACTAGTTAAAAATAAGTCTAATGCACTGTTTTTAATGGTTTTACACTCTTTTTATCCATGATAGGTTCCGGTGTGTAACCTATCATGGGGATCAGACCCCGAAATCAAGTTCTTCTTGTGAGTGGTGGATATTTAGCAAAACGATTAACTGATTTTACTATTAATTACTTTAGTCGAAATTCGTCTATAAAAAAATATCAACCTCAGGGATTGGAATGAAATGTTATTTACAAGGAGAGGGTAATACTCAAGGAATATTATGTGAATATACGATCACTAAAATCTTACCAGACTTAGCTAGCGTCAGTACTTTATTATCAAAAATGCAAATGTCATGAAATAGGATTCTATTGCATTAATAGACAATTGAATAAACACAGGCGGTTATGATTTTAGCCGCCTGTGAATTTTTATCGACACATTTTAGGTAATGTTTCTTTTTTAGGACTACTTACCCAATAAGTGTAAGAAGTGAATATGTTTTTCGTACTGATCAAGAATATCGTGAATGATCTGCTCTTTTGCCCAGCCCATCACATCGTAGTCTTGCCCACCTTCTTTTAAGTGAATTTCAGCGCGATAGTAGCGTTGTTCTTCGCTTTTTTCTTCATCTGTTTCAGTACCCATACCCGATAACGCAAATGACGGTTGAATATAGTAACGGAGGCGAACTTCATAGAAAAAGTTCATATCGTCGCCTAAATCGACTTCAAACCCAATTCGGTCATCTTTATCGGTATGGATATGGCACACAGTACCTTGCTTAGCGAGTTCTTCAGACACCATTTCCATGGATGGCTTCACAGATTCTTCCATAAAACGCTTAACATGTGCACGTTTAGGGAAATAGACAATGTTACGCAAGCGTCGCTGCCACGGAATCGGGTTACGGCTAGCGGTAGGGGCGATGGTGGCTAATTGCTGGCTATCTCGCTTATAAGCGTCGACGCGTAAGGCTTTAAATAACCCATAAATGGAGACAAGCAAAACGGCAGCAAAGGGCAGAGCACTCGCAATGGTGAGTGTCTGTAAGGCTTGCAAACCACCTGCGAGTAGCATGGTAATGGCAACAACTCCCATCAAACCTGCCCAGAAGATACGTTGCCAAACTGGCGTGTTAGAATCGCCTCCAGAGGCTAGCGTGTCAACGACCATGGCTCCTGAATCCGCTGAAGTCACAAAAAACACAATAACCATTAGCATGGCGAAGAAAGATAAGACCGAAGAGAATGGAAAATAATTAAGGAATTCAAACAAAGCGAGAGATACGTCCGCTTGAACAGTTTCGGCTAATAATGTTGCGCCTTTATTTTTAATCAAGTCAATCGCTGTGTTACCGAAGAATGTCATCCACATCAATGTGAAACCTGCGGGGACAAACAGTACTCCCATAACAAATTCACGAATGCTACGGCCGCGAGAAATACGGGCAATAAACATACCGACAAATGGCGACCAAGATAACCACCACCCCCAGTACAGTAGCGTCCAACCACCTAACCAACTGCTTGATTTGGGTTCATAGGCGTAAAGATTAAACGTTTTACTGACTATTTCAGATAAATAACCGCCAGTATTTTCTACAAAAGATTTTAATAGTAATACAGTAGGACCTAAAATCACCACAAGCAGCAATAATAGAAATGCTAAGCCAAGGTTGAGTTCAGATAAAATACGGATCCCTTTATCTAGTCCAGAGACGACAGAAATAGTCGCTAAACCAGTAAAAGCAATAATTAACCCGACTTGTACCATTTCATTAACGGGCAAACCAAATAAATGGTTCATCCCAGCATTGACCTGTAATACGCCAAACCCTAATGAGGTCGCGACACCAAATACGGTACCGACAACAGCAAACACATCAACTGCATGGCCAATAGGGCCATAAATTCGATCACCAATAATAGGGTAAAGGGCTGAACGTAATGTCAGAGGTAGGCCGTGGCGATAACTAAAAAATGCTAAAATTAATGCGACAATGGCGTAAATCGCCCATGCATGTAACCCCCAATGGAAGAAGGTTAAACGCATCGCTTCTTTAGCAGCTTCAATGGTTTGCGGTTCACCAACTGGCGGGTTTAGGTAATGCATTACAGGTTCAGCAACCCCAAAAAACATTAACCCAATTCCCATACCTGCGGAGAAAAGCATAGCAAACCATGACACATAGCTAAAATTGGGTTGGGCGTGGTCTGGCCCCAATTTTATTTGCCCATAACGAGAGAGTCCCAGATAAGTCACACTCAAAAGAACAATAGCAACGGCAAGAATGTAGAACCAGCTAGCGTTATTAAATAAATTTTGTTGAAGATGACTTAGATGAGATTCTGCGACTTTTGGCATCAAAGCGGCAAAGCCTACGATAACCAAAATAATGATGGCAGAGCTATAAAACACAGGGGGACTAATTTTAGAACGAATTTTTTTAGAATCAGTATCAATTTGACTCATAACAACCTTCTTTTGTTTTATTTTATTTTTGGCATACCGATATCAACAAAGTATGCAGCGAGCTGTCCTTCTTAATGAAACAGTGAATAATTGCGAAAAGGTTCCCTAAGGAAACGAGATAGAAAGAACAATAATAGGGTGTTGATGGCAGACTAAACCGCCAAATATAATGATGAAACCCGAGTCTTTATCACCTTCATAAGTTAAAAAATAGGCGGTTATACTGCCATGATACGAGTGAATGATCAACAATATCGGGAAATAACATTAAATAGAGGATAAAAATATCATGTTAATTATCATTAAATTAATAACTAACAATGTAATATTTACATGTTGTACCAATAAGTTAACGTAAATGAGCGAAAGTAAGTACGAGATAAGTAAAAACCATCGATAAGTAGAGGAGGAAATGTGATTAGCGTAATTGGCTATCCTTACTGCCACGCCGATTATAGCCGCTAAATGTAGATTGTTTTTTATCTAATTCATTTTGGCAGTTAATACAGAATTTAACGCCGGCTAATGCTAAACGGCGAGCCTCAGGAATTGCCTCACCACACTCTTCACAAAACTCGGCACTTTCACCTGAGTGCAATTGGCGACGCGCTTGCGCTACCGCATCATCGAGAGTGGCATCAATTTGTTCTTGAACAGCATCTTCATTTGCCCAGCCATTTGCCATCATTTCCCCCTATTTGATTGAATATTGACCTTATATCAATATATAGGCGAAAAAATTTAATTCAAGGGCAGTTATAACTCTAAAGATAATGTCATATAAATGTGGTCCATTCCCTCTTCATCATACATTTCTCCTTCAGTTTGGTACCCCAGAGTATGGTAAAAATCAATGGCAGTATGTTGTGCTGAGAGCGCAATCCTACGGTAATGATGGGAACGGCCATATTGCTCTACAAATTTCATTAATTCACGTCCTAGCCCTTTACCACGGTGTGGTTTTTGTACTGCAACGCGGCCTACTTTGATGAGGTTATCGTCAAGTAGCACACAACGTAATACCGCAGCAGGCTGTCCTTCTAAATACAAAACGACATGTAATGCGGACTCATCATATTCATCGACATCGATATCAGCGGGAAACCCTTGCTCTTGAGTAAAAACTTGTTGGCGCAGGTTGAAGGCATCGGTAAGGAGTTCTGGGTTTGCATACCCAATGCTATATTTAATTTGCATTAGTTTTCCTGAGAGCTAACGAGTAAGAAGTGCAATTATATCGTGGAATGGCGAATTAGTTAGGAGGGTTTTGGTGCTTTTCTGAGGAAAATAAGAATGCAGGCATTTTAAGCCCACATTCTTGAAGGGGACCGAGAAGAAAACTATTTTTTATCAGTTTCTGCGTCATTTTCTGCTTTGAGTGATTCCGTTTTTTCTTTCATATCGGTTGCGACTTCATCGGCTTTATTTATCGCATCTGTTTTGACTTCTTGGCTCAGTTCTGACGCATTTTGTTTTAACTCTTCAGCTTTGTTTTGCGCATCTTTCGTTAGTTCATCAGCTTTTTGTTCACCATCTTCTTTTAGTTGCTGGGCTTTTTCTTCAGCTTGTTTAACGGTGTCACTTGGTTTGGATGAGTCATCACAACCTACGATAACTGTAACGATCCCCGCGAAAAGAAGTGAAGTGATGAGTTTTATATTCATAAACATATCCTTAGCACGATGCTGGTAAAAATGTTATTGAAGCTCGATATTGGCATAATCGCCAATCTGTATATTTAACTCTCGATATTGGCATAATCGCCAATCTGTATATTTAACTATAGTTGAAATTAAGTGAGTTATAAAATAATTAGGTAACTAATTGAAATAGTTATATTTTTTCATTGTTGGCTCAAGTGAAAGCCTATTTTCTGGAAAGTCATCTTTTGTTCCATGCTATAGAGTTATAAAAGATAGAGAATCAAGCTAAACTGATTGAACTTATTATTAAATAAATAATGAAAACAAATTTATGGCTTAGATAACAAAGGAATAGCATTATGGCGTACTATTATTCGTTGATTATTTTAAAATTTATTATCGGTTTTGCCATTGTTATCACTCATATGAATCTATCGGGGAAAACACAGCTTTCCCAAATGACTCCTATTGATTTTATTGGTAATTTTGTCTTAGGGGGCATTATTGGTGGGGTGATTTACAGTGATACTATCCCATTGTACCAGTATGTGATTATTTTAATTATTGGTGTTTTGTTTATAAGCTTTTTGAACTTTTTAACAAAAAGATTTAATTTTTTTCGTAATGTGGCCATTGGTAATCCCATACCCATTATTAAAAAAGGCCAATTTATAATGGAAAACATCTTAGAAAAAGCCAATAAGATAGACCTCATCAATATTTCATCTCGAATTCATGCACAAGGCATTCACTCCTTTCAAGAAATTTATTATGCGCAAATAGAACCTGATGGGCAGCTAACCATTATTTGTGATGAAAAAAATATGCCATCAGTGATCCTGATAAAAGAAGGGGTAATTAGAAGCTATGGTTTGGAATCTATCGAAAGAGACGAGGCTTGGTTAATACAGCAAATTGAATTACAAGGTATTGAATCAATAAACGATATTTTCTTAGCTGAATTTTGGCGTGGTGAAGTCACGTTCATTTTGCGAGATGGTAAAATAAACCGCAAGGGTGCACAGCACCTGAAAGTTATAGCTTAAATGAATAAGTCGGTGAAATGCAGGTAACATTTCACCGACAGAGACCTAATTATTGTTTTAAATCATCATAAAGCATTAATGAGGATTTATTATCTGGGTCACCAATGTAACGAGGTTGAGGTTTAAATGCCTCATTAAACAGGCTTTTTTCGGGCTCAAACCCGGTATAGTTTAAACCTGCTAAATCAGACCACGCATAGATAAAGTCCATATTACTGAATGGTCGGGCTGTTTTATCATTTAAATCAAATTGATGAGTTGATAACCACTCAGGTGACTGCCAAACTAGGAAAGGCACATTGTAAATGACTTTACTCGGCTTTCCTTCGCTGCGCCCTAACATTTTATGAGGCGGGGTATCATAAACGTCTTCACCGTGGTCTGAGAAAAACACCAGAAAACCATTTTCTTTTGAAGAATCAAAGTCCTTGATTAATGTTGAAACAACATAGTCGTTATAATATTGCGCGTTATCATAAGCATTGTAATCTTTTACTTCATCATCATTTAGATTCGCTGGAACCACGCTGTCTTTATCTTTGAAAATAGCTTTATCTTCTGGGTAGCGGAATTCATAGCGCATATGGGTTCCTAACAGATGGACAACAATAAATTTCTTTTCTGCAGGGTCTGCAAGCGCTTCTTTGAATGGAGAAAAAACCACGTCATCATAAATACGTGAGCTTTGCGCCATGTCATTGTTCAAATAATATTGCTTATCTGTTTGGCGAGAGAACGCCGTTAATAAGGTATTACGCTCAGTCATTGTCTGCTGGTTAGTGATCCAAAACGTTTTAAAACCTGCTTGCTTCATCATGTTCATGATAGAAGGGCGTGAATTGAACAGTTCAGGCTCTGTTTGTGTCGCAAACGTCAGAATTTGTTGTAGTGCCTCAATAGTATAAGGTCGTGATGTCACCACATCATTGAATACAGATAAATTAGCAGGGTAATCGTTAGCTAGCTCATCTAACTCAGGGGTGGTTGGGCGTGAATAGCCATATAGGCTCATTCTATCGCGGCTGGTGGACTCACCAATCACTAACACAAATGTGCGGGGGGTGTCACCGTTTGCATCGACGAAGTTTTCTAATGGTGGAATTTTACTGTTGTCGCGGATTAACTCCTCCATGTTTGCCAGCTGGTTTTTATATAAAAGGTAACCACTAACAAACTGCCATGGTGCAGCATAGGCGAGTTTACTATTCAAATAAGATGCGACATTAGCTATTGGCCGGTCTTGTTTAATGCCTTTGTTATAATAAGGAATTCCGAACAAAATAACTAAAATCAGCAATGAAATACCGATGCGCCCTGGTTTTGGTAATGTTACCGGTTTTAGGCGCGTCCAAAGGAAGATAGCGACGACCGTGTAAGCGAGTATGACACCTAATACTTTGAAACTAAAATATTGTTTAAGGAATTCGCCTGCTTCATTGGTATTGGTTTCAAACATCACAAACATGACACTTTGTGATATTTGGTGCCCATAAACAACAAAATAAGCGAGAGCAACAACCGAGGAAAGCCATAAAACAATCCCAATTACTCCTGCAATTAGCTTAACTTTTTTAGGAAAAAGTAGGGCAGGGATCAACCAAAGAGAGCTGTAGAGTAGTGAATCTCTTAGGCCAATGGAATTACTTTGCCCTGTTACTAGCACATACAGTTGTAATAGGGATGAAAAATACCAAAAGTAGATTAGTAACCAGAGCAGTGAGATCCAGCTAAATTTTTCTGAGTGTGTAGTGTTACCCATAGGTTTTTAAACTCTTGTTTTCTATTATTGTTAAGTCGAATATAAAAAATAATTGAGAAATCGATTTTTAGATATAAAGACGTAGTTTAAGTTCCAAAATATATCCTTTATAAATAATAATTTCTTAATAATTCCATAACGCTATGTTTATTAGTGTTTTTTTTGCAAAGAACGTGTTTGGTTTTAATGGGGCAGTTCTTGTGATATTCAATTATAGACGATGTTTTGCCCGCCATTAGCAAAATAGTAAATGGCGAATTAGCATTTGTAATCGTCTTTACGCCATTGATACTATCCTTTGACATATTTATGGTATATAAGAAAATTTGGTGAATGCATCAGTGAAGGGTGAGAGCAATACATGTTAGATAACTCATTTGTGGCTTTTTTGAAATCACCCCTATCAATTAGGGTGCTTCTTTCATTGCTAATTATTATTGATGGCGCAATGATTTTAAAGCCTGTATTAAGCGCTTATACCGACTACATTGATTGGCGTGAGTCTGGGCTAACACAGTGGTTGAAGTCACTGGGTTTTATGAAATTGCTGGATATCCCGAGATTTTTATTGGGAATTTCACTGATTTTCCTATCGCTATTTATGGTTAACGGAGCCCGTATCGCTTGGGTGTTTTCATTATTTTTACTTGGGATTATTTCATTTGTTGACCTGCGGTTAACACAAGAAAACATACATCAAGGTTATTTTTCCCTCTTTTTATTGGTTGCTTTGTGCCTTTTTTGGAAGCTGTATCATCACCATAGCTTAACCAGTGCCGGGTTTGTGGCAATAACCTGTATTATTGCATTATTGCTGTATTCCATTTTTGGTACTTTATATATTGGTGATGAATTTTCACCAGTCGTTAAAGACGGCACAACGGCCTTTTATTTTGCTTTAGTTTGCATGACAACGGTCGGGTTTGGTGACATTGTTCCGGTTACGGTTGATGCGCGTGTATTCACAGTGACAGTGATTATTTTAGGGATCACAATTTTTACCACTTCAGTGGTTTATATTGTTGGGGTGTTAGCTAAAGGTACGAAAGAAATCGTGCGTAAGAGGTTTTCTTATATGAAAAATCATTATGTGGTGATTGGTAGCACACCAATGGCCGTCAATGTTTATCAAGGGCTGAAAAACCGAGAACTGCCGGTGGCCGTGATTTGCCAAGAAAACCATCGCAGCCATTACCCTGAAAAGGATAATATTGTGACCGGTGACCCAACCAGTTCCGAATTGCTCGCCGCAGCTAATGTTAAACACGCAAAGTGTGTGTTAGTCATGACAGATAGCGATTCGCTCAGTACTTTCGCTTTATTGGGGGTGAAAGAGCAAGCGGGGGAAAATAGTTCGGTAAAAACTGTGGTGCTAATTAACCAAGAAAGCAATATGGATAAAGTTCGCTTACTTAAGCCTGATATGTTGTTTTCATTATCTACACTAGGTTCAGAGGTTTTGATGCAAGTGCTTTGCGGTGAAGCAATATCGAGCGACTCTATTAGTGATATGCTGTTGAACAAAGTTGCAAAAAGCTAACCTTTAAAATAAAAACAACAGGAATTGTGCTGCATGCTAAGTGCTCAAGATGTGAGTTGCCTTCGGCAAAATAGGGTTCTATTTCACCAGCTAAATTTTACCGTTCAGCCCAGTGAGATCTTGCAAGTTGAAGGGCCTAATGGTGCGGGGAAAACCACCTTGTTACGCATGATGGCGGGGCTATTAAAGCCTGATGAGGGTGCGGTTTGTTGGAATAATCAATCGATTGAAAAACTGAAAGAAGAGTTTACGCGCCATCTGCTTTATTTAGGGCACAAACCCGCAGTGAAATCATTATTGACCCCGTATGAAAACCTCAAATTTTATTACCGAATGCATAATAAAGGCAGTGAAGGTGACCGTATTTGGGCCGCTTTAGAGGAAGTTTCGCTAATTGGTTATGAAGATATCCCTGTAAGTCAATTGTCTGCGGGCCAACAACGGCGTGTTAATTTAGCGAGGTTATGGCTAAGCGAAGCCCCTTTGTGGGTACTTGACGAGCCTTTTACTGCGATTGATGTTGCGGGAGTGGCGCGTTTAACAGAACGTTTTCATCAACATGCAAAGCAAGGGGGGATTATTTTGTTTACCTCTCACCAAGCGATGTCAGGGCAATTTGGCTCACTAAAACTGACGGGTGGGGTTGAAACATGTTTTGGTTATTAATTAAACGAGAACTTAAAATTGCTTTTCGTGGTTTTTCTGAATTGGTTAACCCGTTGTGGTTTTTCTTAATTGTTATCACACTATTTCCTCTTAGTATTGGTCCTGAACCTCAGTTATTAGCACGTATTGCGGTTGGGGTATTTTGGGTTGCCGCTATTTTGTCTTCGCTGTTATCGTTAGAGCGCTTATTTAAGGATGATTACCTCGATGGTTCCCTTGAACAGCTACTTTTGGCTCCACATCCCTTATTTATTACCGTTTTTGCTAAAGTCATTGCACACTGGTTAGTCACTGGGCTGCCCTTGATCTTGTTATCTCCAGTTGCTGCATTAATGCTGTCTTTTAGCGCAGACACGCTATTTGTCTTAGCGGGAACATTGTTACTGGGTACGCCTGTATTGAGTTTTATTGGTGCGATAGGCGCGGCATTAACGGTTTCTTTAAAAAAAGGTGGCGTTTTAGTCAGCCTGCTAGTTTTACCGCTTTATATTCCTGTGCTTATCTATGCAACAGGTACAATGGAGGCGCATAGCTTTAAAATGCCGCTAGATGGCTATTTTGCCATTCTCGCAGCGCTGTTTGCCGCCAGTATTACTTTTTCGCCACTTGCGATAGCTGCTGCGTTGAAACTTAATATTAGCAATAGTTAGCTGCTCACCTCTTCTCATCAATAGGTAATTAGGGCGTTGATATGCCCTAATTACCGATCTTTCTTACCCTCTTTTTTATAAAGTTGTAATAATTTATTTCAAATGTAATTGGTTAGATTTTCTTTACTCTTTATAAGAGAGAGGGTACTACAACTATTTGATTTTTAGTCACTAAAAATTACGCCTTAAGGTGCATTTTTGATGTTTATCTGGCTTGAATATAATATTCCCTACAAGTTAAATTTGTTTTTTATTTTATAATTAATTGATATGTAGGTTTATTTTGTTTTTATTGAAAGTAATTGGTTATTTTAAAATTAAGCAGACAATTAACAAAAAATGCGAACCAATTGGATTGTTATTTAATAAAAAGTATGTAAAGTTGCGTATATTAACTTAACCTAAATCCAAACCGTTAAAAAAAACTAATGCTTAATGTACGTACCTTACTGAACGGATCAATTTGTTTTGCCTTTTGTTTTCCTGCTCTTGCAAAAGCGTCATTATTGAAACCAGATAACACAGATAACTTGTTCAATCGTCAAACGCATCAGCAACAAATGTTACAACAGCAGTTTGATGCAAAATCTCCCGATGTGAACTTATCTGCTTCCATTGCAAAAACACGTCTGCAATTTCCGCAAGAGACTCCTTGTTTTTTAATTGAACGGGTTGTTGTCAGTGGGCAAGATGCCTTCCCACATTGGGTACCTATCGAAAGGTTAGCGGGTCAGGCTGTTGGTCATTGTATTGGTGTTGATGGCATCAATTTATTAGTCACTGACGTACAAAATCGGCTGATTAGCCACGGCTGGATCACCAGTCGTGTATTGGTTCCTGAACAAGATTTATCAACAGGAGTTCTCCAATTAGTTGTCATGCCAGGCAAAGTACAAAAAGTCATTTTTACTGATGACTCATCACAATACAGTACGCTGTATACCGCAATGCCAGCCCATTCAGGTAATTTATTGGATTTGAGGGATATTGAGCAAGGCTTAGAAAATCTACAACGTTTGCCAACCGTACAAGCATCGATGGAAATGATCCCCGGTGATGGCCCGGGTGAAACCCAAATTGTGATCAACCGTCAGCAATCACGCTATTGGCATGCGGGCGCGTGGGTGGATAATACGGGTTCAAAAAGTACCGGTAAAAACCAAGCGGGTGTGATGCTTGCATTGGATAACCCGACTTCTCTCAGCGATCTTTTCTATCTTACAGCGACTCGCGATTTAAGTTTTTCTAGCGATAAAGACACCACCAATTACAGCGCGCACTACTCGGTGCCGTTTGGTTATTGGCAGTTTGCCACCACCGCGAGTGATTATGAATACACTCAAACTATTGCTGGTGCAAATAGTGATATTGAATATCGCGGTAAAAGTAAAAGCTTGAATTTGCAACTGAGCAATGTGCTTTACCGTGATGCCACAGCGAAAACCACCGCTACCTATGATCTGAATTTGCGCGAAACCCGTAACTTTGTGCAAAACACTGAAATTGAAAATCAAAAACGGCGCACTACAGCGTGGAAGTTAGGTCTAAACCATCGCCAGTATGTGGGGCAATCAACCATTAACGTGGGGGCGAGTTACCAACACGGGACGCGTTGGTTTGGCGCTATGCCTGCTTTTGAAGAGTTTCGTAGTAAAGCTTCTCAAGATTATGCGACAGCCCTCGCGATTGTGATGCAGTTTAACGCATCAGCTAGTATCCCTTTTACAGTGGCCGAACAATCGTTGCGTTTTGATACTCAGTATTCGCGTCAAATAAGCGACCGTCCCTTAACGCCTCAAGATCAATTTAGTATTGGTAACCGCTGGACGGTGCGCGGCTTTGATGGTGAGCGCACACTCAGTGCGGATGAAGGCTGGACACTTCGCAACACCTTGTCATGGTCACTGCCTATTCCTGCTCAAGAGCTCTATGTTGGGGCTGATTACGGCAAAATCAGTGGGCGTTGGACTAACCAGAATTTAGGGACTCACCTTGCGGGTGGGGCGATTGGCCTACGAGGGGCAATAACCCCTGCCAATTTGAGTTATGACTTATCTATCGGTACTCCCTTCTCTAAACCTGATGGTTTTAGAACCGACCCTGCCACTTTTGCTTTCTCTGTAAACTGGAATTATTAAGGACTCTCAGGATGAACAAGTTATTTTACCGCCTAATTTTTAATGCTGCTCGCCAAATGGTGATGGTGGTTTCAGATATTACGCGCAGCCATCGTGCGGGTCCTGCGGGTTCGAGTGAAAATCACGTAGAGAAAGTAACAAGTAGACGAGTGCGCTGGTCAATTAAACCGATAGTCACTTCTTTGTGGTTTACATTAGGAATGGTGAGCTTTAGCGTTTCGTCATCGACCATCGTTGCAGATGGTAAGGCTCCGGGTAACCAACAACCGACCATTGTTAATACGCAAAATGGTTTACCGCAAGTTAATATTCAAGCGCCTAACCGTGATGGCGTCTCTCGTAACCAATACAGCCAGTTCGATGTTGATCATAAAGGGGTGATCCTCAATAACAGCAGCACCAACACGAACACACAACTTGGTGGGATGATCCAAGGTAATGATTGGCTCGCTAAAGGGGAAGCCAAAATTATCCTCAATGAGGTAAATAGCCGTGACCCGAGTCAACTTAATGGTTTTATTGAAGTGGCAGGGAAAAAAGCGGATGTGATCATCGCCAACCCTGCGGGGATCACCTGTAACGGTTGCGGGTTTATCAATGCCGATAAAGCTTTGCTATCGGCGGGAAAAACTTTAATTGAAAACGGTAAAATCAAAGGATTTGAGGTCGATAAAGGCAGCATCAATATTCTTGGGAAAGGCTATAATGGCAATGGTACCAACTACACCGCGTTGATTGCCCGCTCAGTGAATATCAATGCGAAATTGCATGCCAAAGATTTAGCGATCACGACAGGGAAAAATACCGTGGCAGCGGATGGAACAACCATTCTTAAAACGGATAATTCCTCTGCCGATGATAAGCCTGAATTTGCTTTAGATGTTGCCGCATTAGGGGGGATGTACGCCAATACTATTAAAATGCGTGGGACAGAGCACGGTGTAGGCGTGCGTAATGCCGGGCATATTGGGGCACAAGCCGGGGATATTACCCTGTCAGCGGATGGGAAAGTAGGTAACTCTGGCGTGATCACCGCTAGCCAAAATATTGCCCTGAATAGTCAAGATGCTATCAATAATACCGGTACTATACTGGCGCAAAACGATATCCAGCTCAAAGCGAAACAGGCAATAACTAACACCGATAAAGGCCAAATTGTTGCAGGGCGTGATGCAGCAGTTCATGCAGAGCAAATTAACAGTGATCGTAGTGCTTTATTGGCGGCAGGGGTCGATAGCAAAGGTAAGCTGACTTCTGCGGGGTCATTAACAGTTAAAGGGGATAAATCACTTGCATTACAAGGGGATATTGTCGCCAAAGACACCTTAACCGCGACAGGTAGTTCACTCGATTTGTCTGATTCTAATACCCAAGCCAACAATATTGTGTTGACCTCAACGACAACCGATATTCGAACGAAAAATGCGCACCTAAAAGCCACGAATAAAGCCACATTGACGGCTAAAACGGGCATTGATAATCAGCGCGGCGAGATTGTTGCCAATGAGCTCACGTTAATTGCACCTGAGTTAATTGATAATCAGCAAGGCAAATTGGTTCAAACGGGTAACTCAAAAAATACCTTAAATACCAAGCTATTAAACAATCAGCAAGGGGAAATTAACCTTGCAGGTGATACTTCAATCACGACGCAGCAGTTAAATAACCAGTCTGGGCAGTTACTCAGCCGTGATGGCAAGGTTGATATTCAAAGCAAAAACCTGAGCAACCAACAAGGCACGATACTCGCATCCGGTAAACAAGGCCTGATCATCAAAACAGATACGCTTGATGGGCAGAAAGGGGAAATTCTGACCAGTGGTGCACTGGGGGTAACCGCAAAATCGGCCAATCTTGACCAAAGTACAACACAAGCAGAGCACATCACTTTACAAGCAAATACGTTATCTCATCGTCAAGGAAATATGCTGCAGACGGGTGATAAAACGCTGAAACTCAATGTAGCTAATGGATTAGATAACAACCAAGGGAGTATTGCATCCAAAGGTGATCTGAATTTACAAGCAGGGGCCGTTGACAACACGGACGGTAAAATCCTCACTAGCTCGAACCATCGTTTAGACCTAACATCTACTGGTGAATTGAATAATACTCGTGGGGTTATTCAAACCGATAAGTACCTGATGATCAAAGCCGATAAGCTGATCAACCAGCAAGGTAAAATGAGCAGTTTATCCGGTGCTGCTTTATTAACGGCAAATCGTTTAGCAGGTGAAAAAGGGACTATTTATACGCAAAATGCATTGCGCATAGAAAGTGCCGATATCAATTTAAACCAAGGCTTCACGCAAGCAGGCCAAGTTTCTATTTTAGCCAACAACTTTACCCATCAGGGTGCCACCTTGTTGCAAACTGGGGAAGGTAAAACTGAGCTACATATTCAAAACCAATTTGATAACCAGAAAGGTGAAATTTCCAGTAATGGCCAAATTGATATTGTGGCAAACGGGCTAAACAACCAAGACGGCAAAATTATTGCGGCAAAATTAGGCCATTTGACGTTGGCTATTCAACAGGCGCTGAATAATACACAAGGGACATTATTAGGCAATCAAGGTATTCAGCTAGCAGCGGAACGCTTAATTAACCAATCCGGTAAAATTATTGCCAGCTTTGGTGATAACCAATTGACACTTAAACAGTTGGATGGTGAAAAAGGGGAAATTCTCTCGAAAGGCAAACTGGCTTTAACGGGGGATGAACTTAATCTCAATGACGCGGTGACGCAGGCCGATAACATCCAAATTGAAGGACAAAACCTGTCTCATCAGCGTGGGAAAATGCTGCAAACGGGCAGTGAAAAAGGGCAAATCAAGCTTGCTCAAACCCTTGATAACCAGTCAGGGAATATTAGCAGCCAAGGCACACTAAGTCTTGATGTCAATACGCTTGCTAACCAGCAAGGTGTTGTGGTCGCGGCAAAAGTCGGGTCACTAATCCTAAATGCGAAGCAGAGCGTAGATAACACCCAAGGCACCTTATTTGCAGAACAAGACTTTACCCTTAACACACAGTCGTTCACCAATATTGACGGTAAAGCAATTAGTAAACAAGGGAATATGCTGCTGACCACTGAAGACTTGCAAGGTCAGCGTGGGGAAATCATTGCTCAAGGCGATTTATCACTAAGTGGTAAAGGGATTGACCTGACAGCCGCAAATACGCAAGCGCAGCATATCCAATTGCGAGCGAATAATTTAACCCATCAGCAAGGAACAATGACCCAACTGGGTGAACGTGAAGGTACTATTGAGGTATCCCAACAGATTAACAATAGCGCAGGGGATATCAGTGGTAACGGCTCTTGGCTAATCAAAGCAAATACCCTTGATAATCAACAAGGTAAAATATTCAGCGCAAGAATGGGTAAGCTTGATTTACAAATTCAACAAGTGCTGGATAACACGGGTGGAGCATTGACCGGCCGGCAGGGTGTATTTGTGGAAACCCAATCATTGATTAACCGCACAGGTAAAGTGATTGCGAGCATGGGGAATGTCACCTTGAATAGTCAATCACTAGACGGTGATGAAGGTGAAATACTGGCATCGAACACCTTGAATATTGAAGGTGGAATGCTTTCGCTAAATCAGGCTGTCACCCAAGCAGATCATATCTTAATAACGGCAAATACCCTTGATCACCAAGGCGGGAAATTATTACAAACTGGCGATAAAGCCGGGAAAATCAATTTACAAGGGAAGCTGAATAACCAAGCGGGTGAAATAGGCAGTAATGGCGACTTTTCATTAACCGCCAATAGTCTTGATAATCGTGATGGACAAGTTATCACTGCAAAAAATGGTCGGCTAGGTATTGATTTAACCCGTGAATTATTAAACCAAAGCGGGGCACTCATTGGTGAGAATGGGCTGAATATAACGGCAAGTGATATCGAAAACCAGCAAGGAAAATTGGTTGCTCGCCATGGTGATGCAAAACTGGATGTGGCTAATGGTATCAATAACCAAGCAGGGTTAATTGCCGCAGGGCAACTGTTGCAGATGAGCAATCAAGCACTACAAAACCAGTTGGGTTATTTACAAGCAAATACCATTGATATTAATACCCATAACCAGCGGTTTGATAATACACAAGGTTCGTTATTAGCTCAGCAAACATTAGTATTAAATAGTGGCCAAATTGACAACCAACAAGGGTCAATTCAATCAGGTAATGACATGCTGATTGATACTCACGGTGAGCAGCTCAATAACACCCAAAGCGGTGACAATAAAGGCATTTATGCGCAAGGAGGGTTAACCCTAACAACGGGGGAACTCAATAATGAGCAAGGCCGTATTGTGGCGAAAAACACGCTTAATCTGAACAGCCAAGGTGTTAACAACCAGCAAGGCTTGGTGGGCAGCCAGTCTGAACTCTCAATGACAACGCAACTATTGGATAACCGTGAAGGCGTGATTAAAGGCCGCTCTGTGAGTATTGACACACAGGGGCAGAAACTGACGAATCTTGCTAAAAAAGCCGATCAAGGCATTTTTGCTAGCCAAAATCTGGCGATGACAATTGGTGAGTTAATCAATCGCCAAGGGCAAATACAAGCGAACCAAATCTCCCTCGATAGTCAGAAAAAACGTGTTGATAATACGGAGGGGGAAATTCTTGCCGTCAATAATTTAACGGCAAACACGGGGGCACTGGATAACCAACAAGGTCGACTTCAAGCAGGAAAGCAGCTCACACTCAACACCCATGGTGAGCAGATAAACAATAGCTTTACGCAAAAAAATGGTGGTTTATTAAGTGGGGGCGGTTTATCGATTGACAGTGGCAGACTGCTTAACCAGCAAGGGCAAATTCAAAGCTCAGGGGCGGCATCACTCACCACGACAGGTATTGAGAACCAGAACGGGCAAATTTTCGCTGGGCAGTCGATGGATATCAATACCCAGCAGCAGGCATTGCTAAATCAGCAAGGGACATTAGCGAGTAATGACAAGCTTGAATTGAATACTGGGGATTTAAATAATACCCAAGGTGTGGCTCAAGGAAAACTTGGACTCACAGTGAATGCTGAGCAAATTGATAACCAAAAAGGGTTATTACTGAGCCAATCGGCGTTAAAAGTGACAGGAAAAAACCTCGATAATACTGAAGGGGTTGTTCAATCTCAGGGGAGTACAACGCTGGATATTCATCAACGGATTGATAACCAGCAAGGGCAGGTTTTGTCCGGTCAAAACCTGAACGTAAATACCCAACAACTCAATAATATGAGTGGTGTTATTCAAGGTCTCAATAATGTTGAACTGGTAGTCAAACAGCAAATTGAAAACCAACAAGGCTGGATCAAAGCCAATGAAAACCTTGATATTTCTGCGGAGTCTATTGATAACAAAAATACAGCTCAAGCAGGTAAAGGCCTTGAAGGGGCAAATGTTAACCTCAGAACCACACATTTAGATAACCAAAGCGGGGCGGTTCGTGCAGGGCAAGCGATTGAAGCGAATATCGCACAAAGCCTGAATAACATACAAGGGATGCTATCTGCGGGAACGGATTTGAATGTAACCGATAAAGCGCAAGGTAAAGTCTTAGCGGTATTAAATCAGCAAGGGGTGATAGTCAGTAATGGCTCTGCCACGATCACGGCGAACCAGTTAACAGGTGAAGGTAAACTTATCGCGCAAAAAGCGTTATCGCTCACCTTCAATCAACTATTTGAAAATACGGGACGCATTCAGGCAGGTGAAAACCTAACGGCTAATTTTGCTCAAGGTTTTACCAATAAAGGGTTAATTTCTAGTCTTGGCGAGCTGGTTTTAAACACAACGACCGTTATTAACCAACTTTCAGGTGAGATCAGTGGGCAAAGTACCCGTATAAAAGCCAGTGGTCAGGTACACAATACTGGGCTCATTGATGGCGTATTAACTCATATTGTTGCTAATTCCTTAAGTAACTTAGGAACAGGCCGCATTTATGGTGATTTCCTTGCCATCGCAGTAAATAGCTTAGTCAATGATAAACAAGGAGATAAAGCAGCGGTTATTGCTGGGCGTAAAGAGGCCAATCTTGCGGTTGGTGAACTTTTAAACCGTGATCACGCTTTAATTTACAGTGATGGTGATTTAACTATCGGTAGCCAATTAAACGACCAGCTAAAAGCCACCGGTCATGCTAAAAGCGTGAAAAACCATAGTGCTAACATTGAAGCGGCAGGTAACCTCACACTAAAAACGGATTTACTTGAAAATAAAGATATCCATTTACAACTGACTGATGAAGCCGTGGAAGTGAGCCGTGAACATTTTGATTGGTACGATTTTGGTAATGGGCGACGT
This sequence comes from Providencia huaxiensis, assembly GCF_002843235.3. NCBI lineage: Bacteria > Pseudomonadati > Pseudomonadota > Gammaproteobacteria > Enterobacterales > Morganellaceae > Providencia > Providencia huaxiensis. Next base: position 300,198 of record NZ_CP031123.2, read on the forward strand.
TATAAAATTCAGCCGCGTAATGGCAACCAAACGCGTTACGCTATTAATGAAGATGGTACGCTGAACAAGGAAGTGGGTATTCATTATGAAAAATCTAATCGCTGGCGGATGTTTGAGTATGGTAACTGGACTAAGAATTTTTATGAATACGATTACGACCGTATCATTTATGAAACCCAAGTTATCAAACGCGATGCCGCATTGATTACGAGTGGAAAGCACTTGACGATTGATGGTCAGCAGCTGAACAATGAAAATTCACGCGTTGTTGCGGGGCAAAACCTGATCTTAACAGGCTATGATCTCAACAACGAAGAAGCACAGGGTGTTCGCCGTATCTTTGAAGATGGAAATACGATTTATCGCTATAAAGGTGGTAAAAAATGGAAAACGCGTACTAGCACGTCAAAATACCAAGGGGTCAATAGCGAAGAAGATTTAGCCTTACATCTATTAGAGGTTGCCGAGAACGCGGGGGGGATCAATAAAACTCAGCTCGATTCAGTCAAAGTGAACCAACTGGATGGGCAAGCCGAACGTGTTTCTGACGCTAATCAACAAGAAAACCAAGGTGCAGCTGTTACTGAGCAGGCGTTAAAAGATAGCAAAAACACGCCATTAGACCTGAAGCCAGGCCAACAAATGGAAGTGGCGCAGTTACCTTCAATTTCAGACAAAGTGGATGTTAAAGACGACAAATCGGTTGACTCATCATTACACGCTGATGATGCCAACATCGGTAACGGGGCTGACATTCAAGGGCAAACTGATGTAGGCAAAGGGGAAAATATCACTGCGGAGACTGGGCCTCAGGGTAAAGACAACCTCGATACCGTGATAAGAACCGTTGGGCCAAACACTCAATTACCCGACAATAGTCTGTTTAACTTAACACCGGGTAGTGATAGCCAATTTTTGATTGAAACCGACCCGCGTTTCACTAACTACAAGAAATGGTTGTCGAGTATTGATATTGTCACCAATGAGCAGCTCCATAAGCGTTTGGGGGATGGTTACTATGAGCAACGTTTAGTTCGTGATCAACTGATTGAAACCACAGGACAGCGCTTATTAGGCAACTACAATAGTGATGAAGAGCAATATCGCGCGCTGCTAACTAACGGTGTTGCGTTTGGTAAGCAATTTAACCTGACTCCGGGCATTGCATTATCACCAGAGCAAATGGCGAACTTAACCACAGACATCGTGTGGATGGTGAATAAAGAAGTCACACTGCCGGATGGCCGCGTTGAAATGGTTAGTGTTCCGCAAGTGTATGTCCGAGCCCGTCAAGGGGACTTAAACGGTAATGGTGCATTGTTAGCGGGGCGTAATGTTTCCGCCAACATGACCGGTAATATCCTTAATAGCGGTGAAATCAGTAGCCGTGAACTGACCGATTTACGTGCTGAAAATATCGAAAATAGTGGGCGCATTCAAGGTAAAGATGTACAACTTGACACCCTAAAAGATATTAAGAATATCGGTGGGGAAATTCGTGGATTAGACAGCGTTTCGCTTTCAGCTGGCCGCGATATTCTCAGTGAAACTGCGCAGCGTGGAGATGGTCAATCACAATGGCTCGACCGACCAGCCAGTATTTATGTCACAGGTGATAATGGCCAGCTTATCTTAAAAGCGGTACAAGATATCAACTTGATCGCCACAGATGTCGGCAATTTAGGCGTTGATGGCAAAACTTCCATTATTGCGGGACGCGATATTAGTTTAGAAACTCGTGATGTCAGCTCGGCATTTGATTACACGCATAATTCAAGCAATTACTATCGTGGGGCTAATAGCACTGAAGTCGGCACGCAAATCCAAACTAAAGGGGATTTAACCTTATCGGCTGGGCAAGATCTTTCCGCTCGTGCAACGACTGTGACCAGCGGTGGAGAGCTGGCGATCAATGTTGGACGTGACATCAATATTACCTCTGGTATTGAAACCAGTGACTATGCGAAACACACAAAAAGCACGGATAAAGGCTTTTTATCAAGCACGACAAAAGAAACTCATGATGAGGTGAACGAACGTACCGCTATCAGTAGTACGTTTAGCGGCGATAGTGTGAAAGTGACCGCAGGGAACAACGTCAATATCGAAGGGAGTAATTTACTTGGAACCAACGATGTCAATGTTACCGCTGGAAATCAGTTAAATGTGACCACTTTTGATGAAGCGTCCCATGAAACACATATGTCGAAAACAACCAAGTCAGGCCTGATGAGCACCGGCGGCATTGGTTTCACGGTTGGTTCAAATTCACAAAAAGTGACCACCGATACGGATAGTAACCAGAAAAAAGGCAGTGTGATTGGGAGTACGGCAGGCGATGTGACATTGACCGCAGGTGGTACAGCAAGCATTCATGGTAGTGATGTGATTGCGGCGAAAGATATCAATGTGACCGGTAGTGATGTGAATATTACGGCGGCTGAAAATAGCCGTACCGATATCACCACAGTGGAAACCAAATCCAGCGGGTTGACGGTTTCCCTCGGCGGTGCAGCGGGCAGCATGTTAGATGGAATGGCGCAGACCGCGAAATCGGCAAAACAAGAAGATGACGGACAATTAGCGGCCCTTAAAGGGATGAAGGCAGGTCTACAAGGCGTTCAGGCTCAACAAGCGGGTGAGCTAGCAGGTTTGAAAGAAGGCGGCAGTGTGGCAGATGCCTTTGGCGTTAATGTGTCATATGGCAGCAGTTCGTCTAAATCGACCACCAAAACCGAGCAGCATACGGCGTCAGGTAGTAGTTTAAGTGCGGGGGATAACATCACCCTTACTGCGACGGGTAAAAAAGAGGGTAGCCAAGGGGATCTGACAGTACAAGGTAGCCAACTGGATGCGGATAAAAACGTCACGTTAACCGCCAAAAATGATATCAACCTGACCAGTGCCACCAACACGCAAAAAGTGGATGGGAAAAACGAAAGCAAAGGTGGCTCAATCGGTGCGGGTATCAGTACGGGCGGTTGGAATGTCAATGCGAGTGTGAATAAAGGCAGCGGCTTTGAAAAAGGTGACAGCCAGTTCTACACCGATACGGAAGTGAACGCAGGCAAACAACTGACCCTCAACAGCGGCAAAGATACCACGCTGACAGGCGCACACGCGAGTGGGGAAACTGTTAAAGCCAATGTGGGCGGGGATTTAACTTTATCGAGCCAACAAGTTACTGATAAGTATGACTCAAAGCAACAGGGCGGCAGTTTAAGCGGCAGTATTGGAACAGGCTTAAATACCACCGCTTCAGTGAATGTTAATAAAACCGAGATGCACAGCGATTATCAATCGGTAGATAAACAAACGGGTATTAATGCAGGCAAAGGCGGTTTTGATATCACCGTCGGTAATCATACGCAACTCGATGGGGCGGTGATTAGCAGCACTGCGGACGCTGAAAAGAACAAGTTGGATACGGGCACGCTGGGCTTTGGGGATATCAAAAATAAAGCTGAGTACAAGGTGGATAGCCAAAGTGGCGGCTTTAGCACAGGGGGCTCTCCATTTGCAGACCAGCTTGCGGGTAATGCCGCAGGCTCCTTGTTGACCAATGTGAATAACAAAGGCAAAGACAGCAATACGACACACTCAGCGGTGTCAGAAGGCGAGATTACAATTCGAGATAAGGATAATCAGAAACAAGATATCAACGAGTTAAGCCGTGATACAGATAATGCCCATGAGAAGCTGAACACCATTTTTGACAAAGAAAAAGAGCAAAAACGGATAGAAAAAACGCAGTTAGTGGGCGAATTAGGTAAGCAGATTACTGATATTGCGGTGACGAATGAGACGATTAAAGCTACGAAGGATGTAGATAGAGAGCACCCTGAGTTGAGTGGCAAGGAAAGAGAAGATGCTATTCAAGCTCAAGTTAACAAATCTGAATGGGGTGTCGGAGGGGATAATCGCCGTATAGTCGAGTCAGGCACCGCTTTGATTCAAGGGCTTATCAGTGGAGATGTGAATAAAGCGGTAGCGAATGCGAGTGCGCCGTATATTGCGAATGAAATCGCCAAAAATATTCCAGAGAAGAACAAAGAAGGACGCATCATTGCCCACGGTATTGCGAATGTTGCATTAGCGCTGGCAAAAGGTGAAAATGCAGGGGCACAATCGCTCGGAGCAATGACAGCGGAAGCGGTTGGAATGTTATCTGAGAAACTGTATAACAAACCAGCTAGCCAGCTGACGGAAGACGAAAAAGCGACAGTCAGTGCATTTGCGAGTCTGGCAGCGGGTATTGCAGGCGGTTTAGTGGGTGGAGATACCTCGAGTGCAGGGAATGCAGCCCAAGCAGGGAAGACGACGGTTGAGAATAACTATTTATCGGGTGATATGTTCACCTTAGATAGGAAAATCAAAGAGGCTAAAAGAAAAGGCGAAGATATAACGCCAATTTTAGAAGAAGCTCGTGCAAAAGCTGAAAAGGATAGAGAGAAAAATAAAGCGTCATGCATAGATAACCCAGATTTATGTGGTTTCGGGCGCGAGTTAGCCAATGAAGCTTATAATGAAAACATGGCCAATGGGCTTTGGCTAGGTATTGATCCTGATATTGTTAATTTCGTTCAAGAAGAAACAATTAAAGATAATGCAGTGATCAATCAGCATACCAGTGAGTTTGGTAAGGATTTAGCGGCTGTATCCGATATTGGAGCTACATTAGCAGGAGCAGGGGTCGGTAGTGTAATTGGAAGTAATATTGGTAAGGGAAATAATAAAGGTACTATTCCAAAACAATCTAACTCGAATAACTCAGTAAATATAGCAACTAATTTTACTAAAGCACCTCAAGCAATTTGGGGGCGTTCTTCAGATGATATAGCTAAAGATTTCAAAACAGCGGGCTGTGAAGTAAATGTCCGCCAGTCAACAAGAGGTTCTGGTCAGGCTGTTATTATTGAGGTCAAGGGGCATCCTGAAATTAGCCAAATCCAATACCACCCTGGAGGAGGTAGACATGGAGGCAGCTATTATAAAGTATCCACGACAACTCAAGGCACAATGAAAGTTGTAGACCCAAGTACATATAAGCCTACACAAGGTGAGAAAGCCACAATAATTAATAAAACTAAAGAGTAGAGATTATGGAACAATTAGAATGGATTACCCGTGCTTTTATGCAGCCAAGTGATACTCAAATGAGACTATTTCCTGATTTTGTAAATGTGGCAGATCAACTTGCAGTTGAGTGGGAAATAGCACTAGATGATATAAATTATGAATTATTATCTATTGAGCAAAGTTCTGCGATAAAAGAATTAGATGATTACATGTTGTCTATCAGCGGCTCAAATAATATCCATTTTTGGAACAATGAAGCTCTTTCATCTTATATAGAGTGGGAAAATATGAGAGCATTAGCTCGAAATGTTGTAGTTAGTATGGGATGGTCTGAAAGCCCCCCTCCGGAAGATAACGCAATATATATCAATCATGACTAACAAGTGATTTTAATAAGATCCCAGCCCCACACTGGGATCTCCTTAGCCGCCTTACTTCCCCTTCAGCCCACCGGATAATCAACTGTCCGGCTTGGCGAGTGAGGGTAAAGTGACTGCCCACCGTAAACCCCAACTCATTCAGCCACTTACCACTTAAGGTGAGTTGCGGGCTGGGGTTGGGTTTACCTCGGTTCGGGGCGTAACCCACTGTATATTATCTGGTTTTGACCACTTCCAATTAATTACTCTTTGTTGTCCAGCGCTTCGCATCATGCATATGTAAGATGCTGTTGATCACGGTCTCAATCGCTTCTCTCTCTTTCTCATCTAGCTGTGAAATCGCTTCAAACTGTCGCTTATTAATGCAGGCAAAGGCGGTTTTGATATCACCGTCGGTAATCATACGCAACTCGATGGGGCGGTGATTAGCAGCACTGCGGACGCTGAAAAGAACAAGTTGGATACGGGCACGCTGGGCTTTGGGGATATCAAAAATAAAGCTGAGTACAAGGTGGATAGCCAAAGTGGCGGCTTTAGCACAGGGGGCTCTCCATTTGCAGACCAGCTCGCGAGTAATGCCGCAGGCTCCTTGTTGACCAATGTGAATAACAAAGGGAAAACCACGTGCTTTACGCACCGTGATCAGCCATTTGGAAAATGTTATGTTAAGGAGCTAAAGAGTTGAACTTGCCATACTCATGCAGTTGGATTTCGTTGAGATCCGTCAGATGCCTTTCTGCCATAATCTAAATAAAAAAACTAAAGGTTTTAATAAGTGTGAAGAGTATGGCTTAATTATAAAAATATTTATATTTTTCTAAATAATATGATTGCTATAACGTTTAAAATATAGATTAATATAAGTGTTGATGGTGCTTGAAAACTATTCTAACAATTTATTTATCTTAAATAAGAATAATGAAATATTTAATTAATATTGATCAACTAATGGATAAGAAGTGGTATATTATCTAGTATATTGTTTCTGTATGTTAGTTCAGGATAAATTGATAAAAAGGCAGCATATAATGCACAATATCTTATCACTAGATAGTGATAATTTCTCAAATATACTTTACCCTTTAGGGTCGCAAGGCCATCAGACGGTTGTCGTTTATTTTTCGGCATCTTGGTGCTTGCCTTGTAAAAATATGAAACCTATTTTTACTAAACTTTCTGAATATTTTCAAGAAAATAACATCATTTTTGGCATTGTTGATATTGCTCAATCTCCTACTTTGGCACCTCAATATGGTATAAAATCAGTGCCGACAATTGCGGTTTTTCAAGATACTCGGTTAATCGATATTATTGCAGGAGAAATGCCATTTAATAAGGTACTAATGGAATTGGAAAAAACGCTCAGTAAGCGTTAATATTCAGCGAATATATTTAATAATAATGATAAGACATTCATAATGTTAATACTGATATTAGAAGGGTTATTGATAGGCTGTCTACTAGGTTTGACGGGAGCTGGCGGGGGAATTCTTGCTGTTCCTGCTTTAATGGCAAGCCAAGATTGGAGTGTAGCATTAGCTGCACCTGTCGGGCTTTTAGCTATTACAATAGCGGCTTTTATTAGTGTTATTCAAGGGCTTATAAAAAAGAATATTCGCTATAAAGCGGCTATTTGGATAGCACTACTGAGTATTCCTTCTGCCAAGTATGGTATTTATCTTGCCCATATTGTTCCTCCAGTTTGGTTAACGCTTATTTTTAGCCTTGTTATGCTTTATGTCGGGGGGCGTATATTTTTCAATAGGGTTGATGAGCAAAATGATGCACATTGTTTAATTAATACTGAAACTGGGAAATTTATTTGGAACACTAAAACAGCGTTAATCTTTGGGGGGATTGGTGTCATTACAGGGTTACTTACTGGTATGCTAGGTGTCGGTGGTGGTTTTATTATTGTTCCTGCATTGCGAAAGTTCACTAATTTGAATATGAAGAGCATTATTGCAACATCGTTAATGGTTATTTTCTGTATTGGTAGTATTAGTATTTTCATTAATGTCTGGAATGGGTTCCAATATCCTAGAGAAATTAGTGTTGTTTTTATTGTTTCATGTGTCATTGGATTATTAATTGGTCGGTTAATAACACATTATATTTCTAATAAAACCATTCAAATGCTATTTTCAAGTGTTGTCATCTTTGTCGCTTTAGGATTGATCTCATCAGTATTAATTGAGTTAAATGTCATTTGAAATAAATTTCAAATATCAGATTATTAATTAAATTTTTATAATTTATGCTGTATGTCACTATTTTGAATTATCAGTCACTTATTCTTCTTAAAGAAAGTGAAATTGATTTATCTTCAAGCTCAAAAAGGTATAATGAACCATCGCATTTTTCTACCCTGATAATAGTGCAATGGATTACTAATATATTCTTCTGGGTAATCATTAAAGGTTGACTAGTATAATTATGACAAAACAAGATAGCTCAACAACGATAATTGATATAGCTAAACGTGCTAATGTAACGGATATTACTGTCTCTAGGGCATTTAATCATCCTGAGATGGTAAAGAAGGAAACTCGGGATAAAATATTAGCTATAGCACAAGAACTCAATTATGTGCCAAATCTTTTTGCACGTAATCTGAAAAATAAAAATAGCCGCATAATAGGTGTGGTTACTGATAGCACATTTAACCCTTTTTATGTCGTACTGATTCAAACGGTCTCACGTTTAGCGAAAGAAAAAGGCTATCAAGTCATGATTTTCGATTCAGATAGCGATGAAAAAGCAGAAAAAACAGCAATCGAAACCTTAGTTAGCTACAAAGCGAGTGGGATCCTACTATCGCCAGTTCGTGATGATAAAGACTATCAACCAAGTTACTTATCATTAATTGACCAGCATAATGTGCCTTTAGTTTTTGTTGACCGTTCAATTTATGGTTATCAGAATAAGTATTCGGGGTTGTTTTTGAAAAACTTTGAAATTGGCGCTTTAACAGGAAAGTTTCTTAACCAGCAAAATAGTGAAAATACACTTATTGTTTCAGGGCCTGAAGGATCTGAAATTAGTTTGTCTCGTTTAGCGGGTATATATGAAAACTTTCCAAATAGAAAAAATATTAATGTCTTATACAGCAGTTATATGTTTAATAAGAATGATGAAGATTATCTAAGAAAAAAAGTTCAAGAGCTTTATACGCCTAATATGTATATTGTTGGGCTGAATGGAATTATTACGGCAGGGATGTATAAAATTATTTTAGAACTAGGACTTTCTTGCCGTTATTTCTCTGTAGATTTACCACCCTATGCAGATACTTACCATTTATCTATTTCTGGTGTACATCATGATTCGGTATATCTTGGTGAATTAACAACAGAGTTATTATTTTCTGAGATAGAGCGAGATTCACATAAAGATCATAAAACAAAACAAATATTTGTTGATGGAAAACTTGTTGTTTATTAATAATATTTAGAATTAAAGAAGGTTATGATCTTTATATACTCTAAAGAATTCGAGTTGTATGTAAGTGCAGTCAACATCTATACAACTTGAAGTATGAAAAATGTAAATAGGCAGGTAGCGATACCTGCCTATTTTAATGGCGATGAAGGACTATTAATTTAGCGTTTCATTGAGCTAATTAATGTCGCACCCCAAATAATTAGGCCTTTTACAATATATTGAACATAAGGTGAAATACCTAATAAATTTAAACCGTTATTAAGTACACCTAAGATCATTGCGCCAATGAGTGTGCCAATGATCATACCACGGCCTCCTGCTATTGAGGCGCCACCGAGTACGACCGCAGCAATCGCATCTAACTCAAAGCCTACCCCTGCATTGGGTTGCCCACTCATTACTCGAGAGGTAAATATTAACCCAGCGAATGCAGCAGTAAAACCGCTAATGACGTAAACTAACATTTTATAACGTTCAACGCGGATACCACTGAGGCGTGCAGCTTCTTCATTACCACCAATGGCGTAAATATAACGGCCAAAAGAGACATGATTTAGTACAACATAGAAAATAAGATAAAGGCCAAGCATTAATAAAATAGGAACTTGAATTCCCATTAACTCTTCGCGTCCCCAAAAAGCAAACTCTTGAGGTAATCCTGACACTGGGTAGCCACCGGTATAAATTAAGGCTAGCCCTTTAGCAATAATCATGGCGCCTAAGGTGACAATAATTGGTGGCATTTTACCATAAGCGGCTAAAATTCCATTAATGAAGCCAAAAGCAACACCGGATAATAAACCCAGAGCAATTGCGGCGTAAGGGTCCATTCCATAATACTTCATTAAGCCTGCCATCAAGGTTCCAGAAAGCGCCATAACAGCACCAACGGACAAGTCAATTCCACCTGTTAAGATAGCAAATGTCATACCGATAGCGATAATGGCATTAATAGAAACCTGACGAGCAATTGTCGAAAGGTTATTTACAGTTAAAAAATGTTCATTAAAAATGGACATGCAGACAAATAAAAGAATTAAACCAACAAGTGGTAAAAATGCAGGTATTTTTGTTAGCTTAGAAAAACTAAATTTATTTTTAGTTAATGGAATTGCACTTTGATTAGACATAGTCGTTATCCTATATAATATTGCCGGCCGCATGCACCATGATCTGAGTTGAGTTTATTTCGTCTCCAGTTAACTCAGCGGCAATTTCACCATCTCGAAAAACCAAAACTCTATCACTGACACCAATAACTTCTGGTAGCTCCGATGAAATCATAATAATGGAAATTCCTTTTTCAGTTAGAGAGCGCATTAATTGATAAATTTCTGATTTTGCCCCAACATCAATACCTCGAGTGGGTTCGTCGAAAATAAGAATTTTGGCTTGTTTATTTAGCCAGCGAGCAATAACAACTTTTTGCTGGTTTCCACCGCTTAAAGTAGAAACTGCAGTGTGAGGCTCTGGTGTTTTAACTTTTACTTGGGAAATTAAATCAATAGATAAAGTGAGTTCTTTTTTGTTTTGAATTAAAAATAATTTTTGAGCGTGATTGTTTAGCCATATATTTTCTTTAACGGAAAACGGCAATACAAGTCCTTGAGTTTTTCGGCTTTCTGGTAATAAACCGATACCTAATTGCAGTGCAGTCGCAGCTGATTTAACTTTAACTTCTTTGCCTTCTAAAACAACTTTTTTCTTGTAAGCCTTATCAGCACCAATCATGGCAAGAATAGTTTCTGTGCGACCTGAACCGACTAATCCAGCAAGCCCTAAAATTTCACCTTTTTTTAATTGAAGGTGGTTAGTTGGGCTATATGAAAAACGCTGAACTTCCGCATCTAAGATGACTTCTTGCTCGTTGAATTGGCGTTTATGAGGGTAAATATTTTCAACTTCACGGCCAACCATCATTTCGATAATAACGTCTAAATCTGTTTCATCGACCTTACGCGACCCTATATATTGTCCATCGCGTAGTACACTGATGGTGTCACAGATTTCATAAATCTCTTCTAAATGGTGGGAAATAAAAAACATTCCAACCCCTTTAGCTTTTAAATCGCGCATTACATCGAATAAATGGTTTGCTTCATTGGGTGTTAATGTCGCAGTTGGCTCATCTAACACTAAAATCTTAGCATCCAAAGACAGTGCTTTTGCGATTTCAACAAACTGTTGTTCTGCAATACTTAAATGACTAATGGGCTCATCAATATTAATGTTTACACCCAGTTCAGCTAGGATTTCCTGCGATTTTTTTCGCATTAATTTTCTATCTAATAAACCAAACTTATTTTTCAACTCTCTATTTAAAAATATATTTTCAAAAGCATTTAAATAAGGAATAAGAGAAAATTCTTGGAAAATAATACCTACGCCTGCTTTTATTGCATCTCTGTAGTTATGAAAGGTGTGTTCTTTGCCTTCAATCAGAATTTGTCCGCTATCAGGTTTATGTATTCCACATAACACTTTCATTAGCGTTGATTTACCTGCGCCGTTTTCACCTAATAATGCGTGAACCTCCCCTTTTTCTAGGGAGAGATTAATATTATCTAACGCCTTAACCCCAGGGAAAGTTTTACTGACATCTTTTAATGCTAATAATTGCATCATATTGCTTCCCTATATTTCTCAACTGCTTAAAAATGGGTAACAAAGCCATTTGGAATTTTTATTCCAATATGCATTTAATAATTAATATTTATGAAAATGTATTGCACCGAACATCAGAAATACAGGTGCAATACATTGGTTATTGATAACTAACGATTACCAGTGAAAGTCTTTAGCATTGGTTTTGTCGATCAATTTAACATCAATTGGGACTTCTTTAGGGACATTGGCACCCCAGTATTTTGCTAAGCCCATAGCTAAACCAATACGAACTTGGTCACGAGGGAATTGCGCCGAAGTAGCAATAAATGGCGAGTTACCTTTGGCAATTTCAGCAACCGCTTCAGGAGAACCGTCAACACTCACCAATTTGACATCACGACCAGAGGACTCAATCGCAGCTAACGCACCTAAAGAACCGACATCGTTAACACTGAAAATCCCATTGAGCGTTGGGTTTGCTTGCAACATGTTTTCTGTCACGTTCATTGCGGTATCGCGTTCTTGTTTACCGTTCAATTTAGTTACGATTTTAATATTCGGGTATTCTTTCATCGCCGCTTCAAAGCCGCGAACGCGCTCAAGAATTGGCACAACAGGGATACCATCTAAAATTGCCACTTCGCCTTTGCCGCCTAATGCTTCACCTAAACGTTTACCAGCCATTAAGCCAGCATCATAGTTTTTAGAACCAACGAAAGAGTCAATTGGGCCATTTGCTTGGGCATCAATGGCGATAACTACAACTCCCGCTTTTTTCGCTGCCAGTACAGCCGTTTCAGCACCCACGCTATCTGCCGGGTTAATTAACAGAATATCGATTTTTTTCTGTAACATATCTTCGATATCACTGGTCTGTTTTGATACATCATGAGCCGCATCAGAAATGTATAGTTGTGCGCCCATATCACCCGTTGCGCTCTCTAAGGCTTCTTTCATGGTGACAAAATATTCATTGTTTAATTCTTGAAATGACATGCCCACTGAAACTGGCTTAGCGGTAGCGTTAAATGTCATACCTAAAGTCAGTACACTTGCAACTACAGCTAACTTTTTAAATTTACTCAGCATAAGATGTTCTCCTAAAAGAGCGTTTAATTATATGTAGGGTTTTTACTTATTTAGTGTTTATTTGAATTATCAATTATTACTACCAGTTAAAACATGTTTATGGCTTGATGACGACTTTAATTGAGTCTGCCGATTTCGCCATGACAAAGGCTTCTTCCCAATCATCAATGGAATAGAAGTGAGTAACGATATCATCAGCGCTAACTAAGCCACGGCTAAATAGGTCAATAGCGACTTCATAACTATATGGCCCTAAGTGAGCTCCGCGGATATCGAGTTCTTTGCGGTCACCTATGATTGACCAGTCAACCGTTGTTTCTTTACCAAATACGCTGAATTCCACGAAACGGCCAAGTTTGCGGATCATTTCTAGCCCTTGAGTGACACCAATAGGCGCCCCCGTTGCTTCAATATAAACGTCACAGCCATAGCCTTCCGTCATATCTTTGACTAGCTTAATGGCATCTTCTTTCAGTGGGTTGATAACGACATCTGCACCAAATTTTTTTGCTAATTCAAGGCGTTCATCAATCGCATCAATGACAACCAGTTTTTTCGGTGTTTTTAATTTGGCGACTTGGATCATACACAGCCCTAGTGGGCCTGCACCAGCAATGACGACGACGTCATTTAAATCGATATCACCACGGCGTACAGTGTGGATAGCACAAGCCATTGGCTCAATTAATGCGGCATCTTTATCAGACAGTTCATCAGGGATTTTATGGATAATGGCGCGTTCTGAAAAACGCATATATTCAGCCATACCACCGTCGGCAACTTCTTTTTGGAAACCGTAAATATCATGGGTTTCACACATCCAGTATTTGCCTGATTTACAGAAACGGCATTCCCAACATGGGACAATTTGTTCAGCTAAGATCCGGTCGCCTATTTTTAATTTAAATTTTTCAGCAGAACCTTCACCAAGTTCAGCAACACGTCCGTAAAATTCATGGCCAGGAACAACGGGGGCTTTTATCCATGGATCATCTCCCCAGAACATCTGAGCGCCATCATTGGCTTTGCAGTCGCCAGCACAGATCCCACATCCATCAACTTTAATGACAACTTCTCTAAATCCTGGTGCCGGCCTTTTAATGTTTTCAAAGCGATAATCATGTGGACCATGACAAACAACCGCTTTCATTTTTTCAGGTAGGTTACTCATGTTCTAAGACCTCTTTCTAGTTGTTAACCCTAATGTTGACGTCAACATTAAGCGTTTTTTTATAACGCATTTGCTTTAGTTTTTTAACGCTTAACTATGAACAATGTATGTATGTAAGAAAAATGGTTATTTAATGTTATAGATAAAATAAATTTTTTTTAATATGACGACGTCGTCATTTTTGAAAGTAAGTATCTTAAAAACTAAAATTTGTGATTCAAGCCCTAATTTTAGTCACTTAATTGAGTACTTTCATTGGGAAATGAGACTGCCGAAACTGAATCTGTAACATGATGAAAATCATGATAAAAATCTTAATTCATTCCTTATTTTGTTTTTTTAGAAATGAATATGAAGCCGAGTATAATTATTTTAACTATTTTCAGAAGCGGATAATTCATGCAAAAACATTTCAGCTCACACTTTTGAATGAAAACAAACTTAAACTACATTTAATAAAGAGATATTGAATGGCTAATAGGCCATTATTTTTAATTTATAAAATTTAATTTAAAAAATTAAATAGGGTAATGAGTCATTTTGATACGCTGTCATAATATTTTTTGCAGATACACCTAGAGGTATGAAAAAAAATAGCTTTATACCTCGTAATTGTATTTTACCAATTAAACAAAGTATAAAGCTAAATAGAGCCAAAGTTTAACTTCATTTTGTCAATAAAATCATTTTATTACAGCGTAAAGGGTGTGAGGGAGACTCACACCCTAGTGCTAGACAATCATTGGTGCAATGATAAAGCCGAAGGCGACACCGGCAATAATTCCACCTAGCCCTGGTAACATAAAGGGATGATTTAAAATATATTTTCCGACTCGAGTAGACCCAGTAGAGTCGAATTCAATGGCAGCTAATGATGTTGGGTAAGTGGGTAAGACAAATACCCCGGTGACGGCGACAAAAGAGGCCAAAATTGCCCATGTCGGGACATCTAAGGCAATGGCTAATGGAATTATTAACGGTGTTGTGGCACCTTGTGAATATAACAAGGCACAGGTCAAAAACAGAACTAAAGCCAATAAAATAGGATATGCAGATAATACATCTCCCGCGATGGCCTTGATTTGGTCCATATGGGCATCAACAAAAGTGGTACCTAATGTCACAATTCCGAGGATCACTGCAAGAGAACTCATTCCTGAGCGGAATGTTGGTGCTAATACAATAGAATCAGGTGATGTTTTACAGAAAACCACCATCAAACATGCTGCACTTAGCATACAAATGATGATGATATCTCGTGTTCCCATCGGCTTACCGATATCAAAACCAGGACGTAATTGTGGGAATGCAGCGAGGATCACGATAGCAATCGTGGCAATAATGAATAGAACAACAGAGAATTTTTCTCTCGTTGTGCTCTCGCCTTTTTTCTCTTCGTATTTATGAACTAAGCCTTTTTGTAAACGTTCTAAATAGACCTCATCGTTTTCAAGTTCGCAGCCTTGACGTGATGCAATAAAAGCGGCAACCATGGCAGCAACAAAAGAGGCGGGTAAACATACTGACATGACAACGATAAAAGTGATGCCATTACCTTCCATGATTGTCAACATCGCTGCCATTGCTGCACTGATTGGAGAGCCCGAAATAGCAATTTGTGAGGCAACCACTGAGCCTGCTAATGTTCTAGATGGTCGGATACCCGAATCTTTCGCAATTTCTGCTATCACAGGCAGCATAGAAAACACAATGAAACCTGTACCAGCCATGATAGTCATCACCCAAGTGGTGATTGGCGCTATAATGTTTAGATACTTAGGATTTTTACGCATAAATTTACTGGCTAGGCGGACTAGATAATCCATCCCGCCCGCAGCTTGTAATGCAGATGCTGCTACCACAACCGTCATAATAATCAGAATAACATCAACAGGTGGTGAACCTATAGGTAAACCAAATCCGATAGTTAATACCGCTAATCCTAACCCACCGCAGAGTCCTATACCTATTCCGCCCATGCGTATACCAAAGAATATTGCACCTAATACAACAATGATTTCTAGCCAAACCATAATCGTCTCCAATAGACAATATATTGTCATTAGTAATATTAAAAAATTAATTTTTGATAGTTGATATAAGTTAAATATTTTTATTTATCATTAAATTTTGTTTTCCGACTCTGTTTTCATACCAGTGAATACTTGCTCTGACTAATGAGCTGGTTGAGTCAATATATTTATCTGGATAACTATTAATTTCATTTTCAAGAATGACGGGAACCTCGGTGCAGCCAAGTACAATAATTTCGGCACCTCGGGAAAATAAAATTTCAGCTTGCTGTTTCATAATGGATTCAGCAATTTTTTTATTTCCTGATTTTAATAAATAAATGCTTTCCATTACATTTTCTTGGCTTTTTTTATCAGGAGTAATGCAGTTTAAATGTTTATTCTCTATGTTTTTTTGATATAGTCCCATATACATAGTGGCATTTGTTGCAAGTAATCCGATATTTTTTTTCTTGGTTGCTAGTACTTCTTTCATTGTCGTTTCAACAATGCTTAGCATGTCGACATGGCAAGCTTTTTTTAGTTCACTAAACCAAAAATGTGCTGTATTACAAGGTATAATAATACATTCGGCCCCGGCACTTTCTAGTTTCTTTAAATAGTCAGTCATTAAAGGTAAAGGTGATTCACCATGGTTTAATAGCGCTTCTGTTCGATCTGGTATATCAGGAATAGATGATATAATTAAAGGGATATGCTCTTGGTCTCTATTTGCTACGGTATAGCTTACAAATTTATTAAATAAATCAACAGTAGCGGCAGGCCCCATACCACCTAATACACCAATTAAACCTTTCATTTTAATACCCCTGCATTTCATTAGCCTTTTTATAAAATAAAAATCAATAAATGCTTATCTTTCTTCATTTATTTAACATATTGGTTAATATTCAAGTGATTATTAACTTACTTATTGCTGCTTAACTTGTGGTTAATATTTATCAATGTTTGTCTTGGATGAGAAATGCAAGTAAGTATGGTTTGATGCAAGATACGCATTAAGAACTTTTATTCAAAATAAAAATATTTTTATAAATTGCTCTGAAGGCCTGAATAGACTAGGTTTTATGAATTAAATAAATTAAATGAAAATTATTTTTGATTTTTGTTAATGTTTTAAATGGTAGGGCTATGCATAATACAAATAACGCTATTACAAATTTAGCTTTGTTATTTAACTAGTCATTAACTCAAAATATCAATAAAAATACTTTTAGTTTTTTATATTTTAACAGCAAGTCAATTTAAGGCTTAATAAGATGAAAAATATAGAAACAAAATGGCTATATGATTTTTTAACTCTAGAATCATGTCGACATTTTTCTCATGCAGCAGAACAGCGGAGTATTTCTCAGCCCGCATTTAGCCGTCGTATTAAAGCTTTAGAGGAAGCCATTGGCGTTGAATTATTTGATAGAACGACTTCCCCTTTACAGTTGTCTGAAGAGGGCAAAATTTTTCATTCTCAAGCGCGTAGTTTATTACAACAACTGGAATGTAACTTAAATGAACTATCCGGTCACAATGTATTGAGCCTACCGAATATTAAAATTGCCGCCGCTCATTCGTTGTCACTGACATTACTGCCTAAATTGGTTCATGGGCTGTCTGGTTACGGTGAGGAGTTTGTTTACCATGTTGAAGCCATTGATGTGGTACAAGTTGTGAACGCATTGAGAGAAGGAAAAAGTGATTTTATTATCTCATTTTATGATGAGGATTTAATGCAATCTCCATTTTCCTCATTGAATGTATTTGAATCTGAATTATATCCAATTTGTGCAGCGGATGAGCATGGTAAGCCGCTATTTGATATCTATCAACCTCAAGTGCCGTTGCTGAATTACACCAGTGCTTCATATATGGGAAGGTTAGTTAATCGTCGGTTAAGTGAGTTTGGTGCGATCAATTCGAAAACACTTTTTATGTCATCAATGAGTGAGTTACTAAAAAATATGGCTTTGGATGGCCATGGCATTGCATGGTTACCCATTTATTCCGTAGTGAATGAATTGAAAGAAAAAAAACTGGTTTGTTTGGATACGCCTGAATTAACAATACCTATCCAAGCGTACATCTATCGCATGGATACACGACTAAATAAAACCGCAGAGGACTTCTGGCGCATTTTGAAAAAGAATATTCCAGAGGATTTACGGAATTTATAGTGGGAAAGGTAATTTATAGGTAAATAACCTGCGAATGTAAGCAGGTTATTTAAGCTCATATGAAAAGATAGCACCTTGAAAAGAAGAGGGTTAGTGATCTAGAGAAACAGAATGCACATAATCTAACTGTTTTAAGGAACAGTAAAATTCAGGTAAAGTGATTTTTTGGCGTACTAATAACTTTAAATTTACCTCGACGCGCTCTTTCTTGATATCTCTGATGGTGAGATTCTCAATTAAGTCTTTGTGACTTTTTAGGTACTCAATAAGTAAGGGAACCCCCTTTTCATGAGTAAATAACATACGAACTTTTATTTTTCCTAATTTTTGATTTTTCATCTGAAATAACGCAACTTGCGGGCTGAGCTGTATTGCTAAGAAAAAAAGAACTGTAACGATGACAGCATGCCAGTAAAACCCTGAGCCACAGGCTATTCCAACACCGGCTGATGCCCAAACTATGGCTGCTGTTGTTAAACCTGAGATTGCATCATCGCGACGATGTAATATAACTCCAGCGCCTAGAAATCCCACTCCACTAATTATTTGTGCAGCTAATCTCATCGGGTCGCTACGTATATTGTCAGAGATATTGGCGTAATACTCCGCTGACTGAATAGAAACGATAGTTAATAAACAGCTGGCAACGGCGATAATGACACAAGTTTTAAAACCAACAGGTTTTCCCTTTGATTCACGTTCTAATCCAATTAAGCCGCCTAAAACAAAGGCGGCCAGTAGTTTAGCGATACTTGATAGTGATAAAGGGCCAATGGTGTCAACAAACTGTATAAATAAATCCATGGCTTGCTCCTGACGTAGGCTTACTCTTTCCTTGGTTTTTACTGTGTATACTCGTAACCCCTCAAGTTGCAGCGGTGTTGACTACACTCAGCTAGCCGAGCCACATAGTTTATCTCTATTCCCCGTCTATCTTCGCTTGTCGCCTACCTGCAACTCGAATTATTTGGGTATAGCAACGTTACTTACTGCTTTTTCACCTTCGTTATTTTTCTTTTTAGACACATCATCTTTAAAGAAGAAGATAAAGAAAACAGTGACAACAGCGGCGACGATAGCTGGGTAATGCCAGAATGTTTCCCATTGTGGTAATGCCGCGCTACCCGTCTCTGTGACAGTTGAATTAAAGATTTCACCACAAATTGTTGAAGCAAATAGCAAACCGAAGCCATTTGAAACAATAAAGCGTAAACCTTGAGCTTGTGCTCGTATCTCTGGTTTTGCTTTACGGTCAACATAGATATCACCGGCAGTAAAGAAGAAGTCCCAGCATAATCCTTGAAGCATCAATCCGATAATAATGAAGTAAAAACCGGAATCTACCGCAGCATAGGAGAATAATATTGAGCGAATAATCCAACTCACCGCGCCAAGAAGTAAGGTAATTTTGAAACCGAACTTCATTAAGAAGAAGGACAGAACGAACATAAACAGGACTTCACATGCAATACCAATTTGCATGATAGATGCCGCATTATCGAATCCAAGTGTTTTAATAAATACAGGAATATAAGCGGAGTAAGCTGTTTTGGGTATCATTAATACAAAGATGCTAAACATTAAGATAACGAAATAGCGGTCTTTAAATAATGAAAGTGCATCTAAGCATAAAATATCTCTAGCGGAGAAAGGCTTACCTTTCGCTTTTGGTGGTGTATTTGGCAAAGTAAAGCAGTAGAAACCCAGTAATACAGCAACAGCGGATGCAATATACCAAGTCATGGTACTACCCGAGAAGCCCATTTCCCCTAATATAAATCCGATAGCCATAAAACCAAATGTACCGAATACACGAATAATAGGGAAATATTTCACGCCATTGATATGAGAGAAGCTGATGCTATTAGAGAGTGCAGTTGTTGGATAAAACAGTAGTCCAATAATAAAAATCATAAACAGGGTCATACCGCTATTTTGTGCCTCAATAAATTGAGGAACACATAGAATAACGACCGCATTAATTAAATGCAGTGTTCCCATTACCTTTTGTGAGGCAAAGAAGCGGTCTGCAACCATACCAATAAATAAAGGAGAAATAATGGTTGCCACGCCTAATAAAGCGTAAGCATTACCAATAATATTTGCCATCCCATAAGTACTTAACACAAGTCCCATGGTCATATTCCATGCGCCTTGCATGAAATATTGCACAAACATCATAATCAGTAAGCGAGAGGTTATTTTCATATCCATGATTAGTTTTCCTCTTAATGTGCTTCTAGCGTTAATCCGTCATAAGCAACGCGGATATTATAAGGCGCACAAACCGCTTCTAATTCACTATGAAGTAATTTGCCACTATGGGAAATATGTGAAACAGCAATTTGAGTTTCTGAATGCAGGCAACCTTGTTGTTGTAGTTTTTCTTTAGCGGCAAATACGGTTTCTAGGCTCATGTGGTTATCTGTACGATTTTTCCCATTGAGTCCGTAAGTGCATTCAAATACGACAATATCAAGCTGTTTATTTTCTAGCCATTTCCATGTTAATTCAGGGAACCAACCTGAATCATGTCCATAAAAAATAGTTTTCCCATCCTTTTCAATGTGATAGACGTAGCACAATTCCCATTTAGCATGATTTGCGAGTAATGGCGTAATTTTATAACCATTTCTTTCGACGGTGACAAAAGGGATTAAGCAGTGGAAATCGAAACGCTCTTTGCTGTAGCCAGGCAGAACATCAAGGCAGCCATTAATTGCTCGGTCATTACCGAAAATATGTAATGGATGGTGAATTTCAAAACCATAACCTTCCATGCGGCTGAATAAATCGCCGACATTAAAATGGTCAGGGTGGGTATGGGTAAATAGTAAACTTTCAAACTTAGTTGCGTCCATTCCATCACGCATTAGCTGATAGCTAAATGTCGGGGAAACATCGATCAGCATAAGATCATCCACAATCGCGGAAGAATGGGTTCTAATATCTTTTCCCCCAAGTTCTCTTGCTTTCTGGCAGTGCTCACAACGGCAAAAAGGATTTGGTATACCTTCAGAAGCCGCGGTGCCTAAAAAGTGAAGTTTCATAATAATTACCTGTATTTTATTGTTTTATTTTGGGTTTTTTGATCCCTGATGTTGATGTTCAAACAAAAAACAAGCTAATTTGAACGTTCCAATAATAATATCGAGGGTTTGCTTTGCCAATAGTTGTTACTTTGTTCAGTGATCTCATTCAAAAAATATTTTTCATATTATTGATTTAATTGATTTTTGTTTTGATGGGCTAAGAAATGGGTAAAAACTGCAATATCTATGTTATTAGATTGTTTTGTAAACTAATTTTCTATGGAACGTTCAAAACAATTATAGGTAGTCGCGATGAATAATTCAGGTATGCTATTGGTAGCAACAATCAAGGTGAAAAAGACAAATGGCAACAATCAAAGATATCGCAAAATTAGCAGGTGTTTCTCATGGGACCGTTTCTAATGTATTGAATAAGCGGGGAAATGTGAGTGTTGAGAAAATTGAAGCAGTCTATAAAGCTGCCAAGCAAATGGGATATCAGTTAAATACACAAGCTCAATTATTGAGAACCAATAAGAGCCAGAAGGTAGCAATACTTTTACCGCAATTAGTGTCTGATAAGTATGCAATATTTTTTAATTCATTTAGGCAATCGATGGCCCAGTATCCTGAGATAACTTATGATCTATTTTTGACGGATGATCTGGAAACGACAGAACTTGATGCATTACAAAAAATTGCAGCTGGCGGTTATAAGCAAGTTGTGGCAGTCAGTTGTTTGCAGGATGCTACCATCTATTTTGACACCTTAAAATTAACCGCTTCTCAAATTATTTTTATTTATCGTCAGCCTGCAAATGCTTACCACTTTTTCACATTGGATTACTCTCAGGCAGCTGATGCCATTTGCCAACAAATTGCGGCAAGTCGAAGCCAGTTAGTGGGTATTTTTAGTGATGATCATGGCGATTTAGAGCACGCCACCTTTGTCAGTGAGTTACAAAATAACCTTAAACAGAAGGCCCCGAATAAAAAATTTACTATTATTCGTGCTTCTAATGATGAATCTTATAAGGCGGCTTTTGGTTTTTTCTCTGAGGAGCAAATACCTGATTTATTTGTTGCTGAAGATATTGAAAAAGCCAGTTTTTTAACCCAGGCAAGTTTTTTTGGAAGTGAAGGCGATTGCCCTGCAATTTTTGCTTTAAGTGGCAACATTCCTCCGATACTAAAAGGGTTGCATTGTTTTCCTATGAACTATGCACAATTAGGATTGGAAGTGGTCGATGAACTGATGAGAGAAGATCTCGAAAAGAAAACTTCGGGGAAGAATACTGTCTACGTTCGTAATCAAAGTGGCAACCTTTATACGGCAACACCAGCAATAATTACTGACAATGAATCTGATCAAACCTTAAATTTACTCACTTTACCCAGCCCTTCAACAAACGCACTTAAAAAACTACTACCACATTTTTATCGGCAAACAGGAATTAAGGTTAATTTAGCTGTTTATCCTTATGATGAAGTTTACCAAATATTAGGGCAGCTCCATTTACACCCTTATTATGACTTATTACGTATTGATATGGCCTGTTTTCCTTGGTTTGCGGAACGCATCCTACAACCATTGGATAAAATAGGAAATGGAGTAACGGATTTATTAAGTAACTTTTCCTTACCGACACAGCAAAAATTTAGTTTGGTGAATGATACAGCATATGCCATGCCATTCGATGCCAGTGCACAAATGTTATTTTATCGTAAAGATCTCTTCGAAGATCCTATTTTAAGAAGAATGTATTACGAAAAAACGGGACAAGAGCTAACCGTTCCCATTTCTTTTACTGAATACGACCAGGTAACTCAATTTTTCACAGAGCTACATGAAGAAGGGGAGTTTTTACGGCCTTTTGGTGCATCAACGACGTTAGGCAGCGCTGGGTTAATTGCCACTGAGTATTTATTAAGATATTACGCAGCAGGTGGACGGTTAATAAGTCATGGCCATATTCCTAGATTAGAAATGCCATTAGCAGGTCAGGTATTAAGTGAATATCTTCATCAAGTTTCTATTACAGAAAATATTCATAATAAATGGTGGAGTGAATCCGTTGAGCAATTTGAGCAAGGAAAACTTGCTATGTTGATTGCTTATATGAACCTGTTTAACGATGTCGCTCATAGTGATATTTTCCCTAAAATTGGTTTTGCTTCTGTGCCTGGGGGTATTCCTCAATTGGGCGGTGGGGCATTAGGTGTTTCTCGCTACAGCCAAAAAAACCATTATGCAGAACAATTTTATCGTTGGCTTTATTCACCAATAGTAATGGATCACCTCATTTTATTGGGGGGCAACAGTAATCATCAAGATTTCAGCCATAATCAAGAGGTTTGCTATCGTTACCCATGGATGCCCCTTGCTTACCAAGAAATAAACCGAGGGATCCGTGAATCTTCAATTCCAAACGGTAAGTTGTTTAACTTGCGCCAAGCTGAGGTCATTATCGGGCAAGGAATTACTAACGTTGTGAATAAAATCATGACTATAGATGAGACGATTGAATATATTAACCAGCGCTTATTGGTTGATACTCAAGGTGAGAGGTAAGGTGAGAGGTAAATAGCGAGTTAATTGGTATTTTAAATCAGCGGATAAACAGATGATAAGGCGTCATTACTTTTTAATTTTATCCGCACAAGCTATCTTCTTCGCACAAGTAATTTGTGATGAAGAGCGTTTCGCTCAGTCATTTTTATTCACTTTTATGGTTGTGGGAGATTGATGATAAGAAAAATCATGGCTAGGCCACTTGTTTTATTCATAATACTGACCAGCTTTTGATTTAAGTATTGCCACTATCTTTTTTTTCCAGGGTTGCATTGATTTTCGATACATTATGAACAACCGACCCAATGCCAAATCGTCAGGCAGGTTTCGAATATTTACTGTATTTTTGAGACCACTGTTACGAAGCCAGGGCTCAGGAACAATTGCAAGCATTGAGCTATTATTCAATGCAGGGATCACTTGTGAGTATTCAGGGCATTTAAATCCTATATTACGAGACATTCCCCTTCTATTTAGTTGTCTATCTAATTCATTTTCATCTTGCAACCAAGGTAAACAATATACGTGTTTGTATTTAACTAATTCCTCTAAACTAACTCTTGGCGCGTTAAATTAAATAATGGAGATAAATTGATATATACAGATAGTTTAGCTACCCCGGGGTATTACTTGGTCAACAATCTAAATTACCCTGAAATAATAGAAGATTTACAATATAGTTATTATGTATTGGCTAACCAAGAAGTCGATATATTTGTAGCCAGTAAAGGTGAGCGATTTGGTCTTAAAGATAAACTTGAATCTCTCAGGAATGGAAATGAAAAAGCATTTTACGATAAAGATGGTTTGGGTTTATATGTTGAAAAATCAAGAATGTCTTTAATTAGTCAACTTCAATAAGCATTAAAAAAAGGATATTAATGAACCGTAATTATATATTTCCTATTACTGGGATGTTTTTCTGTGCTTGCATATCTGCTAGTGAATTAAAAATAGGAGTAGGTGCTGGAGTGGTAACTCCTTATGAGGGGGCTAAAAAATATATACTAACTCCAGATGCTATGATTCAATACACTGAACTAACTGATGACTATGGGATATTCAGTATTGGAACAGAGGGGGCTAAATGGCAATATAATATATATGACAGTATTAATGTTGGGGTTATTGGAACTTACTTGCAAGGTAGAAAAGAGGAAATAGGGTTTTCTGGAAATAAAAATACTGATCTAAAAGGCATGGGGGATCTAAAAGGAGCTGTTGCAGCAGGCTTAGAGATTAGCTATGCTATAAACGAGCATTCTCTCTATATAAACTCTTTAACGGCTATTGGGCATAGAAATTATGGCGGGGAAAAAATCGATAATGCAACACGATATGAATTCGGTATTAATTCTAATTTTGAATTAAATAATGAGTGGTCGATTGATTCAAATGTTTCTATTAGATATGTGAATAAAAATTATAATCAAGCTTACGTTGGTGTTACCGAAGAGCAATCAATGAAAACAAGCTATTTACCTTATACGCCTAATAGTGGGTTTAAGGATGTAGGTGTACTGTTTGGAGTTAACTACAAATTGTTTGATGATTTATATTTGAACCTGAAATCTGGTGGGTATTATCTATTAGGTGATTCAGTAAATAGCCCAATAGTTAAACAGAAGTATGGATTAATAAATATGATTGGAATAACTTATTCATTTTAAATAACATGATAAAAAATAATCTAAAAATCATTGTGACGCTTTCTATATTTATACTATATGGGTGTGCAATAGGTCCTGGGTGGTATAAAGAAGGTGTTAATTATGATGACACTCAAAATGTATTGTCAAAATGTAAATACGATATCGGTATTGCACTCGTGAGCTATACTGATAGGCCTGAACTTATTGCTGAGTGCATGAGGTCTCAAGGATATAGATACAAAAATTATTCACACAATCATTAGTCATATAAATATATAATATGTGATGCTATATGATATAGCATCATTTTAGGATTATTATGATTTTGCCAATTAGTAGAGTGATCAGGGTTTTAAATGAAAGTAATTTCTATGAGTGTATCAACTATGACTTATATCCTAAGATAGGGATTGTATATGCAATTGCTAAAAATAGGTCGGAAATAAAAGTAACTATTTCATCATTGAATGAATTAGGGAATATATTAAGGGTAACTATACAATCAGACAAAAATTGGAATAGAAGATATCAATTTAAATCCTATTTTTGGGAGCATGATTTTTATCATAGCTTTGGCCCGGTTCTTGACGCAATAACACCTAAGTTTATTAAGGTAAAATTCATGAGAGTTAACATTATTAAATATTTAAAATTATAAATTATTTCATGTTTAGTCTTCGTTACCGTATTTTTATTTTCCGATAGAGAAAGCTTTATACTAATTAGCCTCCACAGGCGCTATCAATAGGTGGGCTTGAAAGCTTTCTTTAAACAATATCGAAACCTACTTAATTTATAGTAGGCTGTAACCACTCGGGGTGATCCTACCCGTAACTATACTCGCACAATGGGGTTCATATGGGGGGGGGCGAGTTGAATTTAGTTGAAATTGGGCGAGTGTTGGCTTCAGAGAGATACAAAGCAAAAACCCGCCTTTTGGGCGGGTTCTTTGAATAAGTGGTGCCCGGACTCGGAATCATAATTTTATTTATCTTATTGATTTAAATGGTGATTTAAATTTTATTGCCTTTTGTTACCCTCTATTTTACCCTTTTTTATTTATATGTTTTTTTTAAGCGGGGGGCATTTGTATAGTCGTAAATAGGTAAAATACTCACTATCGATAATATATCTTGTAGAACCTCTGGATTTTTAACATTAGGCATTAGCTTGAGTATGAAGTTTTTATCAATTTTAAAAATGTGTCTTTTTTTTAAAATTTGGTTAACCGATTTGGGCTTATTAATTAATTTTATATAATAATACCCGGTACAATTTATTTTCTCAGGAAAAATGCCTCCGTAATTATCTTTTGGTTCGTAATTTTTGTTTCTTCTTTTTGATACGTATTCTATTTTTGTTAGGTCTATGTTTTTAATTTCATTCGTCAGGTAACTGTCTTTTTCAAAGGTAATAATATTTATTTTTTCAATGTTGTCTTCCATTGTCTTAGTTATTTTGGCTATTTTAATTATTACATAATTAATATCGAATGTGTAAAGGTATTCATTTTTATAAATGCCATTTTTTTTAGTTAATTTTTTTATATTATCGATGTGATCATTTTCATATGCATTTTCATATGCATTTTCATATGCATTTTCTATGGTGTCTGTTTCTTGATAAATTAACTTTTTACTGATGAGTTTTGCCTCATTAACTAAAACAATATAACAAAATAAATTATGCTTAGTTTTTTCGTTGTTTAAGTTTAAATGAAAAAGTAAATTTATTTTTATTTCTGCAAGATAAGATTTATTTAATTTTTCCAAAGACAAAGAACGCGCTCTAATTGTTAAAGGTAAAGTGTATGAGTTATAAGCGGGTTCTTTAATTTTTTTATTCTTATATTGAAAAGTGATTATGGGACTAAATACATTGGAATTAAATTTTTCATTGTTGGTTTTCGTATTTTTTACTATATCACTAATCTCTGAATGGAAATGTTTTTCTAGAATAGCTTCGATGATTTTAGGTTTTGAAATTTTATACTTTTCTGAGTGTTTTTTTATCAATATAACTAGGCTTTCATTTTTTAAGGTAACCTGTAATCGCTCACTTTTTCGAAAGCCTTTAGGGCTTAATATCACTTGATTTTTAGGTGTGACCTTAAAATATTTATCTATTAGATTTTCAACAATCTGGGATTTAGATAGGTTCTGCGCCTCTGCGTCTACAGTTATCCTCTCTATTATTTTTGAGTTGTCAAAGCCTAAATTTATTCTCATAGCAATACCCGGTAGACACAAGTTTTTAGAATATTACTTTAACATCAATCAATTAGTTTTATCAATGAATTTAGGTTATTAATATTATTACCTTACTTACTACTAACCTTACATATCCTATGACCCCTTCCTACCTCTACATCTATTCACCTCATCACAGACGACTGTAACCAGTGATAACAACATTGTGTTAAAACAAACGAGTGTTCTCGGTAAACATTTACTGCACATCCATTCCTATAGGAACATAACCAATTAGGAAAAAAGATGAGTAATGCACGTGACATGTACCCTTCGATCTACAACAAGTTAATCAATCAGTTCAATCTCCTTAATCAGAACTATTCAAAGTTATTAAATGTAAGAGTCGATTTTCACTATGCTCTTCATCAGTCAGTTGATATTAATAAAGCTTATCAAGATATGATTTATCTTTATCATATTTTTAAAACAAATAATGATGCTGTGATTGGTTGTCAATTTGTCATGGAACATTCGAAAGTGGGTGGTCTTCATATTCATGCTGTTTTTTTTATTAATGGTCAAGTACATCAAAAGTATTATCCTTTTTATCTTTGGCTTAATGATTTTTGGTATCAGCATACTCGAGGTGCAAGTCATACCTTTGATTGTAATGATGCAAGGAATTATAAGTGTGCTATCGTGGGGAATACTAAAAGTTATTATGATCTAAATTCTGTTAACGGTTTTATTTGCCTAGCTAAATACTTCTCTAAAAAAGAGCAGAAAGAAAATATCCAAGAATTTTATCGTTGTTTTGTTAGCGGGGTTAATATTAAAAGCCAGAGAGGTAGACCCAGAAGTCATGCGGTAAATACTCTTCCTTTAATGAATGAAAGTGACTTATAACTAATTTCAAAACTATATCACTGAGTTGAGTATCAATGGTGATGTTTTTTTATTTTATACATTAATGGAGGTTTATATGTTTTCAGCATTACTGGATGTTGTTGTCATTATTGTAAAAGCTATTCAAGAAAATTTAAATAAGGATTAAAAAATAACGGAGAGACCTCTCTTATGTACACAACCATAAAAGAGAGGTCATAATGAATCCTTCTATTGCTAATAATTCGCTTTCTACATCCCTATTCAAAACCATTGAGCAAGTTAATTATAACGACACGCGTTATATCTTAATTGATATGAAAATGATTACTCAGCTTATTGGTATGACAGATAAATGGGTTTACAGCTTAATTCAAAAGCAAGCCTTTCCTAAACCTATCAAAATGGGGCGTTCTTCACGATGGCGTTTGAGTGATATTGAACAATGGATTGATGAACAGGCAAGTGCAGAGTAACTGAATATATTGATGACTATCACCCGATTTTGGAGCGTATTATGTCTTTAACTGAGACGAAAATTAAATCAGCAAAAAGTAAAGAGAAAGTCTACCGTTTAACGGATGGTCAAGGTTTAACCCTTGCCATTTTTCCGAATGGAAGTAAATCATGGCAATTGCGTTATCGCTTTAATAATAAAGAAAATACTTATTCAATCGGTTTATATCCTTTAATCACGCTTCAGCAAGCTCGCGCTAAACGGACTGAAATTAAAGAAACCTTAGCACTCGGGCGTGACCCCAAAGTGAAAGAACGTGAAGATCTGCTACATAACCAACAAACATTTGCTAAGGTTGCAAAGGAATGGAGCGATAACCAACTCACATGGACAGAGTGCCACAGACAAAGAGTTGTTAATAGTCTTGAACAGTATGTTATCCCAGACATTGGCGATATGCACATTGAGACAATAACAACCAAAGTATTACTCGCACCAATTAAAGCGGTTGCGTTAACGGGTAAAACAGAACTTGCTTCACGACTACAGCAGCGGATTAAGGCTATTTTACGTTATGCCGTCCAGCAAGGGGTAATTACCTATAATCCTGCACAGGAGCTTGGTGGCGTCATTAATAAGAATAAAGTGACACACAGACCTGCTCTTGACATAAAGCAAGTGCCAGAGCTGCTGGTACGCATTAAACACTATCAGGGTAATCGACTAACGCAGTTAGCTTTACAACTCTCCTTACTCACTTTTGTTCGCTCCAGTGAGTTAAGGTTGGCGCGATGGGATGAAATCGATTTTGAACAAAAGTTATGGACAATTCCTGCGGAGCGGGAAGCCATTGAAGGTGTGAAATATGCTCATCGTGGATCAAAAATGAAAACGCCACAGCTTGTCCCATTATCCTCTCAAGCATTAGCTCTGCTGCAAGAAATTTATGAATATACCGGAAAAAGTACGTTTATCTTTAGTAGCGTAAAAGATGACAACAAACCGATGAGTGAAAATACGTTAAACAAAGCGATCCGTAAATTAGGGTACGACACGAAAACTGAACTTTGTTTGCATGGGTTTAGGACAATTGCGTGTAGCGCTCTTGTTGAATCCAGTCTTTGGGGGCGTGATGCCATTGAACGGCAAATGAGTCACCAAGAAAGAAATCACGTTAGGGCGGCTTATATTCACAAAGCAGAGCACATCATGGAGCGTACAAAGATGATCCAATGGTGGGCTGATTATCTTGACAGTATACAGGGTCATTTCATTATGCCTTATGAATTTGCAGCGTGATAATCACACGACTTACCTCCATTCATTTTCATATATCTCGTATTATCAAAGACCTTCCTCAATAACGGCTACACCTCACTGAACATCAATATTAGGGTTTTAATATGCACACTGATGCTACGGCTTCCCCATGCCTAAAATCTGGGGTTATTTCTGTTTTTATCACTAATCTAGGGAAATATAACGAAGGCGAACTGGTTGGCGAGTGGCTTGAGCTTCCCGTCACCTTAGAAGAGGTACAACACTGTTTAGCGCGTATTGGCATTGATGGGACTCATTATGAAGAGTATTTCTTGACGGACTATGAATCCTCGATTGATGGTGTTTCTTCCTACATTTCAGAATATAGCGTTTTAGATGAGCTGAATGCTTTAGCCACTAAATTAACCGAATTATCTTGTGATGAGATTTATCTCTATCAGGCTGTTATTGAAATGGGCGGCTATGTGAGTTCCATTGACGACTTAATTCATTTAATCGATAACTTAGACTCCTTCCAACGATTAGATGATGTGAATAATGAATATGATTTAGGTTATTACTGGATTGAAGAAAGCGGCTGTTATGATGTAGAACAATTTGGGTGCTTATCACACTATTTTGATTATGAACGTTATGGGCGTGATATTTATCTTGAACAAGGGGGGATTTTTTGTGGTGGTGGCTATGTCTATCATACAGGAGGATAGCTAGAACAATGTAATGAGGGTAAAGCTCCTTGCTTTTCCATGTTGTCTGTTTTACGTCATGTGTCACTCATCATCCTGTAAAGCGTTTGTCTCCGCTTTACAGGATGATGTCTTCTTCGTTTGGGATTTAATTTTTTTGTTATTTTTATTCTCATCCATGATAGGCGTTGGTTGATGTTGATAATGATTTTGATTAACAGGCTGGTGATGATAATTTTTGACACAGGTATCCATGTTCATTAATACGTGAAAAGAATGACTCATATCATTTTGCTCATGGACATGTGAACTGAAATTAATTTACTACGGCAATAGGTATTTTATTTAATCACATTTTTTATTCTCTGTTTTAGATGGAAACACGAGTCAGGGAAAATACAACGAGAAACGTGGGCTTAATGCACAGTCATAGAGTGGAAAGAGCCTGTGTGAAGTGGTCAACTAATATTGGCCACTCTATTAGACTGTTTGTAAAACAGTCGCTCAGATTCATTTGGGGTCAATCCCCCGTTATACCAGTGGGGTCTGATGCCACTGTAATAGCCTGTGATATAACCGATAATTCTACACTCTGCTTCTTTCAAGCTTTCATAACCGATTGAAGGCATCCATTCATGTTTTAAACTTCTAAAAAATCGCTCCATTGGACTATTGTCCCAACAGTTACCTCGTCGGCTCAGACTTTGGGTGATTTGATAACGCCATAATCGGTGACGATACTCAAGGCTAGTATAATGGCTCCCTTGGTCACTATGAAACATCAGCCCTTTTGGGTGCCCCCGCATTTCCCAAGCCATTTGCAAGGCTTTTAATGTCAACCCTGTGTCGGGGGACGTTGATAGAGCCCAACCAACGGGTTTCCGGGCAAAAAGGTCTAACACGACAGCCAGATAAGCCCACCGTTTTCCTGTCCAAATATAAGTCACATCGCCGCACGATACTTGATTGGGCGCTGTGACAGTAAATTGGCGGTCGAGTAAATTTGGGATGTCGATATGTTCTTTACTTCCGTGTTTATACCGATGCTTCACCTGTTGGCAACTTGTAATCCCAAGTTCTTTCATTAAATTACCTACAAGATAACGGCTCATTTTCACACCATATTGAGTCGCCACTATCGTGGCAATAGTCCTTGCGCCAGCAGAGCCGCCACTTAAATTCCAGGCATCTTTGACTAAGCTTCGTTTAATCGCTCGTACGCCGTCAGGTAAGGCATTTTTCATTCGATGATGCCAGTGACGATAGCTGCTGCGATGACGTTCAAAAAGTTGGCAAAGTGTTGTGACGGGGTAATGCGCTCTGAGTTTGTCGATTATCGCGAATCCTTCAGTGAGTCCGACATTAAGAGCGCCGTTGTAGATTCAATTGGTCAACGCAACAGTTATGTGAAAACATGGGGTTGCGGAGGTTTTTTGAATGAGACGAACATTTACAGCAGAGGAAAAAGCCTCTGTTTTTGAACTATGGAAGAACGGAACAGGCTTCAGTGAAATAACGAATATCCTGGGTTCAAAACCCGGAACGATCTTCACTATGTTAAGGGATACTGGCGGCATAAAACCCCATGAGCGTAAGCGGGCTGTAGCTCACCTGACACTGTCTGAGCGCGAGGAGATACGAGCTGGTTTGTCAGCCAAAATGAGCATTCGTGCGATAGCTACTGCGCTGAATCGCAGTCCTTCGACGATCTCACGTGAAGTTCAGCGTAATCGGGGCAGACGCTATTACAAAGCTGTTGATGCTAATAACCGAGCCAACAGAATGGCGAAAAGGCCAAAACCGTGCTTACTGGATCAAAATTTACCATTGCGAAAGCTTGTTCTGGAAAAGCTGGAGATGAAATGGTCTCCAGAGCAAATATCAGGATGGTTAAGGCGAACAAAACCACGTCAAAAAACGCTGCGAATATCACCTGAGACAATTTATAAAACGCTGTACTTTCGTAGCCGTGAAGCGCTACACCACCTGAATATACAGCATCTGCGACGGTCGCATAGCCTTCGCCATGGCAGGCGTCATACCCGCAAAGGCGAAAGAGGTACGATTAACATAGTGAACGGAACACCAATTCACGAACGTTCCCGAAATATCGATAACAGACGCTCTCTGGGGCATTGGGAGGGCGATTTAGTCTCAGGTACAAAAAACTCTCATATAGCCACACTTGTAGACCGAAAATCACGTTATACGATCATCCTTAGACTCAGGGGCAAAGATTCTGTCTCAGTAAATCAGGCTCTTACCGACAAATTCCTGAGTTTACCGTCAGAACTCAGAAAATCACTGACATGGGACAGAGGAATGGAACTGGCCAGACATCTAGAATTTACTGTCAGCACCGGCGTTAAAGTTTACTTCTGCGATCCTCAGAGTCCTTGGCAGCGGGGAACAAATGAGAACACAAATGGGCTAATTCGGCAGTACTTTCCTAAAAAGACATGTCTTGCCCAATATACTCAACATGAACTAGATCTGGTTGCTGCTCAGCTAAACAACAGACCGAGAAAGACACTGAAGTTCAAAACACCGAAAGAGATAATTGAAAGGGGTGTTGCATTGACAGATTGAATCTACACTAGCCTTTTTTAAGATTTCGTTTTCCATTTCAAGACGTTGTATCTTTTTTTTCATCTCACGAAGTTCAATCTGTTCTGGCGTAAGCGGGAGCCCTGTTGGTGTTTTGCCTTGTCGTTTTAATCTCAGTTTTTTAACCCAGCGATTAAGTGCGGCAAGGCTAACGCCCATAGCCTGAGCGGCTTTCGCCACGGAGTAATGATGGTCAACGACCATTTTAGCAGCTTCGAGTTTAAACTCTGCTGAATATTGCTTAACCATGTGCTCACCTGTGATGTTATTGAGGTAAGAATATCACCTCTAGTCAGGTGGCCAAATTAACTATGCCACTTCAGTGTGTATCGCTTTGATGTTCTTTATTTATCGCACTGTGCATCAAATCCCTTTCTGGATCAGGTATGGATGTTATTATTGGCATCATTGGATCTAAAGGGTAGCGGTGGGTTACTCAATCATTGAGTAAGTGTCCTAATCAAACGGTGTCATATTGGTTTTGAATACGCTACTACTGGCATAATGTATTGGTAATATTAAAGAAAAAAGGAATAAGAATGACGAGTCTTCAGCAGCGAGCAGAACTTCATCGACAAATATGGGCAATCGCTAATGATGTGCGAGGTTCAGTGGATGGGTGGGATTTTAAGCAGTATGTCCTCGGTGCACTTTTCTACCGTTTTATCAGTGAAAATTTCGCAAATTACATTGAAGGTGGTGATGAGAGTATCTGCTATGCAGCGTTGGATGACAGTATTATTACGGACGATATTAAAGACGATGCCGTGAGAACGAAAGGGTATTTTATTTGTCCTAGCCAACTGTTTTGCAATGTGGCAGCAAAAGCGAATACCAATGACAGGCTGAACGCAGATTTAAACAGTATTTTTGTGGCAATTGAAAGCTCCGCATCCGGCTATCCATCCGAACCAGACATTAAAGGCTTGTTTGCTGATTTTGATACCACCAGCAACCGATTAGGGAATACCGTTAAAGATAAAAATGTACGCCTATCGGCTGTTCTCAAAGGTGTGGAAGGTTTAAAACTCGGCGACTTTGCTGAACACCAGATAGATTTGTTTGGTGATGCGTATGAGTTTGTGATTTCTAACTATGCGGCAAACGCAGGTAAATCAGGTGGTGGGTTTTTCACTCCTCAGCATGTGTCAAAACTGATAGCGCAATTGGCGATGCATGGACAGACTCACGTCAATAAAATTTACGACCCTGCAGCAGGCTCTGGTTCGTTACTTCTTCAAGCGAAAAAGCATTTTGATAATCACATCATCGAAGACGGCTTTTTTGGTCAGGAAATTAACCATACGACGTTTAACTTAGCACGTATGAATATGTTCGTTCCTGCACAACATCAATTACGATAAATTCAATATTAAGCTGGGTAACACCCTACTTGCGCCTGAATTTAAGGATGACAAGCCGTTTGATGCAATTGTTTCCAATCCGCCGTATTCGGTGAAATGGATTGGTAGTGATGACCCGACGCTGATTAATGATGACCGCTTTGCACCTGCTGGAGTATTGGCACCAAAATCGAAAGCGGATTTTGCGTTTGTCCTCCATGCACTTAATTATCTGTCATCCAAGGGACGTGCGGCTATTGTCTGTTTCCCGAAGATTTTCTACCGTGGTGGTGCAGAGCAAAAAATCCGTCAATATTTGGTTGATAATAACTATGTTGAAACGGTAATTTCCTTAGCGCCTAACCTGTTCTTCGGAACAACCATGGCGGTGAATATTCTGGTGTTATCAAAACATAAAACCGATACCCATGTGCAGTTTATTGATGCCACTGAATTATTCAAAAAAGAAACCAATAACAACATACTGACTGACAAACACATTGCAGACATCATGCAAGTCTTCGACAGTAAAAAAGACACGGATTATCTGGCAAAATCGGTCACCGCTGAAGCGATCGCTGCCAATGATTATAATCTGTCTGTCAGTAGCTATGTAGAAGCCAAAGATATGCGTGAAATTATTAATATCACTGAACTGAATGCTGAACTCAAAACGACTGTCGCTAAAATTGACCAGCTTCGTAAAGATATTGATGCGATTGTGGCTGAAATTGAAGGTAGCGAGGTGTAAGCATGAGCGAGCTAAGTTATCTGGAAAAGTTGCTGGATGGGGCTGAGGTTGAGTGGTTACCTTTAGGGGATTTAACTAAATATGAACAACCAACTAAATACTTAGTGAAAGCGACAGATTATAACGATGAGTTTACTACTCCTGTTCTTACAGCAGGAAAAACATTCATTTTAGGCTATACAAATGAACATGATGGCATCTACAAAGCTTCAAAACATCCTGTGATTATTTTTGATGATTTTACTACAGCCAATAAATGGGTTGATTTTGATTTTAAAGCAAAGTCATCTGCCATGAAAATGATAACTTCTATTGATAATGTTAAATTCTTACTCAAATATATCTACTATTGGTTGAATACACTACCGAGCGAGCTTGTAGAGGGCGATCATAAGCGTCAATGGATTAGCAATTATGCTCATAAAAAAGTCCCCATTCCTTGCCCCAACAACCCAGAAAAATCCTTAGCGATTCAATCTGAAATCGTTCGGATTCTGGATAAATTTACCGCCCTTACCGCTGAGCTTACCGCACGTAAAAAACAATACAACTACTATCGTGACCAGTTGTTGAGTTTTGATGTGGGGGAAGTTGAGTGGGTGGCTTTGGGGGATATTCTAAGTATGCGTGCAGGCCAACATATCTCCGCAAGTAAAATAATACCTAGTAGAACCAATGAACTCTCTTACCCATGTTTTGGTGGTAAAGCTTCTTTCATTCACTGAAAGTCGAATGTATCCACGGTGAGCGTTTTATCAATCGAGAAAAGATGTGGAGGGCGATATTTAGTTATATCGAGTGCGATTACAACAGATGATGCCGTCACAGTGCCTGTGGAGGACTCAGCTCAGCACAGTTTGAAAATCAGACCTCGCTTAGGACCACATCCACATTACGCGGGTAGGATCACACACCTTGTTTTACCCGGTATCGCCACAGTAACTGTCGGAGCTACTTGCTTGTATAGTGGCTACCCTGAATAGCGTTTAAGTTATTTATGACCATTTATTCAGAAAGGCTAAGTTAATAGAATAATTGATAGGTTGACGTAGTAACCTATCAATTATAGAAAATAAAGATTATAATGATACGATATTATTTTTACCTGAAGATTTTGCCTTATAAAGTAACATATCAACTTGGCTTAAAATCTCTGATTCAGTTTGCCCTGACCAAGTTAAAAAGCCACCACTAAACGTTACTTTTAATTCACTAATATTAGACCAGTTCATTTTTTGAACACTCCTTCGCCATGCATTGATGCATTGCAACGCTTCATCATTGGTTAAACTAAGGAAAATAACAATAATTTCCTCCCCGCCATAGCGGAACAATAAATTATTTTTTCCAGCATATTTTTTGCCTTTATCACATACACCTTGAAGGACTAAGTCGCCAATAGCATGGCCATATTGGTCATTAATTCCTTTAAAATCATCAATATCAATCATTCCAATTGAGAATGCTGTTTTAGACTCAATAAGTGATTTTAGGCAGTAATTAAATGCACGTCGGTTATACAGTCCTGTTAGTTCATCTTCTTGAGCAGCTTTTGTCGCAATACTTTTTTCTTGGTGCTGTTTATAAATTTCATCATAGATATTTAGCATTTCTTTTGAGTAAGTTGTTTCTTTTTTTTCATAACCATTTTTTATGGAAGAAAGTAACTCACTCATCATGCGCTGGAAGTTTGCATTCCACAACATACTTACAGCGATATACAGAATAAAACTGATAATGCCTATTATGATAAATGAATGGCGATTATCATCTATAAGATTTTGAAATTGTTCATTTTTGACGACCAATAGCATTATCCAATCAGGATCTGTAAACACATAGTAATAGATATAACTCTTTGTGAGTGGGTCATAAAAATAGTTTTGAACAGAGTTAATATTATCTAACCACTTGAGATTTGATATTTCACTGTAAATTTGTTGTTTATTGGCACTCATGATAATACGGCCATCTTTGTGTGCTATGTATAACTCGCCATTCAATGGGACTTTGATTTGGTTTAGAGGTTTGCTCATCTCATATAAGTCAAGATCCATAGAGACAAGCCCATAGTTGTTACCATTGGTGTCATAAAGACTTTTAGATGCACTGATGATAGGTTTATCAGTAAGGATATCTAAATATGGATAGGTAAAAGTGATTAAATTATTCTTATTGGTATCATTTTTAAACCACGGCCGCGTATGAGGGCGGAAATCCTCATTAGAAATTTCTGGGATACTATTAAATTTTTCGCTTTTGTCCATGAATAAAATATTAGAGATAAAGCGGCTTGAATTTAAGGTATATGAAATTAATTTTTTTAAATCGCCGGAATCTTTGAGTACAAAGTTAGACATCTCTTTCTGATTGGCGAAGCTGGACATAGTGACAATATTATTTTTAATATCACTAATTTGCTGGGTTGTCGACTGTATTGATGCATTATGCACTAATAGCGTAAATGTATCGTGTATATCCTTTTCTGTATTATTTTTGACATATACATAAAACCAGATGTTAGTAAGTAACATCGGGATAGCGAGCAATAAAATGGCCACGTAACTTTGTTTCTTAAATGACCAACCTGTTTTTTTTATATATAGCATATTTGGAATAGATATTTAAAAATAGTTATGTGACTGATTTGTTATATATTTGAAATTTTATAGTTTCATTAT
The DNA here is from genome assembly GCF_002843235.3 of Providencia huaxiensis. Classification (NCBI taxonomy): domain Bacteria; kingdom Pseudomonadati; phylum Pseudomonadota; class Gammaproteobacteria; order Enterobacterales; family Morganellaceae; genus Providencia; species Providencia huaxiensis. The sequence continues at coordinate 338,308 of NZ_CP031123.2, forward strand.
GAAACGTAATTACTGATTTAAGAGTGGTTCAACAGTCCGAACAGCATCGAATCTTCATTCGTGAGAAAGAAGATGTTGTTAATATGGAGTGTCGGTTCAATTATATCCGTATTTCGTATGGAAATGAATGTTTAAACTGTAATGACAATCAAATAAGATATAAATTTAAAATTTTTAATTTAGGTGGAGCTATCTATCGGCATTACTCGCTATGCTGAAAGCATCAATCGAATATATTTTATTCTGATGGTCGCATTTGGTCTTTGACCACCAGAATAAGCGTTAAGGGCTACGGTGTCGTTGGATAAGGCACCCATTTTTTGTTACTCATGCGAACATAAGACTTTCCTTTATAGTCTATGACAATGTAATTCGCATTCTCTGCCACCTTGGCGGTGATCGGTAAATTCGCAGTATATTTTGACCAATCTACCGTAGTATCAGAGAAAATTTTTCCATCAACAGCTCTTGCTACTAATTCGGAAATAGCTAAATAGCTGCTTGGCTGGGTTAAAATAATCTCTTCTTTTGGTGGTAATGATTTCATTCCAATAAATTTTATACCGACAGGAACATCCGTAATTGTTGAATTTGGGATATCCCTTAAACCAGATATCTGCATTTTATCTCCTTTTAATGCAGCACCATGTTCAGGCGCAACAATCACCATGACATGACGTTCTGACTTCTCTAATTCATCAAAGAAACTATTGAGTTGATCTAAGAGGATCTTCAAATCAGTATGATAGTCTGCAATTTTTTTATCTTTTACATTTCGATTACCGTCATGTAAGGGGATTAAGTTAAAGAATGTGGCAGTTCTTGGGTTATTTGAGTGTTTTATTGTATTCAACCATTCTCTAAGAATATCTTGGTCATTATATATTGGCGTTCCATCAAAAGCGGTGATTTGATGAGAGAGATTAGCTTGAGATTGCAGTGGTGCTTTTAACCCTGCATAGTCTCTTAGGCCAGATAAATAGTTACCATAATCACCTTTATGATCCATTATCAAATATTCTTCAAAACCAAGATTAGCTAAATTATCCAGCAGCAGGCACTGTTTATCGGCTTCTTCATAAAGACTTTGATGCGGATCTTGCCCACAGCTTGCTCGTAATAAGCGAATCGATGCTGGCCCACTGTAAGTGGTGGCTGAGTTAAAGTTTTTAAATAAGATATCGAACCGTTTCCAAATAGGGTGATTGATAAGCTCTGTATCATCAAAATCATCCCAAGAGAGAGAGCATATGTTTATCATCAATACATCAAAGGGCTGGGCTTCACTTGGTAACGATGTTAAAAACTGCGTTTTTCTTTGCTTTTCATAAAGATGAAATTGTTCTAACCATTTATTGAGTGTTTCATCGGTTGGTTCACCTGTTTGTAGAGGTTGAATATTGCTATTCGTTGTTTGCCTTTCCGATGAACCGATAGTGGTTGTGGCGACAGGTTGGGTAAACGACACTTTAAAATCAATCACATTTGAAATGTTAAGCCAGACTATTCCAATGACAACAAAGGTTGAATAGCGGATCCAATTCGCGGAAAAAATATAGATAACAAGCAGAATAAAAGCAGCCGCTAGCATTTTTACATTAATGAACCTAACGATGAGTTCATATAAATACTCAGCAGAAAAACCGGTAATTTGGTCTTTTTGTTGCCAAATACTCTCCATGCTAGGAAGCCAGCTATCTAAGTAGAGTAATGCTATTCCTATCGGAATTGCTATCCAATAGCGAAGTTTACTTATTTTTGCCCAGGGGATAGGGAGTAATAAGAATGCAATAAATAATAAATTCTCGAAGGCATTAAAATTGAGGTAGCCATACCACAATAGTCCAAATTTAAGAAGAAAATAGAAATTCCAGCCTTTTAAACCATAGTAATATGGACGAGTATCTGTATTTTTAGCGTGTAATGTTGAGTGATTCATTGTTATCTTTTTATTTTTGCCCATAAAAATCGGCAGAAATTGATAAAGAGTCCTTTAAATAGCGGTATTGAGTACTCTCTAATCAATTAAATAGCATATTTGGATAAAAATAAGCTATTAAGCCTGCACGTCATGCTTTGGACGTATGATAAATATTAATCTTTTACGCAAGTAAAAGATTACTAATGTTAATCAATCTATGTTTTAGCTGAACTTGAGTGTCACAGGTTTTGGTGTATAAGGCTGTTTTCTTGACACTAAATTAGCGGGTATATCTTGTATTTCTGTATTGGCATTTTCTATAACATTTTGTATCAATTGGCTATTTCTGAAAGCAGTTACGTGTTTTCTGATATCTTTATCTCGATTAAATACCTGTTTATTTTTAAAGATATGTTCAATAGGTAATTGAAAAATATTACTTAAAGCCTTTTGTTCATCCACCAATCGGCATGATGAAAGGAAAAGATATATGTTATTGTCCAAAATAGTGAGTATGTCGCCATGTCGTCTTATCTTACATAACGGTAGGGCTTGTTTAGCTGGTAAACCATTTACGGTCGTAAAAATGAATAATAAACCACGGGCATCTTCAGGCAGAAATTCATTTCCCAAGAGGATGTTGATGGAATCCATAAAATTGTCTGGGGAGACAAAACCTTTGATGCGTAATGCTTTCATTCCTTCAATGACGGGATGAATATCATTAAGTAATGCTTTTGAATATGTTTGATTTTGAATGCTTTCCAATAGCGAAAGAAACTGTGTCAGTGTCGTACCGTATCGTATTACAAGATTAGCTCCGCAAGTCAGTAAAAGCCTTTCATCACTAGAGCGAATGCACGGGGTGACTTCTGCGACAACGAGTTTAAGGTGTTTTCCTCTAATTGAGCGAATATGGTGTATTTTCTCTGCCAGCTCATCGATATCACCTATTTCATTAATAGATAAAACCAATGTGGCCGAATAGGAATGCTCCGCAATATTAATTATTTCTTTATTAGACTTAATTGATATCCAATTATCAGAATGCAGTATTTTATTAGCCATAACTTTTTCATGGATATAGTAAATATTACTGTCATTTCTATAGTTAATAGTATTTTCTGTTTTATTATCTAACATTAACTTGTTATCTCTAAGTGTTAATGCTAATTGCTCATTAGATAATATTGTATTCACACTGAACCAATAACAAATATCAAGAATGTAGCCTTGAGGGGGATGGGTGAGTAGTGAGAAACCACTTAACAGCTTGAACTTATTAACTAATAAATCTTTCAATTGATGAGTGCTATTACTGTCACTGATGAAAAGAACGCTACAGTTATATTTAATGCAGGCTAACTTAATGTTTTTTAAGAAAACACCTAAAGATGCAGTGAGGTATTCATTTGGAATAAAAAAGACAACTAATGAGTTTTTATGCATCTTGAGTTGTTTTATATATTCTTTCAAATTTAAAGGGTTGCTGACTTTTCTACGATTGAACAGATTAATCCTATTATCTTCGTATGCATTATCAACTTTATTTTGATAATAGTTATGCACTTTGCTGTCAATATTAACATTTAATTTACAATCGTTATTAAAAAGAATCACCTGGTTTATAAAGTTTTTTATATCGACTTTTTTGGTATTTAACCAATATATTTCTTTAGGTTTCATGTTTTGAGCATTGCCATCAAGATAATTGATGCCTAAAGCATAAGTAACGGTATTGTTCATATATTTATTCTTATTGTGACTAAGTGGATATCACTATCATTAATTGCATTTGATAAGCTTTGTAATAATATGTATCATATTTCACACATTTGATAGCAACTGTAACATTATATATCATCGTGCGCAATTGCATGGCAAGTTACTGGCATAGGAATTAACCTGTTTTTTTCCACCCTAAGCTTTATTAATCCATGGCTTTGGTAAGTTATTATTTAACTAATAAAAATCAAAAAATGAAAACAAAAACATTATTAAAAACCGAGAACACATCATTTATCGAATATACGGACATAGAAAATCTAGAACATGAGTTCACTTTTAGTGATTTTGAATACCAAGAGATAAAAGATAATACCACCTATAATATTCTGAAAAGTAAATGGGCTTTATTAGCAGATAGTGCTGATATTTCTTCTCGGAGCTAGCCACGATGCCTATTATTTCTCTGAAAGGCCTTCGAGGGGGCGTGGGGACAACAACATTGTCTTCCGCCTTAGCGTGGGAATTAAATAAGCTTGGCGAAAAAGTTATCGTAATAGATATGTCGCCAGATAACTTGTTGCGCTTACATTTTAATAGTGATTTTAGCGACCCTTCGGGTTGGGCGAACGCCATTTACGAAAATAAAAGCTGGGAAACTACGGCATGGGAATATAAGGATAACTTACTGTTTATTCCATTTGGAATATTAAGTAGTAAAGAAAAGGAAGCAATGCTGGTTAATCAGAATATATTTTCTTTTTGGACTTCTAATATTGATAAAATAAAGAACAGAACAGAATATAATTGGGTCGTTATTGATCTCCCAACAAACAGTTATTCTCAATGTTCCCCGATGGAACAAATTAGTGATATTGTTGTTAATATTGCTGTCCCTGAAACTAATTGTCATACCAGAATATTTCAAGAGTCTGAAATTAATGGTTATTTACTTGCCAATAAGTTTGATGTGCGCAGTGAATTACAAAATGATATTTATCAATACTGGACACATAGATTAGATAATCTTTTACCTATTGCGATTCATCATGATGAATCAATTATGGAATCGGCAGCATCTAAATGTCCGGTTGGGCAATATCGGCCTGAATCTTTAGGGGCGAGTGAAATTCATGCTCTCGCGATCTGGTGCTTAACACACGCTAAAAAAATGGATATTCAGTAATATGAAAGAAGTTAATTCTGATTTACTGAGCGGATTATCATTTTTTTCGCTTGTTGCACGTTATCGGGTTTATCGCACACATCAAAGCTCTGTGCTTGCATCTGTGATGACTTGCCTAACATTATTAATATTAGGTATTTTTTGTAATTACAATTCTAACTCTTGGAAAAAACTAAGGAATAATCATCAAGATTATTATCCTAAAATAAATCCTTTAAGCCCTAAGCCTCTCGATTTTATTCGGTATGTGATCCAGTCTTGCGTGTTACTTGTCTTTAAAACGAATGCTGCACATAGATTACCTAAATGTATGTATCCTTTTTGGAAGAGCATGCAGTGTTATCGTTTGAAGTTTCATCATTGGCTGGCAGAGTTACCCAATAAAATGGGGTATGAACAGCCAGAAGATAAAGCGTTAGATCGAAAAATTGCTCAACCTAGCAGGCTTAGAAAAGTCATGTTATCGGTGATCATTCTTATTTGTACTCTTATTGCATTATTATGTATCACGCAACCTTTTGACCTTTGGTCACAATTTATCTTTGTACTGCTTCTTTGGGGAATTGCAATGGTGATCCGCAGGATCCCAGGGCGCTTATCTTCCCTTATGATGATCGTTTTATCATTAACGATTTCATGTCGCTATATTTGGTGGCGTTATACATCAACACTGAATTGGGATGACCCGCTTAGCTTGATTTGTGGCTTATTGCTGCTAGGTGCAGAAACATATGCATGGTTGGTTTTGGTACTAGGATTTATACAAATCGTGTGGCCACTGAACCGTAAACCTGTTGCGCTTCCTGCGGATACAACCATGTGGCCATCAGTAGACATCATGGTTCCAACATATAACGAACCTATTAGCGTCATTAAACCGACGATTTATGCCTGTTTAGGTATGGATTGGCCTAAAGATAAAATAAATATTTATATTTTAGATGATGGTGGCAGGAATGAGTTCCATCAATTTGCAAATGAAGTCGGTGTTAATTATGTTGCAAGGCCGACGCACGAGTACGCAAAAGCAGGTAACATTAACAATGCATTACGCTTTACAACAGGTGAGTTTGTGGCTATTTTTGACTGTGACCACATACCAACCCGATCATTCCTGCAATTAACCATGGGCGGCTTTTTGAAAGAAAAGCGGCTTGCAGTTGTTCAAACTCCACACCATTTTTTCTCGCCTGATCCCTTTGAGCGTAATCTGCATAATTTCCGAGAAACACCAAATGAAGGCTCATTATTTTATGGATTATTGCAAGATGGTAATGATACTTGGGATGCCACTTTTTTCTGTGGCTCATGCGCAATTATTCGACGTGTTGCGCTAGATGAAGTCGGTGGTATAGCGGTTGAAACAGTCACTGAAGATGCTCATACTTCTTTGAAATTACACAGAAAAGGATGGAGTTCAGCCTATATTAGAATACCTTTAGCCGCAGGGTTGGCAACTGAAAGTTTATCTTCACATATTGGCCAACGTATTCGTTGGGCTAGGGGTATGGTGCAAATTTTCCGTTTAGATAATCCTCTCTTTGGTAAAGGATTAAAACTTGTTCAGCGCTTATGCTACGCAAATGCGATGTTACATTTTTTATCTGGGATACCTCGAATTATTTTTCTTGTGGCACCTTTAGCTTTCTTGTTACTCCATGCCTACATTATTTTTGCGCCAGCTTTAGCCATTGCCCTGTATGTCATTCCTCACATGGTTCAGGCCAGCCTGACTAACTCTAAAATACAGGGGAAATATAGACATACTTTTTGGAGTGAAATTTATGAAACTGTTTTGGCTTGGTATATCGCAAGGCCAACGACGGTTGCTTTGTTTAGTCCTCATAAAGGAAAGTTTAATGTTACGCCTAAAGGGGGATTAATTGGGTCGAGTATTCAATGAGTTGATAATGGGGTAAACTGAGCTTTTCTGTTGAGGTTTAGTATGGCTACCATTTCAGTAAAATGCCGATTCTGTGGGTTAACCGACCCTGTTAAAAAACATGGCACCGGCAATGGAGGTCATCCCCGTTATCGCTGTCAGGCCTGTTGCCGCACTTTTCAACTCGATTATACCTACAACGCTTGTCAGCCCGGCATCAAAGAGCAAGTGGTTGAGCTTGCCATGAATAATGCGGGTATTCGTGACACCGCTAGGGCATTACATATCAGTATCAATGCCGTCGTCCGCACTTTAAAAAACTCTCGCCACGGAATGTAACAACACTGCCCCTAGATAACCTACAAATTCAGCTCATTTGTGAGGTCGATGAGATGTGGTCATTTATCGGTAACAAAAAAAGTCAGCGTTGGTTGTGGTATGCATGGGAGCCTCGCTTAAAGCGGATTATCGCTCATGTATTTGGTTCCCGAAGCAAGAAAACACTGGGGAAATTGTTAAAACTGCTGTCTGGGTTCCGTATCGCTTTTTGGTGTACGGATGGTTACAGGGCGTACAAAGAGACACTCCCTAGCGAAAAACACATTTTAGGAAAGCTATATACACAGCGAATTGAGCGTGAAAATCTGACGTTGCGTAACCGATTGAAACGACTTAATCGCAAGACGTTAGGGTATTCAAAATCATCCGGCATGCATGACAAGATCATTGGGACTTTCATTGAGCGAGAGTATTACGTTTGAAATGCCATCAACCCTTTGGATACGTGACCATTAATTGATGAAGAATATATTGATTGGAATATTAACAAGCCTTATGTCTTTTTAGCTTTATTAAATATAGTGGGGCTTTTGTTTGGAATATGGCGATTAGCGGTAGGTCCAGCAGATGAAATACCTACAGTCATCATGAGTATGTTATGGGTCGTTTATAACATGATTATTCTTGGTGGGGCAGTTGCTGTCTCTTTAGAGGCTAAACAGGTTCGTAATGCTCATCGTGTTGAAATCAATATACCAGCGATCATTATGACAAATTCAGGTCATTTATATCCTTGCACATTATCTGATTATTCAGATGGCGGTATGGGCGTTAAGTTACCGACGAGCAACCCAATTAAAGTTAATGAGAGCCTCCATTTAATTTTAAAACGTGGACAGCGTGAGTTTTCTTTTCCGATTACAGCCGTTCGTTTGAATAAACTCTATATTGGATTTCAGCTTAAAAAGATGTCAAAACAACAACATATTGATTTTATTCAATGTACATTTGCACGAGCAGATACCTGGGCACAGTGGCAAGCTCAATTTAAACACGATAGACCAATTAGCAGCATGTGGGATATTTTTAAATTAGGATTTAAGGGGTATCAAATACTCTCCGAAAAATCTTCACCGATTGTTAATCTCCCGTTTAAAGGATTCATCAGTACGATTAGCTGGCTTAATAGTTTTGTACCAGAATTCAGTAAACGTAAACATTCAAATAATTAATCTTACTAATAAATTTTACATACCGTATATGATGGTTTTAAACATGAGAAAAACACCTTTATTAATGCTTGCTACTGCTCTGAGCATGACAAATTTCAGTTACGGGGAAACACTTCTAGCTAACGAAGATACGGAGCAAACGCGTATCGAAAAAAGCGTAAATGTTCCCACTCATATAATCCCAACGCGAGACGTTAACGTAAGTTTTGCAAAAATCTATCCTACTCAGGGGCCTATTCATCTAAAAGGCACCCGCCCAGATAGCTATATTGATTTTGGGGTTCGAAGTGATGAGCTGGTTTCGATGGCACGCTTAGACCTTGAATTTACACCGTCACCATCGTTATTGCCTATTGAGTCACAATTAAAAGTTTTTTTAAATGATGAGCTTATGGGTGTTGTGGCGATTAAAAAAGAGGATCTAGGTGTAAAAACGCTAGCAAGTCTACCGATTGATCCGCGATTTATAAAAGATTTTAACCAAGTAAGAATGGAATTCATTGGTCACTACCGTGATATTTGTGAAAATCCAACGAATAGTACGCTGTGGCTAGATGTTAGCCAGAATAGTAATCTTAGTATGCAAGTACAACCTCTTGTATTAAAAAATGATCTATCTCGATTCCCAGTACCGTTCTTTGATGCTCGAGACCCAGAAGCGTTAACACTTCCTATTGTGTTTAGTCAGTCGGTAAGTACAAAGCAACAAAATGCGGCGGCTATCTTAGCATCATGGTTTGGTTCTAAGGCGCAGTGGCGTGATCAAAATTATCCCGTATTTATGGATACGTTGCCTAAACAGCACAGTATTGTGTTTATGACAAATGAACACAGACCCCGTTTTTTAGCGGATTACCCAGCCGTTAAAGGCCCGATGATTGAGATGATAAGTCATCCTGATGACCCTTCCATTAAACTATTGTTAATTCAAGGGCGTAATGATGATGACTTGATCCAAGCGGTGAAAGGTATTTCACAGGGGGAACTGCTGTTACGTGGTGCTGCTGTCAGTGTTGAAAATGTAGAAACACTTGCACCACGCATCCCTTATGACGCACCAAATTGGGTGAAAACAGATAAGCCTGTCAGTTTTGCAGAATTGGTTACTTATAAAGGACAGCTGCAATCATCGGGTTTAAATCCTAAGCCAATTAATCTTGAACTTAATTTACCGCCTGATCTTTTTACCTTCCGTAATTCAGGTATTGAGATGAAAATAAATTATCGTTATACAGCGCCAAATATTGAAGATGGTTCAAAGATGATGGTCAATTTAAATAATGAATTGATCCAATCTCAATCTTTAGTACCAAACAAAAAAGAGTCTTCACTGTTAGCTCGTTTACCCTTTACGCAAAGTTTATTTGACCCTGATAGTCAGCTAGCCGTTCCGGCACTTAAGTTAGGTCAGCGTAACCAATTACAGTTTTCTTTTAATTATGCTAATCCGATCCCAGGTGGCACCGTTGATCAATGTATTACATATCAACCTGTTAATAACACAGTTGTGATAGATGAAAATTCTACGATCGACTTCTCTGGTTATCGACATTATATGGCAATGCCAAGTTTACAAGCATTTAGCAAGTCAGGATTCCCATTCTCTCGGATGGCTGATTTATCTGAAACTGTCGTGTTGATGCCAGAGAATGCATCCGCAGAACACATAACAACGCTGTTAAATACAATGGGAATGATTGGTGCGCAGACAGGATTTCCTGCAATTAATGTCACATTAACGAATGCATTAAATGAAGCAAAAGACGCCAATGCAGATTTACTCTTTATTGGTGAGATGTCTAATGTGTTGACAGATAATGAAAACAATCAGGAACTATTATTAGAGAAAACGAAAAGTTGGATAAAAATGCCGATGCGCCCAGCTTATCTAGATAGTAAAGCGCCAAGTGCGGCAGATAGTGCAGCGAGCAGTAAGACAACAGTCAATTCTCAAGGAAATATTGCGGCAATAGTTGAATTCCAGTCGCCGTACAATGATCAACGTAGTGTTGTTGCATTACTTGCTGATAGTCCCAAAGGGTTCTCTTTATTGAATTCGGCAATTACGGATAGTGGTAAGCGCAATTTTATGTCTGGTAGCGTTTCGGTGATCCGAGATTCGGGTATTAATAGTATGCAAGTGGGGGATATTTATTATGTTGGCTATCTACCTTGGTGGGAGAAAGTATGGTCAATTTTTGCATCTCATCCTATTTTGTTAACGCTATTAACAGTGGCTATTGTTGTGATCTTTGGTCTCCTATTATGGCGATTAATGAAATCAATTAGCCGCCGACGTCTGCTATCTGAGTAAATAACATGAAATCGGTTAGGCTGTGTCTACAAATATTGTGTTTGATTGCAGGAATAATATTTCCTGCACAAGCCATGACGGAATGGACTGAATGGGCGCAATTTAAAGCCAGTTATATTCGCGATAGTGGGCGTGTCGTTGATCCCAGCACCAGTAATAAAATAACTACCTCGGAAGGGCAGAGTTATGCCCTCTTTTTCGCATTGGTTGCTAATGATAAGGAAACATTTTCACAACTCATTGAATGGACGGAAAATAACCTTGCTGAAGGTGATTTAACACGGCATTTGCCTGCTTGGCTTTGGGGTCATCGAGAAGATAATTCGTGGGGAGTTATCGATAATAACTCCGCATCTGACTCGGATACATGGATTGCTTATTCGTTACTTGAAGCAGGCCGTTTGTGGAATATTCGCGAGTATGAGTCGAAAGGCTATTTCCTTTTAAAAAGGGTTGCCCAAGAAGAAACGGCAGATATTCCTGAACTCGGTTTGATGTTACTCCCTGGTAGAGTGGGTTTTGTGCATGGTAATCAATGGAAATTAAATCCGAGTTACCAACCATTGCAATTAATGAAGCGTTTTGCTCAAAACTCATCATCTTGGCAAGAAATTGAGAAAAATAGCCTTGAATTATTAGTCGATTCCTCCTTGAAAGGCTTTGTTCCCGATTGGATTAGGTGGCAATCCCCAAATGGTTGGCTGCAAATCGATGGCGTTGCTGGGATGGGAGGATATGATGCGATCCGTTCTTACTTATGGGCTGCCATGCTACCGGAAACAGATCCGAACAGAAAAAAATTACTGGCTCAGTGGCAACCGATTTTAGATGTCGTTATTTCATTAGGCTATCCACCAGAAAGAATTAATATTAATACAGGTAAAACAGAGGGATATGGTAATGCCGCCATTGCTTATGCCTTGTTACCTATGGCATTAGATAATGAAGCCGCAAGAACGATCTTAGAAAAAAAGATCGCGGATTCCCCCCTTAATGATGATGCTTATTATAGCTATGTATTAATGCTGTTCTCTAAAGGCTGGGTAGACAAACGTTTTTATTTTGACTCACAAGGTCAATTACACCCAAATTGGAAATAAGAATGAACAAGTTTGCCACTAAACTCAGTATTTTGACTGTCAGCGTACTGCTAAGTTCATCCTTATATGCTAGCAATTCCGCACAGCAAAATATTTTATTACAACAAATTAGAAATGCGGAAGTCGCCTATCGGGATGATATTGTTAAGGATGCATTATTTAGGTTAGAACTTATTGATGCAAATAATCCAGATTACCTTTTTGCGAAAATTCGTTATGCCATTCGCCAAGGTGAGGCGGCTCAGATTGAGGAAACCGCCGAATTATTGCAAAAAATTGCGCCGAATTCTCAAGCGTATAAAGAAGCGAAAATAAGCCAGTATTTATCCACAATAGAAGGCAGTAATTTATTACAAGAAGCGCGGACTGCCGTTAAAAATGATAATGATAAGCTTGCTGTTGAGATTTATGATCGCCTCTTTAACGGTGTTTATCCAACGATTGAGTTGGAAATTGAATATCTCAACGCTTATTTTTATTTGCCCAATAAAAAACAAGAAACACTGAGCAAATTAAAAATGCTTTACAAAGATAACCCAGATAATGCACATATTATTGAAGCATTAGCTAAACGTTATTTTTATTTTGGTCAGCGAGCGGAAGGTTTTAATCTTTTGGCTACATTGAGTCATAAAGGGACTGAAAATGAAGCTATTGGCGCGAATGCTTGGGTTAAGGAAGTTCAAAGCTGGCCTGTTTCGACTGATAGCCTCTCGTATCTAGAACGGGCGCAAACGGTATTCCCAAATGCGAAGTCACAGCAATCTCAAATTGCGACTCTACTTGCAGAGCAGCGTAATCAGATGAAGGATCCAAGCTTCTTCTCACGAGCAGAAGCTATGAGATCGTTAAAATCCAAAGAAAATAAAATACAAAGACGTGCATTGCCTTTGCTTCTTACAGCATTAAAAAATAATCCTAATGATGCCCAAATATTGGGTGAAATAGGTTTACAGTATTCAGAAAATGGGCAAAGACAATCTGCAATCAATTACCTTTCAAGAGCATTAAAAACGAACCCACAACATGAAGATAGCGAAGATTGGAAACGCAGTTTAGATAATAATCGCTATTGGCTACAGATAAGTCTCGGTGATAAAAACAAAGAGAAAAACGCACTTGAGAGTGCAAAGCGTGCGTATCAAGCAGCACTAAGTCTTAATCCGAAAGGGACTCAAGCGCTCATTGGACTTGGTGATGTTGCTGTATTAGAGAAAAATAATGATAAAGCAGAAAAATATTATTTATCTGCGCTTAATCAAGAAAAAAATAACCTTAATGCAATGGAAGGGCTTACGCTTTATTATTTGCAGCAATCTCCCGAGAAAGCTTTTCAATATTTAGAGAGCTTATCAGCCTCACAGAAAAAAACGCTTCATAGTCAAGGGCGCTATTTATACAGTAAAGCATTGGATGCGTTGGCAACAGAGGCGGAGCAGCAGCAAAATATCCTTAGTTTAATAGATATTAGGCAAAAAATTGCCAGTTATGATCCAAACAATAAATGGAATATTTATCATTTAGCGAAAGGTTATCACGCACAGAATAATGACCTGCTTGCAGAAAAAACGATCCAATTACTCAATGATCCTGCCTTGCGTGGAGCTGATTCTCATTATATTCAAGCCTTGTACTATAGCTCGATTGGTCACGCGAAAAAAGCATTGGCTCTGATTGATGAATTACCCCAAAATCAATGGAATAAAGAGACTGTTGCGCTTTACCAACAATTAAAATTCACGGATGCGTACAATAATGCAATCGCATTGAAGCATGCAGGAAAAGAAAGAGAAGCCGCCCTTCAGCTTGAAAATCTTCCAGATACTGAGCAAACAAAGATCCCTAAGCGTCTACTGCTATCCGATTGGCATTTAGAGGCGCATCAATATGTTTTAGCGCTTGAGGGCTATCAGCAAGTTTTATTGCAAGATCCTGAGAATAAGCTGGCGCTGATCGGTGAATTACACTCTTTACAGGGCTTGAATCAAACACAAGCACTGAGTGAGAAACTCCAGCGTTTTAATGATTTAAGCCAACTGAATACATACTCCGTATATAGCCAGCGTAATATTGCGAATATATTTGCACAATTGGGGGAAAATACACAGGCGGAACGTATCCTGCAATCATTAGTTGAATCTCAGTCGCCATTGAGCGATGAAGAACGTGCTTTGATGTTGCGTGATTTAGCGAGAATTCAGCAACAGCAAGGACATATTCGATTTGCGCTCGATAATTATGCGAAAGGAATGGTCAGCGCTGGAATAACAGATGAATTACCGAAAAATAGAGAGCAGCTCACTTGGTTAACCAAGCACAATGCAGAAGATGGTTGGTTAAAAAGCAGTCTTCGCTCGGATGTTGCAAAGCTGGCAAAGCAAGATGATATTAGAGTAACCCTAGCATACGATTATTGGGGTTCTAACGGAAAAAGTGGCTATTCTAAACTGCGTGCACAGACAACGATGCTACAAGCGGATATGCCTGCTTATGACGGTGGGCTATTTTTTCGCCTTGATAATGTCAATCTTAATGCAGGAAAACTGAAAGGTTCAGACACAGAGAAATTTGGTGTTTGTGATGACTTTGAGTGTGACTCTTTTAAAAAGCAGCAATATAACGGTAATAGCCTCGCTTTAGGTTGGAAAAATGACCGATTTAATTGGGATATAGGTACCACTCCACTGGGTTTTGAGGTAACAGATTGGGTTGGTGGCTTCGAATATAACAATCAATTAGGGGATATTAATTGGGCATTAAATGCACATAGGCGTCCGTTAACTAACTCATTGTTGTCATTTGGTGGGCAAAAAGATCCATTATCCCGAATTATTTGGGGCGGGGTTCGTAAAACAGGTGTGAGCCTAAGCGGCAGTTATGATTTAGGTGGAAATGATGGATATTGGGCTGATATAACAGCAGATCAATTGACAGGAAAAAATGTCCCTGATAACCAAAGTGTAAGATGGATGGGGGGATATTATTATAAAGTTATTAATGAGGTAGACCGCCGAGTCTCTGTTGGTCTCAACAATATGCTTTGGTACTACCAAAAAGATTTAAGCGATTACACTTTAGGCCAAGGTGGATACTATAGCCCACAACAATATATTTCATTTGGACTTCCGGTGACCTATCGTCAAAGAACAGAGAATTGGTCTTGGGAAGTTTCTGGCTCTGTATCGTGGTCTTACTCTCATACAAAAAATAGTCGAAAGTATCCGATTTATCGTTTTTTTGATTCAAATGATGCTATCGAAGATAAAGAATATTTTAGACAAGCCGATAATAAAGGAAGCTATAGTCATGGTGTTGGATACACGACGAATTTATTAATTGAGCGAAAAATAACGCCGCACTGGTTTGTTGGGGCATCTGTTGATATTCAACAAGCAAAAGATTATACCCCAAGCCATGCATTAATTTATCTACGTTATTCCTTCGATGGTTGGTCTGGCGATTTAGACATGCCTCCACAGCCATTAATACCTTATGCTGATTTCAAATAGGATTATTTTTTTATTCTATATTGATGATTAGGGTGCCCATTGTTGGCATCCTAATTTTTATCGGCAATAGATATATTATTAATACATCAATAAATCATTAATGATTTTACAAAAAAAATGCAAAATGGTTGATAAGTTAAATAAAAACAGGCGTATTTTGATAACAAATGGAATTGCTATGATTTATGATGGTTAATCATTCAATTGATTTATTTTTGTAAGGGTTATTATTTGTTCATGCGAGTGTTTTTTTTGTATTGAGTTGATAACATTGTAATTTTTCACTATATAGTCTACGATGAAGAGTAGGCATTTTTTCAGCTTACAGATAATCCTTAACTGATGTCGACGGCTTTAATAAGAATGGTTGTTTTAAGGAGATAGACTTGCGCGCACATAGTTCGCTGACAAAAAAATATATAATAATCATGTCGATTGTATCGTCGATTTTGGTCTGTTTTTTTACGATTATCCAATTTTATGTTTTTATTGAACAACGCAAAGAAATATATTCTAATGATTTAAAAAACATGTCGTATTTTGCGATACCTATCCTTTTGGATGCAATAGAGACTGACAATGAAGATAAAATTAAGAATCTACTCGCCGATCTCACTAAAATTAACGAAATAGATAAATTAGAAGTTATTGATCTCAAAAATAATAGACAGTATAAAAAAGAAATATCTTCCTTGCCGAAGGAAAAAGCATGGTACCTTACAATTATTGATATTGAGGTCTCAGTAAAATCCCCTATTTATTCTGGCTTGAAAGGCTCGTCGAATGATGTTATCGGCTACGTCACCTTTTATACTAATACGATGCATGCCTATGAAGTATTTTGGTTTCGTTTTATTTCGCTGCTTTTAAGCTATACCATTCTATCCGCGATCATATTGTGTTTTTTAGCTTGGCAATTAAATAAAAGATTGATTTACCCACTAAAGTCTATCATCTATCAATTAAAAAGTGTTCCTCAAAATGGTGAACAATTTCATCAGCTCAAGCTAAGTTCAGAAGAAGATAATGATGAACTTGGAATGTTAGTACGTAGCTATAATGATAATCAATTAGCACTGCAAAGAGCCAAAAAATCAATTAGTCAATTGTCAACGCATGATCCGATTTCATTGTTGCCAAATATGACGCTATTTCACCCCGTTTTTGAACAGCACTTGCTCTCTTCTTTTGGGGCATTTAGCAGTTTGATTATTATATCAGTAGATACGTTACAGGAAACAATAGGTGTCCTTAATGCGGAGCAGCAAAAAACCTTGATCCGTAAGCTCGTCGCTCGTATGAAAAGCGTTATTGACCAGACGGATTTGTTGGGTCAGCTTGCATCCGATCGGTTTATTATCTTGCTAAGGGAAGTTGATACCCCTTATCAAGTGATGAATACAGCTCAAAACTTGATGTCTGAAGTGACTGAAATTGTCTCTGTCGATGATATGACACTACGCTCTAGTGCCCGCATTGGCGTTTCCTATCAAAAAAGTTTGTCTGAAACAATTTCGAGTGCGGCTAAATTAGCGGAAAGTATGATTGCTCAGGCTACATCGGCATTGAATACGGCGATGCGTGAGGGGAAAAATCAGATAGTCTTCTTCCAACCAAGTTTAACGGATAAAGCGAAAGAACGATTAGTGCAAGAAGCTGAAATTGTTAAAGCACTTGAGGAGGGCGAATTTTCATTATACTTACAGCCGCAGGCGGATTTAAATACGAATCAGCTCAGTGGCGCTGAAGCGTTAGTCAGATGGACTACACTCGGTGGAAATGTGAACTCACCGGCAGACTTTATCCCATTAGCGGAAGAAATGGGGGGAATTGTGCCTTTGAGTGAATGGGTATTGACTGAATCATTTAAAGTTTTATCAAACTGGCGAATACTCGGAATTAACATTCCAATCTCTTTGAATATTTCAGGGGTGCAGCTTTCTCACGAAAATTTTGCTGCGTCGATAAAGGATAAGCTAGCTCAATTTGATGTACCTGCAGATAAATTGCATATTGAGATCACAGAAACTGCAAGTATTTCAAACCTTGCACGAGCGGCAGAACAACTGAAAGAGCTTCGTTCCTTAGGTATTAAAGTTGCATTAGATGACTTTGGTATTGGTTATGCGGGACTGAATTACTTGAATCAGCTACCTGTTGATATTATTAAAATTGATCGCAGTTTTATTCAGCAAATCCCAGGTGAAAACTCACTCATTAAGGTTATTAGCTTAATCGGAAGCGCATTATCTATCGACATTATCGCTGAAGGTGTTGATTCACAAGCTAAATGTGACTGGTTATTAGCGAATGGTATTCATTATATTCAAGGTTATTGGTTCTCGCCTGCTTTACCTGTTGGTGAATTTAACTACAAATATCGGTCATGTCCCCAATCTGGTGAGTAACTTGTAATATAGAGTAATTTACTAGAGAATAGTCAGGCGAAAGTCGATGAAAGGTGCCCATTTTGTCAACAAACTCCCTCAGTGAAAAACATAGATTAGGGAGCGCTGATCATCAGCGTTATCGTTGCCAAAACTGCTACCGAAGCTTCCAACTCAGTTATGAATATCGCGCCTATCAACCCGGTACTAAAGATAAAATTATCGGCCTTTCGATGAATAATGCTGGTATTCGTGATACTGCTAGGGCCCTTCATATCAGCATTAATGCGGTTGTTCGTACTTTAAAAAACTCTCGCCGAAGCAGGTAACTTCTTTACCCCTTGATAATTTGCAGATTGAACTCCTTTGCGAAGTTGATGAACAGTGGTCTTTTGTAGCTAATAAGAAACAACAACGCTGGCTTTGGTATACTTGGGAACCCCGCTTAAAACGGATTATTGCTCATACGTTTGGTCGTCGAAACAAGAAAACCCTTCGAAAATTACTGGCTTTACTGTTTCGGTTTAATGTAGCTTTTTGGTGCATGGATAAGTTCAGTGCTTATGAGATATTGCCAAAACAAAAACATGTGACAAGTAAGTTTTATACGCAACGCATAGAAAGAGAGAATTTGAACCTGAGAAATCGCATAAAGCGACTGAACCGTAAAACCTTAGGTTACTCAAAGTCACCTGAAATGCATGACAAAATCATCGGCACATTCATAGAGCGTGAACACTACCTCTTATGATGATTTCTATATTGAATACACGACCCACTTGAGGAGGGAATCAAAATAGTATCGATTAATGAGGTATGTTCTGAAAGTAATTATTATTGTTTAGTAAACAAATTTTAAGCTATCCATAAAGATAAGTGCAATGTACTTTTTGAACGGCTTAGTTGGACGAGTTAAAAATACGAGGCTAATAACATGGTTAAGGGTAACAAACAAAATCGAACTGCAGTTACCCTGATTATTACCCTTATTTGCATTTGATGTGGGGTAATGTCAGTTGAACTCAGTTGACAAACGAAAGGCTTGAAAGCAGTGAGATGCCTTATATCAAGGCATTTTAGACATAAAAAAACCCCGCTTTTCAGCGAGGTCTTATAAATGCGTGGTGCCCGGACTCGGAATCGAACCAAGGACACGGGGATTTTCAATCCCCTGCTCTACCGACTGAGCTATCCGGGCAACGGAGCGTATTAAACCTGATTTCATTGGTTGAGTCAAGGCGCTTTCAATAAACTTTTGACTGTATGCGCTTTTTTTCAACATGTTAGCTAGTTTTTAATCGAAAAAACATAAAATCATTAAGGTTAATAACTGATGCCAGCCTTAAATCCGATTTTGGCTGGCATCCAATATTGGAAAAATTTTAACGTAAATAATTTTTCTGTGCTTTGTTCACTTTAATGAGGTAATTACGTGACTCAGCAGCTGGGTGCTTAGTGGACAAGGTTTCATACACTTCACCCGGTTCTAAATTGTTAATGCGCTGTGCGGCTTGTTTTTTATCGCTGTGGAAGACGCGTAGTACGCTACCAGCCCCGCCATTATATGCGGTAATAACAGCATAGCGGCGTGAGGTTTGGTTACGAATATCGCCTAAGTAGCTGTTTTGCAATATAGCTAAGTAAGCCGTACCCGTATCAATGTTTTTCTCTGGGTCAAATAAATAGTTACGGCTAGGAACACCGGATTTTCCTTGTGAGCGGAAAACATCTTTACCAGCTGTGTTTGGCATAATTTGCATTAAGCCAAGCGCATCAGAACGGCTAACCGCATAAGGGTTGAAACTCGACTCAATTTGCATAATCGCGAGGATTAAGGACTCATCTACGCCATATTTGGCCGAGGATTTCTTAATATAAGGTAAATATTTATGAGCCCGTTTATCTAAATGGTTTGGTACTAGTTGCATAGTTACGGACCAAACAATATTCATACCAGATTGGCGGCGCTGCATTTTATTTTCTATCAGATAATCAGCAAACTTTGTGGCTCGCCATTCCCAACGAATAGCTTCACCAGTGTTATCGAGCACTTGACCAAATAAAAAGGGTTCTTTGCTATGGGGAATATCATTGATATCAGAATAGAGGTCAATGGAATTGGGGTCGTCTCCCATTAATAAAGTGGTGACAATAGCTTTTTTTAAGTACTGTGAAGGTTCTACCGCTGAAATAGTCTCTACAGTAATGGTCCCTGCATCAAAATTAATATGGCTACGAGTTCGGTACTCATCGGTATATTTTACATAGTCTTTTGGACCAGCAATTAACACTTCTTTAATGCCCCAAATATTTTCAATATTGTGGGCAAATTGGCCCATTAAGATATTGAACCCATTAGTATCTTTGACATAATCCGGGTTAAAGTCAGGTTTTTGCTTGCTAGAACAAGAGACAATTAGAGGGATCAATAAACTCAGCGCAAATAGTTTTTTCATACGATTCACAGTCTTGGGGCAAAAGTCTACCTACTGAGTAGGTAGACAAACAGATTATTTTTCAGGTGTATAGCCATCAATATGGATGTCATGGCCTTCAAACAAGAACTTAATCATTTCTTGTTCTAACATTTTACGATCATCAGGGTTCATCGTATTGAGCTTCTTTTCATTAATGAGCATGGTCTGCTTTGTCATCCACTGACTCCACGCCTCTTTTGAAATCTCGTTAAAAATACGTTTTCCTAACTCACCTGGGTAAAGCTGAAAATCTTGCCCATCTGCATCACGTTGTAAAAATGTACAAAAAATGGTTCTACTCATTAATTTTTCCTCAAATATCAGGTAGTAAGGCGAGCTGTTTTAGTAAACTTTCAACTGGGGCTGCAAGGCCGATAGTTGCGCCTAGGTGTAAGTTATACCAGAGTCCTTTGCCTTCATCCATGGCAGAATTAAATGCCTGAATGTTAACTTTTACAGGGATAATATCTAAATGAAAATGGCTAAATGTGTGGCGGAAAGAAATTAATTGCTCTAATTGAGAATATTCTAAGCCTGATTCGGCCAGATAATCATTAAGTTGCTCTAAAGAGTCAAACTGTGGGAAGGCAAATAAGCCACCCCAAATGCCAGATGGTGGACGCTGTTCTAGCCACACATTATCGTCATGCTGCATAATCAAAAACCAAGCACTTCTCTCAGGGATTTTCTGCTTAGGTTTTTTGCCTGGGTAGTTTTGCCATGAATGATTGGCATAGGCTACGCAGCCAAAATTGAGGGGGCATAGTTCGCATTTTGGTTTACTGCGAGTACAGACCATAGCGCCTAAATCCATCATCGCTTGGTTAAAAAATTCAACTCCCACTTGTGGGGTGACATCAGTGCTGATTTCCCACAAACGGTTTTCGACTTCTTTTTTACCCGGCCAGCCATCAACCGCATAAGCGCGAGCTAATACGCGTTTAACATTACCATCGAGAATAGGGTAATGCTGTTTTTGTGATAATGATAAAATTGCCCCAGCAGTGGAGCGACCAACACCGGGCAGCGCTAAAACCTCATCAAATGTAGTGGGAAACGAGCCACCATATTGAGTCGCGACCACTTGAGCGGCTTTATGGAGGTTTCGAGCCCGAGCGTAATAGCCGAGCCCTGTCCATAAGTGTAAAACTTCATCAAGAGGTGCGTTGGCAAGAGCGGTAACATCCTCAAAGCGAGAAATAAACTTCTCAAAATAGGGGATTACAGTACTCACTTGGGTTTGTTGCAGCATAACTTCTGATAACCACACATGGTAGGACGATTTTTCCTGTTGCCATGGCAACGTTTTACGACCGTATTTGTGATACCAGTTGAGCACTGCAGATGAAAATTGTTGAGCTTCCATTAATAATTTTATTTTTTATTGATATTTCCAGTCATGATAGGAATTGCAACATAGACGAAGGGGGCTGTAAACCGCTATTGTGTTGTTTAGTGTAAAGTTAGCGAATTATCAACTGCATCCTTGTGGAAGTTTTGCTAAACTCCGGTATCCACCATGTTTCAAGGGTAAGGCTAGTCACTACAACTTGGGCATATAGGGCTATAGTTTGATGGGTTTGGTAATTCATCATCTTATCCACTTGATTGTTGGCACATTAACTTAATTGGGCACTCATTTTAGAACCTTTATTATGATCAATAATGTTATCTCCCCCGAATATAATGAAGATGGGCGGGTTATGCGCCGAGTCCGTAGTTTTGTCCGCCGTCAAGGGCGTCTGACAAAACGTCAGGAAGACGCATTAGAAAAAGAATGGGCAGAAAAAGGCATCGATTTTATCAATGAGCCTTTTGATTTTGCCAAAGTATTCAATAACTCAAATCCAGTGACTTTGGAAATTGGCTTTGGGATGGGCGCCTCATTGGTGACCATGGCATCTCAAAATGCAGATAAAAACTTTTTAGGCATTGAAGTTCATGCACCCGGTGTTGGCGCATGTTTAGCATCGGCAAAAGAAGAAAACATCACTAATTTACGGGTGATGTGCCATGATGCAATAGAAGTTTTAGACTGCATGATCCCAAACGGTAGCCTTGAAATGGTTCAGTTATTTTTCCCTGATCCATGGCATAAAGCGAAACACAATAAGCGTCGTATTGTGCAAGTTCCATTTGCAGAAAAAATTTGCAGCAAACTAGCTATTGGTGGTGTTTTCCATATGGCAACGGATTGGGAGCCTTATGCAGAGCACATGCTTGAAGTGATGACGAGTGTCGAAGGGTATAAAAACTTATCACCATCAGGTGATTACGTTCCTCGTCCGGAAACAAGACCAGAAACAAAATTTGAAAAGCGCGGCCAGCGGTTAGGGCACGGTGTATGGGATTTAATGTTTGAGAGGATCAAATAATGGCTAAACAACCACGTAGTCGTCGTTTACGTAAAAAATTACGCTTGGATGAGTTCCAAGAGTTAGGCTTTACCGTTAAGTGGAGCTTTAAAGAAGGTACGCCGATTGAGGAAGTTGACAGTACCGTTGACCAACTGATTGCAGAAGCGATTGAACCGAATGGTTTAGCGTTTGAAGCTAGTGGCTATATGAGCTGGGAAGGGATCGTTTGCCTGCAAAAAATTGGTAAATGTACCGAAGAGCACCGCCAAATTGTTGAAAATTGGCTAAAATCAAAAGGGATGAATGACGTCGTCGTTTCTGAGCTTTTTGATGTTTGGTGGGAATAATAATTTTATTGAGTAAATCTCAATAAATAAACTGATTTTTCAGTCGCTTGAAGAGGCATCCAAAAATTGGGTGCCTTTATTTTCTGTTGCAAATACTATCTGGAGTCAACGTTTTGAGCGCCATGTTTTCTAACCAGCTACTCAACGATATCCTAGACCAAGTTCGCCCACTGATTGGGCAAGGTTGTGTTGCAAATTATATTCCTGCTTTAGGTTGCGTGCCTTCCCATCATTTAGGCATTGCGGTATCCACAATCGATGGCGATATTTTTACCGCAGGGGACGCGTACCAACGCTTTTCAGTCCAATCTATTTCAAAAGTATTAAGCCTTACACTTGCAATGACACGTTATGAGGAAGAGGAAATTTGGAGCCGCGTAGGTAAAGAACCCTCAGGGCTACCCTTTAATTCGTTAATTCAAATTGAAATGGAAAAGGGGATCCCACGAAACCCGTTTATCAATGCGGGAGCCATTGTTATTGCGGATATGCTGCAATCACGCCTAAGCGCACCTAAACAGCGTATGTTGGAGTTTGTCCGAAAGTTATCTTGTGAACCTGATATCAGCTATGACACGGTTGTTGCTCGCTCAGAATTGGAACACGCCAGTCGTAATGCAGCCATTGCTTATCTTATGAAATCTTTTGGGAATTTTGAAAATGATGTTTTAACGGTTCTCGAAACTTATTTTCATTATTGTTCTCTAAGTATGAACTGTGTTGAATTAGCGAGATGTTTTTCCTATTTAACATCGCAAGGAATGTCATCTTGCTCCATTGACCCTATCATCACACCGCTACAATCAAGGCAAATTAATGCATTAATGATGACTTGTGGTATGTATGACGGCTCTGGTGAGTTTGCATTTCGGATAGGAATGCCCGGAAAGTCAGGCGTTGGCGGGGGGATTGTCTGCGTAGTACCAAACCAATTTACTGTCGCGGTTTGGTCACCTGAGCTAGACTCAGCGGGGAACTCTTTAGTCGGCTGTGCGGCTTTAGAGTTGCTATCGAAACGAATTGGGCGTTCTGTTTTTTAATTCATGCTCTACTAGGAGATTTTATGTTACGCCGTACATTAATTGCATTTTCACTCCTTGCTTGTGCGACGAGCCAAGCTGCAGATTATAACTGTTCTGTAACACCAAAGGATGACATCGTTATGACTCCTGAAAGTGTGCAAGTTATTGGTGCGAGTGGCGATTTAAAAATTACGCCAAATGGTGATATCACACTTAACGGTAAAAATATTGCTGCAACAGAGGCCCAAAAGCAGCAAGCTATTCGTTACCAAGCCGCTATTCGTCAGGACTTACCTTGGATAAAACAAGAATCAGAAAAAAAATTATCAACCTCAAGGGAAACGATAGACAAAGTTGTCGTTAAAGTGGTTGGTAGCGATAGCAATATCCGTAACCGGTTAACAAAATTAGAAAAAGAGCTTAATGGGCAAATCAATCAAATTATTGAGACTCGCCCTAGTGGTTATGTTTTTCACCATGAAGCCATGAAAACCGTTGAAACGAAAGGGCGCGAGCTAGTTAATGAAAGTTTAGGCGGCATTTTACAAGACAGCATCAACGAAATGGGGCGCAAGCAATTATTATCGGGTGGTGACGCCAGTAAAGCGCTACAAGGTGTGTTAGGGAACTTAGGTGGGTTACAACAAGAGCTTGAATCTGAATGGAAAAAACAAGAGAAAAGCTTCCAGCAATTTGGCCAACAAGTTTGTTCTAAAGTGACCTCAATCGAACAACAACGCGTCTCATTACTTAATTCAATCAAATAACCTTATGAGCAGTAATGTATTTTTTGTACATTACTGTTTTTTTATTTATCAATATTATCGTCATCATCAATTTGTGTGATATTAATTCCATTAATGGGAATGAAAATGAAATTGATTCTTATTTGATTGACATCTAAGCTGCTCACTTTACAATGCGGGTTTGGCTTAATGACTTAAATTGGGATCATTTAAATGAAAAAATTCATACCTGCTCTGCTTGTTTCTGTGTTGTCATTCTCTGCGCCTTTCGCTCTCAGCGCTGAATCTACCACTTTCACGCCAAATGCCGTGACAGCACAAGGTGTTGAAAAAGTGACGATCAAACACCTGTCAGGTGAAACTGAAGTCATGAAAAAACCACAAAAAGTGGTTCTGTTTGATTTCGGTGTTTATGACTCAATGCAAAAACTCGGCTTAGGTGACAAGGTTGTTGCACTACCAACAGGCAATGCTCCCGCTTATATAAAAGGCAGCATTCCTGCATCAATGGAAAATGCAGGTGGAATGAAACAACCTGATTTAGCCAAAATCGCGCAATTAAAACCTGACCTGATTGTGATCACAGGTCGTCAAGGTAAGTCTTATGATGAGTTATCAAAAATTGCACCAACCATTAATTTAGGTTCTGATAGCAAACACTATATTGATTCTGTGAAAGCCAATATTGGTGTGATTGGCGAACTTTATGGTAACCAAAAAGCGGTTGATGAGCAGTTGGTACAATTAGATAAAGTCATTGCAGACGCTCAGAAAAAAGCGGCTGATTCTAATAAGAAAGTATTAGTGCTGATGCATAACGACGGTAAATTAATTCCAAACAGCCAAGCCGTTGTTTACAACGTTGTGAAAGCGCAACGTTCTGAACTACCCGTTGATGAAAGTGCAGATAAAGCAAAACGCCGTGTAGTGGATACCAAAACTATTGCTCAAGCGGATCCTGACGTGATCCTGATTGTTGACCGTAGCGAAGCGATTGGAGCAGGTAAATTGGATAAAACGGTATTTGAAGATAGCAATATTCAAGAAACCAAAGCTTATAAAGATGGCAAAATTACTTACCTGCAATCTGACTTATGGTATTTGTCAGGTGGTGGTTTAGTCAGCTTAACTGAACAAGTTAATGCGGTAGTTAATGCACTGTAACTGATATCTGCCGCTGTCTTATTGATGGTGGCAATATGTATTACCTCAATTGTTATTCTTGTCTATTTCATTTTTACCTCTAAATAAAAAGCCCACTTTAATTTGAAGTGGGCTTTCATCTAATTTACAAGCGAAATGATTTATAAGTGAACGGAATAATTGCTATTCTTCACCTAAAAATAACTCTAATAGGGAATTGAGAAACAATTTTCCATGCTCTGTGATCTGCCATTCATCCACAGTTTCTATGATATAACCTTTAGCTAAGGCTTCATCAATAGCCGCTCTAACTGTTGATTCTGGTAACCCTGTATATTGGGTAAATTCACTTCGAGGCATGGCTTCAAGTAAACGAAAACGGTTCATGAAATATTCAAATGGCCTATCGGAGGCGTCAACATCATAAGATTGATGCATGTATCGGCCTTCCATATAACCCCGAGGATGTTTTGTTTTTACGGTTCGTAAAATTTGGCCATCTTCAAAAGAAATTTTTCCATGAGCACCGCAACCGATGCCTAAATAGTCACCAAAGCGCCAGTAATTGAGGTTGTGTTGGCATTGGTAACCAGGTTTAGCATAGGCGGATGTTTCATATTGCTGATAACCTGCCGCACTTAATAATTTATGGCCTTCGGTGTAAATATCCCACAGCGTATCGTCATCGGGTAATACTGGAGGACGTGAGCCAAATTGGGTGTTGGGTTCAATGGTTAATTGGTACCAAGACAGGTGCGGAGGTGCAAGTTCAATGGCTTGGCGCAGGTCAGATAAACCTTCAACTTGAGTTTGCGCAGGTAACCCGTGCATTAAATCGAGGTTAAAGCTTCTTAAATTAAGATTAGTGGCCAACTGAGCCGCTCGTTTCGCTTCGTCAGCACCATGAATACGGCCTAAAGTGATTAATTTGTCATTACCGAAACTTTGTACACCAATAGAAATACGGTTGATTCCTGCTGCTTGGTAACCTGCGAAACGCTCAGCTTCAACAGTGCCGGGGTTTGCTTCCATGGTGACTTCTGCGTGAGGGTCTAGATCAACTCGCTGACGTACGCCATCCATTAAAGCCTGCATTGACTCAGCACTTAATAAACTGGGCGTTCCACCCCCAATAAAAATGGTTTTTACCGAACGCCCAGCAACTAATTTTGCATCGATGTCTAAATCGGCCAATAAGTGCGCCACATATTCTTGCTGAGGGATTTCCCCTTTAAGTGTGTGTGAGTTGAAGTCACAATAAGGGCACTTTTGCACACACCAAGGGATATGGATATACAGGCTCAGCGGAGGTAATTTAAGCATTCTTTAGCGCATCCAACATCATTGTGAGTGCTCTTCCACGATGTGAAACGGCTTGTTTTTCTGCTTTAGTTAACTCTGCTGAGGTGCAACCTAATTCAGGAACATAAAATATTGGGTCATAACCGAAGCCGCCTTGGCCTTTGCGTTCATGAGTGATGACACCGTGCCAACGACCATGAAAAACCAATGGTGTCGGGTCTTCTGCATGGCGTAAATAGACTAGAACGCAGTTGAATTGAGCCTGGCGTTGGTCGTCAGGCACATTTTTCATAGCTTCGAGTAATTTTATCAGGTTTTGCTCATCGGTCGCATCTGCCCCCGCATAACGTGCGGAGTAAATCCCCGGCGCGCCACCAAGTGCATCAACGGAAATTCCTGAATCATCAGCAATTGCGGGTAACCCGGTTTGCGCTGCTGCATGGCGCGCTTTTAGGATCGCATTCTCAATAAAGGTTAAGCCCGTTTCTTCTGCAGATTCAACACCTAATGAGGTTTGTGCGACGATATCCATCCCAAAATCACGTAGTAGGTCAGCTAACTCATTCACTTTTCCGGGGTTACCGGTGGCTAAAACAACTTTTTGCATTATTTAAAACTCGTTTTTACATAATACCAATGGAATACATCATTGCAGTTAATGATGGGTCAATCATTAGTGAGATATCAACACGCAAATAATTCAGAGCGATTAAAATAAACATCACAATCATTGCGGAGAAATCTAACCCGCCCATCGCAGGGATGATACGGCGAATTGGCGCCATTAAAGGCTCTGTTAATTGGTACAATAAATAGTCTACAGGGTTACGGCCTTGGCTGACCCAGCTTAAAATTGCACGGATTAAAATCATCCAAAAAATTAATTTACCAGTATAGGTTAATAATAAAATCAGCCCCATAGGTAGAATGCTTACACCTAAAATAGGGAGCAAGTTAGTCGCCCACATACCAAAGATAATGGCTGCAATAGCTAAAATGAACGCAACAACGACAGATGCGGTATCTATCGCGCCAAAAGAAGGAATGACTCGGCGCAATGGTGCGACGATAGGTTGTGTTGCTTTAACGACAAATTTCGAAAAAGGGTTATAAAAATCTGCACGTACCCACTGCATCCATACGCGCAGTAGTAATACAAAAATATACAGTTGGATCAGGGTCGTAACGACAAATACTAAGGTCTGCATGGTGAATTCCGCGATTAATTTAAAAAAGTTTTTCCATTTCTTCAGCTCTATTTATTGCGCTTTGCATTGCATCGGCAACAATCTGCGGAAGA
Organism: Providencia huaxiensis; assembly: GCF_002843235.3. Lineage (NCBI taxonomy): Bacteria > Pseudomonadati > Pseudomonadota > Gammaproteobacteria > Enterobacterales > Morganellaceae > Providencia > Providencia huaxiensis. The sequence continues at coordinate 366,537 of NZ_CP031123.2, forward strand.
TTTCCATTATAAAATTGCTCTAAAGCCATCGCGGTGGTACCGCCTTTAGAGGTGACTTGTTCACGTAGAGTCGAAAAAGCCGTGTCGTTTTGCGACTTAGCAAGCTCTACAGCCCCTTCAATCGCATGAAGAACGAGCTCTCGAGCTTGCTGTTTATCATAACCGAGTTGTTCTGCTTTTTGTTGCATCGCTTCCATAAATAGAAAGAAATAAGCAGGGGAGCTACCAGTAATGGCAATAATGCTATTGATTTCTTGCTCTTGTTGGCACCAAATCGTGGAGCCGACACTCTGCATCAGTTCTTGTGCAAATTGTTTGTCTTGCTCTGAAACCTTCCCTTGAGCAAATAGCCCACTAACGCCTTTCCCCACCAATGATGGCGTATTTGGCATGATGCGTACTAAATTCAACGGATGAGCGAAATAATCGTTATAGCGTTCAGCGGGGATCCCAGCAGCAATGGTGAGGATTAATTTTTGATCAAAATTAGCCGCATTTTGCAGTGGTTCACACACGTCTTTCATCATTTGCGGCTTAACGGCGAGGACAATCACATCCGCAGCTTTTACAGCAGCTAAGTTATCATCACTGCTAATGATGCCATATTGTTCAGCCAGTTTTTCTCGACGTACAGGCGTAGGAGAACACACTGTGATCATCGATGCAGGGTAGCCATGGTTAACCAGCCCAGCAATGATGGCGTGAGCCATATTTCCGGCGCCGATGAAGGCAATTTTACGATGTTGCATTCTGTTCTCCTATTTATTGGTGATATTGGCGCGCGCCAAAAATAGCGGTTCCTATGCGAACAAGTGTTGAACCGCAATGGATTGCTGCGCGCATGTCGTCAGTCATCCCCATTGAAAGCGTGTCAACCGTGGGATAAGTGGCTTGTAATTGCTTAAATGCGTCATTCATTTGATGAAACACAGCACATTGGCGCTCATAATCCGTTTCAGGTGCAGGGATTGTCATCAGCCCACGTAACACAAGGTTGGGCATAGTCGCGACTTGTGCAGCGAGGTCTGCCACTTCTTCTAGCGTTATACCCGATTTACTGTTTTCATCGCTGATATTAATTTGAATTAGCACATTGAGAGGGGCTTTTTCACTAGGGCGTTGGTCATTTAAGCGCTGGGCAATTTTCGCTCTGTCTAAGGTATGGAACCAATCAAAATGTTCAGCGACAAGGCGGCTTTTATTTGACTGTAACGGGCCAATAAAATGCCAAATAAGGTCATTTCTGTTCGAAAAATATTGAATTTTTTCAACACCTTCTTGAACATAATTTTCACCAAATTGGCGCTGACCTGCCTCAATGGCTTCTAAAATAGCTTCACAAGGTTTTGTTTTACTTACCGCGAGTAGCGTAATGTCTTGTGGTGAGCGCTGACACTCTGCGGCAGCATGCTCAATACGCGCGGTGACATCAGAGATATTATTTTGAATGGTCATTATTTTATTCAATATGGTTTATTCAATACTATTTTATTCATGTCATACATGAATAGCGACTGTTGACCATAGTGTAAAGCAAATTACATCAGAACGGCACCATTGCATGAGGTTAAGCTAAAAATAACCACACAAAAGGCGCAATACTTATATCTGTTGCTCAAACCAGCTTTCAAGGATCACCACAGCAGAGGCTGAATCCACTTTGCCTTTACTTAGTGCTCGATAACCACCTTGTTCAAAAAGGCCAGCTTTTGCTTCAACAGTGGAAAGACGTTCATCGTGTAATTCGACTTTAACACCAAAACGGCCATGAATCCGATTTGCAAAATTACGGGCTTGGCTTGTAACAAGTTGCTCGGTACCATCCATATTAAGGGGAAGGCCGACAATAACCAACTGAGGTTGCCATTCTTTAAGTAACTTTTCGATTTGTTGCCAATCAGGACGGCCGTCACTGGCTTTTAGTGAGGTTAATGGCCGTGCAGTACCTGTAATTTCTTGCCCAACCGCTACACCGATACTTTTGGTTCCAAAATCAAAGGCTAACAATGTTCTTCCAGACATTAAGCATGCCCCGCTTGCATTGAAATTGTATGAATATCAATACCAATTAATTTAGCTGCTGCGGTCCAGCGTTCATGAATTGGTGTGTCAAAAATAAGCTGAGGAGACGCTTCGACAGTTAGCCAGCTATTTTCCATAATTTCCCGTTCAAGTTGGCCAGGTTCCCAACTTGCATAACCTAGTGCAACTAATGAGTTTGCGGGGGAATGTTCACTTCCTAACATCTCTAAGATATCTTTTGATGTCGTCACCATCACTTCATCATTTAAGTGCAGGCTAGATAAAAAGCCTTTAACTGGAGTGTGTAAGATAAACCCATGCTCTTCTGCAACAGGGCCACCTGCGATAACAGGCTTTTTTAAATTACGATCATCAATTTTATCTGAAATCGTGATTTCGAGTTTTTTGAGCATCGTATCGACGGAAAAGTCATCAATAGGTTTGTTAATCACAATCCCCATCGCCCCTTTTTCGTTGTGCTCACACACATAAACGACCGATTGTTCAAAATAAGGGTCTGTTAAGGATGGCATGGCGATAAGAAAATGGTTTTGCAGATTCAAACTTAGACTCCAGCAAATTTAATCACAATTAATAGAATACAATAAAAGGCTAAATAATCGGTGGTAGAACAAACTGATGACGTTTACCGTGTAAAAACAATAAAAATCATCAGTAAAGATAAATCACCGCTATAAATTATTTATTGAGACGGCGTTCAATGGCATCCATTAACATACCGGTAATGGAGATATCAAATGCGGCTTCAATTTCCCGTGCACACGTTGGGCTGGTCACGTTAATTTCAGTTAAACGGTCACCGATGATATCAAGGCCAACAAATATTAAGCCTTTTTCTTTCAATGTTGGCGCAACAGCACGTGCGATGGCCCAGTCACTTTCAGTTAATGGACGCGCTTCACCACGGCCACCCGCAGCAAGGTTACCTCGGGTTTCGCCTTGAGCTGGAATTCGTGCTAAACAATACGGAACGGGTTCACCATCAACAACTAAGACACGCTTATCACCATCTTTAATTGCTGGCAGGAAGTTTTGTGCCATGCAGTAGCGGGAGCTATGTTCTGTTAGCGTTTCAATAATCACACCCACATTTGGGTCATCTTGCTTGAGGCGGAAAATCGAAGCGCCACCCATACCATCTAGTGGTTTAAAAATAACATCGCCATGTTTTTGGTGGAATTCTCTCAACTTTTGTGGGCTGCGAGTGACTAATGTGTCTGGTGTTAATTCAGCAAACCAAGCCGTGAAGAGTTTTTCATTACAGTCACGTAGGCTTTGCGGTTTATTCACAATTAAGGTGCCAGCTTGTTCCGCTCTTTCTAGAATATAAGTCGCATAGATAAATTCAGTATCAAAAGGTGGGTCTTTACGCATTAAAATGGCATCAAGAGAGCTCAGGGCAATATCTTGTTCTCCCTGAAATTCATACCATTTTTCTGGGTTTTCTTCGACCGTCACGATTTTAGTTTGTGCGCGAGCTTCACCTTGGTGTAAATACAGGTCATTCATTTCCATATAATGGATTTCGTAACCACGACGCTGAGCTTCCAACATCATTGCAAAACTGGTGTCTTTCTTGATTTTGATGGACGAAATAGGGTCCATCACTATACCGAGCTTGATCATTTTTTCTCCTTACCCCAGATCACCTAAGCGCACTTGCAGTGCTGTGATAGCGGTTAGCGCAGTCGTTTCTGTTCGTAATACTCGAGGCCCTAACAGTATATCGGTAAATTGATAATTTGCTGTCATGGCAATTTCGTCTGCTGATAAGCCACCTTCTGGGCCAATCAACAATCGTACTTTCTTCAGTTCAGTGGGTAACGTATTAATACTTTCTGTTGCTCGTGGGTGCAAATTAACTTTAAACGCACCATCATTTTCCGCGCACCAGGCTTCCAGTGTCTGCACTGGGCGAATTTCTGGAATTCGGTTACGGCCACATTGTTCGCAGGCTGCAATCGCAATTTTTTGCCATTGCAGTAATTTTTTTTCCAGTCGTTCACCGTCTAAACGAACACCACAACGCTCTGATAATAAAGGTGTTATTGTGTTAACCCCGAGTTCAACAGATTTCTGTATGGTAAATTCCATTTTTTCCCCACGAGACATGACCTGTCCTAGGTGTAAATCGAGAGGAGATTCTCTATCGTCAATCTGGCTATTTTCAATGTGCACGAATACATTTTTTTTAGTAGCTTCAGTAATTTCAGCGCTAAAGATTTGATTGCTGCCATCAAAAAGTTCGAGTTTTTGGCCCGCAGTCATGCGTAGTACCCGACCTACATGGTTTGCAGCATCATCACCAAGAGAAATCGTTGTATTTATTTGAAGAGGCTCTGGGTGATAAATGCGTGGAACGCGCATAGTTTTTCCTTAGTACAGACAGGGTTAATAAATAATATAGCTTTGATGAATATGGGGGTTGAATTGTTAAACTCAAGCACTGCTACCTAGTTTATAACGAAATACTGGCCTTTTATAGTATGTCTGTGCCATAAGCGACATCTTAAACCGCAATGAAAGTGAGCTAGGTGATAATGATATTCGAATAAACCGATTATACCCTACGGAATTAAAGTGTTTGGAGTAGAGAAAATTCACAGTATATTTATTTTTATCTCCATAAAGGAATAAGGAGTTAATATGAAGGAGTTAATCTGTATTTTAATGTCATCGGTCATATCTATTATTTCGCCGTCGGATCAACTTACATTATCGTGTCAAAATGAAACTAACATTTATTTGATTGATTTTACTGTTATTTTTATTTATTTTTCTATGCTGTTAATATCGGTTTTCTCAACTAAAAAACTGCTAATCTATTTGCCTGTTATCTGTTTCGGTGAATCGAAAATTATTATAAAAAATACTATTCTTCTTCTAATATATAGCGCATTAATTTTTATAATATATTGCTCATCTAACAGTTTTCGTATGGTTTTATTTTTAGTGTTATATATTAATTTAATAATTCCATTATTTATTATTGATAATAAAATAGGTTATCTCCCTGATATCCTTACATACCCATTATTATGGTTGGGGCTGTTATATCAAATCCATTTGCCTAATGGGAATGTTGTTTCCGCTATTTATGCGGTGTTGCTCGGTTACTTAGTGATGCTAATGGTGGTGACATTGGTTGAGAAAAAAACGCATCAACCGCAAATGGGAAGAGGGGATTTTAAACTCGTTGCTGCTTGTTCGGCCTGGCTTGGGCTTTGGCAGTTACCTTACTTTTTGGGAGCCGCCGCAGGCGTGGGGTTATTACAATACTGGGTAACCTATGGGGTATTGCCTAAAATATATCCCAAAAAGCAGCAAACAAGTCTAGCTTATTTGGAGAGATCACCTCGGGCGAAAATAGCTAAGAAAACGAAGAAAATCCCATTTGGACCCGCGTTAATTATTAGTGCTAGCGTATGGTTGTATCTATCAATAATTGAATAAAATGACAACCATACACGCATACAGAAAAGGGAGTTTATTAAGATGCGGCAGTGACTAAAGAATCTAAAAACTGCTGCCATTTACTCGGTTCACCAAGGTAATTTTGTAATGGAACACGTAACCATTTATCTTGCTGTTGTATCAACAGAGTTGGAAAACCAGAAGCCCCTGACTGCGCTAACAGAGCCTTACTGCTTCCGATGTGGGCTGGGGTTTCATGTTGTTCACATTCGCTGTAGTGGGACAGATACTGAGGTACATCAAGGCCAATATCTTTTGCAAGGTAGAGAAGCACGTCAACATCTTTAATATGGCGCCCTGAAATATAGTGCGCTTTTTGGATGGCTTTAAGCATTTCAAAGCCTTTGCCTTGCTTGGTTGCCGCTAATATAGCGGTTTGCGGTGGTGTTGAGTCCATAACCAAATTAGGTTCGTGTAGCATTTTTATATAGTCATCGCCAAACACTTGTCCTGTCATTGATGCAATGCGCTTATCTGATTGCAGAATATATTGGCGAAAATTATCATCTAAATGTAGACGAGCGTCACCTGCTAGCATGCCACCACCATGCATTTCAATGTTGATACTTGGGTGTTGCTTGGCAATTTCGACTAAAGGTGCTGCAGCGTAGCACCAGCCGCAATAAGGGTCATAAATATAGTGTAGGGTGATGTTGCTCATAATCGTTCTCTTTATTTGCTATTTTTAAGTAATTTGAATTAAGTTGTATCATTACCATCAAAAGATTAATACCACTATCATCTAGTTAAATCAGCCAAATTGTTTTAGGTAAGTCATTTAGTGTGTAGATACGAGACATACCACGCAACTGGCTGAAATAGTGAATATTACTTAATTACTGAGGCCATTTCATTTCGCCTTTAATGACTTTTGCACTAAGTTCTAAGCTTGATTTATCATCTAATTGTGGGTACTTCGCTGCAATTTTTTGGATGAGCTCATCTGAGTTTTTACTTGTTTTATATGCACTTTCAAAGTCCTGTAAATATTTTTGAGTGAAAGAAACCGTCGTTACATCTAGTTTAGACGCCCCCGTAAAGTGGCCGGGAACAACGGTTGCTGGGTTCAGAGCTTTGATGTCTTCTAATGTTTGTAGCCAATTTTTACGCGACTCTTCTGTTTGTGTATCAGCAACCCAAACATGAATATTGTCAGAAACAATGACCCCACCCACAACGGCTTTTAATGATGGAACCCAGACATAGGTTCTATCTGGCGAAGCGCCATCAAGGCCTTTAATTTCAAGTCGTTCGCCATCAACCGTAAAGCTATCTCCTTTAATCACTTCAGGGACGATAACATGAGTAGGGGCTTCATCTTTTAATACACCGCCCCAGTAAGCAAGTTTGCCATCTTTAGTGGCTTTAATGGCTTCAACTGTGTTTGCTGTTGCTACCACCTTTGCCTCAGGGAAGGCGTTTGTTAGGGTATCGAGCCCAAAATAGTAATCTGGATCTGAATGGCTAATATAAATCGTGGTTAATTTCTTATTGAGTTTTTTGATTTTATCAACCAATTGTTGTGCATCATTTTTTTGAAATTGCGCATCAATCAGTACCACTTCACTTGAGCCGCTAATAATTTCAGAGGAAACAGGGAACACGCTGTTATTTCCGGGGTTATAAACATCCAATGCCAGTTTTTCAGCTTGTGCTAGATTCATAGTTGTGGCGAATAATGTGGTTGCTGCTAATAAGGTCAATTTCATGTTGTATCCTAAAATGAAGTTATACAGAAAAGTTTGTTTTGCATGTCGTGTATACTAAATTGCAATGATAAGATGAAAAACCCCATAATTAGGTGTTGTTTGTTGCATAATTCGGTCAAATGAGAGTGGCATGGATAGATTAAAAGCGGCAGAAGTATTTATTACTATTGTTGAACAGGGCAGCCTAAGTGGCGCAGCTGAAAAACTGGATATGTCGAGAGCGATGGTGACACGCTATTTGTCGGAAATGGAACAGTGGGCGGGAGTGCGTTTACTAAATCGCACCACGCGGAAATTAAGTTTAACTTCCGCAGGGGAAGGTGTATATCAACAATCTTTGCAACTTAATGCTATTTCCCAAATGGTGCCTGTGCAACAAGAGCATGATGCAAAAGCATTATCCGGTTTAGTGCGCATTAGTTGCTCACAATCTATTGCCCAAAGTGCGCTCTCTGTGGCTATTGCTGAGTTTATGACACTCTACCCGAATATGGCTATTGATATGCAAATATCGAATAAATCGGTTAATTTAATAGAGGAGCGAATTGATTTAGCAATTCGCATCACCAATCAGCTGGAACCGAGTTTAATCGCTAAACCCTTGTCAACTTGCCATTCTGTCATTTGTGCTTCACCTGATTTTTTAAAAGGGAAAAAACATCCCGAAAAACCCGAAGATTTAGTTTTACTCGATTGCTTAACCTATAATTTTTTTGGTCGTAGCTTGTGGGTATTTGAAAAAGCAGGCATGCAGCATAGTGTGTTAGTTGATGGGCGCTTAAGTGCTAACGAATCCGTATTTCTCGCTGAAGCAACATTGCAAGGCGCGGGTATCTCTATGCAACCTTATTATTCAGTCGCTAATCATTTGGCTTCGGGGGAGTTAGTTCAGTTATTACCTGAATATACGCCAATGCCACTAGGTATTTACGCTGTGTATACTAGCCGGCAAAAAATGCCAACCGCCCTGAGAGTGGTGATTGATTATCTCGCTAACTGGTTTGAAACTTCACCTCACTGGCAGTTATTGATGCAACAGCGCGGAAGTTAGCTGGGTTTTTATTTGATTAAAGTTATCCTCTAAATGTTGAGTAAAAATATTGGTCAATTGTGATGAGGGGCGGTGAATAGGCCTTATCAAGCTAACAGTAAAAGGAATCGAAAAACTGAGTGGACGCAGCGCTAACTTGCCAGCGGATTGTTGGTGAAAATCTAATGCGGTTAAAGGGTTAACAATAGAAATTCCAATTCCTTTTAGTGCCATAGCGCAAATAGATGAAGCCGAATGTGTTTCCATGACCATTTTTCGTTCGACGTGGTGTTCCGCAAAGGTTGAGTCAATCAACTGACGGTAGCTGTCAGTTAATGACAGGCTAATAAAACGTTGGTCTTGGAAATCGTTGGGGGTTAATACGTCTTTTTGGGTTAAAGGGTGGCTTGTGGGTAAAACACACACTTCATTTAAACTTCCCAGTGTTTGTTGTTCAGTTCCCGGTGGCATTTGCAGATGTTCAGTAAGGCCAAAATCGTAACGTTGAGCCGACAACCATTCTTCAAGAACCGGGGATTCTTGCGGGATCACTGTGATGCTGACCTCTGGGTAGTTTTCCATAAATGACTGGCAAACATGGGGTAATAAAGATTGGGCGAAAGCCGGTAGACAGGTTATCGATATTTGTGCATGTTCGAAGCGGCGGATGGTTTCTGCTGAATTTTTAATACGTTCCAAGCCATAATAAGAGCGTTCAACCTCTTCAAGAAACCGTAATCCTTGTGCTGTAGGTTGTAACCGCCCTTTGACTCTATCGAATAACTTAAACTGCAAAAGGTATTCTAAGCGTGCAAGTTCACGGCTAATAGTGGGTTGTGAAGTGTTCAGCAGCGCGGCGGCTTCCGTCAGGTTGGGGGTAGTCATTACCGCACGGAATATTTCGATGTGCCGCCATGAAATGGCTTGCATAGAAAGTCCTTAAATAAAGTCTATATCAAATATGAATAGACTTTAGCAAAATAGATATTTTTTTTCCCGTATTATTCTTTGAATAATAGCTTTTAATATAATAAAAACTTGCAAACGAGAAAGACAATGACTTCATTCGCAACGACAACAAGCCAATATTTAACTCCTGAGTATTTACGTGTATTACCTGAGCAGTATGGTAGCCCTGTTTGGGTTTATGATAGCGCGGTGATCATTGAGCGTATCAAGCAATTACAAGTTTTTGATACCGTCCGCTTTGCACAAAAAGCGTGCTCGAATATTCATATCCTGCGCTTAATGAAACAGCAAGGCGTTAAAGTCGATTCCGTTTCATTGGGGGAGATTGAACGTGCGCTGGTGGCAGGGTTCCAGCCTGGGCGTGAAAACTCAGAAATCGTATTTACTGCAGATGTGCTCGATAGAGCGACATTAGCGAAAGTCACTGAGCTAGATATCCCTGTAAATGCAGGCTCGATTGATATGCTTGAACAAATTGGCGAACAAAAAGCAGGTCATCCGGTTTGGTTACGCATCAATCCGGGTTTTGGCCACGGCCATAGCCAAAAAACCAATACTGGTGGCGAAAATAGTAAGCACGGTATTTGGCACGAAGACTTACCTTTAGCGTTAGAGAAAATTCGCCTTTACAATTTGTCGTTGGTTGGCATTCATATGCATATTGGTTCTGGGGTTGATTACCAGCACCTTGCTGATGTGTGTGATTCGATGGTGGCGCTAGTCACCACCGCAGGGGTTGATCTTCATGCAATATCAGCGGGTGGTGGGTTATCCACACCGTATCGTGAAGGTGATGAAGTAATCGATGTGCAACATTATTACAGCCTATGGGACAACGCTCGCCAACGTATCGAACAACACTTAGGGCACAAAATTGAACTTGAAATAGAGCCTGGCCGTTATTTGGTTGCGGAATCAGGCGTATTGTTAGCCGAAGTGCGAGCCGTTAAAGATATGGGGAGCCGCCACTATGTGTTAGTGGACAGCGGTTTTAATGATCTCATGCGCCCAGCAATGTATGGCAGCTATCACCATATTTCGCTGTTACCTACAGATGGACGTAACGTGGATGGATCTCAACTAAAAGACACTATTGTCGCTGGCCCTCTGTGTGAATCAGGAGATGTATTTACCCAGTTAGAGGGCGGTTTAGTGGTGACTCGCGCTTTACCCGAGGTAAAAGTTGGCGATTTCCTCGTTTTTCATGATACGGGGGCTTATGGTGCATCCATGTCTTCAAACTACAATAGCCGCCCATTATTACCCGAAGTGATGTTTGTTGATGGTAAACCACAATTGATTCGCCGTCGCCAAACGATAGAAGAGCTATTGGCTTTGGAGTTGTAAGCCTTCCTTTCATTATAGATAAATAGATAACGGCATCTTACTCATAGGCTATTATTGTAAGATGCGGTTATTCTGATTCACCACATCTATATTTCCATGTATTTTACCTACCTTATGTAAATTCTACGCAATACAATAAAAATCAGAAGGTAAAAATCGGTGCAAAAAGCGATGAGGGTTCTTCGTAAACTGTATAAGTATGAAAATAGCCAGTATGACGTTGAGCGTGAGGTTTCTGTTTATAGTCAAAGTACACTTTCAGATAAAGAACAATTGGAGCTAACTCGAATTAATTGGCAAGTGAATCACATTGAGTCTTTCAATGACCATGCTGATATTATGTGCAAGTTCAACAGCTTAAAAAAAGAGGAAAAACTCAGCCAAGAGCGCTGTTTTGATGCTTTCATTGCAGGTGTTGGGGGAAGTTATTTACGAGGACGTTCAGTACTAGGTGCTTTCCATAAACTCCAAAATATACAGATTCATGACTATATAGAAAAAACACAATTAGCCTGTTGTTGGGTATGCAGTGACTACAACCGAAAAATCTATATTAATGATAGTTATTTTCAGTACTGCTTATATTACGGAAATTCTTATACAGGTAATACCTCTTATGCTTATTTAAATTTAAAACATTTACTTAATGTTGAGCCAGTACAGCCACTTGGGGACGATAAAATTAAATTTAACCAGTTATTGGATTTATTCCGTTCTGCTAAGGATGATGAAACCCCCGGTCATTTTGAAAAGCGTTTGGCAGAAGCCAAAATAATCCCGGGTAATAAATACACACATAGAGGGGTTTTACAATCTTTAGCATTAATCGGTGTGATACCAAATCAGTTTATCCCTTTATCATTAGCATCGATGGTTAATTTTGGTGACCTTGTGAGTGCTGAGTCCCAGTTAAACAATACTAAAGGTCGCTCTGATATGGAGATGCCATGGGCTGGCTGGAAAGGACACTTAGGTATTGATGAAGACAAAGTGGTTGAATATTTCAATGATTATTTACTTTAAATATGAATGTCAAAGGGAACTCTTGAGTTCCCTTTGATTTACAAGTAAAAATCAATCAAGCCGCTTTCTTTTTCTTACTAGCTTCTTCATTTGACGGCTCATTTGGCGACTTTTTTGCAGGAAGTACACCCAAATCATCAAATTCAAACTCATCGACGTTGATCGTCCGTAACCGACTTGCTTCTGCTCTACGCAAGATATCGGCTTCCTCTTGCGTAATCACATTTTCAGGAAGTAATTGGTCAGCAAGCTTATCTAAGCGAGTAAAGCTGAGTTTACGCTCTTTTAAACGGCAAATACGCTCGAAAATTGGTTCAGCAGCGATGATATCCAGTAATGCTTGGTTAACTAAGCCATGAGGGTTGTTTTCCGTAGGTGTTAAATACTGACCACGGCCCAATCTGTCGCGCGTTTCTGATGGCTCCATCAGGATTTGAGCCAACTTATGGTCTAATCGGTCTGATGGTGTTGACATCGCACGGCCAGTAGGGAATAGCGTGATGCGCATGACCCCTGCAACCAACTTGTTAGGGAAGTTTTTCAGAAGGTCATCCATCGCTTTTTCTGATTGATATAAACAATCTTCAACTGCCCATTTCACTAGTGGTAAGTCAGCTTTTTGGCGGCCTTCATCTTCATAGCGTTTTAAAGTTGCAGATGCGAGATATAAGTTACTTAAAATATCCCCTAAACGTGCTGAGATACGTTCGCGACGTTTTAAACTGCCACCTAACACGCCCATGGCAACATCGGATAGCAATGCTAAGTTGGCACTTTGGCGGTTTAGCATTTGATAGTAACGACGAGTTTCATCTTTGGTCGGAGCATGACTTCCACGGCCATTGGTCAAACCAAGCCAGAAGCTACGGAATTGATTACTAATTACATGACCAATATGGCCAAATACGGCTTTGTCGAATTTATGTAAGTTGTTATCCTGCGCAGCGGCCATTTCTTCTAATACAAAAGGATGGCAACGGATAGCCCCTTGGCCAAAGATAATCATACTGCGGGTGAGGATATTTGCCCCTTCAACCGTAATGGCGATCGGTGCGCCTTGATAGGCTCTAGCAACAAAGTTTGAATCCCCAAGGCAAATGCCTTTACCGCCAGTAATATCCATGGCATCAATAATGGCGCGCTGGCCCCGGTGCGTACAATGGTATTTAACAATAGCAGATAGAACAGCAGGTTTTTCACCTAACATAATCCCAGAGGTAATGAGAGTTGCCGCCGCATCCATAAGATAAGTATTACCAGCAATGCGTGCTAATGGCTCTTCAATCCCTTCCATTTTCCCAATGGGTAACTTGAATTGGCGACGAATATAAGAGTAAGCCCCTGTTGCGATGGCAATACTCTTCAAACTACCCGTTGAGTTCGATGGCAATGTTATGCCACGGCCCACAGAAAGGCACTCAACCAACATTCTCCAGCCTTGGCCTGCCATTTTTGGACCACCGATAATGTAATCGATAGGTACAAAAATATCTTGTCCGCGGGTAGGGCCATTCATAAATGGAATATTTAGTGGGAAGTGGCGATGACCAATTTCAACTCCTGGGGTGTTGGTTGGAATTAATGCACAGGTGATACCAAGATTTTTCTCACCGCCTAATAACTTATCAGGGTCTGAAAGTTTGAATGCGAGGCCTAATACAGTGGCAATCGGCGCTAAAGTAATATAGCGTTTGTTCCATGTTAAACGCATTCCTAATACTTGCTCGCCTTGCCATTCACCCATACAAACAACACCTGAGTCTGGGATAGCACCGGCATCGGAACCTGCTTCAGGGCTGGTTAGTGCAAAGCATGGAATTTCTTCACCCGTAGCTAAGCCAGGTAAATAACGTTGTTTTTGTTCGTCAGTACCATAATGTTGCAGTAATTCGCCCGGGCCTAATGAGTTTGGCACACCTACCGTGATAGCAAGAATACCAGACACGCCAGCGAGCTTCTGTAGAACCTGTGACTGTGCATATGCGGAGAACTCAAGGCCACCATATTCTTTTTTGATGATCATAGCGAAGAAACGGTGATCACGTAGGTATTGCCATACTTCAGGTGTTAAGTCCGCAAGTTCATGGCTAACTTCGAAGTCGTTGACCATGCCACAAACCGTTTCAACAGGCCCATCAATAAACGCTTGTTCTTCTGCCGTTAATTGAGGTTTCGGGTAGTTGTGCAGCTTGTTCCAATCAGGAGCTCCACGGAAAAGGTCACCCTCCCACCACGTTGTTCCTGCATCAATCGCCTCTTTTTCTGTACGCGACATCGGTGGCATGACTTTTTGGAACATTTTCATCGCACGAGCGGAAAATAGAGATTGGCGTACTGGGCTGAATACAAAAGGAAATAGTACCAAGGCGACTGGTAGTAACATCCAGTAGCTCCAAAGGTTCATTGCGCCCATCACCGCGGTATAGGCTAATAACAATATCGAGCTAAAAATTAAAGAGGTTTTGTGATAACAAAGTACGCCGATTAAGGCGAGAAATAACACAATGCTGAGAAGGATCATAGTTAAGCTCCCGTCTACTTGTAAGAGGTCTGACCTGTCTGTTGCTTTAATCTATACCCATTAATAAAGAATTAGCAATGTATTTACATCTTAATTACAACTTAGCTCACAAAAACGTCATGTAAAGGAAGTTATCGCAGTAATTTGTCTTATTGGTTATGAGTTTCGATGAATTTTGTCGATAGGGCCAAGACAGCACAATCAAAAGTAGAAACAAAATTATCCCTGTGCAACAATCTGACTATTAAAGATTAATTACTGATATCTATCTGAGTTTTGCCATGGAGCGCCATTTTTCTTTTAGGATAATTTGGATATGAATTAATCGTACTCTCTATAACGTATTCTTAATTAAGAGGAAATCTCATGTATCAAGACTTAATCCGTGGTGAGCTGACAGAAGCGGCCGAGACGTTATCGAATTTTCTTAGCGATGATGCCAATATTGCTGCTATCCAACAGGCCGCTGTACTGCTCGCTGACTCTTTTAAAGCGGGTGGCAAAGTATTATCTTGTGGTAATGGGGGGTCTCACTGTGATGCAATGCATTTTGCTGAAGAATTAACAGGACGTTACCGTGAAAACCGCCCAGGTTATCCTGCAATTGCAATTTCAGATGTGAGTCATATATCTTGCGTGAGTAATGACTTTGGATATGAATACGTTTTTTCACGTTTCATCGAAGCTGTTGGTATGAAAGGGGATGTTTTACTCGGAATTTCTACCTCTGGTAATTCAGGGAACATTATTAAAGCGATTGCGGCAGCACGTGAAAAAGGCATGAAAGTCATCACGCTAACAGGCAAAGATGGCGGGAAAATGGCTGGCACCGCGGATATCGAAATTCGAGTCCCACACTTTGGGTATGCCGACCGTATCCAAGAAATTCATATTAAAGTTATTCATATCTTAATTCAGTTAATCGAAAAAGAGATGGTGAAATAACAGTTATTACTGTTTCAGGAGTTTTTAAATGTGCGAGTTACTTGGCATGAGTGCCAATGTTCCAACCGATATTTCGTTTAGCTTAAGTGGGTTGATTTCCCGAGGTGGGCAAACTGGCCCACATAAAGATGGCTGGGGAATTACCTTTTATGAGGGGCTCGGGTGTCGCACATTTAAAGATCCTCAACCTAGTTTTTTGTCACCTGTCGCCCGCTTTGTGCAGGAATACCCGATTAAGTCAGAAAGTATTGTTGCTCATATTCGCCAAGCAAACCGAGGGGATGTGTCGTTAGTAAACACTCACCCCTTTACTCGCGAGCTATGGGGGCGTAATTGGACTTATGCGCATAATGGGCAGTTAAAGGGATATCGTACACTGAAAACTGGGCGCTATTGGCCGATAGGTGAAACCGATAGCGAATGGGCATTTTGCTGGATACTTCATCAACTCAGTGAAAAGTACCCACGCAGGCCATCGAATTGGAAAAGTGTGTTCCGTTTTATTGCGACCTTAGCTGACCAATTACGTCATAAAGGCGTGTTTAATATGTTGCTGTCTGATGGGCAATATATGATGGCCTTTAGTTCAACGAATTTGCATTGGCTAACGCGCAAGGCACCATTTGGTAAAGCTAAATTACTCGACCAAGATATTGAAATCGATTTTGAGCAGTGCACGACACCCACTGATGTTGTTTCTGTCATCGCAACGCAACCATTAACGGGTAACGAAAATTGGCAGCGAATTGACCCCGGTAATTTCGTCTTATTCTATCTTGGTGAGCGCATATTGTGATTTAGACCCTAACAATTTTGTTGGGGTTTCAGGTTGGTCAATAACTGCATATTTACCTAACGCGACGGACACCTCAGCGGGTCTTCCTGTACGGTTGAAATACTCGTAAGCAGGTTGGAGTTGTTTCCAAAAGGCATAGTGGCTGGAATTGCGGTAGCGCAGCATATTTTCATTTGTCATTCTAAATGGGTAAATGCTGACATTAATGACGGGCTGTCCGCTAAGTAAGGCTGTCTCTACCCTTTGGTAAATTTCACCCATATATTCATCCGTCATGGCATAACACCCAACTGAAACACAACTGCCATGGATCATAAGGTAGCTACCGTTATAGCCTTGTGCCTTATCAAACTCATTAGGGAAACCGATATTGATAGATCGGTAATACCGACTGTTAGGATTGAGCTGTTCTGTTGTAATTTGATAAAATCCTTCTGGGCTTTTTAGGTCACCTTCAATCTTTTTGGGACCTAGCCCGCCAGAGAATTTACAAATTGGGTAAGTTTTCGACAGTTTATATTTTCCTGATGGCGTTTTTTGATAGAGTTCTAATAAACCTTCTTGCTTAAATATTTGAATAAAAATAGATGAATTTGGGTTATCAGATACGTTATTATTAAGTAGAAATGAATAGTTACTCGCCTGAATAGCAGGGGAATATATGAGTATAAATAAAAAAATTGCACTAAAAAATTTACTTAATTTCATATCTAAGCCATATCACGAAAATGTTATTGAACAAAAAGAGTACATATTTTATGCATTTTAGACGAGTAAATCGAAAATTAATATAGTTTGTTAATAGTTTTTAAATGAACCTTTATTGCTTAAAAATTAAACATTGGTCGATAAATATGAGCTTAAGCATCGATAATAACGAATTGTTAACAGAAAAATTTAAATATTAATGCAATTTGCTTGAACTATGTCACTTCTATAGCCGGACATAGAGAGTGGGAACTGATAAAATTATGGTTGGCAGAAGATAAAATTTAGTAACAATTATGTGAGAATACCTGCTTAAGTGATAACTATTACTTGAGCTATTTTTTATTTAATGAGTCGCTATCATTCATTGCTGAATCGTTAGCTTAGGGTTTAACTGATAAACTTGTGCAGATCTTATGATTAAAATTAAAAAAGGCCTCAACCTTCCTATCGCAGGTGAGCCAGCCCAAGTGATAGAAGACGGCCCGAAAATTCAACACGTAGCTGTGCTAGGTGAAGAATATGTCGGAATGCGTCCTTCGATGCTGGTTAAAGAAGGTGAGCGTGTAGTTAAAGGACAGGTTCTTTTTGAAGATAAAAAGAACCCAGGGGTTTTGTTTACAAGCCCAGCCTGCGGTCAAATTATTGCTATTAATCGTGGTGAGCGTCGTGTGCTTCAATCTGTTGTCATCGAAATTGATGGTGACGAACAAGAAACTTTTGCAGCTTATACTCGTGATGAGCTATCAACGTTAACTCAACAGCAAGTTGAAGATAATTTGATAAAATCGGGTATGTGGACATCTTTAAGAACGCGTCCATTTAGCCGTTCACCACAGCCTGGTTCTTCACCTATCGCTATTTTTGTCACTGCAATGGACACTAACCCACTTGCAGCGGATCCTGTTTTAGTTATTCAAGAGCAAGAACAAGCATTTAACGATGGGCTTTTGGTTTTAAGTCGCTTAACGGAAGGTAAAATCCATGTGTGTCATGGAGAGGGAGACTTACCGAAGAATGCGGCTCATAACCAAATTTCTTATACCCAATTTACAGGGCCGCATCCTGCTGGTTTAGCGGGAACTCATATCCATTTCTTGGAACCGGTCAGTATTAAGAAAAAAGTTTGGAGCCTTAATTACCAAGATGTAATCGCTATTGGTAAGCTATTTGTTACGGGTCACCTTTACACAGACCGCGTGATTTCATTAGCAGGGCCACAAGTTGAAAAGCCTCGTCTTCTGCGTACTCGCCTAGGTGCTGATTTATATGAACTAACACAAGGTCAGCTTAAAGCAGGTGAAAACCGTATTATTTCGGGTTCAGTCCTTTGGGGCGTGACATGCGATGATACCCATCACTATCTTGGTCGTTTTCATAATCAAGTCTCAGTGTTAGCCGAGGGTCGCGATAAAGAATTATTTGGTTGGATTATGCCAGGTATTAATAAATTTACGATTACTCGTACCACAATCGGGCACTTCCTGAAAAATAAACGCTTTAATTTTACAACGACAATGAACGGTGGCGAACGTTCGATGGTACCAATTGGTAACTACGAGCGAGTCATGCCTCTCGACATCATGGTCACTCATTTATTGCGCGATCTCCTTGCTGGAGACACTGACACATCACAAGAATTGGGCTGTTTAGAGTTGGACGAAGAAGATTTAGGTTTATGTACCTATGTTTGCCCAGCGAAATATGAATATGGTCCGGTGCTACGTGATGTTCTGACCAAGATTGAGCTAGAAGGGTGATTCCATGGGTCTGAAAAATTTATTTGAAAAGTATGAGCACCATTTTGAGCCCGGTGGAAAGCTAGAAAAATACTATGCGTTATTTGAAGCAGTTTCGACTGTTTTTTACACGCCGGGTACGGTAACAAAAGGGCGTTCTCATGTCAGGGATACCATCGACCTGAAACGTATGATGATATTGGTATGGCTAGCGGTTTTCCCAGCGATGTTCTGGGGAATGTATAACGTTGGTAACCAAGCTATCCCAGCTTTGCACCAATTATATAGCGGAGCTGAGTTACAGCAAGTTCTCGCAAGTGATTGGCATTATGGCTTAGCACAGTTTTTAGGCGCATCACTTTCGATGGATGCAGGGTGGGGAAGTAAAATGCTGCTGGGTGCAGTGTATTTCCTGCCTATTTATGCAGTCGTTTTCTTAGTCGGTGGTTTCTGGGAAGTGTTATTCGCCATGATCCGCGGCCATGAAATAAACGAAGGCTTCTTTATTACCTCGATTCTATTTGCCTTGATTGTGCCGCCAACTATTCCTTTGTGGCAGGCTGCATTAGGTATTACTTTCGGGGTTGTTGTCGCGAAAGAAATTTTTGGCGGTACTGGGCGTAATTTCTTAAACCCGGCATTAGCGGGTCGTGCTTTCTTATTCTTTGCTTACCCTGCTCAAATATCAGGTGACTTAGTTTGGACAGCTGCAGATGGCTTCTCTGGTGCAACACCATTATCACAATGGGCAACAGGTGGTGAGCATGCGCTAATGAACACGGTGACTCATGAACCGATTACTTGGATGCAAGCTTTTTTAGGTAACATGCCAGGTTCAATTGGTGAAGTGTCAACACTGATGCTGTTTATTGGTGGTGCTCTTATCATGTTCTTCCGCATCGCATCATGGCGTATTGTTGCTGGTGTGATGGTCGGCATGATTGCAATGTCTTACCTATTCAATGCTATTGGCTCTGATACCAACCCATTATTTGCCATGCCATGGTGGTGGCACATGGTACTCGGCGGCTTCGCATTTGGTATGATTTTTATGGCGACAGACCCAGTATCAGCGTCATTCACAGACAAAGGTAAATGGGCGTACGGTATTCTGATCGGCGTAATGTGTGTCCTTATCAGGGTTGTTAACCCAGCTTATCCCGAAGGGATGATGCTGGCTATCCTATTCGCCAACCTGTTTGCTCCTCTGTTTGACTATCTGGTCGTTCAAGCAAATATTAAGCGGAGAAAAGCTCGTGGCTAATGAAAAACCAATTAATAACGATAGCGTCGGCAGAACATTTCTAGTCGTTTTTATTCTTTGCCTAGTGTGCTCAATTGTCGTCGCAGGGGCTGCCGTTGGTTTAAAACCACAGCAGCAAGAGCAGATTCAGTTAGATACTCAACGTAATATTTTAAGTGTGGCAGGTTTGCTACAACCTAAAATGACCGCTGAGGAAATTCAAAGTGTATATAAGGAACGTATCGAGCCTAAGCTTTTGAATTTTAAAACTAATGAATTGTCTGATAGCACTAGCCGTTATGACTTAAATAACGAGCTACGTAGTGAAGAAACGAGTATTGCATTATCTCCAGCAGAGGATATTGCAAAAATCCGCCGTCGTGCCAATAGCGCCGAAATCTATTTGGTTAAAGATGAAACAGGGAAAGTATCACAAATTATTTTACCTGTTTACGGCTCTGGCTTGTGGTCTGTGATGTATGCCTTTATTGCGGTTGATGTAGATGGTGTCACCTCTCGTGGTATTACTTACTACGCACATGGTGAAACCCCAGGTCTGGGTGGTGAGGTTGATAATCCTCAGTGGAAAGCGCAATGGCCTGGTAAAAAACTGTTCAATGAACAGGGGGTTCCGGCAATTAAAATCGTGCGCGGTGGTGCTACAGATAACCCATTCGGTATCGACGGCCTTTCAGGTGCGACTCTAACATCAAACGGGATCCAACATATGTTTGATTTCTGGTTAGGGGATAACGGTTTTGGTCCGTTCCTGAAAAAAGTACGTGAAGGAGCGCTGAATAATGGCTGATTCAAAAGAAGTAAAACGCGTCCTACTTGGGCCGCTATTTGATAACAACCCGATTGCCTTACAGGTATTAGGGGTTTGTTCTGCACTTGCAGTGACAACGAAGTTAGAAACCGCACTCGTTATGACGATTGCTGTAACCTTAGTGACGGCATTTTCTAACTTCTTTATTTCACTTATCAGGAACTATATTCCGAGCAGTGTACGTATTATCGTTCAAATGGCGATCATTGCATCTTTAGTTATTGTGGTTGACCAAATTTTACGTGCATATGCCTATGAAATATCAAAACAACTTTCTGTATTTGTTGGCTTGATTATTACTAACTGTATCGTAATGGGGCGTGCTGAAGCTTATGCAATGAAAGCGCCACCAATTGAAAGCTTCATGGACGGTATTGGTAATGGTCTAGGTTATGGTGTGATCCTTATTTTAGTCGGCTTTTTCCGTGAGTTATTTGGTTCCGGCAAATTGTTTGGCATCACAGTTTTTGAATCACTACAAACCGGTGGTTGGTACATGCCAAATGGCTTGTTCCTCCTCGCGCCAAGTGCATTCTTTATCATTGGTATGCTGATTTGGGGATTACGTACTCTAAAACCAGCTCAGATAGAGAAGGACTAATAACATGGAACATTATATTAGCCTGTTTGTTAAAGCCATTTTTATTGAAAATATGGCATTAGCGTTTTTCTTGGGAATGTGTACTTTCCTTGCGGTGTCGAAGAATGTAAAAACCGCTTTTGGACTGGGTATTGCTGTAACGGTAGTTCTTGGGATCTCTGTTCCAGCCAATAACTTGGTATACAACTTGATATTACGTGATGGTGCGATTGCGGAAGGTATCGACTTATCCTTCTTGAACTTCATCACTTTTATCGGGGTTATTGCCGCGTTAGTTCAGATCCTTGAAATGATTTTAGATCGCTACTTCCCATCACTGTATAACGCGTTAGGTATCTTTTTGCCATTGATTACCGTTAACTGTGCCATTTTCGGTGGTGTTTCTTTCATGGCTCAGCGTGATTATAACTTTAGCGAATCGGTCGTGTATGGGTTCGGTTCGGGGATCGGTTGGATGCTCGCAATCGTATTGCTGGCGGCTATCCGTGAGAAGATGAAGTACTCAGATATTCCATCGGGTCTAAAAGGGTTAGGTATCACCTTTGTGACAACCGGTTTAATGGCATTGGGCTTTATGTCCTTCTCCGGTGTGCAGCTATAAAGGCGAGAAGAATTCATGGAAATTATTATTTTAGGTGTCGTGATGTTTACCCTGATTGTCTTGGTGCTGACAGGTTTAATCCTGTTTGCAAAATCCAAGCTAGTCAACACAGGGAACATCAAAGTTGAAGTTAATGGCGATCCAGACAAAAGCTTTGAAGCTCCAGCAGGTGACAAGCTGTTAGGCATGTTATCAAACCAAGGTATTTTTGTTTCATCAGCGTGCGGTGGTGGTGGCTCTTGTGGTCAGTGCCGTGTGACAATCAAAGAAGGCGGTGGTGATATTCTGCCAACTGAGCTTTCACACATCAACAAACGTGAAGCAAAAGAAGGTTGCCGATTAGCGTGTCAGGTCAACGTTAAACAAGATTTAAAAATTGAGCTTCCAGAAGAAATTTTTGGTGTGAAGAAATGGGAGTGTGAAGTTATTTCTAATGATAACAAAGCCACTTTCATTAAAGAGCTAAAATTGAAAATCCCAGAGGGCGAGGTTGTTCCTTTCCGTGCGGGTGGCTTTATTCAAATTGAATGCCCGGAACATGTCGTCAAATATGAAGATTTTGATGTGCCGGAAGAGTATCGTGAAGATTGGGATAAATTTAACCTGTTCCGTTATGTGTCTGAGGTTAAAGAGCCAACGGTTCGTGCTTACTCAATGGCAAACTACCCGGAAGAGCATGGCATCATCATGCTAAACGTGCGTATTGCTACACCTCCACCTCGTAACCCTGATGTTCCACCAGGAATTATGTCCTCTTATATTTGGTCATTAAAGCCAGGGGATAAAGTGACGATTTCTGGGCCGTTTGGTGAATTCTTTGCTAAAGAAACGGAAGCAGAAATGGTGTTTATCGGTGGTGGTGCGGGAATGGCACCAATGCGTTCTCACATATTTGACCAACTGCGTCGCTTAGATTCTAAACGTAAGATCAGTTTCTGGTATGGTGCGCGTTCAGTCCGCGAGATGTTCTACACAGAAGATTTTGACCAACTTGCAGCCGAACGTGAAAACTTTACATGGAATGTAGCGCTTTCTGATCCTATGCCTGAAGATAATTGGAATGGTTATACAGGTTTCATTCATAATGTTTTATATGAAAACTACTTAAAAGACCATCCGGCGCCAGAAGATTGTGAGTTCTATATGTGTGGGCCTCCAATGATGAATGCTGCTGTGATTAAAATGTTGAAAGACCTCGGTGTTGAAGATGAAAATATCTTATTGGATGACTTCGGTGGTTAAGCAACTTAGCTGATTTTATTAGATTTATTAAAGTCAGTAGACAGTAATACTTTAAAGAGGGAAAATATTTTCCCTCTTTGTGATTTTAGTAAATCGATTAAGTGCTAATTAGCTAGCGCTTAATCGATAGATTTATAATTATTTTGACTGGAACATTCTCTGCATGGGTGACGATGTAAAGTGTGTTAATAGTCTGGGCGACCTTAACAAAATGCGCTCATGATTGACGCGGAGAAAATTATGCTAAGTAAAAGAATCTATACCCCAATACTGCTATTTGTTGCGGCTCTGTTTCTTACTGCCTGTGGTGGACCTGAACAGCAGAATCTTCAGGGGCAAACGATGGGTACGTACTATTCGGTTAAGTATGTTACAGACTCTTCGGAGCCAAAGCCTGAAGCTATTCAAGCTGAAATAGATAAACGTCTGGAAGAAGTTAACGACCAAATGTCAACATATCGCCCAGATTCAGAATTAAGTCGTTTTAACCAATTTAAAGAAGTGAATACACCATTCCCTGTATCTGCCGCAACGGCAACAGTGGTTAAAAAAGCGATTGAAATTAATAAGCTGACAAGTGGTTCATTAGATGTAACGGTTGGCCCTTTAGTTAATTTATGGGGTTTCGGTCCTGAAGGAAGAGTGACTAAAGCACCTTCGGATGAGGAATTAGCTAAGCGTAGCGCTTGGGTTGGTATCGAAAAACTTGCTGTTCAAGATAATAACCTAATTAAAACAATCCCTGAGCTGTACGTTGACCTCTCCTCAATTGCTAAAGGTTATGGTGTCGACGTTGTTGCTGAATATTTAGAATCATTGGGTATCAATAATTATATGGTTGATATCGGTGGTGAAGTGCGTACAAAAGGAACAAATGGTAAAGAAGTGCCATGGCGTATTGCAATAGAAAAACCTGCAGCGGATGGGGCAAGCCAAACAGCACAAGAGGTCATTGAACCGGGTGACCGTTCTATCGCTACATCAGGAGATTACCGTAATTATTTCGAGCAAGATGGCGTTCGTTTTTCTCATACGATTGACCCGAAAACAGGAAAACCAATCACTCATAATTTAGTTTCTATTACGGTGATTGCAGAAAATTGCATGAGTGCTGATGGCTTATCTACAGGGCTAAATGTTTTGGGGCCTGAAGCTGGCTTTGCTTTAGCTGAAAAAATGAATATTCCTGTTTTCATGATTGTTAAGACAGATAAAGGTTTTGAAGAGCGTTATACTAAGGCATTCGAACCGTTTTTAACCAAAAAACAGTAGTTGTAGGAGGACAAAAAAATGCTTAATATTTTCATTGCAGCCTTTGCACTGTTTTTGTTGGCCTTTTTAGGCATGTCACTTGGGTATATTATTAAACGTAAGAGTATTCAAGGTAGCTGCGGTGGGTTAAGCAGTATTGGTGTTGAAAAAGTGTGTGATTGTCCCGAACCTTGTGATGCGCGTAAGAAACGCATGGCACGCGAAGAAGCACGTAAAAAACTGCTCAATAAAAACCGAATTATATAATTCAACTCTTAATTTATATACCTTAGCTAACAGTATTGTTGGCTAAGGTCGCTATGAAGAGCATTATACTATTTAATCTTACGGACGTGGCTTAATATAACTTGTTATTATGTAATAAAATAAAATGATTATTTTAAATAATGTAAGTTAAAAACTAAGCTATTATTGAAATAACTTAGTTTTTATATTGAAGTATATTATTTTTTAAATGCTTTAGGTGAATCAACCATTACAGCATCAACACCAATTTCTTTTGCGAGTTGGTAGTCACTTTCATTATTAACACCAAAAACAATGATATAAGCATTACCATTTTTTCTAAAACAATCAATAGCTTCTTTGTCCCATGAAATAACCGCAGGTGAACGGGCTTCACCTAAAGTGTATTTTTCAACAACTTCAATTTTTCGATGTAATTCAAAACCGAACCAACGGGTTTCAGATTCATGATTTTCCATAGGACATTGATGACTTATCACACTATTTGCCAGTATAGTGCGAGTTTCATCTCGGCTTTCGAATAACTGTAATTTAGGCTCAAGAGTTTTCAGTGCATTTAAAAATGCGTCATTAGTTGAATAAAAACGTACTCGATTAACACTATTTGTCTCTTTCAATAGATTAAGAATAGCTTCTGCTTGAATGTTAGGGTCTGCATCAGGTGATTTCAGGTCAACATAGAAAGTTGTATTCGGATATTCTTGCAAAATAGTTTTTAACGTACTAATCGTGGTTTTCTGCAAAGGAAACTGTTGATTATGTTTTTGGCTAAATTGATAAGCCGCATTGATTTGGTTTAGTTGCTCAGCGTTGTATGCGGATACTTTACCTTTTTTATCGGTTAGTTCATTCAGTTTGCTTGGTCGATATAAAACTAATTGATTGTCTTTACTTAATTGTACGGTTATCCAAATCGCATCTGACTTATTTTTAATCGCTAAATCAATAGCGTAAAGCGTATTTTCAGGGGCATCCGCAGTTCCTGCTCGATGCGCAACAATTTTAGGGGATAGTGCAAAAGCTGTCTGGCTAGCAAACAGTATTATGAGAGTTGCCATAAAATTAACATATTTTGATGTTGATATAATTGCCATAGATATAATCCATAGATAGTTTTCAAGGTATTGTCGTTGGTAAAACAACTCTTTCTATTACTTTTTTGTTTAAAAGTAAGTATTAACACTTATTTTTAAGACTAACTTTAAGTAGAGTCTTTAATTGGATAGCTTGGCAGATGATTATTGCAATATGATGAATTACCTAGTTATCATTAAGTTAGCACCCTGTTCATCAGTTTTATGGTGATGTAACAATGATTGCATGGCTAACAAATGTACTGTATATTTAATCAGGTGTTTGATTGGCAGGGTTAACTCGTGCGTAAAATTATTCATATTGATATGGACTGCTTTTATGCAGCGATAGAAATGCGGGACGATCCAAGCCTTCGCAATGTGCCTATTGCGGTGGGTGGAAGCGCAAATCGTCGAGGCGTTATTAGCACTGCAAATTATGAAGCCCGTCGCTACGGTGTTCACAGTGCTATGTCCACAGCAATTGCACTTAGGCTTTGCCCGCATTTGAAAGTTGTTCCTGGGCATATGGCACTTTATAAAGAAACCTCTTTGCATATTCAAAAGATATTTGCACGCTATACGGACCTCATAGAGCCCCTTTCTCTTGATGAAGCTTATTTGGATGTTACGGATTGCACACAATTGCACGGCTCTGCAACGTTAATCGCAGAGGCTATTCGCCAGCAAATCTTTGATGAACTGCAATTAACCGCTTCAGCGGGGATAGCGCCAATAAAGTTTTTGGCGAAAATCGCTTCAGATATGAATAAACCCAATGGTCAATTCGTAATCACACCGCAAAATATCGATCAATTTGTTCTTAACTTGCCTCTAAAAAAAATTCCTGGGGTGGGTAAGGTAACAGCCCAAAAATTAGCGGATATGGGGTTGATGACTTGTGCGGATGTCCAAAAATATGATGTTGTTGAATTGATTAAAAGCATGGGTAAATTTGGACAGGTACTTTGGGAGCGTTGCCATGGTATCGATGAGCGAGCTATTAACCCTGATAGGCTGAGAAAGTCGGTGGGGGTTGAGCGTACGTTTGCTGTGGATATTGACCAGTGGGGGGATTGTTTGCTGCTGCTTGATAAATTATATGATGAACTCCAACGGCGTTTGGCGAAGGTAAAACCTGACCTACGCATTGCTCGCCAAGGTGTGAAATTTAAATTTGCAGACTTCCAGCAAACCACACAAGAACACGTATATCCAGTTCTCAATAAACAGGATTTGGTGCAAATAGCGAAACAAGTTTGGGATAATCGGCGCCTAGGGCGTGGTGTTCGGTTAGTTGGCTTACATGTGATGCTACAAAGCCCACAGCTTGAAAGACAACTATTACTTGAATTATAAAAAAACACCCATCGTATGATAGGTGTTTGATTTGCAATTAATTAGTTGTTTATTCTTTAACTGGAATTGCTTTTAAAACCGCAGTTAATAATTTCCAATACTCACCAACGCTTGCAATATGCACACGCTCATCAGGGGAGTGTGCCCCACGAATGGTTGGCCCAATAGAAACCATATCCATGTCTGGGTAAGGTTTTTTGAATAAGCCACACTCAAGGCCTGCATGGATCACCATCACATTAGGGATTTTACCAAACAGTTTGTTGTAGGTATCGCTAACTAAATGCATCACTGGTGAGTCTGCATCTGGCTGCCAACCTGGGTAGCTGCCTTCCGCTCGGTATTGGGCTTGTGCTAATTTACTGATAGAGGTCAGCATGTTAACAACGTAGTTTTTGCCGCTATCGATAAGAGAACGCACAAGAAAGATAATTTCTGCTTTATCTTCAGTTAGTCGTACAACGCCTTCGTTAAGTGATGTTTCAACCACACCAATGGCAACATCACTCATGCGAATTACACCGTTTGGCGCAGCATTTAAGAAGAAAACAAAACGTTTTTGGCAGTCATCAGAAAGCGCTTTTAACTCACTCTGTGCTTCGTCTAGCAGTAGAACAAGGTTAGGTTCGACGACAGCTAATTCGTTTTTCAGAATATCTTCATAACGTGCTCTTAATGTCGTTAATTCAGCAACTTTGTCTGCTGGAACAGCAATAACGGCATAGGCTTCACGAGGAATAGCATTACGGACAGTACCGCCTCTGAAATCTAATAATTTTAGGCTTAAATCTTCTGCGTGTCCTGCCAGAAAACGCGCTAGCAGCTTATTGGCATTACCTAAGCCTAAATGTACATCACCACCTGAGTGCCCACCTTTTAAGCCTTTTAGGGTCATTGTGAAGGTTTTATAGCCTTGTGGTAAGGCTTCACGAGTCAGGTCAAATGTGGTTGTAAAATCAACACCACCAGCACAACCCATGTAAATTTCACCTTCTTCTTCAGAGTCGGTGTTAATCAGAATATCTGCTTGCAACCAGCCGGCTTTCAAGCCAAAGGCACCTTCCATACCGGCTTCTTCGGTCATGGTCAGGAGAACTTCCATTGGGCCATGTTCAACACTATCATCAGCAAGAACCGCCAATGCAGAAGCTAAACCAATGCCGTTATCAGCGCCTAATGTGGTTCCTTCAGCAGTGACCCACTCTCCATTAACATATGGACGAATTGGGTCTGTTTTAAAGTCATGCACCGTGTCGTTATTTTTTTGTGGCACCATGTCTAAGTGAGCTTGTAAAACAACCCCTTTGCGGTTTTCATAACCAGGTGTTGCAGGTTTACGGATCAGAATATTGCCCACTTCATCGCGTTCAACGTGAAAGCCCTTTTGTTTAGACCAATCAACAATATGCGCTGCTAAGGCCTCTTCATGGTATGAAGGGTGTGGGATAGAGCAGATTTTAGCGAAGATGTCCCATAGCGGTTGGGGGGATAATGTAGCAAGTTCAGACACGTTTTTCTCCTTTTCCCGTCATATTTTGAGTTGTAGCGTTGTTGGCTTCACTCGTAAACCCGAGTCACATACTTATGTATGCTCCTAGGGATTTTCTCATTTGCCGCCTAGCCACAACCCAAATTATTTAGGGAAAATATTTAATTTCCTTGGGGTATGGCATCACTAGTTTTATTGACCGAGCAACTCAAATTACCTCAGAGATTTTTAGTTGAGTTATGTTAGTTACTAGCTTGATATGCAAAATTAAATGATGCATTGCTGATAAACTCAGGATAACACTTTCTTTTGAGCAATGGACAGTGTAAATGATAATAATTAATGACGAATGACGCTTTTTGCTGGTTTTTAACCGCCCAAATCACTATAATCTCGCGCAACCTTTTTTCCGCAAGACACATTTCAGATTTACTCAGCAGTCGGGACCCGAATTATATGAGCGAAAAATATGTCGTAACGTGGGATATGTTGCAAATACATGCCCGTAAACTCGCACAACGTTTATTACCAGTAGAGCAATGGACTGGTATTATCGCGGTTAGCCGTGGTGGCCTTGTTCCTGGTGCACTTCTCGCACGCGAACTTGGTATTCGTAACGTTGACACCGTTTGTATTTCTAGCTATGACCATGACAACCAGCGCGAATTAACCGTGATTAAACGCGCCGAAGGTGATGGTGAAGGCTATATTGTGATTGATGACCTCGTTGATACTGGCGGTACAGCACAAGCTATTCGTGATATGTACCCTAAAGCGCACTTTGTGACTATTTTCGCTAAACCAGCAGGTCGTCCATTAGTTGATGATTACGTTGTGGATATCCCACAAGACACATGGATTGAACAGCCATGGGATATGGGTGTCGTTTTTGTTAAACCATTGTGTGAACAAGATAAATAAATCGGTGTTTCAGGCGAGTTTTAGGTGAAAAAACATTGTTATTATAAAGTATTATCGACTTTATTGATTGCAAGAACACATTAATACCTAAAATTTTTAAGCTAAACGCGATATAATTTGGGGAATGCATTTTTGCATTCCCTTTATTTTTTGGCCAAGTTCAACTCTGATAGACAAGGAAATAGGGATGACTCAGCAAAACCTTTCAGAAAAACTTTTCAAACCTAAAGTCAGGCAAGTTGAAACGTCAACACTAGTCTCTTATTCATCTCAAACCATTTCTCAAATCAAAGAACATAGCGTGTTAAGCGGGTCTCATCATGCGGGGTGGTATCGTATGATCAACCGCTTAATGTGGATTTGGCGAGGGATCGACGCCTTAGAAATTGAAGAAGTACTGAGCCGCATTGCTATCTCTGATGCCGAGCGCAGTAATGATAACTTATTGGATACGGTCATTGGCAACCGGCGCGGAAACTGGTGTTTCGAATGGTCCCAGCAAGCCATGCATTGGCAGCAAAAAGCATTAGAGTTTGAGAAAGGTGCAGAGGCAGGGGATGCTTGGTTACGTTCAGCTAACTTGTACAGCATTGCTGCTTACCCATTTATTAAGGGCGATGAGCTTGCTGACCAAGCTATTTTGCTGGCTTGTAAAGCTTATGATAGCGCAGCGAAATTTTCTCAATACCGCTTAAAGAAAATTCCATTTAAAGTTGATGGTGGAAAAGAAGTCTGCGGCTTTCTACATATCCCTTCACAGGGTCAAGGGCCTTACCCGACGGTGATGGTCTGCGGTATGTTAGATAGCTTACAAATTGATTTTTGTCGCTATTTTCGTGACTACCTTGAACCTCTTGGTATTGCGATGCTAACACTGGACATGCCATCCATTGGTTATTCTGTTAAGCAAAAACTGACCCAGGAAACAAGCACGTTACATGAGCAAATCGTTCGCCAACTAGGGGATATTGCTTGGATTGACCATACGCGTTTTGGCATTGTGGGCATGCGTTTTGGCGCAAATATAGCATTAAGATTGGCTTATATGTGCCCTGATAAGATTAAAGCAGTCGCTGTCATAGGGCCAATTGTGCACAGTTTATTGCATGAAGAAAAATATCAGCAAGATATTCCTCGGATGGTTTTGGATGTGTTCGCCAGTCGCTTGGGTATTTATCAAGTTGATGGTTCTGCTTTACGCCATGAATTAAGCTGTTATTCACTTAAAAATCAGGGGCTTTTAGGGAAACGTAATCAAGTTCCAATGTTATCGGTTAGCCTTAAGGATGATATTTATAGCCCTAAAGCGGAATCTGATTTAATTCGACGTTCATCGATGGATGCTGACACGATAATTTTACCAAGCAAGCCTGTTTTTGCTAATTTTGAAAAGGCATTAAGTGAAACTACCAATTGGTTAAAAGCAAAAATACTTTAATTTTATTTAATAACTTGCTTATTTTTTCCCATTTGTTAAAAAGGGATCTTCCCAAGAAGGAGATCCTTAACATGGCTTTACCGACTGATTACTCAAATGGAAAGTATTTAAAGAAGTTTGCTACGATAGGACCTTATTTACGTGAAAAACAATGTTTAAATGGTTGTTATATATTTGATAGCCTTGTTGTTTGTGTAAATGCAAATATTGCTCCAGAAAAACGTGAATTTTGGGGGTGGTGGTTAAAATTGGTTGCAACTGATAAAGGCTTTGAATTTACTTATCATTTTGGCCTATACAATAGCCATGGTAGCTGGCAAGTTAAAACCTTAAAAGATGCAGCAACCATTGAGGCGACTGAGCAAAATTTAGTGTCTTTTCATCAAGCCCTTGTTAAACAATTATCTGAACTTGAGTTGAGCCTCTTTCCCTCCCCGCTAATGGCAGAATTAAAACTGGAATTAAGCGCATAAATTTGTTTTAAACCAACTTTTGTTGAATTTTGCGTTATGCCTGTTGGCATAACGCGCTTCTCCTGATAAAAATGATACCTACTTTTTGGTTTATTAATCCTAATGGCAGAAAAATGATGAAAAATAGCCAGACGCTGGTGGTTAAATTAGGGACCAGTGTATTAACAGGGGGCTCGCGCCGTTTAAATCAAGCTCACATTGTTGAGTTGGTTAGGCAGTGCGCGCAGCAATATGAAAAAGGGCATCGTATTATTATTGTGACTTCTGGGGCAATTGCCGCAGGTCGCGAACATTTAAATTACCCCGAACTGCCGGCTACCATAGCATCTAAACAGTTGCTTGCGGCGGTCGGTCAAAGTCGTCTGATTCAGTTATGGGAACGGTTATTCTCCATTTATGGCATTCATATCGGGCAAATGTTACTGACACGAGCCGATTTAGAAGACAGAGAACGTTTCTTAAATGCACGAGATACCTTGCAAGCACTGTTAGATAACGGAATTATTCCAGTTATCAATGAAAATGATGCCGTTGCTACCGCGGAAATAAAAGTCGGTGATAATGACAATCTATCTGCTTTGGCTGCGATCCTCGGTGATGCTGACAAACTGTTATTACTGACTGATATCGAAGGCTTATATGATGCCGATCCACGCAGTAATCCAAACGCAAAATTGATCCCCGAAGTATATGGTATTAATGATGAACTTCGTGAAATGGCGGGGGGAAGCGTAAGTGGGTTAGGAACCGGTGGAATGGCAACTAAACTGCAAGCGGCAGATGTCGCAGGCCGTGCAGGGATTGATGTTATCATTGCTGCTGGAAATAAACCGGATGTTATTAATGCGGTTATTGAAAACCTTCCTGTTGGCACCCGTTTTTATGGGCAAAAAAACCCAATGGAAAATCGTAAACGTTGGATTTTCGGCGCTCCAGCCGCTGGGGATGTGTATATTGATGATGGTGCACAACTGGCGATCATGGAAAAAGGCAGCTCGTTATTGCCAAAAGGTATTCAGAAAATTGAAGGTGATTTCTCTCGAGGTGCTGTGATCCGTATTCGTAATATGGCAGGAAAAGACCTTGCTCATGGGGTCAGCCACTATAATAGTGATGCACTTAGAATGATTGCGGGGCACCATTCACAAGAAATCAGCAAAATACTTGGTTATGAACACGGTTCTGTGGCCGTTCATCGTGATGATATGATAGTGAGTTAATTATGTTAGAAACAATGGGTAAGGCGGCAAGGGTTGCTTCGTGGCAATTAGCTCAGTTAAGCACCAAACAAAAAAATGCAGCACTATTACAAATTGCTGATCTACTAGAAAAAGACAATGCAGTTATACTTGCAGCGAATCAAAAAGACATGGCGCAGGCAAAAGAAAGCGGTATGACTGAAGCGCTGCAAGACCGCTTATTATTGACGCCAGAGCGTTTAAAAAGTATTGCTGATGATGTCAGAAAAGTATGCCAATTAGCGGATCCTGTTGGGCAAATCATTGATGGAAGCCAATTGGATAGCGGTTTAAATTTGCAACGCCGCCGTGTCCCATTAGGGGTTGTTGGTGTTATTTATGAAGCTCGCCCTAATGTGACTGTGGATGTGGCTTCATTATGTCTAAAAACAGGTAATGCGGTCATTTTACGTGGCGGGAAAGAGACGCATCATACTAACCTTGCGGTGGTGAGTGTTATTCAAAAAGCATTGGAAAATAGCGGGCTACCAGCAGATGCAGTACAAGCTATCAATAACCCAGACCGTGAATTAGTCGCGCAATTACTCAAATTAGATCGCTACGTCGATATGCTAATCCCTCGCGGTGGTGCGGGTTTACATAAATTATGCCGTGAGCAATCAACGATCCCAGTCATTACGGGTGGAATTGGCGTTTGCCACACATTTGTTGATAAATCGGTGGATTTTAATAAAGCCATTAACGTGATTATTAATGCAAAAGTTCAGCGCCCAAGTGCCTGTAATTCACTTGAAACATTATTAGTCCATAAAGAGATTGCGAATGAGTTTTTACCGTTCTTAAGTGACAAAATGGCGCAGCAACAAGTTACACTACATGCAAGTGAGAAAGCGCTTCCATTGCTAAAACAAGGCCCAGCAAAAGTTGTTGATGTAAAACCTGAAAACCTTGTTGATGAATGGCTATCACTGGATCTTAACGTCGAAATTGTTGATGATATTGATGCAGCTATCGACCATATTCGCCAGTATGGCACCGCACATTCTGATGCTATTTTGACAGAGTCTATCCATCAAGCTGACTATTTTGTTCAGTGTGTAGATTCAGCAGCGGTATATGTTAATGCAAGTACTCGTTTTACCGATGGTGGGCAGTTCGGTTTAGGCGCAGAGGTTGCCGTGAGTACGCAGAAATTACATTCACGTGGCCCTATGGGGTTAGATGCGCTAACAACGTATAAATGGATCGGATATGGCGACTTTTTAAGTCGTCCATAGAGAGTAAAAATGATGAGATAGCCACACTTGTGTGGCTTTCTTTTTTTATTTGCCAAATTAGGCAATTTATCATAAGCAAATTTGTAGTTAGTATTGCTTAGTATTTATGATGATGGGATGAAATTTAATGTTTTACATTATCGGTCCAAGAGGTGCGGGTAAAACCACAATTGGTAAAAAGTTTGCAGAATCTAAAGGTTATCAATTTGTTGATACAGATAAATTGATTTTAGAAAAAGCCGGAAAAAGTATTGCTGAAATTGTTGAACAGCACGGTTGGGATTACTTTCGCCAGTTAGAGACTGACGTCCTTAAGTCGATTACGCAAAGCGATATGATTGTTTCAACTGGTGGGGGGCTTGTTCTCGCTGAAGAAAATCAGCAAATTATGCGTAATAACGGCACCGTTATTTATTTAAATACCAATCCTGAAGTTTTAGCAAAACGCCTTGCTGCAGAGCCACAAGCAGATCAGCGGCCAAGCTTGACGGGGAAATCTTTAGTTGAAGAAATTGAAGAAGTGATGCAGCAAAGGGAGCCTATCTATCGCGCGACAGCACACCATATTATTGATGCTGCGCAGCCAGTTGACGATATCATCACACAACTTAATGATTTAACTTAAACGTATTTAGGGTAAGCCATCGGTATTTTCGGAATATACCAATTAGAGTAAAGGGAGCGGCTCAGTAAGATAGACGCAACTAAGGGTAGAAACGTATCACTCTAATATATAAAAATATAATCATAGTATAGGGACTCATTATGTTGGCAAAGATAGTCAAAACAGTACTTAAATTTTTATTTCGTGTACAAGTTATTGGTGATGCGAAAGAATTTAGTCATGATAAATGCTTAATTACACCTAATCATGTTTCTTTCCTTGATGGTGTATTAATTGCACTTTTCTTGCCTGTTAAACCTGTATTTGCTGTTTATTCGACATTTGCCACACCGAAAATGGTGAAGCGGCTTAAGCCCTATGCAGATATTGTCCCCCTTGATCCTGCCAACTCTCTAGGTATTCGCCATCTCGTTAAAGAGGTAGAAAAAGGGCGCCCGATAGTTATTTTCCCAGAAGGCCGAATTTCGGTTCATGGCTCTTTAATGAAAATATACGAAGGCGCAGCGTTTGTGGCCGCAAAGTCCGAAGCAAAAGTTGTGCCTATTCGTATTGAAGGGGCTCAATATAGCCACTTTGGGCGTCTGAAAGGGATTTTTCCATTAAAATGGTTTCCGAAGATCACATTGCATATCTTGCCGGCACAAGATATTCCAATGCCAGAAGCACCTAAGGCTGTAGAGCGTCGAGCCTTGGCGGGTGAACACCTGTACCAAATCATGAAATCTGCTCGTATGTCTTGTTTACCACAAGTCACATTAGTTGAAGAATTTATTCAAAGTGTCCAGTTTTTTGGGCGCTGCACGCCTTGTATTGAAGATATCGCATTTAAAGAGGATTCATATCAATCTCTATTGAAAAAAACGTTAGGGGTTGGTCGTATTATCGAACGTTATACACATGAAAATGAAAGGGTTGGCTTATTATTGCCAAATGCGACAGTCACCGCGGCTGCGATCTTTGGCGCTTTAATGAGAGGCCGAGTACCTGCTATGCTTAATTACACTGCGGGCAGTCATGGTATTAGCAACGCGTTAAAAGCTTCTGCAGCGAAAGTGGTCTTTACTTCCCGCCAGTTTTTGGAAAAAGGCAACTTAACGCATATTCCAGAACAAGTGCCAGAAGCCAGTTGGATTTACCTTGAAGATTTAAAAGACACGGTAACATGGCAAGATAAAATATGGATTATTAAGCACTTACTTAACCCTAAAAAAGCGATTATTCTCCGAAAACCGTCCGATGAAGCGATTGTTTTATTTACATCCGGCTCAGAAGGTACACCCAAAGGTGTTGTCCATAGCCATGCCAGTTTAATGGCAAACGTAGAACAAATTAAAACGATCGCTGATTTCACACCTCGTGACCGCTTTATGTCATCACTGCCGCTATTTCACGCATTTGGTTTGACGGTTGGCTTATTTATCCCACTATTTTCAGGGAGCCGAGTTTTCCTTTATCCAAGCCCATTGCATTACCGGATCATTCCTGAATTAGTCTATGACAAAAACTGTACCGTATTATTTGGGACATCAACCTTTTTAGGTAACTACGCACGGTTTGCTCATCAGTATGATTTTGCACGTTTGCGTTATGTGGTTGCCGGCGCAGAAAAATTATCGGATAAAACGAAAAAGATCTGGTTTGATAAATTTGGCATCCGAATTCTTGAAGGTTATGGGGTAACTGAGTGTGCTCCAATTGTATCAATCAATGTCCCTATGGCCGCGAAAGAAGGCTCTGTAGGGCAGATTTTACCCGATATGGAAGCGCGAATTATCCCAATCTCTGGTATTGAACAAGGCGGTAAACTACAGCTTAAAGGCCCAAATATAATGAAAGGGTATTTGCGTGTTGAAGCTCCAGGCGTACTTGAAACACCGCAAGCTGAAAATGCACAAGGCGAAATAGAGGAAGGTTGGTACGACACAGGTGATATCGTTGAATTAGATCATAAAAATTTCTGTACGATAAAAGGCCGTGTTAAACGTTTTGCTAAACTTGCAGGCGAAATGGTTTCTCTCGAAAGTATCGAGCAAATGGTGGCCTCTCTTTCTCCTAGTGCAAATCACGGTGTGGTGACAAAGCCAGACAGCAGTAAGGGTGAAGCGCTTGTTTTGTTCACAACAGATAAAGAATTAGACCGTAGTGCATTGTCTAGCGCAGCCAAAAGCAAAGGGTTAACCGAGTTAGCGGTTCCTCGCGATATTCGTTTTGTTAAAGAGTTGCCAGTACTCGGTAGCGGTAAAACGGATTTTGTCACATTAAAGCAAATGGCATTAAAGGATGAATAAGATGCAAGAAAGTACTTCCAATTCACCGTTAATGAGCAGAGGGATGAAAGCCGTTCTTGCTTCACAGTTTCTCTCTGCATTTGCAGATAACGCATTATTATTCGCCATATTAGCCCAGCTAAAAGCCGAATTTTACCCTGAATGGAGTCATCCTATCCTGCAAATGGTGTTTGTTTTTACGTACATCGTTTTAGCACCGTTTGTTGGGCAAATCGCAGATAGGTTCTCAAAGGGACGCGTGATGCTGTTTTCTAACATCTTCAAGTTTATTGGGGCATTAGGGATTTGTTTTGGCCTAAACCCATTCCTTTGTTATGGGTTAGTGGGAATCGGCGCAGCTTCATATTCACCAGCTAAATACGGTATTTTGGGGGAACTGACCGGGGGAAATAACCTCGTTAAGGCCAATGGTGTCATGGAAGCTTCAACAATCGCAGCCATTTTAGTGGGGTCAGTTGTTGGCGGAATGCTTTCCGATATTAACTTAATCTTAGCGCTGGGAACATGTGCTGTACTATACGCATTAGCCGTTATCGCGAATTTTTTCATTCCACACTTACAAGCTGCGAGGCCTGGAAAAGGTTGGGATCTTAAATTATTGATGACGTCTTTTTTTAGTGCTTGTCGCGTGCTATGGGCAAACCAAGAAAGCCGTTTTTCACTAGTTGGAACCAGTTTGTTCTGGGGAGCCGGGGTAACACTGCGTTTTCTCCTTGTTGCATGGGTACCTGTGGCGCTGGGGTTACAAGACAACACAACACCAACTATTCTAAATGCAATGGTTGCGGTGGGAATAGTCGCAGGTGCTGGGCTTGCTGCCAAATTTATTACCTTAAAAACGGTTTATCGTTGTATCCCTGCTGGCGTTATTATCGGGATAATGGTGGTGTTACTTTCGTTGCAAACTAATATTATTCCATCCTATTTTATTTTAATTATTCTTGGTATTTTTGGCGGTTTATTTGTCGTTCCGTTGAATGCATTATTGCAAGAAAAAGGGAAGGAGACCGTTGGGGCTGGGAATGCGATTGCGGTACAAAATTTAGGTGAAAATAGTGCAATGCTGATTATGTTAGGCTTGTACTCATTAGCAATTAAAGCAGGTTTGTCAGTTGTGAATGCGGGTATTGGTTTTGGTGCTGTCTTCGCAATTGCGATTGCGGGTTTATGGGTTTGGGATCGTGCTCGTAAAAAAATGGTATAAAGGTAGATAACATCATGATAGATGAGAAGCTGCTTGAAACACTGAGTATTCAGGTTGGGCTAAAACTGAAAGAACAGGGTAAAACAGTCACAACCGCAGAGTCTTGTACTGGGGGCTGGGTCGCTAAGGTTTTAACCGATATATCGGGTAGTTCAGATTACTTTCAGCGTGGCTTTGTGACATACAGCAATGAAGCAAAGCATCAGATGATCGGTGTTAAGGATGAATCTTTACAGCGATATGGCGCTGTAAGCCAACAAGTTGTGACTGAAATGGCGACAGGTGCTTTACAAGAAGCCAGTGCAGATTTCGCTGTTTCAGTTAGTGGGATAGCAGGCCCTGGGGGCGGTAGTGTAGAAAAACCTGTTGGTACGGTATGGTTTGGTTTTGCACAAAAACAGGCAGACCAAACGGTATTTGTCACTACACAACATAGAGTGTTTCAAGGAAACAGAAATGAAGTTCGTTTTCAATCAACAGTTTATATACTTGAAACACTTTTAAAACAGTTAAATTAAAAATTTCCTTGATACTGTATGATTATACAGTATAATTAATTTCAACAAACCGAATTCAATCGTTTTATTTGCAGTGGTCAAATCATTGCACTTAGGGAGTAAACATGGCTATTGATGAAAACAAACAAAAAGCACTTGCAGCAGCATTAGGCCAAATTGAAAAACAATTTGGTAAAGGCTCCATTATGCGTCTTGGTGAAGATCGCTCTATGGATGTTGAAACTATCTCAACAGGCTCCTTATCCCTTGATG
Organism: Providencia huaxiensis; assembly: GCF_002843235.3. Taxonomy (NCBI): domain Bacteria; kingdom Pseudomonadati; phylum Pseudomonadota; class Gammaproteobacteria; order Enterobacterales; family Morganellaceae; genus Providencia; species Providencia huaxiensis. Next base: position 404,991 of record NZ_CP031123.2, read on the forward strand.
TTGCATTGGGTGCTGGTGGCTTGCCACTAGGTCGTATTGTTGAAATCTACGGCCCTGAATCCTCAGGTAAAACAACATTAACCCTGCAAGTTATTGCAGCAGCACAACGTAGCGGTAAAACGTGTGCTTTCATCGATGCTGAACACGCTTTAGACCCTATCTATGCTAAAAAACTAGGCGTAGATATCGATAACTTACTGTGTTCTCAACCTGATACAGGTGAGCAAGCGCTAGAAATTTGTGATGCATTAACTCGTTCAGGCGCAGTTGATGTGATCATCGTTGACTCCGTTGCTGCGTTAACACCGAAAGCTGAAATTGAAGGTGAAATTGGTGATTCACATATGGGCTTAGCAGCTCGTATGATGAGCCAAGCAATGCGTAAATTAGCGGGTAACTTAAAGACATCTAACACTCTACTGATCTTTATCAACCAAATTCGTATGAAGATTGGTGTTATGTTTGGTAACCCAGAAACAACAACGGGCGGTAATGCATTAAAATTCTACGCATCTGTTCGTTTAGATATCCGTCGTATTGGTGCTGTGAAAAATGGCGAGGAAATCGTCGGTAGTGAAACTCGCGTTAAAGTAGTAAAAAACAAAGTTGCAGCACCGTTTAAACAAGCGGAATTCCAAATTTTGTATGGTGAAGGTATTAATACCTTTGGTGAGCTAATTGACTTGGGTGTAAAACACAAGTTAATTGAAAAAGCTGGGGCTTGGTATAGCTATAACGGCGACAAGATTGGCCAAGGTAAAGCTAATTCAACAAATTATTTAAAAGAGCATCCTGAAGTCGCTCAAGAAATTGATACCAAACTGCGTGAAATGCTATTGAACCACACCGGTGAATTTAGCAGTGCGGCAACAGACTTTATCAATGATGCTGATGAAGAAGAAACACCAGAAGAATTTTAATATCAACCTAATTGATTGATTAATTGATAATTTATAGGCGCTCCACTGATGTGGTGGCGCCTGTTTTATTTTACACCTATTGCATTAATAGTTTATTGAACAGTTTTTCTGTGGAAAAATACACCAGTGAAACGTATAAACATACTTTCAGAAAATATCTAGACGCTTTACAATGAAAGCTGCGAATGGATGTATCTATATTTTACTTCTGCACAAAGAGACTTTATCTTATCAGTCACTTTTCAATCGGAGAGTTGATTAGAGGTGATGTTACATTCCATCTCAACAATTCGTAATTCTGTTTCCAGCTTGATATCGGGATAAATATGAGTAAAAGCACCGCTGAGATCCGTCAAGCGTTTCTCGACTTTTTTCATACAAAAGGTCATCAAGTGGTCTCTAGTAGTTCACTAGTGCCAAATAATGACCCTACACTATTGTTCACAAACGCAGGGATGAACCAGTTCAAAGATGTATTTCTTGGCCTGGATAAAAGAGCATACTCCCGAGCGACAACTGCGCAGCGCTGTGTGCGTGCAGGTGGTAAACATAACGACTTAGAAAATGTGGGCTATACTGCTCGCCACCATACATTTTTTGAAATGTTAGGCAATTTTAGCTTTGGTGATTACTTTAAGCATGACGCTATTCGTTTTGCTTGGGAGTTATTGACCAGCGAAGAATGGTTTAACTTACCAAAAGAAAGGTTATGGGTGACCGTTTACGCAACTGATGACGAAGCTTATGATATCTGGAATAAAGAAATTGGTATTCCAGTTGAGCGTATTATTCGTATCGGTGATAACAAGGGTGCACCATATGCGTCAGATAACTTCTGGCAGATGGGTGATACAGGTCCTTGTGGCCCATGTACCGAGATTTTCTATGATCACGGTGATCATATATGGGGTGGGCCTCCAGGAAGCCCTGAAGAAGACGGTGACCGCTATATTGAAATTTGGAACTTGGTGTTCATGCAATTTAACCGTCAGTCTGACGGGACAATGGAACCTCTACCAAAACCTTCAGTTGACACAGGAATGGGCTTAGAGCGTATTTCTGCGGTATTGCAGCACGTTAATTCAAACTATGAAATTGATATTTTCCGTGAACTTATCGCAGCTGCAGCTAAAGCAACTGGCGCGACAGATTTAGAAAACAAATCATTACGTGTTATTGCTGACCATATCCGTTCTTGTGCATTCCTTGTTAGCGATGGTGTTATTCCATCGAATGAAGGCCGTGGTTATGTTTTGCGTCGCATTATCCGTCGTGCTGTTCGTCACGGTTATATGCTTGGTGCAAAAGACACCTTCTTCTACAAATTAGTTGCGCCACTGATTAAAGTCATGGGGTCTGCAGCAGATGAACTTGGACGCCAGCAAGCTATGGTTGAAAAAGTTCTTAAGACCGAAGAAGAGCAATTTGCTCGTACTTTAGAACGCGGTCTTCAATTATTAGATGAAGAACTTGCTTCACTGAAAGGGGATACTCTGGATGGTGAAGCTGCATTCCGCTTATATGACACCTATGGTTTCCCAATCGATCTAACGGCAGATGTTTGCCGCGAACGCAATATTAAAGTCGACGAAGACGGCTTTGAGCGAGCGATGGAAGACCAGCGTCGTCGTGCACGTGAATCCAGTGGTTTTGGCGCGGATTATAACTCTTTAATTAAAGTTGATAAGCGTAGTGAATTCTCCGGTTATCAATATGATGAGCAACAAGCCACTATTACTGCACTATATAAAGATGGCCAGCCTGTAGACAGCTTGAATGCGGGTGAAGAAGGCTTAGTTATACTAGATAAAACAGCATTTTATGCAGAGTCTGGTGGGCAAGTCGGTGATACGGGTTATTTAAATAATGATAGCGCGAGTTTTAAAGTCACGGACACGCAAAAATATGGTCAAGCGATTGGGCATATTGGTCAAGTAGAAGCGGGTTCGCTGGTTGTTAACCATAGAATTACCGCATTCGTGGATAACGCTAGACGTGATGCTATCCGTTTAAATCACTCAGCAACGCACTTACTGCATGCGGCATTACGCCAAGTATTAGGCGACCATGTTTCTCAAAAGGGTTCACTGGTTAATGATAAATACTTGCGTTTTGACTTCTCTCATTTTGAGGCGATGACACAAGATCAACTACGTCAAGTAGAAGATATTGTGAATGCGCAAATCCGTAAAAACTTAGAAATTGAAACTGAGCTGATGGATTTAGAAGGCGCTAAAGCAAAAGGTGCTATGGCATTGTTCGGTGAAAAATATGAAGAGCGCGTGCGCGTTCTGAGTATGGGTGATTTCTCTATCGAGTTATGTGGTGGTACACATGCGCGCCGCACAGGAGATATTGGTTTATTCCGTATCTTGAGTGAATCTGGTACGGCAGCAGGTGTTCGTCGTATTGAAGCGACGACAGGCACAATGGCGATTGAAAGCATTCATCATCAATCAGAGCAACTTTCGGCAATTGCACACTTAGTAAAAGGTGATATGAATAGCCTTGTCGAGAAAGTAAAAGCGGCATTGGACAAATCTCGCCAGCTCGAAAAAGAAATTGTGCAACTAAAAGATCAACAAGCATCTCAAGAAAGTGCTTCACTAAGTAGCAAAGCGAAAGAGGTGAAAGGCATCAAATTGTTAGTCACTCAATTAGGAGATACTGATCCTAAGTTATTGAGAACTATGGTTGATGACCTTAAAAATCAGTTGAAATCAGCGATTATCGTGCTTTCAACAACAAGTGGTGATAAAGTCAGTATGATCGTTGGGGTAACTAATGATTTGACGGCTAAAGTTAAAGCAGGGGATTTGATTTCCCACATTGCAAGTCAGGTAGGTGGTAAAGGTGGTGGCCGCCCAGACATGGCTCAAGCAGGAGGTACTGACGCTAGCGCATTACCTGCTGCTATGGCGAGTGTCGAAGAATGGGTTGAAGCACGCCTGTAAGCACTTACAAAGTTGCCTCATTGAAAAATGAGGCAACTTTAATCTGTTGCGGCATTGTTAATGTATCGTTTGTAGTGCTATATTTTGCTTGTAAATAATTAGAATGCTTGTATTGATGGCATCAATGCTTTAGGTGAATGTCATTGCTTTACGTTTTCACGGTGTGTGATGGACAATAGCGGGGGATACCTAGAGACCCGACTCTTTTAATATTTCAAGGAGCAAAGAATGCTTATTCTGACTCGTCGAGTTGGTGAAACACTCATGATAGGCGATGAGGTAACAGTTACTGTATTGGGTGTCAAAGGCAACCAAGTTCGTATTGGTGTTAATGCCCCAAAAGAAGTTTCTGTTCACCGTGAAGAAATTTATCAACGGATCCAGGCTGAAAAGACTCAACCAGATAATCAATAATAATGAATAAGCGTCCAATGATTGACCACACAGCAAGAATGGGCGCTTGTCTTACTCGTATATTTTCTAAAAATACCCTTTCGCTTTTATAATTCTCTAGCGTCAAACTCATTTTATTGTTTAGTCTTAGGTTTCCTTGTACTGAAATTTTGTTTCCTTTTGTTTGAAATATAGGCTAATCAATCCCGTGAACTCATTTTTATTCGTTTATAGAATAATTTTGTCCCTGTATTTTTGTTTATAAAGTTAGTGTCATAAGGGCTGAAAAGTATCTTTTTCGGTGTTAAACTAATCATCTTGCTTGTGAAATGTGCAAACGGACAACGGAATGCAAAAAGTTTGGAAAAATTGTTTGACTTCTAAGTCTAGGAAAGTAATATGTGCGCCACACAGCAACGAGATGTTTGAAAAAACAAATCGTGTGTAACTAAAATATGGTGAGGTGGCCGAGAGGCTGAAGGCGCTCCCCTGCTAAGGGAGTATGCGGTCAAAAGCTGCATCGAGGGTTCGAATCCCTCCCTCACCGCCATTTTAGATTATGCATCCGTAGCTCAGCTGGATAGAGTACTCGGCTACGAACCGAGCGGTCGGAGGTTCGAATCCTCCCGGATGCACCATCTTTAACCCTATGAGAACATCTGATGGGGTATTGTTTTGGTTTTAGCAGCCAAACAAGACAGTAACTAAGAAGTTGATTTATAGAAGTAGAAGTTGATACAGAAGTTTGAGAGAGCAGCACATCTTGCATTAAGTATGCATCCGTAGCTCAGCTGGATAGAGTACTCGGCTACGAACCGAGCGGTCGGAGGTTCGAATCCTCCCGGATGCACCATCTCTTAGCTAATAACTTAGCAATATCAATAATACCTTTTAATTTAACTCAATAATAGTTATTGAAACTATCGATTTACTATCGACCAAATTTTGCATCCGTAGCTCAGCTGGATAGAGTACTCGGCTACGAACCGAGCGGTCGGAGGTTCGAATCCTCCCGGATGCACCATCATTAAGAAACTCCTCATTTGAGAAGTTTTTTTTTGCCCAAAATTGTCATTTATAAAATTAACTAAATCGTATTTTCTATACCACTTTGATTTATTCCCTCATAAACCACACATCTAGACAGCGACAATTTATGTGATTTAGGCTAAAGTAATTGCCTTAATAAAATAAATTAACATCACAGGCGGGAGGTCGACTTGATCCCGGACGTATCGAAAGCGCTCTCATGGTTAGAGGCGCACCCAGAAACACTAAATGGTATTCAACGTGGTATAGAGCGTGAAACATTGCGTGTAACCCCTACAGGCGCAATTGCAGAGACCTTGCATCCAGAAGGGCTGGGAAAAGCTTTAACACATAAATGGATCACGACAGATTTTGCGGAGTCCTTACTCGAATTTATTACTCCTGTAGATAAAAGCATTAGCCATAATTTGGCTTTTTTGCGGGATTTGCATCGTTATACAGCTCGTCACCTTCAGAATGAAAGAATGTGGCCGTTGAGTATGCCATGCTTTATTGAAAGTGAAGATAGAATCACTCTTGCACAATATGGTTCTTCTAATGTGGGGCAGTTTAAAACACTGTACCGTGAAGGCCTTAAAAATCGTTATGGTGCTTTGATGCAGACGATAGCAGGGGTGCATTATAACTTCTCTTTGCCGATCGAATTTTGGCAAGCATGGGCAGGAATTGAAGACGCAGAAAGTGGTAAAGAAAAAATTTCTGAAGGCTATTTACGCCTGATTAGAAATTACTATCGCTTCGGTTGGGTTATTCCTTATCTATTTGGCGCATCTCCGGCTATCTGCGGCTCTTTTTTGAAAGATAGGGAGACAACGCTATCATTTGATAAAACGGACTGTGGTACGTATTACTTGCCTTATGCGACATCATTACGCATGAGTGACTTAGGGTATACAAATAAATCACAGAGTGATTTAAACATCACATTCAATAAATTGGATGAATATGTCGAAAGCCTGAAAAAAGCCATTTATAAGCCTTCTGCTGAATTTGAAAAACTGGGTGTTAAAAAAGATGGCAAATATATTCAACTGAATACGAATGTGCTACAAATTGAAAATGAGCTCTACGCTCCAATACGACCTAAACGCGTACCTAAAGGCAGTGAATCACCTTCTGATGCGTTATTACGTGGTGGTATTGAGTACATTGAAGTCCGCTCACTGGATATCAATCCATTCAGTGCGATAGGTGTTAATGAAACTCAAGCACGTTTTGTTGATCTATTCTTAATATGGTGTGTACTTGCTGATGCACCTGAAATGAATGCACAGGAATTAGACTGCTGTCGTCAAAACTGGAATCGTGTCATTCTTGAAGGTCGTAAACCAGGCCAAGTCATTGGTTTCGGCTGTGGCAGCGAAGTTAAACCACTAGTTGACGTTGGACAGCAATTATTTAATGACTTGATCCGCGTTGCTGAAGTGTTAGACACTTGTTGTGATGCCAAATATCAAGAAGTTTGTCACCAATTTTTCGCTATGTTTAAAGACCCAACTCTCACGTATTCAGCGCTTGTTATGGATGAAATGTTAGAAAAAGGTATTGGTGGTTACGGGTTAGAATTAGCTGAAAAATATTTTGAACAGCTAGTGAATGAGCCGTATGAAGTGATAACTGAAGAGCAATTTGAGCAAGCACGATTAGCTTCAATAGAGAAGCAAGCAAAGATGGAACAAAGTGAGAGCGAAAGCTTTGAGGACTATCTGCGCATTCATGCAGGACGCTAAAAGAAATGGCCACGCTAGGTGGCCAAAAAAAAATCTCTTAGAGAATTAGGGATGATAACAAATTGCGCGTCTTTCAATAATTCAGACTCTGTATTTTCAAAATAGTTTCATTTATTTTAGAAAATATTTTTTATTTTCGAGGAGGTCACGAAATGCCATTATTAGATAGCTTTACTGTCGATCATACTCGCATGTCAGCACCTGCTGTACGTGTGGCAAAAACCATGAAAACACCAAGCGGCGATACCATCACAGTTTTTGATTTGCGTTTTACTGTACCCAATGAAGAAGCCATGACAGAAAAAGGGACGCATACTTTAGAGCACCTCTTTGCAGGCTTTATGCGTGATCACCTTAACGGTAATGGTGTTGAAATTATTGATATTTCACCAATGGGGTGCCGTACTGGTTTTTATATGAGCCTTATCGGCCAGCCAGATGAACTGCGTGTTGCAAAGGCATGGAAAGCAGCAATGGAAGATGTTTTGCAAGTGAAAGACCAAAACAAGATCCCTGAATTGAATGTCTATCAGTGTGGTACATACAAAATGCACTCACTGGAAGAGGCCCAGCAAATTGCCCGTAATGTTATTGCATCAGAAATTGGCATCAATAAAAATGATGAATTAGCATTACCGGCAGAGAAACTTGAACAGCTACACGTTTAACTTTTTATCAAATATTCTCTACAAAAAGAGCCAATTAAGGCTCTTTTTATTTTTTATATGAGAATTAGATTGCAAGTTTATGACTAAATCAAAGGTCAGGGACTTGAGAACTAAATGTAAGAGGCGTGATCCTTACTTGTTTAACGATATTTTCACTCATCGCTAATACTTCGATAAGGTAATGGCCTACCACAATTTGCTCTTCAAGTTGTGGAATATCACCGATGACCTCTAAAACCATGCCATTAACCGTCCTAGGACCATCTATAGGGAGATTCCAATCAAAAGCCTTATTCAGTTCACGAATATTCGCAGAACCGTCTACAAGAACGCTCCCGTCACTTTGTGGCAAGACTTCTTCAGCCAAAGATGGCGACATAGAGGTTGTGAAGTCACCTACTATCTCTTCTAATATATCCTCGACAGTGATAAGACCTTGAATTTCACCGTATTCATCAACAATGATCCCAAGTTTTTCTTTATTGTGCTGGAAGTTAACTAACTGAACATTTAATGGTGTACTGTTAGGAATAAAATAAATGTTATCCGCAGCTTTGATGAGGTTTTGCTTATTAAACTCACGCTTTTCCATCATGAGACGGTAGGCTTCGCGGACGCGTAAAATACCAATGGAGTCATCAAGTGAGTCACGGTATAACACAATACGGCCATGAGGTGAGTGGGTGAGCTGCCGAATAATTGATTTCCAGTCATCATTGACATCAATACCAACAATTTCATTCCTTGGCAGCATAATATCGCCGACAGTGACTTTGTCTAAATCTAGAATTGAAATCAACATGTCTTGATTTCGGCGGCTAATTTTATGCTTTGATTCGTTAACAATGGTACGTAGTTCTTCCTTATTAACTGCATCAGTTCGTGCGGTTAGTGACTTCACCCCAATGCAGCGTAACAGTAGCGCTGAAATAGTATTAAATGCCCAAACAATAGGCATCATGACTACTTGCAATGGTTTTAAGAAGTAACTACTTGGGAATGCGATTTTTTCAGGGTACAGCGCTGCCAGCGTTTTAGGCATGACTTCGGCAAAAATGAGGATCACAAAAGTCAGGATCCCCGTCGATATCGCGACTCCAGCGTTACCATACAGCCGCATACCGATAATCGTCGCTAATGCGGATGCGACTATGTTGATTAAGTTGTTACCAATAAGGACTAGACTTAACAGTTTGTCAGGGTGTCTAAGAAGTTTTTCAACGCGGATCGCTGAGCGATTACCTTGTTTTGCTAAATGTTTTAACCGATAACGGTTTAGCGTCATCATCCCTGTTTCTGATGCAGAGAAATAGGCTGACATAAAAATTAAAACAATCAATATGATGATTAGCGTACTCGTGGACACATCATCCAAAACAAGTTTCCTTATATTGTGAAAGTCGTGGCTTTATTTGTGTCAAAATACCATAAACTCCTGTATTAAACGGTTACCAAAAAAAGCCATTGTTAAGATGATTGAGCCACCAACATGGAAAAATAGGACGCGCTTACCTCGCCATCCTCCATGGAAATGCCCCCAAAGTAGAGTGATATAAACAAACCAGGCGATCACGGATAACACCGATTTATGAATATTTTCTTTATCAAAAATATTATCCATATAAATAAAACCGGTACATAAGGTAAGAGTTAGCAAAATGACGCCAACTTGAGTGACGTGGAACATTTTACGTTCAATCACCATCATAGGAGGCATATCGGGGCTAAATTTTAAGGTTTTGTTTTTTAGCTGATGGTCAATTAAAGCCACTTGCAATGCATATAAAGCGGCAATAAGAAGCGTTGCATAGCTCAATAAAGCCAAGCCAATGTGAACAAAAAGTGGTACTCGCGCTTCGAGATGCGTAATAAACTCCCCAGGCATTAGCGTCGACAACATCAAGTTAATGATGGCAAAACTATAGACGATGGGTGTTAAGTACCAAGCTTTTCCCCAGTAAGCGACAACAGTCATAATCACACACATGAGTAAGCTCACTGTTGAGCCTAAATTCAGCAGTGTGAGGTTTTGTCCTTCGGCTTCACTAAAAATCAAAAATTTCAATGTAATTGCGTGAGTCACTAACGCAATCACAGCAAGAAAAAGTGCGAGATAGCGGTAAAGTGGCTGCTTGCGCACTTGACCGGGGACGATCAGTAATAGACTGACCATGTATGTACAAACTGCTATGACTGCAAATACGGGCATAGTATAGTGTCGTTAATCATTTTTAGTGGAAAGTTATTTCATAGTATAACTTGTACGAGTGTAGGCTCCAACTATTGGACGGGCCAATCGCAATATATTCGTTGCTGATAGCATTTCATGCGCCTACTGGCTTGGTTTGTATTATTAAACTCAAACCATAATAACCTGTATCATCTGTTTCAAACAGGGGGCAGCGAAAAAACTGCGAGCATGTTACAATGGTGGCATTATTTTGCCGCGATTATTTTTAGTGTTGGTTTTCCTTCATCATAGTGAAGGCATTGATGCTTATAATTCAAGTTGTTAGATAATGCACACTTGAAATTATCTGTATTAGCAACCAGATCAGGCTGACATCGGCCCATCAACAGAATTGAGCTAAGACATATGTTTGATAATTTAACTGACAGACTATCGCGCACGTTGCGCAATATCAGTGGGCGTGGCCGTCTAACTGATGAAAATATTAAAGAAACACTACGCGAAGTTCGCATGGCCTTACTGGAAGCTGACGTTGCTTTACCAGTTGTCCGTGAATTCATTCAAAAAGTTAAAGAAAATGCCGTTGGGCAAGATGTCAATAAAAGTCTAACACCCGGTCAAGAGTTCATTAAAATAGTTCAAAATGAACTGACTAGGGCGATGGGGGACGAAAACCACCAACTTAATTTGTCCGCACAACCCCCCGCAGTTGTTTTAATGGCGGGCTTGCAAGGTGCAGGTAAAACAACCAGCGTTGCAAAATTAGGTAAGCATCTAAAAGAAAAACAGAAGAAAAAAGTATTAGTTGTCTCAGCTGACGTTTATCGCCCCGCAGCGATTAAACAATTAGAGACATTAGCTGAAAGTGTTGGAATAGACTTTTTCCCTTCAGAAGTACAAGAAAAACCCGCAGCAATTGTTCAAAAAGCATTAAAACATGCACAATTGCAATTCTACGATGTGTTGTTGGTGGATACCGCAGGTCGCTTACACGTCGATGAAGCGATGATGGAAGAAATCCAAGAAGTTCACCGCATTATTAAGCCAGTTGAGACCTTATTCGTCGTTGATGCGATGACAGGGCAGGATGCGGCAAACACAGCGAAAGCATTTAATGAAGCCTTACCACTGACAGGGGTTGTATTAACCAAGGTCGATGGTGATGCTCGAGGCGGTGCGGCACTTTCAATTCGTGCGATTACGGGGAAACCTATTAAATTCTTAGGTGTTGGTGAAAAAACTGATGCCTTAGAACCATTCCACCCAGAACGCGTCGCGTCGCGTATCCTTGGCATGGGTGATGTGATTTCTCTGATTGAAGAGATTGAGCATAAAGTTGACCGTGATGAAGCTGAAAAGCTTGCTAAAAAACTTAAAACGGGAGATGGCTTTGATTTAAATGACTTTTTAAGTCAATTAAAGCAAATGCGTAATATGGGCGGCATGGCGAGTATGATGAGCAAAATGCCTGGAATGTCTCAGTTACCCGATGCCGTTAAGTCCCAAATGGATGATAAAATCACCGTTCGTATGGAAGCGATGATTAATTCCATGACACGTAAAGAACGTGAAAAACCAGAAATTATTAAAGGCTCGCGAAAACGTCGTATTGCGGCAGGTTCGGGAACTACTGTGCAAGAAGTTAATCGCCTCTTGAAACAATTTGATGATATGCAACGCATGATGAAGAAAATGAAAAAAGGCGGCTTAGCCAAGATGATGCGCGGCATGAAAGGTATGATGCCACCGGGTTTTCCGGGGCGTTAAGCAATAAAGCCTCAAACAAAACGCACTTTTGATTGATTTTTGCGTCAAAGTGAGTAAACTTTTCGGGCTTTTTATATGACAGCCGGACTCTATCCCTCGATGGAGTCTGGTTGTTTTGTTAACTAATGAGGATGTTATGGTAACAATTCGTTTATCTCGTGGCGGCGCTAAAAAACGTCCGTTCTACCAAATCGTTGTAACCGATAGCCGCAATGCGCGTGACGGTCGTTTCATTGAGCGTATCGGTTTCTTCAACCCGATCGCTGCAGGTCAAGCAGAAGAACTGCGTTTAGACCTAGACCGTGTTGAGCATTGGGTTGGCTTAGGCGCAACTATTTCTGACCGTGTTGCACAACTGGTCAAACAAGCTAAGAAAGCAGCTTAATCTGTCGCGGTGGTAACAATGAGCAAGCAAACTAAACTACAGCCACCTGAAAACCCAATAGTATTGGGGAAATTAGGTGCGGCATACGGTATTCGTGGTTGGCTCAAAGTTTTTTCGTCCACCGAACATGCTGAAAGTATTTTTGAGTATCAGCCTTGGTTTATCCAACGTTCAGGTCAATGGCAACACATTGAAATTGAAGATTGGAAACATCATAACAAGGATATCATCGTCAAGCTGAACGGGGTCGATGACCGCGATGCAGCAGCACTCTTGACTAATTTTGAAATTGCGGTTGATTCAACCCAACTTCCTGAATTAGAAAACGAATACTACTGGAAAGACCTGATGGGCTGCCACGTAGTGACGTTACAAGGGTATGATCTTGGTACCATCACTGACATGATGGAGACTGGTTCAAATGATGTACTGGTCATTAAGGCGAACTTAAAAGATGCATTTGGCATCAAGGAGCGGTTGGTTCCGTTTCTTGATGGGCAGGTTATCAAGAAAGTCGATCTCGATGCCAAACTTATTGAAGTGGATTGGGATCCTGGTTTTTAAATCTCCGGTTGAACGGTTTTGATGAGTGGGACGAAATCATGTGGATTGGTGTAATTAGCCTGTTTCCCGAAATGTTCCGCGCAATAACCGAGTACGGGGTAACTGGCCGGGCAGTGAAGAATGGCCTGCTAACATTTGAGTGCTGGAATCCGCGAGATTTTACTCACGATAGGCACAAGACTGTTGATGATCGCCCCTATGGTGGTGGTCCAGGCATGCTGATGATGGTGCAACCGCTTAAGGATGCAATCAACGCAGCAAGAACTGAGGCTGGTGAGGGTGCAAAGGTTATTTATCTTTCACCACAAGGGCGCAAACTCAGTCAAGACGGTGTTTGCGAGCTGGCAACTAACGAGAAATTGATCCTCGTTTGTGGCCGCTATGAAGGCATTGATGAACGTATCATTCAAACCGAAGTTGACGAAGAATGGTCAATCGGTGATTACGTTCTCAGTGGTGGGGAACTCCCCGCGATGGTGTTGATTGACTCAGTTTCACGGTTTATACCCGGGGTACTTGGTCATCAAGCCTCTGCCCAAGAAGACTCTTTTGCAGATGGTTTGTTAGATTGTCCACACTATACCCGCCCTGAAGTGTTAGATGGCATGCAAGTTCCTGATGTTTTACTTTCAGGAAACCACGCTAAAATAGATAGCTGGCGCATGAAACAATCACTCGGCCGTACCTGGCTTAGAAGACCTGAGCTTCTGGAAAGCCTAGCTCTGACTGACGAGCAGAGGATGTTGCTGGCTGAGTTCCAACAGGAATATCAGTCTGAGCAACAAATGAATCCAGACAATTAATTGTCTAAACATATCAGTTTACCTAGGGTAAGAGAGTTATTATGAGCAACATTATTAAACAAATCGAAGAAGAGCAAATGAAGCAGGACGTACCTTCATTCCGTCAGGGTGACACCGTGGAAGTTAAGGTATGGGTCGTAGAAGGCTCTAAAAAACGTCTGCAGGCATTCGAGGGCGTGGTTATCGCTATTCGTAACCGCGGTCTGCACTCTGCATTCACTGTTCGTAAAATTTCTAACGGCGAAGGTGTTGAGCGTGTATTCCAAACTCACTCTCCAGTCGTAGATAGCATTGCTGTTAAACGTCGTGGTGCTGTTCGCAGATCTAAACTGTACTACCTGCGTGAGCGTTCTGGTAAGGCAGCTCGTATCAAAGAGCGTCTGAACGCCAAGTAATACGCTTTCGCTACATCCGAAAGTTATGTTATAGAGAGGCCCGCTTTTGCGGGCCTTTTTATATTCGTCACTATATTCTTCATATTTCAAATTGTAGCTGTGTTGGCTGCACTCATTCGCACTAGTCACATACTTGTGTATGCTCCTAGCGTCTCATTCCTTTGCCGCCTTGCTACAACTCGAACTATTTAGAATACAACTGAGAAAATCTATTTCAAGTTGTAGCCGTGTTGGCTTCGTTCAGCCATACAGGTCACATACTGATGTATGCTCCCTGCGATGTCCTTACTTTGCCGCCTTGCTACAACTCGAACTATTTAGAATATAGCTGAGAGATTAACCTCTTAATCTGTAAATAAATATTTACTAAAAATCAGTATCGAACACTAATTTAAATATTATAAATGTTAATTTTATGTGAATTCTCATATTTATCAATTTATTACCTAAGTGTAAATATTTATTTACATGCATGGAAATATTTTACATAAATGGATTGAATTGTTTACGATGCATGGTATGTTATTACTCATGCACTCAAACACAATACGTAAATAATAAACTAAGCAAATATAAGCTAATAAGTAGGTAAAAAATGATCATGCAAAAAGATGTACTCAACAACGTGAATATTCAAGACGAGCAGGTATTAATCACTCCTGAGAGTCTGAAAGCAAAATATCCGCTGAGTAACAGCAGCCTGCATGCCATTGCGACATCGCGCCAAGTGATTGCTGATATCATTCATCAACGCGACCCTCGCTTACTCGTGGTATGTGGTCCTTGCTCAATCCATGATGTGGATGCTGCGATTGAATATGGTGAGCGTTTGAAAGTATTAGCCGAAGAATTAAGTGATAGCTTATATATTGTGATGCGTGTGTATTTTGAAAAACCTCGTACAACAGTGGGTTGGAAAGGCTTGATTAGTGACCCATTTATGGATGGCTCCTTTGAAATGGAAAAAGGCCTACATATTGCTCGTGACTTGTTGACTAATTTAGTGAATATGGGCCTACCATTAGCAACAGAAGCACTGGATCCTAACAATCCTCAATACTTAGGGGATCTATTCAGTTGGTCTGCAATTGGTGCAAGAACGACTGAATCACAAACACACCGTGAAATGGCATCAGGCTTATCTATGCCTGTTGGTTTTAAAAATGGGACCGATGGTAGCTTATCTACAGCAATTAATGCGTTAAAAGCAGCAGCAATGCCACACCGTTTTATGGGAATTAACCAATCGGGCCAAGTTTGTTTATTGCATACTAAAGGCAATAGTAATGGGCATGTTATTTTACGTGGTGGAAAAACGCCTAATTACAATGCTGAAGATATCGCGGCTTGTGAAGTGGAAATGAAAAAAGCAGGTTTAGCGCCATCGCTTATGGTGGATTGTAGCCATGGAAACTCAAATAAAGATTACCGCCGTCAACCATTAGTTGTTGATTCTATTATTGAACAAATTATTAATGGTAATGAATCAATTACAGGTATTATGTTAGAAAGCCATATTAATGAAGGGAATCAAACATCTGAACAAGCCCGTGACGCAATGAAATACGGTGTTTCAGTAACAGATGCCTGCATTAACTGGCAAACGACGGAAACGGTATTGCGTAATTTACATCAGGCATTGTTACCTGTGCTTGAACAACGTGCGCAAAAATTGAGTAAAGTGAGCTGATCAAGGTATTGGTATGTCTGTTGAGTTAACCCATTTACGGGAACAAATTGATGAAGTTGATAAATCTTTATTAGATTTATTAGCAAAAAGGCTGCAACTGGTTGCTGAAGTCGGTGAAGTGAAAAGCTTACATGGTTTACCGATTTATGTACCTGAACGAGAAACAAGCATGTTGGCAGCACGTCGCGCAGAAGCTGAGCGTATGGGGATCCCGCCTGATCTGATTGAAGATATTCTTAGGCGGATCATGCGCGAATCTTATGCACGTGAAAATGATAAAGGGTTTAAAACACTGAACCCATCAGCAGGCCCCATTGTGATTGTTGGTGGTGATGGGAAAATGGGACGGCTATTTCATCGTCTCCTTAACTTATCAGGCTACCAAGTAAAGACCTTAAATGAAGGTGATTGGCCGCAAGCAGAATCTATAGTAGCAGGTGCTAGCATCGTGATGATTAGTGTGCCAATACATTTGACGGTACAAGTCATCAACCAACTGCCTAGGCTGGATAAAAGCACGGTCTTGATGGATATTGCATCGATTAAGCAACAGCCATTAGAAGCGATGTTAGCAGCCCATGATGGGCCAGTACTTGGGCTTCACCCGATGTTTGGCCCTGATATTGGTAGTGTTGCAAAGCAAGTTTTTGCTTACTGTAATGGCCGTAGTTCAGAGGCTTATCAATGGTTCCTTGAACAACTATTAGTTTGGGGAGCTCGTTTGAAAGAAATATCAGCCGAAGAGCATGATAGAAACATGAGCTTTATTCAGGCATTACGCCACTTTACAACATTTACTTACGGGCGAAATCTTGCTGAGGAAAATATCGATTTACAGCAATTGCTTGATTTATCATCGCCTATTTATCGCTTAGAGCTTGCGATGGTTGGGCGTCTATTTGCCCAAGACCCTCAACTATATGCAGACATTATTATGTCTTCAAATGAAAATGTTGAATTGATACGTAGATATCATCAGTTATTAGGTGATTCAATAGCACTACTAGAGAACAAAGATAAAGCAGAATTTATTCGCCAATTTAATCAAGTTAGTCAGTGGTTCGGCGAAGATGCCCATCATTTTATGAAAGAAAGCCAATCATTATTGCAACGAGCAAATGATAATCGAAAATAATCATCTCCACCCTCTATCGTGTTTTATGGCGGTAGGGGGCTTTAATTTTTGTTGATTTATTATTATCTTCCATAGTCTTCTGTTTTAGCTAATCTTGTCTATATATTTATTTAAAATAAGCAATTGTACTTATATGTATAATTTCTATCGAATAATATGCCACTTAGCCAAAAATTAAATTTATTCACTATTTAATTCTAAATTAATCGATTTATAAAATTAATATTTATAAATTGATCGATTTATATGATAAAGATTTCATCTATTTTACCGATAACTCTACTCATTAAATGATGGTTAGCGTGGTAAATATATGTTTTTTAAAAATCTTAAAATCAGTATGAAGTTAACGGTCGCATTTGGTAGTTTTGTTGCGCTTATTATCTTAAGTTCAATATTTTCTTTAGCAAATATGAACCGAGCTAATGAAGGAATGAAGCAAGTGCTTTATGAAAGCTACCCTATTGCTTCGACTGCAGGGCAGATGATGGATAACTTTTATTCTTTTATTGGGATCCAAGAGCTTATTTTACTTGATGATCGTGGGAGTGATAAGCGTCGTGAAGAGCTGGCTAAAATTACACTGAAAATAACAGAGTTATTTGAAAAATTAGAAACTAGTGTGACCGATGATCGTTCTAAAGAAATTTTGGCGGACTTACGTGTGATCCGCCAACAGTTCCATGCATCACAGGCTCGTATGAATGCGTTCTTACAACAGAACAATCGCCAAGCTGCCATTGACGAGATGATGACGAAAACGTCGAGTATTCAGCGTGATTATCGAGACCAAATTCAAACTTTAATGGCAATTCAAGATTTGCAGATGCAAGAGATTGGCCGGAAAGTTAATGTAGACTATGAAAGTAATAAAATATTACTAGCAGTGCTATCAATCTTGAGTATTGGCGCGGGCTGCATAATGGGTTGGTATATTACGACAATTATTACAAGGCCATTGGAAAATGCAGTCAATTTCGCTCAGTCGATTGCAAATGGGGATCTGACTAAGGATATTCAGGTTACCTCAAAAGATGAAACAGGAGTGTTATTAAATTCACTTAATGCGATGAAAGAGCACCTACTAGAAATCGTTCAAGAGGTTCAGCAAGGTTCTGAAAGTATTTCGGCAGCAGCAGGGCAGATTGTTGCGGGGAACCAAAACCTGGCCGCGCGCACCGAAGAGCAAGCTGCATCAGTTGAAGAAACAGCCAGTTCAATGGAACAAATCACTTCAACGGTTCAAAACACGACTGAACACACTCATGAAGCCAGTATGCTTGCAGACCAAGCTGCGATTATTGTGCAAAATAATGGTGACATGATGAGCCAAGTCACGAACAAAATGCGTACAATCAATGGTTCATCATCACAGATGACAGAAATTATTAATCTAATCGACTCTATTGCATTCCAAACCAATATTTTAGCATTGAATGCATCTGTTGAAGCTGCAAGAGCTGGTGAGCATGGGCGAGGCTTCGCTGTTGTTGCTGGAGAAGTAAGATTATTAGCACAGAAAAGTGCCGCTTCCGCGAGTGATATTCGTGCGTTGATTGAAAATTCATCGGCACAAACACAAGAAGGCATGGAACTTGTTGAAAAAGCAACTCAACAAATACATGGCATGGTTGATAGTGTAAAAGAGATGAATGCGTTATTACGTGAAATTGGGCAGGCTAGCCGTGAGCAAAGCGATGGCATTTCTCAAATCAATAGTGCGGTCGGGCAGCTTGATTTAACTACACAGCAAAATGCGAGTCTAGTTGAAGAATCTGTTGTCGCAGCGGACTCATTAAATGAACAGGCGTACCATTTGAAGGAGCTAGTCAATTATTTTAGAGTGAAATCGTCGACTCACCAACCTGAAGTGAGAGTATAGTTTCAGTTTAATAGGCTGCACTGAAAAATGCAGCCTAACTATATCTTATTAAGGTGTAATTTTTTCAGGTTCAACAGGAACCACATTTTCGGATGGGTAGCAGCCTAATATTTTAATTGACCTAGTAATTGTTGAAAGCTCTCTTAAAGCTTGTTGCATATTATCTGAACGTAAGTTTGCATGCACATCGACATAAAACATCTCTTCCCACGGTTTTCCATTAATTGGGCGTGATTCTAATTTGCTCATAATTATCTTATTATTTTTCAAAATAACTAATGCATCAACTAAAGCACCGGCTTGTTGGCCAGTAGTAAGAAGCAGTGTTGTTTTTGCAGGAACTTGTTCTGTGACTTCAATTGCTTGTGGTGCAACAACAATAAAGCGAGTCATATTAATTTGCTGATTAGCAAGGTTATGCTCTATTACACTTAAATCATATAGTGCGCCACCAGCTTCACTTCCAAGAGCTGCGACACTTGGTGAGTTTTGGTCTGCGACCATTTGCATTGCAGTTGAAGTGCTATCACAATATTTTATTTCCCAGTGTGGGAATTGCGCTAAGTACTGGCTACATTGCTGGAAAGGCTGTGGATGGCTATAAACGGTTTTGATCTGGCTGAGATCGGTATTTCCTGTAGTTAAGAGACAATGGTTAATTGGGAGCCGAATCTCTCCGACGATTGATAATGACGTATTTTGCAGTAAATCGTAAACATCGTTAATTGCGCCCGAACTGGTGTTTTCTATTGGCAAAATACCATATTCCGCTTGTCCATTTTCAACTAATGAAAAAATATCTTGGAATTTGTGGCAACTGCATTCAACCAATTGGTCAAAATGACGGGCTGAGTACTGGCGTGCAGCAATGTGTGAATAAGAGCCTTTAGGCCCTAAGAACGCAAACCGGGCAGTGTCACTAGGGGTTAAATTTAAATGCTTTTGTAAAATTGCCTGTTGTGTAAGAACGGAGTCCTCAATAATCATTTGAAATAAGCGAGTAATATAAAAGCCATCAAGCCCTAGAGGTTTGCCTTTGTTAATTAAAACATCCAAAAGCTGGCGTTCACGGTCTTTATCACGAATTGGGCGGCTATCATCAATTTTTGTTTCCGCAACTTCAACAGCATAACCACGGCGCTTTGCTAAAAGATTGAGTAACTCACTATCCAGTTGGCTTATTTTTTCTCTTACTTTCAATAAATTAGTGCTGTTTTCCATTCTGCCCACCCTGTTAATATTATGATATAAAAAAAGCCCCCTAGAGGGGGCTTTTTAATTTTGTCTTCTTTTCTTTCTCGAACGACAAAAGCCCCTAATTAGGAGTTGCTAAAGAAGAAAAAGAAAACAAAATTAAGATTCATATGAATACCTTTAATCAGATTCAATTTAAATAAACCCGATACTCACTAAGAAGTCAATAGGTAAGGATCAGAAACATAAAAAAACGCGCCCATAGTGAGCGCGTTTGTAAGGTTCAAGATTAGTTGATAGATAATATAAAATTATAACGTAACAGTATTATTCGCTTCTTTTACACTATTATATGCTCTTCTTGATTCTCCTTTATGTTGCACTTTATTGAGTTGTCTTTCGAGTTTGTTAATTAGTTCATTAATTGCAACGTACATATCTTCATGTTTGGCACTTGCGACCAATTTTCCTGTCGCTGTTTTTATGTTGGCATCAACCATAAAACCTTGTGGCTCTTTTGATAATACAATATGGGTATTTATCAGGGATACTTGCCACTTGTCGAGTTTTGTTAGACGGCTCTCAATGTGCTCACGAATCGCTGGGGTAATGTCCATTTGCTTGCTAGTAATGTTCACTATCATATAGTTACCTCTCATTGTTTCCGTCTTTGTTGAGTTCAGAATACCTATTCTTGCTAAGAAAAAATTGATGTAGATCACATCTCATTCAGGGGAAGAGTAACAGCAATCTGAAGTGTGATTTCACATAAAAAAGGGGTGAAAAAGCATTGCCAAAATGAATGGATTAAGGGACACTGATTGGGTTGGCTAGGGGAACGGTAAATAGCCGGAGCTTTTTTTGGGTTAAAATTAGTCCCTTAAATGAGCAAGCAACTAAATCGCCGCTAGCAAAGAAAAACAGCAGCCTTGGCTGCTGTTTTAGATCTCACGATGTTATTATTGTGGGTTTGCAGCAATAATACTCGCAACTTTATTCGCTTCTTGGTTTAGCCCCATCTCATTATAAGCAATTTCCATGTATGCTAAGGCATTACGTGTTGCTTCTGTGTCTGGGTAGTCTTTTAGCATTTGTTGAACACGATTAACAACCGCGACATAAGCACCGCGTTTGTTGTAGTATTCGACAACAGAAAGGTCGAATTTCGCTAAACGGTCTTTCAAGAAGACTAATCGCTTACTCGCATCATTTGAGTATAAGCTGTTAGGATAGTAGCGAACTAGCTGACTGAAATCTTTGAATGCAACTCGTGCATGCTGTGGGTCTCTGTCTGAGCGGTCGATACCAAAAAGGCCTTGCAATAAGCTATCATCCAGAGCCATTGCGGTTAAGCCTCGCATATAGAGGACATAATCAATATTTGGATGAGTTGGGTTCAAACGCATGAAACGGTCAATCGCAGCTATCGCCATTGGCAGTTCTGCTGATTTATAATATGCATAAATCAGGTCTAATTGAACCTGTTGAGCATATGGACCAAATGGATAACGGTTATCAAGAGCTTCAAATTGTTTAATCGCTGCTTTAAAATTGCCGTCCTGTAATTTTTGCTGACCCGTTGCATATATTTCAGCAGGGGAGCTATCAGGGCTGACTTCAGGAGTGCTGGAACAGCCGACTAAAATCAGGCTCAACGTGGCTGCAGCCACCAGATTTTTCATACGTATCATCACGTGTAGGTTATCCTCTGAGTGTTTCGAGGGAGTCTATCCATAAGGCTCCCGGCAAAATTCGAGTTACAATAGCATATATTTTAAATGAAACGGCGCTGCCGTCAAAATACAAACACCAAAAAGTAGATTAATTTATGGCTCAACAAGTACAACTTAGTGCAACTATCGCTGAATCACAGCTTGGTCAACGTTTAGATCAGGCTTTGGCCGAATTGTTCCCTGATTATTCACGTTCTCGCATAAAAGAATGGATTTTAGCTGATAGAGTGCAGGTTAATGGCAAAGTTATCAATAAGCCAAAAGAAAAAGTTTTCGGCAGTGAACAAATTTTAATCGATGCCCTCATTGAAGAAGATAATCGCTGGGAACCACAAGATATCCCACTTAATGTGATTTATGAAGATGAAGATATCTTAATTATTAATAAACCGCGTGATTTAGTTGTTCACCCTGGTGCAGGGAACCCTGATGGCACAATTTTGAATGCGTTGTTATATCGCTATCCTGAAATTGCAGATGTGCCAAGAGCCGGTATTGTTCATCGTTTAGATAAAGACACCACTGGCTTAATGGTTGTAGCAAAAACAGTTCCTGCTCAAACCCACCTCGTTGAAGCATTGCAACGTAGAGAAATTACGCGTGAATATGAAGCGGTTGCAGTAGGCCGTATGACTGCGGGGGGCATGGTAGAAGAACCTATCTCTCGTCATCCAACTAAAAGAACGCATATGGCTGTTCATCCAATGGGGAAACCTGCGGTAACGCATTATCGAATAATGGAGCACTTTAGAGCCCATACTCGGTTACGTTTACGTCTGGAAACGGGGAGAACCCACCAAATCCGTGTCCATATGGCCCATATCAATCATCCATTAATTGGTGACCCTTTATACGGTGGCCGTCCGCGTCCATTAAAAGGGGCGACAGAAGAATTTCTGGAAGTGATGCGTAATTTTGATAGGCAAGCACTGCACGCCACCATGTTACGCTTATATCACCCAATTTCAGGTATTCAAATGGAGTGGCATGCACCGTTACCTGATGATATGGTTAAGCTTATTGAAGCTCTAAAAGCAGATACTGAACTGCATAAAGACGATATGGACTGGTAATGAATACATTGATTTTCCCTGATTGGCCACAACCTAACAACATAGCGAGCTGTAGTACAACGCGTGCAGGTGGTGTGAGCCTACCACCTTTTGATAGCTTGAATTTGGGTGATCATGTTGGGGATATCCCCAATGCCGTCAGTGAAAATCGTCAGCGCCTTGAAAAACTTGCTCAGCTGCCACAACAGCCTGTTTGGCTTGAGCAAGTTCATGGGACGGATGTGCTCAATCTTGTTGGTAAGAAAGTTCACAATAGGCAAGCAGATGCCGTGTATAGCAATCAGGTAGGGCAAGTTTGCGCTATTATGACTGCGGATTGCTTGCCTGTGTTATTTACTAATCAAGCAGGAACGGAAGTGGCAGCAGCCCACGCAGGGTGGCGCGGGCTATGTCATGGGGTTCTTGAAAATACAATCAATCAGTTTATTAGTCCTGCAAATGAAATTATCGCTTGGCTTGGCCCCGCTATTGGTGCTGAGAAATTTGAAGTTGGTAAAGAAGTCAAAGAGGCTTTTGTTAATCAATCATCTGATTTAGCCTCTGCCTTTATTCCTTATAATGATAAATATCTAGCTGATATTTATTTATTAGCACGTAAAAAACTACAGGCTGCTGGCGTAACGAAGGTCTATGGTGGTGATTTTTGTACAGTAACAGATAAAAACAGATTTTTTTCCTATCGAAGGGAAGGAAAAACCGGCAGGATGGCATCATTAATATGGATAAATACCTAGCGTTGGTGTTTTGTTCTAAATTAATGGATATAACAGAAATAATTCCTTGCGAAACTTGAATATTTAATAACTGACCTCATCTAGTATCCAGTAGCAAATTTAATCTCATTTATTGGAGGTGTTATGCGTCTGGACCGTTTAACGAATAAATTCCAGCAAGCTCTCGCTGACGCCCAATCACTAGCCCTTGGGCGCGAAAACCAGTTTATCGAACCTATTCATCTATTAAGTGCCCTTTTTAATCAAGAGGGTGGCACAGTTCGTCCATTGCTGACGACGTTAGGCGTGAATGCCGTACAATTTCAGCAAAAAGTCGAAGATGCATTAGGGCGTTTACCTCAAGTGCAAGGTGTAGCGGGCGATGTTCAACCATCAAGTGACTTAATGCGTCATTTGAATTTATGTGATCAGTTGGCACAAAAGCACGGAGATGAGTTTATCTCCTCAGAATTATTTCTTGTCGCAGCTTTAGAAGCCAATACGACATTAGCAGACATGCTCAAAGCTGCTGGTGTTAATAAAGATAATTTAAAAAAGGCAATAGAACAGATGCGTGGTGGAGAAAAAGTGAATGACCAAAGCGCTGAAGACCAGCGCCAAGCCTTGAAAAAATACACTGTTGATTTAACCGAACGTGCAGAGCAAGGCAAATTAGACCCAGTGATTGGTCGAGATGAAGAAATTCGTCGGACCATTCAAGTACTGCAACGCCGTACTAAAAATAACCCAGTGCTGATTGGTGAGCCAGGTGTTGGTAAAACAGCAATTGTTGAAGGGTTAGCACAACGTATTGTAAATGGTGAAATACCAGAAGGGCTAAAAAACAAACGCGTATTATCCCTGGATATGGGGGCGCTGATTGCGGGTGCGAAATATCGTGGTGAGTTTGAAGAGCGTTTGAAAGCGGTTCTAAATGATCTTGCCAAACAGGAAGGTAACGTCATTCTGTTTATTGATGAGTTACACACCATGGTTGGTGCAGGTAAAGCCGATGGTGCGATGGATGCGGGTAATATGTTAAAACCGGCTCTAGCTCGCGGTGAATTACACTGTGTTGGTGCAACCACATTAGATGAATACCGTCAATACATTGAGAAAGACCCTGCTTTAGAGCGTCGTTTCCAGAAAGTGTATGTGGCAGAGCCATCTGTTGAAGACACAATTGCCATTTTACGTGGTTTAAAAGAGCGTTATGAATTGCATCACCACGTACAGATAACAGACCCAGCGATTGTGGCGGCAGCAACGTTATCACATCGGTATATTACTGACCGTATGTTACCTGATAAAGCAATTGACTTGATTGATGAAGCGGGTGCAAGTTTACGTATGCAAATGGATTCGAAACCAGAATCCTTGGATAGGCTGGAACGTCGTATTATTCAGCTCAAACTTGAACAGCAAGCGCTGAAAAAAGAATCGGATGACGCAAGTAAAAAACGTCTTGAAATGTTAGAAGAAGAGCTTGCAGAGAAAGAGCGTGAATATTCTGCGTTAGAAGAAGAATGGAAAGCTGAAAAAGCATCATTAACGGGTACTCAGCATATTAAAGCTGAACTTGAAAATACACGTATCGAGATGGAAAAAGCACGCCGTATGGGTGATTTGGCAAAAATGTCCGAATTGCAATACGGTAAAATTCCAGAATTGGAAAAACAGCTGGAAGCAGCAACGAAAGCTGAAGGTAAAAGCATGAAACTGTTACGTAACAAAGTAACAGATGTTGAAATTGCTGAAATCTTAGCGCGTTGGACTGGTATCCCAGTATCTCGAATGCTAGAAAGCGAAAGAGAAAAACTGTTACGCATGGAACAGCAACTCCATCAGCGTGTTATTGGGCAAGATGAAGCGGTCGTTGCAGTATCGAATGCAATTCGTCGTAGCCGTGCAGGGTTATCAGACCCAAATCGCCCAATTGGCTCGTTTATGTTTTTAGGGCCAACAGGGGTAGGTAAAACTGAGTTGTGTAAAGCGTTAGCAAACTTCATGTTTGATAGCGATGATGCAATGGTTCGTATCGACATGTCTGAATTTATGGAAAAACATGCGGTGTCGCGTTTAGTGGGCGCACCTCCAGGTTATGTCGGTTATGAAGAAGGTGGGTATTTAACCGAAGCTATTCGACGTCGTCCATATTCCGTCATTTTATTGGATGAAGTTGAGAAAGCACACCCTGATGTTTTCAACATTTTATTGCAAGTGCTTGATGATGGACGCTTAACGGATGGGCAAGGTAGAACGGTAGACTTCCGTAATACGGTGATCATTATGACATCTAACTTGGGTTCTGACTTAATCCAAGAAAGGTTTGGCATGATTGGTTATTCAGAAATGAAAGATATGGTAATGGAAGTGGTATCTCATAGTTTCAGGCCTGAATTCATTAACCGTATCGATGAAGTCGTTGTATTCCATCCATTAGGTAAAGAGCAAATTACGAATATTGCTAATATTCAACTGGCTCGTTTATACAAACGTCTTGAAGAGCACGGCTATGAAGTCAGCGCAACACCAGCTGCACTTGAGAAAATTGGGGAGGCTGGTTTTGACCCAATCTTCGGAGCAAGGCCATTGAAACGTGCAATTCAGCAGGAAATTGAAAACCCTCTGGCACAAGAAATCTTGTCAGGTAGGTTATTGCCAGGTAAACCAGTCATTTTAGATGTAGAAAATGACGAAATTGTTGCTAAACAGTAATTGATATTATTGTAGAATCAAAAGGTGGCTATCATTAGCCACCTTTTTTATATCAAATTACGTATAAAACTGCTTTTTTTGTTTGAGAATTGGTCGTAAAGTATAAAATGTAGTCACTTGAAAGTTTTTTTCAAAAAAACACTTGCCAGATTTTTCTGACTCCCTATAATGCGCCACCACTGACCGGGAACAAGACAACGCAAAGCGCGATGAACACTGAAACGGCAGCGAGAGATTCTGAAAAGAAAAAGCAAAAAATTGCTTGACTCTCACGGAGGAAAACGTAATATACGCCTCCTCGCAACAACGACCCGGTTCACGAAATCAGGTGTCGACATCGAAAGATGAGTTGCAACGCTCTTTTTACAATTTATCAGACAATCTGTGTGGGCACTCACAGGACACTATCAAAAAAATATTTGATTTTAAGTCTTGAAGAGTGACTAACACGTTAATTCATATATATGAACTAATAGGTAATTTGGTTTCTTCGGAAATCAAACGACAGTAACATTCTTTGAGCATCAAGCTACTTTTAATTGAAGAGTTTGATCATGGCTCAGATTGAACGCTGGCGGCAGGCCTAACACATGCAAGTCGAGCGGTAACAGGGGAAGCTTGCTTCTCGCTGACGAGCGGCGGACGGGTGAGTAATGTATGGGGATCTGCCCGATAGAGGGGGATAACTACTGGAAACGGTAGCTAATACCGCATAATCTCTTAGGAGCAAAGCAGGGGAACTTCGGTCCTTGCGCTATCGGATGAACCCATATGGGATTAGCTAGTTGGTGAGGTAATGGCTCACCAAGGCGACGATCTCTAGCTGGTCTGAGAGGATGATCAGCCACACTGGGACTGAGACACGGCCCAGACTCCTACGGGAGGCAGCAGTGGGGAATATTGCACAATGGGCGCAAGCCTGATGCAGCCATGCCGCGTGTATGAAGAAGGCCCTAGGGTTGTAAAGTACTTTCAGTCGGGAGGAAGGCGTTGATGCTAATATCATCAACGATTGACGTTACCGACAGAAGAAGCACCGGCTAACTCCGTGCCAGCAGCCGCGGTAATACGGAGGGTGCAAGCGTTAATCGGAATTACTGGGCGTAAAGCGCACGCAGGCGGTTGATTAAGTTAGATGTGAAATCCCCGGGCTTAACCTGGGAATGGCATCTAAGACTGGTCAGCTAGAGTCTTGTAGAGGGGGGTAGAATTCCATGTGTAGCGGTGAAATGCGTAGAGATGTGGAGGAATACCGGTGGCGAAGGCGGCCCCCTGGACAAAGACTGACGCTCAGGTGCGAAAGCGTGGGGAGCAAACAGGATTAGATACCCTGGTAGTCCACGCTGTAAACGATGTCGATTTGAAGGTTGTTCCCTAGAGGAGTGGCTTTCGGAGCTAACGCGTTAAATCGACCGCCTGGGGAGTACGGCCGCAAGGTTAAAACTCAAATGAATTGACGGGGGCCCGCACAAGCGGTGGAGCATGTGGTTTAATTCGATGCAACGCGAAGAACCTTACCTACTCTTGACATCCAGAGAACTTAGCAGAGATGCTTTGGTGCCTTCGGGAACTCTGAGACAGGTGCTGCATGGCTGTCGTCAGCTCGTGTTGTGAAATGTTGGGTTAAGTCCCGCAACGAGCGCAACCCTTATCCTTTGTTGCCAGCGATTCGGTCGGGAACTCAAAGGAGACTGCCGGTGATAAACCGGAGGAAGGTGGGGATGACGTCAAGTCATCATGGCCCTTACGAGTAGGGCTACACACGTGCTACAATGGCGTATACAAAGAGAAGCGACCTCGCGAGAGCAAGCGGAACTCATAAAGTACGTCGTAGTCCGGATTGGAGTCTGCAACTCGACTCCATGAAGTCGGAATCGCTAGTAATCGTAGATCAGAATGCTACGGTGAATACGTTCCCGGGCCTTGTACACACCGCCCGTCACACCATGGGAGTGGGTTGCAAAAGAAGTAGGTAGCTTAACCTTCGGGAGGGCGCTTACCACTTTGTGATTCATGACTGGGGTGAAGTCGTAACAAGGTAACCGTAGGGGAACCTGCGGTTGGATCACCTCCTTACCATTGAAGTGTTTTTGTGAAGTGCTCACACAGATTGTCTGATGAAATAGAGTAGCGGTATCGATAGGCTTGTAGCTCAGGTGGTTAGAGCGCACCCCTGATAAGGGTGAGGTCGGTGGTTCAAGTCCACTCAGGCCTACCACTTTTCTCTTATGTTGCGTTATGGCTCAGCTCGTTTACCCAAAAGTAAACTTCGCTAATCCACGCCTTGCCTAAGAAAAAAGACCTCGAATAAGAAAATCTTATAAAGAGATTCATCGATACCGAAAAATACCTTTATGGGGCTATAGCTCAGCTGGGAGAGCGCCTGCCTTGCACGCAGGAGGTCAGCGGTTCGATCCCGCTTAGCTCCACCATAAATTTTTCTGATTATTCAGAATAGATTAGTCAACTAGTCTATTGCGAATAATTATGCTCTTTAACAATCTGGAACAAGCTGAAAATTGAAAACAACGCACATTGTTTATCGCTTAAACAATGTGAGAGTCTCTCAAAAATCTCAACTTGAAGATGTCGTCAACAGACAGAAGCCGTCGGGTTTTGTGTCGAGTGACAAAAAAGACACCTTCGGGTTGTGAGGTTAAGCGACTAAGCGTACACGGTGGATGCCTAGGCAATCAGAGGCGATGAAGGACGTGCTAATCTGCGATAAGCGTCGGTAAGGTGATATGAACCGTTACAACCGACGATTTCCGAATGGGGAAACCCAGTGCAATTCGTTGCACTATCGTTTGATGAATACATAGTCAAACGAAGCGAACCGGGGGAACTGAAACATCTCAGTACCCCGAGGAAAAGAAATCAACCGAGATTCCCCTAGTAGCGGCGAGCGAACGGGGAGCAGCCCAGAGTCTTAATCAGCATTAGCATCAGGAGAACGGTCTGGAAAGTCCGGCAGTAAAGGGTGATAGCCCCGTATCCGAAGGTGTTAGTGTTGTGAACTCGACGAGTAGGGCGGGACACGTGTTATCCTGTCTGAATATGGGGGGACCATCCTCCAAGGCTAAATACTCCTGATTGACCGATAGTGAACCAGTACCGTGAGGGAAAGGCGAAAAGAACCCCGGCGAGGGGAGTGAAATAGAACCTGAAACCGTGTACGTACAAGCAGTGGGAGCCCCACCACCAAAGCATTTTCTGGTGTTGAGGACAACTTTGAAGTGGCATTCAACACGCGTTGACGGAGCGCTTTTTGCGACGTCCAACACACAAAACAAGCAGTGAATGTGCTTTGGGGTGGGGTGACTGCGTACCTTTTGTATAATGGGTCAGCGACTTATATTCTGTAGCAAGGTTAACCGTATAGGGGAGCCGTAGGGAAACCGAGTCTTAACTGGGCGAATAAGTTGCAGGGTATAGACCCGAAACCCGGTGATCTAGCCATGGGCAGGTTGAAGGTTGGGTAACACTAACTGGAGGACCGAACCGACTAATGTTGAAAAATTAGCGGATGACTTGTGGCTGGGGGTGAAAGGCCAATCAAACCGGGAGATAGCTGGTTCTCCCCGAAAGCTATTTAGGTAGCGCCTCGTGAACTCATCTTCGGGGGTAGAGCACTGTTTCGACTAGGGGGTCATCCCGACTTACCAACTCGATGCAAACTACGAATACCGAAGAATGTTATCACGGGAGACACACGGCGGGTGCTAACGTTCGTCGTGAAGAGGGAAACAACCCAGACCGCCAGCTAAGGTCCCAAAGTCATAGTTAAGTGGGAAACGAAGTGGGAAGGCTCAGACAGCCAGGATGTTGGCTTAGAAGCAGCCATCATTTAAAGAAAGCGTAATAGCTCACTGGTCGAGTCGGCCTGCGCGGAAGATGTAACGGGGCTAAACTATGCACCGAAGCTGCGGCAGCGAACGTATCACTTAAACTGATTAAGTGATACTCAGATGTATCAAAACGATTGACGGAGCGAAGCGACGTCAATGCGTCCAACAAAGTCGAGGCGGAAACGTCAGGCAGTCAGTTTAAGGATACGTTCGTTGGGTAGGGGAGCGTTCTGTAAGCCTGTGAAGGTGTACTGTGAGGTATGCTGGAGGTATCAGAAGTGCGAATGCTGACATAAGTAACGATAATGCGGGTGAAAAACCCGCACGCCGGAAGACCAAGGGTTCCTGTCCAACGTTAATCGGGGCAGGGTGAGTCGACCCCTAAGGCGAGGCAGAAATGCGTAGTCGATGGGAAACGGGTTAATATTCCCGTACTGGTGATAATTGCGATGGGGGGACGGAGAAGGCTAGGCTATCCGGGCGACGGTTGTCCCGGTTTAAGAATGTAGGCAGGTGAATTAGGCAAATCCGGTTCACTACATGCTGAGGTTCGATGACGAGTCACTACGGTGATGAAGTAGCTCATGCCCCGCTTCCAGGAAAAGCCTCTAAGCTCTAGATTATCATTAATCGTACCCCAAACCGACACAGGTGGTCAGGTAGAGAATACTCAGGCGCTTGAGAGAACTCGGGTGAAGGAACTAGGCAAAATGGTGCCGTAACTTCGGGAGAAGGCACGCTGGCGCTAGGTGAAGTCCCTCGCGGATGGAGCTGAAGCCAGTCGCAGATACCAGCTGGCTGCAACTGTTTATTAAAAACACAGCACTGTGCAAACACGAAAGTGGACGTATACGGTGTGACGCCTGCCCGGTGCTGGAAGGTTAATTGATGGGGTTATCCGTAAGGAGAAGCTCTTGATCGAAGCCCCAGTAAACGGCGGCCGTAACTATAACGGTCCTAAGGTAGCGAAATTCCTTGTCGGGTAAGTTCCGACCTGCACGAATGGCGTAATGATGGCCAGGCTGTCTCCACCCGAGACTCAGTGAAATTGAACTCGCTGTGAAGATGCAGTGTACCCGCGGCAAGACGGAAAGACCCCGTGAACCTTTACTATAGCTTGACACTGAACATTGAGCCTTGATGTGTAGGATAGGTGGGAGGCTTCGAAGCGTGGACGCCAGTCTGCGTGGAGCCAACCTTGAAATACCACCCTTTAATGTTTGATGTTCTAACGTTGCCCCATTATCTGGGGTGCGGACAGTGTCTGGTGGGTAGTTTGACTGGGGCGGTCTCCTCCCAAAGAGTAACGGAGGAGCACGAAGGTTGGCTAAGCATGGTCGGACATCATGCGGTTAGTGCAAAGGCATAAGCCAGCTTGACTGCGAGAGTGACGGCTCGAGCAGGTACGAAAGTAGGTCTTAGTGATCCGGTGGTTCTGAATGGAAGGGCCATCGCTCAACGGATAAAAGGTACTCCGGGGATAACAGGCTGATACCGCCCAAGAGTTCATATCGACGGCGGTGTTTGGCACCTCGATGTCGGCTCATCACATCCTGGGGCTGAAGTAGGTCCCAAGGGTACGGCTGTTCGCCGTTTAAAGTGGTACGCGAGCTGGGTTTAGAACGTCGTGAGACAGTTCGGTCCCTATCTGCCGTGGGCGTTGGAAGATTGAAAGGGGCTGCTCCTAGTACGAGAGGACCGGAGTGGACGCACCACTGGTGTTCGGGTTGTCATGCCAATGGCATTGCCCGGTAGCTAAGTGCGGAAGAGATAACCGCTGAAAGCATCTAAGCGGGAAACTTGCCTTGAGATGAGTCTTCCCTGACCCTTTAAGGGTCCTAAAGGAACGTTTAAGACTAAGACGTTGATAGGTTGGGTGTGTAAGCATAGCGATATGTTGAGCTAACCAATACTAATGAACCGTGAGGCTTAACCTGACAACACCGAAGGTGTTTTAGAGATTGAGAGATTGAGTTGTTTTTCAAGAAAGAGTGAGAAGCCGAGAGGTGAAGGACACACAGCTTGTTTGAGATTGACGTTCTGGTTTAGTGCACGAAAGTGACATTAAACGGGAATAAATAGAATTTGTCTGGCGGCAATAGCGCGGTGGTCCCACCTGACCCCATGCCGAACTCAGCAGTGAAACGCCGTAGCGCCGATGGTAGTGTGGGGTCTCCCCATGTGAGAGTAGGGAACTGCCAGACATTAATTAAAGGTTTATTGCTCAATTAGCAGTAAGCAGCCGAGAGGCAAAAAGAATAAGTGGAGCGGTAGTTCAGTTGGTTAGAATACCTGCCTGTCACGCAGGGGGTCGCGGGTTCGAGTCCCGTCCGTTCCGCCACTTATCAAAACCCCGTGATGAAAATCACGGGGTTTTTTTATATCATTAATATTATTGGGTTTTATGGATAATGAGCCATAATAGGTGGCTTGAAGCGTTATTTGAGGAAAACACAGTCTTACGTCTGCTTTAATTGGTTCTACAAGTATATTACTAAATCGTTTTAGGATAGAAAGTAACTGTTCACTATTTGGGGGGAGAATTTAAGCTATATTAATATCAAATATACGCTTTAAGGCTTTCTTGCCATTGGAAGTAAAAGTAACGTCTCTATAGCCTTTTGTTTTATCTATCCATTTGTTTTCTTCAAAGAATTGTAGCAGTAATGATCCTGCGAGCCCTCCTAAGTGCATACGTCTTTCACTCCAATCTAAACAAGCACATGCTATTTTCCGTTTTGTATGAGGAACAATATCTATCCCCAATTTTTTGAATTGCTCGGCACCAATTATGGATAATTTATTCTCTTTAGCCATAAACCAGCCATTTTTATCCATAAATTCATATATTTTAACAGCAATTTCTCCTGCCAAGTGGTCATAGCAGGTGCGTGCTTTTCGTAGATGTATAGGCGTTGTTATTGGGAGGGTATACTCCAATTTCATAGATACCCCCATTAATGTTTCTAATAATTCGGCAATGTCTGAGCCTGCAAGTCGATAATAGCGGTGCCTTCCTTGAGATAGACAACTAATTAAGTGGCTATTTAAAAGCTTAGCTAGATGTGCACTTGTTGTTGATGGCGCTATGTCTGCAACTGCGCTTAATTCTGTTGCTGTCCATGCTCTGCCATCCATTAATGCACACAAAATGCTGACCCTTGAAGGATCAGCAATTGCAGAAGCAACTTTTGCGATGGATTGTTCTAATGGTTCTTTTTCTTCAATGAGAATGCTATTTTTGCTGGGTATCATGGTTGGCTTTCCCATTGTTTCGTCACTTCAGCGGCTAACATATCATTGTCTGTTATTAATATTAGCCTATTATTATGGTCGCTATATTGAACTAAGATATTAATTTGGTGAAGTGCGAGTTGAGAAACAATTTCGCCGAGTTCACCTGGACGCTCTTGTTTCAATTTGCGGATAACCGGTTGTATAGTACTTTCAATCTGTAAACCCACAGTTGCTAAGGCACTACGCGCTTTTTCTGGCTGGGTAACAAGAAAGTGAGCGTGGCTTTTTCCTCCGATAGAAAAAACGCCACCGCCTTCAAGACCAACACCATGTTTCCCTAATGTTGTTGCTAACAGAGCTAGAGCACCTACTTGATTTTCAAGAATAACATGAATGTCATACATCAGAGCTATCCTCTTTATTGAATGAGTAATCCTTTAGTGTATGAGCAATTCGAATTCGATAATGGGAAAAAATGGCTTGTTGCCCTTCAACTTGTGCATTGATATGCATGAAATGGTTTTTCCATTTTTTTATAGCTTCCTCTGTTTCCCACCATGAAAGTGAGAGGATTTTTCCTTCCGTTGTGACAGATTGAAAACGCTCGACAGCAATGAAC
The DNA here is from genome assembly GCF_002843235.3 of Providencia huaxiensis. Classification (NCBI taxonomy): domain Bacteria; kingdom Pseudomonadati; phylum Pseudomonadota; class Gammaproteobacteria; order Enterobacterales; family Morganellaceae; genus Providencia; species Providencia huaxiensis. The sequence continues at coordinate 438,653 of NZ_CP031123.2, forward strand.
CCTTCAATATTCATAAGTTCAGATTTAAGTTTGGCTGCCAATTCGAAATAACGGTCTTTTTGCGCAGGTATTGGGATGGCTTCAAAAATGACGGCAATCATAAAATACTCCTTAGTGTATAAAGCTCAACTATAAGGATTTAATTTATAGATACTTCGATGGTGAGCGAAATATTGAAAATAGGAATTTAAAAGATAGGGAAAAGAAGGCGGGTCATTTTAAGGACTGATATAAACTGTAACCCGCTATTGACCCTGCTACATCATAGACAACATCATGCCAACTCCAACCGGTGCCCGCAGGCCTGCTATCATAAAGCTCTTTTGCTGCGCCAAGAGATACTGAAAACAGAATACCGAATATGGCCGCATCACGGTGTTGTATGTTTTGTTTATCTGCATAAGCATTGCCAGCTGCAGCCATAGCCGCTGAAAATGCAAAATGCTGAGCTTTATCTTTGCCTTGCCAATTATCATTAGCCCAATGGAAACCCTGACATCCTGTCAAAACGAGCATAAATAAGCTAATGATTAGTGACTTGAACATATTTGCTGAGATACCTAGAAAATTAAAGTAGCAAAATAAAAGCGCCACTGGTGTGACGCTTATTGTTTTAAAATCTAAAGAATGCGGCTAATTAAGCGGTCGACTCGTATTCGACGTAGTCTTCGGATTAATTTCTTCACTTTAACTGGATAGGTTTGAATGCTGTCTAGTTCACGATAATGGCTAACAACTTTTGTATGTGTTCGGATACACGCTAGTTCGTGGCTACGTTGCTCTTGCAATTGTTGTTTTGGATCGTGAATTAATACTGCATTTTCAAGATCTAAGCCCCATGCGCGAGGGTTTAAGTTATTACCAGTGATCAACTGCCACTGATTATCAACCCACATACCTTTTAAGTGATAGGTATTATCGCCATCTTTCCAGAGCCTAACTGTTAATTGTTGGCTGTCAATAAAGCGTTGTAAGCGGCTGACAAAGCGACGCAGATTGATTTCGTAAAGATAGGGCAATGCACCTATAATTTTAAATGGTTCTTCGGGGGGGATATAAAAATCATTGGCGGTTTTGTCACCAATGATAATTTCGACCTCTTTACCATCACGCAGTAACCTGTTGATGATTCGGACTAAAACTGCGGGCAGATTAAAATAAGGTGTACAGATAGTTAATTTATTACTGGTCGACCCCATTAAGTGGGTGATGACTCGGTTTAAATCATTTTTCTTACCAAGCCCGACAAAAGGGGTAACCGATAATGCGTCATTTGATGCATTTCCTGTAAATTGGTAAGAAGCGCCCCTTAAGCTTAAGCGAAATTGTTTGATTAAATGCTTAAACTCTGCTGTTTTAGGACGAGTTTCAGTATTGAGCAAATGAACCGCTTCGGCAGGCAATAATGATGCATCAATAAATTTTTTCATTGATGCAGTGAGTTGCCCATTTTTAATCAGGTGGTATCTGTCATAACGGTATCTATCATGACGTTGTAAATACACGTCATTAATACTCGCTCCGCTATATAGCAAGGTATCATCAAATAAAAAGCCTTTGAGGTGTAGTACACCAAGGGCTTCCCGTGTATTGACAGGAATACCATAGATAGGAATTTCGATATCAGGGTAATGCTGAGCAACATCATAATACCAATCGGCATTAGTTGCATTTGCAGCAACTCCTATACGCCCTCGTTGAGCACGGTGCCAGTCTACGAGAATTTTGATATCCAATGATGTATTAGCTTGTTTTGCAGCATATAGAGCATGAAGTACGTCTTTGCCTGCATCGTCTTTCTCTAAATACAAAGCCGTTATGTAGATAGTATTTTGAGCTTGAGAGATTTGCTTAAGCAGTTCATCACGAAAATCTTCTGTCTTATATAGCGTTTTTACATCAGCAACTTCTTGAGAGAGTTTTGGTAAACTTAACAAATATTGTTGATGTTTTGCTTGTTTTAATTTTGACAACATCACAGTGTAAATTTTCTCTTATTAGTCTAATAGCAACTCGCTTTGCGCACATTTTTAAGCGAATGATCTATGGATGATAGCATATTTAGCTAAACCATTTAGTATAAATTGACGACTTGTTTAATTACTATACAAGTTAAGCCGTGTCCTTAGATATTTCTATAAGTGAAGTGTCAGATTAACGACTCCGTCTTCAAATTGAACGTCAATCTCAAAGCCCAGTTTTTTCGCTAGGCTTATCATATTACGGTTTTCAGGCATGGTTATTGCTGTTAGTTTTTTAATGCCGTGGCTCCGAGTATAGTTAAGTAGCTTTTGCATGAGTTGATAACCGAGCGTTTGCCCCTTCATATCGGAGCGAACCAGTACTGCAAATTCGGCTTCTTGGTTATCAGGATCAGCCATTGCTCGCGTGACGCCAATAATTTCAGGCGTAGTATTTGGGTTTTTTACCGCAACGAAAGCCATTTCTCGGTCATAATCAATTTGTGTCATATTGGCGAGGTCATCGTGTGTGAATTCGCTGATCTCGCTAAAATAGCGATAATAAAGATCCTCTTTTGTCACTTGTTCTATAAAGGATTTTAGCAACGGTTCATCTTCAGGAAGGATCGGACGTAGCAAGCACGTAAGATCTTCTTTTAAATGGATTGTTTCTTCTAGTTCACTAGGGTAAGGGCGGATCGCTAGCCTTGATGTGGTCGCATCATCTGTTGGGCTTAATGTCATTGAGACATCAAGTAAAGTAAATTCATCTCCTGAAGCGAGCAATGGGTGGATGTCTAACCTTGTAATATTTGGGCAATCTATAATTAAATTTGAAACTCGCACTAATAAAGCTGACAGCCCTATAATATTTAAGGGTTCTAAAGCGCTTCGAGATTTGATTTTATAACTTTTGATAGCATTAATAACGAGGTAGCGAGCTAAAGCCATATTCAGTGGTGGAAGAGCGACGGCAGCTTGGCTCTCTTGTTGCCACTCAATACCACCTTCTCCTAGCATGATGAGAGGACCAAAAACAGGGTCTAGCTCAACAGCAATTCTGAGTTCTTGGGCACCTGCTCGATTAGCCATACTTTGGACTAATAGCCCTTCAATTCGTGCATTAGGGAAATTTGTTGAAACACGCTCCATAATCGCTTTGGCGGCATCTTCTACTTCTTTAGCATTGCGCAAATAGAGCATGACCCCTTGTACTTCTGACTTGTGTACAATATCAGGAGAACGCAGTTTTAAAGCAACGGGGTAACCAATTTTTTCTGCAATTTCAATGGCTTCATTGCTAGAGTGCGCTATCCATGTGGGTAAACTATTTAACCCGTAGGCTTTTAAAATAGGTTGAACTTCATGCGTATCTAGGTGCAACTTATTATTTTCCAATGCTTGCTGAATATATTCATGAGCCTGTTGTGTATTAGCGGTGATACCTACTGGAAGGGCTGGCGTTTCTTTTAATTGTTTTTGGTTACGGCGATATTCCACCATATGCATGTAAGCGGTTATTGCCCCTTCTGGAGTACGGTAGGTTGGGATCCCCGCTTCACTAAATAGGCGACGAGATTCTTGAGATGAATATTCTCCACACCAGTTGGTTAAGATAGTTAGCCATTTTCCGCGTGGATGTTGCTTTATGGTTTTAATGATTTTTTCTGCCATGGTTTTGCTTTCAGTTATCGCACTGGGTGTGTGGATAAGCAATAAAGCGTCATGGTCGTGGCTGTCGAGCATTTTGTTCAATACATTGATATAGCGCTCAACGGTGGAGTCATCCCCTAGGTCAATCGGGTTTTTCGTCGATAAATCAAGTGGTAGCAGTGAACTTAATTCATTTTCTGTTTCAACACTTAACGTTGCAAGTTTGCCACTACGCAAGAGAAGTTCGTCTAGCGCCATCGCGGCAGGGGCAGAGCCATTGCTCATGATTGAAAGACGCTCACCACGTAATGGCGTCATATAGCTTAATGTTTCAACCGCAGAAAACATTTCGTGAGTATCCTGCACGCGAAGTAGCCCTGCACGCTGGATAGCGGCGTCATAAGCGGCATCTAGGCTCGGTTTATCGCCCAGAAGCTCTTGTGCTTTATGGGTTCGACCGCTTTTTATCACCAATATAGGTTTATTGCGTGAGGCGCTGCGAGATGACGATAAGAAGCGTCGTGCATCACTAATGCTTTCGAGGTACAACAAAATGGCACTGGTTTTGCTGTCACGCGCTAAATAATCGAGTAAATCGTCAATATCAATATCGATGCTATCGCCCAAGGCAATAAAATAAGAAAAGCCGATGTCTCGGTGCCTTGCCCAATCCAGAACGGTATTTGATACCGCAGCAGATTGAGAGATAAAAGCGAGTTTTCCTTTTAAGATTGGAATTGGCGAAAAACTCGCATTCAAGCCCTGCCAAGGGGCTAAAAAACCTAGGCTATTCGGGCCTAATAGGCGAATTTGATATTGCTGGGCAACTTTTTTTAATTCATTAAACTGAATTGAAGGGGACGATAAAATAATCACCACTTTACAGCCCGCTTCCCCTAATTGCTGTAAACAGGTGATATTACGTGAGTAATGAGTGCAGATAACGGCAAGGTCAGGTTTGAGCGGTAATTTATCTATAGACGGATAGGCAAGCACGCCAAGGACAGAGTCTCGGTTTGGGTTAACAGGCAGAATAGGGCCTTTAAAGCCACTGGTAAGCAGGTTTTTCATCATAACCGAACCTGCACGGCCCGGATTTTCAGATGCGCCAATGACAACGATAGACTTTGGCCGGAATAAAGATTCTAACTGACTGACTAAACCCATGGTTGATAACCCTTTGCTTTGCTGAACGAGATAGGCGTCCAATAGATAAAAATTGGCTGAGTAATACTTATGAATACTATGCCTTATCTTTGCGATTGCGCTAGTTTATCTAGTGAGTTTAATTAATTTATACAAGCACGTTCACGTTTTATTAGCACGACGATCTAAAAGTTGTCATTTAATGGTACTGGGCTCGAAAAGAAAGCGGAAAACAGTACCAATAAATAGTTAGAGGTGGGATTCGGTAAGTAGCTTCTGTGCAATAGGGTGATGTGGTTTTCCTTCAAGATATTTTTGACGGAAAAGATTGAAGTGGCTAAATAGTTGTTTTGACGCGTTTAAATCCCCCGCTAGTTCTAAAACGGTAGCAGCTACCTCAGCGGTACAATGTTGTTCTTCCCTTGATGGCGTACGTAGTAAATAATCCGTTCTTGCTTTGGTATTAATTGAAAGCATTGGAATATCATTAAGATAAGGACTTTTACGAAACATTTTACGTGCTTCTGGCCAGGTTCCATCGAGTAAAATAAATAAAGCGGGTTTATCCGACAAAGTAGGTTCATTGACCACGACACGTTCATTTTGAGCGTAGCTTTCTGGAAAAATAAGGTAAGGTTGCCTTGTAGTGTCTTGCAATGCCGCCAGTAGTTGCGCATCAGGCTCTGTTCTTGACCATTGAAAGGCCAAAGTGTCGGGTAAAACATCCGCAATCAATTTTCCCGTATTACTTGGCTTGAATACTTCGCCATCAAACATAATTAAGCAGAATTGGCTTTTTGCTTGTGACGATACGGTGTCTTGGCACAGGCACTGTGGAATAGGTAACAAGCAATATTGGCAACGTTTTACTCGGCAGCCCCGCGCTTTAAACGGTTTAGTCGATAATGCGAGGCGCTGTTGACGCAGGTGATAAACGGCATTCGGAGTCATGTTGAGTTATATTTTTAGGCCTAAAATGAAGGCGCATATTGTACGCAAAACGATTTCTATACGATAGAAGTATATTCAATAACTTTTAGATGAGATAATAGAGTGAATCGGTAGCGTAGCCATGCAACATCATGTAATCTTCGCGCCATAGCTTAGTAGGGGATAGTGATGAACGACTCGAATGATTTTAGTGGTAAAAACGGCAAAGTAAAAGTGATGTATGTCCGCAGTGAAGAGCAGGACAACAATACAGGTAATGATAAACGCCGAGGCGGTGGCCGTGACGATAGGCGTGGTAATGACAAACGTGGTGGCGATAGACGAGATGGTGCTCGCCAAGATCGTGGTGGTCGCTCAAGTCGCCCTGAAGGCGGTCGTGAAGGTCGTCGCTCCGATAACCGTAATGATGCACCTCGTGAGCGTTCACCTTGGCGCACTGTTTCTAAGCCAGATAGCGAAGAGTTAGCGAATGACCATGGCGGAATTGTTGGTAAGAGTCAAATTGACCCGGAACAGTTGCGTAAGCAGCGCCAAGAAGAAACCCGTATCTATGGTGAGAATGCATGCCAAGCCATGTTTAAAAACCGCCCTGATGCGATTGTTCGCGCGTGGTTCTTGCAATCTGTCACGCCGCGTTTTCGTGATGCGCTAAAATGGATGGCTGCAAATCGCAAGGCTTACCATGTTGTCGATGACGAAGAGTTATCGAAAGCATCGGGAACTGAACATCATGGTGGCGTCTGTTTTATCATCAAAAAACGCGGTGGTATGAGTGCAGATGCTTACTTGCAGCAAGCGACAGGTAATGACTGCGTCTTAGCTCTGGAAGATGTGGGAAATCCACATAATCTGGGCGGTATTATGCGTAGTTGTGCGCACTTTGGTATCAAAGGTGTGATTTTGCAGGATGCTGGCATGCTGGAGTCTGGTGCGGCAATTCGTACCGCAGAAGGTGGTGCTGAGCACATTAAAGCGATTGATGCCGATGGGTTAACGGATACTTTGGATAAATTCCGCAAAGCGGGTTATACCATTGTGACGACTTCCAGCCATAAAGGCAGCCAAGATCTCGCAAAAGCGAAGTTACCTGCCAAAATGGTATTAGTTTTAGGCCAAGAAAGTGATGGTTTAAGTGATAGCACGTGGGACCAAGGTGATATGAGCCTGTATATCGGTGGAACAGGTAAAGTGGAAAGCTTGAACGTGTCTGTTGCAACGGGAATTATGTTGGCGCAGTGGTGGCAACAAAACCAAGTTAAATAATACTTTTCCGTTATAAGATATCTAAAGCCATACATAAAAGGATGTATTTCCAGCTATGTATGGCTTTTTGATATCTGTCATCAAGACGACTTAGTGGGATGGGCTCATTAATGAGCGCCACCGTCTTTTGACCCCGCCCCAAATGGTGGCTTAGCGAACCAGACAATCACCATCAGTAGGATAAAAATTCCAGCTGAGAGCCAAAATATCTCATTGGCTGACATAATCAGCCCTTGGTCAGTAATGGTTTTAGCAAGGTAGGCTGCACTTTGCTGCTCATTCATACCAATTTTCGCCAACTCACTGTACATCTGTTGGGCATTTGGGTTGTATGGATTAACAAACTCAGCAAGGTTTTCATGGTGCATTGACTCTCTTTGGGTCCACATAGTTGTGGTAATCGATGTCCCAATTGCTCCAGCTAAGGTTCGAGTAAAGTTGGACAAACTAGATGCAGAGGCCATTTTTTCTGGTGGTAGGCCAGATAATGTAATGGTTGTCAAAGGCATAAAGAAACAAGCGATAGCTAAGCCCTGCACAAATTGTGGCCATGCGGCTTCGGCAAAACTCATTCCAGGTTCGAAAGTATAAGCACGCCAATAGTAACAAACGGCATAGATAATAAAGCTGAATGTAACTAAATAACGCATATCAATTCGGTTACCAAAGCGCCCTATAATTGGCGTAATCAGCAGTGGTAATAACCCTACAGGAGCAGAGGCTAGTCCAGCCCAGGTCGCGGTATAACCATAAACCTCTTGCAGCAATTGCGGCAGTAGTACAATCGTCCCAAAATAGAGCATGTAAGCGAGACTTAAGGACAAACAGCCAATCGTAAAGTTGCGTTCTTTAAACAGGGACAAGTCGATGACAGGATGGTCGTCTGTGAGCTCCCAAACAATTAAAAAGGAAATTGCGACAACGGCAATAACGGTTAGGACGATAATTTCAGTCGAGTTAAACCAATCCAACTCTTTGCCTTGGTCAAGCATGATTTGTAAAGCACCAATACCGACAACCAATAATACCAAACCAATAGTATCAATACGCTGAATGGATATTTTAGTTTCACGGCCTTTTAAGGTACGCATGATGGCAAAAATAATCGCAATACTAAATGGCACATTGATAAAGAATATCCAGCCCCAATGGTAGTTATCACTAATATAACCACCAAGAATCGGTCCGCAAATAGGAGCAATAACGATAGTCATTGACCAAAGGGCGAGGGCCATGTTGCGTTTGGCGGGAGGATAATTATTAAGCAGCAAGCTTTGAGACAAAGGAATGAGCGGCCCTGCAACTAAACCTTGTAAAACACGGAATAAGATCAGCATTTCTAAGCTGCCAGAAATACCGCACAGCCATGAAGTTAAAGCGAATAAGCCTGTAGACCATAAAAATAGCCTGACTTCACCAATCCTACGCGCTAGCCAACCAGTGACAGGGATGGAGATGGCATTGGCAACACCGAAAGAGGTTATTACCCATGTCCCTTGTGAGTTGGATGCCCCTAAGTTTCCAGCAATGGTTGGAATAGCTACGTTAGCAATTGTGGAATCAAGAACTTGCATAAATGTTGCCAACGAAAGGGCAATCGTCATCCAGGCGAGTTTTGATCCCGTTAAAGGTGCTGTCGTCACGATTGCACCTCCACCTATTGATTTCCTAGGTTATTATTAATTATCTCAGTAACTATTTTGTCTGCAGGAGACATATCCACAGCTAATGCAGCGGTATGGTAAGCTGGTGTATCACGCATCCCTTTAGAAAGCACTTTGCCGTTTTTATCTAACGTATCAACTGTTACTTCGGTGGATAAACCGATACGTAGTGGATGCTCTTCAAGCTGAGTTTTATCTAAGGAAATGCGCACAGGAAGGCGCTGGACTACTTTGATCCAGTTACCACTGGCATTTTGTGCAGGTAATAAAGAGAATGCGCTACCTGTTCCCATATCAAGTCCCACAACAGTGCCGCTGAATACGATATCTTTACCGTAAAAGTCAGTCGTGACCTTCGCTGGCTGGCCGATACGCATATCTGCAAGTTGTGTTTCTTTAAAGTTCGCATCAATCCACATCCCCTCGGAAGGGACAATAGCCATTAACGGTGTTGAAGGGGTGATTTGTGAGCCTACTTGTACACTGCGACGAGAAACATAGCCATCAACAGGGCTGACAATTTTCGTTCGTTGTAAAGTCAGCCAAGCATTTCTAACTTGGGTCGCTGCTTGCTCTACAGCTGGCTGTTTTTCAATTGAGGTATTTAGAACGATGGCTTGATTCGCATTATATTGTTCTATTGCCACGTCTAATGCCGCTTTAGCACTGACAACGGCTTCTCTAGCGTGCTGCAGTTCTTCTTTACCAATAACATGGCTGCTGCCTAACACTTCTCGACGTTTTAAATCATTCTGTAAGCGGTTTAATTCAGAACGTTTTACCTGAATATTGGCTTGGAGCTGGCGGCTATTAACCATGTGCTGGCGGGTCTGACGGACGCTGTTTGCTAATTCTGTTTTTGCTTTATCTAGAGTTAGCTCTGCATCACGTGGGTCGAGTTCAACCAAAACGGTGCCACTTGTCACAAAATCGGTATTATCCACATTGACCGTCATGACGCTCCCGGAAACTTGGGATTGTATTTGTACTTGATTTCCTGCGACATAAGCGTTGTCTGTTGACTCATAGTGGCGAAGAACGAGATACCAGTAGACCGCCCAGCCAACGCCTATAATAATAAATAATAGTGTCAAAAAGATAAGCGCACTTTTGCGTTGTCTTTTTTTATTTCGTTGGGGAGTTTGCGTTTGTTGCATTTCCTCAGGGGAACTCATACTCGTATTTCTCCATTTCTATGGATAAGGATCACGGTTGTTTCCAGTAGTTAGGTGTTAACCACTGGAAACTGAGACTACAAATGATTTTGCTGTTTGATGGGATATCGTAAAGCATAAGGGTGAAAGGATAATGATATATTATTGGCTGAAAAGTTTTTTTTCACCGTTGAGCTTAAGAATGGCTCAAATACATTAACCTTACAAAAGTTATGGTTAATCTTTTATAGTATCCAGTTTTGTCAGTAATTTACGCATTAGCGCATTAAGTTGTTGTTTTTCATCAGTATCTAAAACAGACCAAATATCAATTAATGCGCTGTGCTGAGGTGGTAATAGACCATTTAAAAATTCAGCTCCTTTTTCTGTGAGGTGTAGATGAAGGCAACGTCTATCATTGTGACTCTCTTTGCGTTCAATCCAACCATTTTTTTCCAGTTCATCTGCAATGCGTGTCGCATTGGTTCGTGAGGAACCAAGGGCAGCACTGAGTTCAGATGGCTGAATACTGCGGGAGTCTTTTGTATCAAGGATCATGAGCGCCATAAATAGTGTTTCATTAATACCTTGGGACCTTAACATATTATTTCGCGCTTCAAGTAATTTCCCATGAACATGCATGCATAGGCGTGTTAGGAGAATTTCTTGATACGGAATAGGGCTTTCACGTGAATCTTGCTGTTCTACACGAGTATTGAGTAACTCTTCAGTAGGTGTAAATGAACTTTCCATTATTGGGATACCTTATTAGTTTCAGTTGGTAAGATTACAACTGTCATCAACCATCTAAATGGTATATTAAAAGATAGAATTAGCAATTGTACTTAATTAATATCGCCGATTTTATTTTGATAATGATACATGATTCATAAATTTTATGAATGTAATTTACCTATTTTAGTATAGCGTACTAACTATTTTATACTGATAGTGTCACTTTTGGTTGCGAAATAACCAATTCAACACTTAATTAAAGGCTAATTTCAATCATATGAAACAATATATAATCACATGACATTAACTCAATACCATTTTTTTTGTTACCCAATAATTACAACTTAGATAGATACACTTATATCATAAGTATAACCACCTATTTTTGTATAATTAAAACATTATTTGACGTAACAGTAATTTGAGATTTTAACAGTTATACTACCTTCTTAAAGAGTCATTGTATTTGTTTAACTGTGTCATTCGCTAATATTTACTTTGTTTATTATTACAGTTGATAACTATTGGTTCTATGATAAACGGTCTACTACTTCAACATATTGGTAGATAAGATTGAGGCACATAACTTCAATGTATTATGATTTTTTATCTATTTATGAGACCTCTTATGAGACCTCAAAAATCGTTCTCTCAAAATGCATTGATGCCAGTATGAGTAATAACTAGTCATCAGTTATGGTGATGATGGGATCAAAACGAATGCCAATAGCCCAAATGATTAAACTTAGGGTCGTCAAAATTGCTCCTGCAACTGCTACGCCTTCCCAACCTGCATGTTCATAGGCATAACCTGAAAGCAGGGAACCGAGTGCTCCACCTATGAAATAACTCGTCATATAGCCGGCCGTTAGGCGATTACGCGCTTCAGGTAATATACGATATAACGTACTCTGGCTCGTGACATGAACGGCTTGCACCGCAAGGTCTAGCACCAAAACCCCGATGATAAACGCGACGAGAGAATATTTAGCTAAACCGATGGGGATCCAGGACAATAGTAATAAAACCAATCCGATTGTTGTGATGATTTTTCCTTTACCTTTATCGACAAGATGCCCTGCTTGGGAGGCCATCAGTGCGCCTGCGGCACCGACTAAGCCAAATAAGCCAATAGTCCCTTCGGAGTAATTGAATGGCGGGCTGGCTAACAAAAAAGCCATTGCGGTCCATAATAAACCAAAGTTGGCAAATGATAATGCACCTAGGGAAGCACGTACCGCAAGCACTGGGGTCCCAAAAAATAGTCGGCCAATAGAGCAAATAAGCTGAAAATAGTTTAAGTTGGTTTTTTGATGGTAACGAGGGAGTTTAATTGCTAGAACAATCATTAACAGCATTAATAATGCAAAAGCCACCCAATAGATAGCGCGCCAGCCACCGACCATAGCAACAGCGCCTGAAACCGTTCTTGCAAGTAGAATTCCCAGTAATAGCCCACTCATGATCATCCCCACCGCTTTACCGCGTTTATGTGGTTTAGCAATAGACGCAGCGAGTGGGATCAGGACTTGTGCAACAACCGAAAATAGCCCTGTCAGGGCAGTGCCTAAAAGGATTTGCCAAATATTATTTGAAAGCGCTGTAATTAATAACCCTAATGCCGAAAGAAAGGTCATGGTTAAAATTAAACGCTTGCGTTCAAACAAATCTCCCAGCGGGACTAAAAAAAGTAAACCTGCCGCATAGCCCAGTTGGGCCGCGGTGACAATAAACCCAGCCATATTCGTGGTTAAATTAAACTGCTCCGCAATGGTGTCTAAAAGCGGTTGAGCATAGTAATTACTGGCAACGACGAGACCTGTGGCAATGGCCATTAAAATAGTGAGGCCTGTTGTTAGCTCTGCAGTTTGGGTCTGTTTCATGAGGATTACCTATTATTAGCTAGGCGACTACTATAAACAAAATTTATTACCTTGGTTTATTTCTTTTTGTCATTGATGCAAAAAAGCCACCGGTTAGGGTGGCTAAGGTTATAATCGGGTTGTTTGTTCTTACTTAGCAGCGGCTTGCGCTTCCTTTACCCAACCGTCAAAAGTGGATTGGTGAGCTTTGATCCAAGCATTTGTGTGGCGCTGAATGTCTGATTGTGATGCTTCACCGTTATGCATTCTTAAATTCTGCGCATTAATATCGGCAATAGGCAGCTTCATTACTTCAAATAATTTTGCCGCAGCAGGGTTATCCGCTGCCCATTTTTTATTGGCGACAATATGCATGGTATTTGGTGGGAAACCATAGTTTTTTCCGTTAGGTAATGCTGTATCTGTTTTTTCACCATTTGGCATTGATGAGAATGGCACTTCTAACCAGACCACGTCACGACCCGGCTTGAGGACATCACTTATCCAGTAAGGCGTCCACGTATAATATAAAATAGGCTTACCTTCTTTATATCGGGTAATGGTATCCGCCATCATCGCGGCGTAGTTACCTTGGTTATGGTCGACGGTTTTTTCTAGGTCATAAGCTTTTAAATGGTTATTAATAGCAGCTTCACAGCCCCAACCTGGGTTACATCCCGTTAAATCCGCTTTACCATTACCATTTGAATCGAAGAGTTTAGCAATTTTAGGGTCTTTGAGTTGTTCAACATTGGTAATGTTGTATTTCTCAGCCGTTTTTTTGTCGATAAGGTAGCCTTGAGCCGCATTGACAACATAGTTGCCTTGACGATAGAACACATTATCACCGCCAGCGGCGTCATATTGCGCATTATGTAAAGGAACCCAGCTGGTGGCTAAGTAAGTCGCATCACCGTTCGCAATAGATGCGTAAGCCACGTTATAGTCGACCTCTTTGATAGGCTGAACATCATAGCCGAGCTCTTCAAGGGCTTTCGCCACAATCAGTGTTTGGAACGTTTCCTCACTGATCGTACTTTGTACAGGGTTAATTTTTATCCCTTTGCCCGGAAGGTCGTCCGCACTTGCTAATGGGACGGTAAATATGGCTGTTAGTGCAGATGCAAGAATGATTTTATGTTTCATTATATTGTTCCCTCTGTTTTTTCGCAGCGAGCTTGGCTTTAAAGTTAAGAGCCAAGTTAGGTGCCACGTGAATGGCACTCAGGTGAATGGAGGATATTTTGATTAATGGTTTTTTTTACAAAATGGGCGCATAACTAACCCAATAGGGCCTTTTTGATACCAACGACATGATGTTTTGCCGCGCGTATCTTGCCCCAAAGATTGGGTAAAACGGTCTAAAATGATAGCTAGAATAACAATACCGACCCCTCCGACAGACGCGAGACCCATATCAAGGCGACCAATACCGCGTAAGACCATTTGGCCTAAGCCCCCGACGGCGATCATTGATGCGATAACAACCATCGACAGCGCTAACATCAAGGTTTGGTTTACCCCGGCCATAATAGTTGGCATCGCCAATGGCAATTGCACTTTAAATAGCATTTGGCGGGGACTTGCACCGAATGATTCAGCGGCTTCAATTAAGTCAGCTGGGACTTGTTTGATCCCTAAAATGGTCAAACGAATAATTGGCGGTAGAGCAAATATTATGGTGACGACGACACCAGGCACATTACCGATACCAAATAACATAACAATCGGGACTAAATAGACGAATGCGGGTGTGGTTTGCATCGCATCAAGTAATGGGCGAATAACTTTAGCCGCTCTATCACTACGCGCTAGCCAAATACCTAGCGGTAGTCCTATCACAATACAAAATAGTAAAGACGTGAGGACTAGAGAGAGTGTCACCATGGCTTCAGACCAAGCCCCAATTGCTCCGATGGCTATCATCGAAATAAATGTGGCCACACCCATTGCACGTCCCGCTAATTGCCAAGCGAGTAACGCGAAAATGATAATGGCAACGGGGGACGGGAGTGAGGTAAGAAATTGTTCAAACCCACTCAAAATGAAATCAATAGGAGCACGTATTCCTTGGAATACAGGACGAAAGTTGAGGACAACCCAGTCAATTGCATGTGCAACCCATGAATCAAGGGGGAGCAGCGTGTGCTGGAAGGGATCCATAATATTAAACTGGTCGGGTATGATGCTATCTGTTGGGGCGGCATCAAGCCAATCACTCGAGCTGGTATCAGCAGGTGTTGTTGTGTCTGATGCATTGCCCCAAGGATCATCCGCAGACGTATTTGTCTCGCTAGAGCTTGTCGCTGCCCATGGATCATCAGCTGGTGTATTTTCAGTACCTTGTGTTGGTGTATCAGTGACTTCAGTATCAGCCCATGGATCTTGCTGGTTAGTTGTTGTTTCTTGATTTTGCTTACTCATTTGGTGTCTCCTTATCCAGCGCTTGTAACAGCATTCCTTTTGAAATCACGCCCAAATACCGGTTTTTTTCGTTAATAACCGGAACGGCGCAAGGGGCCTGTGCTACTGTAGAAATAACTTCATTTAAGGATGTATCACCTTGAATTGGTTCGATATCAGTTAAAATTGCGGCTTCAATACCTGCTTTTTCATGAAGCGCTTTTTCTAAGGATTCAACAGAAACCACACCGGCAAAAGTATGTCCTCGAGAAATTAAATAACCGTGATAGCGATCTTCATCGTTAAGGACTTTTAGCGCGGAGCGAGGACCAAAACCCGGTGCGATGTGCAATAGGGCATTTGGTCGTCTGCGTGCGATGTCCTTAGCACTGAAAACTTGGCTGATATCCACACCGCGGAAAAAGGTCTTAACGTAGTCATTCGCAGGGTTATTGAGTATCTCATCAGGTGTGCCGACTTGAACGACAACGCCTCCTTGCATAATGGCAATGCGGTCACCAATTCTCATGGCTTCATCAAGATCATGGGAAATAAAGACAATCGTGCGTTGTTTGTCCCCTTGCAAGGAGAGCAGTTCATCTTGCATTTCTGTACGAATTAGTGGGTCGAGGGCTGAGAATGCTTCATCCATTAACAGAATATCTGGGTCATTGGCGAGTGCTCTGGCTAACCCGATACGTTGGCGCATCCCGCCAGATAGCTCATCTGGATATGAATTTGCCCATTTTTCAAGGTTAACTTGCTCAAGCGCATTCATGGCTTTCTTATGGCGCTCTTCTTTTGGGATACCAGAAAGTTCCATGCCAAAAGCGGTGTTATCGATGACGTTCATATGTGGCATCAACGCAAAGGATTGAAACACCATACTAATTTTTGTTCGCCTAACTTCGCGCAGTGCTTTGTCAGAGATATTGGAAATATCTTCTCCGTCTATCATGACTTGCCCGCTAGTTGGTTCTATCAGGCGATTGAGGAGGCGCACCAAGGTCGATTTCCCTGAGCCAGAAAGTCCCATGACAACAAAGATTTCGCCTTCTTCAATCGTCAGATTAACATCTTGAACACCTACGGTAAGGCCTGTTTTTTCAAAGATATCATCTTTATTCATACCTGATTCTAATAGCTTAAATGCTTGATCAGGATTATCCCCAAATATTTTATATAAATTTTTAACTTGTAATTTTATTGCCATATATTATTTACCCAATTTTCAATCAACAAGGAAGATAAATTACCTATATTGAATGTGATGAATTCTATAGTGGTAGTTAACACTATGTTTCCTAACTATGCTTCCTAACTATGATTATCCTTTGAAAATTATTAGGGCAGAGATTCCTATATTTAGTTTAATGGGCTAGTTAATTATGGATTAAATTCAAATTCCTCCGTTTGAGTTATTAGTAAAATTTGCAAGCAATAAACCCTAGCATAATAAAATTAGCTGACAACCCTAGGTTAAGTATAATTAATCAAAAAATTAGAGAGGAATAATGATTTTATTAGTGTAAATAAAATCGATATCTAAGCTATATACTAATAACCTCTATAATATTCATGTTAGTGTTAACTCGCTGGTGAGATTGAATTTATTTAAAAATAATTTACTTTTAATTTATCAATGTGGGGATTACATGCTCTGTTCTATTTTTAGGTGAAACAGATGCTGGATTGATGGGTGAAAAAAAAGAAATTAACAGTAAATGTATTAATTAAATTTATCTAAAATAAAGTGAAACTTGATTGAATTGAGAAATAAGACCAGATTAACTCATTAAAAATGAATAATTGAACAGATATACATATAAAAAACGAACCTAATTGTTCGTTTATTGAGCCAAAAAATACCATGACAAATAATTTCGTTATAATTCATCATGGTATGATTTTTATTGTGAGCTGTTTTTATTGATAAGCTAAATTAACGATTTAGTTAAAAGTCCCAGTCATCATCTTCGGTACTGACTGCTTTACCAATAATATAAGATGAACCTGAGCCTGAAAAGAAATCATGATTTTCATTTGCATCAGGAGATAATGCCGATAATATCGCGGCACTTACATCGGTGACAGTATCTGGAAATAAGGCTTCATAACCTAAGTTCATTAATGCTTTATTTGCATTGTAATGAAGGAACTTTTTGACATCTTCTGACCAACCAACTGTGTCATAAAGTTCTTGGGTATATTTCACTTCATTTTCGTATAAATCGAATAATAATGAAAATGTGAAATCCTTAATTTCTTTTTGAGCATTTTCATCGTATTGTGTTAATGATTTTTGGAATTTATAACCAATATAATAGCCATGTATAGCTTCATCACGAATAATTAAACGTATAAGATCGGCGGTATTAGTTAGCTTTCCTCTACTTGACCAATACATTGGTAAATAGAAACCTGAATAAAATAGAAATGATTCTAAAAAGACGCTAGCGACCTTTTTCTTTAAAGGGTGTGAATCACAATAGTAAGATAGGATGATCTTCGCTTTATTTTGTAATGCAATGTTTTCTTCACTCCAGCGGTATGCATCATCGACATCAGTCGTGGAGCAAAGTGTTGAAAATATTGAGCTATAAGAGCGTGCATGTACGGCTTCCATAAAGCTAATATTTGATAAAACCGCTTCTTCATGAGGTGTTTGAGCATCTGGCATTAAACAAGGCGCACCAACCGTATTTTGAATGGTATCTAGTAGCGTGAGGCCAGTAAATACGCGTATCGTTAGCTGTTTTTCTGCAGCAGTTAGGGTATTCCAAGACGGAATATCATTAGATAATGGCACTTTTTCTGGAAGCCAAAAATTACTGGTTAATCGGTTCCATACTTCTAAGTCTTTATCATCCTGAATGCGGTTCCAGTTAATGGCTTTTATTGGTGTGTTAGATGTGCTGGTGGTCATAAATATTTTCCTATTACAAAGTGCAAGATACGCAGCCTTCGACCTCTGTTCCTTCGAGGGCAGTTTGGCGTAATCGGATGTAATACAATGTCTTGATTCCTTTTCGCCAGGCATATATTTGCGCTCGGTTAATATCTCGTGTGGTGGCATCATCTTTAAAAAAGAGAGTCAAAGATAAACCTTGGTCAACGTGCTGAGTTGCCATGGCATAAGTATCAATAATTTTTTCAGGACCGATTTGGTAAGCATCTTGGTAATATTCTAAGTTTTCATTCGTCATAAAAGGAGCTGGATAGTAAACACGGCCAATTTTACCTTCTTTACGAATTTCAATTCGTGAAACAATGGGGTGGATGCTTGATGTTGAATTATTGATGTAAGAGATAGACCCTGTAGGCGGGATCGCTTGCAAGTTCTGGTTATAAATCCCATAGGTAATGACAGACTGCTTTAAGGCTTGCCAATCTTCACGAGTTGGAATTTCGATACCCGAACGTCGGAATAATTCCTGAACGGTTTGTGTTTTTGGTAGCCAAATATTGTTGATATATTTATCAAAATAATCACCAGAGGCATAAGTTGAATGTTCAAAACCAACAAATGCAGTTTTTCTTTCAATGGCTAATTGGTTTGACGTTTTTAATGCGTAATAGGTGACCGTATAAAAATAGATATTGGTGAAATCGAGCGCTTCTTCTGAGCCGTAATAGATATGCTCTCTTGCTAGGTAGCCATGTAAATTCATTTGCCCTAATCCAATCGCATGTGATTGCCGGTTACCTTCAGCAATGGAAGGGACAGAACGAATATCACTCATATCTGAAACCGCGCTCAGTGCTCTAACGGCAGCAGCTATTGATTGAGCGAAATTCGGTGAGTCCATCGTTTTAGCGATATTCATGGAGCCTAAATTACAGCTAATATCTTTACCAATTTGTTGATAGCTTAAATCGTCTTCATAAAGACTAGGGCGATTAACTTGCAGTATTTCTGAGCACAGATTGCTCATATTAATACGCCCTGCGATAGGATTAGCTCGGTTGGCCGTATCTTCAAATAAAATATACGGATATCCAGATTCAAACTGGATCTCAGCTAAAGTTTGGAAAAATTCCCGAGCATTAATTTTGTATTTTTTTATCGCTTTGTTATTGACCATTTCATGGTATTTGTCTGTAACACTAATCTCAGACATAGGGACACCATAGATGCGCTCAATATCATAAGGAGAGAATAAATACATGTCCTGGTTATCTTTCGCTAGTTGGAAAGTGATATCAGGGATCACGACCCCTAAAGAAAGTGTTTTAATCCGTATTTTTTCATCTGCATTTTCACGCTTAGTGTCAAGAAAACGCATAATATCAGGGTGATGAGCGTTCAAATAGACTGCGCCAGCGCCTTGCCTAGCACCGAGTTGGTTGGCATAAGAAAATGCATCTTCCAACATTTTCATGACAGGAACAACCCCAGAGGATTGGTTTTCAATCAATTTTATTGGGGCGCCTTGCTCCCGTAAGTTAGTCATCAGAAAGGCGACACCGCCCCCTCGTTTGGATAACTGCAAAGCTGAATTTACTGAGCGGCCAATGGATTCCATGTTGTCTTCGATTCTTAAAAGAAAACAAGAAATTAGCTCACCGCGTTGTTTTTTACCGCAGTTAAGAAAAGTGGGAGTGGCGGGTTGAAAACGCCCTGTAATGATTTCATCAACATATAATCTAGCGAGGGACTCATTCCCTTGTGCAAGTGTTAAGGCAACCATACAGACGCGATCTTCATAGCGTTCGAGATAGCGTTTGCCATCAAAAGTTTTCAGTGTATAGCTAGTGTAATATTTAAAGGCACCTAGGAAAGTTTGAAAACGGAATTTGTGAGCGTATGCCTGTTTAAATAATGTTTTTATAAATTCAAAGTTATATTGTTCTAATACACTATTTTCGTAATAATTCTCTTGTACTAAAAAGTCTAACTTTTCTTTTAAATCATGGAAAAATACGGTGTTCTGGTTCACATGCTGTCGAAAATAGTGGTGAGCCGCTTCTTTGTCTTTATCAAATTGAATACGGCCTTCGTTATCATATAAATTCAACATCGCATTGAGCGCATGATAATCGACATCTGATGTATTTTGCATTTTATCCATTTGAAATAACTCTAGTTGTTTGTACGTTGCCAAAACGTTTTTAGGCCTCGTTGAACGGACTGAACATCTTTATCAGTACCAAGAAGTTCAAAACGATATAGGTAGGGGACATGGCATTTTTGCGCGATGATATTCCCAGCTATCGCATAGGCATCGCCAAAATTGGTATTACCCGCAGCAATAACACCACGGATAAGTGCGCGATTGACTTGAATATTAAGAAATTGGATCACTTCTTTTGGAACCGCACCTTTTGTTCCACCGCCACCGTAAGTCGGCAGTAGTAAAACATAAGGTTTTGTCGCTATTAGGCTACTTTCGTGATTGCCAATAGGTAACCGTGTTGCGGGGACATCTAGCTTTTCAATAAAGCGATGGCAATTTTCTGAGCGACTTGAAAAATAGATGAGTGATTCCGTTTCCATGACATCACCTAAGCGGCTAATAGACTGATCATGTCTGGCCGAAAACCCGCCCAATGTTTGTCGCCCGCAATAACGACAGGAACTTGTTGGTAGCCTAATTTTTTTACAAGTTCAAGAGCTTGGCTATCTTCAGTGAGGTCAATAATTTGGTAAGAAATCGCTTTGCGATCTAAGGCTTGATAAGTAGCATTACACTGAACGCAGTTAGGTTTACTATAAATGGTAATCTCAGTCATGTTATTTACCTTTTGAATGTTTAATAGCATTAGAAATAAGGTACGTGATACCTAAATACTATATATAGATTTTTGTTTTATCAACCACACAATATGTAGTGAATATGAAATGTTGAATGATAATTATTCTAATTGTTGGCTAGGTGGTTATTAACATTGAAAATAAAAAAATATCGTATTAGATGATTCAAAGAGACACTCTAAGAAAAAAGATCATTGCAAAGTGGAAATAATTTACTCTATAACTGTATATACAATCAGGTAATTGAGTCCTTTTGAGGAGATACTATGTACCATCAATATTTAGCAACCCCGGATAAATTTCCTAAACCGTGGATCCATATTACGGCTGATGATGACGGAGTAACTAGCCTCTATTTTGTTGATGAAAAAACAGAAAAAGAAACGAAGAATGAACATTCCAAGCTTTGCGTAAAAGAATTAAAGGAATATTTTAATCACAAAAGAACCGCGTTTACGGTTGAATTAAACCCACAAGGAACAGAATTTCAGAAAAAAGTATGGAAACACCTTTGTGGGATCCCTTATGGGGAGCGATGGAGTTATAAAGATTTGGCATTAAAGCTAGGATCCGTCAATTATTGCCGCGCAGTCGGTATGGCAAACTCACGTAATCCAATCTCATTAATTGTTCCTTGTCATCGCGTTCTTGGACACGATGGAAAACTAGTGGGATATACAGGGGGCTTAGATATTAAAGATTGGTTACTTTTGCATGAGAAGTAAAAGCTAAATAATTAGCTATAAGTAATACTATTAGTTGTAATAATTACTATTGTTAAGAATTATTGTCGAAATCAGAGCCCATTCTATCGATAAATAATATTTTTTTATCTTTTTAGTCCATTTTCGTGATCTAGGTTGTAGACAAGTAACTGAGAAATCTGATGTACTGAGCTTGATACAGATGGTGTGTCTATTTTATTTTAAAGGTAATATTTGATGTCTAAAGTTAAAGGTAACGTTAAGTGGTTCAACGAATCTAAAGGTTTTGGTTTTATCACTCCAGAAGATGGTAGCAAAGATGTATTTGTTCACTTTTCTGCGATTATGGGCGATGGTTTCAAAACCTTAGCTGAAGGCCAAAAAGTGGAATTTGAAATTACTGAAGGTGCTAAAGGCCCATCTGCTGCTAACGTTATTCCTCTGTAATTTTTATAATTAAGATTAAAACGAACAGCTGAAAACTCGCCCTAGCTATCTAGGGCGAGTTTTTTTATCTATAAAAAATAAAAAAGGCCTGATATAAACCAGACCTTTTCATCTATAAATTAAACAGTTGAGACTATTTAACTTCTTCGCCTTTAGCTTGTAAATCGGCATGGTAAGAAGAGCGAACGAATGGGCCACAGGCTGCGTGAGTGAAGCCCATTGCCATGGCTTCATCTTTCATTTCATCAAACTCAGCAGGGCTAACATAGCGTTTGACGGGTAAGTGATGACGGCTTGGCTGCAAGTATTGGCCAAGTGTGAGCATCGTGACACCATGGCGACGTAAATCGCGCATAACTTCGATAATCTCTTCATTGGTTTCACCAAGACCGACCATTAACCCAGATTTAGTTGGGATATCGGGGTGCGCTTCTTTAAATTTTTCGAGTAATTTTAAAGACCATTCATAATTAGCGCCTGGACGAACTTGGCGGTAAACACGCGGCACGTTTTCAAGGTTATGGTTGAACACATCTGGTGGTGTTGCGGTTAAAATCTCTAATGCGCGATCCATACGGCCGCGGAAATCAGGAACCAGTGTTTCAATTTTAATTGATGGGCTTTTTTCACGAATAGCACGAATACAATCAGCAAAATGTTGTGCTCCGCCATCACGTAGGTCATCACGGTCAACTGACGTGATGACGACATAGCGTAGCGCCATATCTTTAATAGTTTGTGCTAATTTTTCAGGTTCGTTTGCATCCGGTGCATTAGGTCGACCATGAGCAACATCGCAGAAAGGACAGCGGCGGGTACAAATAGCGCCCAAAATCATAAAGGTCGCAGTACCGTGGTTAAAACACTCAGAAAGGTTAGGGCACGAAGCCTCTTCACATACAGAGTGTAAGCCATTTTTACGCATGGCGGCTTTAATGCCTTGAATACGAGTGGAGTCAGCAGGAAGCCTAATTTTCATCCAGTCAGGTTTACGTAGAATTTCTTCTCGTTCAGTCACAACGTTTTTGACAGGGATCAGCGCCATTTTGTCGGCGTCACGATATTTAATTCCGCGTTCTATCTGAATTGGTTTACTCATAATATGACGGTTCCAGTTATCTTTTATGCTGATGGATAAGTGATAATTCTAAATAAAACTAAATGGAGGCTGTTATCCATTCATTAAAATATTTTTTAAAATTGTTAAAAATTATAGCATTATTATTGAGCGATATGAAATCCCAGTGTGTCACAGAATTGGCGAATTAGCACAGGCTGAACATCAGAAACTGACACTTTGGGAGCAAGGTCACTCACTTGGGTCATTTTTAATTCGCTGTAACCACAAGGGTTAATGCGGTTAAAGGGTTCAAGATCCATATCAATATTTAATGCGAGACCATGAAAAGAACAGCCTTGCCGTATGCGTAATCCGAGGGAGCAAATTTTATCGCCATTAACATAGACACCAGGAGCATCAGGGCGAGGATACGCTGCAATATTAAAATGGGCAAGGGTATTAACGACGGTATTTTCTAGTGCGCTGACGAGTTCTCTGACACCAATTTTATTACGTTTTAAGTCGAGCATCACGTACATCACTTGCTGCCCAGGGCCATGGTAGGTGACTTGGCCACCTCTATCACTTTGAACGACAGGAATATCACCAGGGGCAAGAACGTGTTCTGCTTTTCCGGCTTGGCCTTGGGTAAATACGCGAGGATGTTCAACCAGCCATATTTCATCACACGTATTTTGGGTACGCTCTTCAGTGAATTGATGCATCGCATCAGAAACAGTTTGATAAGGAGCAAGGCCGAGTTGGCGTATGGTTATACATCTATCTGACAAAATTTAGGTGTCCACGTTGTCTTTATCGTTGCGGGCAGTATAACGCCTATGTTTGCCATACTTCAAGCTAACATCGTATCTGGTACTTGCATAAAATGTGATTCAAATTGGAATCAAATGTTATTTAGGTGTAAATGTAATCCACGCTAAAGTAGAGGAACAAAACGAAAAAGGCCGAATAGCAACAGACTATTCGGCCTTTGATGTGGATCTTTAATACAGTTTTGATTAAAGCACTACTTTCACTAACTCTAATGCACCTAACTCAGTGTACAAGGTTTCAACTTGTTCAATATGAGTTGCATTAATAGTAATAGAAACTGAGTGATAATTGCCTTTGCTACTTGGTTTTACGTCTGGGCTATAGTCACCTGGCGCATGGCGCTGTACCACTTCAATCACTTGATCAACCAGTTCAGGCTGTGCCAAGCCCATTACTTTGTAGGTTAATGGACATGGGAACTCAAGCAGTTCACCTAATTTCGTTTTCATGGGCACTCCTAATTTTTAAATTGGGCTGCTGGCTGAAAAAGATTGGCTGGTATTAAACCAGCCAATGAGAAGTATTCATCCAACAAACATTTCGATACTTATCTATTTCAATACTTACTATATGGGGACGACTTGTTTTAGTTTCAAGTCTTAACCAAACCAGCGATGAAAGAGTAATTTGATGTAGTCAATTAACCGGCTGAAGAAACCACCTTCTTCAACATCTTTTAACACCGCTAGAGGGTGTTGTTCGATGATTTTGCCATCAAGCTGAAAACTAATTGTCCCGACTTGTTGGCCTTTGGTTAACGGGGCTTCGAGCTCAGTGGTTGATAACTCATAGCTCGCTTTTAAATCTTTTAAGCGACCACGTGGGATTGTGAGGTACAAATCTTCTGTGACACCTAATTTTACTTCATTTTCATCACCAAACCAGACTGGCACACTGGCAAAGTCAACATTGGCTTGTAATGGCTTAACGGTTTCATAAAAGCGGAAGCCATAAGTGAGTAATTTTTTGCTCTCTGCATCACGGCCTTTGCTGCTTTTACCGCCCATAACAACCGAGATCAGGCGCATGTCGCCTTCGGTTGCTGATGCGACAAGGTTGTAGCCCGCGGCATTAGTATGGCCTGTTTTGATACCGTCAACCGCAAGGCTTTTATCCCACAATAGGCCATTACGGTTTGTTTGGCGGATATTGTTAAAGGTAAATTCTTTTTCTTTATAGATAGCGTATTCTTCAGGGACATCACGCACTAGCGCTTGGCCAATAAGGGCCATATCACGGGCTGAGCTATACTGACCATCCGCATCTAAACCATGAACGGTTTCAAAATGTGTGTTTTTTAGCCCTAATTTGTTCACGTAGCCATTCATTAATTGAACAAAGTTGGTTTGGTCACCTGCGATATAGTCGGCCATTGCAACACAAGCATCGTTACCTGATTGCAAATTAATACCCCGAGTTAACTGGGATACGCTAACGCGATCGCCAGGTTTTAAGAACATCAATGATGAGCCTTTAAATATTGGATTACCCGTCGCCCATGCATCATTTCCGACCGTGACAATATCATTTTCACCAATTTTACCTGACTTAATTGCTTGACCAATAACATAGCTAGTCATCATTTTGGTCAAACTCGCGGGGTCGCGGCGCTGGTCAGCATTACTTTCAGCAAGAACTTTGCCTGAATTATAATCAATTAATATATAAGCTTCTGCATCAATCGCGGGTGCAGCAGGAATTGATGTATTCGGGAAGGTTTCATTAGCATTTGCAATATTAGCAGTCATAAGAAGGAGTGCGGAGCCCAGCACTGTATGACGCACGATGCGTGATGGAGCGACATTATTCATGGTTTTACCATTACATCCGAAATTCGGTTAACACAAGGAGGCGCAGTTTAGCAAAAGAAAGGGGTAAGAAAAAAGTGACTTTTGCGCTGTACCAATGATTTTTTTGTCAGTTCAATATTGCCTGAATTTAGGTTGCTCCAAATAGACGTGAGCAACCTAAGTTGGCATCGCTTTATGGCGCAACGACCATTGACGATTGATTTTTTTCAGACTGTAAACGGCCTTGAACCTCAACAGCTTGCTGTCTTGTACTAAATGGCCCTAACTGTACTCGGTAAATACCATTGTAGGGTTGTAGGCGCCCAGGGACATTAAACTGCGTTTTCAATTCATTCAGCATGTTTTGAGCATTGGTTTGGCTACTAATTGCACCAGCTTGAACGAGAAAACCGCGTTCTGGCACCGATTCTTCAGCTGTAGTTGCTGCTGGTGGCGGTGTTGGTGTTTGCAGGTTCATATCTGGCATAGTAGGCTGCATCGGTTCTTTTGGCTGCTGAACGGGCAATGTATTTTCTGGCGTAGGCAAGTTCTCCATTACAGGGGTACCCATTGGGCCAGAACCTAATTGTGGGCGTCCCGGTAATGCATAACTTTGTTTCACAAAATTAGAACCCACGGTCCCTGTTCCTGACAAGCTACCATCTTGAGCAACTTGAATGGCATCAATTTTAATTTTTGTCGTAGGCATTAAATTCAGGCGGTCAGCGGTTGCTCTTGATACCGCAATACTTTTGCCCGGGACATAAGGCCCACGGTCATTAACACGGACGACCATCATGCGGCCATTCATCATGTTAGTGATACGAACATAACTTGGAATTGGCAAAGTAGGGTGAGCGGCAGTTAATTCCACTGGGTTAATACGTTCACCAATCGCTGTCATATTGCCTGCAGACTCCGCACCATAAATGGATGCATAGCCTACTTGGCTAAATTGTGATGGGTCACGTACGATTTGGTATTGTTGGCCATTACGTGAGTAATCATTATTTGCAGTTGGATGATACGGCTCATAATGAGGCTCTGCACCTAATACATCTTGAGTGGGTACATTGGCTGGCACTTGGGCAGGTTGTTTAACTTCATCTGTCACACAGCCACTGAGTAGCGCGGCTGTGACGCCAAGCATTATCCATTGTAAACGCATACTAAGCCTCATTTTATAAACTTTTAGAAAGGAATTTTCGGTGTGTATGTATCGACATGATAATACCGAATCCAGCCATTAAAACAATCAAAGCGGAGCCCCCGTAGCTCACTAAAGGGAGAGGGACACCAACGACAGGTAATATACCACTGACCATACCGATGTTCACAAATACATAGACAAAAAGGATTAAGATCAAACCACCAACCATAACCCGACCAAATGTATTCTGTGCGCTAGCAGCAATATAAAGCCCGCGAATAATTAATAAAAGGTATAAGCCAAGTAAAATAAGCACCCCGACTAAGCCAAGTTCCTCTGCTAACACGGCAAAAATAAAGTCGGTATGTCTTTCTGGCAAAAACTCAAGCTGTGATTGTGTGCCATGGAGCCAGCCTTTCCCCATTAACCCACCAGAACCAATCGCAATTTTTGATTGGATAATATGGTAGCCAGCCCCTAATGGGTCTGTTTCTGGGTCTAATAACATCATAACGCGGGCTCTTTGGTAGCCATGCATTAAAAAGAACCACAGCAATGGAATAAAGGCTGCGAGAGCAATGGCTGCGACAGCAATGAGCCGCCAGCTCATCCCGGCAAGGAACAAAACAAACAAGCCGGAAGCGGCAACTAAAATTGAGGTACCAAGGTCTGGCTGCGCTGCCACTAGTAATGTCGGTACAAAAATCAAGACGAGCGCGATTAAGGTGTTTTTGAATGAAGGAGGGCACAGGTCTCTATTCATGAAGCGAGCGACCATTAAAGGAACGGCAATTTTTGCAATTTCAGAAGGCTGAAACCGAATGAAACCCAAGTCTAACCAGCGCTGAGCCCCTTTACTTATTTGCCCAAACACATCAACAAAAACCAGTAAGATAACGCAAAAAATAAACAGGTGAGGAGCCCAGTTTTCATACATTCTAGGGGGGATCTGCGCCATCACTATCATGACAACGAAACCTGACGCAATCTGCCCCAATTTGCGTTCCATCATTTCAGGATCTTGGCCGCTAGCGCTCCACATTATAAATGCGCTGTATGCAAGCAACGCGATGATAATCAGTAGCATAGGCACATCTATATGCAGACGCATGGATAACGAATTTTTTTTCTTATCGTCTGTCATATTCTTTATAGCCCATTGTTATTCGTTGGATTGTGCATCAGCGATCTTCTCCTGCATTGGTTGCTGACACCGCGACTTCGGTACGGTTATCACCAAGAAGAACGTGGTCAAATATTTGCCGCACAATGTCACCGACTGCAGGGCCCACGCCCCCATTTTCTAAAATAATCGCAACAGCGATAGTGGGTTTATCATACGGAGCGTAAGCAATCATCAATTTATGGTCGCGTAAGTGTTCAGCGAGTTTACTGGCATTATAGGTTTCATAACTGAAGACTTGCGCGGTACCCGACTTGGCAGCCGCTTTATATGGTGTACCAATGAAACTGCGGCGCCCTGTACCATTTGGTGCGTTGGCAACACCGTACATTCCATGCTTAGCGAGCTCCCAAAAACCTGAATTCACATCGCCAATTTGTTTGGTCTCTTTGTCTTCATAAGGCACCATGGCATTACCCAATTTTGTACCGTAGAGCAAATGAGGTGTTTTAACTTGGCCATCATTAATTAGTGTCATCAATGCTTTTGACATTTGAATTGGCGTTGCGGTCCAATAGCCTTGTCCAATACCAACAGGAATGGTATCACCTTGATACCAAGGTTTTTTATAGCGTTTTTGTTTCCATTCACGGGTCGGCATGATCCCTGAGCGTTCTTCAGCAAGGTCAATACCCGTATAATCGCCAAAGCCAAACCGGCTCATCCACTCAGAAATACGGTCAATCCCCATGTCATAGGCGACTTGATAGAAGAATGTATCAGCCGATTCAATAATAGATTTTGATACGTTGAGTTTGCCATGTCCCCAGCGCTTCCAGTCACGATAACGTTTTTCTGAACCGGGTAATTGCCACCAACCAGGGTCAAAAATGGTGGTATTGGGGGTGATCACTTTTTCACTTAACGCAGCGACAGAAATAAACGGTTTTACTGTCGATGCAGGGGGATATAGCCCTTGAGTTGTTCGGTTAATCAATGGCCTGTCAGGGTTATTTAATAGTGCTTGATAATCTTTATTGGAGATACCGTTAACAAACAAGTTAGAGTCATAACTTGGATTCGATACCAGAGCCAAAATTTCCCCATTACGCGGATCAGTGACGACGACGGCTGCACGGCTGGTGGTTAGCAGCTTTTCGATATAAATTTGCAATTCGAGGTCAATGGTGAGGTAGATATCTCGACCCGCTTGCGGTGGTTGCTCATGAAGCTGGCGAATAACGCGACCACGACTATTCACTTCAACTTCTTCATAGCCTGTTTTACCGTGTAAAATGTCTTCATAATAGCGTTCAATACCTAATTTCCCGATATCATGACTAGCGGCATAGTTGGGTAATAAGCCTTCTTTATCAAGACGTTCGACATCTTTGTCATTGATTTTCGCCACATAGCCAATCACATGGGTTAATGCAGAGCCGTATGGGTAAGAGCGTCGTTGATAGCTTTTGACTTCTAAACCGGAAAAACGGTATTGATTAACGGCAAAACGAGCGACTTGGACTTCATTGAGCTGCGTTTTTAGTGCAATTGAGGTAAAGCGGCGTGAACGTTTACGCTCTTTTTCAAAATTAGCGATGTCTTCGTCAGTTAAATCGACCACATTGCGAAGGTTATCTAAGGTTTCTTGTAGGTTGCTGACTTTTTCAGGCACGATTTCTAACTGATAAAACGTGCTATTAAGTGCGAGTTGAGTTCCTCGGCGGTCATAAATAATCCCACGGCTTGGTGCAATAGGCACTAATTTGATTCTGTTATCATTTGACCGCGTTTGGTAATCTTCATGACGAACAATTTGCAAGTGATACAAATTCGTCACAAGAATAGACGTTAAAATGACAATCACACCGAAGGCAATGAGCGCTCGGCGGATAAACAAAACTGACTCAGCGGTATGGTCGCGAAAAGGGGTGCGTTGTGTTTTCATCCCATTGCCATTTTGAACATATTTAAACCTGACTATTCCCTGTGGTAAGGGTGATTAGTCGTAATACTCCATGCGCGATACAGACTTTCGGCAACAAGGACACGAACCAGTGGATGGGGGAGCGTAAGTGGTGAAAGTGACCAGCTTTGCTCTGCCGCTGCTTTACACGCAGGCGCAAGGCCTTCGGGGCCACCGATTAATAAACTGACATTACGGCCATCTTGTTTCCATTTATCGAGTTGTACGGCAAGTTTCGGGGTGTCCCAACGATCACCTGGAATATCCAAAGTGACGATGCGATTTCCTTTACCTACAGCTGCGAGCATTAATTCGCCTTCTTTTTCTAGAATGCGTTTTATATCTGCATTTTTCCCACGTTTTCCGGCTGGAATTTCCGTTAATTCAAAGGGCATATCTTTAGGAAAACGGTGGAGGTAATCCATAAAGCCGGTCTGGACCCAGTCCGGCATTTTTGTTCCAACGGCGATGAGCTGTAATTTCAAACTCAGCTCCAGAGCTTTTCTAATTCATACATACGACGACTTTCATCTTGCATAATATGAACAATGGCATCGCCAAGGTCGACGACAATCCAATCAGAAATACCTTGCCCTTCAACACCTAATGGCATTAAACCATTTTTGCGGCAAGCGTCGATTAACCTGTCAGCAACAGACATCAAATGGCGGCTTGATGTCCCTGTACAGATGATCATCTGATCGGTAATACTTGATTTCCCTTGAACATCGATAGTAATGATATCTTCTGCTTTAGCATCATCAAGCTGATCGATAATAAATTGTTGGAGTTCAGTTCCTTGCAAAAGGTTCACCTTTTATTCAAATAAACAGAATATCACGTTAAACACTGTTTGTAGTTTGTAGATAAAATAATCGCTGATAATGAATCAAACACATTAACAGCCTTGCTATTTTACCCTAGATTTTAAGAAAAATCGGCTAAATTCTTTTTTATTCATTGTGGAGTGAAATTTATAGGGATATCCGTACATTTGAGCAAGAAGTTTGTGCTAACTTTACAAAATAACGCTAAAAACTGTTCCCCTGATAAATATTTTAGGATGAGATACGTATTGTGCAAATAATTAAACCAAAAGTTTTTATATTTGAAGGGATTAATCACCTGCCTGCTAATATTCATCGGCAAGTGAGTTCTACGGTTGAATTTGTCACGGATTTTTCCCATGAGGACATGCAAAATAAGGTTAATGGTATTATCAGCTCTAAACAGCAATTTTGTGAATTACAGGGACTATTCCCTGCGAGCATTCCGATATTAACAGATGACAAGCTACAAAATGTCGCGTTCTGGGACTGCTTTTTGACGAAATTGTATACGATGCAACGATTAAATGACTTACATCACGCGTTAACACATCACAATATTATTCAATTTCATAGCTGCCATAAATATCTCATTATGGCGTATTCTCCAGTTGGCTATCAGTATACTGGGCGTTTAGTGGCGAGTATTAAAAGCAGCACCGATCTTGAGTGTTTTTTTAATCAATATAAAGCCTGTTTAATGGAAATATTGGCAACGGTGCCGGCAAGAAACATTGAAGTTAATGCGCTGAGTCATATGCAAGGCTATTTTAAACACAAAGCTACGAAGGATGAGAAAAAACGCTTATTGTGGCTGATTAATGACTATTTAGCAGGGAATTTACCGTTAAACCGGCCATTAGCGATGATGCGACAGTTGCTTGTTCAATACCCAGACAACTATCTAATCGAGCAAGTTATTTTTGAACCATACCCTAATTGTAATTCAATAAGAGAGATCCCTTATTGCTGATAAAGGTGTTGTTGATGAATATATTGCAGAACCGCATCTGGAATTAAATCCTGACACGAGTCACCGGAGCTTAATTTTTCGCGGATTTCGGTTGCAGAGATATTTACCAGTGGGGTATCCCCAATAAAAATATACCCATTCGCTACTTGGTTTAAGGCAATAGGGTCTGTTGTTTGATGTTCTAACAGCCAATTTTGCATTTTAGGGTCGGTAAACTGTGTGGCATACCCCGGTCGGGAACAAACCAATAAATGGCAGTTATCAAGTATGTGATCCCAGCCGTGCCATTTATTAATCGACAATAAGGAATCTTGACCAATAATAAACGCCAGGGGTTTTTCTGGCCCAATTTCTTGGCGTAATTCAACCAGTGTTTCTATCGTGTAAGAAGGGCTATTTTTTTCTAGTTCACGCGTATCGATAGCAAATAAAGGTGCATTTTGAATCGCGAGTTTCACCATTTCTAAACGTTGTGATGGAGTCGCTTCTGGCTGTGGGCGATGGGGGGGAACGTGGTTAGGTAACAAGATAACTTTTTCGAGACCAACTTGTTGGGCAAGGGCTTGCACCGGACGTAAATGACCAAAGTGAATGGGGTCGAACGTCCCACCGAATAATGCTAGCAAGTTATGTTGTTTTGAAAAGGAATTACTCATGAATAAAATTCTCTGCAAATGCTTTACCACATAATAGCATAGACAGTGACTGCAGGTCAGGCCATGGAGAATGGCTAAAATCTTGTTTAATATTGATTTCTGCTTGCGTTAATAACATTAATGCAGATTGTAATTGATGCAATGTTAAACGTTGTAAAGCTTCCGTGAGCACACCTCGGCGGTTTTGCCACACTTTGTGTTGATCAAATAATGTCTTTAATGGGGTTGTTGCAGATTGGCGTTTCAATGTAATAAGCAACATGAGATCACGTTGGATTGAACGCAATAAAATAACAGGCTCGACATCTTCTTGTTGCAGTTGCTCTAAAATATGCCATGAACGGCGGGACTTACCAGCCAATAGGGCATCAACCCAATGGTAGGGGGTAAAATGCGCAGAATCATTAACGGCACTTTCGACCCGAGGGTAGGTGAGTTTACCATCTGGATAAAGAAGAGACAGCCGCTCAAGTGCTTGTGCCAAACCAAGTAAATTCCCTTCATAGCAGTAACAAAGTAGCTGGTTAGCTTCGGTTTCTAACGAAAGCCGCATACTGTAGGCGCGTTTAGAAACCCATTGTGGTAACCGCTGATATTCAGGAGTTAGGCAGCTGATATAAATAGCATCTTGGCTAATTGCTTTAAACCAAGCACTGTTTTCTTGTGCTTTAGTAAGCTTATGACCGCGTAACACAAGAAGGAGATCTGAATGCAGTAGTTGTGCCAGTTGGTTCAGCTTTTCAGCCATGGCAGCGTTAGGGCCATTTTCGGGCAATAACAGAGTCAGAGTTTGACGGCTTGCAAATAGGCTGAGAGCTTGGCAGAGGCTAAAAATCTCATCCCAATCGGTATTTTGCTCAAGAGAAAACGAAAAATGCTCTTCAAAGCCTTGCTCTTGTGCGGCTTTTCGGATGGCATCTTGGCTTTCTTGAAGAAGAAGGGGCTCATTGCCCCAAATTAAATAGCGGCCTCTTAGAGACTCTTGTAACGAAGAGGCCAGCTGTTCAGGGTAAATACGCGTCATTATGGTTGAGTATTCGTATCAGCCGCTTGGTTTTTTGCTTTTTCAAGCTCTGCTGAATGAACAAGCAATAATTTACGCACGATATTACGTGCAGCTTGTTCTTGCATTTCTTGTCTAACAATTTCTTTCTCTGCATCTTTTGCAAGTGCTTCTAAAGGGTTGTCGAAGAAAGTGCGTTCAACACGGCTTTGTAATGGATATATTGCACCATCAGGCATTAAAACCTGCGCATTCATCACCAGTGTTAACTGTTTCTCCGCGGCTTTACCATCTTGATAAACGGATACAGTTTCTGTGTTTTCAGTCGAACCAATGACTTTCAAAATAGGAATGTTCGGACTTCCAGTTTCGAGAACCTTCACGTTACTGAGCCGTAGTTGCTCCCTGAGCGCTCTTGTGAGGTAGCCATATGGGTCACTTGAACTTAGCTGCAAAGTTCTCAGTTCCTCAGGAATTTGAGTTGTTCCTTGAAGACGAAAACCGCAACCTGCGGTGACTAGCACCGCCAGGCTCAAAAATAAAGTTATCAGATAACGCACCTGGCCTCCTTATCAGCCAACAACCTAATATTAACCTACAACAAGGTTTAGCAATTTGCCTGGGACATAGATTACTTTGCGGATGCTAACACCTTCAAGGTATTTCGCTACGCTTGGCTCATTTTTTGCCATGTCTAGGACAAACTCTTGGGTTGCATCAGCCGGAACGGTGATACGGCCACGCACCTTACCATTAACTTGAACAACAACCAGTTTGGTATCGTCAATCATGGCTTTTTCATCAGCAACAGGCCACTGTGCAAAGTCGATGTCCGTTTGGTGACCGAGTGCTTTCCACATCTCAAAGCAAGCGTGTGGAATGATTGGTGATAACATCAGCGTGATAGCCTCGAGAGACTCTTGGACTAATGCACGGTCTTGCTCAGTTTCTTGTGGTGCACGAACTAATTTGTTTAAGAATTCCATGACGGCTGCAATCGCGGTATTAAATGCATAACGACGACTGAAATCATCAGAGACTTTAGCAATTGTTTTGTGCAGATCACGACGTAAGTCTTTCTGTTCTGGTGTCAGTGCGCTGATATCTAAAGGCGAAGTGGCGCCTTTTTGAGAATGTTCATGCACTAAACGCCAAACACGACGAACGAAGCGGTTAGCGCCTTCAACGCTAGACTCTTGCCACTCAAGGGTTAACTCAGGTGGAGCCGCAAACATCATAAACAGACGAACAGTATCGGCACCGTATTTTTCGACCATCAATTGTGGATCAATACCGTTGTTTTTCGACTTAGACATTTTGCTCATACCGGTATACACCAGTTCATGGCCTTCACTGTCTACGGCTTTAGTAATACGGTTTTTGTCGTCACGTTCAACAATGGCATCTGCTGGGGATACCCAAACACGTTGGCCATCGCTGCCGGTGTAATAGAATGCATCAGCAAGCACCATGCCTTGGCACAGTAGACGTTTTGCTGGTTCATCAGAGTTAACTAACCCTGCATCACGCATCAACTTATGGAAGAAGCGGAAATACATTAAGTGCATGATGGCGTGTTCGATACCACCAATATATTGGTCAACCGGTAACCAATAGTTTGCTGCCTCTGGGTTTAACATGCCTTCGTCATATTGTGGGCAGGTATAACGTGCATAGTACCAAGAAGATTCCATAAAGGTATCGAAGGTATCCGTTTCACGTAACGCAGGTTGACCATTAATGGTCATTTTTGCCCACTCAGGATCAGCTTTAATTGGGCTAGTAATGCCGTTCATCACGACATCTTCCGGCAGAATGACAGGTAATTGGTCTTCAGGAACAGGCACGACAGTACCATCTTCCAATGTTGCCATTGGGATTGGTGCGCCCCAGTAACGTTGACGTGAAACGCCCCAGTCACGTAAGCGGTAATTTACTTTGCGTTGGCCTGCGCCCAGAGAAACGAGTTTATCTGAAATCGCATTAAAACCAGCTTGGTGGTCTAATCCATTGAACTCACCTGAGTTAATCAGGGAATTTTTCTCAGTCATCGCTTCTTGGGATAAATCAGGCTCATTGCCATCAGCATCAGCAATAACGGCCTTGATGGGTAAGTTATATTTGTGAGCGAATTCCCAGTCACGTTGGTCATGGGCAGGAACGGCCATAACCGCACCAGTACCGTATTCCATTAAGACAAAGTTAGCGACCCAAATTGGCAGCTTTTCTTGGGTTAATGGATGAATAACGAATAAGCCAGTAGCCATACCTTTTTTATCCATGGTTGCCATATCTGCTTCTGCAGTTTTGGTGTTACGGCACTCATCAATAAATTGGGCTAATTCTGGGTTATTTGTTGCAGCCTCTTTCGCCAGAGGGTGGCCTGCTGCAACAGCCACATAAGTTGCCCCCATAAAAGTATCAGGGCGAGTGGTATAAACCGTTAGGGTTTCATCGCGGTCTGCAACATTGAATGTGATCTCAGTTCCTTCGGAACGGCCGATCCAGTTGCGCTGCATAGTTTTGACTTGCTCTGGCCAGTCATCTAATTTGTCGAGGTCGTTGAGCAGTTCTTCCGCGTAGTCGGTAATTTTAATAAACCATTGTGGGATTTCTTTGCGCTCAACAGGGGTGTCACAACGCCAGCAGCAGCCATCAACCACTTGTTCATTCGCCAAAACGGTTAAATCATGTGGGCACCAGTTAACCGCAGAGGTTTTTTTGTACACTAAACCTTTTTCATACAATTTAGTGAAGAACCATTGTTCCCAACGGTAATATTCAGGAGTACAAGTGGTGACTTCACGATCCCAATCATAACCGAAACCGAGCATTTTCAACTGGTTTTTCATGTAGTCGATATTGGCGTAAGTCCATGGCGCAGGAGCCGTATTATTTTTAACTGCAGCACCTTCAGCAGGCAGACCAAACGCATCCCAACCAATTGGTTGGAGAACGTTTTTCCCCAACAAACGTTGGTAACGAGAGATAACGTCACCCATGGTGTAGTTACGTACGTGGCCCATGTGTAGTCGACCAGAAGGGTAAGGTAGCATGGACAGGCAGTAGTATTTTTCTTTGCTGTTGTCTTCAGTCACTTTGAAAGTTGCTTTTTCATCCCAGTGACGCTGTACTTTAGGCTCTATATCTTCTGGACGATATTGTTCTTGCATGGCACCGATAATCCTATGGTGAATAAATGCTACATCTGTAGCGTGAATGTCTTTCTTAAATTGAGATCCGCATAGCATAGCGGATCTACACCGAAAACAACAATAGTTGATTAGCTGAACCTACGGGGGAAGCTGGATATTGCTTTTCGGGGAACGGATCAGGATATTTTACGCTGATAACCAAACAACTTAACTAAAAAACCAGTGAAATGGTAGTGGTTTGTTGAACTATTTCGGATCTGGGGCGTTGTTGTTGATTTATTTGTTAATAATATAGTGATAAGAGGAGGGAGCTAATAAGCTCCCTCTCTAATATTAATGAAGAATTTTTGCGAGGAAATCTTTTGCACGATCAGATTGTGGGTTAGCAAAAAAGTCTTCTTTTTTACTGTCTTCAACAATCTTCCCTTCATCCATAAAAATCACGCGATTAGCCACTTTCTTGGCGAATCCCATTTCATGGGTCACCACCATCATGGTCATGCCTTCATTGGCTAATTCAACCATAACATCAAGAACTTCGTTGATCATTTCTGGATCTAGCGCTGAGGTCGGTTCATCAAATAGCATTGCTATTGGGTCCATACACAGTGCTCGAGCGATAGCGACACGTTGTTGTTGTCCGCCTGAAAGCTGAGCTGGAAATTTATTGGCATGGCTGGATAAACCTACGCGCTCCAATAATTTCAAACCTTTTGCTTCCGCTTCTTTTTTATCGCGGTTTAATACCTTAACTTGCGCTAATGTCAGATTTTCAATGATTGATAAATGAGGGAATAGCTCGAAGTGCTGGAACACCATTCCTACTTTAGAGCGTAATTTGGCAAGGTCAGTTTTTTTGTTATTTACTTGAATATCATTCACAAAAATCTCACCCTGCTGAATAGGTTCTAAACCATTCACTGTTTTTATTAATGTGGATTTACCAGAACCAGATGGCCCGCACACAACCACAACCTCACCTTTTTTAACTTCAGTTGTGCAGTCTGTAAGCACCTGAAATTGGCCATACCATTTGGATACATTTTTCAGGGTTATCATGAAACAGTCCTTTTCTTAAGATAATTCACTAACATAGAAGCGCCAAAACTAACAATAAAGTACACCAGACCCGCAAACAGTACCATC
Organism: Providencia huaxiensis; assembly: GCF_002843235.3. Classification (NCBI taxonomy): domain Bacteria; kingdom Pseudomonadati; phylum Pseudomonadota; class Gammaproteobacteria; order Enterobacterales; family Morganellaceae; genus Providencia; species Providencia huaxiensis. The sequence continues at coordinate 476,034 of NZ_CP031123.2, forward strand.
TCTACTTGTGTCCCATCACGCTCACCTATATTGGTGGCGGTACGGAAAAAGTCTGTCAAACTGAGCACATACACGAGGGATGAGTCCTGAAACAGTACAATCCCTTGAGTTAACAACAACGGCACCATGGCTTTGAAGGCTTGCGGTAATACGACGAGCCGCATGGTTTGCATATTTGTCATTCCCAATGCTAACGCAGCAGAGGCTTGCCCTCGAGAAATACTTTGAATACCAGCACGAATGATTTCAGAGTAATAGGCCGCTTCAAAAAGAGAGAAGGCTATCATTGCCGAAATTAAACGAATATCATTTTTTGGTGATAAGCCTAGAACATTTTGTAATAAGCTAGGCACAATTAAGTAGAACCACAGCAAAACCATGACTAGTGGAATGGAGCGAAATGTATTCACATACAAGGCAGCAAACCAGCTAATGGGTTTGAATGTGGATAACCGCATCACAGCAAGGACAGTACCCCACAAAATCCCCACCACTATCGCGGTCAGTGTAATTTTCGCGGTGACAATAAAGCCATCGATTAAGAAGGGCATACTCGGAGCAATTGAGCTCCAATCAAATTCATACATCATTTTACCGCCCTCCAATGGTGCCAGGTAAGCGAACTTTGCGCTCTAATAACGTCATCAAAATCATAATAATGACGTTAATTCCGACATAAGCTAACGTAATTGCGGTAAAGGATTCCCATGCGTGAGCAGAATAGTCCAATAGCTTTCCTGCTTGTGCCGCCATATCGACTAAACCAATGGTTGATGCAATGGCTGAGTTTTTGACCAAGTTCAGCATTTCAGACGTCATTGGTGGCAAAATTACCCGATAGGCGTTGGGTAATAAAACGTAGCGATAGGTTTGTGGCAAAGTGAGCCCCATTGCGAGAGCAGCGCTTTTTTGCCCTCTAGGTAGTGACTGAATGGCTGCACGTACTTGCTCGGTCATTCGTGCTGCGGTGAATAACCCAAGGCAAAGCATTGAGGAAATAAAGAATTGATAGTTAGGATCTAAGTCCATTTTAAACCAATCCCCGATTGAGCGAGGGAGAAGTTCTGGAATAACCAAATACCAAGTAAAAAATTGCACAATAAGTGGTACGTTGCGGAATAACTCTACGTAAGCAGTTCCTAAAAAGGCTAAAAAACGGTTAGGTACGGTACGTAAAATACCGAAAAATGAGCCGACTAAGAATGCGATGATCCAGGCACAAATAGAAAGTGTTACGGTGACTTCGAGGCCAGATATTAACCACCCTAAATAGGTGGTATTCCCAAACGGGGCTTCCTGAAGGAAAATCCCCCAATTCCAGTTAATAGACATGATGTTGACTTCCTGTGGGCAATGTAATTCCCGAATACTGTCGTAAAAGAGGATGCAAGGCGGGGAACGGCCGCCTTGCAATTCTTACTTCAGTAATACCCTGTTTGTCTTTTTATTAGTTTAATGCTTTGTCATTCGGTTCTTTAAATAAGGCTTTCATTTCATCGGACAGCGTAAATTTCAGGTTCAGATTTTTTGGTGGAATAGGTTGATTGAACCAGCGGTCAAAGGATTTCTCAGCGACACCCGAGGTTTGTGCATTCGCAATGGTTTCATCGATAAGCACTTTAAATTGAGGGTCGTCTTTACGTAACATACAGCCGTAAGCTTCTTCAGTTTGTGGTTTGCCGACGATTTCCCAGATCTCTGGTTTTTTCGCTTTTGCTCGCTCACCTGCTAACAATGCGTCATCCATCATAAAGGCGACAGCACGGCCAGACTCTAAGGTACGGAACGAGTCACCATGGTCTTTCGCGCTGATAATGCGCATTTTCATGTTTTTTTCATCATTTAACTGATTCAACAGAATTTCAGAAGTTGTACCTGAGGTCACAACGACATTTTTACCCGCTAAGTCAGCAAAGTCTTTTACACCAGAGTCACCTTTGGTGAGCAAGCGTGTCCCGACCACAAAGATCGTGTTAGAGAAAGCGGCTTGTTTTTGTCTTTCTACGTTATTGGTTGTTGAGCCACACTCAAAATCAAATGTGCCATTTTGCAGTAGTGGAATACGGTTTTGTGATGTAATTGGAATGAGTTTGACTTGCAGATCAGGCATGTTTAATTTTTTCTTCACTGCATCAACAATAGCATTTGAATAATCCTGCGAGTAACCCACCACTTTCTGGCTATTATCATAGTAAGAGAAAGGGACGGAAGATTCACGATGACCAACAACTATTACACCGTTGTCTTTGATTTTTTTCAGAGTGCCGTTTAACTCTTCTGCTTGGACTGCACAGGTTGCACCTAAAATCATCATCGATAATACAAGTTTACTTATACGCATAGTTACAACTCCTTTAGAACATCGGTGTAAACCCGTTGTAATTTTAAGGAGGTATCGTGAGATAACGCCTAAATTACTGTGGTTTTGTAGTGTTGTGTTTGCAAATGTTTCGCAGATTTAGATAATCCCGCGATTATTCGCTATATGTTTTATTGTTGTTAAAAAGTAATTAAATTTGTTAATTAATGAAAACGAATTGTTTCAATTTCGGGAGCTGTCTCGCATATTATTTGGGTAATTTTTGAATTACCGCACTAACATGGTGATTAGCCACTTAATATTGTCCTAAACTGATAGTCACGCACTGTTAAGGTGCAAACTATCTTCGTATCATGCCATATATTGGATAAAGCAATTTACGTGCCGAGTTTTGATGGAACTGCATTTTTGTTCATTGGGAAGAGAATAATATTTGTAAAGTTAGCTGATGACACTTGTACGGAATATTTTGCTGTGTAAGATGTAACCTCTATTTAACTTATAGACGGTGTAACGGTATTAATCAAAGACTGGTTTTTATCGTTATGGTTATCAAAGTCGCATAATTAGTGTTATTTCAGGAAGTTATACCAAGATGCGCATGAACAGGCATTTAAAATTAGGTAAAGGATTAGTGATATTCGCCTGTCTGATGGTATTGATTTGTATGAATCAACGTGCCGTCGGAGAGCGCCTGCTCGCCAATTTTTTTGTGCCAGATGTCTTAGCTCAAGTGCAAATTAATACTGGGGCTAACCTTTCCTATATCGAACAATCACAAGTAAAACAAGCTGATAGCAGTAGTTCGCATCTTTCTAGTTGTGAACTGAGCGCCAAGTCATTAATGACTTTGTTACCTGTTGTGCTTGAACCATTCTTCTTTATGTTCCTTACTTTGGCTGCGCTAACTTTATTTTGTACTAATCTATTTATATCTAGAGCAAATAATGAAGAGAAGCATGCCCCTCCAAGAGTCAGAAGACACTTACAGTTTTGTAATCTTCGGAATTAACACACAACGAATAGGGACTGGTTTGTGTAATTTATTCTGGAGGAAACAATGCGTTTTTTAATTAATTCATTTTTTATATTTTTTGCACTATTTTCGAGCAGTTTATATGCTGCGGATACGGGGTGGTTGCAACCTGCGAATACGGGGTGGTTGCAACCTGCGAATACGGGGTGGATGAATGACAACACTCCACGACATGCGCAGGTTAGGTTATTAAGTTCGGCGCAGGAAAATGGCAAAGTCGACATTTTGCTCGATGTAAAGCTTGATGAGGGCTGGAAAACCTATTGGCGTTCACCTGGTGAAGGGGGCGTTGCGCCTGAAATTGTGTGGTCATCACCTGTTGAAGCAACGGATTGGCAATGGCCAACACCAGGGCGCTTTGATGTCGCAGGTGTTTCAACTCAAGGTTACATGGGGGATATTGCCTTCCCCATTACAGTAACAAGTCATGAAAAGTTGGATAAACTTGAAGGTACGTTAACATTATCAACGTGTAGTAATGTTTGTATTTTAACCGATTATCCGTTTGAGCTCGATTTAACAGAGCCTGTTCCTGCTGACTTTACTTGGGCGTTTAATCAAGCCAAAGGTGCAGTTCCACCATCAAGTGGTTTAGTTGAGCAAACCAAAGTTGGTTTTGCGAATGATAAGCTAATCATTGAATTGCAGAAAAGCACAGGCAACGCGTGGGAACAACCGAATATTTTCACTGATGTGGTTGAAGGGGCGGCACTAGGCGTTCCTGTTATAGAAACATCAGGTGACCATTTAACAGCAACAATAGATGTCGGTGATGATTGGGGGGGCGATTCTCCCGATTTAACCGGAAAAACCCTCTCTTTTGTTGTTGCAGATGGTGATATTTCACAGCAAGTTAGCCATCAAGTTAGCCCATTTACTGGCACGATAGCGTCTAAAGTGAGCAGTGCTTCTTTATGGCAGGTGATGCTATTTGCCCTTTTAGGGGGGCTGATCCTTAATCTAATGCCGTGCGTACTTCCGGTGTTAGCAATGAAACTTGGCTCTGTATTGATGGTACCTAATGGTGAGCAAAAGACCATTCGCCGTCAGTTTTTATTGTCCTCTCTCGGTATTCTAGTTTCCTTTTGGTTACTGGCGCTCTTGATGACGTTATTACGAGTCGGTCAACAAGCTGTTGGTTGGGGAATTCAGTTCCAAAACCCGTGGTTTATCGGCTTTATGGTGCTGGTAACGGCGTTATTTACTGCGAATTTATTTGGCTTATTTGAAATCAACCTCGGTAGTAAGGCCAATACACGCTTGGCGACAGCGGGTGGTCATGGTAACAGTGGCCATTTTTGGCAAGGGGTATTTGCGACATTACTGGCAACGCCTTGTTCTGCACCATTTTTGGGCACCGCAGTGGCCTTTGCACTGGCAGCGCCAATGGAAGAGTTGTGGTTGATCTTCACGGCATTAGGTGTCGGTATGAGTTTGCCATGGCTACTTATAGCGGCTTTCCCAGTTATTTCTCGCTTACTACCAAAGCCTGGTATGTGGATGCTGAAGCTGCGTGCCGTTCTTGGGTTAATGATGCTGGTATCCAGTTTATGGTTAATTAGCTTATTAATACCACATTTTGGTGTCACTACCTCGACCGTGATTGCTGTCGTTTTCTTAGTGTTATTAGTGGTCTTTATCGCGATAAAACGCGGTGTAAGGGCGGCTATCTTACCATTTATATTATTTGCCGCTTTTGCTGGTGGGTTTGTTTGGATGACACAAGAACAGCATTCCGGTAGCCGTTCTCTTGTTAAAGATACCGTAAATTGGCAACCTTTGACTGAACAAGCGATTACGGCTGCACTGGCGGATAACAAACGTGTATTTATTGATGTCACCGCGGAATGGTGCGTAACCTGTAAGGCAAATAAATACAATGTACTGCTAAGGGATGATATCCAACAGCTGCTTAGTGAACCCGATGTTGTTGCTTTACGTGGTGATTGGACCAAACCTTCACCTGAAATTACGGCATTTTTACAAAAACGTGGGCAGGTTGCTGTTCCATTTAATCAAATTTATGGCCCTAACTTGGCCGAAGGCGAAGTACTGTCAACAATACTTGACCGTGAATCGCTAATATCCGTTATGAATCAGGCCAAAGGAGCCACAAAATGAAAAAAACAATTTTAGCTGTTTTATTTTCGTCACTAATGATTGGGTCAGTAGCACAAGCAGCACCTTTGAGTGCGGACCAAGAAGCACAAGTGCGTAAATTAGTGCGTGATACTTTGGTTGAAAACCCAGAAATTTTGGAAGAAGCGATTGTTGCCCTGCAAGCAAAACAAGGGGAAAAACAGCAAGCTCAAATGAAAGAAACCTTAAAAGCAGAGCAGGACGCTCTGTTTAATGACCCAACCAGTCCACGTATCGGTAAAAAAGATGCCAAGTTAGTTTTGGTTAACTTTACTGATTTTAACTGCCCATTCTGTAAGCGTTTCGACCCTCAACTGATGGATATTGTGAAAAAATATCCAAATGATGTGGCAGTGGTAATCAAATATTTACCATTTAAAGGCCAAACATCAATGGATTCAGCACAGTTAACAATGACACTGTGGCAAGAAGATCCGAAAGCATTTGAAGCTTTACATCACAAATTTATGCAAAAACAGGGCATGCTATCAGATGCAAATATCAAAGATGCTCTCAAAGCTACTGGCAACGATAAATTGAAAGCGAGTGATAAGAGCCGTGATGGTATTCGCACTAATATGATATTGGCAGAAAAATTGGGCGTGAATGGAACACCAGCAACATTGGTGGGTGATGAGCTGATCCCAGGCGCTATTGATGCACAGCAGTTTGAGGCGGTAGTGAAGGAGCAGTTGGCTAAGCTCAAATAATCCTCGTTATCCTCGTCATACTTCGCGCTGTGGCGTTGTTGGCTGCTCTCGACTACGTGGGTCACATACTTGTGTATGCTCCCCACGATAGTCTCGTTTGCCGCCTAGCCACAACGCGAATTATTTAGAGGATAAAGAAAGTTTAAAGAGGAAATAATCCAAACTCTAGAATTAGAGGATAAAAATCAAATATCTTAAATAAGTACTAGAGCATCAATTTCAATTGAATGTTTTGGTTTCTTACATCTTTGATTTGTACTATTTGATAACAAATAGGTAAATAACGGTATGAATAGACTAAAAAAGTGGTCTAAAGAAATTATTGTTTTGGCAATTATTTTATTTATTGCCTTTACAGTGATGGATTTATGGCGCAAGCCACAAACCCTTGCGCCTGTATTATTGGAACAGCACACGCTAGTGAATGGTGAGAGCGTTTCACTAGCTGAGTTAAGCAAAGAAAAACCAATACTGGTTTATTTCTGGGCGACGTGGTGTGGGGTATGTAATTTGACTTCGCCAACGGTATCAGAATTAAGCCAATCAGGTATGCCAATTATTTCAGTAGCGATACGCTCAGGTGAAACATCTCGCTTAATCAAGGGAATGGAAAACAAGGAATTAACGTTTCCTGTGATTAACGATACCAGCGGTCAGCTTTCCAATGCGGTTGGGAACAGTGCAACACCCACATTTATGGTGATTGATAACGGTGAGTTAGTCAGCTTTACATCGGGTTGGACTAGCTCTTATGGTCTAAAAATGCGTATGTGGTTGGCATCCTTTTAACTTTCTACCATCCCCTTTGACCTAAAAAGGGGACTTTTCTGCCTATAAGTTTAATTTATCATTATGGTAAACTCATTCGGCTATATAAATAATAAAATAGGTGAATGGGATGGTTATGTTTAAAAAAGTGGTTGGATTATTTCTAGGTGCGGTATTAATTACGGGATGCTCCCCTGAGGTGGAAGAAAAAACAACAACAAAACAGCCGTCAGAAACGATAAAAAATTCAAAAATAGAACAGCGTTATGATGAAATAAAAGCCAATTCGACAGAAGATAAAATCAATGCTTTTAATGCAAAAGGGGATGATGACCCAACGATGTTACGGGGCATTTTTCTGTCTGATATGGCTAAATCCTTACCTATGTTAATCGACGATGTAACACTATTGACGGAAGTGACTGCTAAAAATGGCATGTTATTTTACCAATATACTATCAAAGGGATCCCTGACAACATATTGGAAGGTGATAGCTGGCAGCAAAATATGCGTGAGATTTTAAACCGCAACTACTGTGATAAAAATGCAGGCATGGATATATTGCATGAAATGTTCCCCGAAGGTATTACGCATAATTATCATAAGTCTAACAAACTCATTTTTACCTATATTGTGACCCCTGCGATTTGCCAATAGCATTCATTAGAGCGCCTGATAATATTTATCAGGCATATCAATTACTAAAATTCTAAATTACGAATAAAACGGTAATCCGCGGATTGTGGTTTTAAACGATACAAATTAGCGGGACGGCCGCGCTCGTGGCGTTTTTCTCCGGTATCAATCAACAAATTCGCTTGTTCGAGTCGGCGCCTAAACGATTTATTTTGCAAAGGCTTACCAATCAAAACTTCATGGACATGTTGTAGCTCAGCTAAGGTAAAAACGTCAGGGAGTGCGAAACCTGGAACGATTGAGTAGAGTGATTTTTGCTTTAGACGTTCTCTTGCTTGTTGATAGAGTTTGAAGTGGTCAAATGCAAGAGAAAGTTGATCAATTTCATCAATAGAGACCCATTTTACAGAATCTACCGTATCAATATGCGCTTCGCAGGCTTGGTAAGCAATTAGAGCAGTATAGCAAACAGTGACAGACCAGCCTCGAGGGTCTCGTTGGTGGTTTCCTTCTGTACAAAGTTGCTCAACATAGGGGGGAATAACCCCCGTTTTTTCTTTCAGCTTACGTAAAACAGTCTCTTCTAAATTTTTATCATTTGTTTCATCAATAAAACCACCCGGCAGCCCCCACTTTCCTTTTTCAGGAAAATTAGCGCGCTCGACAAGTAATACTTTCAGCGTATTTTCATGATAGGTAAATACTACAGCGTCGACAGTGATAAGCGGTGATAGAAATTTTTTTCTATCGTAGTGAGCTAAAAATTCTTTTTCATTCATTTGGTTATCACTCAAAGTCTGATTGGCATTGATGAATAAACTATACGCTAAAAAATAGTTAATGTCATTAAGACAATTATTGCTTGACTAATTAATGTCTATAGGACAATAATTAGTCAAGGTCATAAAGACAATAATGAGGGATCCACTATGATTAACTTTAAATATTTCAAAGCAGACTCATCGACTTTTGTTATTCAATCAGTGAATGGGAAAGTGCGTAAGCAAGGTAAGGGGCTCAGTTTTTGGTATAACTCCGATAAAACGTCCATTGCGGCGCTTCCATTGAATGCACAAGAAGCCCCATTTATTTTTAATTTACAAACAGCTGATTTCCAAAGTTTACGTATTCAAGGGCAAATTTCTTTTCAGGTAAAACAGCCCGAAAAAACAGCGGACGTCTTAAATTTTAACTTATCTAAGGACGGGAAAAGTTACGCTTCAGAAGACCCCATTAAATTAAATGATCGAGTTGTACGAGCAGCTCAAACCGTGATCCAAGCCAAAATACAAACCACTTCACTGCGGGACGCATTATTAATTAGCCAATCATTAGTTGTTTTGGTGAGCCAGCAACTCGCCGTACAGGCGGTCATAGAGTCTCTAGGTATTGAAATCTTGGATGTTTCTATCTCAGCCATTGCACCGCTACCTGAAACGCTTAAAGCATTAGAAGCACAAGCGAGAGAATCCATATTGAAAGAGGCCGATGATGCCATTTATGCAAGACGTAAATTTTCTGTCGAACAAGAGCGCACAATCAAAGAAGCGGAATTAGAAACCGACTTATCTGTTCAAGCCAAAGAACAACAAATTGAAGAGGCGCGCCTTGATAATGAGCGGAAAATATTGCGAGAGCGAGCAGAAATCGAGCAAGAGGAGTTAATCGCACAAGTGAATGCAGAAGCAAAACGCAATGAATTGGTTGCGCTTAGTGTTGAAAACCAACGTATACAGTCGGATGCAGATGCTTACTCTATTGAATCTAAAATGAAAGCCTATAGCCAATTACCGGTGGAAAACTTAAAAGCATTAGCGTTAGCAAAAATGGGACCAGAACAATTGATGGCGATGGCATTCGAATCATTAGCACAAAATGCCGGTAAGATTGGTGAGCTCAATATATCGCCTGATTTATTTGGCCAGCTAATGAAGAAAGGGGGTAAATAATGCAAAGGAATAATGACGTGCGTTTTGTCTTAGTGATGCGTAAAACACGTTTGCAGGAATTGATTGAGCGCTTTAATACTTGGCCTCAAGCTAAATTTTACTTGGAACACAACCATGTTGAGGTGAGTGACTACTTAAATGAACATGACTTATATCAACGCCAATTAATACAAGCCGAATCGATATTGAAATCATTAGGTAGATTTCAATTATTGGAACGAAAATTATTACCTAGTTACCAATTTTCTAAACACGATATTGTTATCGTGATTGGCCAAGATGGTTTAGTGGCGAACACCTTGAAGTACTTAAACGGACAACCCGTTATCGCTATTAATCCAGATCCTGAACGGTGGGATGGTCAGTTGCTTCCTTTTGAAATAGGCCAATTGCAGGAAGTGGTGATGAATACCTTAAAAGGAAAAATAGAGCAAAAAATGGTGACTTTCGCCCAGGCAACGACCAATGACGGGCAATCGCTACTCGCGGTGAACGATTTATTTATTGGTCCGAAAAGCCACACATCGGCACGTTATTTATTAAATTGGAATGGGGAGCAAGAGTTTCAATCATCCTCTGGCATTATTATATCGACAGGACTTGGGTCAACAGGTTGGTTTCAATCTATTTTAGCGGGTGCGCAGGCAATTATGGGGGGAAATAATCATCCGTTGGCAAAAGGATTTGGCTGGGGAGAAAGTAAATTACAGTTTAGTGTTAGGGAGCCATTTTTAAGTAAAACAACAGGAACGAGATGGGTATTTGGTACGATTGAGCCGGGTAGCCCGTTAGCTGTTGAATCATTAATGCCCCATAACGGTGTTATTTTTTCCGATGGCATTGAAGATGATTTCTTACAATTCAATTCAGGTTGTATTGTGACAGTGAAAATTGCGGATCTACAAGGGTTACTGGTTGCATAGTCAATTACCCCACCTCATTGATAGGTACTGAGGTGGGGCCAATATCGTTATTTTTGGCGCCTATTCATAGCAAAACCGAGAATACCAAATATAACGACCACTCCCCACATCGGATAATGACTCCAACGTGCGTAAGGTGTTAGTCCAGTTGTTGGTGTGACTTCAGTGGCAAGCGCCGCTGTTTTAAATTGAGGTAGCATATCTTGTATTGAGCCATCTGCACTGATCACCGCAGTTATCCCGTTATTGGTGGAACGTAATAATGGGCGTCCCAATTCTAATGAACGCATGCGCGCCATTTGGAAATGCTGCCATGGGCCGATAGACTGACCAAACCATGCATCATTGGAGACGGTAAGTAAGTAATCGCTATCAGGTTTAAAGTTATCCCTGACTTGTGTACCTAAAATAATTTCATAGCAAATAGCGGCAGTTAGATGAATATTACCAACCGCTAATTGCGCTTGCTCATAATCGCCACGGCTAAAACCTGACATCGGCAAATTAAAGAATGGTGCGATAGGGCGCAGCAAATCTTCTAAAGGTACATATTCACCAAATGGCACTAAATGGTGTTTGTTATAGCGGTTTTTAGATGGATACAAATACGGGTTTTTATCTCCTAATACAATGATTGTATTATAAAAAGTATATTCACCGTCTATCGGGCGTGCATCCACAATTCCAGTAATTAACTGGGTGTTTGACTCTGCCAATAATTGGTCGAGAGATTTAAGCCACGTTTGGTTATCGAGCTCAACAGAAGGCACCGCTGATTCAGGCCAAATAATCAAAGACGCTTTTCCGATATAAGGGCGAGAGAGCTCCATATAGGTGTCTTTGGTTTTTTGTAAGAAGCTGGCTTCCCACTTCATTGATTGGGGAATGTTGCCTTGAACCAATGCCACTTCCATTTTCTTGCCTTCAAGGGGGGTAAACCATTGTACATTTTTGGCGAGTAATGGGGCAAAAATTAAGGCAGCTGCAACGGCGAGCGAGATAAAGCTGCGACGTAGGATAGCAAGTACTAACAGACCACTAATGCTAAATAAAAGCAATGTGATCATTTCTACCCCAAATATAGGGGCGAGTGCTTTCATCGGCCCATCAATCTGGCTATAACCAAATTGTAGCCATGGGAAGCCAGTTAATACCCAACCACGCAGAAATTCAGTGACTTGCCAGAGAGCTGGCGCCATAAAAACGAAACGCCAAATATTGGCTTTAGGAGCAAGCTTAGCTAGTAAACCACCAAATAGGCCAGTATAAAGCGCAAGGTAAGCGGCTAATAAAATAACAATAAATACGTTTACAGGGCCCGGCATGCCACCAAAATCGGCAATACTTACGTAAACCCAGTTAACACCACTACCGAATAAGCCAAATCCCCAAGCGAAGCCAATAGCAAAAGATTGTTTGGCTGTACGCTGCAAGGTCAGTAGTTGGAGGAAAAGGATAGAAAGCAGTGCGGCAGGCCAGATGTCGAAAGGCGAAAAAGCCAGTGTTCCACTGGCTCCGAAAATTAAAGCCAGCAGTAACCGCAACCGCTGGCTTTGATAAATAAACGTTGAGTTCATTAAGTCTGTTCTTCTTCCAAAGTTGGAACCGGAGCGTCGTCTGGAATTTTCACGTGAAGCAGAAGGATCCTGCGGCTGTCAGCCATAGCAACTTTAAATTGGTAGTTATCTATCGTGATGACTTCACCACGGGAAGGCAGGTGTCCAAAGGCTTGCATAACGAGGCCACCGACGGTATCGACTTCATCGTCACTAAAATGAGTCCCAAAGGCTTCATTGAAATCTTCAATCTGTGTAAGGGCTCGGACAGAATATGAATGACGGCTGAGTTGACGAATATCAACATCGTCTTGGTCGTCATATTCGTCTTCAATTTCGCCTACGATGAGCTCTAAAATATCTTCAATGGTCACTAGACCAGAAACGCCACCAAACTCATCGATCACGATAGCCATATGATAGCGTTGAGAGCGGAATTCTTTGAGTAGTCTGTCTACTCGCTTACTTTCAGGGACAACAACCGCTTGGCGTAATACCTTATCGATGCTAAAAGGCTCTGCGTCGGTACGCATAAATGGCAGTAAATCTTTTGCCATCAATAACCCTTCGATATGGTCTTTGTCTTCACTAATAACAGGGAAGCGTGAGTGAGCAGAGTCAATAATGACATCAAGGCACTCATCAAGCGTTTGATTACGTTTTAAGGTAACAATTTGGGAACGCGGGATCATAATGTCGCGTACGCGCTGATCCGCGATATCCATTACCCCTTCAAGCATTTCGCGGGTATCAGGATCGATCAAATCGTTCTGTTCAGAGTCGCGGATTAATTCGACTAAATCATCACGATTTTTAGGTTCACCATGGAATAGGTGATTTAACAGTGCAAAGAACCCTTTCTTAGGACCAGGGTTATCGCTACTCGAAGAGTTATCGTCGCTCATGGCGGTTAATTTAATATTCCTCAAAAAAATACTCGTCATACTTCGAACCGCAGCGTTGTTGGCTGCACTCGGCTACTCGAATCACATACTTATGTATGCTCATCGAGATATCCTAGCTTGCCGCCTAGCTGCAATTCGAATTATTTAGAGTATTCACTCGTCGTATTTCGAACCGCAGCGTTGTTGGCTGCACTTGGCGCAAAAGTAGCCCAAGTTAAAGTATTTGGAGCTTAGGTTAGTTAATAAAAACAGCTTACTGGATTCTTTTTTAGCATAAAATTGACGGTTTATCTGCAAAATAACCGTCAATTTTTTGTAAAGTAATGCTTTCTATAAGAAAGACATCTCAAAAAATTATAGTTAGGTCACTCTTTTTCTGCAAGGTATGGGTCTTCATAGCCCAATTCAGCGAGAATTTCGGTTTCTAAACCTTCCATTTCTTCAGCTTCATCATCTTCAATATGGTCATAGCCTAAAAGATGAAGGCAACCATGAACAACCATGTGCGCCCAGTGTTCTTCTGCCGTTTTTTGTTGCTCAATAGCTTCTTGTTCAACGACTTGGCGACAAATAATTAAATCACCGAGCAAAGGCAGCTCAATTTCTGGCGGAGCTTCAAAGGGGAATGACAGCACGTTAGTCGGTTTGTCTTTGCCACGATAGGTTAAGTTCAAGTGATGGCTTTCAGGCTCATCAACTACCCGAATAGTGACTTCACTTTGCGCTTGGAATTTAGGTAAAACAGCGGTTAACCAACGCTGAAACTCGGCTTCCGAAGGTAAACCATCAGGGTTTTCACACGCAATTTGTAAATCGAGAATGATGTCAATGCCACTCATTTATAGGTTTTCCTGCTTTTCAAATTGCTTCTGTTGTTCTTTTTCTTCACGTAATTGTTGGCGACGTTTATTGTCTTGTTCTTCCCATGCTTCATAAGCCATGACGACTTTTGCAACGACGGGATGGCGAACCACGTCTTCGCTGTGGAAGAAATTAAAGCTTAAATCATCCACTTCAGAAAGCACTTCAATGGCATGACGTAACCCTGATTTACTACCGCGAGGTAAGTCAACCTGAGTAATATCACCCGTCACAACCGCTTTGGAATTAAAGCCAATACGTGTTAAAAACATTTTCATCTGTTCGATGGTGGTGTTTTGGCTCTCATCTAAAATAATAAAAGCATCATTCAACGTACGACCACGCATATAGGCCAGCGGCGCGACTTCAATAACATTACGCTCAATCAGTTTTTCAACTTTTTCAAAGCCTAACATTTCAAATAGCGCATCATAAAGTGGACGTAGGTAAGGGTCGACTTTTTGGCTGAGATCTCCCGGTAAAAAACCCAGTTTCTCGCCTGCTTCAACCGCTGGACGGGTGAGCAAAATACGACGAACCTCTTGGCGCTCTAACGCATCTACAGCCGCTGCGACCGCTAAGTAGGTTTTCCCTGTACCCGCAGGGCCAATGCCAAACGTTATATCATGGTCTAAAATATTGGCGATATATTGCGCTTGATTTGGGGTGCGTGGTTTGATCACACCACGTTTAGTTTTAATATTCACCGCTTTACCGTAGTCAGGAATGCTATCGGCAGATTGCTCTAAAACGCGGCTATCCATAATGGCTAAGTGAATGTTTTCAGGGTCGATATCAGGGATCACTCCGCGCACGGGCGCGGTGTCGACATACAGTTGACGCAAAATTTTGCTCGCCGCTTGAACATTCAGTGGCTTACCCGATAACTTAAAACGGTTATCACGGCGATTAATTTCGATAGCAAGACGGCGTTCTAGCTGCTTGATATTATCGTCAAATGGCCCGCAGAGGCTCATTAAACGCTGGTTATCTGCGGGTTCTAGAAAGATCTCTTGTGTTGCGATTTGCAAATTTTTTGTCTCGGTCACTGAATATCCTATGGTTGCGGCTTAGGGTTGAAAGCTACCAACACCTAGCTCATCTTCTTTACGGGTACGTGCAATAACAGACTCTGGCGATTCATGAACGCGAAGACCCATTTGGTCTTCTGTACGAATGACTTTACCGCGTAATGAGTTGGTATAGACATCCACAATTTCGACATCCACAAATTTACCGATCATATCCGGTGTGCCTTCAAAGTTTACCACACGGTTATTTTCAGTACGTCCAGACAGCTCCATGACGTTTTTACGTGATGTTCCTTCAACTAAGATACGTTGAACGGTTCCCACCATTTGTCGGCTGAAGCTTAACGCCTGCTGATTAATACGCTGTTGCAGTAAGTATAGACGCTGTTTTTTCTCATCTTCAGTTACATCGTCAGGTAAATCTGCTGCTGGCGTGCCAGGACGTGCGGAATAGACAAAGCTGTAGCTCATATCAAAATTCACGTCTGCAATCAGTTTCATGGTTTTTTCGAAGTCATCGGTTGTTTCACCGGGGAAGCCCACGATAAAGTCTGAGCTGATTAGAATACCAGGGCGTGCTTCACGCAGTTTGCGAATAATGGCTTTATATTCGAGTGCGGTGTGTGCACGTTTCATCATGGTCAGGACGCGGTCTGAGCCACTTTGCACTGGGAGGTGCAAGAAGCTGACTAATTCAGGGGTATCGCGGTAGACTTCGATGATATCGTCAGTAAATTCAATTGGGTGGCTAGTGGTAAAGCGCACACGGTCGATACCATCGATAGCCGCGACTAAACGCAGTAATTCTGCAAATGAGCAAATTTCACCATCAAAGGTTTCACCGCGGTAGGCATTCACGTTTTGACCTAGCAAGTTAACTTCACGTACACCTTGTGCAGCTAACTGCGCGATTTCAAATAGAATATCATCACAAGGGCGGCTAACTTCTTCACCACGGGTGTAAGGCACTACGCAGAAAGTACAATACTTGTTACAGCCTTCCATAATCGAAACGAATGCGGTTGGGCCTTCAGCACGAGGTTCTGGCAACCGGTCAAATTTTTCAATTTCAGGGAAGCTGATATCGATAACTGGGCTGCGCGTACCTTGAACTTGGTTTATCATCTCAGGCAAACGGTGCAACGTTTGCGGGCCGAAAACGATGTCAACGCTTGGCGCACGTTGGCGAATAAAATCCCCTTCTTGTGAAGCGACACAGCCGCCTACACCAATAATAATGTCAGGGTTTTTGTCTTTAAAGAATTTCCAACGACCAAGTTGATGGAAGACTTTTTCTTGTGCTTTTTCACGAATTGAACAGGTATTAAGCAGTAATAAATCTGCTTCTTCTGCAACTTCAGTGAGTTGATAACCATGGGTATTTTCTAATAAAGAAACCATTTTGGATGAGTCATACTCATTCATCTGGCAACCCCAAGTTTTAATGTATAGCTTTTTATTCGTCGACATGTCGTATATCCGGTGTTTTCGAAGCGGCTAGTGTAATGGACTCCGAAACGCGTTGTAAATCCAAAGTCCTACCCTTTATATTTGGGAAGTCGCATGCATTTTGATTAAGGACATCATTGTATGATGGGATAAATGCAAAGATATTTAAAATAATATCACTACACGAAATCTAAGGGCAGGCAATTTGCCTATTGTTTTAAAATTAGCACGTATTGTATTCATTTGCGGCATCAGTGACCAGAGGATGTTGCAAAATTGTGGTTGTTTTTTGTGCAAATTAAAGTGTTTTCAGTAAAATACACTATTTGTAAGGTTATAAAGAAGAGGGAAACCAATGACCTCTAAGTCTTCAATGCCTATATTTCCTGTGAGAATCATCATTTTTCGGTACAATACCTTTATCAACGTGGTCACTGTTATCAAATAATAACCTTTATTAAACAGAGACCTTTATTAAACAGTAAATAGTAGCGAACGTATGAATAAATTAATCGAATCTTATGATGTTGTCGTCGTTGGTGCAGGTATGACTGGCGCGGCAGCAGCATTGGGCTTTGCTCAAGAAGGCATGCGAGTCGCTTTGCTTGAAAAAGCACAACCTGCGGCCTTTGACTCACAAAGTGCTCCTGATGTTCGTATTTCTGCGATTAGCCGCGCTTCTGTTGAATTGTTGGAACAATTAGGTGCTTGGCAACATGTGAAAGCAATGCGGAGTGCGCCATATCGCCAGTTAGAAACATGGGAAGAGCCCGATAGCAATGTGGTTTTCGATGCTCAAAGCCTTGGGTTGCCTGAACTCGGTTTTATGGTAGAAAACCGTGTGTTACAACTTGCATTGTGGCAAGAATGTGAAAAATACAGCAATCTAGACCTTGTCTGTCCTGCGAGACTTATCAATTTATATCAATCTAAGCAGCAAAAAGAGTGGATGTTAGCATTAGATGATGGCCGAACTTTGCAGGCTAAGCTTGTTGTCGGCGCCGATGGTGCGAACTCGCAAGTTCGCAAAATGGCAGGGATTGGTAGCCGAGGCTGGCAGTATCGCCAATCATGCATGTTAATTAGCATTCAAACACAACAGCCTCAGCAAGATAAAACATGGCAGCAGTTTTTCCCTTCAGGGCCTAGGGCATTTTTACCTCTGTATGATAATTGGGCTTCATTAGTCTGGTATGACAGTCCCGCAAAGATTAGGCGTTTACAAGGTATGTCAATGGAACAGTTAACTGGAGCGGTTTCTGAAGCCTTTCCTGAACGTTTAGGGCCGATTACGGCGATAGCTTCCGGGGCATTTCCACTGACCCGCCACCATGCAAGTCGATATGTGATGGACGGATTAGCACTGATTGGCGATGCAGCCCATACCATCAACCCATTAGCGGGGCAGGGGGTGAATTTAGGCTACCGAGATGTTGATGCTCTGCTGAAAGAAGTGGTTTACGCGCGTGAATACATACAGCCTTGGCATTCCCTTGATGTATTAAAACGTTATCAACGCCGTCGTTTGCCTGATAATTTAATCATGCAAGCTGGAATGGATGTGTTTTATATGGCATTTAGTGAAAAGTTACCGGGATTGAAAATAGTTAGGAATCTTGGGTTGATGGCGGCACAGCGCGCCGGAGAAGCAAAAAAACTGGCGCTGAAGTATGCGTTAGGGTTATAGAACTTATCTTAGATATATAAATAGGCCGCAAATTAGCGGCCTATTTATTATTAAATGAAGAAGTTAGTGCTATTTATTATTGGCTAAATCAATCGGCTGAATGTTGCTTGTATCTGTATTGATGTTGTCATCTTCAGTAATCACTGAATCTAAAGTTTCATTTTTTGCTGAAAATGC
The DNA here is from genome assembly GCF_002843235.3 of Providencia huaxiensis. Classification (NCBI taxonomy): domain Bacteria; kingdom Pseudomonadati; phylum Pseudomonadota; class Gammaproteobacteria; order Enterobacterales; family Morganellaceae; genus Providencia; species Providencia huaxiensis. Next base: position 494,182 of record NZ_CP031123.2, read on the forward strand.
ATGAGCCAGCTTTTCTGTGTCGAGTTCTTTTTCCCAACGTGCAACAACGATACACGCACATGCGTTGCCGACTAAGTTAGTTAAAGCGCGGCACTCAGACATAAATCGGTCGATACCTAAAATAAGCGCCATACCTGCAACAGGAACGCTTGGTACCACCATCAAAGTGGCTGCTAAGGTAATAAAACCTGCACCCGTTACACCAGCTGCCCCCTTCGAGCTTATCATGGCAACTAGCAGCAATGAAATTTGTTCCCAAATAGTCAGTTCAATATTGGTGGCTTGGGCAATAAATAATGCGGCCATCGTCATGTAGATGTTGGTGCCATCAAGGTTGAATGAATAACCAGTAGGGATCACTAAGCCTACAACAGATTTTTCACACCCCGCATGTTCCATTTTTCGCATTAAACTTGGTAATGCGGCCTCAGAAGAAGAAGTTCCTAATACTAACCAGAGTTCATCTTTGATGTACTTAATCAGTTCAATGATTGAGAAACCGTTATATTTGGCTACCGCCCCCAACACCAGTAAGACAAATAGCAGTGATGTTATATAGAAAGTCATAATCAGCATCATTAAGTTGCCGATAGAGGATATTCCATATTTACCAATGGTAAATGCCATTGCACCGAATGCCCCGATAGGGGCGAGTTTCATTAGCATCGCCACCATCTTGAATACAGGCTCTGAGAAGTTTTGTAGCAGTTTTACTATTGGCTCACCGTGTTTACCTGTTGCTGCGAGTGCTAATCCGAAAATGATAGAAATAAACAGAACTTGTAGGATGTTACCGTTGACCAATGGACTAATGACGGTATCAGGGATGATATTCATCAAAAAGCTGACAATCGAGGATTCGTGTGCTTTTTCAACGTAGGTGGCAACTTTGCTGCTATCCAAAGTCGCAGGGTCAATATTAAGCCCCGAGCCTGGACGAATGATATTCGCGACGATAAGACCGATGATGAGAGCAATTGTCGAGAAAGTGATGAAGTAGAGCATTGCTTTACCTGCGACACTTCCCACGGCCTTCATGTTTGACATCCCTGATATACCAGTGACAACAGTTAAGAAGATAACTGGTGCGATAATCATTTTAACGATTTTGATGAATGCATCACCAAGCGGTTTTAATGACTCTCCAATGTCTGGAAAAAAGTGACCAAGTGCTATACCCAGAACGATGGCTACTATCACTTGAACATATAATATTTTATATATTGGTTGCTTTATCATGTTTCGCATAAATTTTCTCTGTAAAAATGTTGCGTTTGGTAATTTATAATTATTAGGTTTAAAACTTTTATTAGAGTTTTTGAGAGCTAATTTAGTTGGAATGGAGGAAGGGGCTGAATTCATTAGTACCAGGGGGTGATAATAATTTGACTGGTAATAATCATACCTAACTACAATTCTAGGGAAGGTTACCACTTTAAATGGTTACATAGAAATGATTGAAGTCACATATTTGATAGAAAAGTTACCCAAACGTAAATTTTATAGGGTAAATGTTGCCCTAAGATCACTTTTAGCGATTAAGTTGCTACTTATTTAGTGGTGTTGGGATTAAATAAATAAAGATATCGCCAAAAAATAATCAGTTAAGCTAAAAAACAGAGGTGAAAATATAGAAAACAGTGGAAATGAATCCCCTGTTTATTAAAAAACGAACGTGTCTGCTGTTTTTTTATTTTTTATTTCATTTATCAATAAAAGTGATAAGAGAGATTAGAGGTAGGGTTTTGTACATAAATACGTTATGCCTAAATGCACTGCGGGGTATTAAGGGAAATCTAATTTATGGGGGATTAAAGAGAGAATGGCTGGGGTACCAGGATTCGAACCTGGGGATGCCAGGATCAAAACCTGGTGCCTTACCGCTTGGCGATACCCCAACAAAAAGAAATGGTAGCTACGACGGGATTCGAACCTGTGACCCCAACATTATGAGTGTTGTGCTCTAACCAGCTGAGCTACATAGCCATTATAATTTCTTTGAAATGATTGTTTGCAACAAGAAGGGAAAGTAGATGGCTGGGGTACCAGGATTCGAACCTGGGAATGCCAGGATCAAAACCTGGTGCCTTACCGCTTGGCGATACCCCATCCGGGAAATTCTACTATTGATTGTATTAAGATGGCTGGGGTACCAGGATTCGAACCTGGGAATGCCAGGATCAAAACCTGGTGCCTTACCGCTTGGCGATACCCCAATCTTAAATTCAATACTACCGAGAAGGAAATGGTGCGGGAGACAAGACTTGAACTTGCACACCTTGCGGCGCCAGAACCTAAATCTGGTGCGTCTACCAATTTCGCCACTCCCGCAAAATAATGGTGGCTATGACGGGATTCGAACCTGTGACCCCAACATTATGAGTGTTGTGCTCTAACCAGCTGAGCTACATAGCCATCTTTTTTTGCATAACCTTCGTCGGCGTTGCGGGGCGCATTATGCTAATTACAGACACGACAGTCAACAGCTTTTTGCACTATTTTTCAGAAAATGCGTCTGTTTGTTTGATGAATAATCATTTTGTCGATAAAGCCAGCAAAAAACAAGCCCATATTTGAAAAAAATCACTTTTTATCTTACCTGTTAGATAAATGTAATTTTGGTGACGCGTGAAGTAATACAGTGAAAGAACGCAAAAATTTGTAACAGGAACAAAGCAGGAAGAAGACGAAGCGATTGAAAAATAGCCTATGAAACGAAACGTTCAAATTGTTGCTAATAAAAAAGCAGGTATCTCGACCTGCTTTAAAGAAAACAACGGTAAAATTAGCTTTCAAACAGTTTTTGTAATAATTCACCATTGAGCATCGCGCGTTTTGTGAGAGCGAAAGCGCCTATTGCCGAGTTGTGAACCAACTGTGATGTTACGATAGGGAGATTTTCCCGAAACCCTTTTAAGGCTTGTGTGTCAATGCAGCTTTGAATCGCGGGTAATAGAATTTGTTCCGCTTCCGTGATATCTCCCGCAATAACAACTTTTTCAGGGTTAAATAAGTTGATTGTGATAGCAATCGCTTTACCAATTTGACGACCAACGTGTTGAATAACTTCCGTGGCAAGCGGGTCTCCTTTATTGGCTGCTTGGCAAATATGGGAGATCGTGCAAGTTTCCAGTGTAAGGGCGCTTGAATAGCCTTGTTCTAAACGTTGTTTTACGCGAGCTTCAATTGCTTGGTTTGAGGCAATGGTTTCTAAACAACCAAAATTGCCACAGTGGCAAAGTTCACCAAGTGGGTCAACTTGGATATGGCCGATTTCTCCGAGATTACCTCGATGGTTGAGCAATATCTCTTTGTTGATGACTAAACCAGCTCCTGCGCCTCTGTGGATACGTACGAGGAGTGAGTCTTCGCAATCACGGGTTGCACCAAAATAGCTCTCAGCGAGCGCTAAGCTGCGAATATCATGCCCTGCATAACACGTTATTCTAAAGTGTGCTTGTAAATTGTCGATGAGATGCCAATTGTCGACTTTGATATGCGGCATGTAGTAGACAATTCCACTATTTGGGTTAACTAACCCAGGGAGAATAATTGAAATTGCGATCAACTCTTTTAAGCGTTTTTGGTTGTGTTCGATAAAATCTTCAAGGGCGGCAATCAGCTTTTGTTCCACCGCTTGCTGAGAGGGTTCTGTGATAGGGTAATGAGCATCGATAATCATTTTGCCACCTAAGTCGTACAAGGCGATGGTGGCATCATAGCGGCCTAAGCGGACGCCAATCGTATGAAAATTTTTGTGCTCAGAAACAATAGATATGGCACGACGGCCCCCAGTGGAGGCCTGTTGGTCAACTTCTTTAATTAAACCACGTTCGAGTAGCTGGCGAGTGATTTTAGTTACACTGGCTGGGGCAAGTTGGCTTTGCTCCGCGATTTGAATTCTTGATATCGGGCCATGTTGGTCAATTAAACTATAGACAACAGCGCTATTTAGTTGTTTGACGAGATCAATATTACCAATTTGCTTCAGCGAGTGGCTTTGATTCATTAGCTAGTTACTCATTTTTTGTAGACTTCTGCTCCGTTAACATAGGTTGCGAGGACGTCGAAGTCGTGGTTAAACGCGGTTAAATTCGCAATTTTACCCGGAGCGATAGACCCTAAAGTCTCATCAACTCCTATGGCTCTTGCGGGGTAGAGCGTTGCCATTCTCAGTGTTTCATCTAATGGAATACCCACGTACTCTACACTGTTTCTCACTGCTTCTATCATGGTGAGTGATGAGCCGCTGAGTGTGCCATTTTCATCTACACATAATCCATCGCGGTAGTATATGGTTTTACCTGCGAAGATAAAATGATCCATTTCACCAGTTTGAGGATCTATTCCTGCGGGCGCGGTGGCATCAGTCACTAAAATTAATTTATCACCTTTTAAGTGTTTGCTATTACGGATATTTGCCCATTGGACATGTAAGCCATCAGCGATAATTCCTGCATACACTTCAGGGGTGTCATAAATAGCCCCGACTAAACCCGGACCACGGCCTGAAATATATGGCATGGCATTGAAAAGGTGCGTTGAAAAGCGAATTCCGGCTTTAAAACCCAGTTTGGCTTCTTCATATGTCGCATTTGAATGTCCAGCTGAAATAACAATGCCGGAATCTTTCAGTTGATGAATGTAATCAAGCTCAACCATTTCAGGCGCTAATGTGATCTTCGTAATCGCATCTGCATGAGCGGTTAAATAATCAATCATCTGCCCGGATGGTTGACGGATAAATTCAGGGTTATGTGTGCCTTTTTTAATAACATTAATATATGGGCCTTCTAAATGAAGCCCGAGAGCTTGGTTCTTATGGTCTTTTAAGTACTCGGTCATGACCTCAATACCATGCTTCATTAATTCGTCAGAGCACGTAATTAACGTTGGCAGGTAACTGGTACATCCCGTACGCTCATTGGCTTTTTGCATGATATCCAAATTCTTTAATGTGACATTTTCTTTATTATCATTGAATTGGACACCACCACAGCCATTGACTTGCAAATCAATAAAACCAGCAGATAGGGTTGCACCTTGTAGGTCATGTTGCGGAATATCGGAAGGTACTTCAGAGACAGGACAAACATCTTTGATGATTTCACCATCGATGATGACCGCATGGTTATCCAGTCTTTCATGACCTGTATAAATAATGCAATTTGTTAATGCATACATGGCTTAAACTCCTGACCTCTGTAAGGTGGGTCACCGATCAGCCTTCGCTGATCGGGTGATTGATAAACATAATATTAGTTAAACTTTTCAATAATTTCAGATTCTAGCTGTTTGAAATATTTAAGCGTTTTGACTTTTAATTCGAGTGTTGCGGGTTCATCACAGACGATCAGTGCTTTTGGGTGCATTTGCACGCAGCTTACTGTCCACATATGGTTGATTGAACCTTCTACCGCAGCATGAACTGCATTCGCTTTATTCGCACCAGTCGCGAGTACCATTAACTCTTCAGCGTCCATTAATGTGGCAACCCCCACAGTTAAAGCGAATTTTGGTACTTGGTTGATATCATTATCAAAGAAGCGTGAGTTCGCTTGGCGTGTTTCGGGTGTTAATGTCTTAATACGGGTACGAGAGTTCAGTGAAGAACCGGGTTCATTAAAAGCAATATGGCCGTCGTTACCTACGCCGCCCATAAATAAATTAATTTTGCCGTAAGATTTAATTTTATCTTCATAGCGTTGGCACTCTGCATCAACATCTGGGGCATTGCCATTCAGTAAATTGATATTTTGCGCTTGAATATCGATGTGGTTAAAGAAATTCTCATGCATAAATGTGTGATAGCTTTGAGGATGATTAGCTGGAATACCAATATATTCATCCATATTAAATGTGACCACATGCTTAAAACTGACTTTTCCTGCGTTATATAAAGCAATCAGAGCTTTATAAGTAGCAAGAGGGGTACCGCCTGTTGGTAACCCAAGAACGAAAGGGCGCTCAGCAGTAGGGTTGAATGCGTTGATTTTATCAGCGATATACTGTGCGGACCAAATGCCGACATCATGCGCATTGTTAAGTGGAATTAGCCTCATGTCTCAATTACCTCTAATAAGTCTGTGAAATCTTTCATATATATATGTATCCCTGATGTTATTCATTAGATATAGGAATACTCGTTATACTACAAATTTATTACGCGCTGGTGTTGGTATACAGTGCCGTTTTAACGGCGACACCTGCATTTTAAACGCGCTGAGAATATACAGGTTAATAGTATAAAAAAGTTATTTTTAATCATAAAATAAGTTTTCAATAATAGCTAGTAATTTAGTCATATCGGTAACTCTTTCGTTGACATTTATCACAAATCGAACCTATTTATTTTGCATCGCGAAACAATTAATTTAGACTATAAAATTGATACTCTCAATAACCTAAATTATGATTTAGGTGTGTGAACAATAAGATCCCGTAAATGGGGCAAAAATAGGGCTATAAAGGGGGAGTTTGTGAATATTCTTAGCTACTTACAGCGGATTGGTAGGGCACTTATGGTGCCAGTTGCAGTACTACCAGCCGCAGCAATCCTGATGGGGATTGGCTATTGGATTGACCCAGATGGTTGGGGAGCCAATAGTGCAATCGCGGCGTTACTGATTAAATCGGGCGCGGCTATTATTGATAATATGTCCGTGCTATTTGCTATTGGTGTTGCTTATGGGATGTCAAAAGATAAGGACGGTGCGGCTGCACTGACCGGTTTTGTCGGTTTTTTAGTGGTGACAACACTGTGTTCTCCTGCATCTTATTCCATGATCATGAATGTTCCGTTGGAAAGCGTTCCTGCGGCATTCGGTAAAATAAATAACCAGTTCGTGGGTATTTTAGTTGGGGTTTTGTCTGCGGAATTGTACAACCGTTATAGTGGCGTAGAGCTACCAAAAGCGTTGTCTTTCTTTAGCGGCCGTCGCCTTGTACCAATTCTGACATCATTCTTAATGATCATCTTAGCCTTCATACTGATGTATGTGTGGCCAGTGGTCTATAACGGTTTAGTGTCTTTCGGTGAAAGCATTAAAGACTTAGGCTCAGTGGGTGCGGGGATTTACGCATTCTTCAACCGTTTATTAATTCCTGTTGGTCTTCACCATGCACTTAACTCAGTGTTCTGGTTTGACGTTGCAGGGATCAATGATATTCCAAACTTCTTAGGCGGTGCTAAGTCAATTGATGCAGGCCTGGCAACGGTGGGGATCACGGGTCGTTATCAAGCTGGTTTCTTCCCAATTATGATGTTTGGTCTACCTGGTGCGGCATTAGCGATTTACCACTGCGCACGTCCAGAAAATAAGGCAAAAGTTGCTGGTATTATGATTGCTGGTGCGTTTGCTGCATTCTTCACCGGGATCACTGAACCGCTCGAATTCTCTTTCATGTTCGTGGCACCGATTCTGTATGTAGTCCACGCATTGTTAACCGGTATTTCGGTTTATATCGCAGCAACAATGGAATGGATCTCAGGATTTGGTTTCAGTGCTGGTTTAGTCGATATGCTATTGCAATCACGTAACCCACTAGCTGTTCAGTGGTATATGTTGATTGTCCAAGGCTTAGTCTTCTTCTGCATCTACTATGTCATTTTCCGCTTCATGATCCGCAAATTCAACCTGTTAACACCAGGCCGTGAAGAGAGCGCAGGTGATGAAACGATTGATGGTTATGACGAAAGCATTAGCCCTGCTGATAGCAGTGACAGCGATATTCAAAAAGAAGCTCGCCAATATGTTGCAGCGGTGGGTGGTAGCGACAATATCGTTAGTATTGATGCCTGTATCACTCGTTTACGTTTAGGTGTTAAAGATTCAGCGGTTGTTAACGACGCCATGACAAAACGTTTAGGGGCTTCAGGTGTTATCCGCTTAAGCAAACAAAATGTTCAAGTGATTGTCGGTACACGTGCTGAATTGGTGGCAAAAGCAATGACTGAAGTGATTGCAAAAGGCCCAATTGCAGGCTCTGCTCCAGTTGCAGTAGCTGAAGAGAAAAAAGCCGCAGAGCCTGCAAAAGCAAAAGGTAATGTGATTTTATCTCTGGTTGCGCCAGTGAGTGGTCAAGTTTTCTCACTTGATGATGTGCCAGATGAAGCGTTCTCTAGCCGTATTGTGGGTGATGGGATTGCCATCAAACCCACAAGTAGTGAAGTGTTAGCCCCTGCATCAGGTACGGTAGTGAAAATTTTCGAAACTAACCATGCATTCTGCCTTGAAACAGAAAATGGCGTCGAACTCATTGTCCATATGGGTATTGATACCGTTGCACTGAAAGGCGAAGGTTGTGCACGTTTAGTGGAAGAAGGTGCGGAAGTGACTGCCGGAACACCAATTCTGAACCTCGACCTCGCGTTCCTTGAAGCGAATGCTAAATCAATGATTAGCCCAGTTATCATCAGCAATATCGATGACTTCGCGGGTGTCGAGATTTTAGTTGAAGGCGACGTGAAAGCAGGCGAAACGGTTATTTATAATGTTCTGAAATAATTCAGCTTAATATTATAAGTTAGTAAGAGGGTGGCTTAGGCCACCCTTTTTTATAAATATTATCGGGTAAAAACTTGAGCAATACGCTCCGATTTTAAAAAATAACCAATCCATATTGCGGCGCTAAAGGCACTGGTAATAATTTGCTTATAATCCGTATTCGTCAATTTTGCGCCATAGAGTACCGCTAGAAAAACAGTAAAGTAGAGGGTAACTATCAGTGCAAGAATATAATATGTAATCATCACCACTTTAGTGGCTTTTTTCTTATTAAAGAAAAACCAGCATGCTATTAATGTCATGATGATATAAGCAAGTTGTAACCCTAACGCTCCAAGGTAAAAAAGAGGGATGCTCCGTGTATTTTCTGCATAATAGACGGCAACTTGAATAAGTTGGTATTCGCCGAAGATAGATAAAAAAGCGGTTATAATTAAGCCTAAAGCAGGTAGGTAAAGCACACCATTAATTCTATGCACTTTTAGTTCTTCACATGCATTACACCATCCTGACGCTTTATTGGCTTCATGTTCATTGCAGTTAATACATTTCATTGGTTTTATCCAGTATTTAGCCGTTATATAAAGCCATTATCGAGGGATTTATCCATAAAATAAATCGGTTATTTGGCGAAATCTCAAACTAAGTTGTCAAGTTTGCATAAGCAAGGGGCTTTTTTCATCGATAAAATATTTTCTCAATAACTTGAGAGGGTTTATCTGTGGAACTGCTTTTGTGTTTATTTGGCTTTATTTCGGGGATCACCACCGCACTATTCGGCTTCGGTGGCGGTTTTATTACGGTTCCACTGTTATATGCCTTGATTACCTTAGTGTGGGGGCCGCAAAGCGATGCAGGCAGTGTGGCAATGCAAATTGCGGTGGCAACATCAACCTGTGTGATGATCTTTTCATCGACGCTTTCGAGTCGTGCTCATTACCTTAAAGGCAACCTGAGTTGGCCAATTATTCGCCCTTTTATTATCCCTATTTCAATTGGCGGAATTCTAGGGGCAATAGTGGCGTTATCCGTAGATAGTGCATTAATTCGTTGGATATTTATTGGTTATCTCGTCATCACTATTTTAGATTGTTTTATTCGTCCCGGCTTTATGAATACAGGATCTACAGGTATACAAGACTCCCGTGGCGGTATTTTTGCCGATACGCCTATTGGTGTGGTGATTGGTGCTGTCGCGGCATTTCTTGGGGTTGGTGGCAGTGTGATGACAGTCCCTTTAATGCGACGTAGAGGCGCGAGTATGATCCAAGCTGCTGCATTTGCGAACCCATTAACATTACCAATGGCAATCACGGGTACATTAACTTATTTTTATTTCGCCATTGATAAACATATTGACCTTGGAGCGGGTTTTCTGGGGATGATCTATATCAAAGGGGCGTTAATTTTAATTGCGACATCGTGGTTAGGGATCCGTTTTGCTTCTTTATTAATGCCTTACCTGAGCGATAAACGCCATGCCCAAAGCTATCCGCTACTGTTACTCGTGGTTTTAGCTGTCATGATACTGGCTTAGGATCGCGTATATTGGTGAGTAAAGATGAGGTTTTTGTCCTAAATTCCTACTGATCATCGCTTTTGCTGCACTTGGCGCAATCAAACGGTTGTTTCCTGATTGATTATGGTAGAATATATTTAATTACCACACGCTTTTAGCGCGCTTTTGGCATTGAGGAATGATGACAATGAATGAGGCAGATGCTCGCCCAACAAATTTTATCCGTCAGATCATAGATGAAGATCTGGCGACCGGAAAACACACGTCAGTGCATACGCGTTTTCCACCTGAACCGAATGGCTATTTACATATTGGTCATGCGAAATCAATCTGCTTGAATTTTGGCATTGCCAAGGATTATCAGGGCCAATGTAACTTACGTTTTGATGACACTAACCCGGTAAAAGAAGATGTCGAATACGTTAACTCCATTCAAGAAGACGTTAAATGGCTTGGTTTTGAGTGGAGCGGTGATGTCCGTTATTCCTCTGATTACTTTGATACCTTGTATCAGTACGCGATCGAGCTGATCAAAAAAGGCTTAGCTTATGTTGACGAACTCAGCCCAGACGAAATTCGTGAATACCGTGGGACACTCAAAGAGCCGGGTAAAAATAGCCCATACCGTGAGCGCCTAATTGAAGACAACTTAGCATTATTCGAAAAAATGCGTGAAGGTGGTTTCGAAGAAGGAAAAGCGTGTTTGCGCGCGAAAATCGATATGGCATCCCCATTTATGGTGATGCGTGACCCAGTTTTATATCGTATTAAGTTTGCGGAACATCACCAATCTGGCAACAAATGGTGTATTTATCCAATGTATGACTTCACGCATTGTATTTCTGATGCATTAGAAGGCATTACGCATTCTTTATGTACGCTAGAGTTCCAAGATAACCGTCGTTTATATGATTGGGTTCTAGACAATATCACGATTGATTGCCATCCACGTCAGTACGAGTTTTCTCGTCTGAATTTGGAATACACGGTGATGTCTAAGCGTAAACTGAACCAATTAGTCACTGAAAAACATGTAAATGGTTGGGATGACCCACGTATGTTAACCATTTCAGGTTTACGTCGTCGTGGCTATACCGCAGCCTCTATTCGTGAATTTTGCCAACGTATTGGTGTTACTAAACAAGACAACAACGTTGAAATGGCCTCTTTAGAGTCTTGTATCCGTGATGACCTGAATGAGTCAGCACCGCGTGCAATGGCGGTTATCGACCCAGTTCGTGTGGTGATTGAAAACATGCCTGCTGGTGAAGAGATTTTAACAGCGCCAAACCATCCAAATAAACCGGAGATGGGTACGCGCCAAGTACCATTTAGCAATGAAATCTATATTGACCGCGCGGACTTCCGTGAAGAAGCGAATCGTCAATATAAACGTTTAGTCTTAGGTAAAGAAGTTCGTTTGCGTAATGCATACATCATTAAGGCAGAGCGTGTTGAAAAAGACGCTGATGGTAATATCACAACAATTTACTGTACTTATGATGCAGGCACATTGAATAAAGACCCAGCAGATGGCCGTAAAGTCAAAGGCGTTATTCATTGGGTTAGCGTCGCTCATGCATTACCGGCAGAAATTCGTCTGTATGACCGTTTATTTACAGTACCAAACCCAGGTGCAGAAGACGATTTCTTATCGGTTATCAACCCTGAGTCGCTGGTTATTCGCCAAGGCTTTGTTGAGCCGAGCCTGAAAGGTGCTGTGGCAGAAAAGGCGTACCAGTTTGAACGTGAAGGCTATTTCTGTGCTGACAACCGTTTAAGCAGCGCAGATCATTTAGTGTTTAATCGGACTGTGGGGTTGCGTGATACTTGGGCGAAGCTCGAGTCTAACTAAAATCCTCGTTATCCTTCGCGCTGTAGGTGTGTTAGCTTCACCCACTAGCCCTAGTCACATACTTATGTATGCTCCTAGGGTCTAGCGGTCTTGCTGCCTTCCTACAACACGAATGATTTAGAGGATTGCCCCTGACAAATAAATTATTTAGAGGGCTGTTCGAGAGCATTAGAATAAAAAAAGCCGTGATATTTCTAGTTAATATCACGGCTTTTTCTATGGATAATACGACTTACTGAGGTTTGTTATCCACTTTTTCTTTTAATAATTCATGCAGATATTCATTCGCGGAAGTCACATTTCCTTGTGCATCTTTGACTTGATACTCTTCCCCCGTAACTGATGACTTTGAAGCAACGTTATCAATAAATTGTTCTGCAGTATTGAGGCGTTTCTCTGTTTTGCGTAATTTTAATCTCAAGTGAGACTCTGCATCGACAGCGGAATGTTCAGTACCATTACGGGTAAATGTAAGATTTTGCTGTTTACCAAGTGCTGCTAATAATGATTCAGTACGCATTTTTTCTTCAGGGCTTAATGCAAGGGCTTGAGTGGTAACAAAAACACTTAAAAAAAGTACTAATGCAGATGAAAAACGGTTTGATAGCTGGGTAGTAAGCATTTGCACGAATTTCTCTCCATAGAAATAAAGGTGAGAAAATTATAAGCAGACTTTTAATTTAAACTATCGGTAAGATTCTTAGAATTCAATTATTGATAGTTGATTAAGGCATAAAGCGATAACCAATCCCTGTTTCGGTTAATAAGTGAATAGGGCGAGCAGGGTCATTCTCCAGTTTTTGTCGTAGATGACCCATATAGATACGTAGGTAATGATTATGTTCCACATAATTAGGCCCCCACACTTGTAGTAACAAATGCCGTTGAGTCAATACTTTGCCACTGTTAGCCACCAGTTCACTGAGTAAACGAAACTCAATTGGGGTAAGGTGGAGCTCTTCACCTTGTTTGGTAACAATTCGATTAATAAAATCGATAGTGATATCCCCAAACTGGCATTTTGAGTTTTCTTGAGTAACTTTACCAAAACGCCGTAAAGCGACCCTAACACGAGCCAGTAATTCACTAATACCAAAGGGTTTTGTCAGGTAATCATCAGCGCCTGCATCCAATGCAGCCACCTTTTGTGATTCTTCTTCACGAGCGGATAAAACAATGATAGGAATACTACTCCACTGGCGTAGTTCACGAATCAAATTGAGTCCATCGCCATCAGGTAAGCCAAGGTCTAAAATCAATAAATCAGGTTGCCGCGTACCGGACTCAATGAGCCCGCGTTGGTAATTTTCCGCCTCAAAGACCTTCCAGCCTTCACCTTCCAGCGCCAAGCGAACAAAGCGACGGATTTCTTTTTCATCTTCAACAACTAGAATTTGATGGCTAGTACTCACAATATTGCTAATCCTTTATGTTTCTACTTCGATATCAGGTAGTTGCTTTAGGGGTAAGACAAAGTGGAAGCTGGCTCCACCTTTATTATTATTCTGCGCCCAAATTTCCCCTTCATGTAATTGAATTATAGCACGGCAAATAGCGAGCCCTAAGCCAACCCCTGGGATCGCTGACTCTTTTTGCGCTCGAGAAAATTTGTCGAAAATATTTTTTTCTTGCCCGTTTGGGATCCCATTGCTGGCATCCCATACTTCGATGTGAATTTTCTGACCTTCAACGGCAGCTCGAATACCAATCGGGGTATCGTTATGGCTGTATTTTACAGCATTTTCTAATAGATTGATTAGAACCCGTTCAATCAAATTAGCATCACAATAAAGTAATAAATCGGCTGGAATATCAATTTCTAAAGGGTGACTGTGTAAGGTGTAATCCAAAGTTCTAACGGCACTACTGGTAATTTCTTGCAGCGATTCCCACGCTAAATTGGGCTGAATACTACCAGATTGCAAGCGAGCCATATCCAATAAATTATTCACTAAACGCGAGGTGCTAAGCACTTGCTGGCGCATTTGGTTAACTTGCTCTGTAAGTGGTGAGTTTTCCGCAGATAAATTCAACATTAAAATTTCAGTTTGACCGAATAAAACGGTAAGCGGTGTTTTTAGGTCATGTGAAAGTGCAGCAAGTAACGAATTTCTCAGTTGTTCACGTTCAATATCTAATTTGGCAGACTCAGCTTGTTTGGTCAGTTGTAGACGAGCAAGAGCACTAGCAATTAACCCCGTGAAGGTTTGCAGCATGCGTTGCTGCTCTGGGATCAATAACTGGCGCATATTTCTTGGCTCAATGGCAAGAACGGCAAGAGTTTGATCTGCTGTAGTGATCGGTTGTAATTGATAAGGAACACTTGGCAAAGTATCCGTACCAGCACCGGCTGGCTGGCGTTTATCAAAACTCCACTTAGCAATGGCTTTATCAATTTGCATTGCAGTGTAGCCATCACATTGTAACGGTGTTAATTGACCATCCTCATCAGGTAATAATAAGCAACTTTTGGCTTGGAAGGCATTATTGAGAAAATGATACCCTGTTTTACCGATATCATCTGTAGTGATGGCTTGGCCTAATTCTTTTGTCATTTCATATAGATGACGTGTCCGTTGTTCGCGATACCGAGCGATACGTGCTTGGTATCGCATACCCGCAGTTAGATTTCCCACAACAACCCCAACAATTAGCATCACCGTAAAAGTGACTAAATATTGCATGTCCATGATAGCAAGGGAAAAATGGGGTTGAACAAAGAACAGGTCAAAACTGATCACGTTGACCAGCGCGGCAAAGACAGAGGGGCGTCGGCCATAAAATAATGCGATTAACACGACACCTAATAGATAGAGTGTCACGAGGTTGGCTTTGTCGAGAGCCAATAAAAAAGTGCGAGAAAATAAAGTGATAGTGGCGCACATTACAATAGCCATTAAATAGCCATTCATATCCGATCGCCATTTTTCAGAGAACGGCTTTCTTTCCGGTTCTTTATCCCACTCACTTTTCTCTTCAAGTGCGACGATCACTAAATCCAGATCAGGGCCGAGCTTACCAAGGCGATCGGCAAAGCCGGGGCGCCAATTGAGCTTAAACCATTTGTTTGATTTATCACGTCGGCCAATTAATATCTTTCCTAAATTATGTTCTCGTGCATAACGTAATATCGCTTTTTCTTCTGAAGGGTCGGATAACGTTGCCGTCTCTGCCCCTAAGTCTTGAGCAAGGCGTAACGCTTTTAAGATAGCTCTGCGCTGGGTTTCAGGTAGCTGATGAAGTGCAGGGGTTTCAACATAAACAGCATGCCAGACACTACCGAATTTTGCAGCAAGCCGAGCAGCTGTACGAACTAACTTTTCATTTCCCCTATTATGGCCGATGCATAGCAATAGCCCATCGCGGGTATGCCAAACAGGTGCTTGGCCTTTACCGCCGCGAAATTCACGCATTTGGTCATCAACTCGGTCAGCTGTACGGCGAAGTGCGAGCTCACGAAGTGCAATTAAATTTCCTTTGCGGAAAAAATGTTCAATGGCGCGTTCGGCTTGCCCTGGTATGTACACTTTGCCTTCTTTAAGACGCTGTCGTAGATCGTCAGGAGGAAGGTCAACTAGTACCACCTCGTCAGCAGCATCAAAAATATGATCTGGAACCGTTTCACGTACACGAATACCTGTAATGCTTCCAACAATATCATTCAGGCTTTCAATGTGTTGAACGTTAATGGTTGTCAACACATCAATTCCGGCATCAAGCAATTCTTCGACATCTTGCCAGCGTTTAGGATGGCGGCTGCCATTGGGGTTACTAAATGCTAACTCATCCATTAAAATTATGGCTGGATGTCTAGCAATTGCAGCATCAATATCGAAGCCATTTAGGCGACGGCCGTGATGAATAATGCGTCTGGGTGGCAATAGAGAAAGGCCGTCAAGTAGCGCGGCCGTTTCTTCTCTTTCATGGGTTTCTACTACGCCAATCAGCACATCTAGCCCTTGTGCTCTGAGTCTTTGTGCTTCTTGGAGCATGGCATACGTTTTTCCAACGCCTGCACAGGCCCCGAAAAAAATCTTTAATTTGCCTCGTCCAATTTCATTGGCTTTGGCCAAGAGTTCATCGGGGTTAGGGCGGAGAGGTTCCTGATTGTTCATCATAGCCCCTAGTGAGTTTGACTATTTATTTGTTGTTGATATTCATCAAGTGCTAAGTTCAGTTTTAGCACATTAATGACCGGTTCGCCTAAAAAGGGTAACAGTGCCTGTTCAGTATGTGTTTCTATCAATGATTTTACCGCATCCAATGGAATTTGCCTGCTTTTTGCAATGCGTGGCGCTTGGTATAACGCTGCATCAACAGAAATATTGGGGTCTAAGCCACTGGCAGACGTTGTGAGTAAATCCACGGGAATTGCACGACTGGCATCGGGATTTTCTGCGCGCAGTTGTTCACTGCGTTCAGTCATAACTTGTTGTAATAATGGATTGCTGACCGCTAAATTACTTCCACCAGAAGCTAATGCATTGTAGGGGCTATCAATAGTTGAGGAGGGGCGACCGTGAAAGTAGCGGACGTTACTCACATTTTGCCCGACCAAAGCTGAGCCAACAACACGCTCATCTTGAGTGAGCAAAGAGCCATTAGCCTGCCATGGAAAGAAAACATGAGCGAGGCCCGTTACCATTAATGGGTAGGCTATACCGGTAAAAAGAGTGAGTATTAATAGCATAATAATCGATGAACGGATCATATTCATAATCAATACCTTAAATCCCAAAGAGACTAATAAATAGATCAATGAGCTTGATCCCAATAAATGGCACAATCAGCCCGCCTAAACCATAAATACCTAAGTTACGTTGCAATAATGATTGTGAGCTCATTGGGCGATAATTAACCCCTTTAATTGCTAGAGGGATCAGGAAAATAATAATTAATGCATTAAAGATCACTGCGGAAAGAATTGCAGAGGCAGGTGAGTGCAAATGCATTACATTTAATGCGTTAAGTTGTGGCCATGTTACGGCGAAGGCCGCAGGAATAATCGCAAAGTATTTAGCAATATCATTGGCAATACTGAACGTCGTTAATGAACCACGGGTCATCAGCATTTGTTTACCAATATGCACCACTTCAATCAGCTTGGTTGGGTTAGAATCTAAATCCACCATATTACCGGCTTCTTTTGCTGCTTGGGTACCAGAGTTCATTGCCACTGCGACATCCGCTTGCGCCAGTGCTGGCGCATCGTTGGTGCCGTCACCTGTCATGGCAACCAAACGGCCTTCAGTTTGATATTGGCGGATCAACGCGAGTTTGGCTTCCGGTGTGGCCTCTGCAAGGAAATCATCCACTCCTGCTTCAGCTGCAATTGCCGCGGCTGTTAAATGGTTATCCCCTGTGATCATCACAGTTTTGATACCCATACTGCGCATTTGGGCAAAGCGTTCTTTCATACCCCCTTTGACGATATCTTTTAATGCAACAACACCTAAAACCGTCTTATTATCAACCACCACAAGTGGAGTTCCACCTAAATGGGCTACTTTTTCGACCAGTTGATCCGCTTCAACAGGGAATTTACCTTGGTTAGCTTCAATATAACGGCGGATCGCATCAGCAGAACCTTTGCGGATCATCCGTTCGCCAATATTGACTCCACTCATACGTGTCATCGCGGAGAAAGGAACAAAGGTTGCATTCAGGGCATGAATGTCTCTTTCGCGTAAATTGAACTTTTGTTTCGCTAGCACCACAATGCTGCGCCCTTCAGGTGTCTCATCGGCTAAAGAAGACAATTGTGCGGCATCAGCCAGTTGCTGTTCAGTGATACCCGTTAGCGGTAAAAATTCGGAGGCTTGGCGGTTTCCCAGTGTAATTGTCCCCGTTTTATCGAGTAATAGAACGTCAACGTCTCCTGCTGCTTCCACTGCGCGACCGCTGGTGGCAATCACATTTGCCCCTAACATGCGGCTCATCCCTGCCACGCCGATAGATGAAAGCAAGCCGCCAATGGTGGTTGGAATTAAACAGACTAATAGGGCAATCAATACTAAAATAGAAACCGCATCGCCAGCACCTGCATAATCTGCGGCAAAAAGGGTAAAAGGGTACAAAGTTGCACAAACGAGGACGAAAATTATCGTGAGTGCAGTTAACAAAATAGTGAGTGCGATTTCATTGGGTGTTTTACGGCGTTGCGCACCTTCAACCATGGAAATCATTCTATCTAAGAAGGTTTCACCGGGGTTAACGGTACATTCCACGATCAGCCAATCGGAAAGTACGCGAGTTCCCCCTGTTACAGAGGAAAAATCTCCACCGGATTCACGGATCACAGGGGCGGACTCCCCAGTGATTGCGCTTTCGTCCACCGAAGCACCGCCTTCGATGACTTCACCGTCACATGGAATGGTTTCTCCTGCACGGATCAACACTATATCGCCTTTACGTAACTGGTCTGAACTCACTATTTCTTGGCTCGCATCCAGTGAGGGCAAAGCTAAACGCGTTGCGCTACTTTGTTGTTTAACGCCTTTTAAGCTTTGGGCTTGTGCTTTACTTCGCCCTTCAGCAAGTGCTTCTGCAAAGTTGGCAAAAATAACTGTAAACCATAGCCAAAGGGTGATCATTCCACTGAACCAAGCACTGCCTTGTGTGTAATCCATTACCATGGCTAACCAGAGAAACGTAGTGATAATACTGCCAATAAAAACTACAAACATCACCGGGTTACGCCATTGTGCTTGTGGTGTACATTTTTTGATAGACTCAAAAATAGACTGCTTGATTAGCTTATTATCGAATAATTTAATATTTTTATTGTTCATATTTTCCTCCTCATCAACCCGCAAAACCAATGTGTAATTGTTCAGCAATTGGACCTAAAGCAAGGGCTGGTACAAAGGTTAGGGCACCAATGAGAAGCACAGTGAAAATCAGTAACCCAATGAATAAAGGGCCTGTCGTTGGTAAAGTGGCGTGGCTTTGGGCTTGTGGTTTTTTATTGGCCATAGACCCCGCGATCGCTAGAACAGGAAGAATGACACCAAAGCGACCGATAAACATAGCTATTGCAAGTAGCACATTGTAGTACGGGGTATTTGTGCTGAGACCTGCAAAAGCGCTACCATTATTATTGGCAGCAGAAGAAAAAGCATATAACACTTCACTAAACCCATGAGCGCCTGGATTTAAAATCCCTGCCCGCCCAGCTTCGCTCATTAATGAAATAGTTGTACCTAGCAGCACTAAGGTTGGGGTGACCAAAATTGCCAGTGCAACCATTTTCATTTCACGCACTTCGATTTTTTTACCGAGGTATTCAGGGGTTCGGCCAATCATCAGGCCAGCAAGGAATACAGCAAGTAGCACAAATAGCAACATACCGTATAAACCTGAACCGACACCACCAAATACGACTTCACCAATTTGCATTAACCACATTGGTACCATCCCGCCCATTGCGGTAAAGGAGTCATGCATTGCGTTAACCGCACCACAAGATGCCGCGGTGGTAACGACGGCAAATAAAGCGGAGCCAACAATACCGAAGCGACTCTCTTTTCCTTCCATATTGGCGGAGCTCGTTGCGTGTAGTTCGGTTAAAAATGGGTTTCCCACATATTCCGCTTTAACCACGACGATGGCAGCAACCACAAAAATGATCCCCATAACCCAGAGTAAAGTGTGGCCTTGTTTGTTGTTACCAACAACACGGCCAAAAGCAAAGCAAAGCGCGGTAGGAATGAGGAAAATCGCTAACATCTGTACAAAATTACTGAGTGCCGTTGGGTTTTCAAAAGGATGTGATGAGTTAGAGCCAAAAAATCCACCGCCATTTGTGCCGAGCAATTTTATCGCTTCCTGTGATGCAACGGGCCCCATAGGGAGTAGCTGTTCACTGCTATCTAAAGGATGAATAAGTAAATAACTGGAAAAATTTTGAATAACACCTTGGCTGACAAAAAAGAGCGCAAAAATAACCGCTAAAGGGAAGAGTAAATACACCGTAATTCGGTAAATATCTAACCACGCATTGCCGACAGTTTTACTGCCATGGCGTGAAAAAGCACGAATAATTGCGAAGGCAACGGCAAGCCCTGTGGCAGCAGACAGGAAGTTTTGGACTGTCAGTCCTGCCATTTGGCTTAAATAGCTTAATGTATTTTCGCCACTATAGGCTTGCCAGTTTGTATTAGTAATAAAACTAACCGCGGTATTGAAGGCTAAGTCCCAGCTCATTCCCCCAAAATGTTGTGGATTAAGCGGTAAATAGCCTTGATTCATTAAAATAGCGAATAATAGAATCAAACCTAAAAAATTAAATAATACGATCGCTAAGGCATATTGCTGCCAATTCATCTCAGCCATGTGCCTTCCCGGCTGTTTGACACCTGTTAAACGCCAAAGTAGGGATTCACTGGCTTCTAATCGACGGGGAATGTCATTGTCGATTAACCGAGCAATACCATTACCTAAAGGTTTTGCTAAGATGAATAGGATCAGTAAAAAGCTACCTAAAAATAGCAATGTGGTAGTCGCCATATCAGAAATCCTCCGCGTTAAGCAGGGCATAAATCAGATACGCTAGCAGTAAAACGACGAGAACTGCCCCAGTAATGGAAAGTAATGACACAGTGTTTTCTCCTTATTATTTCCATGTGATAAGGCTAAAGGGTTCACTGTAAAGAAGCTGATAAAAAGCACGGGCTGGGTGTAAAAAAAGTATAAAAATGACGATTTATTTGCTTGAAAGAGTACGTGGTTATCTCTGAAGGGAATTGCCAATTGTTATGTGATTGTGATTTTTATGTTTATATAAAACATAATTCGGTTAAATTATGTAGTAAAAATACGGAATGGTCCGTTTTTTTAGTCATATTTACATTTAAAGTGGTCAGATGAGTGGTTTTATTACACAATTTGCGATATTCTATTCACAGTCAATATTTTTCATATTATCTGCTCGGTTTTAGTCGCTCTTTACTACTGTGTTAATGGGAAATGTGTGTTAATGGGGAATGATAGAGCAACGCTGGGATCGACAAATAAAGTGGCAACTGAAGGAGGATATCGATGTCCACATATCGCGAATATTCCCGTAATCAGGTACTTGCACGCCGCACTGCTGCTGTAACAGCTGGCATTATTGCGTTTCCGGTTATGGTTTTTTATCCAAAAAGAGCAAAATTTTATAGCCATTTACATAAGGTTTGGGCTAAGACTAGCGATAAACCCGTTTGGTTAGAACGCTCAGAGACAACACTGGAAAGTCATCGCTAATTTAGAGTTGAGTGCCCGGTAATAACCCCTACAATGTTGAATTGTGGGGGTTTTGTTTTTTTATCTTCTATTCTTTATTTTATGATCAGTTATTTTCCATGGGGCAATACCTGCGATTTGCTCTAAATAACACAGAAAAAAATCATGTTTCCGTTTATGCTTATTGATTATCAGTTAATTACGTTCAAACTGGTGGGTAAACAGTTTAGCTGTGCAGTAAAAAGGACAATATAATGCATAACTTAAGATTAGAAGAAATCATTAATGATGAATTGAAAGTTAGTGAGTTCCAAGATTTTGCACCGAATGGATTGCAAGTTGAAGGGCGGCCACATGTACATAAAATCATCACTGGTGTGACAGCTTGCCAAGCATTGCTAGATGCCGCTGTTGAAAAGAAAGCCGATGCCATCATTGTTCACCATGGCTATTTTTGGAAAAATGAGCCAGCCATTATCAAAGGGATGAAAAAAAATCGCTTAAAAACATTATTAGCGAATGATATCAACCTATATGGTTATCACCTCCCATTAGATGCGCACCACAAATTAGGTAATAATACCCAGCTTGCTTATATTATGGGGGTGCAGGTGAATGGCCAAATCGACCCATTAATGCCATTTGGTTTTTTTGACCAACCCATTACGCCTTCAGAGTTAACGTCTCGTTTAGAAACTCGTCTTGGCCGTAAAGTCCTGCATTGTGGTGATAATGCAAAAGAAGAAATTCGCCAAATCGCATGGTGTACAGGGGGAGGGCAAGGCTTCATTCTACAAGCAGCTGAATTTGGTGTAGATGCCTTTGTAACAGGGGAAGTTTCTGAGCAAACCATTCATATAGCAAGGGAAATGGGGATCCATTTCTACAGCGCAGGGCATCACGCAACGGAGCGTTATGGGATCAAGGCGTTGACTAAGTGGCTCGTAGATGAACATGGGTTAGATGCCGAATTTATCGATATCGATAACCCTGCCTAATCTTCTTCGTCTTTCAAACCACAGCGTTGTTGGCTGCATTCGTGAACCCTAGTCACATACTTGTGTATGTTCCTAGGGCTTCACTCTTTTGCCGCCTAGCTGTGATTCGAAATACTTAGAAGATTGATAATCTATTGAAAATAAAAATAAAAATAGCTATTGGGTTCGGTATTTTAACGATGCGAAAACTAATACTGCACTTGAAATAGTTAACACTAAACCTAAGTGTTGGCTCCAGCCAGCGACCATTAGACCGATGGCGAGTCCGATGTAGTAAAATAAACCTAAAATTGCGCCAGCGGTGCCTTTTCTGTCACCATAACGGTTTAATGCATGGGCAAGTATGTTCGGGATCGCAATTCCGTAACCAATAACGACTCCGATAACGGGTAAAACGAACCAAATTGAATCCATTAGCACAAAAACCAAACAGCCACTCACCAAGGAAATCACGCTAGACAGTTTTACAAGCTGCTCAGATGTGTGTTTTTTAGCCAATAAATAGCGATTTGATATCGAACCTAAACCAACCCCAAGCGCTAATAATATCCCTGTTAATCCAAACTGTTGTTGAGTGAGCATTAATTGTTCAAAACTGAATGGAGCCAGCTGATAATAGCTAAATAAATTAATATTGAAAAATGCAATCAAGATCACATTTCTAGCAATTTCTTTATCAGCGATCATGCGTAAAAATGTCTCAATAAATGAGACTTGCGTCACGTTTTCAGGCTTGGTCTCAGGTAAACGACAGGCTGACCAGAGAAAAAGCACCACAGCTAAAATAGCTAAGCCGATAAAAACGGTTCGATAACCGCCAAAACTGACGAGTCCAGCACCAGATAACATTCCCAACGCGGGGCTGATTGCTAAAGCAACACCCATGATAGAAAAAACTTTTGCTAATTCATGGCCTTGGTAGCTATCACGCATAGCGGTTTGTGTACCGATTGAACCGACGGCAGCGCCAAATGCAGACAACATTCTCATTAATAATAATAAATAAAAATGTGTGACAAATAACGCACCAATAGACGCAATACCGTAAATCAATAAACCCGCCAAAATAGTCGGGCGACGCCCTAAGGTGTCACACATACGTCCCCAAAACACCACGCCTAATGCAAAAGCAAAGAAATAAAGCGACAGTGTTTGTGAAGCTTGTTCCGCATTTACTGAGAAAGCGCTGGCAATATCAGTGAGAGCGGGGCTGTATATGGTTTCCACAATTTGAGGAAACATCATTAAGGCAACAGCAAGCCATAATGAAAGAGGGTGTTTCATACTTTTTCCTACCAATCGACTAAAAATAAAGGGTCTAATTAGATACAACGATTTAATAGCAGGTAGTTTAGTGTTATTTTCATTGTCTTATTACAATAATAAAGACTATAAATATCAAAAAAGAGACATTATGGCTTGGCTAAATCAAACAGATAAATTTCAAACTCATTGGTATCGTGCGCCAGTATTGGGGATCGCGGCAAAAATGGGGCAGCATGACTCTGGTTTTCATAAACATGAAATGGGGCAGCTTTTGTTTACACAACAAGGGTGTATACGAATTTCACTGGAAAATCGCCTGTCTTTGCTTCCCCCTGGTAGAGTGGCTTGGATCCCTCCATTTGTTCTTCATCGGGCACAAATGCAGGCATCCGTGGGGTATCGATCGGTTTATTTATCAGAAGAATATGCCAAAAAAATCGGGAACGATGTGGTTATTTTGAATATTTCCCCATTGCTAAGGGAAGTGCTAGAACGTATTGCTATTGCGCCGTTTGAGAGTGATTGGCAGCAGGGGCGTTTGGCCAACTTATTACCGGTATTTATCGATGAGCTACAAAGTGCAGCTTTAGAGCCAACACTGTTGCCATTACCGCAAGATAGACGCTTTAAAGGGATTGATATCGAGCAATTACCACCGAATTTAAACCAGTTAGCGCAGACTATCGGTGCGAGTGAGAAAACAATCACGCGTATTTTCTTGAAAGAAACAGGCATGACATTTCAAACATGGCGACAACAATGGCGGTTTATTAAAGCGATTGAGTTGCTTGCACAAGAAAAACCTTATCACTATATTATTCAAGAGCTTGGTCTAACAAGTGATAGCGCGTTTATCAGTTTTTTCCGCAAAATGAGCGGAATGACACCAAGGGAATATCAACAGCAGTAAGCTAAATGACATCAGTAAAAAAGAAAAAAGCCCCGAAAATTCGAGGCCTTAGCATATGTAGGGTTCAGATTTAATTAAATATTATTTTTTTGCTAATTCAGAGTTGAATTCACGTTTGTCATAGCCGGTATATAGCTGGCGAGGACGAGCAATTTTCAGGCCGTCATCGTGCATTTCATTCCAATGTGCAATCCAGCCAATGGTACGTGCAATGGCAAAAATAACAGTAAACATTGAAGATGGAATACCCATTGCTTTCAAGATGATACCTGAGTAGAAGTCAACGTTCGGGTACAGTTTTTTCTCAATGAAATACGGGTCGTTCAATGCGATACGTTCCAGCTCCATAGCGACTTCCAGCAAGCTGTCATTCAAGCCAAGTTCATTTAGAACTTCATGGCAAGTTTCACGCATTACCGTTGCACGTGGGTCATGGTTTTTATAAACACGGTGACCGAAGCCCATCAAGCGGAAAGAGTCATTTTTGTCTTTAGCGCGCTCGATAAATGCAGGAATGTGCTCAACAGTTTGGATCTCTTCCAACATACGTAAGCAAGCTTCGTTAGCACCGCCGTGAGCAGGCCCCCACAGTGAAGCGATACCTGCCGCGATACAAGCAAATGGGTTTGCACCGGATGAACCCGCAGTACGTACAGTCGAGGTTGAAGCGTTTTGTTCGTGGTCAGCGTGTAGGATTAAGATACGATCCATTGCGCGTTCTAAAACAGGATTAACTGTGTATTCTTCACATGGTGTCGAGAACATCATATGCAAGAAATTACCCGCGTATGACAGGTCATTACGTGGATAAACAAAAGGTTGGCCAATTGAATATTTGTAACACATCGCTGCGACTGTTGGCATTTTCGACAGCAGACGATAAGCCGTAATTTCACGGTGGCGTGGGTTGTTAACATCTAATGCATCGTGATAGAAAGCTGCTAGTGCGCCAGTAACACCGCATAATACAGCCATTGGGTGTGAGTCACGGCGGAAACCATTAAGCATGCGAGTAATTTGCTCATGGATCATGGTATGGCGAGTCACCGTATTTTTAAATACGTCATATTGTTCTTGAGTTGGTGCTTCACCGTATAGCAGGATATAACAAACTTCGAGATAAGAGGCTTCAGTGGCGAGTTGATCGATAGGGAAACCACGGTGCAACAGGATGCCTTGATCACCATCGATATAGGTGATTTTTGATTCACAGGATGCAGTAGAAGTAAAACCAGGGTCGTAGGTAAAAAACCCTTTAGAACCTAAAGTTCGGACATCGATAACGTCTTGACCAATCGTTGGGCTTAAAATATCTAGGTCAATATCACCCTTACTACCAGTCGTTAGCTTAGCTTTGTTATCAGCCATTACGGTCTCCTTAGCGCTTGATAATCGACACCCAACAACCCAGAAGCTCAGCGTTATACTGTGTCTTCATGCATTGTTCTACCGGTATGCTTTGGAAATCAGCTCGCTATCACATAAAACCTGAAATCTGAGACCGACGACAATGTAATTAGGTTGTTTATGAGTGTGTAGATGTTATGTTCTTTTTGTTGTTTTCCCTACAATATCATTATTTGTGGTAAGGGGAACAACTTTCATAACTTTTGTTATTAATACCCATCATAGTTCAAATTGAAGAGTACTTAACATTGCAACATTCACGTTTTTTTCTTTTTACGATGAAGTGTCAACAGCACCGTTAAGATAATTCTGCCAGACCTATATGTAAGATAAATGTTGAATCATTGTCAAATAAGATAAGCACATTTATACAAAATGTTTAAATCGTGATCCCTCTCACTGTTCGGGCTAAATGTCTCCAAACATTTTGTGTGGGAATTGTAATGGCATTGTGAAGACTTTATACTAGCGGCAGGTCTCCGGATTACCCTGTAGTAGGAGTTCCCAGCGTGATCAGTATGCAACTTTATTTAAACATGATGGATTAGAGTTTGTGTTAAGTTGCATTTTGTACCCCTGTCGCTGTCTGATTTCCACCCCAGGTCCGGAGGATGGAAAATAATAAAGAGCTGTGTGGGCAAAATTGTGAAAAAACAAAGACCTGTCAACCTTGATTTGCAGACGATTCACTTCCCGATCACTGCAATATCTTCGATCTTGCACCGTGTCTCTGGCGTCATTACTCTCATCGCAGTTGGTATTCTGCTTTGGTTGTTAGGGACATCTCTCTCCTCTCCAGAAGGTTTTCAATACGCGTCTGAAATAATGACTGGCTTTTTTGCTAAGTTCATTCTTTGGGGCATCTTGACAGCTTTGGCTTACCACATCTGTGGTGGTATTCGCCATATGCTAATGGATTTCGGTTGTGTTGATGAAACGCTTGCTGCTGGTAACTCATCTGCAAAAATTACATTTGTCATTACCGTGATTTTAGC
Organism: Providencia huaxiensis; assembly: GCF_002843235.3. Lineage (NCBI taxonomy): Bacteria > Pseudomonadati > Pseudomonadota > Gammaproteobacteria > Enterobacterales > Morganellaceae > Providencia > Providencia huaxiensis. The sequence continues at coordinate 520,864 of NZ_CP031123.2, forward strand.
AATTCTGGCGGGGATTTTAGTATGGTAAGTAATGCTTCAGCTTTAGGCCGTACTGGTATCCAGGACTGGCTATTAATCCGTGGTTCTGCGATTGTCATCGCGCTCTACGTACTCTACATTGTTGGTTTTGTTGCTATTAATGACATTACCTATGACGTCTGGCGTGGCTTTTTTGCCTCTTCTGTGACGAAAGTATTCACTATCCTCACGTTGTTCTCGATTCTTGTTCATGCGTGGATTGGCATGTGGCAAGTGCTGACTGACTACGTTAAACCTTTAGCAATTCGTTTAGTATTGCAACTGGCTATCGTTGTAGGTCTGTTGGCTTATTTAATTTACGGAACAATTGTTGTGTGGGGTGCATAAATGAATCTGCCAATCAGAGAGTTTGACGCTATCGTTATCGGTGCGGGTGGCGCAGGTATGCGCGCAGCACTTCAAATTTCACAGATGGGCCTATCTTGTGCGCTTCTGTCAAAAGTTTTTCCAACTCGTTCTCATACTGTATCAGCGCAAGGTGGTATCACGGTTGCTTTAGGTAACACGCATCCTGATAACTGGGAATGGCACATGTATGACACTGTTAAAGGTTCCGACTACATCGGTGACCAAGACGCTATCGAATACATGTGTAAAACAGGGCCAGAGGCTATCCTCGAATTAGAACATATGGGGTTACCGTTCTCGCGCCTTGATGATGGAAGTATTTATCAACGTCCATTTGGTGGTCAGTCTAAAAACTTCGGTGGTGAGCAAGCTGCGCGTACTGCAGCTGCAGCTGACCGTACTGGCCATGCACTGTTACATACCTTGTATCAGCAGAACTTAAAAAACCACACAACCATTTTTTCTGAATGGTATGCCCTTGATTTAGTTAAAAACCAAGACGGCGATGTTGTAGGTTGTACTGCAATTTGTATGGAAACAGGCGAACTGGTTTATTTCAAAGCGAAAGCAACTATTTTAGCAACGGGTGGTGCGGGTCGTATTTACCAATCAACCACTAACGCACACATCAATACGGGTGATGGCGTGGGAATGGCTGCTCGTGCAGGTGTTCCACTGCAAGATATGGAAATGTGGCAATTCCACCCTACGGGGATCGCTGGCGCGGGTGTTCTCGTGACAGAAGGTTGTCGTGGTGAAGGTGGTTACCTGTTGAATAAAGACGGCGAGCGTTTCATGGAGCGTTATGCGCCGAACGCGAAAGACCTTGCGGGTCGTGACGTTGTTGCGCGCTCAATCATGATTGAAATTCGTGAAGGTCGTGGTTGTGATGGCCCATGGGGTCCACACGCCAAGCTGAAACTGGATCACTTAGGAAAAGACGTTCTGGAATCTCGTTTACCGGGTATCCTTGAATTATCTCGTACCTTTGCTCACGTTGACCCAATCAAAGAGCCAATCCCTGTTATTCCTACCTGTCATTACATGATGGGCGGTATTCCAACGAAAGTGACGGGTCAAGCTCTGCGTTATAACGAAAAAGGCGAAGATGAAGTCATTCCTGGTCTGTTTGCGGTCGGTGAAATTGCCTGTGTATCAGTACATGGTGCTAACCGCTTAGGGGGTAACTCACTTCTCGACTTAGTGGTATTTGGTCGCTCAGCGGGTCTGCATTTGAAAGAATCCATTATGGAGCAAGGTTCAATGCGTGATGCATCTGAATCTGATATTGATGCAGCGATGACACGTTTTAACCGTTGGGAAGGTGCGCGTACGGGTGAAGACCCAACTGAAATCCGTAAAGCACTGCAAACCTGTATGCAGCATAACTTCTCGGTATTCCGTGAGGGTGATGCAATGGCGAAAGGTTTAGAAGAGCTGAAAGTGATCCGTGAGCGTCTGCAAAATGCACGCCTTGATGATACTTCGACTGAATTTAATACTCAGCGTATCGAATGTTTAGAACTGGATAACCTGATGGAAACGGCTTATGCAACGGCACAAGCTGCAAACTTCCGTACAGAAAGTCGTGGTGCGCATAGCCGCTTTGACTACCCAGAGCGAGATGATGCGAATTGGTTATGTCACTCATTATATTTACCGCAATCTGAAACGATGACGCGTCGTGAAGTCAACATGCAGCCAAAACTGCGTGAAGCCTTCCCACCGAAAATTCGTACCTACTAATGCGTGGTGTTAATCCAGTTGCGGAGAAATAAACTATGAAATTACAATTTTCGATTTATCGCTACAATCCTGATGTGGACAACGCACCACGTATGCAAGATTACACGCTAGAAGTTCCTGAAGGGCGTGACATGATGTTGCTGGATGCGTTAATCCAAATCAAAGAGCAAGACCCAACACTCTCTTTCCGTCGTTCTTGTCGTGAAGGGGTATGTGGTTCCGATGGCCTGAACATGAACGGTAAAAACGGGTTGGCGTGTATTACGCCATTATCTGCTTTAATCCGTGGTGGGAAGAAAATTGTCATTCGTCCATTACCGGGTCTGCCTGTTGTGCGTGACCTGATTATCGATATGACTCAGTTTTATACCCAATACGAAAAAATTCGTCCATATCTGATTAATGATAACAAGAACCCACCAGCGCGTGAGAATTTACAAACTCCTGCACAACGTGAAAAACTCGATGGTTTATATGAGTGTATTTTGTGTGCTTGTTGTTCGACTTCTTGCCCATCGTTTTGGTGGAATCCAGACAAGTTTATCGGGCCTGCAGGCTTGTTGGCAGCGTATCGCTTCTTAATTGATAGCCGTGATACTGAAACCGATTCACGATTAGATGATCTGAACGACGCTTTTAGTGTCTTCCGCTGTCATAGCATCATGAATTGTGTCAATGTATGCCCTAAAGGGCTAAATCCAACGAAAGCTATCGGTCATATTAAATCTATGTTACTAAAACATAGCGCTTAATTATGCATATTTAACCCACAGTGCTCAGGTGCTGTGGGTTAAAAAAGAAATAGCACAAAATAAAAACATAAGTAAAAAGAAACGCGTAAAGTAAAAGCAATAATAGGTTTTTAATGCGCGGAAGCTCACAAAAGCACGAAAACGAAATACCAACAAAGGGCGTCAGAAAGTAACATTGTCACCCATAAAAAGTAGTACTTATTAAAACGTTGTCATTACAAAAGCGTAAAAAAGTGAAAGCAAAGAAAGTAACAGTAAAAAGTAGAAAAAATAGCCAACTGCAAAAGATGAAGACGACAGCCCAAGCATAGGGGCCTTTAAAAACCGCAGCCAGTTTTTAAAGGTTCCTTAAAAGGGAAACCCTTACTGATAAAGGGCCTCCCAAAGAGAGAACATGCATAAAGCACGTCCAAGAGAACCTTTATCGAGGTCGCTTAAATGCGGCAATTAGTTAACCACGGCGAAAACTAAAGCTTTAAAAGCTTAAGGGATCACAATGCAGAACGGCGTAATGAAGGACTGGCTGGATTCAAGCTTTCTGGCAGGCGCGAACCAGACTTATATAGAACAGCTCTATGAAGATTATCTGACTGACCCTAACTCTGTCGATGCCGAGTGGAAAGCAATTTTTGAGCAACTTCCTGGTGCAGCACTAGGCACTAGCGGTGAACAATTCCACTCCCAAGCGCGCGATTACTTCCGCCGCTTAGCAAAAGACTCTACACGTTATCACACCTCTGTTAGCGATCCAGCTATCGACGCAAAACAAGTTAAAGTTTTGCAATTAATCAATGCGTTCCGCTTCCGCGGGCACCAAAATGCGAATCTTGATCCGTTAGGTCTTTGGAAACGTGAATCTGTTCCAGATTTAGACCCAGCATTCCACAACCTGACGAAAGAAGACTTCAACGAAACCTTCAACGTGGGTTCATTTGCGATTGGCAAAGAAACCATGAAGCTGAGTGAGCTATATGACCACCTGAAACGTATTTATTGCGGTTCTATTGGTGCAGAATATATGCATATCACGAATACAGAAGAAAAACGTTGGATCCAACAGCGTCTTGAGTCTGTTGATGTTTCTAAAATTTTCTCAGTAGAAGAGAAAAAACGCTTCTTAGCTGAATTAACGGCAGCTGAAGGGCTTGAGCGTTACATCGGGGCTAAATTCCCAGGTGCAAAACGTTTCTCATTGGAAGGTGGTGATTCACTGATCCCAATGCTGAAAGATTTAATCCACCACGCAGGCAAGCAAGATACCCGTGAAGTTGTTTTGGGTATGGCTCACCGTGGTCGTTTAAACGTTCTAGTTAATATCTTAGGTAAAAAACCGGGCGAATTATTTGATGAGTTCGCGGGTAAACATAAAGACCACTCAAGCGCGGGTGATGTTAAATATCACCAAGGTTTCTCCTCTGACTTTGAAACCGCAGGCTCTCGTGTTCACTTAGCGCTAGCATTTAACCCGTCTCACCTTGAGATTGTTAGTCCAGTGGTTATCGGCTCAGTGCGCGCACGTCGTGACCGTCTGGATGAAGGCCGCAGCAACATGGTTCTGCCAATTACCATTCATGGTGACTCAGCAGTAACTGGCCAAGGTGTTGTACAAGAAACACTGAACATGTCTCAAGCTCGTGGTTATGAAGTTGGCGGTACGATGCGTATCGTGATTAACAACCAAATTGGTTTCACGACTTCAAATCCAAAAGATACACGTTCAACAGAATACTGCACAGATATCGTGAAGATGGTGCAGGCACCAATTTTCCACGTGAATGCGGATGACCCAGAAGCAGTGTCTTTCGTGACTCGTTTAGCGCTTGATTTCCGTAACACGTTCAAACGCGATGTTATGATTGATTTAGTCTGTTATCGCCGCCATGGCCATAACGAAGCGGATGAGCCAAGTGCAACTCAGCCTGTGATGTACCAAAAAATCAAACAGCACCCAACACCACGTAAAATTTATGCAGATCGTTTAATTGCAGAAAACGTATTAAGTGCTAATGATGTCACTGAAATGGTTAATCTGTATCGCGATGCGTTAGATGCAGGTAACTGTGTGGTTGAAGAGTACCGTGAAATGGGGCTGAACTCATATACATGGGCTCCATATTTAAACCATGAATGGGATGCATCCTATAAATCAACAGTTGATATTAAACGCTTAACGGATCTGGCTGTTAAAGTCAGCACTATCCCAGAAGGCGTGGTTGCGCAATCTCGTGTTGAGAAAATTTATACCGACCGTGCCGAAATGGCAAAAGGTGAGAAATTACTCGACTGGGGCGCGGCTGAAACTTTAGCATACGCAACGTTAGTTGATGAAGGTATTCCTGTGCGTTTGTCCGGTGAAGACGCAGGCCGTGGTACATTCTTCCACCGCCATGCAGTTATTCATAACCAAACAAATGGTTCAGTTTACGTTCCACTGCAAAATATCCATAACGGCCAAGGCGTCTTTAATGTTTGGGACTCTGTTCTGACTGAAAACGCGGTATTAGCATTCGAATATGGCTATGCCACTACTGAGCCTCGTGCACTGACTATTTGGGAAGCCCAATTTGGTGACTTTGCTAACTGTGCTCAAGTGGTTATCGACCAATTTATTAGCTCTGGTGAGCAAAAATGGGGTCGTATGTGTGGTCTGGTAATGCTACTGCCTCATGGTTATGAAGGTCAGGGGCCAGAGCACTCATCTGCACGTTTAGAACGTTACCTGCAACTGTGTGCTGACCAAAACATGCAAGTGTGTGTGCCGTCAACACCTGCTCAGGTTTATCACATGTTGCGTCGCCAAGCCTTACGTGGCATGCGCCGTCCTCTGATTGTGATGTCACCAAAATCTCTGCTACGTCACCCATTAGCGGTCTCTAGCATGGAAGAATTGGCAAACGGTACATTCGAGCCAGTTATCGGTGAAATAGATGATATCAATCCGAAAAATGTGAAACGCGTCGTTATGTGTTCAGGTAAAGTCTATTACGATCTGTTAGAACAACGTCGTAAAAATGAACAAACTGACGTGGCTATCGTGCGTATCGAACAGTTATATCCGTTCCCACACGAAGATATCCAAAAAGCGTTGGCGCAATTTACTGATGTAAAAGACTTTGTATGGTGTCAAGAAGAGCCATTAAACCAAGGTGCTTGGTATTGCAGTCAACATAACTTCCGTGAAGCTATCCCAACAGGGGCAACTTTACGTTATGCAGGTCGAGCTGCTTCTTCATCTCCAGCAGTTGGCTATACGTCCGTACACCAGGAACAACAGAAAGCCCTGGTTAATGACGCTTTGAACATTGAATAATTAAAGGATAGAAAATGAGTAGCGTAGAAATTCTTGTTCCCGATCTTCCTGAGTCCGTTGCAGATGCTACGGTTGCCACATGGCATAAAAAACCAGGTGACAGTGTTCAGCGTGACGAAGTACTGGTTGAGATCGAAACAGATAAAGTCGTATTAGAAGTTCCTGCAAGTGAAGCTGGTGTATTAGAAGCTATCGTTGAAGATGAAGGTGCAACGGTATTGTCTAAGCAATTACTGGGTCGCATTCGTTTAGGCGATAGCACAGGTATTCCTGCTGAAGTGAAAGAAGCACAAGAGTCAACACCTGCACAGCGTCAAACGGCAAGTTTAGAAACTGAAAGCAATGATGCTCTGACCCCTGCGATCCGTCGTTTGATTGCAGAGCACGACTTAAATCCAGCTGACATCAAAGGTACGGGTGTTGGTGGTCGTTTAACGCGTGAAGATGTTGAAAAACATTTAGCTGCAAATAAATCTGCGGCACCTGCGGCGAAAGCCCCAGCGGCTCCACAAGCGCCTTTAGCACACCGTAGCGAAAAACGTGTTCCAATGACGCGTTTACGTAAACGTATTGCTGAGCGCCTGTTAGAAGCGAAAAACACGACCGCCATGTTGACGACCTTTAACGAAGTCAATATGCAACCAATCAAAGACTTACGTAAACAATATGGCGAAGTATTCGAAAAACGTCATGGTGTTCGTTTAGGTTTTATGTCTTTCTATGTGAAAGCTGCGGTTGAAGCACTGAAGCGCTACCCAGAAGTGAATGCTTCTATTGATGGCGATGATGTGGTTTACCATAACTATTTCGATATCAGTATTGCGGTTTCAACACCACGTGGTTTGGTAACACCAGTTCTGCGTGATGTCGATGCAATGAGCATGGCGGATATCGAGAAGAAAATTAAAGAACTGGCTGTTAAAGGTCGTGACGGTAAATTAACTGTCGAAGACTTAAGTGGTGGTAACTTCACTATCACTAACGGTGGCGTATTTGGTTCTCTGATGTCTACACCTATCATTAACCCACCACAGAGCGCGATTTTAGGCATGCATGCCATTAAAGACCGCCCTATGGCTGTAAATGGTAAGGTAGAGATTCTTCCTATGATGTATTTAGCACTGTCTTACGACCACCGTTTAATCGATGGTAGTGAGTCAGTTGGCTTCTTAGTCGCTATCAAAGATATGCTGGAAGATCCAACTCGTTTACTGCTGGACGTATAGCAACATAACAGGGCAGGGTACAACTTGCCCGGTCTGAAGTAACCGATGCAACCCGTTCGCGGGTTGCTAAATCAGTAACAATTGCAGGAGGCGAATAAACGCCTCTTCAGACTCAATTATGGATAGAACATCATGAATTTACACGAGTACCAGGCAAAACAGTTGTTTGCACGTTATGGGATGCCTGCACCGACAGGTTATGCCTGTTCATCAGTCGCTGAAACCGTCGATGCTGCTAAAAAAATTGGTGACGGCCCTTGGGTAATTAAATGCCAAGTTCACGCAGGTGGACGTGGTAAAGCTGGCGGCGTAAAAGTCACTAGTGATATCAACGAAGTGAAAGCATTTGCAGAACACTGGTTAGGTAAAAACTTAGTTACCTATCAAACAGATGCAAACGGCCAGCCTGTTAACCAAATTCTGGTTGAAACGGCAACTGATATCGCTAAAGAACTCTATTTAGGTGCGGTTGTAGACCGTAGTACTCGCCGCGTTGTATTCATGGCATCTACCGAAGGTGGCGTGGAAATCGAGAAAGTCGCAGAAGAGACTCCAGAGTTAATTCACAAAGCGATTATCGACCCACTGACTGGCCCAATGCCTTTCCAAGGCCGTGAGTTAGCATTTAAATTAGGCTTAACTGGCAAACAAGTTAGTCAATTCGCGAAAATTTTCATGGGTCTGGCTACATTATTCCTAGAACGCGATTTAGCATTAGCGGAAATCAACCCACTGGTTATCAGCACTGCGGGTGATTTAGTTTGCTTAGATGGTAAATTAGGTATCGATAGCAACGCGTTATATCGTCAACCAGAGATCCGTGAACTACGTGATGAATCACAAGAAGATGCACGTGAAGCACAAGCCGCTCAGTGGGAACTGAACTACGTTGCGTTAGACGGCAACATCGGCTGTATGGTTAACGGTGCGGGCCTTGCAATGGGTACTATGGATATCGTTAAGCTGCACGGTGGTGCACCGGCTAACTTCTTAGATGTTGGCGGCGGCGCGACAAAAGAGCGTGTAACTGAAGCATTTAAAATCATTCTTTCTGATGAAAACGTGAAAGCCGTTTTTGTTAACATCTTTGGTGGTATCGTTCGCTGCGACCTGATTGCAGACGGCATCATTGGTGCAGTAGAAGAAGTTGGCGTAAATGTACCAGTCGTTGTGCGTTTAGAAGGTAACAATGCAGAGTTAGGTGCTAAAAAACTGGCAGATAGCGGCTTGAATATTATCGCTGCAAACAGCCTGACTGATGCAGCTAAGAAAGCAGTAGCAGCAGCGGAGGCTAAATAATGTCTATTTTAATCGATAAAAACACCAAAGTAATTTGCCAAGGTTTCACTGGTGGCCAAGGTACATTCCACTCAGAACAAGCGATTGCTTATGGCACGCAAATGGTCGGTGGTGTGACGCCAGGTAAAGGTGGCACTGTTCACTTAGGTCTGCCTGTATTTAACACTGTTCGTGAAGCTGTAGAAGCAACGGGCGCAACAGCCTCTGTTATCTATGTTCCAGCACCATTTTGTAAAGATTCTATTTTAGAAGCTATCGATGCTGGCATTAAGCTGATCATCACTATCACTGAAGGTATTCCAACTCTGGATATGCTGACAGTTAAAGTGAAATTAGACGAAGCAGGCGTTCGTATGATTGGCCCTAACTGCCCTGGTGTTATCACGCCAGGTGAATGTAAGATTGGTATCCAACCTGGCCATATCCATATGCCAGGTAAAGTCGGTATCGTTTCACGTTCAGGTACGTTGACTTATGAAGCAGTTAAACAAACAACAGATGCAGGCTTAGGCCAATCGACTTGTGTAGGTATCGGTGGTGACCCAATTCCAGGTTCAAACTTCATTGATATCCTGAAGTTATTCCAAGCAGATCCACAAACTGAAGCTATCGTGATGATCGGTGAAATCGGTGGTAACGCAGAAGAAGAAGCAGCTGAATATATTAAAAAGCATGTTACTAAGCCTGTTGTAGGCTATATCGCAGGTGTAACTGCACCAAAAGGCAAACGTATGGGCCACGCAGGTGCAATCATCGCAGGCGGTAAAGGGACTGCTGATGAGAAATTTGCTGCACTAGAAGCTGCTGGCGTGAAAACCGTTCGTAGCCTTGCAGACATCGGTGATGCAGTCAAATCTCTGCTGAATAAATAAGTAATTCGCTAGGCAACTAGCAAGAGTAAGAGACGAAAGCCCGTGCTCATGTGAGCACGGGTTTTTTTATGCCTTTTAAATATTTTTATAGGGTTATGCGGTTTTTTGAAATGTGTGTCTATACTTAAAAGTGCGTTCTATAGGCTTATATGAAGGAAAATTGATAATAAAAAGGCAATTTAGGTGAGCAGGGTAGTGCTAATAGCACTTTATGCAAAAAAAAGCGAAATTGCGGCATATCAATTTTATAATATTGACGGTAATTCAATTAAGCCAATATAACAGTTTAGTTGAGAAAACGGCTATATTAATAAAATTCATAATAAGTTTAAAATAAGATACTATTACAAATTAAATATTCTTTTTTCGAGTCGTTAATTCAATGATTATATTTTTTGTTAATCTTTGGAAAAATTAAGAACATTTATATCATTATCAATAACAGCAATTTAACAAGTAAACAACCATTAATTGACTGACAGGTATAGCAATTAACAACAGGAAAAAAATTGACGCAAATCAATTCATTGCCTCTGGCTTTATTTGTTCAAATTGCTTAAATTGGTGCTCGATCAAATACTCGATTTTCTATTAAAGGGTATAATTATTGATGTAAATTCAGAATTCAAATCTGAGTCACGTAAAAGAAGTTTATTGTGTGTGAAGATAAGCGTACTATTATTATGGTAACGTTTGTTCTTTTAATTTTGTTAATTTTTTGTTGTTTTGAGGCATTTTTTGCTGGTAGTTAAGAGGCTTTCTAAGTATTTAAAACTGGAAGCTGGGTTGCCGCAAGTCGGTGTCTTCCTGCTAGGAGCAAGGAGTCAAGATGTTTGATATTGTCGAACTGTCACGATTACAGTTTGCCTTAACTGCGATGTATCACTTCCTGTTCGTACCATTAACGCTAGGTATGGCGTTTTTGCTTGCGATCATGGAAACGGTATATGTACTGTCAGGCAAGCAAATTTATAAAGATATGACTAAGTTCTGGGGTAAGTTATTTGGTATTAACTTTGCTCTGGGTGTTGCAACGGGTCTGACCATGGAGTTCCAATTCGGTACTAACTGGTCTTACTACGCGCACTATGTTGGAGATATCTTCGGTGCACCTCTTGCAATCGAAGGTCTGATGGCGTTCTTCTTAGAATCAACGTTTGTCGGTTTATTCTTCTTTGGTTGGGATCGTTTAAGCAAAAAACAACACCTAGCTGTAACATGGTTAGTTGCTTTAGGTTCTAACTTCTCTGCTTTGTGGATCTTGGTTGCGAACGGTTGGATGCAAAACCCAATCGCTGCTGATTTCAACTTCGAAACAATGCGTATGGAAATGGTTAGCTTCTCTGAGCTAGTCTTAAACCCAGTTGCGCAGGTTAAGTTCGTCCACACAGTTGCTGCGGGTTATTGTACCGGTGCAATGTTTGTCCTTGGTATTAGCTCTTACTACCTGCTTAAAGGTCGTGATGTTGCTTTTGCTAAACGTTCTTTTGCTATTGCTGCAAGCTTTGGTATTGCTGCTGTTTTGTCTGTTATCGTTCTTGGTGATGAATCAGGTTACGAAATGGGTGACGTTCAGAAAACCAAACTGGCTGCTGTTGAAGCAGAGTGGGAAACCCATGCTCCACCAGCTGCGTTTAACTTAATCGCTTGGCCGGATACTGAAAAGCAAGAAAATAAATTTGCTATCTCGATTCCTTGGGCGATGGGTATTATTGCAACCCGTTCAATCGATACGCCTGTATTAGGTCTGAAAGACTTAATGAAACAGCACGAAGTTCGTATTCGTAACGGTATGATTGCATACGGTCAGTTACAAGAGCTTCTTGCAGGTAATAAAGATCCTGAACTGCGTTCGGCATTTGAAGTAAACAAAAAAGATCTCGGATATGGCCTTCTGTTAAAACAATATGCACCAAATGTTGTTGATGCAACTGAAGCTCAAATCCAAAAAGCAGTGAAAGATAGTATTCCTAACGTTGGGCCGCTGTTCTGGGCATTCCGTATCATGGTTGGTGTTGGCTTCCTATTACTGTTGATTATTGGCTGGGCATTCCTGTCAGTAGTTCGTAACCGTATTGGTCAAAATAAACTATTGCTGCGTATTGCACTATTCGGTATTCCACTACCATGGATTGCAATTGAATCAGGTTGGTTCGTTGCGGAGTATGGTCGTCAGCCATGGGCAATCGGTGAAGTGTTACCTGTTTCGGTTGCACACTCCAACTTGACGACTCATGACCTGATCTTCTCTATGGTATTGATCTGTGGTCTGTACACACTGTTCTTAATTGCTGAAATGTTCTTAATGTTCAAATTCGCTCGTAAAGGGCCAAGCAGCCTGAAAACTGGCCGCTATCACTTTGAACAGAAAAACCCTTCTGCACACGACGTTCAGTAAATAGGAGCCACTTATGTTTGATTATGAAGTTCTTCGGTTTGTGTGGTGGATCCTTATCGGTGTATTACTGATTGGATTTGCTGTCACAGATGGCTTTGACATGGGCGTTGGCTTCTTATTACCTATTTTAGGTAAAACGGATACTGAACGCCGTATCATGATTAACGCTGTTGCACCTCACTGGGATGGTAACCAAGTTTGGTTAATCACAGCTGGTGGTGCGATGTTTGCTGCCTGGCCACAGGTCTATGCTGCATCATTCTCCGGTTTCTATATCGCGATGATTTTAGTGCTAGCAGCATTGTTCTTCCGTCCGGTTGGTTTCGACTACCGTTCAAAACTGGAGAACCAAAAATGGCGCAATATGTGGGACTGGGGTCTGTTCATCGGTGGTTTCGTTCCACCATTAGTTATCGGTGTTGCGTTTGGTAACCTGTTATTAGGTGTTCCACTGCAAATTGATAACCAACAGTATTTGACCTACACGGGTAACCTGTTTGGTCTGCTAAACCCATATGGTCTGTTGGCGGGTGTCGTTGGCTTAATGATGATTGTTACCCAAGGTGCAACTTATCTGCAAATGCGTACCACTGGCGAACTGTACTTACGTGTGCGTAAAGCAACCTATATCTGTGCGTTAGTTACATTGTTAGCGTTTGCGGGTGCAGGTGTTTGGTTAGTCATGGGCATTGATGGTTATGTTATCACTTCAACTATTGATACTCTGGCGGTGTCAAACCCACTGAACAAAACAGTTGCAGTTGAATCAGGTGCTTGGTTGACTAATTTCAATACTTACCCAATCCTGTGGGCATTGCCTGCTCTGGGTGTAGGATTGCCGTTAATCACAATGCTGTTTAGTAAAGCAGACAAAAATGGTTGGGCGTTTGTGAGTTCTTCATTAACTATCGCTTGTATCATTTTAACCTGTGGTGTAGCAATGTTCCCATTCATCATGCCTTCAAGCATCATGCCAAACGCAAGTTTGACCATGTGGGATGCAACATCTAGCCTGTTTACTCTGCAAGTGATGACTGTTGTTGCTATTATCTTTGTACCAATCGTACTGGCATACACCGCATGGTGTTACTACAAAATGTTCGGTCGTTTGGACAAAAACTTCATCGAAGGCAACAAGCACTCACTGTATTAAGGAGCATAACTATGTGGTATTTCGCCTGGATCCTCGGCACGCTGTTAGCTTGTAGTTTTGCAGTGATTGCAGCATTAGCGTTAGAGCACTCTGAAGACTCTAAAGCCGCTAAAGATGGTGAGTAATAAAAATGCTGGTGGATAAAACCTATCAGCTATTGGATAAGGGGCCGATAAGGGCCCTTATCCTTATTTTAGCTTTAGTCACAGCAGGTGCAGTCATGTGGGATCCAACCCTATTTGCTGCTAAGACCAGTTCATTTCAAATATGGCAAGGGTTATTATTAATATGGGCAACGTGTACCGCGATGATTTTTGGTGTTGGTTTTAAACCCCAAAAAGTTATCTTTCGTGCAATTTTTCACCCATTACCTGCTGCCATCATTCTTATTTGGGGACTTTTTCAGGTCTTTAGATAATTCTAATTGCTAATTATGGGTCAATGGACCCATAATTATTTTTGATATCTTTACTTTCAAAGTGATTCCAAACTGGCACTGTCTTGCGTATAGTGGCACCGTTAATTAATTTAACCTAAGACGGAGTGATTGTTATGTTATTTCGCTGGCCTGTTCGCGTGTATTATGAAGATACAGATGCGGGCGGTGTTGTTTATCATGCACGCTATTTAGCCTTTTTTGAGCGAGCAAGAACCGAAATGCTGCGAAATAAAGGTATCAATCAACAAAGTATGCTTGCTGAGAACCTTGGCTTCGTTGTGCGAAGCATGACAATTGATTTTGTCAAAGGGGCGAAGCTGGATGACCTGCTGGAAGTTGAAACACAAATTATTGAAATGAAACGTGCTTCACTCACTTTTCAGCAAAGGTTAGTTGATTCACAAGGTAACCTGCTTTGTGGGGCAAATGCCCTTATTGCTTGTGTGGACACATCAAAAATGAAGCCGATTGCGCTTCCTAAGTCTATTGTCGCGGAGTTTAAACAGTGACTGACATGAATATCCTGGATTTATTCCTTAAAGCGAGCCTTTTGGTTCAGCTCATTATGTTCGTTTTGATCGGTTTTTCTATCGCATCATGGGCGATCATTATTCAAAGAACGAAAATTTTAAATGCGGCAACGCGTGAGGCGGAAGCATTTGAAGATAAGTTCTGGTCAGGTATCGAGCTATCGCGCTTATATAAAGAAAGCCAAGCTCGCCGTGATGAATTGAGTGGTGCCGAACAAATTTTCCATTCTGGTTTTAAAGAGTTTGTTCGTTTACACCAAGCGAATATTCATGCACCAGATGCGGTCGTGACAGGTGCTTCTCGAGCAATGCGTATTTCAATGAATCGTGAGCTTGAATCAGTTGAAGCGCATATCCCATTTTTAGGTACTGTTGGTTCAATTAGCCCATATATTGGTTTATTTGGTACCGTTTGGGGGATTATGCATGCGTTTATTGCATTGGGAGCGGTAAAACAAGCAACATTACAAATGGTTGCACCGGGTATTGCTGAAGCATTGATTGCAACCGCAATTGGTTTGTTTGCAGCGATCCCTGCAGTTATGGCATTTAACCGTTTGAACTTACGTGTCAGCAAATTAGAGCAAAACTACGATAACTTTATGGAAGAGTTTTTGGCCATCTTGCATCGTCAAGCCTTCTCTGCTGATAAGAAATAAGACGGGGAGATAAGCGAATGGCGCGCACAAGTCGCAGACGTGAGCTGAAATCCGAAATCAACATAGTTCCATTACTGGACGTATTGTTGGTACTGTTGCTGATATTTATGGCAACAGCACCGATTATTTCTCAAAGTGTGGAAGTTGAGCTGCCGGATGCAACAGATACACAAACCGTATCATCAAGTGATAACCCACCGATTATTTTAGAAGTGTCGGGGGTTGGCCAATATAACATGCGCCTTGATGGTGAGGTTTTAGAATTGCTACCACCAGAGCAAATTGCTGCAGAGGCAAAATCTCAATTAGAGAAAAACCCCAAAGCAGTTTTCTTGATTGGTGGAGCAAAAGAAGTCCCTTATGAAGAAGTGATTAAAGCGCTGAACATATTACACAGCGCAGGGATAAAATCAGTTGGCTTGATGACTCAGCCTATATAGGCTGGGTTATTGTCGTTTGAATAAGTCACAATTCTTTTTTTGGATACCAGAGTGGGAAAGACAAAAGAGAAAAAAGATAACTTAAATCGCTCGTTAGTGATGTCAATTGTATTGCACATCCTATTGATTGGGTTGATTGTTATAGGCTCTTTAGTTTCCGTCGTCAAACTTGGTGGTGGCGGGGAAGAGGGAACTGTCATCGATGCGGTGATGGTTGACCCGGGCGTGGTTGTTGAGCAGTATGAAGAAATGCAAAGGCAGCAAAATAACGTCAGACAAGCGGCGAAAGAGCGCAAAGAGCAAGAACAAAAGCAAGAGGCTGAGCTCAGAGAGCAGCAAGAAAAGGAACAAAAGCGTCTTCAGCAACTTGAAGAAGAGCGTATAAAGACTGAACGTGCAACGGCAGAACAACAAAAGCAAGCCGAAGAACAACAGAAAATAGCATTAGAAGCGGCTAAAAAAGCGAAGGAAGAGCAAAAAATAGCCGAAGAAGCTGCCGCGAAAGCGAAAGCAGAAAAAGAAAAATTAATTAAAGAGCAGGCTGCTGAAAAGGCGAAAGCTGAGGCGCAAGCTCAGAAAGAAGCGGAAGCAGCGAAAGCCAAAGCAGAAAAAGAAGCTAAAGAAAAAGCAGAAAAAGAAGCTAAAGAAAAAGCAGAAAAGGACGCGAAAGTAAAAGCTGAAAAAGAAGCTAAAGCTAAAGCCGATAAAGAAGCCAAAGAAAAGGCTGACAAAGAAGCGAAAGCAAAAGCAGCAAAAGCCAAAGCTGAGGCAGCAAAAAATGCCGCTTCTGTTGACGATTTACTCGGCGATTTAACGGCATCAGGCCCTAGCAAGCAAGGTGGCGAAGCTGCAGCTGGAAAAGGTGGCGGTAAAAAATCGGGCGCATCGAATGCTGATGTAGACAGCTATGCTGGTAAGGTGAAAGCGGCTATCCAAAGTAAGTTTTATGATTCAGATACTTTTCGTGGGCGTACTTGTGAACTTCAATTGAAGCTCGCACCTGATGGGCTATTAGTGAGTATTACACCAAAAAATAGCCCAGCCAATGACGCAGCGCTTTGTGACGCCGCAATCCGAGCAGCAAAACTTGCAACGATGCCTAAACCACCTAGCAGAGAAGTCTATGAT
The DNA here is from genome assembly GCF_002843235.3 of Providencia huaxiensis. Lineage (NCBI taxonomy): Bacteria > Pseudomonadati > Pseudomonadota > Gammaproteobacteria > Enterobacterales > Morganellaceae > Providencia > Providencia huaxiensis. Next base: position 537,203 of record NZ_CP031123.2, read on the forward strand.
ACGTTTAATAAAGCAGGTAGCACAGTTGTGTTTAAACCTTAATTTTCAATAACTCAGACCAGTCTGTATTGATATTATTAAGGCAATAGAATAAATAGTTTGTGTGGTATCTAGTTTTGTTATTATACCTTTGTTAAAATTCAGCGAATTATTGCGGTAGTAAATAATCCGCAGTAAGGGAGATAAGAATGAAGCAGGCTTTTAAAGTAGTTTTAGGGTTCCTAATGCTATGGGCGACAGTGGCTCAGGCTGAAATACGTATTGAGATCACTGAAGGTGTTAACTCAGCTCAACCTATTGGTGTTGTGCCGTTTAAATGGTCAGGTGCGGGTGCTCCACCACAAGAAGTTGGCCAAATAGTAGGCGCTGATTTACGCAATAGCGGAAAATTTAACCCTATTGAGCCAAGCCGTATGCCTCAACAACCGGGTACCGCTTCTGAAGTGATCCCTGAAGCGTGGACAGCGTTAGGTATTAACGCAGTGGTTGTGGGCCAGGTGCAGCCTGCCGCTGATGGCAGCTTTGTCGTTAGCTATCAGTTAGTTGATGTCGCGGCTAACCCAGGTGCTGTTTTATCTCAGAACCAATATAAAGTAACAAAAGAATGGTTACGCTATGCAGCGCATACTGCAAGTGATGAAGTCTTTGAAAAATTGACAGGTATTCGTGGCGCATTCCGTACACGTATTGCTTATATTGTTGTCAACAAAGGCGGTCAGTATCCATATGAATTACGTGTTTCTGACTATGACGGTTTTAACCAATTTACGGTTCACCGTTCACCAGAACCTTTGATGTCGCCAGCTTGGTCACCAGATGGTGAAAAACTGGCTTACGTTACATTTGAAAGCGGTAGTTCAGCACTTGTCATTCAAACCTTATCGACAGGAGCAGTTCGTCAGGTAGCATCATTCCCACGTCACAATGGGGCACCTGCATTCTCTCCTGATGGGACTAAACTGGCATTTGCATTGTCTAAAACAGGCAGCTTGAACTTATATATAATGGACTTAGCGAGTGGGCAAATTCGTCAGGTAACCGATGGTCGTAGTAACAATACCGAGCCAAGTTGGATGCCAGATAGCCAAACTTTAGTCTATACTTCAGATCAGGCGGGACGTCCGCAGATTTATAAAATCAATATTAATGGTGGCAGTCCTGAACGTGTTTCTTGGGAAGGAACACAAAATCAGGACGCTGATGTTAGCCCGGATGGTACTTTCTTAGTGATGGTCAGCTCCGGCGGCGGTCAGCAACATGTCGCCAAACAAGATCTGGCAACGAACAACGTTGAGTTTTTAACGAAAACGTTCCTAGATGAAACGCCGAGTATCGCACCTAACGGCACTATGGTAATTTATAGCTCCTCTCAAGGCTTGGGGACTATATTGCAGCTAGTTTCGACCGACGGGCGTTTCAAAGCGCGTCTTCCGGCTACCGATGGACAGGTTAAATTCCCTGCCTGGTCGCCGTATCTGTGATGCATAATAATAATGTGTGGCAAAAAATATTAAGGATCAAAACGATGCAACTGAATAAAGTGCTTAAAGGGCTGATGATCGCGTTACCAATCATGGCAGTCGCAGCTTGTAGCTCTAACAAAAACAATGACCAAGATGGCGTAGATACTTCTACTAACCAAACTAACACTGGTCTGTCTGCGGAAGAGCTGGCACGTCAGCAAATGGAACAGCTGCAACAAAACAACACTGTTTACTTTGGCTTTGACAAATACAACGTATCTCCAGAGTACGCTGAAATGTTAGATGCACACGCAGCATTCCTGCGTAGCAACCCATCTGTACGTGTTGTTGTTGAAGGTCATGCGGATGAGCGTGGTACTCCAGAATACAACATCGCGCTGGGCGAGCGTCGTGCTAATGCAGTTAAAATGTACCTGCAAAGCAAAGGTGTTTCTGGTGACCAAGTTTCACTGGTTTCTTACGGTAAAGAAAAACCAGCTGTGTTAGGTCACACTGAAGCAGACTACGCGAAAAACCGTCGTGCAGTCATTGCATACTAATAGATAAGCGAAATTATCTATTATGAACAGTAACTTCAGACAATTACTAGTCGGTCTGTCGTTATTGGTTGGCGTAGCGGCCCCTTGGGCCGCTATTGCCCAAGCGCCAATCAACAATGTCGGATCTGGTTCAACAACAGACCGCCTTACCCAACTTGAGACAGCAGTTAGCTCTCAAGGTCAAATTATGTATCAAATCCAACAGCAACTCGCTGACAACCAACGCGACATCGATATGTTACGTGGCCAGATTCAAGAAAGTGAATACAAATTGAATCAAGTCATTGAGCGCCAGAAAGATTTATACATGCAATTAGACAATGCAGGCGGTGGTAATTCAGCAACCTCAGGCGATACAGCAACACCTGACACTAGCGCATCAAATGGAACATCTTCCTCTACGACACCTACGGCAGCGGCCAATACGGGTGGAAATGAGAAAGATGATTACAATGCGGCAGTCAAATTAGCAATGGAAAGCAAATCCAAAGCTCAAATTGACCAAGCAATCGGTGCATTACAAGGTTTTATTAAAGCCTACCCTAAGTCTGGGTATCAATCTAATGCCAACTATTGGTTGGGGCAGTTAAACTACAACAAAGGTAGCAAAGACGATGCTGCTTTTTATTTTGCCACTGTAGTTAAGCAGTATCCTAAATCCCAAAAAAGCAGCGAAGCCTTATATAAAGTTGGGCTGATCATGCAAGATAAGGGACAAAAAGATAAAGCAAAAGCTGTTTACCAACAGGTATTGAAACAATATCCAAACAGTGCTGGTTCAAAATTAGCCGAAAAAAAGCTGAGTACACTTTAATTTATAGCCCCGAAGCAATATTACCGAATATTTCGGGGTTATCAGTATGATAAGTGTGCATTTAAACTTTTTTTTTAAAAAAATCGTTGCACCCTCGTCAGAAATCAGTAATATAGGCCGCCGTTGAGACGAGAATGTGGTTAGCCAAAAATCTCGAGATACAAAAAGAAATTTAGTTAGAAATGTTGTTTTAGATGGGTCGTTAGCTCAGTCGGTAGAGCAGTTGACTTTTAATCAATTGGTCGCAGGTTCGAATCCTGCACGACCCACCATCTAAAGTCTCTAGTAGTAAAAAGAAGTAATCCAGATGGGTCGTTAGCTCAGTCGGTAGAGCAGTTGACTTTTAATCAATTGGTCGCAGGTTCGAATCCTGCACGACCCACCATCTCGAAGCCATCCCCAAACAAATAATCTAATTCAGTAAACACTCAGTTGCCAAGCCATACCTCGACAAGCTGGTTGTAGGTTCAGCCCGTAGGGTCAATCCGAAGGATTTAAATCCTGCACGACCCACCATCTCAAAGCCATCCCCAAACAAATAATCTAATTCAGTAAACACTCAGTTGCCAAGCCATACCTCGACAAGCTGGTTGCAGGTTCAGCCCGTAGGGTAAATCCGAAGAATTTAAATCCTTTAAGTCAATAATATATATTCGATTGGTCGTACTTCGGCAATAAAAGCACTACGTTCCTTCGTTGTGCTTTAGTTACCTTATTTTACAGTATTTCAGGGAGTAGGGCGTTATCCTGTAAAATACCAATAAGCAATTCTTGCATTTGCTCTGCCATCAGCTGCATATCATCGAAGCCTTGCAGGCTAGCGAGCTCGGTAGTGGCCTCATTAAAGCAACGCATTAAGCATTGAAGAGACAATGCTGCGCTATGTGCGGTTCCACAATTAAAGATAATTTCTAGCGCTTTGATATATTTCTTAGGCATCCATTCATGGTAGTTACGTCCTTTATACCAAACATCATCATTTTGCATAGCGACTAGACGTTCTATCATGGTCAAAAAATACTGTTTCATATCAGCACTTCTTGACCATGCGACCCATAATTCATCTCGAGTTAAAGCTACCGTGACCTGATGAGCTTCATGCCAAAAGTCAGAGACAACTTCAGTAAATTGCTCCGCAGTGAATTGAGGTGGTGTGAGTACTTGTTGATTAATACTTTCAGGTAAGCCTTCGGTGATCCCGGTTTTATCGAGTAATACTGCAAAGCCGCGAGAAAAAGTGGCATCTAAACCTCCCTGCTTCATCTTAGATAATCGCTCAGGTTCGGCAAAGGTGAAATCCACTTTACGACCCTCTTTAAAAATGACCAAACAGGTTGGCCAATCAGGCGCATCTTCTTCAAGATTTAGCAAATGAAGAGCAACTAAAGGTTCACCAAACTGATTAATCCAAGACTTCTGCTTAAATATTTCAGTTGTACCATGGCCAATCAACTCAATATCAATATCTGAATAGCTATCAATGTCTTGCTCCCGAGCACGAGATCCCGTCAATATGACCGCTTCAATTCTTGGATCGAGTAATGAAATAGAGATAATTTTATTTATTAAAGATGCAGGTGATTCCATAACTTGCCTATTAAGTATAACAATGGCTGCTACGATACCGATAAAGGCATATAAAAGCGAAGGTTCAAACGTAAAAAGTGTAAAAAAGCCAAAATGTGAGCTCAAAAGGTCATTCGATAGGTAAAAAGAAAGGAGACTTATTAAGCTAAGTGGGGTATCTTGTTTAGTATATAAAACAAAATGTGCGTAAACTTGCGGTTTTAAACTTATACAAGGTGATAAAATCGCTTTTTGCTAAACAGAGGCAACCAATGAGCGTGTTTATCGATTTTGACCAGTCAGTTTATCCATTCCCAGCAAAACCAGCACGATTAAGCTCGGATGAAAAAGCCTTTTATCGGCAGAAGATTAAGTCGCTTTTGGTGGATAAAAATGCGGTAATCGTTGCACATTACTATACCGACCCTGAAATTCAAGCATTGGCTGAAGAAACGGGAGGTTGCGTTGCAGACTCACTGGAAATGGCGCGTTTTGGTGCAAAACATTCGGCTTCAACTTTGGTTGTTGCTGGCGTGAAATTTATGGGGGAAACTGCAAAGATCCTCAGCCCAGAAAAGCAAGTTTTAATGCCAACATTAGAAGCCCAATGTTCTCTGGATATAGGCTGCCCTGAAGAGGCGTTTATCCGTTTTTGTGATGAGCACCCTGATAGGACTGTTGTGGTATATGCGAATACATCAGCAGCAGTAAAAGCGCGGGCTGATTGGGTGGTGACATCCAGTATTGCTGTCGAGTTAATCGAACACCTTGACAGCTTGGGTGAGAAAATTATTTGGGCTCCTGACCGCCATCTCGGACGCTATGTTCAACAGCAAACAGGCGCTGATATTCTTTGTTGGGAAGGGGCTTGTATTGTTCATGATGAATTTAAAACCCAATCATTAGAAAAAATGAAAGCGTTGTACCCCGAGGCAGCGGTATTGGTTCACCCCGAGTCACCACAAGCGATTGTCGACCTTGCAGATGCGGTGGGTTCTACAAGCCAGTTAATTAAAGCGGCACAAAATTTACCTAACCCATCGATGATAGTGGCGACGGATAAAGGTATTTTTTACAAAATGCAGCAAGCTTGCCCGGATAAGACGCTTTACATTGCTCCTACAGCGGGTGAGGGCGCTACATGCCGCACTTGTGCACATTGCCCTTGGATGGCAATGAATGGCTTAAAAGCGATTGCTGATGCTTTAGAAGGGAGTACCCAAGGCCATCAAATTCAAGTTAGTGAAATATTACGAGAAAAAGCATTACGACCATTAAATAAGATGCTAGATTTTGCAGAGAGTCTAAAATAATAAAATACAATTTGAATGAAGTACTGAGCAATACAACATTAACGATCACTTATAAAGGATTTTGGGATGGATTTCTTTAGTACAGCCAATACGTTAGTGCAGATCCCACTCTGGGGTTCAGTTTATGATTTATCTTACATTGAAGCAGTGGGGACGATTGCCGGCTTACTTTGCATTTTGCTTGCTAGCCTAGAAAAAACGATTAATTACCTGTTTGGGTTAATTAATGTTTCTCTATTCGCGGTTATTTTCTTTCAAATTCAGCTATATGCAAATTTATTGCTACAGATATTTTTCTTTGTTGCTAATATCTATGGCTGGTACGCATGGAGCCGAGTGACTAGTTCACAGCAAGCAGAACTAAAAATTCGTTGGTTGAGCTTACCAAAAGCCGCTATCACACTCGTTATTTCAATCATCGCTATTATTTATCTGACATTTAATATTGATGCGGTATTTGGTGTGCTTGCGAGATGGGCTGTCGAGTTATTAAACCTATTTGGTGCCAACCTTGCGATGCCTACGATAGAACCTGACGCATTCCCATTCTGGGATTCAGCAATGACCATTCTTTCTGTTGTCGCAATGATTTTAATGACGCGTAAGTATGTTGAAAACTGGTTATTGTGGGTCATTATTAACGTCATCAGTATTGTGATTTTCTTTATTCAAGGCGTTTATGCCATGTCATTAGAATACTTAATTTTATTAGGTATCGCCCTAAATGGCTCTAGACTTTGGATAAAATCAGCAAAAGAAAACGGCTCTTTGCCTATTTCCCGCACTTAGAGAGAAAAAATCGACTAAAACAGCGAAAGTGACATTATCGTCATTTAGCTGTTTTAGCTATTATTTGCTCTGTAAAATGCTATTTTCGCTGACTTATTGTGCTAAATTTCAACATTTCACCTCATTTTATAATTGGTGGCTAATAAAGTCCTAGTTTTATCGTGCGCTTGCCTGTTTACAGATGTCTGTTGAACGGTTAGATTAAAATTTCGATGCTAATTCTCTTTTATCCTTTGGGTACAGCGAGGAAATTCAGCTGTCTACTCTGCGCTTTGTTCGAGCGAAACTAACGTGGATAAATTTGGCATGTAAATCAACTACAGTAAAAAATAATAAACATTGGATATACGGGTATGAATTATCAGAACGATGACGTCAGAATAAAACAAATTAAAGAATTATTACCACCAATTGCTCTGCTCGAAAAATTTCCAGCAACCGACAAAGCTGCGTTTACCGTTCATGAAGCACGCCTGGCAATCCACAATATTTTAGCCGGTAAAGATGACCGTTTAGTGGTCGTCATTGGCCCTTGCTCAATTCATGATACTAAAGCGGCTTTAGAGTACGCTGAGCGCTTGGGTAAATTACGTGAGGAATTAAAAGGCTCATTGGAAATCGTGATGCGTGTGTATTTTGAAAAGCCGCGCACAACAGTAGGCTGGAAAGGGCTAATTAATGACCCTAAAATGGATTGTAGCTTTGATATTAATGAAGGTTTACGTATTGCACGTGAATTGCTGTTAACAATCAATAACCAAGGCTTACCGACTGCGGGTGAATTCTTAGATGTCATCAGCCCACAGTATGTGGCAGACTTGATGAGTTGGGGGGCAATCGGTGCTCGTACGACTGAATCACAAATTCACCGTGAGTTAGCGTCAGGCTTATCTTGCCCTGTCGGTTTTAAAAATGGTACTGATGGTACGATTAAAATTGCAATTGATGCAATTAATTCAGCACGTTCAGCTCATTGTTTCTTATCAGTAACTAAGTGGGGACATTCTGCTATTGTGAACACTAGCGGAAACCCAGATTGCCATATTATTTTACGTGGTGGTAAAGAGCCGAATTACAGTGCTAAGCATGTGCAAGAAGTACGTGAAGGGCTAGAGAAAGCAGGGCTTGTGCCGAGTATCATGATTGATTTTAGTCATGCGAATAGCTGTAAAAAATTCGAAAAACAGATGGAAGTGGCAACAGATGTTAGCGAGCAAATCAGTCAAGGTGACCGCTCAATTACAGGAATTATGATTGAAAGTAATCTTGTGGAAGGTAACCAAAATCTCGAATCTGATGAGCCACTAGTTTACGGTAAAAGTGTGACAGATGCGTGTATCGGTTGGAGTGATACTGAAAAAGTGTTACGTCAATTATCGGATGCAGTGATTGCCCGCCGCAATCGATAAAACTTAGTTATAAAAAGCCAGTGATAGCGATGAAAGAACATCGTTAACTGGCTTTTTTATGGTATTTTATTTTTGAATTCTATTTAATAATTCTTCCAGCTTAGCTTGCTCTTCCGGTGTTGCATTCGCTGGCGTTGCCGTTAATTGCAGTACTTCATTATCGACTTGAACATCAAAGTGTACTTTGCCTTTCTCGCCTTTAACATATTTCACCTCTTTTAATGGAATACGATAGCAGTAGGCGAAAATATTTGGGCGAATATAGAAATATGAATCTTTAATCGCTAAATAGATACTGTCACTCGCTTTTTTGCCAAAGTAACCAAGGAAAATTGTGAAAACAAATAGAAACATCCCCAAGCTTTGGCTCAATATAATAAAAGTAACACTAATTAAACCAAGTGCAACGACTAAAATACGGTTATTGCGTTTGTTGAACTCAACGCGCTGGTCAAATTGAACATTTAATGAGGTATCAAATTGGTTTAGTTGATGGTAACGCCAACGGATCGCAGAGAAAATCATTCCCATGGTAAACACAATGGTGATTGGCATTAATGCGAGGCTACTTAATACCGCAAGAACAATGGATAACCGAGGTTTATAAGTCATCACCATCATACTAATAATTTGTACTGGAAAGCTGACACAAGCAATGATCATTAAGGTTTTCATCAGTTCGGCATTAGCTGCACCATTTGAACCATCAACGACTAATTCACCGCCTTGGATCATATACAGCAGAGAACCTAAAATACTGGCGCTAAGTACAAGACCAACCCAAACATACATATTAAATTTGTTCATTTTATTGTTTTATCAACCTTTCAATCTATTTTCCCTATGATAGTCGGTTATTGTGATTTCTTACACCTTGAGTTAATGAATTTTGCGGAAAAGAAAGATAATTATGACAAAAAAAGGGCTAAGCTTTCGCTTAACCCTCTATCGATAGCAATCGTAAATGCTTACTTCGCTTTACCTTGGTTTGCTACTGCAGCTTGTTTAGCTGCGATTTCATCTTGGTTACCTAAATAGTAACGTTTGATTGGCTTCATGTTTTCATCGAATTCATAAACCATTGGGACCGCAGTTGGGATATTCAGGTTCAGAATTTCATCTTCACCCATGTTATCCAAGTATTTAACTAAGGCACGTAAAGAGTTACCGTGAGCCGCAATGATGACTTTTTCACCACTAGCAACGCGAGGCTTAATCACTTCTTCCCAATAAGGGACAACACGCTCGATAGTGGTTGCTAAGCTTTCAGTGACAGGCAGTTCTTTTTCTGACAGTTTCGCATAGCGAGGGTCATGGCCAGGGAAACGCTCATCATCTTTAGTCAGATCTGGAGGAGTGATGGCAAAACCACGACGCCATAATTTAACTTGTTCGTCACCGTATTTTGCAGCGGTTTCTGATTTGTCCAAACCTTGCAGTGCACCGTAATGGCGTTCGTTCAGTTTCCAGCTTTTTTCAACAGGTAACCATTGCTGTTCAACTTGATCAAGGATATTCCATAAAGTATGGATAGCGCGTTTCAGAACGGAAGTGTAAGCAAAATCAAAAACAAAACCTTCGTCTTTTAGCAGTTGGCCTGCAATTTTTGCTTCTTCGCGGCCTTTATCAGACAGTTCTACGTCAGTCCAACCTGTGAAGCGGTTCTCTTTGTTCCACTCACTTTCACCGTGTCTTACTAAAACCAGTTTAGTTACAGCCATAGCTAAAACTCCTATCAGTACACTCAAATTAAAAATGAATTATTGCTGACCTACATTATAGGGATAGTCAACTCGAACGCCAGTAGCAACTTACGTTTTATCTAAACCAAATCAAAAAAGTCACGATCAAAGAAATTTTCATGTGAAACTTAGTTTAAAATTCGTTGCCTTGCCTTTTTATTGACTCACCACCATTTTTACAGGATAAGTAAAAAATAACAGATGTCCCAAATTTAACCCGAAGTGAATCGATACAGCAAGCCATAATTTACCACTCCACATCCAAGCTAGGCCATAAATCAAACCCGCTAACGTAGCAAAGAGAATTAACAGTGGTCCACCAGCAAAATGTACAGCACCAAATAACAGCGAAGCAATCACTAATGCGAGGTATGGGGATTTTAACCAAAGGGTTAAACGTTGCTGTAAATATCCTCGAAATAGCGCTTCTTCCGCTAAGGAAACAAAAAATAGATTACAGAGCACAAAGGCCGGTAGCCAACTAGGGAAATGCGATTCAAAGGCTAATCCACCGGCGGCAGTAGCGATTAACAATAAAAGTGGGACAGAAATAACCAGCAGTGCCCATTGAACTTTAGTTGCATGTTTGGCTGGCCGGCAGACAAATAACGTTGGTAAGCAGGCAAATAAAATAAAAGGGACGAGTGCCTTATCAAAATTAAAATACATTGTGAAAGGGGCGCTATGCGCGCCTACGGAAACTTTATCGAGATATTTTAGGTTATTAAACCCGGGAAATAAGTGAATAAAGAGGCCAACTGCACAAACGAGTAAGGTGGTTTCACTGATAATTTTTATGGATAAATAGTGTTGGAAACGCAAACGAATAATGACAATTATTGTAATACCAACCAATAGCAGAACTGCTTGCCAATCAATAACCTGTGTAAGTGCTGCGGTAATAATTGTGCAAGCGAGTAAAAAAAGTGCAATTAAACGATGTGTTGCAAGCGCTGTAAGTGAAGAGGCTAACATTAACCAAGCCATAAAGAATATCCATTAAGATGTTTAAATTATTAGAAGGGGCGCAGTGTAATGGTTTTGTGTGAATTTTCTAATTTAAAATAATCAACAAAATAATAAGTTAAGTAAAATCAATAGATTGTGTTCGTGTGATTTCGTCACTATTTATTAAACAGTAGATTAAATTTGCCAATAGTTTTATCGCATCTATTGGCAAATAAGTTAAAAATTAAAGCTCTTCAATATCGTAACGGTATTTACCCTTGTCAGGGACAAAAGTGAGCCGATGTGTAATACAAGCAGGGGCGTCTTCTTGATGATGGCTGACAAACAAGAGCTGTGTGTTACCTTGGCTTAGCATGACATCAATAAACCGCAGAACTAACAACCTATTAAGACCATCTAGACCTTGCAATGGCTCATCTAAGATCAGCATAGCAGGGTGTTTAACTAGCGCGCGAGCAATTAAAACTAAGCGTTGTTGCCCCCATGAAAGACTATGGAAAGGTTGTTGAGCTATTTGCGTTGAAAAACCTAACAAAGCTAACCATTCATACGCTAATTGTATTTGGCGGTCGGAAGGGGTTTGGTACAAGCCAATAGAATCATGAAAACCGGAAATGATGACATTGAGTACACTGGTGGCGACACGGTATTCTTGGTGAATGCTATTGCTGACGTAACCAATATGGCGCTTGATATCCCATATGGTTTCTCCTGTTCCACGACGGTGACCAAATAACGTTAGGTCATTACTGTATCCCTGAGGGTGATCCCCTGTGATCAGGCTCAGTAACGTTGATTTTCCAGCCCCATTTTCACCGATAATTTGCCAGTGTTCGTTTGGGTTTACCTGCCAATTTAACCCGTGCAATATCGGTTCGTCATTGTAGCTAACGATACCATTTCTCAAAATAATACGGGGTGTCGTGTCATCCAGTTTTTCGTCTGTGGTGGGGTCCTCTGTTTCAGGGATGGAAAGCTGCTTAATTTTCTCGCTGTGTTGTAATTGCGTTATTAGCGTGTTAGCGAGTACTGACTCTCTATCTCCTGCCATCGTTAACTTGCAGTCAGCGACGACACCGATGTTTTCAATAAAGTCTGGGAGCTCATCGAAGCGGTTTAGCACTAATACTAAAGTTAAGCCTTTTTCAGACAAACTTGATAGCAGCTCGCTAAGATGACTTCTGGAATAGACATCTAGGCCATCAAATGGCTCATCAAGGATTAGCAGGTCGGGGTTACCCATTAATGTTTGGCATAACAGTACCTTGCGAGTTTCTCCTGTGGAAAGGTACTTAAACCGACGAGACAGCAGGTCACTGATACCGAAGCGAGCGGCAAGCTCAAGGCAATATTCATTGTCTTTATGGTTAAACTGGATGATTTCAGCGGCTGTATACCCTGTGTCATCTTCATCATCACTGAGCATATCTGTGTTATTGCGCTGCCATTCTTCATTGATGATTTTTTGTAATTGTTCAAATGATAGACGAACTGGAGAGGTGAATGTATTTTTTACAACGCCAGAAAGTGGGGGAAGTTCATTAGAAAGTACCCGAGCAAGTGAAGATTTACCGCTACCATTGGCACCAATAAAAGCCCAATTATCCCCTTTTTCGATATTAAGTTGTTGAATGTCTAAAGTTTGTATTTCGCTGAGCTTAAAGTTGCCATGTTGTATTGTTATTGTGCCCATCAAGCTTCCTTATCATGATTATTTACCTTGTCATCTATCACAAATAATCAGGATTGAAGATAAAGTCAACAGCTGAACAGCATGGTAAGAGAAAAAAGGTGAATGCTTACTCACTTATGATAGCAAGTAAGCTTAGTTAGCACACTAACAGAGGGTGGCGATAATCACTTGGTCCGCATTGAATAATGCGGTAACGCTATTATTCACTTTCAATGATTGACTATCAATCTCACTGTTTGGCATGGTTGAACATAACGTTTCACCGCCTGTAAGTGTCACAATGACTTCACTGTTCTCATTACCTCGCTCTAACGTGGTAATTTTCCCTTCAAGATGGTTATCAAAGCCAGTTGGGGCGGGTTGTTTAGTAACTTTTACCCAAGGCGCTTTAATCAATGCGAGCACTTCTTTACCTTCAGTTAACCCTAAACGGTTAGCACTTTGCTCTGTTAGTGCTGCATTAATCACTGTACTGTTGTCTGATAAGCGAATTTGCACATGTTGCTGAACTTGCATGTGGTCACGGGAAATTAAAGTACCAAAAAATTGGTTACGAGCACTGGTTTGCAATGAAAACCGTGAAATAGCTGCTAATAAGCTGTCTAAAGGGAGATTGTCTTCTTTTAGAACATCAAAGGCTTTTTGTTGGATTTGTGCTAATAAATCATACAGTTGAAGTAATCTTTCACCGTAGTGTGTGAGTGTTGTACCGCCACCGCCTTTACCCCCTGTTGCTCTATCAACAAGGATATCATCAGTGAGTTGATTCATTTCATTGATGGCATCCCAAGCACTTTTATAGCTGATCCCAGCAAGTTTAGCCCCTTGGCTGATAGAGCCTGTCGCTTTAATTTGTTTGAGTAGCGCGATACGGCGAGGATCAGCAAATAAACTGCCCTGTAGTTTCAGTGTGAGTAAAATTTCGGCCTGCATAAATTCCTCCCTTCCGGTGTGGCTGGTGATGACAGACGTAAAAAGCACGTTTAGTATGTCGTTAGTATAATATTTTGTCTAAAATAGTCTCCATTATAACGTAATTGTGCGTTATTATTTTGATTTGATTTATACTCAATGTATTGAGAGTCAAGTTTTCCCTCGTCAGCGTATCTTGTAGGCTGGTGGGTACAGTATCACTGAAGAGGTTTTTTCCTATGTTAGAACTAATTAAAAGTCTGGGTTTTGCCCTGATGATGGTTCCAGTTGTTATGTTTTTGATCATGGGTTTGATCTATGGTTTGGGCGCGTTCTTTAACTTACTGTCTAAAGCACACGTACCTCATCATCATAATACTGAGAATAAGTAACGCTTAGCGAATACTATTCGAATTAATTATAGACCCCTTGATGGTAAATGCTGTCAGGGGGTTTTTCTTTTTGGTTTTAGGCTATCTAGGTAGCTAGAATATAATTGCCTGCGCTTTTGAATATTAAATTGTTGTTGTTCTTCACTGGTTTTCTCTGAAAAAGAGGATTGGAACTGCATTAGGGCTTCAATGGGGTCCGTTGGTGTCTGTTCTGTAAGTTCTTTGATTGCTTGATGAACAAAAAGCCCACATCCATTAGGGACATATTGTTGAATATTCTTTTCAATATAATGAATTTTTTTTGCTCCAGCTAATTCAGCTGCTTGCGCAATTTTCTGTTTAGCCTCCGAGTCGAGCTCGTAAAAAGAATTAAAAACCATCCCCTTTATCTCATTTTTTACCTCATCTTGGTAAAGCACAAATAAGACCCAATGGTTATTATTAATATTGACAGGAAATAGTTCCAGTTGGCTAAGAGGTTGTTGGCTTATAATTTTCTGAGAAATTATGTCATATAATAGGTTTTCATTATTTTGCATGAGGCCAATAGGGCTATTAACCGTTAACATTGTCGAGGATCCCGTTTCTCTCTTATCGGTAGAGCCAATTTCATCGCTTGTTATCATCCGGTTATTACCCCAGAGATCTGATTCATGACCTAACACTGGTGGTAGGTTTTGCGCAAATAAATGGGTTAATTCGATTTTATCGTCGAGTTTTTCTAGGGTTGAGCCAATGATATACAACAGTTTAGAAGGGTGTTTAAAAGCCTCTCTATGGTGTTTGGATTGATACAGAACCTGACTGGTTTTTTGTATTTCTTTATCGATTCCTTTTACCGCGGAACGTTTTCCACTAAATAAATCAAATAGGATGTTTTCTGCATTTTTTCCTGCAGAGTCTTGCCTAAGAGCAATGTTATGCAATAAATCAATACTCTCTAAGTTTCCATCACTCGCCGATTTTGCTAAAGAATCTAAGGTTTCAGGTGCTATTTCTTTATCAAATAACCCATTAAATTGTTCAATTGTTAACTCAGCCATAAGGTGAGTCGTTAGTTTTGTCGAAAACGTCCCCATATAATTACCTTTGCTATGTCGTTTGTAAAAGTAGAATGAAATACTGAAATATGCACAATTTGTGCCGATAAAATTACAAAGGAAATAAATTGTTCTCTACATAAAAACGATTTTACAGTTGGGGGATTTTTCATCGCTCGTGGAGTTTTAGGGAAAACATGCAACAAAATTGCATCATTTCTTGAGCCAGCACACTTTTATACGTAGTTTGACTTTAAGTTATCGCTGTGTCCTGTTATATATAGCGTGTTGATTAATACTATGGTGAATTAAAATGAAAAAAGGTTTGGTATCACTTCTTGCTGGCGCAACATTGACATTAACTCTGGCTAGCAATAGCTTTGCAGCTGATAAAATTACGGTTTTTGCAGCGGCTTCTTTGACGAATGTATTGAATGAAATTTCAGAGCAGTATAAAAAAGACACGAAAGTTGAAGTTGTTGCTTCTTATGCGTCTTCTTCAACTTTGGCTCGTCAAATTGAGCAAGGCGCACCCGCTAACTTGTTCATTTCTGCTGATCAACAATGGATGGATTACGCCATCGATAAAAAGTTGATGGTGGAAGATACGCGCTATACATTATTAGGTAATGAATTGGTGTTAATCGCACCGAAAGATGCAAAAATCGATAAAGTTGAAATTAATAAACAAACTGATTGGAAAAAACTGTTAGATGGTGGCCGTTTAGCCGTTGGTGACCCTGATCATGTTCCTGTTGGTATCTATGCGAAAGAGGCATTAAGCAACTTAGGTGCATGGGAAACGGTTGACCCGCTGTTAGCACGTACGAATAACGTGCGTAGCGGTATGGCATTAGTTGAACGCCAAGAAGCCCCTTTAGGGATTGTTTATGGTTCTGATGCTGTCGCTAGCCAAAAAGTGAAAGTCGTTGGTGTTTTCCCAGCAGATACCCATAAACCTGTTGAATACCCAATGGCGATTGTTAAAGATCAAGATAACCAAGCAACGCGTGATTATTATGAATACTTAAAAACCCCAGCGGCTTCAGAAGTATTCAAACGTTACGGTTTTGAACCTCGTACTCAATAAACGTTAAGAGAGCATTTTTTTGCAGATGTTAAGTCCTTATGAATGGGAAGCGATTTACCTAAGCCTAAAAGTATCCAGTGTGGCTGTCATTTTCAGTTTACCGTTAGGTATTTTAGTGGCATGGGTGCTAGTCCGCTGTAATTTTCCTGGAAAAACACTGCTCGATAGTATTATCCATCTACCACTGGTGCTGCCGCCAGTGGTAGTGGGTTATTTACTGTTGATCAGTATGGGAAAACGCGGTTTTATTGGTGAATGGCTATATAACTGGTTTGGTTTTAGTTTTACCTTTAGTTGGCGAGGGGCTGCGCTTGCGTCTGCCGTGGTCGCATTTCCACTGATGGTGCGTGCAATTCGTTTAGCGCTTGAGGCGGTTGACCAAAAATTGGAATTAGCCGCGAGGACATTAGGTGCAACACCGTTGCGTGTTTTTTTCACGATAACCATTCCGCTTTCTCTTCCCGGCATTATTGTCGGAACAGTATTAGCATTTGCACGTTCGCTTGGTGAATTTGGCGCCACAATTACATTTGTTTCGAATATACCCGGTGAAACACAAACCATCCCATTAGCGATGTACACCTTAATTGAAACGCCGGGAGCGGAGGTAGACGCTGCGCGTTTATGTGTCATTGCGATTATTTTAGCCTTGATTTCATTATTGATCTCAGAGTGGCTCACCCGTTGGGGTAAAAAGCGTTTGGGGGTGGCTTAGCATGTTAGAACTCGATTTTTCTCAAAAACTAGGGGACTTACAGCTTGAAGTCACAACACAACTGCCAACGGAAAGTATTACTGCGGTTTTTGGGCTTTCAGGTGCAGGTAAAACCTCGCTTATCAATGTGATAGGTGGGTTAACGAAACCCAATACAGGGCGAGTTGTGCTAAATGGCCGTACATTGGTGGATATGGAAAAAGGTATTTGCTTACCACCGGAACAACGCCATATCGGTTATGTGTTTCAAGATGCACGGTTATTTCCTCATTATCGGGTGAAAAGCAATTTGCGTTATGGCATGTCACCTATAATGAAAGACCGCTTTGATGATATTGTCGGCTTGCTTGGTATAGAAAAACTGCTAAATCGTTATCCAATTACACTATCTGGCGGTGAAAAACAGCGTGTAGCGATTGGTAGAGCCTTGCTCACAGCACCTGAAATTCTACTGATGGATGAGCCGCTAGCCTCTTTGGATTTGCCCAGAAAGCGCGAACTCTTACCGTATTTAGAAAAACTGTCCCAAGACGTTAAAATTCCCATTTTATATGTCAGCCATAGTTTGGATGAAATTTTACGCCTTGCGGATAAAGTGATTGTCATGGCGCAAGGAAAAGTAAAAGCGTTTGGCCCTTTGGAAGACGTTTGGGCAAGTAGTGCTTTGCGCCCTTGGTTACAGCAAGAAACGTTAAGCAGTGTGGTAAGTGCAACGGTGCATAGCCAACACCCTGATTATGAAATGACAGCGGTGATTGTAGGTAGCCAAAAACTGTGGATCCCACGCGTTGAGGCACAGCAGGGGGCTGATGTACGGATACGTATTGACGCCGCTGATGTTTCTTTGGTACTCGAAAAGCCACAAGTGAGTAGTATTCGCAATATTTTAGCCGCAGAAGTCGTTGAATGGATTGAAGATGGCGAACAAGTGGATGTGAAGCTAGATTTAGGCGAAGAACATTATTTATGGGCGCGGATCACTCGCTGGGCAAGGGATGAGCTTTCTATTCGCAAAGGACGTAAAGTCTACGCGCAGGTGAAGGCGGTATCATTATCACGTCATCTATAATTACTCGTCGTCCTTGTCGCTGTGGCGTTGTTGGCTACATTCAGCTACCCAAGTCACATACTTCTGTATGCTCCTTGGGATAGCTTCATTTGCCGCCTAGCCACAACACCAATGACTTAGAGTAAAAGATATCGTCCTTGTCGCTGTGGCGTTGTTGGCTACATTCAGCTACCCAAGTCACATACTTCTGTATGCTCCTTGGGATAGCTTCATTTGCCGCCTAGCCACAACACCAATGATTTAGAGTAAAAGATATCGTTCTTGGCGCTGTGGCAATAGAAAATAAGAAAAGGAAAGCGGGGCTTTCCTTTGAACTGATAATTCACGAGAAGATTACAGAACGTATTTACGGATAACTTCGGCAATACCTGGCTCTGTGTTAATGCGAGTGACTAACTTAGCCTGCTGTTTGATTTCATCAACGGCATTGCCCATGGCAACGCCTAAACCTGCGGTGGTCAGCATACTTAAGTCATTGAAGTTATCGCCGAAAGCCACAACATCATTCATCGTCATCCCTTGGGATTCGACCCACTCTTTTAAGCGTTGGCCTTTGCTATTGCCTTTGCGACCGACGTCCACTTGATCCATCCAAGACCATTCACAATCTAAACCAAAGTCATTTTCAATTTCACTAACGATTTGATGAAGTTGCTCCGTATTTGGTGAGCTAACAGCAAATTTCCAAATAGAATCATAGTGATGCATCACATCGGCGTAGTCTTCAACAAATTCAATGGCTGGGCGCTGTGCAACAGGTAAGGATTCGGCCCAATTAAGTGTACGCTGGATGCCCTCTGTTTTTGCGTTGTATAACATAGCGTTATCAACATACATTAAATGCTGAATATCCGTTCCACGCAGCTTGTCTATCATTTGTGTAACGGAATCGAGGGTCATTGGATTGGACTTTAGGACTTTTTTGCCTAAATAATCGTATAGATAAGTTCCGTTGCAACAGATCGCTGGCGTATCAAGGTCTAAGGTTTGGTAAAATGGATGAATCGCAACATGGTGGCGACCAGTGACGATGATCACTTTAACGCCTTGGCGACGAGCCTCTTGTAAAGCAGCTAATGATTCTGGCAGGATTTTTTTCTGGTGATCAAGCAGTGTTCCATCAAGATCGAGCGCAATAACGCGGTATGACATAAACGGCTCCACGTGATTTAGTTGTTACCTATCTTACTAAAGGGCTAGAGATAGGGAGATGATGAATTTAACGAATAACGAGAAATTATTGCTATAAAAACAGTCAACTTGGTATGTTTTATCATCATAACGTTAACTGAACCGTTTTAGTATCATTATTATTTGTTCTTTGTGTCATCCTTACAATTAAAGCGAAATCAAACTAATAGCTGCGTCAAATGGTAGATAATATTAATTGGCATTGTTAAATCTAGCTGTTGCTGAAGGTTGTTTATCAGGGATAGATATTCCATCTTGTTAAGATAGATATTTTCAATGTAGAAAATGCAATTGCTGTTAATTCTGGCACTACAGCATTATTTTCCATGTTTTATGGGGCAGGTATAGGCAGAGGAGATGAAGTAATAGTTCCTAGCTATACATTCTTTGCTACATGCTCCCCACTTCACCAGCTAGGCGCTGAACTAAAATTTGCAGACTGTGGGGATAATGGCAATGTAGATCCAAAATCCGTAGAAGCTCTGATTAACGATAAAACGAAAGCGGTGATTATTACACATATGTGGGGAATACCATGTGATATGGATGAACTGATAGATATATGTGAACGATACGAAATTCTTTTATTAGAAGATAGCTCTCATGCACATGGAGCAACTTGGGATGGCAAAATGATTGGGAGTTTTTCTGATGGCTCTGCTTGGAGTTTTCAGGGGAAGAAAATACTAACGTCAGGTGAAGGTGGCTTCTTTGCCACTAAGCATCGCGAATTCTACGAACGAGCTGTGTTAGTCGGTCATTTTAATAAGCGTGCAAAAAAGGAAGTGAACACTGATATTTTAAGAGATTTTGCTATTACAGGTACTGGTCTTAATTTAAGAATGCACCTACTAGGCGCTTCGGTTGTTATGCCTCAAATGCTAAACTTTGAACAGATGATGCAAGAAAAAAGGGAAACTGCTCATTTATTGAAAACAGGAATTGAGCAAATTGATGGGTTAAAGATAGTTCGCATTCCCAAAAAAGCAAATCCAGCGTGGTATGCCATGCCAATTATATTTGATGAGTCTAAATTTTCAATTGGTCTGCATGAATTCGTAGAGAAACTAAACCAAGCTGGTGCACTTGAAGCTGATATACCTGGCTCAACGTGCCCTATGAATGAATATTTTCTCTTTCATTCACCAAATAAAATCTCTCGTGACTATGATGAGAAAATTCGAGTTAATAAAGCTCATTTCGAAAATGCTATAAAATTTCACAATAGCATGTTTAAGTTGGATATTTGGTATGGAGAAGAGCGTTTCAATTTTATTGATAATTATTTATCAATCATTTTATCTGTTGCAGAGAAGTATCCAAGATGATAGAGAAATATATTCCTCATTCAGTAATATCCAAACTTAAAAACTATGATCGTGTTGTTGTAGGCGGTTTAATCAAAGCTGGACATGATTCAAAAATTCTGTTTTTGAAGCGTTCAGAAGGCGAGTTCATGCCAAATGTATGGGAAATTCCTTCTGGTGGCATGGAGTATGATGAAGATATGCAGACAGCGCTTAGTCGTGAAATTACAGAAGAAACCGGAATGATAGTTATTGAAATTTCTGGTTTTGTCGGTGCGGTTGAGTACCAAGCAATTGGCCAAAGTTGTATTCAATTAAACTTCAATGTTTTATGCTCTGGTCATGTTTGTTTAAGTTCTGAGCACTCAGATTTTGCATGGTCTACTATTGAGTCATTCAAGGGTAATCTTGATGGTTTTATGTTGAGAACGTTCGGATTGCAATGAGTGACAAAAAAACTAGTCAAGGAGTTCTACAGTGTTAAATATTGCTTTAGAAGCCGCTAATACTGCTAGTAAATATTCACTAAAAGGCTTTTACGAAGCTGGTACATTTACAAGAAAAATAGATAACACCATTGTTACCGCTACAGATCTTAAAGTAGAAAATGTGATAAGAGAAGTACTTCAGGTGAAAACCCCACATATTTCTATTTTAGGGGAGGAGCTCGGAACAAATATTGAAGGTGAATTTTCTACCGGATGGATAATAGATCCTATTGATGGAACACGCGCATTTTTGTATGGCGTTCCATTATTTAGTACTTTGATTGCTTATGTTGAACGTGGCATCCCCCTTGTCGGTGTTATATCATTTCCCGCCATTGATACTATGTATTATGCATCGTTAGGAAACGGGTGTTGGTCTAAAAAAGGTGATCTTGCACCAAAACGGATATGTACTCAGATAAAAAAAACGAAAAAATTAAGTGAAGCTGTTGTTTCGATATCAGGAATTCACAGTACTAATTTTGATAGTAGAGAAGGTAACAAAGCTTACAATCTATCAAATGTCGTTAATTCTGCTCAAGATATGGTTTTTATAAATGATTGTTATCAGCATTCAATGGTAGCAACAGGAAGGATCGATTGTGCTATTGATACGTTAATGAAACCATGGGATATCGCTGCTATTTTACCTTGCCTTACTGAAGCTGGAGTTTATTATGCAAATATTAATGGTAATAAAACAAACGTGATCAATGGGGGAAGTTTGGTGTCAGCATCCTCCTCTGAGTTATTGGATGAAGTGATTGTAGCTTTAAACTTATGATACTGAACCTTGGCGCTATTTACTCAGCGTAATTTGCATAATATAGGGTATAGTGAAGCCAATGTAGTAGGCTATAGATACGGTTTTGTATTTTTATCATGAATTAAGGAGTCAGGATGAATCAGGTTGTTTATATTGCGAGCCCCGAGAGTCAGCAAATTCACGTGTGGTCGATGAATGAGGTTGGTGAACTTACTCTTTTACAAACGGTAAAAACACCGGGCCAAGTGCAACCTATGGTACTAAGCCATGATAAAAAACACCTTTATATTGGCGTGCGCCCGAATTTTCGCGTCGTAACCTATGAAATTGAAGAGAAAGGATTACTGCGTTTAAAAGCAGAAACATCCGTTCCGGGAACGCCAGTTCACTTATCATTGGATAACACGGGCAAATATTTATTTGTCCCTTCATACCATCAACACAACCTAGCGGTGCTGGCCATCAATGGCGAGGGTGTGCCAAATCAAGTCGTCCAAGTTATTGAAGGCTTGCGTAATCCACACTCTTCCCATGTCGATGTTGATAATCAACAGCTTTGGGTTCCTTGCTTGGGCGAAGACCATATCCGTTTATTCGATTTACATGAAAATGGTTATTTAACCGAAGCAACTGCGGATCAAATTACTACAGCAGCGAAATCAGGCCCTCGTCATCTGGCCTTCCATCCAAGTGAAAAAGTCATTTATTGTGTGAATGAGTTAGACTCAACGGTAGGCGTGTATCATAAATTTACTCGCTATCGTAATATGCAAACTTTGGCAAATTACCCATTAGGTAACGAAAGCCAGCGCTGGGCTGCCGATATCCATATTACGCCAGATGGCCGCCATTTGTATGTTAGTGAGCGCTCAGAAAGCTACCTCAGCCACTATCTGGTTTCTGATGACGGTTGCGAGCTAACATTAGAAGCACGCTACCCAACAGAGACGCACCCAAGGGGCTTTAATATTGATGCGACAGGCCGTTTTTTAATTTCGAGCGGGCAAAAGTCAGACCATATTTCAGTCTCTGAAATTGACCCAATTACGGGGAAATTGACGCAAATAGGAAGGTATAGGGTCGGGAAAGGTCCTATGTGGGTCATTTCAGTCATCCTTTGAGCCGTAACTGTGTTGGCTACGTTTACTAACCCTAGTCACATACTGGTGTATGCTCCTAGGGCTTAGTTTCACTTGCCGCCTTGTTACAGCTCAAATGATTTATGAAATACTCTAGATTAAAAATTCAGTTAGAATCACTTCGATTATCATTGAGTTTATCGTGCTATCCCAACACTTTTGCCATTGCATTTGTCACTTTACTGAGTTGCTCGGGGGTGATGATATACGGTGGCATCACATAAATCAGCTTGCCGAATGGGCGAACCCAAACACCATTTTCCACAAATACTTTTTGCAAAGCGGCTGTGTTTACGGGCTGCTTCATTTCAATTACGCCAATTGCACCAAGAATGCGCACATCTGCAACACTAGGGTGGGATATTAAAGGCATCAATTCAGCCTTAAGTTGTTGTTCGATATCGGCAACTGTTTCCTGCCAAGGGCTATTGAGTAATAAGGTCAAACTGGCATCCGCTACAGCACAGGCGAGAGGGTTACCCATAAAGGTTGGCCCATGCATAAAACAACCTGCTTCACCATTGCTAATGGTTTCTGCCACATGGCGAGTTGTGAGGGTGGCTGAAAGTGTCATATAACCACCTGTTAGTGCCTTACCTAAACACATAATATCGGGTGATATATCAGCATGCTGGCAAGCAAACAATTTCCCTGTACGACCAAAACCAGTCGCAATTTCATCAGCAATCAATAGCAAACCATACTGATCGCACAAATGGCGGACTCCCTTTAAATATTCAGGGTGATAGATGCGCATACCACCGGCACCTTGGACGATCGGCTCAAGGATGATCGCTGCAATTTCATCACTATTTTCGGCAAGTTGTACTTCAAGAGGATGCAAATCGGTGCTGTCCCATTCGTCGTAAAAACCGCATTGAGGCGCTTCCACAAAAATATGCGGAGGTAAATACCCCTTATACAGGCCATGCATTGAATTATCAGGGTCACAAACGGCCATCGCACCGAAAGTATCTCCATGATATCCATGACGTAATGTGAGGATCCGCTGGCGCTTTTCCCCTTTGGCTTGCCAATATTGCAATGCCATTTTCAGAGCAACTTCAACCGCCACGGAGCCGGAATCGGCAAGAAAGACACATTCCAGCGGCTCTGGTGTGATGGCAACCAATTGCTTACATAGGTTCACAGCAGGTGGGTGTGTGATCCCGCCAAACATCACATGGGACATTTTCGCTAATTGCGTTGTTACCGCTTGGTTTAATACAGGATGATTATAACCATGAATAGCAGCCCACCATGAAGACATACCATCAATTAATTTTTTTCCATCGGCCATGATTAGCTCAGCGCCATGGGCTTCAACTATCGGGTAAGCCGGAATTGGTTGGCTCATCGAGGTATAAGGGTGCCAAATATGTTTGGCATCAAACTGAATATCTACATTATCCATTTGCTATCATCGTCAACTTTTTTAGATCATTTTAGTTGACATGATAGTCACAATATTTAAACTGGCAACAACTTTTTCAACTGGAGAGTTTCCGTGAGCCAATTAAAACAGTGGACAATAAAACAAGCTAATGAACTGTTTTCAATGCCTTTTTTTGAATTATTATTTCAGGCACAGCAAATTCATCGCCAACATTTCGACCCGCAGCAAGTGCAAGTGAGTACGTTGTTATCGATTAAAACCGGGGCTTGCCCTGAAGATTGCAAATATTGTGCGCAAAGTGCGCGCTATAAAACAGGGCTAGAAACTGAAAAGTTAATGGAAGTTCAGCAAGTGCTGGAATCCGCGAAAAAAGCGAAGCAAGCAGGCTCAACCCGCTTTTGTATGGGGGCTGCGTGGCGGAATCCGAAAGAACGCGATATGCCTTATCTTGAGATGATGGTAAAAGAAGTGAAGTCATTAGGGATGGAAACCTGTATGACATTAGGGATGATTGATAATTCCCAAGCTCAACGCTTAGCAGAAGCCGGGTTAGATTATTATAACCATAACCTTGATACCTCTCCTGAATACTACGGCAATATTATTACGACTCGCAGTTATCAAGACCGCTTGAATACACTCGAAAATGTCCGAGATGCAGGGATCAAAGTCTGCTCTGGTGGGATTTTAGGCTTAGGTGAGAAAGTCAGTGACCGAGCGGCATTATTAGTGCAATTGGCAAATTTACCGAAGCCACCAGAAAGTGTGCCGATCAACATGTTGATGAAAGTTGAAGGAACCCCAATGGCCGATAACGAAGATGTCGATGCATTTGATTTTATTCGCACTATTGCCGTTGCACGTATCATGATGCCAACGTCATACGTTAGGCTATCGGCAGGTCGTGAATATATGAATGAGCAAACTCAGGCATTATGTTTTATGGCCGGTGCGAACTCCGTATTCTATGGGTGTAAATTATTAACGACGCCAAACCCCGATGAAAACAAAGATTTAGCACTATTTAGAAAACTGAATATTAACCCTGAGCGAATTGAAACTGACGAAGGGGATAACCATCAAGCTGCTAAGTTAGCCGAAACGCTGTTAACCGCGGATAACCATCAATTTTATAACGCAGCAGTATAATGACTTGGCAATCATTTATACAAAACCAGATAGAGCAGCGTAAGCAGGCTTCTATCTGGCGTCAACGGCGCTGTATTGATAGTGCTAATGGTCGTTCACTTTTTCTAGCTGGAAAAGAATTTCTTAATTTTTCATCCAATGATTATTTGGGGCTATCTCATCATCCTCAAGTAATTGCCGCGTGGCAACGCGGTGCTGATGAATATGGTGTGGGAAGTGGGGGATCGGGGCATATTACCGGGTTCACCAAAGCACATGATAAATTAGAGCAAGCGCTCGCTGATTGGCTAGGCTACCCGAAAGCCTTACTGTTTATTTCAGGTTTTGCTGCGAACCATGCGGTGATCACGGCATTAATGACGGCAAATGATCGTATTTTAGCGGATAAACTTAGCCATGCATCGATTGTGGAGGCCTCGATTCATTCAGGGGCTCAATTAAGGCGCTTTCAGCATAATAATCCTCTATCACTTAATAAGTTAATTCAAAAACCTGTTTCAGGAAAAACGCTTGTCGTCACGGAAGGGGTTTTTAGTATGGATGGTGATAGTGCTCCCCTTCAACAATTGCAGGAAATCGTTAGAAATCAGCAAGCTTGGTTGATGGTTGATGATGCTCATGGTGTTGGCGTTACCGGAGAGCAAGGCCGTGGCAGCTGTTTTGCGAGTGGAATTAAACCTGAAATTTTAGTCGTGACATTTGGCAAAGCATTTGGTTTAAGTGGCGCAGCGGTGCTGTGTGATGAGCCAACGGCTGACTATTTTGTACAGTCCGCACGCCATTTAATTTATAGCACGTCAATGCCACCCGCTCAGGCTGTCGCACTGCTAGCAGCCGTTGAGCAAATTAAGCTCGCAGAGCACGCAAGAGAAAAGCTTAACCAACATATTAAATATTTTAGACATAATGCTGACTTTGATGGTATGCAGCTAACTGATTCAACCACGGCTATTCAGCCACTAATTGTTGGTGAAAACCAAGCGAGCCAACAGTTAGCCAATTTTTTACGCAAAAAAAACATTTGGGTGCAAGCGATCCGACCGCCAACGGTCCCGCCTGGGAGTGCTAGGTTACGGATCACGTTAAGTGCTGCACACCAACGTCAAGATATCGATCAATTATTGGAGGCTTTACATGACTTTATCGCTCAGTCGTGAAAAGCATAAAATTGCGGCGGCATTTGGCCGTGCGGCTAAAAGTTATGACGCAGTGGCAAGTTATCAACGATCAACAGGAACACAACTGCTTGGTCAACTGGCTTCAGCCTTAAATCACTCACAATCAACGGTGCCATTGCATATTTTAGATGCAGGGTGCGGTACGGGGTATTTCAGCCATAAATTGAAAAATCAAGGGCATCGCGTCACCGCATTAGATCTTTCTGTGGGAATGCTCGAAATGGCGCAAACGAAAGCCGTTGCCGATCATTATTTATGTGCGGATATAGAATCCATTCCATTGGATCCACAACTCTTTGACGTGGTTTTTTCCAATTTGTCGGTCCAATGGTGCCAAGATCTGAGCAAAGCATTAAGCGAGTTATATCGAGTGACAAAACCGGGGGGAGTAGTGGTGTTCACCACACTTGCAGAGCATTCTCTGACAGAATTATCCTCAGCTTGGCATTCACTTGACGGCTATTCACATGTGAATGCCTTTCTCAGTGTTCAGCAGATACGAAATAGTTGTCAGTCATGGAGACATGAACTTATTTTTCAGAAGGATACACTCTATTTTCCTGAGTTAATAGCGCTGCTTCATTCACTGAAAGGGATTGGCGCGACACACTTGACCACGAGGCGTAAAGCGGGGCTAATGACCCGCCAGCATTTGCAGCAACTTGCTTTGCTCTATCCAATGACAGAACAAGGCTTACCTTTAACTTATCATACGGTGTTTGGAGTGCTTTACCGTGACTAAAACGTACTTTGTAACCGGAACGGATACTGAGGTCGGAAAAACTGTGGCGAGCTGTGCTTTGTTGCAAGCCGCGGGAAAACAAGGCTGGAAAACAGTGGGTTATAAACCAGTCGCTTCAGGAAGTGAGATGACTGAGCATGGCCTGCGAAATAGTGATGCATTATTATTACAAGCCAATAGCCAGGTTAAATTACCCTATGAGGCGATTAACCCGATTGTATTTGAGGCGCCAACTTCACCGCATATTATCAGTGAAGAACTAAATCAACCCATTGAATTTTCAGTGATAAATAAAGGCTTGGCTTGTTTGAAGTCCCAAGCAGATTGGCTATTAGTTGAAGGTGCTGGTGGCTGGTATACCCCGCTATCCAGAGAAAAAACGTATGCAGATTGGGTGATTGAACAGCAGCTACCCGTTATTTTAGTCGTTGGGGTTAAGTTAGGTTGTATAAATCATGCACTGTTAACCATGGAGTCTATCAAAGCTTCAGGTTTATCTGTGGTAGGCTGGGTGGCCAATGAAGTAGAACCCGCAGGTGTTTTCCAAGCGCAATATTTGTCGACACTTAATCGAATGATTAAAGCACCTTGTTTAGGCGTGATCCCGCACCAAAAAACACTTAGCGGCAAATTAGGACGCTATTTGGATCTTTCTTTATTAACTATTTGATTATATAAAAATAGACATGTTTTCCCCAAGCAGCGCTAATGGCTTGGGGTTGATCGATTGTTAAATAAGGATCCGATCTTTTTTAACGTTCTCAACTTAAATACTGTCAAGTTTTTCAGTAAAAATACCACTCAGATCTTAATAAAAAAGATAAAATCTGTTTTTCATCGCGGTTACTACGTAAAAATTTTTTCATTAAACTGCCATCTTTTTGTCATTTAGCCTTCATTGAACAAATCTTCAAGATCTCGTGAATCCATGAGCCGAAAGGGCTTCAAGAGTTATCCACCATTTCTGTGGATAACCTTGTGTATTAACGTTATAAAACAAGTTCTACGCTAGGTGGCAAGCGGCTTTGACTTTATTTGATGTGATTCTGGACTTTAAATTAATCTATAATAAATACAAATGGTTAAATAAAATCAAGACTTCAATTTGTATTTGAGATACGGCATAAAAATGCAATAGCATAAAATATAAAGTTTCAAAAAGGTCAAGTACTTTTTTGGGGATAACATTTTTATAAACATATTAGAACGGAGAATAACAGAAAATTTAGCTTCAATACTTGAAGCTGGTTTTTTATCCAGTATCATAATGGGAGAAACTAGTTAAGGGGCGTTAATATGAGTAAGGATTTTAAGCTGTATTCTGATTTTCAGCCGGGAGGGGACCAGCCCGAAGCTATCCATAAGTTAAGGGAAGGGCTACAAGATGGACTTGCTCATCAAACTCTATTAGGCGTAACGGGGTCCGGTAAGACGTTCACAATTGCCAATGTTATTGCGCAAGAGAACCGGCCTACCATGTTAATGGCACATAATAAAACCTTAGCTGCACAGCTTTATAGCGAAATGAAAGCCTTCTTTCCAGATAACGCGGTGGAATATTTCGTCTCTTACTATGACTATTATCAGCCAGAAGCATACGTTCCAAGCTCAGATACTTTTATTGAAAAAGACGCCTCTGTAAACGAACACATTGAGCAAATGCGTCTATCTGCAACCAAAGCCTTACTCGAACGCCGAGATGTGATTGTGGTGGCTTCTGTGTCCGCTATTTACGGTTTGGGTGACCCGGATAGCTACTTAAAAATGATGTTGCACCTCACCGATGGCATGATCATCGACCAGCGCTCAATTTTAAGGCGTTTAGCGGACTTGCAATATTCGCGTAATGACCAAGCTTTTACACGAGGGACTTTCCGAGTCCGTGGTGAGGTTATCGATATTTTTCCTGCGGAATCAGACGAATATGCCTTACGTGTAGAGCTATTTGATGACGAAGTTGAACGGTTGTCATTATTTGACCCATTGACAGGGCAAATACAGCATCGTGTTCCCCGTTTTACCGTTTATCCAAAAACGCACTATGTCACACCAAGAGAACGTATTCTTGAGGCCATGGAACAGATTAAGGTTGAATTGGCAGACAGGCGAAAAGTATTACTGGAAAACAATAAATTACTTGAAGAACAACGCATTGCTCAACGAACACAATTTGACTTAGAAATGATGAATGAGCTCGGTTATTGTTCAGGTATTGAAAACTATTCACGCTACTTATCGGGTCGTGCTCCTGGCGAGCCACCACCGACATTATTTGATTATTTACCTGCTGATGGCTTACTGGTGGTGGATGAGTCTCACGTTACTATTCCGCAAATAGGTGCGATGTACAAAGGGGACCGTTCAAGAAAAGAAACCTTAGTGGAATACGGTTTTCGTCTCCCTTCTGCATTAGATAACCGCCCTATGCGCTTTGAAGAATTCGAGGCTTTAGCGCCGCAAACTATTTATGTGTCGGCAACACCGGGTAACTATGAGCTCGATAAATCAGGCAATGAAGTGATTGAGCAGGTTGTTAGGCCAACAGGTCTACTTGATCCGATTATTGAAGTTCGCCCAGTTTCTACGCAAGTGGATGATTTACTATCTGAAATTCGTATTCGTGTGCAAAAAAGTGAACGTGTGTTAGTGACCACCTTAACAAAGCGCATGGCAGAGGACTTAACGGAATATCTTGAAGAGCACGGGGAGCGAGTGCGTTATCTTCACTCCGATATCGATACAGTGGAGCGCGTGGAAATTATTCGTGACCTGCGACTTGGCGAGTTTGATGTACTAGTTGGGATCAACTTATTAAGAGAAGGTTTAGACATGCCAGAGGTATCTCTGGTGGCTATTTTAGACGCGGACAAAGAAGGTTTCTTGCGTTCGGAACGTTCGCTGATTCAAACCATAGGGCGTGCGGCCCGTAACTTAAATGGTAAGGCAATCCTCTATGGAGACAGGATCACCAACTCCATGCAAAAAGCGATCACAGAAACAGAGCGTCGCCGTGCTAAACAAATGGCGTTCAATGAAGAACATGGCATTGTTCCGCAAGGTTTGAATAAGAAAATTGGTGATATCCTGCAAATTGGTCACAAAGTGGGCGGTAAAGGAAAAAGCCGTACGAAAGACAATGGTAAAAATAATAATTCGGTTGATATTCAATCACTGTCGACAAAAGAGTTGGAGCAACGGATTTCACAGCTTGAAGCGCAAATGTATAAGCATGCTCAAGACCTTGAATTTGAAGCGGCTGCGCGAGTCAGAGACGAATTGCAGGAGATACGCTCTCAGTTTATCGCTAATTCCTAATTTTCCTCATACTTCACGCTGTGGGGGTGTTGGCTACGTTTAGTCACTCGGGTCACTATGCTCCCCGAGCTGCCTTCACTTGCCGCCTACCCACAACGCAAAGTATTTTGAAAATAGATTTAGTGGAAATACGGGAAACATAGGGCTAATTTTAGGGAAAGTTTTCCGCTGCGAGTATTTAGCAGCGGAATGGCAGGTGGGGGGTTATAACAAGTTGATGGTTTCTTCGATGGCTTGTAGTAACAGCTTTCTATCATGACGATATGGGATATCGTCTGCTTCGAGTACTCGTTGGATTATTTTGCGTTCTGGGCTGATATTGCTTGTTTGTGTCCGTGGGCCAAGGATTAACGCATCAATTTTTTGGCAACCAATATAATGTTCCATCATTTTTAGTTTGTCAGGCAAAGACAGGTTGGCTGCAGGGGAGCTAATTTCTTTCGCTAAATTGCCAATATAAATCATCGGAGCTTTACATTCGCGCAGTGCAGCCGCAATTTCATCCAAAAGCAGTAATGGCATTAAACTGGTAAAAAAACTGCCAGGGCCGATAATAATTAAATCTGCTTGGTGAATGGCCTGTAAGGCTTCTTTCGTCGCCTTGACGGTCGGGTACAAACGTAACTCTTGTGGGATTTCATGTAAGGCATCAACATTCACCTCACCGTATACTTCATTGCCCATTTCATCGATAGCCATTAAATCAACAGGGGATTCCGACATTGGGATCAACTGCGCATCAACTTTTAGCATATTACGGATAAGATTTATGGCCTCTAGCGGGCGCACACTTAGGTGGTCTAATGATTTTAACATTAAATTACCTAAATTATGGCCTGAAAGCTCGCCATTACCGCTGAAACGGTATTCAAACATCGCTGAAGCAATAGACGGCTCAGTAATTAGCTGATTTAAACAGTTACGCATGTCTCCCCAAGCGATCCCGCCTTCGGAACGACGAATACGACCCGTCGAACCTCCATTATCGGTTGTGGTAACAATACCCGTTAAACGAGAACCTAAAGAAGAAAGTGAAGACATCACGCGACCAAGTCCATGCCCGCCACCTAGAGCGACAACATGTCTGAGATCCGCCAGACTGCAATTCGGCATAGTGTTCCTATATCAGTTAATTTCCAGTACTTATAAAAGCAAGTAAACCAGCGAGTTACGAATGCGGTTTTTTTACGCTAAAGCCCGTTCTATGGCGACTAAAATAAATTGGGCATTAATCTACCATAAAACATCATTCTTAGCTTAAGTACTGTGACAAAAAACAATAAAAGAGATGATTCTGTATTGATGTGGGCCTTAGACGGAAAAATGCGCGAGAGAGTTTTCATTTTAAATTATTATCTATATTATGTAAATAATTCTCATTTTCATTGTTTATTTTATGGATCAATATGTCTGATTCAGAATTACAGCGCCTGTTTGCTCGCCATTCGTCGTCGTTATGTCGTTATCTGAACATCTACCTTAAAGACCATAGTTTAAGTATGGATATCACGCAGGAAAGCTTTGCTCGGTTGGCCGAGTTGATGAAAAACCCTGCCATTCAAGATTTTGATGCTTATTTGTATCGAATTGCGAAAAACCTGATGGTCGACCATTTCCGCCTACAGAAAAAACAACGATTAATGGCTATCAGTGACCAACAGTGGGAAGAGATCCCATCGCGGGTGAAAGGCCTAGAAGCCACTGTCATTCATGATCAACAACTAGAACAAATTCAAAAAATTATCCAAACTTTGCCATTCAGGACTCAGGAGATATTTCGCTTGCATCGAGAAGAAGGACTAACCCAAACGGAAGTGGCGCAGCATTTAAATATTTCATTAAGTACAGTCGAAAAACATTTAGCCAGTGCATTGGCAATGCTAATTCATAAATGGAGAGACTAGTCATGAAGCCATCTGATAGTCCATCTGAAATTGAAAACAAAGCCGCAATGTGGGTTGTGAAAACAACGCATCGCGAGTTGACATCACAAGAGAATGCAGCGTTCCAGTCTTGGCTTAATGCGTCAGAACAACATGCATCAGCTTACTTCCGTGCTCGGCAATTATGGGCACTAACGGCGAATAAACCACGACAAAAAACAGCTGAAAATCAACAGGGAATGAAAAAAAAGAGACTCCCTCGCTATGTTGGTTTATCGATCGCCGCGGCTGTGTTAGTGAGTGTGTTATCCATGTCAATTTGGTATTTTCAATATACACAGCAAGTGGATTACTATGCGAAAACCGGTGAAATACAGCATATCACCTTACCGGATGGTAGCCGTGTAGATCTCGACAGTGGCGCACAGTTGCAATTAGCGTTTAATTCGCAGTACCGGCAAGTCAATTTATTACGGGGACGCGCTTACTTCACCGTCGCACCAAAAACGGATACGGAACCAAGGCCTTTTCAGGTTATGGCGAAAAATGGCATAACTCAGGCGCTTGGTACTGAATTTTCAATTGATAATGAAAATAGCGAAGTGGTGGTCAGTGTTTATCAACACAGCGTAAAGGTGTCGCTATTATCAGGGCAGGAAATGCTTATTCCAGCAGGAAACTTCACACAATATCAATCAGAGATAACACCTATGGCTTCCATGGTTAATTCGCATTCTACAGTATGGCGCGAAGGGCAAATTATTTTTCAACAGCAAATATTTCCAGAAGTTATTGCTGAAATAAATCGTTACCGTGACAAGCAAATTATTTTATTGGCTGAGGAGCCAGTAGGGCACATTAGTGGTGTATTACAGATTAACGCACTCGATAGTGGGCTGACGCATCTGGTGTCATCGTACGGTTTATCCGTTTATGAAATCCCATTTTTTACTTTAATCTATTGATTATGAATAAGTAGTATAGATATTAAGTGATACCGAATTATTTTATAAAAATTTATTTACGGGTTTTCCTAATTTTCGCGTCTTAACCTAAGTGATTATGATTTTTATTACCATTATCATTTTAGGAATGGGAAATGACTCAAAAAAAGCACCACTATAAAAAAGCGACACTTTGTGTTCACCTTGCATTATTTACGTTACCTGCATTTTCATTTTTTAGTCTAGCACAGGCAAACTCAGCGGTAGCGCCTGCACAACAGGAAATCATATTTTCTGTTGCTGCGGGTTCGCTTGAAAACAGCTTGCTGCAATTTGCCCAGCAAGCAAAGGTAGAAATTATCATTCAGAGCCGAGAAGTTAATGGTTTACAAACTCAAGGCTTGAAGGGGAGTTTTACGCTACAGGAGGGGTTACGTCGATTAATTGCTTCAAACCCTGTGCAATATCAGTTGCAAAATAACCGGATAACCATTGAGCGTATCGCGCCTGCTACCAGTGATTCAGTGATCAAACTGGATAATATTACTGTCACAGCAAGCCAGCTCCAACAAGGGGATTGGGTATATAGCAGTCCATCATCCGTCAGTGTGATTAGTAAAAAACAAATTGATGACCGCCCACCAAAGCACATAGCCGATGTGTTAGAACTCACGACAGGCGTCTATTCGAGTGTTAGCCAGCAAGACCCTTCTTTGTCTGTGAATATCCGTGGGATACAGGATTATGGTCGCGTGAATATGAATATCGATGGCATGCGGCAAAACTTTCAAAAAAGCGGACACGGCCAGCGCAATGGTTCTATGTATATCGACTCAGAACTGCTTTCTGGAGTGGAAATACAGAAGGGCAATACGAGTGGGATGGGGAGTGGTGGAACCTTAGGTGGGGTGGCGACCTTCAATACTGTCAACGCGTCTGATTTTTTATCGAAAGATAAAACCTTTGGTGGGAAATTGCATGCGAGTACAGGGTCAAATAATACGCACTTTATTGGTAGTAGTGTGCTGGCATTAGGGAATGAAAAAGCGGATTTACTGTTTGCGGCAAGCGAACGGCGCCTTGGGGATTATAAACCGGGAACTCACGGTAATATTGGTAATATACGAGTCAACAATGGGGCCGGACATTACGATGAACTTGCACACCAATTAAAACACACTCGCATTAATGACAGTAATTACCGAATGACCTCTTATTTAGCAAAAGCTGGTTGGAATATAAGTGATGAGCAGCGTTTGCAATTTAATTACTTAGAAACCAAAGTGGCAACGCCAAATGCAGGAACATTAACGAACTTAGGTGGCACATGGCCCTACAAGTTAGGGTGGAAAAGTAGCGGTTTCAGTGATGTAACCGCCAAAAATTATTCTCTTGATTACACTCAATTTAGCGATAACCCATGGAGCACTGAGTTAAAGGGAAAAGTGTATTTTGTTGATACTAAAGACAATACAGACACCTATTCCACGAGCCAAATTTATAATAATGGCTACCAGATGGATACTCGAGTCAAAACGGTAGGGGTACAGCTTGAAAATCATTCAGAAATTGAATTTAACCATAACAATGTATTAAAAGCGCATTATGGTTTGGAAACCTTCCAAGACAAAGCGAGTAGTAGTTCAACACGTGAAGCAGCTAGTG
This sequence comes from Providencia huaxiensis, assembly GCF_002843235.3. NCBI lineage: Bacteria > Pseudomonadati > Pseudomonadota > Gammaproteobacteria > Enterobacterales > Morganellaceae > Providencia > Providencia huaxiensis. Next base: position 571,902 of record NZ_CP031123.2, read on the forward strand.
GCGTGACACCGGACGGAAAACGTTCATTGAGCTCATTATTTACTAATTTGGCTTATGAATACGATGATTGGTTAACATTAGAAGGGGGAGTGCGTTATGACTACTATTCTCTCAAAGGCCAAACCAGTATGCGTTATGGCGTACTTCCTTATACCAAAGACAACCCATGTACAGGCAGAAGGTTACGTGATTGCAAAGTTGTTATGACGACTGAGAATTGGGATGTTGATAACTCAGAAGGGGCATTTTCACCCCACATTCGCTTAGCGGTACGTCCTAATCTTGAGTGGATGGAATTATTTACCAGCTATGGGCGGTCATGGCGCCCGCCAGCCATTACAGAAACGTTAACCACTGGTAGTGCTCACAGTAGTTCGACCCAATTCCCGAATCCGTATTTAAAACCTGAGCGTTCAAATGCTTGGGAAGTGGGAATGAACATCAACTATCCGCAATTATTTATCGAAGAGGACCGATTTGTGGCGAAAATCGCCTATTTTGATACTCGAGTAGATAACTACATTAATTTAGCGATTGACCGTAAAAAACCCGGAATGGTTAGCCCTAATATTGGTAATGCCGCATACAGCAATAACTTGGTTGCAACCCGTTTTAGAGGGTTTGAATACCAACTGAATTATGATGCAGGCTTTGTGTATGCAGACCTGACCTTTACCCACATGATCGGCAAAAATAAATTCTGTTCACGGCCCGCATGGTTAGGTGGCGTATTGAAGTATGGCGAAGACGTTGGTCCCGGTAACTGGTATGTTGAGCCAAATGAGGCATCAAATAACCATGTGGATTGTGATAGCAGCGCTATTTTCAGTAGTGCTGCGAACTTACCTGGAGATCGCGGTTCCTTTACATTAGGTGGGCGAGCGTTTGACAGAAAACTCGATGGGGGAATGGTCATTCGCTTTACACCTGGTTTTCAAGACTATTCAACGGGCTCTAATTCCCCTTACTTAGCCGATTGGCCTAAATATACACTGATTGATTTATATGCAAGTTATGCATTAACCGACAATTTAACTATTCGTGGAAATGTTGAGAACTTAGCCAATCGAGCGTATGTGGTTAGTTATGGGGAAAGTTTGGCTAATACATTAGGTCGAGGTCGAACAGTGTCGGGAGGGATAGAGTATCGTTTCTAAATATACGTCATACTTTACGTTGTGGCGTTTTGGTTAATAAATTTTGTGCCTTACTATTTATTTTTAATTGATATGCCAATTATTTAATTTGAAATACCGGTTTTGATAAGCGTTAAGTGCTGTTATTTACAACGTAAACAATTAGATGGGGAGCTTGCTCCCCGTTTTAGATCTATATCAATAAATGTTTAATTAAATAGTTAGAGATGTTAATCAATTAACATGAAATTATGCGGTTTAAAGCGTGTTAAAACAGAAAATTGTCAGTGATAATAATAGCTTCGGTGATCCAACTATGTTTTTCGTAAGTCGTTGTATATAATAGTATATATCGAATTGTAATTCGCTTTTTCAATTTCTATCGGCTAGAATCCTTACATAAATTAAGTGAACAGAGTGGCGTATTTTATAGTTTAAAATCAGTAACTCGGTTCCAAATAAAACTCCTAGCCTTTGCGTCTAAGTTTGAACGACTGAATATGATGCACTGGCCGTGGCCTAGAGCCACCAGGGTGCAAGATAGAAATGTCTGCATCTCCCGTACTTGGAAAGGTGTGATTATGCAGCAACTTGTCGATCAATTTGACCGGAAATTTTACTATCTTCGGCTTTCTATAACAGATGTTTGCAACTTTCGTTGCACATACTGCCTACCCGATGGCTACAAGCCAAGCGGTCGTCATGAATTCTTAACACTCGATGAAATTCGTCGTATTAGCACAGCATTCGCAGAATTAGGCACAGAAAAAGTGCGTATTACGGGCGGTGAGCCGACTATGCGCAAGGATTTCAGTGATATTATTGCTGCCATCAATGAAAATGAATCAATCAAAAAAATAGCCGTGACAACTAACGGCTATCGTATGGCGCGAGACGTGCAAGAATGGAAAGCCGCAGGGTTGAACGCGATTAATGTGAGCGTTGACAGCTTAGATCCACGCCAATTTGCGGCTATCACAGGGCAAGACAAATTCTTTCAGGTGATGAAAGGCATTGATGCTGCTTTTGAAGCAGGCTTCGAAAAAGTAAAAGTTAATGCCGTGCTCATGAAAAATGTCAATGACATTGCGTTGAAGTCATTCCTAAATTGGATCAAACACCGTCCAATTCAATTACGTTTTATTGAACTCATGGAAACCGGTGATGGTAGTGATATCTTCCAACGTTTTCATATTTCAGGTGAAACTATTCGCGAACGTTTAATCGAAGAAGGCTGGTATATGCTTCCTCGTTCTCGTAGTGATGGGCCAGCGCAAGTCTTTAGTCATCCAGATTACCAAGGCGAAATCGGGCTTATCATGCCGTACGAAAAAGATTTTTGCCAAAGTTGTAACCGCTTACGCGTTTCCTCATTAGGAAATCTGCATTTATGTTTATTTGGTGAAAATGGCATTCCGCTTCGTGATTTATTGGGCGCAGATGACCAAAACGAAGCGTTGAAAGCCCGTATTCAGCGAGGCTTACACCATAAACGAGAAACCCATTTTCTGCATATGGGTGATAGCGGAATTACACCAAATTTATCCGTAATTGGCGGTTAATCCTTTTTTGATTTCAGGAGAAAATATGTCCCAACTGACTCACCTTAATGCGTCGGGCGAGGCGCATATGGTTGATGTTTCAGCCAAAGCTGAAACTGTCCGTGAAGCTCGCGCAGAAGCTTATGTCTCTATGAACCCAGCAACCTTAACGATGATTGTTGATGGTAGTCATCATAAAGGGGATGTGTTCGCTACAGCGCGTATTGCGGGTATTCAAGCGGCAAAAAATACCTGGCAGCTTATCCCATTATGTCACCCACTATTGTTAACTAAAGTTGAAGTAACCCTGAAAGCGGAACCTGAACATAACCGTGTCCGTATTGAAACTTGTTGCCGGTTAACAGGGAAAACAGGGGTAGAAATGGAAGCGTTAACTGCTGCATCTGTTGCTGCTTTGACGATTTATGACATGTGCAAGGCAGTGCAAAAAGATATGGTGATTGGCCCTGTTCGTTTGTTAGAAAAGACAGGCGGTAAGTCTGGACATTTTAAGGTGGAATAATGATCACAGTATTATTTTTTGCTCAAGTCCGTGAGCTAGTTGGAACGGATCGCTTAGAACTTACAGAGACTTACCAAAAAGTGGAAGACTTACGCCAAGCCCTTTCACAAAAAGGCGATCGCTGGGCGTTGGCACTTGAAGATGGCAAATTACTTGCCGCTGTTAATCAATCATTTGTTTCACTAGACCACCCACTCTCAGAAGGGGATGAAGTGGCCTTTTTCCCACCAGTCACTGGGGGGTAATATGGAAAACACTCATATTGCAGTACAAACAGAAAATTTTAGTGTTGGTGAACAATATCAATGGCTTGCGCAGTGTGATAGTGATGGCGCTGTTGTGACTTTTACAGGGAAAGTGCGTAACCATAATTTAGGTGATAGTGTGGCGGCATTAACGCTCGAGCACTACCCAGGAATGACCGAAAAAGCGTTAGCAAATATAGTCGTAGAAGCAAAAGAACGTTGGCCATTGCAGCGAGTTAGTGTGATCCACCGCATTGGTACCTTACAACCAGGTGAAGAAATTGTTTTTGTTGGGGTCACGAGCGCCCACCGTAACGCTGCATTTCAAGCCGCTGAATTTATTATGGATTACTTAAAGACCAAAGCCCCATTTTGGAAAAAAGAAACCTTACCTGAAAATGAACGTTGGGTGGAAGCGAAAGAAACTGACGAAGCGTCTGCAAACCGCTGGTAATCGCATTTTTTCCGCTAAAAAATACGAATTTGCTGAATGGTATTGTCAAAAGAATGTGTTAGACTTTGGTTAATTTCTCCGATTGCAGTATTTTTACTGGGTCGATTTTTCTTTTAGCGAAAGGGTAACCATCATGGGTCAGTTTGATCAACGTAATGATTCTCTTGTCCAGGGTGCCAATACTGGCGTTCAGGCATTTATGTCGCAAGTATACGGCTGGATGACAGTCGGTCTACTGCTGACAGCTTTTGTGGCATGGTATTCAGTTAGCAGTGGTTTGTACTACACCATTGCAACCAATAAAATCCTCTTTTTCGGAATGATTATTGCTGAACTTGGTTTAGTGATGGGCATTTCATTTCTGCTACAAAAAATTAGTGGCATGGCAGCAACGGGCATGTTTATGCTCTATTCATTGCTCACAGGCTTAACAATTTCAGTTATTCTTGCTGCGTATACTGGTGAGTCCGTTGCGGGCACATTTGTTATTACCGCAGTGATGTTTGGTGCATTAAGCTTCTACGGCTATACCACTAAACGTAGCTTAACAGGTATGGGTAACTTCCTGTTTATGGCGCTGATCGGTATTGTTGTCGCTTCTTTGGTTAACATCTGGCTGCAAAGCACCATGATGTATTGGGTGATCACCTACGGTGGTGTTTTACTGTTTGCTGCTTTAACCGCTTATGACACTCAAAAACTGAAAGAAATGGGTTCACAAATTGATGAAGACGACAGGGAAACAATGCGTAAGTACTCTATTATGGGTGCACTGTCTCTGTATTTAGACTTCATTAACCTGTTCTTAATGTTACTGCGTATCTTCGGTGACCGTCGCTAAATTCAGTGACTCTCCTCATAATGCGATGAAATGAGGGGATAGACGTCGTTAAAATTGAAAACCCTTGTTACTTCGGTAACAAGGGTTTTTTGATCTAAATACTATCGTAAAATATGATTTGGATATTATTAGCTTGCTTGTTATTCAAAGCGTTAATGGTAGTTCCAATGCTTTAAATTGTGCTTCCAAAGCGTAATGTGATTTCTTTATGATCACGCTATTTTCTTCCTAAATAAATAATAAGCCACTGAGCTGGTGATTATCGCAATGATAAATAGCGGCCATAAGCTGTGAAAGATAACTGAAAAATCAGCATTTTTTAGGTATATCTGTTTGGTGATTTCAGTGAAATGGCGAATAGGGTTAATCCACGTGATTTGTTGCAGCCAAATTGGCATGTTCTCGACTGGGGAAATGTATCCCGATAACAGCACCGCTGGCATCATAAATACAAATACCCCAATGAATGCTTGTTGCTGAGTTGAACACAGTGCTGAAATGAGTAAACCGAACCCTACCAATGACAACCCGTAAAATAACATGGTGGCATAAAAGAGGAGCAGGGAGCCAGCAAAAGGAATTTGATAGCAAAAGATCCCAATAACTAGGACCAAACTTGCTTGTGCTGTCGCTACTATCAATGCAGGCACCGCCTTACCAATAAATATTTGCCAAGTAGTCAGGGGGGATACTAGCAATTGGTCAAGGGTACCTTGCTCCCTTTCCCTCGCGATAGAAAGAGATGTCACAATCAACACCCCAATTGTGGTAATCAACGCTACCAATGAGGGCACAATAAACCACTTATAATCTAAATTTGGGTTGTACCAATTGCGAACAATTAATTCACTGTTGTTTGGCAAAGCCTGTGATTGCGTTAGCTCATGTTGGTATTGAGTGACAATTTGTGCAACATAGTTTGCTGCAATTTGCGCGCTATTTGAATTACGCCCATCAAGGAGTAACAGCATGTTAGCGCTATGGCGACTTGCAACATCGGCACTAAAGTTTTGCCCAAAACGGACAACCAGCAGCGCTTTGCGGTTATCAAGCGTTTCACGAATTTCGTGTTCATTCTTCAATAATAAAACCTGAGAAAACGCACTGGCTTTGGCGAGACGTTGAGTCAGCTCGATAGACTGTTCACCATTGTCTTGGTCAAAAATAGCAATGGTTGTGTTAGTCACTTCAAGCGTGGCTGCTAGGGGAAATAAAATCATCTGAAATATCACGGGTAAAATCAAAATAACCCGTGTTTGTGGTTCTTGAAGTAATGATTGAAGCTCTTTCATAATTAAGGTGTATAGGCGATAAAACATAACTTCACCTCAATCCAAACGACGGCGAGTTTTTAGCGCCGTCAGTCCAATAAATAGTATTGCAGAAGCGATTAGTAGCAGGAAATCTATCAATAAAACAATATAGATATCACCCGCAAGGAATAGCGTTTGTAGGCTGCTGACAAAGTAACGGGCAGGGATAAAATAAGTTACAGCCTGAATGATTGCAGGCATGCTATCAATTTCAAAAATAAACCCAGAGAGCATAATTGCCGGTAAGAAGGCGGCATTCAGAGCGACCATCGCTGCGTTAAATTGGTTGCGAGTAATTGTTGAAATCAATAACCCCATCCCCAGTGCGGTTGCTAAATAAAGGCTGGTAATGACAAATAATACGAATAAAGAACCACGATAAGGCACCCCTAAGATAAATGTGGTGACAAGCATGCATAACACCATCACAAAAGACCCAAGAACTTGATAAGGCAATAATTTTGAAAGCAATAATTCAGTTTTAGTAATTTGGGTTGAAAGCAATGCTTCCATCGTGCCACGTTCCCATTCTCTTGCGATAACTAAAGAGGTCAAAATGGCACCAACTACGGTAATAATGATACTAATTGCTCCTGGAATAATAAAATGCTGACTAATTGCAGCTTCATTAAACCAATAGCGCATATTGAGCTCTATTAATGGGTCTGTTGGGTAGCCTTGATTTTCCCCTTGCTGTGCCAACCATGTTTGCCAAACACCTTGGGTATAAGCTTGCACAAAGTTAGCTGTATTTGGTTCGCTACCATCAGTAATAACCTGAATAGCTGCATGGCCTTGTTTTTGCAACAATTGAGCTGAAAAATTGACAGGAATGACGATAATGCCGCGAATTTCACCCGCTTGCATTTTGTCGATTAATAAATGGCGGTTATGACTAATAGTCGCATCGATAAATGGCGAACCCGTGAAGGTATCAACCAATTCACGTGCTTGAGAGCTTTGTTGATCAAGTAAAATACCAACGCGTAATTTACTTGAGTCTAAATTGATGCCGTAACCAAAAATAAATAATAACATCAATGGAATAAGTACAGCGATAAGGGCGCTGCTGGGGTCACGAGTAATTTGTTTACTTTCTTTCCAGCATAGTGCTTTAAGCCTACGCCACGAAAAATGAGAAGCGGAATGCGTCATTTTGCCTCCTGTTGCTTATCATAATCCATAATCAAGCCAATAAATGCATCTTCCATCGATGGGTCGGGATTATCGGTAGTCGTCACTTGCTGCTTGAGCTCGTCAGGCGTGCCAGCTGCAATAATTTTTCCATGGTAAACCAGCCCTATACGGTCACAATATTCTGCCTCATCCATAAAGTGAGTCGTGACCATTACGGTGACGCCTTTATCTACCATTCCATTGATATGTAGCCAAAATTCCCGACGAGTGAGTGGGTCAACGCCTGAGGTTGGCTCATCTAAAAATAAGATATCAGGCTCATGCATCAATGAGCAGGCGAGGGCTAAACGTTGTTTATAACCCAGAGGGAGGGATTCAGTAACCTGATTGATAATCGGTTTGAAATTAAAAGCCTCAACCATTTCGTGGATTTTTTTGGCTTGTTGCTGATGGTGTAACCCATAAACACCTGAAAAGAATTTCAGGTTTTGTCCCACTTTCAGGTTGCCGTACAGCGAGAACTTTTGTGCCATATAGCCAAGTTGTTGCCTGACTTTGTTTGAACTCGTTTTTAAATCCATTCCAAGAACGAGTGCTTGCCCACTTGTGGGTTTCATTAACGCACACATCATTTTAAAGGTCGTTGATTTCCCTGCACCATTTGGCCCCAATAAACCAAAAATTTCCCCGCGTTTCACTTGGAAATTTACGCGATCAGTTGCGGCAAATTGGCCAAATTTTTTGGTTAAATTACGCGCTTCTATGACGGTTTCTTCAGGAGCAGGTGGAATTTGCGGCACGATAGCGGCTAATTCCGAACGATGAGATGGGCCTCCACCTAATAAGTCAATAAATGCATCTTCGAAACGAGGCTGCGCTTCAATGAGTTTCCCATCTGCCATATTTAATGCGGTTAATAAATTCGTTTGGGATGCATTCGGCTTCAAAATTAAGCGAATATAGCGGCCTTGGATCACGCCATCGGTAGTTTCTGGTAATACGAGTGCATTTTGCAATACTGTGCGTTTTTGTGTGGCAGGTACATCGAGTAAAAAGGAACGTCCCGCCATTTTTTCAGTCAATAATTCAGGTTTGCCTGCATAAAGCTGTTTGCCTTTATTTAATAGCAGTACATTTTTACACTGTTGTGCTTCATCTAAATAGGAAGTACTCCAAAGGATCAGCATTCCATCATCAGCAAGGGTATGAACCATTTGCCATAGTTCCCGCCGAGCGATGGGGTCAACGCCAACACCGGGTTCGTCGAGTAAAAGAACCTTGGGTTTTCCTAGTAATGTACAGGCTAACCCGAGTTTTTGCTTCATTCCGCCCGATAATTTACCCGCCAGCCTACTGGTAAAAGGAGCTAAGCTAGTGAAAGAAAGCAGCTGCTGATAGGTTTTTTGCCGCTCTTCGCCGAGTACGCCACGCAAATCTGCGTACAAATTTAAATTTTCCTGTACGGTCAGGTCTTCATATAAACCAAATTTTTGGGGCATATAGCCTAGGTCTGCTCGCATAGCAATGCTGTCGTCGATGGGGTCGAGCCCCATCACGCTAATTTTCCCAGCATCTGGTTTTAATAGCCCTGCAATCATGCGCATTAAGGTTGTTTTTCCAGCACCATCAGGGCCGACAAGGCCAGTTACAGAGCCCCCATGAATATCGATTGTTAAGCTTTCAACGGCAGGTGCACCTAAGCCAGCAAAAGTTTTCTCGACGTTGGATAGGCGAATACTGTAATCATCACTCATAGCAAACTCTTACTGTTTATTATCAGCAAACTGAATAGTCACAGGCATTCCTTGGCGTAAAGCATCGTCAGCATCATTGACAACGATACGCAGTCGATAGACTAAATCGGTTCTTAAATCAGGGGTTTGTACGCTTTTAGGCGTAAACTCAGCGGTAGGGGAAACAAACCCGATGGAACCATGATAAGGCTGATTCGGGCGGCTATCGGTATACAGCAAGACCTCTCTACCAGGGATGGCATCTCCGAGGTGTGGTTCGCTAACATAGGCTCGAACCCAAACGGGGTTTGTTAATGTGACGCTAAATACGGTATTACCTGCACTGATGATTGTGCCCGGTTCTATTGCTCGGGTTAAAATAGTCCCAGATGAAGGTGCAGTTAAAATGGTGTCTTTCAAGTCGAGTTCAGCTTGGGCAACAGCCGCTTCAGCTTGTAACCATTCACCTCGTGCAGCGGCTATTTCTTCTTGGCGAAAGCCACTTTGGTATTGATTCAGCTTGTCTTGTGCTGCTTGAAGAGCGGCAAATGCTTGGTTTCGGTTGTTTTTCGCGTTGTCTAAATCATTAGCTGAAATAACGCGAGATGCTGCAAGCCCTTGCTGACGTTTATAAAAGTTATCGGCATATTGCCAAGCTGCTTGTTTTTGAGCCAACTCCGCTTCAACTTGTGCGATTTCTTGGGTGCGGTAACCACTTTCTTTCAAAGCGAGTTGGGCTTTGGCGCTGTCGCGCACCCCTTTGGCTTTATTTAACGCGTTAATGTAGGGAGCGTCATCCAGTTGACCAAGCTGCTGGCCTGCAATAATTTTTGCGCCTTCATCAACGCTTAGGGATGCAAGCTTGCCCGGGACACGAAAACTGAGATTTACTGTGCGGACATCAACATTGCCGTAGAGTGTTAATATCTTGTTTTGCTGTGATTGATAGTAGTAATAACCGCCAATTGCAGCGCCGATTAATATGAGAATAATGAAAACAACAACAGAACGGTTTTTATTGCTCATAGCTAACCTTACTTAAAGAATCCACGATATGAAAACAAATTTGTTGTTAGAGGCCGCTGTTTTTAGTGGGAAAATGTGGCATAAATTACAATAAAATCATCAGCCTCTAGTTATTATCAATGTGAATAAATCACTTTAATATTTTTATCATATCACTTTTCATATTGTTTGCGATGGCGTAAGCCTGCTAATAATATATTTGTATGCTCAATAAGAACTTGATTAATAATTTTAAATTCATTTTCATTAATATGCTTCCAACCGGTTTGACGTAATAACGTCTCTCTAGCAATACGAAATGACAGCGTTTCGCCAAGGATAGCGTGAGTGTGAATTAGCGTTGTTAAATGATTGGGATCAGCACCAATGTAAATGGCAATTAAACGGTTTAGACGCGAATGTATTGGGCCTAAAGCCTGTTCGTGGATGATTGTATAGGCTTCGGTTGGGTTGAGTTGTTCACGTGCTAATATGCGAGAAAAACTTAAATTTTTCTTTTCCAACTGAAAGTGATTATAGGCAATGACTGTTTTTTGTAGTAAACCAAGCGCATCATCAGTGACTTGAACTGATAAAGGTTGACTTAGAAAGTTGTCAATTTCTTGAAATACATCATGGAAATCGTCCCGGATTGTTTTTGTGATAAGCTGAGCAACAGCTAAGTAAAGTCCTTCTTTTGAGCCAAAATAATAAGAAATTGCGGCAATGTTTTGCCCTGATGCCTGTGCGATTTTGCGTGTGGTAGCGCCATCAAGCCCTTGTTCTCCATATACATCAGCAGCAGTGAGAAGCAATTGCATTTTCGCATTTTCTCCTCGCAATGTTGACGATGAATTTGTATTCATAACCATTCCTTTAAAAATTCAGAATTAAATAATATCTAATTAGCTCTTGGTGGCTTTTCATTTTTATAAAAATCAAAAAACGACATCTCATAGTACCATGTAAGTATATATACTATACGGGTGAGATTTTATATTAATTTATTAACCAAACTAAATTAATATATTTATCATCTGTAAATAATGTTAGAATTTTACACAGTGTCGCACGGCAGTTTGCGCTTTTTCTTCTGACTCACTTCCCCCATAACTGCCACATTCAATTTGAAGCGGTGAAGCCCGGAGTAATTTAATTTGACTACTTTTTCAGACCTCGCGTTAAACGAGGAAATTTTGCTTGCCATCAATGAATTAGGTTATGAAAGCCCTACGCCTATTCAACAACAAGCTATCCCAGCCGTGCTTGCAGGAAATGACCTTTTAGCTAGCGCCCAAACAGGTACAGGTAAAACAGCTGGTTTTACATTGCCAATTTTACAAAAGCTTATTACAACTCCTCGAGCAGGGAAGGATCGCAAGCCTATTCGTGCGTTAATTTTGACGCCAACAAGGGAGCTTGCAGCACAAGTAGCTGAAAATGTAAAAGAATATAGCCGTCATTTACGTATTCGTTCTTTTGTGGTTTTTGGTGGGGTAAGCATTAACCCACAAATGATGAAGTTACGTGGCGGTGTTGATGTCTTAATTGCAACTCCGGGGCGCTTATTAGATTTAGCGCACCAAAATGCGGTAGATCTTTCTCAAGTCGAAGTTTTCGTACTTGATGAAGCTGACCGTATGTTAGATATGGGGTTCATTCATGATATTCGTAGGGTGATTAATAAGTTACCTAAAAAGCGCCAAAACTTATTATTCTCAGCAACGTTTTCTGACGAAATCAAACAACTGGCGAATAAATTACTCAATAGTCCAGTGACTATTGAAGTTGCTCCACGAAACTCAGCTTCGGAGCAAATCACCCAGTATGTGCATCTGGTTGATAAAAAAAGAAAAGCAGAGCTACTTTCGTTTATGATTGGCCGTGAAAATTGGCAACAAGTCCTCGTCTTTACACGTACAAAACATGGCGCAAACCGTCTTGCTGAGCATTTAAATAAAGATGGCGTTAAAGCTGCGGCTATTCATGGCAACAAGAGCCAAGGAGCGCGTACACGTGCATTAGCTGACTTTAAATCTGGAGATATTCGTGTTTTAGTAGCAACGGATATCGCAGCTCGTGGTCTTGATATTGAGCAGCTTCCTTATGTGGTGAATTTTGAGCTACCTAATGTTGCAGAAGATTATGTTCACCGTATTGGCCGTACAGGCCGTGCAGAATCAACTGGGATGGCTGTTTCCTTAGTCTGTATTGATGAGGCTAAGTTACTAAAAGATATCGAGAAATTATTGAAAAAATCGATTCCATTGATGGCGATTGAAGGCTATGAGCCCGACCCATCCATCAAAGCGGAGCCTATTCAAAAAACACCACAACGGAATGAACGTCGTTCAGGCGGTTCAGGTGATAGGAATCAAAGTAAAGCACCACGTCGTAGCAATGCACCATCGTCAAAGCCGAGTTCAGGAAAGGGGGCGGGTTCCCCATGGAAAAACGCACAGAAAAAAGTCAAACAAGGGCGTAGTGATAGTTAACCTCCCGTAATCTTGTAGCTCTTTTTAATGTTAATAGCATTGACTAGAGCTATTTGAAAAAACATTTCAAGCCAGTCTCTGGCCACTCCTGTCTTAGAATTTTTCCTGCTTATCAATTAAATAAACGGTATGATAAGCAGGAATTATTACGTTTTTTGTGAGTCACTTATGCGCGTTTTATTAGCTCCTATGGAAGGGGTTTTAGATCCTCTAGTTCGTTGTTTATTAAGTGAAGTTAATGACTATGACCTGTGCATAACAGAGTTTGTTCGTGTGGTTGATACCCTTTTACCCGCAAAAACATTTTACCGTTTATGCCCTGAGCTAAAGCATGAAAGTCGAACCCTTTCAGGGACACTTGTCCGTGTACAGCTGTTAGGGCAGCATCCTCAGTGGTTAGCAGAAAATGCAAACCGAGCGGTCGAGTTAGGATCTTGGGGGGTTGATTTAAATTGCGGGTGTCCATCAAAAACAGTCAATGGCCATGGCGGTGGTGCGACATTATTGAAACAACCTGATTTAATTTATCGAGCTGCTAAATCAATGCGAGAAGCGGTTCCAAAAGAATTACCTATTTCGGTTAAAGTCCGTTTAGGGTGGGATAGCTCTGAATTTGCTTATGAAATTGCAGATGCGGTTCAACAGGCAGGGGCAACAGAACTCACTGTTCACGGTAGAACGAAAGAAGACGGTTATAAAGCAGAGAGTATTAATTGGTCTGCTATTGGAGAGATCCGCCGTAAATTATCGATCCCAGTGATTGCTAATGGTGAAATTTGGGATTATGCGAGCGCACAGCGCTGCCTTGAAATCACAGGTTGTGATGCCGTGATGATTGGTCGTGGAGCACTAAACACCCCAAACCTTAGCCGGGTGGTCAAATTTAATGAATCTAAAATGCCTTGGGAGCAGGTTGGCAGGTTGTTATTAAAGTATACGGAGCTTGAAAAACAAGGAGATACAGGCCATTACCATGCTGCTCGAATCAAGCAGTGGCTAGGTTATTTACGTAAAGAATACCATCAGGCAGATGAACTGTTTTCTCAGGTTAGATCGTTAAAAAATGCCCAACAGATTGCGCAAGTGATAACTGAAATTGTGAGTAATTAGTTATGAATAATGTTAATTAGCAAAATTTTATAGTTGCGAAATTAACTCATAGGGTCTTTACTTAATTGGTAGGAGAGCGATTTAATTTATTTAAAGCTCATACTGTTGTCTGAGAATATTTTGATGTATGTCGTGAAATTACCTAGTCTGGGAGGCGTAAGATGGGTGTAATAGCTTGGATTATTTTTGGTCTAATTGCTGGTGTTTTAGCTAAGTGGCTGATGCCGGGTACTTACCACATGGGGTTCATTATGACCACCGTGTTGGGGATTGTTGGTGCTGTTGTGGGTGGTTACATCAGCACTTTCTTTGGTAAAGGAAAAGTTGATGGCTTCAACTTTGGTAGCTTTGTTGTCGCGGTTATCGGAGCGATAGTCGTGCTGTTCTTAGCTGGGATATTTGCCAAATAGCTATTTTCTCTACTTGATAAATCTTTATTCTATAAGCCACTTGAATATTAAGTGGCTTATATTCTTATGGCGGTGGGGAGGCTACGACTCAATTGGCAGGCCGTTATCTTGCCCCCATTGGGCCCATGAACCATCATACAAACGTACGTTTTGGTTACCTAATAATGTTAATGCCATTAATACCACCGCAGCGGTCATTCCTGAACCACAGGTCGTCACAGAAGGTGCATGGATATCCACACCTTGTTTAGTAAAGATAGCTTTAAGTTGCTCTGGTGATTTGAATTCACCCTTTTCAACGAGAAGATCCCATGGGACGTTTTTGCTCCCAGGAATATGACCCATACGCAAGCCTGGACGAGGTTCCGGCGCTTGGGCAAGAAAGCGTGGCTCTGCACGAGCATCAATAATTTGAATTTTGCCTTGATTCACAATATCAAGCATTTGCTCTCGATTCAGTGCATTACTGTCTTTGCGTGTTGCATGGAACTGTTTCGCAGCTGGTGGAGTGACTTCCCCGGACTGAACATCAAACCCAGCAGTTTTCCAAGCATCGATACCACCAGCTAAAATTTTAACGTTTTTGCAGCCCATTGTAGTAAAAGTCCACCATGCTCTTGGGGATGAAAATAAATTATTCTGCGAATAAATAATAACTTGGGTGTCATTGCCAATGCCCATGGCACTAACGGCTTGGCTAAAAATATCGGCACTTGGCAGCATATGGGGTAAATCACAGCTTTTGTCTGCAATTTCGTCTTGATGAAAGAACTGAGCGTTAGGAATGTGTTCTTCTAAATATTGCTGGCGGCAATCATAAGGTGCAGTCGGTGGTGGAGAGGATGCATCGAGTACAACGATGTTGTCATCAAATAGATGTGAATTTAACCATTGTGGGGTGACGAAATAATCGTTGTACATAAGCTATCTCCATCCTGGGCTGATAAATTATTTTAAAATTATTGAATTTGATTGGGTGCTGGCAGTGCTGAAGGGGATTGTGGCTGCCCTTGTTCAAGGGGAGTTGTTGAACGTGTATAAATGTTCATACCCGCTAAAACAATACCGCCAACAGAACCAAAAGCACATAATGCGCAAAGTGCGATAACAACCTTTTTCATTTTTTATAGCCTGCCTAGTGATAAAAATTCAAAATAGTATAAGAACTCAGAGTATAACCGGATGAGTGTTGCAAACAAGTTAAAAGCTATTTTTTCTGTTGCATAATGGGCGTTTTGCAAAAAGCTTCCCAATTTTTATGTATAATGGGTATTAATACAGTAGTTTTGCGAAGCGGTTGGCAAAAAATTTTTTTTCCTATTTCGTATTGTTGTCGGTTTCGTTATCTTTCATCTTAACTTTGGTCACCTGCATAATTTATGTCCCTGTCAAATAAAACTAAAGAACAAATAACTCAGTGGTATAAAGGGTTATCCGTACAAATTGACGGGTTTGTTTCTCGAGCACCACAGCGGGAGATGATCGCGCAAGTCGCAAAAAACCTAGCGGATGATGATGGTCGCCATTTGGTCATAGAGGCACCTACAGGGGTGGGGAAAACGCTATCTTATTTAATACCGGGAATTGCAGTTGGCAGGGAAGAAGGAAAAACCTTAGTAGTCAGTACGGCAAATGTGGCGCTACAAGACCAAATTTATAGCAAAGATTTACCGTTATTAAGCAAAATTATTCCTGATCTAAAATATACGGGTGCATTCGGGCGTGCTCGTTATGTTTGTCCTCGTAATTTAGAAGCTATCTGCGCAGCAGAAGGCGAACAAATTGATTTAATGTTATTGGTGGAAGATAAAACAGAAATTGCGAATAGTGAAGAACGGGCAATTTGTCAGCAGCTGCGGCATGATTTTCAGAGCTTTGCATGGGATGGGTTAAGGGATCACCACAAACGTGCATTTAGTGATAGTTTATGGCGTAAAGTTAGCACTGATAAAATGAATTGTTTGGGTCGTAATTGCCAATTTTATCAGCGGTGTCCATTTTTTATTGCTAGGCGGGAAATCGAAGATGCCGATGTGGTGGTCGCTAATCATGCATTGGTTATGGCCGCAATGGAGAGTGAGTCGGTTTTGCCGGACCCGAAAAACTTATTATTAGTGCTTGATGAAGGCCACCATGTCCCAGACGTTGCGAGGGATGCCCTTGAAGTTGAAGGCGAAATTACGTTAGTTCAATTAACGGCACAGCTTGATAGCTTTATTCAGCATGTTGGGCAATATATGAGCCAATTTCGTCCAGTGAAGCCACCAAAGCTTGCTAATCCTGAACGGTTACAGCAACATGCAGAAAAATTACGGGAAACATTTCGCGATTTCTCATTATTAGCGAATGCATTATTACCAGAAACATCAAAAGAAACTGAATATTTATTTCCACTAGGTGTGTTACCTGAAGCAATGCAATTAAGCTGTCAGGTGTTGTTCAAGCAGACTGATGCGTTACAAGGGCTGGCTGAAGCTATCTTAAATGATTTAACGGAACAAACTGCGAAACAAGATATCGTTCGCTTACATCGTTCCATTATTGTGACTAGCAGGGCTATGGGGTACTTTGAAAATATGTCGAAGCTATGGCGGCTGGCGGCATTAGAGCAAAGTTCAGGAGCTCCTGTGTCAAAATGGTTAAGTCGGCGTTATGAGAAAAACCAATCTCGTTTCTTTATGCATTGTGCGGGGATCCGAGTAAGTGAGCAGTTGCAACATTTGTTATGGCGCAATGTACCTCATATTGTCATTACCTCGGCAACACTGAGGTCGTTGAACAGTTATTCACGTTTTATGGAACTTACAGGGCTATCCGAAAAAAGTGATGACCGCTTTGTGACATTGTCTTCCCCTTTTAACCATGTTGAGCAGGGTAAAATTATTATTCCTAAAATGGAATATGAGCCAACTATCAATAATGAAGCTGAACACTTAGCAGAAATGGCGGTATTTTTCCGTGAGCAATTTACTCAAAATACTCATCGTGGAGTATTGGTTTTATTTAGTAGCCAAAGAGCGATGGAAGGCTTTCTCGAACACGTAAAAGATTTGCGCTTGCAGCTTTTGGTCCAAGGAGATCAACCTCGCTACCGGTTAGTTGAAACACATTGCGAAAGAATTAACCAAGGGCAAGCTAGTGCCTTAATTGGCTTACAATCGTTTGCTGAGGGGTTAGACCTCAAAGGGGAATACTTAACTCAGGTCCATATTCATAAAATTGCGTTTCCACCAGTAACAAACCCAGTGATTATCACAGAAGGGGATTGGTTGAAATCATTGAAGAGATACCCATTTGAAGTACAAAGTTTACCGAGCGCTTCATTTAATTTGATACAGCAAGCGGGCAGGCTAATTCGTAGTCATGAATGTTATGGTGAAATTATTATTTATGATAAACGTTTACTGACTAAAAATTATGGTAAAAGGCTATTAAATGCATTACCAGTATTTCCGATAGAACAACCCGAAATACCTAAAAAACAGTAAATAATTAAATTAACTCATTTTATTTTTAGATATTTAAATAACAGTTTGATTTATAGTTATTTACTCGCAAATAAAATGGCCACTTTTCAGTGGCCATTGGTCAATTTTAATTGACTCTATTTACGACATTACTCAATATTGGCTTCTAAGAACCAGAGGAATTTATCCATATCGCGGGAAGCCGCAGTAAACATATCCGCAGTGTCTTCGTCTTCCACTTCATCAATGGCTTTGCGGATATCATTCGCGACAATAGCATAGCGGTCGGCTAACGCTTTCAAGTGGTCTTGTACGCTATGGATATTAATTGGGTAAGCTTCTAACGAAGTGAAGCGGTTAACTTCTTGGGTTGTACCAATAGCAACCCCACCCAATTGAACCGCGCGCTCTGCGAATTCATCTAAATGTTCAACTAACGTGGTTCTAAAGCCATCTAGCATTTCATGTACAGCGATAAAATTGCGACCACGCATATTCCAGTGGGCTTGTTTAGTCATTAGAGAGAGATCGGTAAAGTGGACAACCATAACATTAAGAATTCCAATGGTTTCCAATTTTACGCTGTCTTCCATATCATTACGTGTATATAAAAGTTCATTTGAAGATGCTTTAAATAATTTAGCTGTGCTCATGATTCATCCTCTCTTAAATATGAATTTGTTTAGTAACCTCATCTGTCAATAAATATAAAATAACCAAACTAATTTGTCATAATGTAATAAACGATTAATTTAATAGGTCTATTCGATATACTTTATTAACCGTTAATTAATTGTGGATCTTCGATACTAATCGTTTTTGACAATAAGTGCGATAGAGATAATTAATTTTTATTTAAAGCATAAACTAGAAATAAAAATAGATTATTTCAAATTGATGAATAAAACTTTACACGAAAAAAGGTTAATAAATATCAATATATCGAATTTATTAACCTTGACTGTCTTTGTTTGCTTCTAGCTTTTAGTGGCTAGGACACTTTTTCAATTTTTGACTTTGGTACCGCTGTTGAGGTGGAACCAATAGAAGCACAGACAATACATAATAAGGCTAACCACTGAGTCATCGTTAAGTGCTCATTTAGGAAAACAATTCCTAAAAATGCACCCATACAAGGTTCAAGGCTCATCAATGTACCAAAAGTTCGGGCAGGTAAACGCGTTAGCGCGATCATTTCTAAAGTATAAGGAAATGCGGTTGATAAAATCGCGACTGCTAGTGCAATAGGTAAAATTGAAGGGTCGAACATCACCTCGACACCTGTTTGCATTAAACCGATCGGGAAGAAAATCATCGCAGAAATAAATGAACCGATAGCCACGGTGGCAGCGCCATAGCCCGCTCCCGCTCGTTGGCCAAATATAATATACAACCCCCAACAGACACCGGCTCCGAGAGCATAGATAGCACCGAGTGTATCAATGGATTCAATATTATCGCCAATTGGGAGTAAAAATAATAACCCAACTATAACAAGGGCTATCCACAAAAAATCAATTGGGCGGCGAGAGGAGAACATTGCGACAGCTAAAGGACCAGTAAACTCTAGTGCAACGGCTATTCCTAATGGAATGCGCTCAAGGGAAAGGTAAAACAAATAATTCATCGTACCTAGGGACAAGCCGTAGGCTAGCAGTGGAACTAGCGAGCTTCTTCTGAATTTTAAACGCCAAGGTTTAAAAATAACAAATAATATAATTGTAGCAAGCAATAAACGTAAACCAGTAACACCGGGAGCGCCGATAACAGGAAATAAAGTTTTAGCTAAAGAAGCCCCGCTTTGAATAGAGGTCATAGCAAGCAGTAATAACCCGATAGGTAATAGCGGAAATGCGCTCTTTTTAGTGTCGGCAGACATAAATAAGTAAACCTCAGACAACGTAACTTAATTGGCAATAAATATTTAGAAAAATAAGTATTTGATGATGAAAAATAATTTCTGACAGATTATCTCATAAAACCCTGCTGCTTTATATTTCTTTATTTTACAGCTAACAATAACAAGGTGATAAATGTGCTCTATGGGTATTCAAGGTGTTGGTTTAACTGAATGGCGATGTTATAAACATGGATTAACTTTATGGTGGGAAGGATGATGCTTGAGCTTCTACACTAGGCTCGTATAATTCCATTCTCTAAAAAGCCACTATAAAAATGGAAATGAGGAACAAATGGGGAAAATTAAAAGCATTGCAGTGTATTGTGGTTCAAGCATGGGGAAAAACGAAATTTATCAGCAAAAAGCCATTGAATTTGCTAAAGAAATGGTTAGTCGCGATATCACATTAGTCTATGGTGGGGCGAGTGTGGGGATTATGGGAACGGTTGCTGATACTGTTTTGTCATTAGGTGGTAAGGCGATTGGTGTGATCCCTTCATTGCTAGAAGAACGCGAAATTTCTCATAAGAATTTAACTGAGCTGTATAAAGTTGAAACGATGCATCAGCGTAAAAGTAAAATGATTGAACTTGCCGATGCTTTTGTCGCTTTACCAGGCGGTTATGGCACGCTTGAAGAGTACGCAGAAGTATTTACTTGGAGCCAAATTGGTTTACATACTAAACCATGTGCCTTGTTTAATATTAATAATTATTGGCAACCATTGATTGATATGACAAATAAAATGGCGGATGAAGGCTTCCTACATGAAAAATATCGTCATATGGCGATTGTGAATGATTCGCCAGCTGAATTACTAGAAAGCTTCGAAACGTATATTGCGCCACCAATTAAAACTTACGATTAGCATTAATATCGAAATCACAGAGAGGAATGCATGATAAGGGAAGCTATAAAAAGTGATATAGACTCTATTTTATCGCTTTATCAAATTTTGTTTTCGGAAATGGCATTACTAGACCCCGAGCGCTTACAACCTGCAGAGCAGGCTAGGGAATTTATTGAAAATGCGATTATCGATGATAAATTTTATTTGTTAGTTGCTGAATTTAACAGTGAGATTAAAGGATTTTGCATCGCGCAACAACAAGTTGCTGATCCTTATAGCTGCATTGTTCCTCGAAATTTTGGTTATATTTTTGACTTAGTGGTTGACCCCAATTTCCGTGGTGAAAAAGCAGGGCAAAAATTACTCGATGGCATTAAAGTATGGGCGAAGAGTAGGCAGTTTAGCCACTTGGAGCTGTCGGTATTAGCGCAAAATCATAAAGCCATTAAGTTTTATGAGCGAGAAGGGCTAACAGAAATCAGCCGTACTATGGGGATCACGCTTTAGTTTGGCATTTAGTCAGCCTTTCCTTCCGTGCTAATCAATTTGCTGAAAACAGCACAAGATCTAAGCGGTGTAATATGGCATAATGCGCCGCTATTTATACCTGCCATACTCTAATGACCATGCATGGAATGTATTTTGCTGCTCAAATCACTATTTTGGGTTGTTTTGCACGCTGTAGTCATGGAACCCAAATCATCGCAGGCTATTTTACACCGTTTAATTTAAGGCATAGCAGTGTTAACAACGAACAATATCACTATGCAGTTTGGCAGTAAGCCACTGTTTGAAAACATTTCAGTTAAATTTGGCACAGGCAACCGTTATGGTTTGATCGGCGCAAATGGCGCAGGTAAATCCACATTTATGAAGATCTTAGGGGGAGACTTAACCCCAACAGCGGGTAATGTGAGCACGACTGATCCAAATGAGCGTATTGGTAAACTTCGCCAAGATCAGTTCGCATTTGAAGAATTTACCGTGCTTGATACCGTGATTATGGGGCATAGCGAACTGTGGGATGTAAAACAAGAGCGCGATAGGATCTACGCCTCACCTGAAATGAGCGAAGAAGACGGCTACCGAGTCGCTGACTTAGAGGTCGCTTATGGTGAAATGGACGGCTATAGCGCAGAAGCACGTGCAGGTGAATTATTACTGGGTGTAGGTATCCCTGTTGAACAGCATTATGGGCCGATGAGTGAAGTCGCACCTGGCTGGAAACTGCGTGTGCTACTGGCACAGGCCCTATTTTCTGATCCAGATATTTTATTACTCGATGAGCCGACGAACAACTTGGATATCGATACGATTCGTTGGTTAGAGCAAGTGCTGAATGATCGTAACTGTACCATGATCATTATTTCCCATGATAGGCACTTTTTAAATACCGTATGTACGCACATGGCTGACCTAGATTATGGTGAATTACGTTTATTCACGGGTAACTATGATGAATATATGATCGCGGCAACCCAAGCTCGTGAACGTCTATTGTCGGATAACGCAAAGAAAAAAGCGCAAATTGCTGAGCTGCAATCTTTCGTTAGTCGTTTTAGTGCGAATGCTTCTAAGTCGAAACAAGCGACTTCCCGTGCACGTCAAATTGATAAAATTCAATTGGATGAGGTGAAAGCGTCTAGCCGTCAAAACCCATTCATTCGTTTTGAACAAGAGAAAAAATTGTTCCGCAATGCACTGGAATTAGAAGCGGTAACGAACGGTTATGACCAAGGGCCATTATTTAAAAACGTCAATTTATTACTGGAAGTTGGCGAAAAAATGGCGGTTATTGGTGCTAACGGTATCGGTAAAACGACATTCTTAAAAACGCTGGTGGGTGAACAACCTGCAACGAGCGGAATGGTTAAATGGTCAGAAAACAGTAGCATTGGTTACTATGCTCAAGACCACGCAGAAGATTTTGAAACAGATTTAACCGTGTTTGACTGGATGAGTCAGTGGAAAAGTGAAGGAGATGACGAGCAAGCGGTGCGCAGTATTTTAGGCCGTTTACTGTTTTCTCAAGATGACATTAAAAAGAAAGTTAAAGTGTTATCCGGTGGTGAACAAGGGCGCATGTTATTTGGTAAGTTAATGATGCAACAACCAAATATTTTGATTATGGATGAACCAACCAACCACTTGGATATGGAATCTATCGAATCATTAAACTTAGCTCTCGAATTATACAAAGGAACGTTAATTTTCGTTTCCCATGACCGTGAGTTTGTCAGCTCGTTAGCGAGCCGTATTTTGGAGATTAAAGAAGATAAAGTCATTGATTTCAAAGGTACTTATGATGAATACCTGACAAGCCAAGGTGTCGTTCTTTAAATCTGGTTTTTGGATGAAAAACAAAAAGCCCTCAATTCTGAGGGCTTTTTAATGGGCGAAGTAAACTTAGTTTTTCTTCACAAATTCAGATTTCAATTTCATTTGGCCGAAGCCATCAATTTTACAGTCGATATTGTGGTCGCCTTCGACCAAACGGATACCTTTAACGCGGGTACCAATTTTTAGCATAGAAGAGCTGCCTTTGACTTTAAGATCTTTAATAACCGTGATGGTATCACCATCAGCTAACAGGTTGCCATTGGCATCTTTTACAATCAATTCATCAATATCAGCTACAGGCTCGGCATCATTCCATTCATGCGCGCACTCAGGGCAGATATACATATCGTTATCAGTATAGGTGTATTCAGACTGGCATTTCGGGCAAGGAGGGAATTGCATATTCATACTCTCAGTAACTTTATCAAAAGAATAAACAGTGGTGATATTTAAACCATCAAGCACCACAAAAGAGAGATAGTATAAGGTGAAAGGACAATTAAATTATTTTTTCGGATTATTCCTAGTTTTGGTGTGATGAAAATGGGAAAAAGGCGAGAAAAGCCTCGCCTGAGTGATGAGAAAAAACAACTTGCCCGAAAATTTAGTCGTTAGCCTTTAGAACAGACTTCACAATGGGGATCTTTGCTAAGTTTAAATTGGCGAAAATCCATAGTCATTGCATCAAATAACAATACTTTTCCTGAATTAACTTTCCCATAATTAGCTAATAATTTAATTGTTTCCATTGCTTCTAGCGTACCAATGGTACCAACTAAAGGGGACATAACTCCGGCTTCAACACAAGTTAAGTTATTTTCACCAAATAAACGGCTTAAACAGTGATAACAAGGGGTGCTTTCTTCATAAGTGAAAACAGACAATTGCCCTTCCATGCGGATGGCAGCACCTGAAACCAGTGGTTTTTTCTGTGGTAAACACAGGCGATTAAGCTGTTCACGAATGGCAACGTTATCGGTGCAGTCTAAGACCACATCATGGTGCATGATTAATTCATCAAGTTGAGCATCATCTAGTTGTGCATTGACGGTGTCAATTTGGATATGTGGGTTAATGGCAGCAAGTTGCACTTTAGCTGAATCAACTTTGGGTGTACCAATGGTGGCGTCACGGTGCAAAATTTGCCGTTGCAAGTTAGATAACGACACAGTATCGAAATCCACCAATGTCAGATGACCGACACCGGCAGCAGCAAGGTATTGTGTTGCAGCGCAGCCTAAACCGCCAAGGCCAATAACTAGCACTTTGCCAGCCTTAAGTTTTTCCTGCCCATCGAAATCAAACCCACGGAGGATAATTTGGCGGTTATACCGCAACATTTCCAGATCGCTAAGCTCTTGCACAGTTATTATTCACTTTTTAATAAATAGTTAAACATTTCGACTTCAACCATTTCACCTGCTTCAACACGCCCACGCTCTCGTTCAAGGACAATAAAGCAGTTAGCTAAACTAAATGAACTAAACACGTGTGAGCCTTGGTGACCCGTTGTGGCGACTTGTAACTGTCCTTGCTCATTGGTGCTTAGAATTCCTCGTTGAAAATCTAAACGGCCCGGGCTTTTCTTCAATGTGGTGGTAACTGGAACTTTAAAGCGTAGCGGGGCACGCCATTGGCTGTGCCCTGAAAGACGAGCAATCAGCGGTTGAACCAATTGGTAGAAGGTGAGTGCTGCGGAAACGGGGTTCCCCGGTAGCCCACAAAACCAAGCGTCACTCAGCTTGCCAAATGCAAAGGGTTTTCCTGGTTTTATAGCTAGCTTCCAAAAACCAATCGTGCCTAATTCATCCAAAATTTGTTTGGTATAGTCGGCTTCACCCACGGAAACTCCACCACTACTGATCACTAAATCCGCGTGTTGGTTAGCTTCGATAAAGGTTTGTTTGAGTTTTTCTGGCGAGTCCGGTATCACACCTAAATCGAGCACTTCGCAGTTAAGTTTTTCAAGCATCAGACGGACGGTAAAGCGGTTAGTATCATAAATTTGCCCATCTGCTAAAGGAAGGCCGACCGCTTGTAGTTCATCACCCGTTGAAAAAACGGCAACTTTAAGGCGACGATATACGGCGACATCTGCAATACCCAGTGAAGCAATTAAAGGTAGCTGAGCAGTGGTAAGTAAGGTTCCTGCAGGGAACACCGCACTGCCTTGGGCAATATCTTCCCCAGCTTTACGAATATTACTGCCTTGTTTGATGGGGTGGGTGAATATAATCCCTTGTTCGGTTTGTTCTGTAGACTCTTGCATGACAACAGTGTCCACACCTTGTGGAATTGGAGCACCCGTCATAATACGCACGCAGCAACCCGCTTTGAGCTCACCTTCCATCGGGTTGCCAGCAAATGATTTACCTGCCACAGGCATTGGCGTTTTACCATCCCAATCGGCAAAACGTAAGCCATAACCATCCATCGCAGAATTATCAAATGGCGGAACATTGATAGGGGAAATTAGGTCTGTTGCAATGATGCGCTGTGCAGAGGAGGTCAGTGGAATGATTTCTGTATCTGTGACGGTTTTCGTTTGAGATAGTAATTTTTCCAATGCAACATTTAGAGAAATCAAATCGTTAGTATGACACTGATCCATAAATAATGACCCTCATTATTGTTATCTGCCTTGAGGCTTTAAAATGTGTTCGTAATGCATATTATGGCAGAAATCCATTAGTGGGTGAATGAATAGAAATTGATTACAGATAGCTTTTGGTCAGATTTAACCAGTAAGGTGGCATTATCACAAACAAAATTATGCACAGAATGGTTAATGCTTAGGTTATGTATTGTGTTACTTATTGGCGGGTTATTGGTTTTTCACCATTCAAGGTTAAAGGATTGAGAGAAAGTGTGATAAAAATCACGTTATATAAGGTGTTAAATCGTTTAAAGAAAGTAATCATTGGGTGAATGAATTACAGGGTTAAATGCAATTATTTCACGGCAATGATCTATGTTGTGCTGGATTATCTGTACCTGCTGTTTTAGAGTACCGCACACCTGCATTTTATAAAAATAGTAATACCATTTGTGGAGGCTCACATGTCATCTCTGAGTAAAGAGGCCGAATTAGTTCATGCCGCGCTGGAGGCTAGAGGCTTAGAAACGCCTTTACGTATCCAGCCAAAGTCTGGCGACGAACGTAAGAAACTGATTGAAGGGCACATGACAGAGATCATGACGCTGCTGAATTTGGATTTAACCGATGACAGTTTAGCTGATACCCCTCGTCGTATCGCAAAAATGTATGTTGATGAAATTTTTTCAGGGCTTGATTACGCAAACTTTCCAAAAATCACTTTGATTGAAAATAAAATGAAAGTGGATGAAATGGTCACGGTGCGTGATATCACGCTAACAAGTACCTGTGAACACCATTTTGTTACGATCGATGGAAAGGCTACGGTTGCCTATATTCCAAAAGACAAAGTGATTGGTTTATCGAAAATTAATCGCATTGTGCAATTTTTCTCACAACGCCCACAAGTGCAAGAGCGCTTAACTCAGCAAATTTTGGTTGCTTTGCAAACATTATTGGGAACAACAAATGTGGCAGTTTGCATAGATGCGGTGCATTATTGCGTGAAAGCTCGTGGTATTCGTGACGCGACAAGTGCAACAACAACAACGTCACTTGGTGGGTTATTTAAATCAAGCCAAAATACACGGCAAGAATTTTTACGTGCAGTTCGTCACTTATAATTTATGACAACAACGACACCGTCAAGCCGCATTGACCAACTTGACGCTGTTCGTGGTATAGCAATTTTAGGTATTCTGCTAATGAATATCTTTGCATTTGCTTTACCACAAGCAGCGTATTTAAACCCTTACTATACCAATACAACATCCGATTCAGAGGCTTACCTCTGGGGTGTTTTCAATGTCCTTTTTCAAGGTAAAGTTC
Organism: Providencia huaxiensis; assembly: GCF_002843235.3. Taxonomy (NCBI): domain Bacteria; kingdom Pseudomonadati; phylum Pseudomonadota; class Gammaproteobacteria; order Enterobacterales; family Morganellaceae; genus Providencia; species Providencia huaxiensis. The sequence continues at coordinate 598,327 of NZ_CP031123.2, forward strand.
TCGCGATTTTTTCAATCCTATTTGGGGCAACGCTTGCTTTATTACACTCTCGCTCTCTTCGTTGGAACCAGTGCCGTTTATCTGTTTTAGCCCTATTCGGGGTGATCCATGGGGTTGGTTTTTGGGATGGTGATATTCTGTTGGCTTATGCATTAACCGGCTTGTTAGTGACCTATTTGCTTAATCAATATGATGATAGTTTATTATTGAAAATAGCACTATCAATCTATTTGGTTGGGTTAGTTATTTTGCTCGTGTTGGGAAGTAGTATAGATCCCTCCGGTTTTTGGCAAACCACGGATGAGCAACTGGCATTTGAATATGTGATGCATACCTCGGGGGGAATGGATGGTGTGCTTTATCGGGCGTCAGAGATGCTCAAAATGGTTGAAATGTTGGTTATCCAATATGGCTGGCAATTAGCGGCATTGATGATTATTGGCGCACTGTTAATGAAAAATGGCTGGTTACAAGGGCAATTTAGCGCTCAACACTACCGTCAAATAGCCTACATATTTATCTTGCCATCGATATTGGTCCAAATAGTTTCGCTATACATGCAAAGCCAATTTAATTGGAGTTATTTTTCAACATCAATCATTGGTTACATTATTAATGAGCTAGTTATTCCATTCCAATCTTTAGGATATATCGCTTTGGTGTATGGTTTTTGGGAAAAAATCGCAAATAACAAGGTAATCCATGGGCTGCAATATGTGGGGCGGATGGCGCTGAGTAATTATATTTTGCAAACGCTAATTTGTACCACACTGTTTTACCAATTAGGCTATTTTGGTCAATTCACGCGGGTTGAATTAATTGTCTTGATTCCCATTATTTGGGGAATAAATGTATTATTTTCTTATTATTGGCTGATGTTTTTCAGACAAGGCCCACTTGAATGGTGTTGGCGCAAATTAACAGCAAAGTTAATAGGTAGATGAGTATTTATCTACCTATATATCTACTTCAATTTATTGACTTCATCCGGTGAAACCGCCGGATAGCCTTTAATTCCGGCTGGCATTTTAATCGGGGCTGGGATCGATTCTTGTTCACCTAAAAATTTAGGCTCCCGTTTTAAGATATATAAATCTGCCAGAGCGCCTAGCCGCGCAAACACTTCACGCACTCTCACTCTATACATCCCAGAAGGTGTCGGAACCGCTAAACATTGCGCATCAATACCTTTATGTTTGGCGATAAAGACCGCACGTTCACAATGAAAACGCTGGGTAATAATCGTAAAATTATCGGTATCAAACACTTTTTTAGTGCGTACTACGGAGTCTAATGTCCTAAAACCAGCAAAATCGAGCACAATTTTGGAGGCTGGAACCCCTTCTTTAATTAAATCTTTGCGCATGTTGATTGGCTCATTGTAATTATGAGCGCCATTATCACCACTGAGGAGCAAATATTTCACTTTTCCACTGTGGTATGCTTCCGCTGCGCCTTTAATGCGATAGGTATAATAGAGGTTATTAACACCAGAGGCATAATATTTGGATGTGCCGAGTACCATCCCGACATCGCGCGCAGGCAATTTTTCTACATCTTCATAGATATAGGGGGCGGTATCCCAGCTTATCCAGCGATCAAGCAACATTATGGTCGTAAATGCGATCCCTGCAAGAATAATAAGACCAAAAAACAGACGTTTCCTCATGTCCTAGCCTTGATAATAAAGAGTCATAATCCGAAATTGTCAGCCTCAGTAGGCCTGTGTCTCTAGGCTACTTGACTTAAATTAGTGACGCAAGTCGCGTAACGTAAAGTCATGTCAATGTCTGCACACTAATCGAAGTTGACTAATATTAAGCCTAATAATTGAATCAAAATTAATCAGACATTGGATGAAAAAGGTAAATCACGTTCTCATCAAAGAGTGATTCGCTTCACATCATGGTAGTTTTTATGGAATGAAGCTATATATTATGAAATTTTAATTCTATATTTTTAATTTGAAGTGAAATATTGTTTCTTTGGCGGGTTTCTGTGAATAGCAGATCTTTAATTAGATAGGTGAGGAAAGTATGAAACTAACGACATTATTAGCCGCGAGTGCTGTGTTTGTTACCGCGAGTGTGGCAGCGAAAGAGTACCAAATCAATCATACCGATCAGTTAAAATCACTCAATGATGCGACTAAAAGTACGGAAGTCTGGGAAAAAGCAGAAATATTAACCGATTTTACGTACCCATGGGAAAAGGAAGCGGCTCCCAAAACAGATTTTCGCGCTTTGTGGAGTGATGACACATTATATTTCCGTTTTATTGCAGATGATAAAGATATTCAGTTAGGTGATAACCCAGATAAAGACCAAGCGGTGTTAGATTCTGACCGAGTCGAACTCTTTTTTGCGACTAGCCCTGAACTAAAACCTTATTACACGGCTGAAATGGACCCGAAAGGACGTACTTTCGATGCAAAAGCTAATTATTACCGTGAAGTTGACCCAAGTTGGAACTGGGAGACATTACAAACCGTGGGTGAAATAACGCCAAATGGTTATGTATTAACGGGAAAAATTGATTTAGATGAATTTACTAAACTCGATTTATGGCAAGACGCAGACAAGCAGACACTAATGTGTGCCATTTTACGCGGAGAGTTCAGCGCGGGTGAACCTAAGCAAGTGCGTAAATGGATTAGCTGGATCAAACCTGATTCTGTTAAACCTGATTTTCACATCCCATCTGCCTTCGGAACCTGTAAGTTCGTAAAATAGAGCTATCGCCGGTGGCTTTCGTCACCGGTATTTTTTCAATACAGACCTATTATTGTGAGAAAGATCATAACCCGCAATTAAGTTGTACAAAATTGCAGTGATTTAAATTGAAATAAAAATTCATTTAATGTATTTTTTAATGAAATTAAATTTCATGAGGGCGTTTTAATGTCTCTAGCCGAAAATACTCTGAGTGACTGCCTACACAATGAATTCAATCAGGAAACACAACAGTTTTCACGGTTGGATACACTCTCGATGGTGAAGGTTATTAACCAAGCAGATAGTACCGTTGCAGGGGCTATTCAGGCCGTTCTACCCGCGATTGCCCAAGTGGTTGACGCGATTGCCGGATGCTTAAAACAAGGTGGGCGCTTGTTTTACATTGGGGCGGGAACCAGTGGCAGGCTAGCCGTGTTAGACAGTGCAGAATGCCCACCCACATTTGGCACTTCACCTGAAATGGTGCAGTCGATTATTGCAGGTGGCCAAAATGCCATGCTAAAAGCGGTTGAAAATATTGAGGATTCAGTAGAGTCAGCGATTGAAGAGCTAAAAAAACGCCAACTCTGTGCCAAAGATGTCGTGGTGGGTATTGCAGCCAGCGGACGCACACCATTTACCTTAGCGGGCATTGAATATGCTAATGAAATCGGTGCGTTAACGGTGGCAATTACTACGCGAGGCCGAGGGCTAGTCAGCGAAGTAGCAAAATTGGCGATTGCCCCTGATGTTGGCCCTGAAGTGTTATCAGGTTCGACTCGCATGAAAAGCGGTACTGCGCAAAAAATGATTTTAGGCATGCTAAGTACTTGTGTGATGGGGAGATTAGGCCGTATTCATACTAATTTAATGGTTGATGTTGTTGCGAGTAATATCAAATTACTGCGCCGCGCAGAACGAATTGTAAGTGAGGTCTGCGGTATTGATGAACACACCGCAGCAGGGCTATTGGCACAAGTGGATTATCATCCACGACGCGCAATTTTAATGCATGAGTTACAAATCAACGCACAGCAAGCGACGGACATCGTTCAACAGCATCCAAATACCACATTGGACAGCATGTTAGATACACACCGTTAATAAATGGGGATAGCGTGATGGAAAGCTAGCATATAGCTTAGCCAACACCGGGGGAATAATATGGCTAATAAGATAGAACATCTGGAAGTACTCGCCAGAGAAATAGAAAAATATGCGGGCGGCTTTGAGAACGTGGCAACATTAACTCATTGTATGACGCGTATCCGTTTAGTTTTAAAAGATAATAGCAAATTCGATGCTGAGGCCTTGAAGCAAATTGAAGGCGTAAAAGGCGTGATTTTCAATGGTGAACAGCAACAAGTGATTGTTGGGATGGGAACCGCAGCAAAAGTCTTTTCAGTGATGAACAAACGTATGCAAGGTAGTTCGTCCTCAACAACAGAAACGGCTAAGCCTACAGAAAAAAAAGCGTTCTCGATCCGTCGTACTTTAAATACGTTAGCCGCTATATTTGTCCCTACCATTCCAGCTCTGATTGGTTGCGGTCTTATTATGGGGCTAATCAATATCGTCCGCTTGGTTGCTCCGGGGGTTGTCGACCAATTCCCTGAGTTATTTAAGTTATTAAAATTGATTGGTAGCGCAGTATTTGTTTATCTTTCAATTATGATTGGGGTGAATACCGCGAAAGAGCTTGGTGCTTCCACCTCAATTGGTGCGGTCATGGCTGGGCTACTTTCGATGCCAGGTTTAGCGGATATCACCTTATTTGGCTCGAAATTAGTCCCAGGTAGTGGGGGGATTTTTGCGGTACTGATGGTGGTCGTTTTCTCTTCTAAATTTGAAGTGTGGTTTAGAAGTATCATTAAAGAAAGCTTAGATCTTATCGTGACGCCATTTGTGACCATTTTAGTCTCTGCGATGGTCGCAATTGTGGTGTTCCAACCCGCAGGACATTACTTAAACCAGATTTTGGCTCAAGGGGTTTCTGTCGCTTTATTAAATAGTGGCGGTGGCGCCGTGGCGACTGGCGGTATCTTAGGCGGCAGTTTCTTATTCTTATTACTAACGGGTTTACACCAAGGTTTGATCCCAATTCATGCTGAAATTTTGCAAACTTTTGGCCTGAATTACTTGTTCCCAATTTTAGCGATGGGCGGAATGGGGCAAGTGGGCTCGTGTTTCTGGGTTTATTTAAAAACCAAAAACCAACGTTTGAAAAAAACCTTAGTCGGTGCGTTGCCTGTGGGTATTTTTGGTGTCGGTGAACCGTTATTATTCGGTGTGTCATTGCCATTAGGTAAACCATTCATTGCGGGTTGTATTGGTGGCGCGGCTGGCGGGGCATTAATGGCATTCTTCCATGTCGGGATCATCATTCCTTTTGGAACAGCAGGGTTATCATTAATTCCATTAGTGGGTGATGGCCAAATCCTGGATTTCTTAATTGCTGTTGCAGGTGCATGGATTGTCGGGTTCATTGCCAGTATGATAATAGGCTTCACTGATCCAGAAAAATAATTAGAAGGAAAAGCCATGTCGACACTGACGGTAAAACTGGAAAGCATGCAGACACGCGGTAAAGGCACAGAACAACGTATTGCCACATTTTTGTTGGATAATCGCGAAAGCCTTATTGCGATGAATGCAGCGGAATTGGCACAAGCGGCTGGGGTCAGTAGTGCATCTGTTATCCGCTTTTCACGCCAAATGGGGTACCGTGGCTATCCTGAATTTAAAGTCGATTATTTGTCGGATGAGAAGCAACACAAAGCGGAAAGTTTATACGGTAATCTGAGTCGTCACGATGATACTTCTCAGATTATCGCCAAAACAGGGCAAATGTTTATTTCGGCTATTGAAAAATCACTGGATTTACTTGAGCCATCTGTCGTAGATACCATCGCGCAAAAAATGTTTCAGGCCAAACGTATCGTGCTGTTTGGTGTCGGGTCTTCAGCCATTGTTGCCAGTGATATTTTCCATAAATTAGTTCGCATTAATAAACACGCACTGTTTAGTTATGATTTGCATGTTCAGCTAAGTTATTCGGCAAATTTGGGGCCAGAAGACCTTGCAATTGCGGTAACAGCGCGTGGAAATACTCAAGAAATCAATAGCATGCTTCGAGCTGCAAAAGAAACAGGTTGCCCGACAGTCGCACTGACGCGGTTTGGTCAAGATGAAGCGATAAAGTTAGCGGACTTCGCCTTGCCTTATTTTTATGATGAGCAACATTCCCAATTAGGCATCATCACCCCCCAAGTGTTACAGATGATTACTTTCGATACATTATTTTTTAAATACCTCACGTTAGCAGATAGTGATGCAAATGAAGCATTACAAAAAGGGCGACGCGCACTGATACAAGGCAAGAGTTAATGATTGTAACGGAGTTAGCGATAGGTGCACTTATTGGGCTGATTATTAGCACAACGGGTGTCGGTGGTGGTGTGATTGTATTACCGATACTGACCTATTTTTTTGGGCTGAATGCATTAGCAGCCGTAGCCACGGCCAATTTCCTTTCGATGCTAATGAAGGTTTCTTCTTCTTATATGCATTTTCGCTTAGGCAATATCCCCTTTAAAGGAGCGCTCATTGTATTAGCGATTATGTTGCCGAGCACCTTTCTTTCTAGTTTGCTTGTGACATGGCTTGGGGGATTACCGGGGTATGAAAAACAAGTCGAGTGGGGTATTAACCTGTTAGTGGCTGCTGCCATTATCTTTTCGCTCTATTTATTTGTTCAGCGAATGTTTTTTGTTTCGATCATCAAACAAGAAGCGGCAAAAGGAGATCAGCTAAAATCCATGGCTGTGCCAGCTGTTCTAGCGGGTGTTGTACTTGGTGCAACTGGAGTTGGTGGTGGGGTGGTTGTTCTCCCAATGTTGTTGCGCTATATGCAACTGAATATTAAGCAAGCAATTGGCACATCGATTTTTGTAACAACTGTGTTGTCTGGCTCTTCTGCTTTGGCCTATGCGCAAGACGGTTATACCGATTTAAAATTGGCGCTGATACTGTGTGCGGGGGCATTGATTGTGATGCCACTGGCTAAATATTTACTGATCCGTTTATCCGAGCGCACTTTCCAATACATTACATTGTTATTAATTACCTGTAGCGCAGTTATGATGACAATGAATTTATTCACTTTCTAGATTTATGTCCTACTATTGGCGGTATCAATAATAGGACTGCTCTCTTACCAAAAAACAGTATTTTTTATCGCTGATTAAGTTCTTTTGCCATTTCTTGGTAAATAAACTGGCGCTCATAGTTTAGGTCTTCGTCTTGTAAGGAAGAAAACTGGCTGAGTGTCATGGCCAGTAAGGTGGCAGCTATAAGTACAATTAAGCCACTAGAAAGCAGTTTTGCCCGAAATGTTGCTTGTGGCGCAAGCACAAAAGCACCGCTAATAACCGCACCAAGTACAGCACCACCAATATGAGCAGCGTTATCAATACCTGACTGCAAACCATTGATGAGAGTTAGCGCAATCATCCCAATAATATTATATAGCGGGCGTTTTAATTGGTTGCGTTCTTCAAGAGAGAGACTCGGGTTATTAATTCTTTTCAATAAATCAATTACAGAAGCGGCAGCTAATCCCATTATAGCGCCAGATGCGCCAATACCCACGGTAATATACACTGTGTTATCAGGTAAATATAAACTATTCCACGCATTCATCGATGCACGGTTCGCTACTGCATTAATGGCTTCACTGTATTGCCAATAAGCACTAAAAAATGCCGCGCCAATACCTGAAAATAGGTATATCGCGAGCATCCTAAATTTCCCATAGGTACGTTCGCATTCAATCCCAATAACAAACAAAGCCAACGTATTCAAAGCAAGGTGCATACCACCTGAGTGCAATACCATACTGACTGGATAGCGCCACCAATCCCCCGTTAATGAAAGTTGGTAAACATTGGCACCAAATAGCAATAAGTTATTTTCTTGGGAATCGAGTGGGGCGGCATAATTGAGCTGGTAAAAATAAACAACAATATTCAGCGCTGCAATAAAAAGTGTTAGAGCTATTGCCCATAGGGAAAACTTAGGTTTCTGTGGAATAGCAGCATTGAGGTCGCCAGTCATGTCAATATCCTATTAATCAGTCATGGTCGTTATCTTAAATAAGTGATTTGTTTAGCGCAATTTATCATTATCTGAGAATGCAGATATCATTCTGTCGGGGGGGAACATAAAAAAACAAAAAAGGAGCTCTAAAGAGCCCCTTTCAATCAATACCGTTATGACAAATTAAAACGAAGTACGTTTATAAGTACGGTACTCAGGCTTCCAGAAATTACGTTCAATGGCTTCATCAAGAGCGCTATCCGATGTGACGGTTGCCACACCTTGAACTTGTGCTTCTTTGGCAACTTGTTTAGCAATAATGCGAGAAACATCTTGGATATCAGATAGCAGAGGCAATAGCGCACCTTCACCATTTTTAGCAAGAGGTGAACAGCTGGCGAGAGCGCGGCTGGCGGCCATTAACATGCCATCAGTAACGCGTTTAGCACCAGAGGCGATCACACCAAGACCGATACCCGGGAAGATATAGGAGTTGTTACATTGTGCAATTGGGAACACTTGCTCTTTGTAAGATACTGGGCTAAATGGACTTCCTGTTGCGACCAATGCTTTTCCATCAGTCCAATTGATAATATCTTCTGGGCGAGCTTCAACACGTGACGTTGGGTTCGATAATGGCATCACGATAGGGCGTTCACAGTGCTTATGCATCTCTTTAATGATTTCTTCTGTGAATAACCCAGCTTGGCCAGACACACCAATCAATATGGTTGGTTTGGCATTGCGTACGACATCTAACAGTGAAATTGAGTCACTGTTAACATCCCAGCTGGCTAAATTCTCACTGTTTTGCGTTAACTTAGCTTGGAAATCGAGTAAATTAGGCAGTTTATCGGTTAATAAACCAAAGCGGTCAACCATATAAATGCGTGAACGCGCTTCTTCGTCGCTCAAGCCTTCGGATTTCATCTGGGCGATGATTTGCTCTGCAATACCGCAACCTGCGGAACCGGCACCCAAGAAAGTCACGCGTTGGTCGCTTAGCTTACTGCCTGCTGCATGGCTGGCGGCAATTAAGCTACCTAATGCAACGGATGCAGTGCCTTGAATATCATCATTAAAACAGCAAAGCTCATCACGGTAGCGGGTTAATAAAGGCATCGCATTTTTCTGAGCGAAGTCTTCAAATTGGAGCAATACGTTTGGCCAACGGCGTTTTACTGCTTGGACAAATTCATCAAGGAATTCGTTGTATTCATCACCAGTAATACGTGGGTGGCGCCATCCCATATATAGAGGGTCATTCAGACGCTGTGGGTTGTTGGTTCCTACATCAATAACAATAGGCAAAGTATAAGCAGGGCTGATACCCCCACAAGCGGTATAGAGAGAGAGTTTCCCAATTGGGATACCCATACCGCCGATACCTTGGTCACCAAGGCCTAAAATACGTTCGCCATCGGTAACAACAATCACTTTCACATTTTGTTTGGTGGCGTTTTGTAGCATGTCGTCGATGTATTCACGGTTTGGATAAGAAATAAATAAACCACGTGCACGACGATAAATGTCAGAGAAATGCTCACAAGCTTCACCCACGGTTGGGGTATAGATAATTGGCATTACTTCTGTCAGGTGGGCATCTATAAGGCGATAAAATAAGGTTTCGTTGGTATCTTGAATATTTCGCAGATAAATATGTTTATCAATATCTGATTTAAAATCAATCAATTGACGGTAGGCACGTTCAACTTGTTCTTCGATGGTTTCAACTTGTTCAGGAAGTAAACCATGCAAGTTAAAATTTGCACGCTCTTCTTCGGTGAAGGCGCTTCCTTTATTCAGCAAAGGGAATTCAAGCAAAATTGGGCCAGCGTAGGGTATATAGAGAGGGCGTTTTGTTTCGTACTCATGTTCCATGAAATATCACTCTTCGGACGATTAATCAACAAAGTCAGGGTAGATCCTAAGCTAAACAGCAAATATGTACAGTAAATAATGATAAAAAAGCGTTAAAAAATTTACTGAAAAATATTGTGCATATGATAAGGAGTTTATGTGCGGAAGGGAATGAAAGCCGTCAACGGTGTACTCATTACGGTGGGTAGATCACGCTTAGCCAAGTATGAATGAATTCTTTTTATCTCAGCGGGTTTTTAAACAATGGTTTAACTTCCTTATGGATAAATTTTCTTAATGTTTTTTTCTCTATTTTTAATGAGTTAGTGAGTGAAAAAATTAGTTTACTGTAAGCGAAATTATATTTTCAAATATCATATATTGCTGCATGTTTTTAACTGTTTTAGCTTAGGGTTATTAATTTATATTTCAATCTTGGGGTAAATCATAGATGAAAATTAAAAACATATTAATAATATTCATATTATTGATTATTTCTCTTTGCAATCTGTCATATGGAAATGGCTTTTTAACAAACAAAAAAGAGAAAGTAAAATCAGATAATATTGAAAATTCTTATAATAGTAAGAAAGAAATAGGTATTTTTATTATTTTGATTAGAGAATATATGAAGCAAGTGATGGTTGAATATAATAAACCATTATCAAATAAAGATTTTAATAAATACCATTATGAACACGCATTAGCTCATCTAGAAGTGCTTTTAAAACGTTTTGAAAATGGCAGTACTACGACTCGCAGGGATATTAGTTATCAAGAGGCTGCTGAAATAAATAGAAAAGCATTTGCAGCCTGTGACATGCCCTTTGATGCTTGGTTCTTTGCAGATGTTTTTGATGTCTTAGATCATGAAACTAATCAAAAAATTTGGGATGACATGCTAAATGCATTGGCGAATGATTCCCATGAAAGTGAAAAAAAAGTATTTTTATTTCTTTGGAATAAAATGAAAAATGTATCGGATTTAGATAAGATCGAAAAAAGCAAAAGATGGCTTAATAGACTTGAGCGCGTAATTATATCATTTAAATCATGATTGGAAATTATATTTTATTATTCTAGTTTTTATAATTTAATTATTATTAAATTAGTTCAATAGGTGAAGTTATGGAATTTGGTGTTTTTATCAGCTATATATTTAAGTTAATTATTAATGTATTTCTATTATTAATTTCTATAAATGTTTATGCAGAAAATAGACCGGGCTTTGTTTGTGGGCAGTTTAATAAGAATATTATAGAAATTCCTAGCGAGTATGTTTTTTTATTTGCTGAATATGAAGGGTATAGTTATTTTGACCCAAGGTTTATTGAAAATAAAAAAGGGTGTGAGGCTAATTTTAGAATTCTGCCAATGAGGATGTCATGGCCAGATTTAAAGCCATTTAGTGAAGTCAGCCATGATGTTAAAATGATAGAAGTCTATGTTGAGCCATTAAATAGTGACCCTGAAAAATATTTCAGTCATAAAAAAAATATATACCTAAATATGGGGAGGCTTAAAAGAAAGGGTGAACTATATTATGATGAGGAATTAGAACTTTATTTTAATGAGGTTTCTATTGAGTTTAAACATATTAATGGTAATAAAGTGGATGTCAATATAATAAAGTATGGTTACTATTGGGATGAAGATAATGGTGAAGTCAATGTTTTAATGGAGTGTTCATGGAGACAGTTAGATGATAGTTATCGGCGTTGTAAATTATTATCATTAATGCCTGAGTTTGGTCTTAAATATAGTGTTTCATTTGAATTTTCAAATCTTGTTAATTGGGAAACTATTCAAGACAAGGTAAGGCTATTTTTATCAGAACGTATTAAAAATTAGGGACTAAAATATGAATATTAATGGTCGTAGGCAGGGGAACTTAGAATTAATATCAACAGATTTATCTAATGCTACCCGAATTTTAATGGTTAGCAAAAGGCCAGAGCTTATGTATGATTATTTAGAAAGTAAAGGAGACCGTTATGCGAAGCTAGCAAATAGTGTGGTTAAAGGTGATTCTCTTTTAGGTGCTTTTGCGATGAATCACTTAGATGAGTTTAAATTAGAAAATGGGGAAAAAATTGAGAATATAGAAGATAAAATTCGATTCAAAATGGCAGAAAGGTATCTTGTCACTCTTTATAGTAGGTTTCATAATGAAGGGTTTATAATAAAAGGAGATATTAATCATGTTGAAGCAATGCAAATTCATAACGATGTTTTTGATAATTTAGATTATTCTAGAGACGCATGGACGTTAAAAATTGTATTTGATGTTATGCCTGAAGAAAATAGGGAAACATATTGGCAAACAGCTTTGAATTCAATAGGAGACACGGAAAAAGAAACATTATTGAGTTTGAACACGATGAGTTTTATGTTGGAGCGCTTAGAGGAGTCTCCAGCAAAAGATCAACCTAAAATTCATAATTGGATGAGAAAAGCCATTGATATTGATAATCTTATAGATGGATTAAATATAACAGCAAAAAAAGCATATAGAGCATTTTTTTCTTCGAAAACTATCGATAACATGCAATATAATAATTATATTCTATATAATACAGGAAACCCTTTAATTGATAGAGGAACAGAGCGTTTTTCATTTTGGGATTATCCTTCACAACATTTAGAATCATTTCAAGTACAAACAGATTGGCGTGGCCAAACGGAATTTACACATAAAAATCTATTGTCTGAATATTATTTAGAAAGACCTGACTATATATTACCAGAAACAGGCTTATTTGATTCACCATCAGTTAATTATCAACCAGATGTTGCTCATTATGATCGTATGATTGATGATTTAAGGGGAAATATGCCATCAATAAACAACAAGTCAACACCTCCAATTAAGTATCCACATAATATGGTAGATAAATCGATATTGGAAAGCACTTATCCAAAATCCGAACCAAATAGGCAATTAGCACCTCGTACAACAAACCTACTTGATAGGTTTAAGGATAATGAAACACCAACAAATTATTATCTAGAACGCCCGAGTGTTGTTCTTCCGGGAACTTCCGGATTTAAAGACTTCCCTACAGATACCATAAGAAATAACCATCATTTTGAAAATATGATTGATAATTTAAGAGACAATATGTCATCAATGAATAATTCAATGGACTCATTTGATGATAAATACTCAATATCCTCAATGCCAAGTATACCTGAATTTAGTTATAGTGGTTATTCTTCTGGAGGATCTTTTAGTTTTAATTAATATTTAAAAAGTCCACTTATAATAAAATAAATTATTTTAATTATTTGTAATCGAATGGTGATTGCTGATGTTTGTTTGTATGTGGGCAATGTTTTTTTACATAATTGTTTTTAAGATTATTGGTTTCTAACTTTATGAATAACAAGGATGTATATGAATTATAAATTAATATTTTTGCTTTCAGTTTTTCTTCTCAGTGCTTGCCAAAATCCTCAAGGAAATAATGTAAAATATAATAAAAATAATATAATTAGTTTTTGTGAAAAAAAAGGTGTTAAAACGCCACGTCTTTTCTTTATGCTACAGATGTTATACTTTTCTGAATCTAAGAATTTAATATTTGATAGAAAAAAATTAGTTATTTTTAAGGGTGAAAAAGATAATAACCCAATATTAGAATTCTTAAAGTATCCAAAGGAAGCATTTGTAAGAAAATTTGGCTATGAAGAAGCTATGGTTTTTTATCGCGAGAATTTGAATGAGATGGGAATGCCATACAATGCTTGGATTTTGGCAGATGTTCTGGATGTTGTTAATGAGAGAAGCAAAGAGACACTATGGCAACAGTTCATTTTTGTGATGAATAACAACGATCCTGCGAAGGAAGCTAAATTATTCATGGTGCTTTGGTATGCAATGGTAAGGGAGGCTTCCAAACCACCATCAGACAAGCAAATTAAAAGCAAAAGATGGCTGGAGAAAATGAGGCGGATTGCTTTAGTTAATAAGCTAGAGAGAAAGTTAGATTTTATGTTTGAAGAAATGATTAATGATTCAACGTTTTATAATAAAAATCGAAGGGGTTCTCATGATATCATTTAAATCTAAATCTATTATTACATTAATTTTTATAATTTCATCATGTTTAAGCCTTTTAAATAAAGGTCATGCTTTTACTGATAAAGACAATATTCAAAAGTTTAATAATTCGAATGATAAATATTTCAGTATTTTTATTTATCTAGAAAAAGAGTTTTTAAATAATCATATGAAGGCACGGGGTGAGTCATTCACCAGTGAAAAACGGAGTCGGTATCAAAAAGAAGTAAAATTAGCATATGGACGAATTATGAAAAATCGCAAAGAAAGTGATAACATCCCAATTGGTGACATTACACATCAAGAATTTATTAAAATAAAAAAAGAAGCGATGTTAAATTCAGGAATTCCATATGAAGGTTGGTTGTTTAAAGATGTATTTGAAGTATTATCTATAGATAAACAGAATAAAATTATAGGGAAACTATTAAATAGCTTTTCTAATAAATCACGTAATGGTGAATCTGCGTTATTTGCTAGCATTTGGCTAGACATGAAAGAAGAAGCCGTGCAATCTGCATCGATAAAACAGCAACAAAGCCAAGCTTGGCTAGAAAAAATGCGGAAGATCCCTTTAGTTATTACATTAGAAGACACGATAAATGAAACAGAGAAATTGTTTAATGAATTCACTTACTAGGGCATATATTAATCAAAACTAGTGAGTCCTATTATGGATGGCCACTTTGCAGGTAAATGGTTTTGTGAACAAGATTAAAGTTCTAATAGCAACTATACGGTTATTACTGTTTATTCAAGCTCCCAGCAATAACCGTTATATTTAAATAAATATAAAATTAATCTAAATAAGCTAATTCAATATTTTGGCAACCCAGTGCCTGTAATGTATTTTCGGTAACATACCAATGTTTGATAATTGCATCTTGCTTTTCAACAAACTTAGCTTGGTCGATGGCGTGAATATCTTTACCTGCAAGGTTAATCATAATTAAAGCGGCTTGCAGTGGCGGTAAACTTGGGTTGAATGCGGCATTTTCTGCGTAGCGGCCTGTAAACAGTGAGCCATCTTTTAACTGTAACGCAATACCTGAATGAGATTGACTATAAGGTGCATGAGATTGGTTTGCAGCCTCAATTGCGGCACTTAATAACCGATCACGGCTTTGGTTTTTATAGCCATGGTCAACAGGGTCGAGTAGTAAAGTAGTAATGTTTAAGTCAGACGGCCCAAATGAGTCGGGTAAATAGTGGTGTAGTACTGCGGGTGTGCGGCCTGGTAAATTCACCATAATTTTACCACCTTCACGTAATTCATTCATAAATTGGCGGCAGTGGCCACAAGGTGTGTAATTCACAGTAATTGAGGTAATCTGCGTTTCACCTTTCATCCAAGAGTGTGTCACTGCACACTGTTCTGCATGGATCACTTGGCCCATTGATACATGGCTAAATTCCATATTGGCACCAAAATACAAGTTACCACTTGCCCCACGAGCGATTGCACCCACGTTAAAATGGGAAATAGGCGTAACGGCATAGGCAGCAGCGAAAGGCAATAATGCAAAGGCTAACTCAGCGTCGTCTACACTTGTTTCAGCTTTAATTTGTTCAACTTGTTCAGCCGTTAACACGCCTTGGAAATCAGATTTATCAATGATAGGTCTAAGTACTGACTGTAACTTTTCTGGAAGCTCGGCCCAAGCGGCCTTAAATCTTGAATGCATGAGTTACTCTCCCTATTTAATTATTTTTATTCTATTCAATAATACGTAGAACTATATGTGATCATTATCACCATTCTAAATGAAATTTATGAAACATATTCTTTTGTTGTGAGATATATCTCATGTTTTGTTGGCGTGCACATGAGTAAGAGGCTAATGAACTCCTCTTACTCATATGCTTGGTTATTGGCTTAGTGAATTAAGCTTAGCTAAAAAGATGTAAAATGACAGGGAATATAAACGGGGCAATAAGTGAGGTGATAACCCCGCAGGTCATTAATGCAAGGGAGCTATAAGCACCTTCAATGTAATTCACTTCGGCACAGCGGGCAGTGCCTAGGGCGTGGGAAGCAGTTCCCATCGCGAGCCCTCTTGAGGCGTGGGTTCGTACACGCAGTACATCAAATAAGCTATGGCCAAACATGGCGCCTAAGATCCCAACAAACAACACGCAAGCGGCACTAATCGCAGGGATCCCACCAACAGAATCAGCGACAGCCATCGCAATAGGGGTAGTTACAGATTTAGGTAAAATAGAACCCGCGATATCCGGGGTTGCCCCCAACCATAATGCGATAGCAGCACCGCTGAACATGGCCACTAAACTACCTGCAAAACAAATACTTAATAAAGATTTCCACTGGGCTCGAATTTGGTGCATTTGTTCGTAAAGTGGAAAAGCGAGCGCAACGACTGCGGGTTGTAGCAAATCATTGAGTATTTTGCTACCTGCAAAATAGTGCTCATAAGAAGTATTTGTGACGACCAATAGCGCAATCAATACCGCAATAGTAATTAATAGTGGGTTTAAAATCGGTAACTTAAATGTGGTCGACAACTTACGAGCCAAATAAAACACAACAATAGTCAGCGGCAATGACCACCAAATATGTTCTAACATTATTCATTCCCCTTAGTTTTATCATCATTAATGACCGAAGAAATTGGGTCTTCGGGGGGGAAAGGAACGTCATCAGGTTGAGCCCCAACGACAGGGCGTTCCTTATGAATATAGTTGGAACTGATGGCGACAACGACCATAACGATTAAGGTACTAACCACACAGGAAACGATAATAGGAACCATTTGTTGGCTAATTAATTCATAGTAATTCATTATGCCAACACCAATAGGAACAAACAGGATGGTCATGTTTTTCAACAAAATGCTGCAACCGGGTTGTGCCCACTTCGCGGGGATAATTTGTAACGCAAGCAATATGAATAAAATTAACATGCCGACAATGCTGCCGGGGATGGAGAATGGAAGTAGTGTTGATATAAGGTTTCCAATAATCAGGCAAAGGTAGAGTATTGCGAAAGCTCGCAAATACTGCCATCCCGTTATCAGTACCTGTTTAAATGACATGAGATTGGTCCTGTAATGTAATATCTATTCATCATACAATTAACTTTATTATTGTGCTACCGATCACAATAAAAAGCCAATAAAAAATGGAGAGTCTTTAACCCTCCATTTTTGATGAATAGCAACTCAATTTAATGCGTTGTTATTTAACTTGCATACCGGGCTGTGCGCCACTGTCAGGGCTGAGTAAGAAGATATCTTTACCGCCAGGGCCTGCAGCCATTACCATACCTTCTGAAATGCCAAAACGCATTTTACGTGGTGCGAGATTAGCAACCATCACCGTCAAACGGCCTTCTAATGCTTTCGGGTCTGGATAAGCGGAGCGAATGCCAGAAAATACTTGGCGCGTTTCACCACCGATATCTAATTGTAATTTCAGCAGTTTGTCTGAACCTTCAACAAAATCAGCTTGCTTGATTAATGCAATTCGTAGGTCAATTTTCGCAAAATCATCAAAAGTGATGGTTTCTTGAATTGGGTCGTCAGCGAGTGGCCCGGTGAGTTGTTGTACTGGTTTAATGCTCTCTTTTGAAGCTTCAACCATTGCATCCACTTTTGCCATTTCAATGCGGTTAAACAGCGCTTTGAACGGAGCGACGCTGTGGTTCAATAACGGGGTACTAATCGCATCCCATGACAGTTCACTATTTAAGAAGGCTTCAGCACGCTCAGTGAGGCCGGGTAAAACCGGCTTCAGGTAAGTCATCAGAACGCGGAACAAGTTGATGCCCATCGAGCAAATGTCTTGCAGTTCTTGATCTTTACCTTCTTGTTTTGCCACAACCCAAGGGGCTTTTTCATCAACATAGCGGTTTGCGATATCGGCTAATGCCATAATTTCACGGATCGCTTTGTTATACTCACGATTGCTGAAATCTTCGCCAATAACGTTAGCAGCATCAATAAATTGTTGGTATAGCTCAGGCTCAGCCAGATTTGCCGATAATTTGCCATCGAAGCGTTTAGCAATAAAGCCCGCATTACGTGATGCCAAGTTAACCACTTTATTGACGATGTCGCTGTTGACGCGCTGTACGAAATCTTCCAAATTAAAATCGATATCATCAATACGAGAAGACAGTTTTGCAGCATAGTAATAGCGCAAGCAGTCAGCATCTAAATGATCTAAATACGAACGGGCGGTAATGAATGTTCCGCGAGATTTAGACATTTTTGCACCGTTGACGGTGACATAACCATGCACAAATAGATTTGTCGGTTTACGGTACTGGCTACCTTCTAACATTGCAGGCCAGAACAGGCTATGGAAGTACACGATATCTTTACCGATAAAGTGGTAAAGATCTGTTTTCGAGTCTTTATTCCAAAACTCGTCAAAGTCGAGGTCGCCGCGTTTGTCACACAGGTTTTTAAAGGAGCCCATGTAACCGATAGGGGCATCTAACCAGACATAGAAATATTTACCCGGCGCATCTGGAATTTCAAAACCGAAATAAGGTGCATCACGGGTGATATCCCATTGTTGTAGGCCTGATTCGAACCATTCTTGCATTTTGTTGGCGACTTGTTCTTGCAGTGCGCCTGAGCGAGTCCACGCTTGAAGCATGTCGCTAAATGCAGGAAGATCAAAGAAAAAGTGTTCTGAATCACGCATGACAGGTGTGGCGCCAGAAATCACTGAACGTGGGTTAATCAGCTCTGTTGGGCTATAGGTTGCGCTACACACTTCACAGTTATCACCGTATTGATCTTCGGCTTTACATTTTGGACAAGTGCCTTTAACGAAGCGATCCGGTAAAAACATGCCTTTTTCTGGGTCGAAAAGCTGTGAAATAGTGCGGTTTTTAATAAAACCGTTATTTTTCAGTTTCCCGTAAATCAGCTCTGATAAAACTTTGTTTTCTTCACTGTGTGTGGAGTGGTAGTTATCATAACTAATGGCGAAACCAGCAAAATCGTTCTGATGCTCTTGATTCACTGCCGCAATCATCTCTTCTGGCGTTACGCCAAGCTGTTGAGCTTTAAGCATGATTGGAGTTCCGTGCGCGTCATCGGCACAGATAAAGTGAACCTCTTTGCCGCGCATTCGCTGATAACGGACCCAAATATCAGCCTGAATGTGTTCCAGGATATGACCAAGATGGATTGAACCGTTAGCATAGGGTAACGCACAGGTTACCAGTAATTTATTCGCGACTTGAGACATAGTAACTTTCTTACTTCCATTATTTGAAAAGGGTCTTTGATGTTAACCGATCAAAACCATCGCTGCTAGGGGTATAAAATATTAATTGGAAATTTGTTTGAAAAAGAATTTTTACCTCTTCGTGGCTTTTCCTATCTCGATATAATAACTTTCTTCTTGTTCTCTGTTATGATTAATCTCAGTCAAAGTATATCCGCCCAATTTTCTGTAACTTATTCTAGGATATACATAGTTCAAAAATATAAATAAAGGAGCCGGGATGAACGATAAATCCCCCGAGCAGAACAAACCAGAACTGCTGACTGAACAAGTCTCCAAAGTTTTGGCTTCATTTACACACCCAACACTGCAACGTAATTTGGTTTCTATCAAAGCGTTACATCATTGTGCAATGTTGGACAACGTGCTGCATGTCGAATTAGTAATGCCATTCGTTTGGAAAGGGCCGTTTCAAACTTTAATTAGTGAAAAAACCGCTGAATTAAAGCAACAAACAGGGGCTCATGCTGTTGAATGGAAACTGCGCCATGATATCACCACATTAAAACGTGCGAATGATTTGCCGGGTATTAATGGTGTTCGTAATATCTTAGCCGTCAGTTCAGGTAAAGGTGGTGTCGGTAAATCCAGTACTTCTGTGAACTTAGCGCTCGCGCTGGCGCAAGAAGGGGCAAAAGTCGGTATCTTGGATGCGGATATTTACGGCCCATCAATTCCAAACATGTTAGGCACTACCTTAGAGCGCCCAACCTCTCCAGATGGTCAGCACATGGCGCCAATTATGGCGTATGGCTTGGCAACCAACTCCATCGGTTACTTAGTAACGGATGACAACGCCATGGTTTGGCGTGGCCCAATGGCAAGTAAAGCATTAATGCAAATGCTACAGGACACGTTATGGCCTGATTTGGATTACTTAGTTATCGATATGCCACCAGGAACAGGTGACATCCAATTAACACTTTCCCAAAACATCCCTGTAACAGGGGCGGTGGTGGTGACAACACCACAAGATATCGCCTTGGTTGATGCCATGAAAGGCATCGTGATGTTTAAGAAAGTCAATGTCCCAGTACTGGGTGTCGTTGAAAACATGAGCGCGCATATTTGCAGTAATTGTGGCCATGTTGAGCCGATTTTCGGTACCGGTGGTGCTGAGAAATTAGCCGAGAAATACCATACTAAATTATTGGGGCAGGTGCCTCTGCATATCTCTTTACGTGAAGACCTTGACCGTGGCCAGCCTACTGTCATGCGTGATCCAGAAGGTGAATTTGCAGATATCTACCGTGAAATTGCTTCAGGTATTTCAGCCTTGATGTATTGGGAAGGGGATAAGATCCCAACAGAAATTTCTTTCCGTGCTGTTTAACTGGTTGCAGCTTAATTAGTTATAGAGCAAAAAGGCTATTTAGTTTTACCACTAGATAGCCTTATTTATTGTTGATGCTTTTCTTTACTAAACACGTTTCTTTTAACCTTCTATTTTTCTGAATTGTTCGCGGAACATTTCTTTATTGAGTCATGTTCGCGTAGAATAGCCACATCTTTTATTTAATCAGTTTTCTTTCTACGGGTAACCCGAAAAGGTGACTATGAAATTTTTAATTTTTATTGTTGTCGTGGTGCTGATCGTTATTTATTTTTATAACCGTATCGTTGCATTGCGAGAAGCTGTTATTTCGAGTGAAACAGAGATTTCAGTTCAATTAGATCGTCGTGGAAAAGTATTTGATAGCTTATTAGCAACAGTTAAAAAATATTTAAGCCATGAAACCGAAGTGTTCAGTAAAATTACTGAGCTACGGACGCAAGCACAAAATGCGACAGGGGATAAAGCCCGTGAAGCCGAAGATGCGCTTTCAAAAATGGTGACTAGTGGGGCGATTAATGTCGCAGTTGAAGCTTATCCTGAGCTAAAATCTGATGCCATTATGGCAAATTTACAAGAAGAAATTGTTTCTTCAGAAAATAAATTGTCATTTGCTAAACGTGGTTATAACCGTTCATTAGAAACTTATAATGCGTATATTGCTTCTATGCCAGCAGCGCTAATTGTTGGCATTATTCCTAGCTTAAAAATTTCAAAGGAATATTGGCGTCTTGATGAAGAAACCATTAAGACTGAGGAATCTCGTCGTATTAATTTCGATTAAAAAGCGCTTAGCCTTTGAAGTGATAAATCATCGGAATGCCTTATGGTGTTCCGATATTTTATGAGCGGTAGATAACAGGTCACATTATGGATTTTAGAAACGTCATTCGTAAAAATAATATTCGTACACGTTTGGTGGTGATGAGCTATATTTTTTTAATGCTAATCATTGGCTTACTGGCTGATGTTGCAACGCATCCAAATGAGCAATTGGATTTAGTCGATAATGCAATGATGTTTGTGACATTCCATGAATTACCTATCGCTACTTTTATTGTTTTAGGCTTAACTTTCCTTGGGTTAGTTTATATTCATTTTAGAGGCCATAAAATGATGTTAGCAGGGATGAATGCCAGAGAAATCACCCAAGAAAATGCGAACAGTCCCCAAGAGAAGCAACTTTTCAATATTATTGAAGAATTAAGTTTAAGTGCCAGTTTAGGCTATATTCCCCGTTTATATATTTTAGAAACGGATGAACCGAATGCTTTTGCCGCAGGATGGAATAATCGAAATGCACTTGTGGGAGTGACAAGAGGCTTATTGCAAACGCTTAATCGACAAGAGGTTCAAGCGGTTCTTGCTCATGAAGTTGGCCATATTATTCATGGTGATTCGAAATTAACCTTGTATGTTGGCATTTTGGCCAACGTGATTTTAACCGTGACTAATTTATTTAGTCAGATTTTTATTCGTACGGCAGGGCGCAGCCGCAATAATGCCGCGAATAAAGCGCAAATGATCCTATTAGTTCTGAATTTTGTTTTACCGTGGATAACACAAATCCTCTATTTTTATTTATCTCGTACCCGTGAATATATGGCAGATGCCGCAGCGGTGGATTTGACCTCAGATAACCAAGCCATGATAAGCGCACTGAAAAAAATCTCAGGTAACCATGAAACCCATGAATATGATAACAGCACGACTGGGCAAGCTTACCGAAAAGCCGCTTATATTTTTAATAAAGGGGATTCTGTGTTTTCAACCCACCCCTCGATTGAAAATCGCATTGCAGTATTAGAAGGAAAAAAACAGTTTTAGTGTATAAATGACATTTTGTACGCTTTGATTTACGGCATTTCCTCTCAAATGGGTGTTTTTTTAGCGAACTTTGTTGAGGTATGCTGGAACAACACGCCATTACCCCCTATAATTCCGCCAACATGACATTTTACTGTTGTGTATTTTCATTTCTAATATTCAACCAGGTTATCATTTTATGACTGACATAGCGCATCACTGTACCATTGTAGGTATATCGGGAGCCTCTGCATCTGGCAAAAGCTTAATTGCAAGCACGTTATACCGTGAGTTAAGAGAACAGGTCGGTGATCATAATATCGGTGTTATCCCAGAAGATTGCTATTACAAAGACCAAACCGAGATCCCAATGGAAGAACGCCTTAAGGTAAATTATGACCATCCCAACTCGATGGACCACAGTTTGCTTTATGAACATCTTAAATCACTGAAAAGTGGTCAAGCAGTAGAAATTCCACAATACGACTATGTCGCTCATACACGAAAACAAAAAACCATCACGTTTAAACCTAAAAAAGTCATTATCATTGAAGGTATCTTGTTATTAACAGATAAACGTTTACGTGGTGAAATGGATTTTTCTATTTTCGTTGATACACCGCTCGATATTTGCTTGATGCGCCGTATTAAACGTGATGTAAATGAAAGGGGCAGAACGCTTGATTCCGTTATTGACCAATATAATAAAACGGTTCGCCCAATGTTTTTGCAATTTATTGAGCCATCAAAGCAATATGCCGATATCATTGTACCGCGCGGGGGGAAAAACCGTGTAGCGATTGATATCTTGAAAGCGAAAATTGGCGAATTCTGTCAAGATTAAACCGCGCAGAAATTAAAATAATGAAGGGGGAAACAACCATGCGTCTTTGTGACCGCGATATTATTCAATGGATGGATGATGGTAAATTAGTGATTAGCCCACGCCCACCAGTTGAACGAATCAATGGTGCAACTGCAGATGTTCGTTTAGGAAATCAATTCCGCGTTTTTCGAGGACACACGGCTGCATTTATTGACCTTAGTGGCCCTAAAGATGAGGTTAATGCGGCATTAGATCGTGTCATGAGCGATGAAATTGTTCTTGATGAAGATGAGCCATTTTTTCTGCACCCAGGAGAATTAGCACTTGCAGTGACGCTTGAGTCTGTTACGCTCCCTGATAACCTTGTAGGTTGGTTAGATGGGCGTTCTTCATTAGCGAGATTAGGTTTGATGGTGCACGTAACCGCACATCGAATTGACCCCGGCTGGCATGGTCAAATCGTGCTAGAATTCTACAATTCAGGTAAATTGCCGTTAGCGTTGCGTCCTGGTATGGTGATTGGTGCCTTAAGCTTTGAGCCGTTATCTGGTAGTGCTGATCGCCCCTATAATAGCCGGCAAGATGCTAAATATAAAAACCAACAAGGTGCTGTTGGTAGCCGTATCAGCGAAGACTGATAACCGGTGAACTTTGCGGAAATTGTTGCGTTTTAATGGATATTAAATAGGTAATTTCCGCCCATTTTCAGGGATAGGTGTGAGTTCATTTTTGTGGCGAGCGCAAGCGGAATTAAAGAGAGGGAAGGATGAAACGTTTTTTGACGACACTGATTATTTTACTTGTGGTGATTGTCGCTGGGCTAACAACACTTGTAATGCTCGTGAACCCGAACGATTTTCGTCATTATCTTGTTGAACAAGTAGAGAAAAAAAGTGGTTATCAACTCGAGTTCAACGGCGACATGCGTTGGCATGTATGGCCAACTTTAAGCATTATTACTGGGCCAGTTTCCCTTACCGCACCGAATGCCGCTAAGCCTATTCTAAGTGCCGATAATATGCGTTTAGATGTTGAATTATGGCCACTCATTTCCCATAAGCTTTCTGTTGAGCAAATTGTTATCGATGGCGCTGTTATCCGAAAAACGCCAGAGAGCGAAATCCAAACTCACCATAACGCTCCTGTAGCACCAGGTGGTGCGCCGACAGCAGCGGCTTCACAAGATAAAAGTAGCTGGTTATTAGATATAGAAAAAATTAATATTTCTAATAGTTTAGTTATTTGGCAAACAGCTAAAGATGAATTTAACCTGCGTAATATTGATTTATCACTGAAGAAAAATGATAAAAATCAGGTAGCGGTTAAATTCAGTGGAAATCTGAATAAAAACCAACAAGAGTTTGTATTTAATTTACGTGCGGATGTTAACTTATCCGATATTAATCAAAAAATTAGTGGGGCGTTAACTCAATTCGACTATAAATTGAGTGGTGTCGATTTACCTGAAAGTGGGATTGAAGGGCAAATAACGGGTGATTTTCTATATACCAAAGGGAAGGTGGAAAGTGCGAGTTTAAGCAAGCTGGCAATAACGGCCAATGAAAGCGCCTTATCAGGGGATGCCAGTATCCAATTAACAGACACACCGCAAATTGTTATTAAACTAGCCGCAGATAAACTGGATTTAGATAACTTATTAGGCACCGCTTCGGCAAATATTAATTCAGAAATAGAAACGAATAATAACCGCGTTGGTGTTAAACCTGTGATTTCAGGCTCTAATCCTCAGCAGTATGACTTATCAGGGTTAAAGACTTTTACCGCGAATATTAGCCTAGGGATAAATCATTTGATTTATCGTGGAATGATAGTAAACGACGTCATTTTTGAGGCGCAGAACCAAACACCACGCCTGACCGTTTCAAAATTACAAGGCAAAGCCTTTGGTGGTGATTTTTCATTGCCTGTGACGTTTAATTACAGCTCAACGCCTGCTTATGTTTCAGCAAAACCAGATCTAAAAAATATCGACCTAACACCGTTATTAAATGCTTTCAATATGCCACAAAAACTAAGCGGGGTTATTTCACTCAATGCTGCGTTATCCGGTGTTGGTTATGACGATTATGCAGTGAAAAACCAATGGCAAGGGCCGGTTAATTTTGAACTAAGAAACGCAAAATTACAGGGGCTGAATATTCCGCTATTAATTCAGCAATCCGTTTCCAGAGTAACCAATAAGATTAATGCACCCGTCAATTCGGGAAATTTCACTGAGGTTGATTCCTTCACTGTGACAGGAAAATTAAATAAAGGTAATTTGAATATTTCCTCTATGAATGCGGTCTCACCCTTAGTTAACATTAGCGGACAAGGTCGGATGAATATTCCTAATGAAACCATTGATGTCAATTTAGGGGTTAATATTTCTAATGGATGGGGCGGTGATTCACGTTTAGTTCAACAGTTGCAAGCTATGACTATTCCTCTGCGAATTTATGGCAGCTGGCACAATTTAAAATACCAATTAGATGTGGAAAAACTACTGCGTAATGAGTTACGGACGCAAGCTAAAGAAGCTATTGGTAACTTCCTAAAGAAAGAAGAAAATAAAGGGCTCAATGATTTATTGAATTCATTGTGAAGATAAATTTATGCTTTATATATGAATAGTATAAAAATGGAGCCGCTTAAAATAAGTGGCTCCATTTGATGGTAATAATTTATAATTCAAATTTGGATAGTGTTTTTTTGCCCATCAGAAGGTTATCATGTTTTTCACTATTATCTATGTAAGTTTGGTGAGTCTGATTCATTCTGACATTATCTTGTTTTTTTAACTTTGCTATCTGAGCCTCCACGTTTTTTACTTGACCTGGTGCACGATCGAGTGTTTTTTGCTTCGAACTATGATGCTTGTATGAAGAGCTATTTAACAGCTTTTGATATTTAAAGATGTCTTTTTGTATAGTATCTAATCTGTCCCCAAAATCTTTGATATTATCCTTAGAGAATGCCCCATTTTCTTTGTTGTTTTTAAAATCGTTAATTTTTGAAGTAATATCACTTAACAGCTTTGTAATGGCATTATTCAGTTGTTTAACATCTTTTTTATTAACGGTTTTTTCTGATGTAGTAACAGGACATTTTTGATTATTGTTACTAACGTTGTTAGTATGTCCACTTATACCTTTCGATGAATTACTTGTATTTCTATTTACATTCTGGATATTTGTATTTTGTTGAGGAGTTTTAATTTTCATAACATGGCCTTTATTAAAGTTAATTGTATTTTACTGGTCGAATTATTCAGTGTTTCAATGTTATTATCTTTAATAAAACGCTACTGTTTTTATTGTTAATGGTTAAAGGGATAATATCTGCGGTTTTTAGGCAAAAAAATACCAGCCATATAGGCTGGTACTTAGTCAAAAAGCACGTGCTAATTAGTCATCTTCAAACTCATAACCATCCCCTTCAGGGGCTGGTGGAGTGATTAACACTTTATTGACGCGGTGGCTGTTAACCTCAAGAGGTTGGAAGATACAACCATTGATGGTGACCTGTTCCCCCACTTCTGGAACGCGCTGTAAGTGCTCCATTAAAAGACCTGCAATAGTTTCATATTCACGCTTATCGTCTAATTCCATCGGGATAAACATGATCAAGTCTTCAAGTGGCATAAAACCATTGGCAATCCAGGTACCGTCATCCAGTTTTTGAATGTCGTGGCGAGAGTCATTTTCTTCATCACCCACTGGCAAGTTACCTGCGATGGTTTCCATTACGTCGGTCAATGTCACGATACCTTCGATAGAACCAAACTCATCGACAACGAAGGCAAAGTGAGTATGCGCCTTACGGAACTGCTCTAACGCTTTTAATAGTGATAACCCTTCAGGGAATATTAATGGTTGGGTAATTAGCGCACGTAAGTTTAATGGCTGGCCTTTTAATTGCTGCTTAACCAAATCCATCACATGCACAACACCGACAGGTTCATCGCTGATAGTTTCATCGATGACAACTAAACGTGAGTGTGGGTTCTTCTCCATTAATTGCAGTAAATCTGCAGAAGATTTATTAATGTCGAGATAGTCCACATCATGGCGCGAAGTCATGATGCTTTCAACGTTGCGCTGGGCCATGCCAAGTACGCGAGCAATCATCAAACGTTCTTGAGGGTCAAAAACCGATTGATTATCTGCGATAAGGTTTGAGGTGTGAGGGTCTAATTCCCCACGCTCATTATTACCGCTAAGAATACGTAATACTGCTTCTGCCGTACGTTCACGTAGTGGGCGAGAGCCTGTTAGGAACTTACGACGGTTAAATTGGGCAAATTGGTTTAAGACTTCAATCATGATAGAGAAGCCAATTGCAGCGTATAGATAACCTTTAGGAATGGCATAACCAAAACCTTCGGCAACTAAGCTGAAACCAATCATTAGTAAGAAGCTTAAACACAGTATGACAATGGTTGGGTGCTGGTTAACAAAGCTAGTTAACGGTTTACTTGCCCAAATCATTAATGCCATTGCAATGGTTACAGCAGCAATCATTACACCGATATGGTCAACCATACCGACAGCGGTGATCACAGAGTC
The DNA here is from genome assembly GCF_002843235.3 of Providencia huaxiensis. Taxonomy (NCBI): domain Bacteria; kingdom Pseudomonadati; phylum Pseudomonadota; class Gammaproteobacteria; order Enterobacterales; family Morganellaceae; genus Providencia; species Providencia huaxiensis. The sequence continues at coordinate 625,856 of NZ_CP031123.2, forward strand.
CAATGAGAATACGGCATCAAGAACAATAATTTGTGCAACAACAGCCCAGAAATTCGATGTCTTTCTTTGGGTATTGGTGTGTTCGTCTTTCCCCTCCAACCGCTCGTTTAACTCCATTGTGGCTTTAAACAAGAGGAATAAACCACCCACTAACATGATCAAGTCTCGAGCACTAAAGGCGTGATCAAAGAGAGTTAATATTGGTTTCGTGAGGGTAATGAGCCATGACAGGCTAAATAGAAGAACTACACGCATAATCAGGGCTAATAAAAGTCCAGTTACACGGGCTCTATCACGCAGCTTTGGCGGGAGCTTATCGGCCAGAATGGCGATGAAGACGAGGTTATCAATACCAAGAACGATTTCTAGAACGATAAGGGTAGCGAGGCCCGCCCAAATCGAAGGATCTGCGATCCATTCCATACAGTTTGTTTTACCTTCTGATATGACGGCTTATACCGACGAATGAATAATGCGGTTTGTTGAATGAAATATCAATAAAAAATCACGTTAATTGGACAATTCTTGACAAAAATGGCCTTGTATACGTCATCGATTGCATCAATAACTACCATGCTGTCCAATCCTAGGTTAATATGTGATCCCGTTAACAGAATGTCAGCACGGTCGAGGCTGACTTAGTCCTAATCAGACAGGAGTTGTTCATGTCAAAGCAGCAGATTGGTGTTGTCGGAATGGCAGTCATGGGGCGTAACCTTGCGCTCAATATTGAAAGCCGTGGTTACTCAGTGTCTATCTTTAATCGTTCTAAAGATAAAACAGACGAAGTGATTGCCGAAAATCCAGGGAAAAAATTAGTTCCCAACTATACGATTGAAGAGTTTGTTGACTCTCTGGAAAAACCTCGCCGCATCTTGTTGATGGTAAAAGCGGGTGAAGCAACGGACAAAACAATTGCCTCGCTGACTCCTCATCTGGACAAAGGGGATATCTTAATTGACGGTGGTAATACCTTATTCACTGATACTATCCGTCGTAATCGTGAATTATCCGAGCAAGGTTTTAATTTCATCGGTACTGGTGTTTCTGGTGGTGAAGAAGGCGCACTGAAAGGCCCTTCAATTATGCCAGGTGGCCAAAAAGAAGCTTATGAATTAGTTGCGCCAATCTTAAGAGAAATTGCAGCGCAAGCGGAAGGCGAACCTTGTGTGACCTACATTGGTGCAGACGGTGCGGGCCACTATGTGAAAATGGTTCACAATGGTATCGAATATGGTGACATGCAGTTAATCGCAGAAGCCTATTCATTACTAAAAGGGTCATTGAACCTCAGTAACGAAGAATTAGCGGGCATCTTTGCTGAGTGGAACAAAGGTGAACTGAGCAGCTATTTAATTGAAATCACTGCAGATATCTTCAAGAAAAAAGATGAAGAGGGGAAATATCTGGTTGACGTGATCCTCGATGAAGCTGCTAATAAAGGTACTGGTAAATGGACTAGCCAGAGTGCGCTGGATTTAAGTATCCCTCTAACTTTAATTACTGAATCTGTCTTTGCGCGTTATATTTCTTTCTTAAAAGATCAGCGTGTTGCGGCATCCAAAGTATTAACGGGTCCAACCTTGAAAGCCGTTGAAGGCGATAAAAAAGACTTTATTGAAAAAGTTCGCCGTGCGCTGTATTTAGGTAAAATTGTGTCTTATGCACAAGGCTTCCAACAGCTGAAAGCGGCATCGGAAGAATATAACTGGGATTTAAACTACGGTGAAATTGCAAAAATCTTCCGTGCAGGTTGTATTATTCGTGCGCAGTTCCTGCAAAAAATTACGGACGCGTATAACCAAGATGCGAAAATTGCCAATTTACTGTTAGCGCCATACTTCAAACAAATTGCTGATGAATATCAGCAAGCACTGCGTGATGTTGTTTGCTACGGCGTACAAAATGGTATCCCAACACCAACATTCTCCGCGGCTATTTCTTATTATGATAGCTACCGTTCAGCGGTATTGCCTGCAAACTTAATCCAAGCACAGCGTGACTACTTCGGTGCTCACACTTATAAGCGTACTGATAAAGACGGTGTTTTCCATACTGAGTGGATGGAATAAAATTCGTTATCATTAATCTTTGATAACCCAAAGGGCGCTAGGTTTAGCGCCTTTTTTCACTTTTGAAGAGCCGTAAAATGTTTAATTTATAATTATAAGTAACTCATTAATTATACGGTGATTTTTGTTTTTTTTATTATTTATTACATCTAATATTTTCTAAACTACATTTATCGAGTCTAGGCATGGTTTATGCGTAATTTTCTTATCTTAGTACTTTTATTAGTATTACTTGGCCCATTAGGGATTGATTTATATTTGCCTACAATACCTGATATTGCGAAGGATTTAGGAAGCCGTGAGTCGGTGATCCAATCTACAATTGCCTTGTTTATTTTAGTTTTAGGCTTAGGGCAGTTAATTTCAGGCCCATTAGTGGATAGGTATGGCCGAAAACCTATCGCGATTTTGGGTATAGTGCTTTACATCATTGGGGCAGGTGTTGCTATTGCAGCAACAACCCCCGTGGTATTTATTGCCTCGCGTTTATTGCAAGGGGTTGCAGTCTGTTGTACTTCGGTAGTGGCATTTAGTTGTGTGCGTGACCGTATGAATGGCACGGAAGCGGCTCGTGCTTTTGGTTTTTTGAATGGAACATTGAATATTGTTCCTGCGTTAGCTCCGTTGCTCGGAGGCCTGTTAGCAGAAGCGTGGGGCTGGCGAGCACCGTTTTGGTTTCTTGCTTTGTATGCGTTAGTCATATTAGTGCTGATTGTTGCCTTTTTACCTGAAACTCGCCCGGCTAATTTGCCAAAAGCAAAAGTTATCCCGCTGAAAACCTATGGCCGAATTTTGGGGGATCGCCACTTTATGGTGTTTGCCTTAGTCAATGCGGGTACGATGGGAATGGCGTTGACTTATGTTTCTCTTGCACCTACTGTGCTGATGGGGGATGCCCAGTTAACTCCGCTCGCGTTTTCTATTGTATTTGGTATTAATGGTTTTTGGATCATGTTTGCCAGTTATATCGCTAATTATTTTATTCATAAAATAGGGCGACCAACTTGTTTGTTAGTTGGTAGTTCAATGATGGCATTTGGCTGCTTAGGGTTATTGCTAGGTTTTGTCGTATTACCGATAGAAATACAAAGCCATTGGTTAGTTTATATGTTACCTGTCGCTTGCGCTTGTACAGGGCTGGCCTTTATGATGGGAACGGCAACCAGTTATGCTTTAGAACCGTTTGGTAATGAAGCAGGCACCGCATCTGCCTTAGTGGGGTTTGTTCAAATGGCAGGGGGAGCGACACTGGGACTTTGCGCTATCGGTTTGCCTATCGCGCCAAAAATGTCATTGGCGTTAGTTATGTTAGTTGGATGTTTATTCGGTTTACTTGCAAGAAAAACAAGCTTATTGCTTGCTAGATCAGCCTCGACGAGAACAATTTAATATTGTTATTTCAATATGTTATATGTAGTTATCACTAATTGGCTTAGATAATTAGTGATAACTTGGATAATATTATACAATCTCGCCATTAATCGTTGTCAGTAATCTGTTCTTTTTGATTTCAATTTCTCTAGAATGCACAATTTTATTATCAATATAAAGATTAGCTTTTATAGGGTTTAAACTTCGTTCAATATTAATATGGAATTTATTCATCATATCCTCATTTGAACGGAAGTTATGAAGTTGGTACTGGCTTGTTGTCCCATTTTCTAAAATAACCTCTAAATATGGAATGCGAGTATTTATTTCTTTATCACAGTGATAAACCATGCCATAGGACCCATATAATGAAGGGTAGATATAGCTATCGATGACTTTTTTGGGGTCATAAAAGCCCATTAATGTTACTACAGGTACTCCTTGTTTATAGGGAATTTTGTAGAGAATTGTTTTATTGTTATCGTTTCGATTCCAAGTGTAGCCATCTGAAATATAACATATTGAATCATTTTTCTTGATTGATTCAATTTGATTGTTAATATGAATTTCACTATCCCAATCTGCAGATGATTGTATTCTTAAAACAGAATTCCTATTATTTTTATCTGCGAGTGGAATGTTAATTTTCGGGGCGTGATAACCATTCCCATTATAAATATTAACATTACTGCTTTTTTCTAATAGTGAATTTAAATCATTAATTTTAATGTCTGAACCATTTACTGCAGTAAACTCGATGGCGTTAAATTGTGAAAGTTCTAAATATGTATCTACCATCTCTTTTGTCTTTGGGTCCCATTTTTTATACCCTGTTTTTGATTCAGGACTAAATATATAGTTATTTTCCAATCTATTTTGAATTGCAATAAAGGAGTTAGGGGTGTAAGCAGTGTAAGCGTTGTAACGAGTATCATAAGCTTCACCTCCACTCATTGCATCATGGTTTAATGTACCATCTTGATATGTATTTGGAATAAAATAGTTATTATCTGAATCCCACAGCCAAGTTGAATTTTTTTTATTTGCGGTTGTATGAGATCCGCCTTCATCTCCCCCATAATAATCACTTAAGCCAAAATTGTGGCCGAATTCATGACTAAGCTCGTTATTATCTGTCCTATTTAACGTCGCTTTACCTCCACCACCAGACCAGCCGTGGACGACTCTACCATTTTTATACATTCCAACAGAGTTATAGGCAGTTATCTGGGATGTTGGAACAAAAGAATCAGCATCTGGAGCCGAGCTATTTACACCATAATTTGCCATATTAACGCCATTAGCATAAAAGTCTTTAGTGATCGACTCCCTCATGCTACCACTATGGCCTCCTCCTTCATCGGGGGCTTTATCTGTAAAAACTTGACCGTCAGGCATAACCACTTTTAATAAATGGATAGGTTCGTAACGAGAAACAATGAGTTTTTTGACTGGGATCGTTTGATAATATTGACGATTCAGTTCAAATTTATCTAGAAAAAGAAGTGTGTCTCTTGGTGGTGTAAGCAACCCAATATCAAAAGTATTAATGAGTAACTCATTTGGCGCACCTACATCAATGTGAGATAACATGCTTTTTTGACCTTGATAAATAAATTCAAGTTTTATCTCTGGATGGATATATTCCTTGGGGACTGTAGTAGACCATGTATTTTCGATATATTCTAAGTTATTAATAAAACTTTCTTTACTACTTTGATTAATAGGAACCCATTTTTTATCTAAGTCATAGACAAAAAGGATGCTTTCACCTGTTTGTAACTGTAAGGTGTTTTTTCCATAATGAATGTAGCTGCTATATGATGCATTCGAGCTAAACAGTATTTTTTTATTATGAAATGCATCATTTTTATCAAGAGTGAAGTCATGGCTCCAATTACCATCACTCGTTGATATTTTCATCGAATTATTGTTTTTTATTAATTGGTTGAAATGTTTTTGATTTTTAGAAATTTCAATAATCGCTTTATTTTCATCTAGAGTGATAGCGAATTTACTAGAGTGTGAGTTGTTAATTCTTGATTTGTTATCAGTAATTGAAATATTTTTCCATACTCCATTTAAATCACAATGGAATAGTAATAACCCGTCTTTTTTTAGCTCATAAACTTTATTTTTAGTTTGGATGAACGTGGATTCTTCAGCTTCTGATGTAAATATGATTTTTTTAGATGCAAAATTTTTATTCTGCGATAGTGTGAATTTTTTGATTCTATCATAATCCATTTTAGTTATTTTTATGGTGGAGTTTTTTTCTAAGATATCCTCAAAGAACTCTGCATCTATTTTTTCTCTATCTATGTCGGGTAGATTACCAATTTCAAAATCGATAACTGGAAGCGTATTTGGGTGTGCTTTTTTAGGAGGGCTGTAATATTTTATTTTTTTTACATCATTTTTTGTTAGCCAATATCCATTTTCATCGCAGATAAAACGAGTGGCTGATTTTGCCGGTAGTGTTAAGGTGTTATTACCATAGTTAACTTCAACTTCATTATTATTAGTATTGTGTAATGCTATAGTTTTACCTTTATAGCTGATATTGTTATGAAGAATAAATGGTTTTTCTATACTGTTATGGTTGAGCTTTAAATTTATTTTATTATTATTTAATATCGTTTCATGTAAGTGGTTTTGATTTTTCGATATTTCAATTAATTCACTATTAGACCTAATGATGAGGTCAAATTTTACCGATGATTTAAAATCATGAGATGATAAATTAGTTTCTCTTATGCTATTATTGGCTACTTTGGGTAGTTTGGAAGGAGGGGATAATGGCTTGTTCATTATTAAATAATTATTTTTATCATAAATGTTTAATTGAATATCATTAGCCTCAGGGATGTATGCATGTGGCTTAAACATAATTAAAGTTTTTCGCTCTTTAACTAATTTAGGTTTACAGTCCCCTTCGATATGGATCTTGGCTGGAAGAATATTAGCTTGAGCGAAAAATACATTTCCTTTTAACTCCCCCTTTACATCACTAGTATGTCGGTTGTTATTGAAATAATGTTTTGTTTTTTCATTTTGTAAAAATGAGAGGTTATCGAAGGATTTATTTATCTCGGATATTAAATGAAAGTAATCGATAATAGAATTAAATTCATTTTTAGTATCTGTAAATGAATAATTGTCTTTAATTGATGGTGTGTAGTTATTTAAGCTATTAATAAATAATAAAGGAGAGGCGGGGCTTAAGTGTTTATTCAGCATGCAATATTATCTTCTCTATCTATTGTTTCGTGGAAGCAGCTAGAAGTTGTAATTGATGGTAAAATAAAATACCTTTAAAAAAAAGATTAATTGCTTAATAGTTACTCCTAAATGATACTCTAAGCATTGGAAGGCTAACCATTAGTTAGAAAACTAAATTTATTAAAATTAGTGAGGTTAAAATGAATAACTCATTACTAAAAAAACCAATGATTACTCAGTGTGATGTGTTTTGAACGCGGATACATCACCATAGAAAGCGTTCTATGGTAACGATAAACAAATTAAGGGTTTTATTACCATGAATCAAAAACATTGGTCAAAATATCAACTGCTACACGAAGTCGTACAAAATCCTAACATTCATGTTAAAGGCCAACATAGCTACTATAGTGACTGCTGGGATGGTGGGTTTGAAAATTCAGTTGTGCGCTATTTACAGGGGGACGAACAAAGTCGAGATTGGCAATTAGCGTGGGATGTCGACCAACTCTATATTGGTGATTACGTTTGTATTGGTAGCGAAGCTGTTATTTTAATGGGGGGAAACCATACACATCGCATGGATTGGTTTTGTTTGTATCCATTTCTTGAATATATTGAGGAAGCTTATATAGGAAAAGGGGATACAATCATTGGTGATGGGGTATGGGTAGGCATGCGTGCCTTTATTATGCCTGGTGTTAAAATTGGTGAAGGCGCAGTTATCGCAACGAATAGCGTGGTAATTAAAGATGTTGAGCCTTATTGCATCGTCGGTGGAAACCCTGCAAAGGTAATAAAACATCGTTTTTCGCCAGATATTATTACTGAATTACTCGCATTGAAAATTTATGGTTGGCCAGAAGAGAAATTTATTGCACTAAAGCGGTTTATTTGTGGTTCCGATTTTGTGGCATTAAAAAATGCCAGTCAGGAATATGATCAGCGATTGATTAGTTAGTTTTTTTATTGAAGGGTATTCTGTGGAATACCCATTTTTAATACAAAACTAATTTTCTTCTGTGCGAATAAACTCAACTAAAATCGGTGTGGCTATTCTTTGATAATCTTCTGTATTTAAAATAATAGAGCGCTCTAATGTACCTGCATTAAAGGCGAGTTCTTCAAAACGTTCAAATAATAGCGGGTCAGCAATTAATTTTAAGTTGGGGTGAAAACTAAAAGGTGGAATAGCCCCGAACACACATTGAGTGAGCTCATCGACTTCCTTTGGGCTTGCTAAAGATGCGCGGGTTCCACCAATTGCTGTGGCAACCTTACTTAAATCAGCCTGTTTATCAGCAGGTAAAATTGCCAATACGTGTTGGCGGATCCCATTTCCTTTTACATGGCATACTAGCCCTTTTGCCCCTTGCCCAAGTTGCGTACCACGTATTTTTGCCACTTCTTCTGATTTACCTGCCGTAGGATGCTCCATCACCCGATATTTTGCATTATTTTTATCAAGTAATTGTGTGAGTTGCAAAAAAATAGAATTTTCAGACACCGTTTTTTCCCTTTAAAACCACATCAATAGAAGGGAATGATATCAAGTTCATTGAGAGATACAATCGTAAAAAGAAATGAACTAAAAATCATAGGGTTGGGAAATTTTTTAAATTGCATATCAGATACTGTTTTAATCTGTATTGCTATCTGAATGGTGATTTTATCTATTGGATATTCTGTCTGCTATTTTATTTTTAATAAATTCAAATAATTATAAAACAATATTTCAATAGGATAATGAGAATACATATTGTTAAGAATTGAGTTTGATCATTTACGGTGCATTTTATTCTCGGTAATATAAAGTTTTATATAACGAAAACAGATAACATGAAACGTAAAATAAATTTATATATTCTAATACCTCTTATTGCAGGGATCGCCCCATCAATTGTTGCTGCGCAAGTCTCTGAGCAGCTTACAAGCTCCAAGCAAGACAAAATGTTGGTGACAGCGGCTTCAGGGGATGTCACAACAGAAGCTCAAGCCGGAGCGGGCTTCTTTACCTCTCAAATTGATTTAGGCCCGTTAGGGGATTTGGATTGGATTGATACTCCCTATTCCACAACAACAATCAGTCGTGAAATGATTGATAATCAGCAAGCGAAAAGTATCAGTGAATTACTTAAATATGCCCCGAGTACCCAAATGCAAGCACGTGGGGGGATGGATGTGGGACGTCCACAAAGCCGTGGGATGCAAGGAAGTGTCGTAGCTAATAGTCGGTTAGATGGCTTGTATGTCGTCTCAACGACGGCATTTCCGGTTGAAATGTTGGATAGGGTGGACATTATTAATAGCCTCACGGGGTCTTTGTACGGCCCTTCTAGCCCGGCTGGTCAGTTCAATTTCACGGCAAAACGCCCTGAAGATATTCAACGCTTATCTTTAGGTTATCAAAGCCGTAATGCCTATAGCGGCCATGTTGATCTTGGGGGGTATTTTGATACAGATAAGCGCTTTGGTTATCGTTTAAACTTAATGGATGAAGAAGGAACGGGAAATTTAAAGGATAGCACTCTACGTCGTAAGTTGGCTTCTGTTGCCTTTGATTGGAACATTCAACCGGGGACACAGTTACAGCTCAATGCTAGCCACTATAATTTTGTACAAAAAGGTTATGTGGGGAGCTTCAGCTATGGTCCTAAAATTAATTTACCAAAAGCACCTAATCCGCAAGATAAAAATTTAGCTATGCACACTGCGGGGAATGATTTAACTACAGATACAGTGAGCACTCGCTTACTTCATGATTTTAATGAAGATTGGACATTGAATGCCGCAGTCGGATATCAACAAGCAGATAGAGCGATGCGCACGGTGACCAGTATGTTGGTCAATGATAAAGGTGATATTAAGCGCTCACTCCGTGACTCTCCGGCTTCTGGACGTTTTCGTGTACTTAGTAATTCAGTGACACTTAATGGCCATGTAGACACGGGGTCTATTGGACACGATTTGTCATTCGCGACGAATGGTTATGTTTGGTCTATTTATAGTGCAAAGGGAGCTGCTACGGCTTATGACCTTGGCTCAACGAATATGTACCACCCATCTTCATTGATAGAACCTGCAAATGGTAAAATTTACACGGGTGGCTCACGCTATAAATCTGCGGAAAATAGTCAACAAAGTATCACTATCGGCGATACCGTTACATTTGACCCACAATGGTCAGCGATGTTTTATCTCAGCCAAAGTTGGATAGAAAGTCGTAGTTTTGACAAACAGAGCCATAAAACCAGCCAAACTAACTCCAAAGGGTTAAGCCCAAATGCTGCCGTGATGTACAAAATCACCCCACAATTGATGACTTATGTAAGTTATGCAGACTCATTGGAGGAAGGGGATACGGCTCCGATAGGACAAGGCGTTAAAAATGAAGGGCAGACTTTAGACCCATATCGTAGTAAGCAATATGAAGTTGGGGTTAAAGCTGATGTGGCTGATTTAAACCTTGGTGCGGCACTATTTCATTTAGAGCGGCCATTTGCTTATGTGGATAGTCATAGTGTGTTTCGTGAACAAGGTAAGCAAGTGAATAGGGGGCTTGAGTTAACCGCTACAGGTCATGTGTGGCAGGGGTTAAACGTTTATAGCGGCATAACATTTTTAGACCCTAAACTGAAAGACACAGGCTCTCGAACCACTCGGGACAAACGAGTGGTTGGAGTTCCAAAAGTCCAAGCTAATATGCTAGTTGAATATGCGCTGCCAGCTATGCCTGAGTTGGTTTACAGTGCAAATGTACATTACACCGGTAAGCGAGCGGCAAATGATACTAACTCAAGTTGGATTGGTAGCTACACGACGTTAGATTTAGGAACTCGCTATAGTACAAAAATCAACCAGATTCCTACCACTATTCGCCTATCGGTCGATAATGTCACTGACGAACGTTATTGGGCATCTATTTTCCCATCAGGTAATAACGGCCAAGGTGGTGGAAATAGCGCATTCTTAGGCTCTGGCCGTGAAGTCCGCGCAACCATCACATTTGATTTTTAATGGTCGTAACAATAAACGTAAGGAGCACCCTTCTTTATTATGAAGTAAAGAAGGGGCATTAAGATGAGAAAAATAACTTTCTTACAATCCATTATTTTGCTTGCCGGGCTACTAGTCAGTAGCTTGTTAAATGCAAAAACGGATAACCCCGAGTTGCGTATTGCAACACCGTGGCCAGCACAAAATACCATTATTATGATGTTGGGTTATGGCGAGCAAATCGTTGGTACATCGGTGATAGCGAAAAGAATTCCACTATTTCGTCAAATGTTACCCAATATTGATAATGTTCCAGTTATCAGTATTAGCAACCAATTAAATCCAGAGCAAATAATTTCTTTGCGTACACAATTATTGTTTGTGGCGAAAGGCATGGAAGTCCCTCAACGGGACATATTGGAAAGTGCAGGGGTAAAAGTTGTAGAGTACCCTGCAAATTCATTGCAAGCTTTACAAGCTAGAGTTCAAGCGACAGCAAAAGAACTAGGACCAGATGCACAAAATAAAGCGCTTGAATATCAACGCTATTTTGACCGTAATGTCAGGTTGGTAAATGAACGCTTAGTCGGGCTAACAGATACAGAAAAACGTAGGGTTTATCATAGTATGGGAAATACGTTATTTACCTCGGGGCGCCCTTCGTTAAATCAAGATTGGATGGATTTGGCGGGAGCCAAAAATGTGGCTGAAACTTGGTTTTCGGATAAGAAAAATAACTCAGGTGAGGTATTACTGGAGACGATTATTGCGGCCAATCCCGATGTAATCGTTGCAATGAATAAAGAAGATGCCAATATCATCCGAACGTCTTCCCAATGGAAAGCCATTAGCGCGGTAAAAAATCAACAGGTGTATGTCAACCCAAAAGGGATGTTTTGGTGGTGCCGTGAAACCTCAGAAGAAGCATTACAGTTTCTGTGGTTAGCGCAAACTCTTTACCCAGAGCGCTTTGCGGATATCGATATGAAACAAGAGACAGCAGATTTCTACCTGAAGTTTTTTGGGATTTCGCTGAGTGATGCACAAATTGATAATATTTTGCACCCATAAAATAAAACTGCCAGCGAGGCTGGCAGTTTATCGATTACTGGTGACGCTCTTTTAATCGTTTGATTATCGTACTTAAATCAAGTTCTTGGTCTTGCAGTAATACCATTAAATGGTACATCAAATCAGCCGCTTCATTGGTTAATTCTGCGCGGTCATTAACGGTTGCCGCTAATGCGGTTTCAACACCTTCTTCACCCACTTTTTGCGCAATACGCTTAGTACCACTTGCATATAAACGCGCGGTATAAGAGCTTTCAGGAGAAGCAGTTTTGCGCTCTTTGAGCAAGGTTTCTAGTTCAAACAAAAAGCCCCAGTCACTTTGTGCGGGTGCGAAGCAGCTTTGTGTGCCGTTATGGCAAGTTGGGCCATCCGGTAACGCGAGAGCTAGCAGCGTATCGTTGTCACAGTCTGGGTAGATATCCACTAAATTTAAAAAATTATTGGAGGTTTCGCCTTTCGTCCACAAACGTTGCTTTGTGCGAGAGAAAAAGGTGACTTTACGGCTGTCTAAGGTGACATTTAATGCTTCAGGGTTCATATACCCAAGCATTAGCACATCACCTGAAACGGCGTGTTGTACGATAACAGGCATCAGGTTATCGACTTTTTGCCATGCAAGTTGGCTACATTGTTCTGTGGTTAACATACTCTAATTTGAACTCCGTTTTCGGCTAGGTATTGTTTTAAGTCACCGATATTAATAATTTGTTTATGAAATACAGAAGCGGCTAAAGCACCGTCAACACCTGCGTCAGTGAAGGCATCAAGAAAATGCACTTTTTCGCCTGCACCGCCAGAGGCAATCAAGGGCACTTGGCAGACTTCGCGGACTTTCTTGAGTTGTTGTAGATCATACCCTTGGCGTACACCATCTTGGTTCATCATATTTAACACAATTTCACCCGCGCCACGTTGTTGCACTTCTTTTACCCAATCAAGGGTTTTCCACGTGGTTTGTGTGGTACGTTTTTCATCACCGGTAAATTGGTAAACGAGATATTCACCTGTGCTTTCATCAAACCAAGTGTCAATACCAACAACGATACATTGTACGCCAAAGCGTTCAGCTAAACGGCTGATTAATGTAGGGTCGGATAATGCCGGGGAGTTGATGGAAATTTTATCAGCACCAAAAGAGAGAATTTGTGCGGCATCATCGACACTTTTAATACCACCCGCGACGCAAAAAGGAATGTCAATCACTTCAGCGACTTTGGCAACCCAGCTTTTGTCTACCACTCGGCCATCAGAAGAGGCGGTAATATCATAAAACACCAGTTCGTCTGCGCCTTCTTGGGCGTAGCGCTGTGCTAATGGAACAATATCGCCGATGATTTCGTGATTGCGAAATTGGACACCTTTAACCACTTGGCCGTCGCGAACGTCCAAACAAGGAATTATGCGTTTTGCCAACATTTAATTGCCTCCGCAACGGTGAATTTACCTTCTAATAATGCACGGCCAACAATTACGCCAGCTGCACCAGATGGCGGAATAGCCGCGATATCGTCTAAATCCCCAATACCGCCCGATGCTTGAAAAGCAATATCAGGGAATTTTTGGCTAATTTCTTGGTATAAATTCACATTAGAACCCGCCAATGTTCCATCTTTGGAAATATCCGTACAAAGGACATGTTTTAAGCCATAAGGACGATATATTTCAATGGCTTGTTCTAACGTTAGATTTGAATTCTCCTGCCAACCGCTAATGGCGATTTCTTTTATGCCTTGGTCATTAATACGTACGTCTAAGGCAAGGACAATGGCTTCGCCACCATAGGTCTCAAACCACGTTTTGACCAGCTCAGGCTTAGTGACAGCCGTTGAGCCAATGACAACACGGGTCGCTCCAGCTTCCAGTAAGGCTTTAACATCTTCTTCGGTACGAATACCACCACCAACTTGTACTGGAACACTGACGCCTGCTAATAATTTTTTGAGTAGTGAAATTTGGCGTTTTTGTGGGTCTTTAGCTCCCGTTAAATCCACGAGGTGCAATAATTTTGCCCCTTCTTTTTCATATTGCTGCAAACGTGGGAGCGGGTCATTGCCATAATCAGTTTGCTTGGCGTAATCCCCTTGGTGCAACCGCACCACCGTGCCATCAATTAAATCTAATGCAGGAATGATCATGGTAATTACATCTCCAAAAAGTTTTGAATCAAGCGTGAGCCTGCGGTGCCAGAACGTTCTGGGTGAAATTGGACACCATAGAAGTTATCGCAATTCACTGCGCTGCTAAACGGATTGCCATACTGAGTTTGCGCAATGGTATGACTGGAAATTGGCATCGAATAACTGTGTACAAAATAGAAATAGGCGTTATCTGGGATATCCCGAAACAGTGGGTTTCCTGCTAGCGCTTTGACTTGGTTCCAGCCGCTATGTGGAACAGGAAGCCCATTGGCATCCATTTTTTGTACAGGGCTATCAATTAACCCCAGTAGTGGCACCGTAGATTGGCCTTCTTCACTAAAAGAACCGAGTAATTGCATACCTAAACAGATACCTAATACTGGTTGGGTCAGTGCTTTGATTAACGGTACTAATTCGCGTTCAGTCAGCTTTTCCATGGCTGCGCTAGCCGTACCGACACCGGGCAAAAAGACTTTGTCGGCTTGTAAAATGGTGTTGGTATCGCGGCTCACCACAGGGTCATAGCCTAGGCGTTTTACCGCATAGGCTACAGAGGCTAAATTTGCACAGCCGGTATCAAGGATGACAACGTTCATTACAGAACCCCTTTTGAGCTAGGTAACGTATCCCCTTCAACACGAATTGCTTGGCGCAGTGTGCGGCCGAAAACTTTAAACAAGCTCTCTGCTTTATGGTGATCGTTTTTCCCTTTGGTTTTCAGGTGTAACGTGCAACCCATTGCATAGGAAAGCGAGCTAAAGAAGTGCTCAATCATTTCTGTGCTTAAGTCACCAACGCGTTGGTATTTAAACTCGGCTTTGTATTCAAGGTGTGGGCGGCCAGAAATATCCAGCGCGCAGCGCGCTTGGCATTCATCCATTGGGAGAACGAAACCAAAACGTGCGATACCGCGTTTATCTCCAAGTGCCACTTTCAGCGCTTCACCTAGTGCAAGACCGGTATCTTCAACGGTGTGGTGGTCATCGATAAACAAGTCGCCATTGACCTCAATGTTTAACCGGAAACCACCGTGAGTCGCGATTTGGTCTAACATATGGTCAAAGAAGCCCACGCCAGTGCTAATTTTGCTGCCGCCTTCTTGGTCCAGCCAGACTTCGACTTGAATATTGGTTTCTTTTGTGACGCGTTTGACCAGTGCATGGCGGTCGCGTTTAGTTAATTGCTGGGTGATAGCTTCCCAGTCAAGTTCTGCCGGGTTATAACGTAACCCTTTGATACCCATGTTTTTAGCGAGTTGAATGTCTGTTTCACGGTCACCAATCACATAGCTATTTTCGCTATCTAACACGTTGCTATCTAAATAGCGTTCGACTAACTGGAGCTTAGGTTTACGACAAACGCAGTTATCTTCAGGCTTATGTGGGCAAATTAACACTTCATCAAATTTAACGCCTTGGGACTCAAATACCTGCATCATTAAATTATGCGGTGGCTCGAAATCTGCGGTTGGGAAGCTATCGGTGCCTAAGCCGTCTTGATTGGTTATCATCACTAAGCGGTAATTGGCTTTTTGCAGAGCAAGTAAGCTAGGAATAACCGCCTTTTCAAAGGCGAGTTTACTTAAGCTATCAACTTGGAAGTCGGTTGGCGGCTCGGTAATTAATGTTCCATCACGGTCGATAAATAAAATTTTCTGGCTCATGAGTCATTCCTAATTAGCAAAGTGCTGCAATAGCTTCAATAACACGGGTATTTTCTATTTCTGTCCCAACAGTAATACGCAGGCAATTAATGAGACCGGGTTGTTTGCTCTGGTCACGTAAAATAATGCCTTGGTCCCACAGGGCTTTAAACACTTTATTACCATCGGTAAAACGTACCAAAATATAGTTAGTTTCACTCGGATAAACGTGTTCAACCACCGATAAGTCGCGCAGCGCTTCACGAAGTGCAATACGGTTTTCTGTTATCGTTGTTACGCGGCTTTTCATTGTCTCAATGCCTTGTGGTTCAAGAGCTTGAGCTGCAATCATCGCAACAGGGGTTGATAAAGGATAAGGGGCGATAACCTTTAATAGCACTTCAATTACTTCAGGGGTGGCTAAGGTGAAACCACAACGTAAACCGGCCAATGCAAAGGCTTTGGATAAGGTTCTTAAAATGACCAAGTTTGGATATTGTGCTAACCAGCTTGCTACACTGTATTGTGGGCAGAACTCAATATAGGCTTCATCGACAACGACTAATGCACGGCCCGCAGCCATATCTAGCACTTCGCGTAAATCTTTATTGTCGATGATATTGCCTGTTGGATTATTCGGGCTGCAAATATAAATCAGTTTGGTATTGGATAGATTTTCACGGATCGCATTAACGTTTAATGCCCAGTCTGGCAACGCCATGATTTTCTTTTGTTCAACACCAAAGGTTTCTGCACTGACGCTGTACATGCCATAGGTTGGCGGGCAAAACATTACCGCATCTTTGCCTGGTTCACAAAATGCGCGGATCAGCAACTCAATGGACTCATCGGCCCCACGGCAAACGAGCACTTGTTCTGGTTTAACTTTGGCATAAGCCGCATAGTTATTGATCACCGCAACCGGTTGGCATTCAGGGTAACGGTTAAGGTTACGTTCACTGAATTGGTAATCAGGTGCAATCGGGTATTCATTGGCATTGAGCCAAACGTCTCCATTTCCCCCTAGACGTCGTGCAGACATATAAGGTGTCATGGTTTTAACATTTTCACGTGCAAGACTGGCGGCATTAAATGGTTGGCTCATGACTTACTCCTGATTTTGTTTTTTTAGTTCGTTAACGCGTAAGGTAACGGCATTTTTGTGAGCCGTGAGTTGCTCTGCTTGAGCTAACGTTTCGATGGTGTTGGCTAAGCCTAATAAGCCTTGCTTTGACAGCTTTTGGACTGTCATTCGCTTCATAAAATCAGCGAGCCCAAGGCTTGAATAGGTTGAGGTATATCCATAAGTAGGCAATACGTGATTGGTGCCTGATGCATAGTCGCCAGCCGACTCTGGCGACCAGTCGCCAACAAACACAGAGCCGGCACTTGTGATAGCATCGACCAGGTCATCGGCATTGCGAGTTTGCAGTATTAAGTGCTCAGGGCCATAACGGTTGCTAATTTCAACGCATTGAGCGATGGAGTCAGCGATGATGACACGGCTGGCACTCAGGGCTTCTCTCGCTATTTCTGCACGTGAAAGTTGCGCTAATTGTTTTTCTGTTTCTTCAATCACGCGTTGGGCAAAGCTTTCATCGTCAGTTAATAAAATAACTTGTGAATCAGGGCCATGCTCTGCTTGAGATAGCAAATCAGATGCGGTAAATGCGGGGTTTGCACCGTTATCAGCAATGACCAACACTTCGGAAGGACCCGCAGGCATATCAATGGCTGCTCCATCATGGCTTTGGCTGACTTGGCGTTTTGCTTCAGTGACATAGGCATTACCGGGGCCAAAAATTTTATCAACCGCAGGAATGCTTTGGGTACCAAATGCCATTGCAGCAATCGCTTGCGCACCACCTACTTGGAAAATATCGCTGATGCCGCACAGTTTCGCTGCATACAAAATTTCATCGGCAATAGGTGGAGGTGAACATAAAATGATTTTGCGACAGCCAGCGATATTCGCAGGGGTTCCCAACATCATGACCGTTGATAACAGAGGGGCCGACCCCCCTGGAATATATAAACCGACTGCATCTATTGGGCGTGTGACTTGTTGGCACACGACGCCTGCCTGTGTTTCCACTGTAATCGGAGTGATTTTTTGGGCTTCGTGAAAACGACGAATGTTGCCAATCGCTGTTTTCATTGCTGTTTTGATTTCATCACCAAGACGAGCCTCTGCTGCGTCAACAGCATTTGCAGGAACACGCACCGTTTCGACTTCAGTTTTATCGAAACGACGGCTCAGTGCTTTGAGGGCGGTATCGCCCTCGTTACGGACTTGGTCAATAATTTGGCTAACCGCAGTACTAATGCTACCAGAAGCCGCTATTGCAGGGCGCAGCAGCAAAGCGCTTTGCTGCTCTTGGTTACAAGCCGACCAGCGAACAGGTTGGTTAAATCCCATTTTCATGACGGCTTACTCCATCATTTTTTCAATTGGCAGGACAAGAATAGAGCTTGCCCCTAACGCTTTGAGTTTTTCCATGGTTTCCCAGAACAGCGTTTCTGAGCTCACCATGTGCATCGCCACACGGCTTTGTTCGCCTGCTAACGGTAAAATAGTTGGGCGTTCAGCACCCGGCAGTAAGTCAATGATTTCTTCGAGTGTTTCACTTGGCGCGTGCAACATGATGTATTTGGACTCACGCGCTTGGATGACACCTTGGATACGGGTCATCATACGGTCAATAAGCTGTTGTTTTTCAGGCGACATTTCGCCATCGCGTTGAATTAAACAGGCTTTAGAACGGTAGATGACTTCCACTTCTTTTAGGCCGTTTGCTTCAAGTGTTGCACCTGTAGAGACGAGGTCACAGATGGCGTCGGAAAGGCCAGCGCGCGGAGCGACTTCGACTGAACCATTTAACAGACATGATTTAAATTGAATGCCTTTTTGGTCGAAATAGCGTTTTAACAAGTGTGGGTAGGAGGTTGCAACACGTGAGCCATTTAAGCACTCTGCACCGGTATAGTTGAAATCTAATGGGGCAGCGAGAGATAAGCGGCACCCACCAAAATCGAGGCGACGTAGTGTTTTGTATTGTGGGTTTTCACCTTGAGCACGACGATTCAATAACTCTTCTTCAAGAACGTTTTCACCGATGATCCCTAAGTCAACGACACCGTCCATGACCAGCCCTGGAATATCGTCATCACGAACGCGAAGTAAATCAATAGGCATATTTTCTGCATAAGCAATCAAACGTTGTTGTTGTAAATTGATTTTGATGCCACAGCGAGAAAGTAACTCTCTTGATTCTTCACTCAGACGACCTGATTTCTGTATTGCAATACGTAAACGTGATTTATCCAACATGACTTTACCCTTATCCCTTTAAAATTTTTTGTTTAGTAACTCTTTGTTCAAGAATAAAAAAACCCTCGGAAGATTATCTTCCGAGGGTTCTCTCAATTCGCATTTCAGCCACCGGAAGATTCGTTGAACGTCTTCCAGCACACATCGCCCGAAAGACTAGTCAGGATGATGGTGATGATGATGGTTGCGTGAAATACGATTCATAATGTCTTCCGTTCTGTTATTTAAGTGAATGACTAAACATTCATTGTGCTAACTAAATACTCATTGGTATTCAACCTATCCGATTTCCCCCTATGAATGCAACCTTTTTTTTAAAAATAACCAATAATAATTAGTTGTTCACTTTTTATAGTGATAAATCCCTCAGAAATTGTATTCGGAAGTTTTATGGTTTTCAGCTACCCTGTGATTAATTTCAGTCAGTTGAACGATTGGGGAGTTATCATATGAAGAAAGTTACTATCATCGGGTTAGGCTGGGTTGGGTTACCCCTTGCTCAGGCCTTATTGTCTCAAGGCATTCATGTGGTTGGAACTAAAACAACACCAGATGGTATTGAAGCCGCTCAAGCGGTAGGAATAGAGTGCTATGCATTGAAATTAACCCCAGAACTTGAATGTGATGACGATGATTTAGCACAATTGATGGAACAAAGTGATGCTATCGTCATTTTGCTACCCCCATCTAAAATTAATACTGAATACTATGTGACCGCGGTTGAAACACTGGTGAATAGCGCGATAGCATTTCAGGTGCCTAAAGTTATTTTCACATCATCTACGGCAGTTTATGGGGAACAAAATGGCGAAATGGCTGAAAATAGCCCATTGGATGGAGTGACGGAATCAGCTAAAGCCTTGGTGGCGACAGAGCAGTGGTTGCATCAGTTACCGAACATATCGGTGGATATTCTGCGGTTAGCGGGATTAGTTGGTGAAAAACGACATGCAGGGCGTTTTTTAGCGGGGAAAACCGGGGTGAAAGGGGCAAGCCAGCCTGTGAATATGGTTCATCAAGATGATGTGATTGCTGCCATTTTATTATTGCTCCAGCAACCGCAAGGGGGGCATATTTATAACCTCTGTGCGCCAGTCCACCCAACACGAGCCGAATTTTATACTCATGCAGCACAATCTATCGGGTTAACCCCGCCTCAATTTATTGAAGAGAAGAATACGTTAGTGGGGAAAACCATTAACGGTAATAAAATTTGCCAAGAACTCGGGTTTGAATACCAGTACCCAAACCCAAGTTTGATGAATATGACCCTGTGATTATTTAATCGGGATCATGACAATTTTTTGGAACGCAGGGCGTGTGGTCAGTTGCTGGTACCAGCGCTCCAAATTTTTAAATTCAGGGCGCTGCGTGACAATTTCATGCCAAGGGTAAAATAGTGGTGCGATAGCAATGTCAGCGATACCAAATTTGTTACCACTGAAATAGGCTTGGTTAGCTAATGCATTATCAGCAATGGTTAGTAACCGGTTGATATTGCCATAAATAATTTTAGCTTGTTCTGGGTCTCTATCTGCTTCTGGGACACGAACAATTTTGTTCATCATCTGTTTAATGTGGTCGAATAAATTAGCACCACTCCAATCCATCCATTTATCAGCGGCCGCTCGTTCTTGTAGGTCTTGTGCGAGTAATAAGTGAGAATGATCAAATTTTTCCGTAAGGTAACGTAAAATCGCATTCGATTCCCACAGCGCAAAGTCATCATCCTGTAGAGTTGGAATTGTGCTGTTTGGATTCATTTTTATATATTCAGGTGTATCTAGCCCACCAAATGGGCCACCCACATCTTTTTGATTGTAAGCGATATTTAATTCTTCTAAGCACCAAAGTACTTTTTTGACATTGGAAGAGTTGACGCGTCCCCAAACAGTTAACATGGCAGTCTCCTAAATTGATTTTTTGGCATCGACCATGGTTAAGATAGATTAAATTTACTCGGAGGCAAATGTTTATTTGTTATGAGTGGCCTCAGTGATATTAAAGTCTTATATTAGGTCTAGTTATTGAATTTTGTCACAGCGATGGGTTCTCGTTTAGTGATGTTGAGCCAATGACAGTAATTTAAATGTATGGAATTAAGTGAAGGAATAACCGATGAGTAAGAAAATGTTGTCTTTAAAAACCCGCCGAGCTGGTATTGGGTTGAGTCTTTTGGTTGCCGTAAGTTCCAGTGCTTATGCGGCGCAGACACCGGTTGCTCCTCAAGTCGATGCAAAAGCGTTTGTTTTGATGGATTATAATAGCGGTAAAGTTTTAGCTTCTGGAAATCCAGATGAACGTTTAGACCCCGCCAGTTTAACAAAAATTATGACCAGCTATGTGATTGGCCAGGCCGTCAATGCAGGGAAAATCACGCCACAAGACATGGTCACAGTAGGGGAAGATGCGTGGGCGACGGGTAACCCTGTTCTTAAAGGCTCCTCTTTGATGTTTCTAAAGCCTAAAGACCGTGTTTCTGTATTGGATCTAAATAAAGGGATTGTGATCCAGTCAGGGAATGATGCCAGTATCGCCCTTGCTGATTATGTTGCAGGGAGCCAAGACTCATTTGTGAGTCTAATGAATCAGTATGTGCAAAAGATTGGTTTGAAAAATACCCATTTTAAAACGGTTCATGGCCTAGATTCAGAAGGGCAATATAGTACAGCGCGGGATATGGCATTGTTAACCCAAGCAATGATCCGCGATGTGCCTGATGAATACGCACTGCACAAGGAAAAAGAATTTACCTTTAATAAAATTCGTCAACCAAACCGTAACCGTCTGTTATGGAACCAAAATTTAAAAGTGGATGGCGTAAAAACTGGGCACACGAGTGGAGCAGGCCATAACTTAGTCGCCTCTGCAACAGAAGGTGATATGCGTTTGATTTCAGTCGTGTTGGGGGCGCCAAGTGACCGTGTGCGTTTTTCTGAAAGTGAAAAATTACTGACATGGGGCTTCCGCTTCTTTGAAACTGTCACGCCAATTAAGGCTGATGCTACACTGAAAAAACAACGCGTTTGGTTTGGTGATATTTCAGAAGTTGATTTAGGTGTTGCCGATGATGTTTCTGTTACTATTCCTAAAGGGCAGCTGCAAAACTTAAAAGTGGATATTCAACTGACCAATGATTCACTTGAAGCGCCACTGGCTAAGAACCAAGCGGTAGGTACGATTAACTTTATTCTTAATGATGAAGTCATCGAACAGCATCCTTTAGTCGCAAAAAGTGCTGTTGAGGAAGCCGGGTTTTTCGGCCGTATTTGGGATTATATTATGAAAACGATTAGCGGCTGGTGGAGTGCCATTTTCGGTTAATAATTGATTAAGTAGAAAATGATGTGAACACAAAAATGCCTGCATTAGCAGGCATTTTTATCGAGGTGACTAAGACACAATACTATTCGCAGTGAGCCAGTTTAATCGCTAAGCCGCCTTGGGAGGTTTCGCGATACTTAGCGTTGATGTCTTTACCCGTTTCATACATGGTTTCAATGACTTTATCGAGGCAAACTCGTGGGTCACTGACGCGACGCAGTGCCATACGGGCTGCATTGACGGCTTTAACGGAAGCAATGGCATTACGTTCAATACAAGGTACTTGTACTTGTCCACCAACAGGGTCACAGGTTAAGCCTAAGTTATGTTCCATGGCAATTTCTGCCGCAATACACACTTGCTCAGGGCTACCGCCCATTAGCTCGGCTAATCCCGCAGCGGCCATCGAACAAGCAACACCCACTTCCCCTTGGCAACCAACTTCTGCACCAGAAATTGACGCATTCATTTTATATAACGCACCAATGACACCGGAAACTAAAAAATAACGGGTATAGGAATTTTCATTCACCGGGCGAATGAATTTATCATAGTAAGCTAAAACGGCAGGTATAATGCCACAAGCACCGTTAGTTGGCGCTGTTACAACACGACCACCCGCTGCATTTTCTTCGTTAACAGCAAGGGCATACATGTTGATCCAGTCTATTACCGCCATTGGGTCCATATTAGTGCTATCTGTTGTGACCAATTGGCGACGTAGAGCCGCTGCACGACGAGGAACACGCAATGGGCCGGGTAATAAGCCTTCAGTCGTGACACCGCGCTCAATACCCGCTTTCATCACATCCCATATGGATGAGAGATATTGCTGAATTTCTTCTTTACTACGCAGTGCTAATTCATTCTGCATCACGAGCGCGGAAAGCGATAAACCGGTTTCTTTACAGTGTTTTTGCAGGTCAGCTGCATATTTAAATGGGTAAGGGACTTGAACGGCGTTTTCGTCTGACTGGCCAAAATGTTCTTCATCGACAATAAAACCACCGCCGATAGAATAGTAATTTTTGCTGTAAATAACATCATCACCACTGAATGCTGTAATACTCATTCCATTTTCATGGAGCGGTAGGTTGGTAGTATGAAAATTCATGCCACCTTCAGTAGGGAAATCAACTTCATGTTGCCCATGAGCAAGGGAGAGCCTTTCAGTTTGCTCAACATTACGCATAAAAGCAGGAATAGCGTCAATATCAATGGTATCCGGTAAGTTACCCGCAAGACCCATAATAATTGCCATATCCGTTGCATGGCCTTTACCTGTTAAAGAGAGCGAACCATAAACATCAACTGCAATTCGTGTTGTGCGAGTGAGTATTTCTTGCTGGATAAGGTCGTCAACAAATTGTTTGCCCGCTTTCATTGGGCCGACGGTATGGGAACTTGAAGGGCCGATGCCAATTTTGAAGATATCAAATACACTAATCATATTCAGTGCTTCCTTTTGTAGAAAGTCATTGAAATTAGGTAGCTTCCATTTAGGACGCTACCTAGTGGCTTCAATTAGAAGAATAACTTATATGTTGCCGCAGAGATAGCGACCAGACCCATAATTACAATAAATATATTACTGATTTTACCTGAGTATTTACGCATCGCAGGTACTTTGCTAATTGCATACATTGGCATTAAGAACAGTAAAATTGCGATTACTGGGCCACCGAGGCTCTCGATGATATCTAGCACACCTGGGTTTAATGTTGCTACTATCCATGTTGTGACTAACATGAAGATAGCAGTACCACGGTTTAACTTGCGAACATCAATTGTTTTACCTTTTGCACGGTAAGCACGCTCAACCAAGCCATTGAAACCTTCACGTGCGCCTAAGTAGTGACCTAGGAAAGATTTAATAATTGCGATAAAGGCAATGATTGCAGCTGCATATTTGATGAATGGCTGGTCAAAATAGCCAGACAGGTAGTCAAGAATACTGATATTTTGTGCTTTAGCTTGTGCGAGATCTGCTGAAGATAAGGTAAAGACACAGCTGATCACGAAGAACATAACGGTCAGCACCATCAGAATGTGTGCAGAAGCAAGAATTCGTGAACATTTTTGTTCAGCTGCATCACCGTATTCTTCACGTTTTGCAACGGAGAAAGCAGAAATAATCGGCGAGTGGTTAAATGCGAATACCATCACTGGGATTGTCAGCCAAATAGTGACCCAGATGCTTTGTCCGCCAGTATTTTTTGTTGCTTCAGTGATACCTTCCCAAGTTAATGTATTCAGTACATCACCAGACCAATGTGGGATCATATACAGTGAGAATGCAACCAGCACGGCGATAAATGGAAACACTAACATACTCATGACTTTTACGATGTATTTCTCACCGAATGCCACAATCGCCATCACTCCGCCTACAAGGATCAAGGCAAGTAGCCAGCGTGGTGGTGCGCCAACGCCTAATAATTCGGTTAAGAATTTATTGACGTTATTGGTAATGGAAACACCATAAACAAGAAGAATAGGATAAATAGCAAAGAAGTAGAGTAGGGTGATCCAGTTACCTGCTGTGCGACCAAAATGCTCCTCCACGACCTCAGTAATATCACCGTCCGGTTTTGAACCAGACAGAACGAAGCGTGTTAACCCACGGTGAGCAAAAAATGTCATTGGGAAGGCTAATACCAGCATCAGTAAAACAGGTAATAAACCACTCATACCTGCGTTGATGGGCAAAAACAGTACCCCAGCACCGATAGCTGTACCATATAAACCCAGCATCCATACTGTGTCAGTTTTGCGCCAAGCATTGCTAGTTACTGTTTGCGAGGCTGTTTTGTCGATGGAACCAACTTTTGTTGCATCCATAATAGTCTCCGAAAATATAAGTCAAAAAAAAATCATTTAGCGTAACGGCAAATGCATTACGAACTTTTAATCTTTTGGTACGAACAATTACTCAATAACAATTGTTTTCTTTTGCGTAACAATCTGATTGGAAATAAAACTAATATTAGGTCTAAATTTATTTTCAATCAGTTTTGCATTTTTATCATAAATTTTTAAAAGTGGATTTTGAGGGTGTGAATTTATAGTTTACCAGAATAAAATGCCGTGATCATTATCTCAAAAGAGAAATATTTCCTTAGATTGCGATAGATAATCATATTTTATAAAAATGTTAATAAAATTTGCGTTAGGCTTGCTTTTATTAGAGGCTAAATGCTAATTAAATAAGTTTAAATTTTCTTAATTTTTGACAGAATTAAATTCTGCTGAAAAAATATTATTATATTAATGATTAAAATTGAGTTGATTAAAATATCATCCATATCAATATAAATATTGAACTGTACTGTAATGGAAGTACGATTCAGTCGATTTTATTTCTCAGTAATATGTTGATAATTATGGTTATTGTTTTGGTTTTTAGAATGATTCTTTGCGTGATTAATTAGTTTGGGAGTTGGAAGAGATAGTGCTATATATTAATTAATTTGAATTTTTTTCATACTTATATTTGCCACTTTTTTCGCAACGAAAAAAATAATTAAAATAGGTAACAAAATATTTGTTAACTGATTGTTTTAATAATTTTATTGATAACTTCAAAAAGATTTTAATGCTGAATATAAAAATAAACAGAAACTTTGATCTAGCTCAGTTTTTATCATGGGAAAGGAACTGGCATTAATTAATGCCAGTATTTGGATATAGGTTGTTATGGCTGAAACCAACCTTTACGAATAAGAGGGGCACAAATGAAACTATATAGCTGAGTAATAGGTGATTGAATTTTATTCGCACCAATAGACCAGAGAATTTGAGCTAAACCGCATGCGACAATCGCAAGTATAAAGGCGCCTGCCATATCTAAAGGCCAGTGAACACCGAGGTAAATACGCGACCAAGCAATGACAATAGCGGGGATCATCATGACAAGCCCTACCCAGGTCCTTAGCCAGAAAAGAAACGCGAAAGCGAATGTAAAGACAATCGTGCCATGGTTGCTCGGGAATGAAGGCGTGGCTTTATGTTCAGAGAAATTGGTGCCAATTCCCATGACAAATGGGCGGTCATGCGGCGCGAAATAGCCTACTAACCACGAAATTGCTAAACCAATGACAATAGCAATGGCCGCTTTGCAGGCAAAGGCACGTTGGCGAGTCATATTTGGCTGGGCGCCCCAAAACCAACAAGCAACAGTAAATAGTGGAAATAACAGAATTAAGCGTTTTGCAATCACGTTAGCTACAGCAATGGTTCCACTTGCAGTTTCTGGAGTAGCATTGATCAAATTGAATAGATCAAGGTTAAGTTGTTCCAGCACAGTTCAGTACCTCGGACAGATAGTTAGTAAGACAGAATAGGTATTAAAGGGAGATTAAAGTTTCTTAATGAGCAGGTAAAGTCCCTTTGTCTTATTATTGAAAGCTTTGTGCGACAAATTTACTTGCGGTTTAACTATTACTCAATAATTATTTAGTGCAGTAACAGACTTAGATAAGTAAAAGGGAGAAAAAGTGATGTGGTGGCAAAAAGAGATACAACTTAGCGCAAAAGTAAGAGGGTTTCATTTAGTGACAGAAGAAATTCTCAAGCAGCTTCCTGAACTTAGCTTAATTAAGGTTGGTTTAGCCAATATTTTTATTCAACATACATCGGCATCTTTAACGATCAATGAAAATGCGGATTACACTGTCAGAGAAGACTTCGAGAGTTTTTTTAATCAGGCCGTTCCTGAAAATGAGCCTTATTATAAGCATGATTATGAAGGAAGTGATGATATGCCTGCGCACCTAAAAAGCAGTTTATTGGGTGCAAGTTTAACGATTCCGATTACGAAAGGGCGTTTAAATTTGGGAACGTGGCAGGGGATTTATTTATGTGAACATAGAAATCATGGTGGAAAGCGTAGGTTAATCATTACATTGCAAGGCGAACCCAGCCGTTAGAAACAAAAAACCCGATAGCATGAAAACAAACAGTTGGCTATCGGGCTCCTCAATATGGGGACATCAAAGAAAAGCAGTGGCACTAATTAAGACCCCGTCTAAAAAAGAAAGTTCTCACTTAGATGAAAAAAAGTGCAATATTTTTATTAAATTTGGCTTAAATAGCACAAAAAGAACAAGCAAAGTGTTAACACCTATAAATAAGTGAACAACTTTGCTTGTTGGGATGAAAAACGGATGTGACTAATTACTTGTATAGATTCAAATTTTCTTTAGCGTAAGCTTCGAAATCTGTGCACCCACCGATGTGTTGCTCATCAATGAATATTTGTGGAACGGTTTCAACAGGTTTACCGACAGTTTTAGATAAATCTTCTTTAGAAATACCTTCAGCTTGAATATCAACATAGCGGTAGTCAAAATCTTCACGCTCATTTTTCAGTTTTTCAGCGAGTTCTTTTGCACGAACACAGTATGGGCAGCCAGGACGACCAAAAATAACAGTATACATAGTATCTCCTTTTTATCTTGAGCTCAGATTCTAATTGCAATGCTCAATACTATGCCTATATAACTTATGAAATAAAAGTCGAATTTTCCTGTTATACCTATAGGTATGGCATATAATTCACAGTTTGAGAAAGAGACACAATAATGAGAGGAGAAAAAGAATGAGTCATAAACCTCAATCTAAAGGGACAATGCGTTCATTGGCTGATATGCCAAAGCCCATTATCGTGTTAGAAGGTGTGGGGATCATTCTGCTTATTATTGTTTTGTTAGCACTAAATGACTACATCACACTGCCAGAGCCTTTAATGCAGTCAGGGGTGATCGTGAGCATGATTATGGTCGGTATTGGTTGTTTGGTGCCTGCAATGATCAACATTGTCTGGCGAGCAATTCATGGTCTGAGTTTTTTGGGTATTGATCATAAACAGCCAGAAAAGAGCGCATCTAAAAAGTCAGACTCTGCAGATAATAAACCTGATGAATAAGTAGATTAAGCGCAGTTTTACTGGTGTTTCGCCCTACAATATGTGAGAATTATTCGTTTTTTTCGTTAGGGGGAAATGTGCCAAAACCCTAACAAATCGATATTGCACGACTATTTTGAGTTGAAGAAGGTTATTGCCCATGGATTCTATTTGTTACCCTGACATCACTAAGCTACGTGAATGGCTAGACCAACTCAAAACCTCTTATTTCGAGTGTGATTCCTGCTCTGCATTACATTTACCTCATATGCAAAATATCGACGGTATTTTTGATGCGAAGCTCGATATTTTAAATAATGTTTTGGTGTTATCTGCATTAGCTGAGCTTAAACCGACAGCGATTGTGACGTTAGTGGCGAATATCAGCCAAATCAATGCCAGCTCATTAACAGCGAAAGTTTTCCTTGAAATAAACAATGAAAACTTGCCTAAATTGATTGTTAGCCAATCATTTTCATTAGAAGCAGGGATGACGTATCGTCAATTCGGCCATTTTTTACAGCAAGCAGAAGACCAAATTTCAGCCATTGTATTTGAAATCTTTAGCAATAATTTGCTGTATGCGAGTCAGGATGATTTCAGCGAAGATGATGACAATGTTGATGAAGACTCTGAGCATTCCCTTGACGACAAACCTTCGATAATTATCCACTAAGTCTTTGTTATGCACTGTGAAAAATATGCCGCAGGGCAGTGCCATTCATGCCAATGGTTGACATTAACGCCTGAACAGCAAGTTATTGAAAAACAGAGCCAACTACAGGCTCTTTTGCCAGCTATTGATATCTCTCTATTTCAGCCTCCAGCCACAGGGCCACTGATGGCTTTTCGCAATAAAGCCAAAATGGTGGTTAGTGGTAGTGTTGAGAAGCCAATTTTAGGTATTGTTGGGCGAGATGGGCAAGGTGTAGATTTAACGGACTGCCCGTTGTATCCAGATGCCTTTTCTGATGTGTTTAGTGCCATTATTCCTTTTATTGCAAGGGCAGGGCTGACGCCTTATAACATTGAGCGCAAACGCGGTGAATTAAAATACCTATTATTAACCCAAAGTCATTACTCTGGGAAATTCATGCTGCGGTTTGTGTTGCGCTCAGAGAAAAAAATTGAGCAGTTAAAAAAGGCACTGCCATGGCTACAAGAACAGTTGCCACTGCTTGCGGTGATCACCGCCAATATTCAACCCGTGCATATGGCAATACTTGAAGGTGAGGATGAGATTTTCTTAACGGAGCAGCGCACACTTCGTGAAGAGTTTAATCAAGTCCCTTTATTTATTCGGCCACAAGGTTTTTTCCAAACGAATCCTATAGTGGCTGCAAAATTATACCAAACCGCGAGGGAATGGGTTAAAGCGTTAGATATCGATAGCTTGTGGGATCTGTTTTGTGGCGTGGGCGGCTTTGGGCTGCACTGTGCTGAAAAAGACACTCACTTAACAGGGATAGAAATCAGTGCGCCAGCGATTGCCAGCGCACAGCAATCAGCGGATGAACTTGGATTAAAGCATGTTGAGTTTAAAGCACTTGATTCAACGCGTTTTGCCACGGCGAATCAGGATATCCCTCAGCTTATTTTAGTCAATCCGCCACGCCGAGGAATTGGTAAAGAGTTATGCGATTTCCTTTCCCACGTGCAGCCCGAATATATTTTGTATTCTAGCTGTAATGCACAAACCATGGCGCAAGATTTACAACTGTTGGCTGGCTATCAAGTCTGTAAAGTACAGCTATTTGACTTATTCCCTCATACTGCACACTTTGAAGTGCTGACGTTGTTAAAGCGTATTGTACAGTAAAATCCATGTGATGGTTTTTACTGTATAAAACGACAATTCAATATTCGTTATATCATTTGGGTAATTAATTTAATGTTTCAGCAGGAATGAATCCATGGATAATACTCTGAACTTAAATTCATCGATATGATTCGGTATAGGTTTATCACTATGATAGGAGAGCAAATGTTTTAGGTTTTCTAAAAAATCATTTTCGTTATCATATTTTTTTATACCTCTGTTAGGGTCAAAAAACTTATATATATAATTATTTTTATCGTGTTTAATTGAAATTGCCATACAATGGCCATCATAAGAAATCAGTGAATAGTAATCATTGTTATATTTTAATTTATTCTCTATATCAGCTTTTAGTTTTTCAATATTTGATTGGTTTTTATTTATTTGTAAGTTTGCATAGTCACAAATAGGTAGGCTTATATCATTGATTAACCCAGAATTTATATTCTTAGCTGTATTTTTATACATTTCTAGCTTAGATATAAACTCGAAAGCATTAGCTAGAAAAATTTTAATTTCTTTATCATCTAATGGTAAGTCAGATATTATTTTGTTTTTTATATTCTCATTCAATATTTTATGACAATAATAAATTTCTATTGAGTCTTCTTTGTTTCTTCTAACTAAATTATAGTAAAAGGTAACCAACTCTATAATTTCGTATTTACTATCTAAATAACTTACATTTTTATTTACACGAGATATATTTTTCATTAGTAGATGGGTTATATCGTATAGATTTTTTATATTAAGGTCATTTTCCTTATTCTCTAATGATATTAAATTTTTATCTACTTTAATATCTGTGCTTTTATTGATTAATGATGTTTTTTTCTTTTTATTATCAATGAGTAATGAATCTATTTTGTGTGCAATTTTATTGAAATCATATGCGCGTTCATAACTGATCTGAATATTCAGGCCATTGACTATCTGTTTATTTAATAAACTTACTTCAACATCATTCGGCTTTCTGTTTTTTAAATGGTAACTTTGTGCTTTTATGGATTTTAAAGTGGCCCCCATCGATTCAATTAGTTTATCCCCATCACTCTTGTTTTCATTAAGAAGGTATAGGTTTGATAGACCATGGCAAATTCCATTGCTAGCATTAGAGGTATTTCTGACTTGAGTGAGCTTTTTTCTTAGGGCATTATTTTCTTTTTTATTAAAGTATGTAAGTAGTTTGTCTTGATCAAAAGGAATGTCAAATTGAATTTTTTTCATAATAAACTCATCAATCATATCTATTTAATTAGTTTAATTATTACATTATTCAAATAAAGTGCTCTTTAAAAATCCGATTGAGCGAATAAAAAAAGCTTGGTATAAGACCAAGCTTTTTTTACTTGTCGGAGAGAAAGAAAGACTAACCTCTGTGCTCAAATTCCAATGCTTTGCGTTCAATTAAACGCATTAAAATAGTTAAGATTGCATTGACCACTAAATAAATAATACCCGCAGCAACAAATGCCATGACATCCCATGTTTGACCAAAGATAAGCTGACTGTATCCCATGACATCTAGCATGGTAATGGTACTGGCCAGTGAGGTACTTTTGAATATCAATACCACTTCATTGGAATAGGACGATAACGAGCGTTTGAAGGCATAAGGCAAAATAATTCGCATGGTTTGCATTTTGCTCATCCCAAGGGCTTGGCAAGACTGCCATTGACCTGATGGAATGGCTTTAACTGCGCCGTGGAATAATAAAGTGGAATAAGCTGCACTATTTAAAGCTAAGGCTACCATTGCACAGACCCAGGGTGTGGAAATAACCTCCCACAGCATAGGATAATCTTGCAAAGATTTAAATTGGCTTGGGCCGTTATAAATTAAGAAAAATTGTACCAATAACGGCGTACCAGTAAACAGTGTAATGTAGACCTTCACTGCTTGAGAGATCACTGGCGTTTTTAGCGATAAAATTAAGGTGAATAATATAGCTAACAGAAAAGCCACAATGAGGGCGCTAAACGTCAGAGACAAACTGGTTGGAAGTCCCGGTAATATTTTTAATATTAAATCTATCATTTTGATTCACCTCGCTCAAAGCGGGTGGTACGTAGCTCAATACGCTTTAGGACTAGCTGGCTGACTAACGTAATTGCAAGGTAAATCAAACCGACAATGGCATACCAAGTAAACGGTTCCTGAGTACGGTTAACGATGGTTTTAGTTTGTAACATCAAATCATTGACGCTGATGAGTGAAACTAATGCGGTGTCTTTCAATAATACCAGCCATTGGTTACCTAGTCCTGGAAGGGCATGGCGCCACATCTGTGGCATGATAAACCGAAAGAAGATCGTGCGCTTTGTTAAACCTAATGCAAAACCTGCTTCCCACTGACCATAAGGGACGGCTTTCAATGCGCCCCTAAGCGTTTGAGATGCATAGGATGCATATAATAAGGCTAGCGCAATAACGCCACAAACAAATGGGGTATAGTCAAATTCGCCGCTATTAGCAAAGAAAATACTTGGGTCGATTTGGATGGTGGTTTGCCAAAAACCGAGGTTCAGTTCAAAACCATCACCGAGTAGATTGATGAATTGCAATGTACCGAAGTAGACAAATAAAACCACTAACAATTCAGGTAAACCGCGGATCAAAGTGACCCAGCAGGTCCCTAGAAAGGCAATTGGTTTAAAGCGGACAGACTCCCATGCAGTAAACAGCATGGCCAGAACCAAACCCAAAATCAGCGCAGAAACAGCAAGGCCGACGGTGATACCGGCGGCACTTGTTAAAAATAGAAAGTTGCTCATTAATTATATCGATTACTGTTGAAACCATTTTTTGTGGATAGCATCATAAGTGCCGTCTGCTTTAACTTCTGCTAAGGCTTTATTCATTTTATCCAGCAGCTCTTTATTTCCCTTACGAACGGCAATACCTAAACCAATACCGAAGTATTGTGGATCAGTGACTTTCTCGCCAACTGCACCTAAGTTTTCATTACCTTTCCCTTTTAACCACTCGTCAGCGACTGCGGTATCACCGAAAACGGCATCGATACGGCCATTTTGTAAGTCTAAAATAGCAGATTGGTAGTTATCATAAGGAACGGTTGTCATCCCTTTATGTTGTTCCATGATGTATTTTTGGTGAGTGGTTCCGTTTTGTACGCCAATTTTTTTATCTTTTAATTGGTCTATTGAGCTGATTTTTTCTTTAACGGCAATAAATTCCGCTGAGTTAGGGTAGTAAGTCTCAGTGAAATCTACTTGCTGTTGGCGCTCAGGGGTAATATCGATACCTGCCATTAATGCTTCAAAGCGACGGAATTTTAAGCTAGGAATTAAGCTGTCAAAAGATTGGTGAGTAAATGTACAGGTTGCATTCATTTTTTCACACATTGCATTGGCTAAATCAACGTCAAAGCCAACGATTTGGTTATTCTTATCGAACATTTCAAAAGGTGCGTAAGTCGCTTCTGTTGCAAAACGAATAGTTTCTTTTTCCGCAGCAGTTGCAGATAGGGTTACAGCGCCCAGCAGTGCAGCTAATATAATTTTTTTCATTGCTTAATCCTATATCTATTAGTGTGACAGATAATTTGCAAATGCTTCTGTTTGAGGTGCAGTGAAATGGCTTGCATCCCCTTGTTCTACTATATGGCCGTTTTCCATATACACGACACGGCTAGCGGTTTTTCGCGCAATTTCCACTTCGTGAGTAACGATGACTTGTGTAATCCCAGTTGCAGATAGTTCACGTATGATATCAACAACTTGAGCGGTGATTTCTGGGTCAAGTGCAGCGGTTGGTTCATCAAATAATAAAACTTTTGGTTCCATCATTAGCGCTCTTGCAATCGCAACACGCTGTTGCTGCCCACCTGATAAGTGTAATGGGTAGCGGTTAGCAAATTGCGACAACCGTAAGCGTTCTAATAGTTTAGAGGCTTTTGCTTGCGCTTCTTGTTTTGACAATTTTAACACGCGACAAGGTGCTTCAATTAAGTTGTCCATGACACTCAAATGAGGCCATAGATTATATTGTTGAAATACCATCCCCACATTTTGACGCAGCTCACGGATCGCTTTCGCATCTGGAGCGGAAGAAAAGTCAAATTGCTGACCCACAATGTTTAAGTGGCCTGAACGTGGCATTTCTAATAAATTGAGGACACGTAACAACGAGCTTTTACCTGCTCCGCTTGGCCCGAGTAATACCATAGTCTCACCAGCAGAACACTCTAGATTGATATCAAAGAGTGCCTGATGGGAACCATAGAAACAGTTGATGTTTTTTAATTGAATGCTCATGTGTACCAATAATATCTTTTTTCACTACCTGCGATATTAATCCTATGAGCATATTTATGCAATAATTTCTGCATAAAAATTTGGTTTTTACGCTAAAATTAGTCTGATTTAACGGTCAGTTGCTCTGCTTGCTGTTCTTTAGCGAGTTGTTTATCTCGTTCAAAAGCCAGTTCACTGATGCGTTTTGCCATGCCTTTAAAAATAAATAAATGGGCAGGCATCATGGCAAACCAATAGAGTAGGCCGCAAAAGCCAGCTGGATGCCACCATGCCCGAACATCGATTGAACGGCGGTTCCCGCTATCATGAATAGTAAAAGTTAAGCGGCCAAGCCCTGGGGCTTTCATACCAAATAACAAGCTAAGTTGTTTATTTGGTTCAAGATTAATCACGCGCCAGCCATCAATTTCATCACCGAGTTGGAGCTCTTCACGGTCGGGGCGGCCGTACTTCACTTTATTCAGCATCATGTCATCCATGATGGCACGGGTTTTCCACAGACCATTGGCATAGAAATAGCCGTTTTTTCCACCGATTTGTTGCACCGTATACCAGAGCGATTCTGAACTGGCTGTTGTTCCAAGGGTTGCTCCCGCTTGTTTTGGGTAATAGCCATAACCGGGGCGCCAGCGTTTTCTGACTTCTGGGTCATACCCCCAATCTGCGTTATCAACGGCATCGGCTTCTTCTGCTAAAGTCGTTCTAACGGCATCATCAAAAGAGACTAAGGTTTGTGGGATCAGCTCTCGTAACGCTTTATCATCTGCCGGAAGGTCGTGCTGCAAGCCTTGGATTAGCTCCTTAGCAATTGATGGGGGGACGGAGGTGATCAAGCTGATGAAATGCACCGAGATCATACTAATCGGGATCGGGATAGGAATAAGTAAACGACGTTTACCACTGACCTTAATAAAGCGCTTAAATAGCTCTTGATAGCTAATAAACTCAGGGCCACCCGCATCGAAAATTCGGTTCTCGGTTGTTGGTATTTTCGCCAATTGCGTTAAATAATATAAAATATTCGACAGGGCGATGGGGGATGATTTAGAACGAACCCAACGTGGCGGGGTTAAAATGGCTAAGTTGTAGACCATATCGCGCATAATTTCGAATGCGGCAGAACCAGAGCCAACGATAATAGATGAACGAATTTCGGTAACTGGGATTTGGCTTTCACGTAAAATATCGCCAGTTAAACGTCGTGCAATTAGATGTGGTGAATAGGTATGCCCATGTTGTAATGCACTAAGATAAATAACATGTTTAACGCTTGAACCTTCAAGGACTTGTTGCACGTTACGAGCGGCGGTGCGTTCACGCTCAACCAAATTGGCTTGGTCGGCCATGCTATGAACGAGGAAATAAACAATATCAATGTCTTGCATGACATCTTTTAATGTTTCAGGGTCATGGAGATCCACATAAATGCATTGGGTATCTTGCCAGCCTTGGGATAACATCCAATCAACACGGCGTGCGCCTGCTGTTACGTCATATCCTTGCTCAATAAGTTTAGGGATCAGATTTTGACCAATATAACCACTAGCGCCCAACACTAAAACACGTTGTTTATCTGTCATGTTAATTTCCTGTTTCACGCAAATTAACGGCTATTGTGACTGAAATTTTACCTATGTAAAGAAGGCCATGAGAATTGGCGTAATAAGACTAAGTACGAAGCCATGAACAATGGCCGCAGGGACAATTGAAACCCCACCGCTGCGTTGTAAAACAGGCAGTGTAAAATCCATTGACGTTGAACCACAAATGCCAAGAGCGGTTGAACGGTAACGATTAATAATAATTGGAATGAGCATGATTGCAGCAAGTTCCCTTGCTAAGTCATTGAAAAAAGCGGCGCTCCCCATGACTGGGCCATAAGCATCGGTGATGACAATTCCTGTTAATGAGTACCAGCCAAAGCCTGAGGCGACTGCTAACCCCATTTTAACTGGGAGACCGAGTAATAACGCGGCTAACGCACCGCCCGCGAGCGCACTGACCCCCATGACAAATGCAATGGTTGTTCCACGTCGATTGATTAAGATCTGTTTAATACTCATTCCACTATTGCGTAATTGAATGCCAACAAGTAGCAACAGCAGCATTAATGCAACCTGACTGCCTTTATCGGCATAGTGTAAGAAATTAAAACCCGTTAACCCGACGACAAAACCCAACAGTAACACCCCACAAAGTTGCAGAGACTCTAAAACCATTTTGATCCTAGATGGCGGCTTTTCTTGTTTGTGTTGTGGGATTTTCCAAGGGTCCAATTTATCAAGTAATAACAAAGAGATAACATTTAATGAAAATATACAGCCAAAAAAGGTAATGGCATAAATTAAAATAGAAATTAAGTGAATACTTAAGTTTTCAAGCAGTGCGAGAGTTATTCCCATTAGAAATAAAATAACATATACCATCGAGTTAAGTGATTGGTGTACTCGATGGAGAATTTGTTTATTTCTAATAGTAATAAGGTAACCAAGTGTTAATGGTAGCAGTATAATCAAAAGTCCTGAATACATGGCCGGATCCTTAAAGGTTAACCCATAGACTAGGTAACTATAAACAAAGAGTTATGCTTATCTTTTTTATTTAGGTTATCGAAGCATAAACCTGATATAGCGCCGAGTAAGAAAAGAATTTTTTGTGATAAAATTTTTTTATTGGCGTCTCAATGAAAAATAGGTCAAAAACACTAAAAATGAAAGTTTTCCTATTTTATAACACTGCTATTAGATGCTCAATATAGTTCTCTGTTTTGTTATGAATAATTTTTATTTAGCATATATTGTGATAGTAATGAATGTGGTTAATCGGTAAGCTTTGGTTATTATTCTTTTATATTTTCACTTGGCATAATCATTCAGTACGTAATGGTAACTGATGAAATTGAAGGGGGAATATAAATACTTCAAGGAGAGAGTAATATGTACCTGGAACGTGTGGAAATATACGGATTTAGAGGGATTAACCGGCTTTCTTTAGAACTAAATAATAGTACGGTTTTAGTCGGTGAGAATTCCTGGGGGAAATCGAGTTTACTTGACGCACTTGATCTTCTTCTTTCCCCTGAACATACAAATTACCAATTCAGCCTTCATGATTTTCACCACCCAGCAGGGAATGATGAATCGCGTTACCGCTCATTACAGATCGTTCTAAAATTTGGTGAGCGTCGAAAAGGGCGTCATCAATCATATCGCTTTCATAATCTTAGCTCTGTTTGGGTCGATAACGGAGATGGGCTTAAACATATTTTCTATCGTGTTAGTGCAGAGCTTAAAGATGATGGCACAATCGCCGTCGATAAAAACTTTTTAAACGCAGGCGGCAATAAGCTTTCTTTGGATAATGTAGGTAAATATATCAAAGAAATTATTCGGTTATATCCGGTTATTCGCCTACGAGATGCTCGATTCATACACTCGCTTAACCCGGAAACGATTGTTTCAGGGCAAAAAGAGGTACGTGACTTATTTAATGCCCGTATTAAGGAGCTAACCAGTGCATTGGTCAACAACCCTGAACGCTTAAGTGATGAAGACCTTGGTGATGGAATTGATGCGATGCAACAATTGCTTAGCCATTACTTTTCAGGGCAAAGTTCCCATATTATTCGTTCAGATAATTCAATTGTAAAAATAGAGCCACGTAAGCGCGGCTGGAAAGCGCTTGATAATATTAGTCGCTTAATTGCTAAACCAAACCAACGCAATATTCGATTAATTATTCTAGGAATGTTTTCTTCGTTATTACAATCAAAAGGTAATATTCACTTAGATAAGCATGCTCGGCCATTGATTATTGTTGAAGATCCAGAAACGCGTTTACATCCGATTATGCTCTCCATCGCATGGGGCTTATTTAGTTTATTTTCTCTGCAGCGGATTACCACAACGAACTCAGGAGAGCTGCTTTCATTAGCACCTCTGGAAGACTTGTGTCGTCTGGTTCGCAATACCAATAAAGTTTCAGCTTATCGTTTGAATGAAAATGATTTAAGTGCTGAAGAGTTACGTAAAATTTCTTTCCATATTCGCTTTAATCGCCCATCAGCCTTATTTGCTCGTTGTTGGTTATTAGTTGAAGGGGAAACGGAAATTTGGTTGATGAATGAGTTCTCACGTCAGTGTAACTATTACTTTGAAAGTGAAGGAATAAAAGTTATTGCATTTGCGCAAAGTGGCTTGAAGCCTTTGCTGAAGTTTGCCAATAAGATGGGAATTGAATGGCATGTTTTAACCGATGGTGATGAGGCTGGGCGTAAATATGCGGCAACTGCGACGCATTATGCTAACAAAATTGATTCCTCAAATAGGGATAGGCTAACGATGCTGCCAGCACCAGATATGGAACATTTCCTATATCGAGAAGGGTTTAGAAGCCTTTATCATGAAATTGCTGATATTCCAGATAATGCAAAGGTTTCAACTAGGCGGGTGATTATTAAGGCAATTTCTCGTACATCGAAACCGGATTTAGCGCTAGCCACTGTTAATAGAGCCGCAGAATTAGGGCCAGATAGTATCCCGCTGCAATTGAAAATTATGTTTTCTCGTGTGGCATGGTTGGCAAGAGGTAAAGCAAACTAATAGAGATATTGATAAATTTTACTCGTTGTTGATTGAGTATTGAAGAATGGCTATCTCATGTTGAATCAATTGATAACTTAAGTGATATATAATTTGATAATTGTTTTTTAGCTGGCAATAAATTGGGGATCCACCTCCTTTAACAAGTTGTCAGCAATTTTAGAGGGCAATGCCCTCTTTTTGTTCATAGGAAGTAGGTAAACATGAAGGTAAAGCCTAAAAAAAAGTGGCCGATTTACTTGGTGATCATTATTTTTGCCCTAGTCACCGCAGGGGTTCTTTTAAATCGTGAAAAAGAAGCGGTTTTCCAAACCGTAGATGTCATACGAGGCGATTTAGATAAACAAGTACTGGCAACGGGAAAACTCGATGCTGTACGTAAAGTCGATGTTGGGGCTCAGGTTAGTGGGCAGTTACAAACACTGTATGTAAAAGAGGGCGATTATGTTAAAAAAGGCGACTTATTAGCGGTTATTGACCCCAAAAAAGCCCAAAATGATGTTATTGAGTCTGAAGCAACAACACGTGAACTCGAAGCCAATTTATCATTAGCTCAAGCGGAGCTTCGCCTTGCTCAAGTGACTTATCAACGTCATTTAAGCCTAGCGAAACAGCAAGCAGTTTCTCAACAAGAACTTGATAAAGCTAGAACAGATGTGGAAGTAAAAAAAGCGCAAGTCGCCACTTATCAAGCTCAAATTAAGCGTAACCAAGCCACCCTTGATTCGGCAAAAACAAATCTAAAATATACGCAAATTACGGCTCCAATGGATGGCATCGTCACCTTTATTAAAACATTACAGGGGCAGACGGTTATTGCGGCTCAGGAAGCACCAACGATTTTAACGCTTGCAGATTTAAATACGATGCTAGTCAAAGCCGAAGTTTCTGAAGCCGATGTGATTTATTTACAACCGGGTCAAGATGCCTCTTTTACTGTTTTAGGGGCTCCAGATAAAAAATTTGCGGGGCAATTAAAAGATATTTTACCGACACCTGAAAAAATCAATGATGCCATTTTCTATTATGCGCGTTTTGAGGTACCCAACCCGCAACATTTATTGAAATTACAAATGACGGCTCAGGTCACTATTGAATTAGAGTCACGTAAAAATGTGCTGTTACTACCGCTATCTGCATTAGGCAATGAGATCTCACCACAAACCTATGAAGTGGATATCCTTCAAGGCAATAAAGTCGAGAAAAAACAAGTTGAAATTGGTGGCCGAAACGATGTGTATGTGGAAATTATCAAGGGCCTAAATGAAGGTGACAAAGTGGTCATTGGGCACAGCGAGACGGAATACTAACTATGTCTGCGTTAATTGTTCTTCAAGGGATCACTCGCCGCTATGGGGAAGGTGAAAACCAAGTTACGGTCTTAAAAAACGTTTCACTGCAAATTAATGCAGGTGAGATGGTGGCGATTATTGGCGCTTCGGGGTCAGGGAAATCTACACTCATGAATATTATTGGGTGCTTAGATAAACCAACAGAAGGGAATTATTGTATTGATGGCCAAAGCGTCGCAACGTTAGATAACGACCAATTGGCAGAACTGCGCCGTGAACATTTTGGTTTTATTTTTCAACGTTACCATTTATTAAACCATTTAAGTGCGGAACAAAATGTTGAGGTGCCTGCGGTATATGCAGGGGCCGGTAAAAACCAACGTCGCGAGCGAGCTGCTCAACTATTGCAGAGTTTAGGGCTCGGAGAGCGGGTTGATTACCGCCCAAGCCAGTTGTCTGGTGGGCAACAACAGCGCGTGAGTATTGCCCGGGCTCTAATGAATGGTGGGCAGATAATTCTAGCGGATGAGCCAACAGGAGCACTGGATAGCCATTCGGGAGAAGAGGTCATGAATATTTTAAAAGACCTTTGTGCCCAAGGACATACCGTAATTATTGTCACGCATGACCCTGAAATAGCTCAGCAAGCGGAACGTATCGTAGAAATTAAAGATGGCGAGATCTTGAATGACTCGGGTAGCAAAGCCACGACACGAACAAATTCATTACCAAAAGCCCCGGCAAGAAAACTTACATTAAACCAAATGTATGGTCGGTTTAGCGAAGCTTTGTTAATGGCTTGGCGTGCCATGGTTGTCAATAAAATGCGCACATTACTGACGATGCTTGGGATTATCATTGGTATTGCGTCGGTGGTATCAATAATGGTGATCGGTGATGCGGCACAAGGTATGGTCCTTAATGATATTAAATCGATCGGAACCAATACCATTTCTATCTATCCAGGGAAAGATTTCGGTAGTGACGATGCGGAAAATAGGCAATCATTGAAATCTTCGGACATTGACGCGATTGCTAAGCAGCCTTATGTCCACGCTGTCTCTGGGGAATTGAATAGCTCAACTCGGTTAAGAAAAGGCAATTTAGATGCATCAGCTCAACTTTTAGGTGTTGGGCGTGAGTATTTTAATGTTTATGCCTCGAAGTTTTCAGAAGGAATGGGGTTTACTCAAGATATGGCGGACAGGCGAGCCCAAGTGGTGGTGATTGATGCCAATACCAAACGCCGGTTTTTCCCTAAACAAGAACATATTATTGGCGAAACTTTGCTCATTGGTAATATGCCTGCAACGGTTATCGGTGTGCTTGAAGAGAAAAAATCTGCTTTTGGCTCTAATAAGTCATTATCCATTTGGTTACCAGATACCACGGTAAATAGTAAAGTGCTTAATCGACCCTATTACGACAGTATTACTGTACGGGTTAAAGACGGTTATGACGCTAAAACTGCGGAGCAGCAACTGATCCGTTTACTGACATTACGCCACGGTAAACAAGATATTTTCACCTATAACCTCGATACCTTTATTAAAACGGCAGAGAAAACAACCCAAACAATGCAGTTATTTCTCACACTAGTGGCAGTTATTTCATTAGTGGTCGGAGGAATTGGTGTGATGAATATTATGTTAGTTTCCGTTACTGAAAGAACGCGAGAAATTGGTATTCGAATGGCAGTAGGTGCTAGAACTAGCGATGTGATGCAGCAATTTCTCATCGAAGCCGTGCTGGTATGTTTGATGGGAGGGCTAATGGGGATTGGACTATCGTATGGGATTAGCTTATTGGCTCAAATGGCGTTACCGGGTTGGACATTTTCTTTTGATCCTGTGGCGTTAGTCAGTGCCTTTGTTTGTTCAACGGCCATTGGTATTATTTTTGGTTTTTTACCTGCTCGAAATGCGGCTCGCTTGAACCCAATTGATGCGTTGGCGAGGGAATAGTTTACAGCTTAATTATTTATGATCTAAATGCTTGTTGCGTATCTTCTGCATCATAGGGTTTGATGCAGAAGATAGAGAGAAGATATTAAATGCTAACTTGAAAGAGATATCTGCTCAAGAATAGTCCCGTTTTTTGGAACTGAGTTCCTCAATTAAATTCTGCTAATTAAATGCGTTATTTTTAACTCCTTAATTTTCTAATAATATTTTTTTTAATCTATATATTCCCTCGTTTCTTAAAATATTTCATAATAAAAAACTGTCTGAAAAGATAAATTCTGCTTGCGAATTGGTATCGATCATAGATATGATTTGCCCTGTAGAATAAATGAAACCCGGTTCCATATAATGGAACTTATAATAAAGCCAGTAAAAAACTAAGCAAAGACAACCACACAGCAGGTGCGATATGGCGAATAAAGCAGGTGAAGATTATTCTTTGGCTCGAGTACCCCAAAGTGCTCGTAGGCCGTTCTATGAAGTGTTAATTCTACGAATTGGTGCGCTAGCTTGTGTTTCTCAAGTGATGTTAGGTGCGGCTCTTGGTTATGGGTTAACTTTTTGGCAGGCGTTTTGGGCAACAATGCTTGGCTCTGTAATTTTACAGGTTGTCAGCTGGGGGCTTGGAGCAGCTGCATGCCGTGAAGGAATGTCGATTAGCCTACTGTCTCGGTGGGCGGGTTTTGGTAAGTTAGGCTCAGCTCTTATTGGTGGCGCGATTGCCATCTCCTTAATGGGCTGGTTTGGCGTCCAAAATGGTTTCTTTGCGGATGGTATGTATAAAGCGACTAATGTGCTAACACCAGGGACTTGGTCACTTATTACAGGTATTGCGGTGACGGTTATAACAGTATATGGGTATCGATTTTTATCTATTACTGCCAATATCTCAACGCCGCTATTTTTATTTGCGTTAGGCTGGGCGACATATAATTTATTATCAGGTCAAGATATTGGTACGCTTATCAATGACACTGAACCTGCCGGGCCATTAATGACTATGCCTGCGGCCATCACAATGGTTGCTGGTGGTTTTATTATTGCAGCAGTAACAACACCTGATATCAGCCGCTTTATGAAAGGGCCTAAAGATGTGTTTTGGATGACGCTCATCGGCACATTTTTCGGTGAGCTACTGGTCAATATGATAGCGGTACTGATGGCGCTGTCATTACGTACAAGCCAAGTATTTGATTTAATGATGGCGCTGACAGGGCTATTAGGTGCATCGATTGTTATCTTCTCAACAATAAAAATGAATGATATCAATCTGTATTCATCATCGTTAGGTTTTTCAACACTGTTAAATGCCATATTTAATAAGCATTTTGACCGCCGTTATTTAACGTGGGTGATTGGTATTTTTGGGACTATCGCTTCAATGTTAGGGATCTTAGATAACTTTATTGGTTTCTTAATTTACTTAGGAATAGCCATTCCGCCTGTCGCAGGGATCATGGTTGTTGACTATTATTTGTTGAAGCGTGACCGCAAAGAGCTAGATATCACTCGAGAACAAGGCATATTACCACCCAGCTGTGAAGCATATAACCCAGTAACACTTGTGGTATGGGTGATCGCAGTACTGGTTGGGTGGGGGACATCAGAATTAGGTCCGCTGCACGCTGACTATGGCATTCCTGCGCTTAACTCTTTAATTACTGGTGCTGTCGCTTATTGGATCGGAATGCGCTGGCAGGCGAAAGCGAAAGGTGTTGAAACGGTACACTTTCGCAAAGTGTCTCATTTAGATTAAGGATTAAACCATGTCAGGTACAAAAG
Source organism: Providencia huaxiensis (assembly GCF_002843235.3). NCBI lineage: Bacteria > Pseudomonadati > Pseudomonadota > Gammaproteobacteria > Enterobacterales > Morganellaceae > Providencia > Providencia huaxiensis. The sequence continues at coordinate 669,664 of NZ_CP031123.2, forward strand.
TTAAAGTTGCTCTGGCTCAGTTTGATTCAGAACTTGGCAATAAAACTAATAACTTACAACGTATGGCACAATTGTGCCAACAAGCCGCGGATTCAGGAGCAAAATTGATTTGTTTCCCTGAACTGGCGACAACGGGTTACCGTGGTGACTTATTGACTACCAAGCTGTGGGATTTAAGCGATTCCATCGGAAGTGAAACTTATACGCTATTTAGCGAACTTGCTACTCGTTTAAATATCACTATTGTTAGCGGTTTTGTTGAACGCGGTGAATATTTAGGTGATATCTATAACTCTGTCGGTGTTTGGAACCCGGGGTGTGATGGTATTAGTGGCGTTTTTCGTAAAGTTCATGCCTTTGGTATAGAGAAACAGTGGTTTGGACGAGGTGATAGTTTTCCGGTGTTTGAAACCCCCATTGGTAAAATCGGTGTCATGATTTGTTATGACATGGGGTTTCCTGAAGTCGCACGAATTTTAACATTACAAGGCGCGGAATTATTATTAGCGCCTTCAGCTTGGTGCGTTCAAGACCGAGATGTCTGGGATATTAACAGCGCCTGTCGAGCATTAGAAAATGGAACTCACTTACTTGCGGTGAACCGTTGGGGCCATGAAGAAGATCTGCATTTATTTGGTGGTAGCAAGGTTTTAGGTCCTCGCGGCCAAGTACTTTGTGAAGCGGGCTGTGAAGGTGAGGAGCTATTAATTGGTGAGGTTGATTTTTTAAACCAAGCCCATACACGCTTAAATGTGCCTTATCTAAGAGACAGAAAGCCACAAAGTTATAGTGTATTAACCCAAGGTTCAGGGTCATGAGTATTTTATCTAGCGTTGTTGATGTTTACCAACTGTTCCTGCGTTCAGGGAACGAACTGACTGTGACAACGTTAGTTAATGAGTTAGGTATGCCTAAAAGTTCAGCCTCCCGTCTTTTAAAGCAAATGGCTGAACTCGGATTGCTTGAAAAGAAAAACAATGCACCGATATATCGACCGGGTTTGTTGATTATGGAATTAGCGCATCGGGCTAGAGGGATGAATCCATTAATCGATATGATGCTTGAAGCACTTGATGAACTTGCGAAAGATAGCGGGTTTACCAGTTATGTATCAGCACTTGATGATGATATGGTTCGTGTCGTTCATGCGCGCTTTGGCAATAGCATGTTACAAGTGATCACTCAGCCGGGTACGCGGTTGCCCATACTGGGGACTTCAACGGGACGTGCGTTATTAGCAAGGTTACCGCTAAATGAGCGGTCAAAAATCATCGGCCGCGAACTAAAAGAAGAGCAAGAGCAGGCTAAATTAGTTGAGCGTTTGGACATAGTGGCTGAGCGTGGCTGGGAATTTTCGATGGATGAATCTGTTGCTGGCGTCGCGTCAATATCAAGTACAGTTTTCGACCCAGCGCAAAATACGTTATATGCCCTGTGCTTAAGTTTACCTGCAACACAAATGAATGATGAGGTTATGGCACAGTTATCCATGAGTCTTTGCCATAAAGCTGCTTATCTTGGTTGTATGGTGGGTGACCCGTATTGGTTACAAAAAAGCATAAATAAGTCATGAGTTTATTTTGTTCATAAAAGTAAACAGTAGTAAGAAGTAGGTAGTAGCAGTAAGTAGTAAATTATAAATATTTATATTGTTAGTATTTTAAGTGCGTGAATACGCCTTCATCAGGAAAAATGAGACCTCAATTACGTGAGGTTTCATCTAGAGCGAAATGAGGTTAACTCGTTATTTTAGGCGAGTTAACCTCAAAGTAGCTCTTCACTCCCATAAAAAAAATTAAAGGAAGTACAATGAGTCTAAAACAAACTCTTTGCGTATATGAGCTAATCGATTGCGCTAGTGTTAAAGGTGAAGACATTGTTGCATTGTTCCAAGATTTCTCACACATTGAAGTTATGTCTAAAACGGTTAAGGATCACAAAGGACAAAGCGATTTTGTTCGCATTCTTATTCCTGGAACACAAGGTAAATCACAGCATAAAGATGCGCCAACACTGGGGATCATCGGGCGTTTAGGTGGAATAGGTGCTAGGCCTTCTCGAATCGGTGTTGTGTCTGATGCAGATGGCGCAATTGCCGCACTTGCAGCAGCGCTTAAACTGGCACAAATGCATGAGAAGGGCGACCGATTACTTGGCGATGTCGTGATCACAACCCATATTTGCCCAAATGCACCAACACGTCCACATACACCTGTTGATTTCATGGACTCCCCCCTTGAAGATGCCACGATGAATCAACATGAGGCGATCCCAGAAGCGGATGCTATTTTGTCCGTAGATACCACAAAGGGAAATCGCTTACTCAATCATAAAGGGTATGCACTGTCTCCTACAGTAAAAAATGGTTGTATTTTACCCGTATCAGAGGATTTAATTCGTTTGATGGAGTGGAGTAGTGGCCAAAAAGCGGTGACATTCCCACTATCAATTCAAGACATCACGCCATATGGCAATGGCCTACATCATATCAACAGTATATTGCAACCTGCGGTATCAACATCTGCACCAGTGGTTGGTGTCGCTATTTGCTCAGAGACTGTGGTGCCAGGTTGCTCTACCGGAGCTAGCCATGAGGTTGATATTGCGGCTACAGTAAAATTTATGATAGAAGTTGCGAAAGAGTTTACCGCGAATCAGTGTGCATTTTATGATGTTGAACAATATGCATTATTAACTGAACTGTATGGTGATATGTGTCATCTGCAAACAGCGGGTAATCGTACTTAGTCATTTCAGAGAATAGCCACAGTTAATTATTAGCCTCATCAATGTAATTGAAATAATTAACTGTGCTCTATTGAGTAAAAGCTTAGCTCGATTCGCTGTTATTAGCGGAATTGTCTTCAGCTTCAATAGGGATGATAAGCTCAGCGTGGTTGCCTTTTGGCCCAATGGTTAAACTGAACTGAACTTTCTGGCCCGCTTTTAGTGTCCTGTAACCGTCCATTTGGATACAGGAATAATGTGCAAAAATATCTTCTCCGCCATCAGCTGGGCAAATAAAGCCAAAGCCTTTTGCGTTATTGAACCACTTAACGATACCTGTCTCCATATTTCATCCTTCAAATTTACCAATATTTGCGTTTAGAGCTATGTATAAAAAACACACACTGAATAAGTATAAATACCGTGTTATTTGTTTACAAAATATACTGTAATAAATTGCCTTCTAAGGTCAAGAGGTGAGGCTCAGGAATTAGTGGAAAGTGTTCAGAATTCGCTAATCAATCGCGCTCATTTTTTGTAATATTTGATATGGTTCACAGATTGCTAACCATAGAAGCAAAGATGATTCCCATGCTACACTGTCATTTAATGCAATATAAACAAAAAATATCATAGTGACTAAATGGTATAGTTTTATGACGTTATCAATATGATTGATAGAAATCGTTGATAATAAAGACTATGCTTAAATTGAAGTTAAACACTGAGCAAGCAAGTAATGAGTGATTTTCTGGGCACATTTAAAACTGACGTCATTTTTAAAGATGAAATAGATCAAACCTTACAGCCACCATCGATGTATAAGGTGCTATTAAATAATGACGATTATACTCCGATGGATTTTGTTGTCGAAGTGTTACAAAAATACTTTTCTTTTGATGAAGAACGCGCTACACAGATAATGTTAGATGTCCATATTCAAGGAAAGGGAGTTTGTGGAATTTTTACTGCAGAGGTTGCTGAAACTAAGGCGGCACAAGTCAATACTTTTGCTCGTGAACATGAGTACCCTTTGCTTTGCACTATAGAGAAAGTCTAATTTGGCTTAATATCAATTTTGGGAGGTGCTTATGCTCAATCAAGAACTGGAGCTTAGTTTAAACGTAGCTTTTACGAAAGCGAAAGACAGTCGCCATGAGTTTATGACTGTAGAGCACCTATTGCTAGCGTTACTGAGTAATATCTCTGCTCGCGAAGCTTTAGATGCTTGTAAGGTTGATCTTGTTGCATTACGTCAAGAACTTGAACACTTCATCGCGCAAACTACACCTTTGTTACCCGAAAATGATAGCAGAGACACCCAGCCTACGTTGAGTTTTCAGCGTGTATTACAGCGTGCTGTTTTTCATGTGCAATCATCTGGGCGCAACGAAGTCAGTGGTGCAAATGTATTAGTGGCGATTTTTAGTGAGCAAGAGTCCCAAGCTGCGTACTTATTACGTAAGCATGATGTTAGCCGCTTAGATGTGGTTAATTATATTTCTCATGGCACGATAAAAGGCGAAGAGTCGTCATCAGAACAAGATATCTCTTCTAATAGCGTGCAAAATGAAGAGCAGCCGGTCTCAGAAGACCATATGGACAACTTTACGAGCAACCTGAACCAACAGGCCAAGAAAGGGAATATCGACCCACTGGTAGGGCGTCAGGCCGAATTAGAGCGTACTATTCAAGTATTGTGTCGCCGTCGTAAAAATAACCCATTATTAGTTGGCGAGTCTGGTGTCGGTAAAACCGCTATTGCTGAAGGGCTAGCGTGGCGTATTGAGCAAGATGATGTACCTGACGTCATGAAAGGCTGCACAATTTATTCATTAGATATTGGTTCATTACTGGCAGGAACCAAATACCGTGGTGACTTTGAGAAACGCTTCAAAGCATTACTGAAAATGTTGGAAAAAGATCCAAAAAGTATTTTATTTATTGATGAAATACACACGATTATCGGTGCAGGAGCAGCATCTGGTGGGCAAGTTGACGCGGCTAACTTAATTAAGCCGTTGCTATCAAGTGGCCGAATTCGTGTTATTGGTTCTACAACATACCAAGAATTTGGCAGTATTTTTGAGAAAGACAGAGCTTTGGCGCGTCGTTTCCAGAAAATTGATATTGTAGAGCCAACTCCAGAAGAAACAATTCGCATCATAAATGGGCTAAAACCTAAATATGAAGCGCATCACGATGTTCGTTATACCGCAAAAGCAATTCAAGCCGCGGTGGATTTATCTATTAAATATATCACTGATAGGCATTTGCCAGATAAAGCCATCGACGTGATTGATGAAGCAGGGGCGCGAACGCGACTGGTTGCACCAAGTAAACGTAAAAAAACCATTGGTGTACCTGAAATTGAAACTGTCGTGGCACGCATTGCCCGCATCCCTGAAAAAACCGTTTCCTCTAGCGATAAAGACAAACTCAAGACACTTGATTCACGTTTGAAAATGTTAGTTTTTGGACAAGATAAAGCGATAAATTCGTTGTCTGAAGCAATCAAAATGAATCGCGCAGGCTTAGGGTTAGAAAATAAACCAGTGGGCTCTTTCTTATTTGCTGGGCCGACGGGGGTGGGTAAAACGGAAGTCACGGTCCAGTTAGCTAAAGCACTGGATATTAAACTATTACGTTTTGATATGTCTGAGTATATGGAACGCCATACTGTTAGCCGTTTAATTGGTGCTCCTCCTGGCTATGTTGGCTTTGATCAAGGTGGCTTACTGACGGATGCAGTTATTAAACATCCGCACTCAGTGGTATTGCTAGATGAAATCGAAAAAGCCCATCCTGATGTGTTTAATATCCTCTTACAGGTCATGGACCATGGTACTCTAACGGATAACAACGGTCGTAAGGCTGATTTCCGTAATGTTGTAGTGGTAATGACAACCAACGCAGGGGTACAAGAAACTCAGCGTCGTTCTATTGGTTTTGCAGAGCAAGATAATAGCACTGATGCGATGTCTGAGATCAAAAAGGCGTTCTCACCAGAGTTTCGCAACCGCCTTGATGGTATCATTTGGTTTAACTCATTAACTCCAGAAATTATTACGCAGGTCGTTGATAAATTTATAGTGGAATTACAAGTTCAACTTGATGAGAAGGGCGTCTCAATTGAAGTCAGCGCTGCGGCTCGCCGTTGGTTATGTGAAAAAGGCTATGATAAAGCGATGGGTGCCCGACCTATGGCTCGCACCATTCAGGACAACCTGAAAAAACCATTAGCAAACGAGCTGCTATTTGGTTCATTAACGAATGGTGGCTCTGTAAGTATCGGGCTTGATGAAAAAAGTAACACACTGACATACAGCTTCAGTAGCGTGCACAAGGCCTCTCCGGAGGATGCGGTATTCTGACGAATAGACCACAGGTGTATTAATGCACCTGTGGTTGTCAGGCCTTGCCTGAAGAGAATATCAACGGCTACGGAAAATGATTCGGCCTTTGCTCAGGTCATAAGGTGTTAACTCTACAGTTACCTTGTCGCCTGTCAGGATGCGGATATAGTTTTTACGCATTTTTCCAGAAATATGAGCAGTCACCACGTGACCGTTTTCCAGTTCAACACGGAACATTGTGTTTGGCAGGGTATCTAACACAGTGCCCTGCATTTCAATATTGTCTTCTTTGGCCATCTAATCCTCTAAGTTTAATAACCTGATTTTTAACGGGCAAGATAATGCCCAAAAACCCACACTAAGTAAAGAAATGTCGCATTTTAACGCGATCTTTATTTTTACATGAGGGTATAAATTTACTATAAAACCAAAATTCGTTACTCGAAAATTGGCGGTATTTCAATCGATTGCGGTAACCAGCAGGCGGGGTCAATCGCTTTGTCACGCCACCGGTAAAGAATATGTAAAAAATCCCTACGGGATATCTCTTTTGCGCCCATTGAGGCAGTATGGTGGTTAAGTACCTGACAATCAAAAAGCTGCCCATTATAGCGCAAAAAATGAAAATAGAATGTAATAAAAGCAAATTTGGATGCATCATTCATTCTGCTAAACATGGATTCCCCACAAAATAGGTGCCCCATGTTCACGCCATACAGGCCTCCAACGAGTTTATCGCCATACCAAGCTTCAATGGAATGCGCCATCCCCGCTTGGTGTAATGCCAAATAACCTGCTTGCACTTCGGGTAAAATCCAAGTGCCCTCTTGACGTATAGAGCAAGCTGCAATAACTTGCTCGAAAGCATGGTTAATAGTAATGCGATAAGTCTGCTTTTTTAATACTTTTTTCATTGACCGGCTAATATGTAATTCACCAACCATGAGTACGGCTCTAGGGTCTGGAGACCACCATAAAGGCATCTCTCCAGGATTAAACCAAGGAAAGATACCATCATAATAGGCAGCTTGCAGCCTTTTTGATGAAAGATCTCCACCAATCGCTAATAAGCCATTGGGTTCCCGCATCGCTTCAGACACGGGAGGAAACAAATAGGAGTCATCATCTAATTGGTACATATACGCCTCAGAGCGGTTGCTGTGCCCAGTGGCGCTGGCGGAACTGGTAATATTGGCCTTGCATACTCAACAGCGCTTGATGGGTACCTTGTTCGATGATTTTACCATTATCCATCACACAAATGTTATCCATTTCCTCTAAGCCTTGCATACGGTGAGTAATGACAATTAATGTCTTATCAGCACATTTTTCCTTGAGCAGCGCTAAAATCTGCTGTTCAGTATGCGCATCAAGCCCTTCCGTTGGCTCATCCATAAGAATTAATGGTGTGTTATGTAACAACGCACGGGCAATGCCTAAGCGACGTTGTTCCCCGCCAGAAAGTTGTCTACCGCCTTCACCCATCCACGCATTAAGCTTTAATTCGTTTTCTAATAAATTACCTAAGCCAACTTGCTGTAATACTTCGCTTAATTCGATATCAGAGGCTTGTTCATTGGCGAGCAATAGATTATTGCGCAATGTATCACTAAAGACATGAACCCGTTGTGGCACAACAGACATCATATTGCGTAACGATTTTTCGCTAAATTCGTTAATAGGCGTGCCATTTAAGTAGATGGTTCCGCTATCAACATCCCAAGCACGGGTTAATAACTGCAGAAGAGTGGATTTACCACAACCTGTTTTGCCTAATAAAGCAAGGTGTTGGCCTTTATTCAACGTTAAAGACACATTGTGAAGAACAGCAAATGGCTGTTCTGGATAGGTAAATGAAATATTATCGACAGTCAGATTTTCTAATGTTGTGATTGAAGGGCTTTCACTTGGGAAATTGACCTCTGGTTTCGCGGTCATTAATTGGGAAACGCGAGTAGCAGATGCAATCACTTGACCCATATGTTGGAAGGCAACAGCAACAGGGCCTAATGCTTCGAAAGCCGCTAGCGCACAGAACACAAATAAAGCAATCAGTGCTCCCGGTTTTGTGTCGCCCCCTACATGGTCGGCAGCCATCCAAAGAAGTAGTGTTGCTGTAACACCAGAGGCAAATAAAATAATGGCTTGAGATAACCCAGTGAGGGCCGCTTGCTGTTGTTGGCGCACTTGCCACTTATTTTCGATATTAAGCAAGTTTTGGCGAAAACGTTCAGTGGCACCAAATAATGTTAACTCAGCTTGTCCTTGCAGTGCTGAGGTTAAAATAGTGCGATAACTTCCACGTAATTCGGTTAGCTCACGGCCAATGGGCTTTCCTGCACGATAAAATATAAATGGCATCGTAAATAGCAAGAACAACATGATGCCACCCAGTGTCCAAGCAAGACGTGGGTCGAGGTAACTTAAACCAAAAATAAGGACAAAGGTAACAAAAAATGCCGTAATGATCGGCGATAAAACCCGCAAATAGAGGTGATCTAGGGTCTCTACGTCAGCGACCAGACGATTGAGTAACTCCCCTTGGCGAAAACGGCTGATCCCCCCCGGCGAAAGGGGCAATACTTTACTAAAAGCAAAAACTCGTAAATGAGCAAGTACCTTAAAGGTCGCATCGTGGCTAACTAAGCGTTCTCCATAACGGCCTGCGGTACGAAAAATTGCAGCACCACGGACACCCGCAGCGGGTAACATGTAATTAAAATAATAAAGACCCGGAAACCCCGCAATTGCGGTTCCAGCTAAAAACCAACCGGAAAGGGTAAGTAAACCAATACTCGCCAGCAAGGTCACAATTGCTAATATGATGCCTAACGTAATTAAAAACCAATGGCGGCGGTAAAGGGCTAAGAAAGGTAATAAAATTTTCATTATCAAAGCTCCTCACTGCGATGGGCAAGTAACTGGGCAAAAGCGCCTTCTGACTGACTCAATTGTGTGTAATTACCTTGCTGAATGATTTGCCCATTAGCCATTACCCAAATTTGGTCGTAATCCAGGGTTTCTTCCAGTAAATGGGTGACTAAGAGGGTCGTTTGCTGGCTTGATAGCTGGTTAAGTGTCTGCATGACACGTTGCTCACTGTGGGAGTCTAGGCTTGCAGCGGGCTCATCTAAAAGTAGCATACGAGATGGTTTCAACAGGGTCCGAGTAACGGCAACTCGCTGAGCTTGGCCGACCGAAAGACGGGCAGCATAGTCACCGAGTTTGGTATTTAGGCCGTCAGGTAAATGAGCTAAGAATTCGGAAACATAGGCATTATCAATAGCCTGTTTAATTTCTGCTTCTGTAGCATTTGGCTTGCCTAAACAGATATTTTCAATCAATGTTTGCTCTGGAAGGTGGGGGTTTTGCCCAACCCAACCCAGTAACTCACGCCATTTGTCAGGGCATAATTCGCGAAGTTCAACGCCATTTATGGTGATGGAGCCGCGATAAGGTAGAAAGCCTAACAATAAATTCAGTAATGAGCTTTTCCCTGCACCACTTTGACCGACAATAGCAATACGTTGTTGTGGCTCAATATTGAAATCTAATGGCCCTGCAAGGCGCACGCCATCATGGGATAAAATTTCTAATTGTTTAGCTTGAATATAGATAGCTTCATTGCTCAGTGTTTGGGTGCCTTGTTGAGCTTTTTGTTCCCCCTCACTGTTTAATAGCGTTTCGAGTGTTTCAGCGGCACCAACAGCTTGTGCTTTAGCGTGGTAGTATGTGCCAAGGTCACGTAATGGTTGGAAAAACTCTGGAGAAAGTATCAAAGCAAGGAAGCCAGCAAACAGTGTGACAGGTAAGCCATAGCTACCAAAGTTCATTTCACCAAGGTAGGAAAATCCAAAATAGACGGCAACAACAGCAATCGAAATCGACGCAAAAAACTCAAGTACGCCTGAAGACAGAAATGCCATTCTGAGTACTTCCATCGTTCTGGAACGAAAATCCTCTGTTGACTCGCGAATTTGCTTAATTTCTGCTTTCTCACGAAAAAATAACCGTAAGGTATCTAGGCCTCGTAACCTATCAAGAAAACTGCCACTTAAACGGCCTAATGCAATAAAATTACGACGGTTAGCGTCTGCCGCACCTAAGCCAACTAATGCCATAAAAATCGGGATCAGCGGGGCAGTGACAAATAAAATGAGGGCGGCTGCCCAGTTAAATGGGAAAATAGCAATCAGGATCATAATGGGGATGATCCCTGCTAAATACATTTGTGGAAGATAGCGTGAATAGTAATCTTGCATGTCTTCAATTTGTTCAAGAATAATCGTAGCCCAACTCCCCGCAGGCTTACCTTTAACCCATACAGGGCCAAGTTCTTGAAGTTTATCGAGTACCATGGTGCGTATTTCTTGGCGCACCACTTGGCCACAACGAAAGCCAACACGTTCTCGTATATAAGTGACAATTGCGCGTAAGACGAAAACGCAGATCAAAAGCATAAAAGGGGTTAATAGCTGTTCTCGAGGAACGTTATCCATAATCAATGCTTGTAAGATAACAGCTAAGAACCAGGCCTGAGCAATAATCAGTAATCCGCTCAAAATGCCTAGTAACATAGAGATCCGCAACCAGCGCTTGGCAGGGGCACTGTGTTGTTTTAACCAACGTACCAATTCAGTCTGTCTTGATTTATCCATAATGATTTAGTTAGCAGGTGTAGTTTTAATGTCATTGAGTATAGTTAGGAAATACCAACCTAACGTTGCTTTTACCATGCGTTATATTGCAGCTGGGCTGTTTTAAACCGCATGAGAACGATAACTTTTTGATCGGGTCACGCAATGGGTGATTATAAGAAAATCTGCGTTTTTGATCTTACCCATAAATTCGAGTATTAGGCTACATCATAACAGCTTCACCACCATATGTTGCATAATAAAAGTGGGTAATTTAAAGTGATTTGTGTTTTGTTATCAAATTGTTTTGTAAAGGTAAATTTAATATTTCAGTAGAGCTTGAGATGTAATAATATTGGGATGTTACTGTATTTTTACGTAATGAAAAGGCGGCTTAACAAAGAAATGTTAAGCCGCCTGCATTTTTAATTAGAATTAAGAAGAGGGGTCTATCATTAACCATTCTTTAGGTTTCAATTTAAAGTTTCCTTTCAATAAATTATCCCAAGCCTGATCTTTTTCTTTTATGGTATCAAATGAGTGAGTTTGCGTATCCATTAACTCCCAGCTTTGTTCCGTTTGTTGCCATATATGGCAATCAATATTAGAGCCACTTGGGTAGGAATAGCACATAACCACATCATCTTGATTGTTTTGGTTAATATCGGCCATAAAGCCAACACATGGGTATGGGTCGTATTGTGAAGTACAATACCATGCACTGCTAAGGTTCTCCCCGAGGTCGAACCAACTATCGGGTATTGTAGGGCTATTTTGAGCTTGAATTAAAACTGACTTTAGCGGTTTTCGCTGTTCTTCTTCATAAGGGCTAGTTTGGAATAGCTTTTGATATTCAGGGTTCTTATTGAGTTGTTCAAAAGCCTGTAGTCCTTTTTCACCTAATTGTTTTAAGTCATAAGCAAGGGAGCTATTGACTTTAATTTTGCCATTTTCAATACCTGCAAGAATACTGTTCAGTGTGATGCGTTTAAAATCAGCTATTGGGCTGTTAATAACTAATATAATGGCAATCAGAGATAAAATTCCTGCTTTATTGATAGACCCCAGATAGGACATCCAAGCTGATTTTTTATAGATAATGGCAATGCTATAAGCAAAAACCAGTGCAAATAGGAATAAGGCAATAGTAAAGGCATACAGGCGTTCAATACTCCAACTATACTGGTTTACTCGCACCAAAATGCCATAAAGAGAAAGCACTGAGAATGCATTGAGTAGAATAATGCTAATTAAAACAAAACCATTTAGGCCTGCACGGAATTGATATTGCGTTGTGCCATCGCCATACACAAAATTAATAAAAATGAGGTTTAAAATTAAAAACCATAGCATCACTGCGGAGCCTAAACCCGCAGAGGTTAAACCTGAAAAATGAGAAACAACGAAACCACCCAAGAAAATAACGGCAACAATATTTAAAAGAGGTAAGAAAAAACGAGCAATAAAGCTAACAAAATTACTGAGTTGTACATTCAATGTTGCGCGTAAAAAAGCTAAACTTACGTTGAAGCCAAGTGCAAAGCTCACCCAATAGATAACGTCGTTATCAAGAGCTTCACTCAAAAAAGTTAGGTTAACAATACCAAATAGAAAACTGGCTATTTTTACGATTAAAGTGAGTAACCCACCTATTGCAGAAGCTAGAACACCTAAAAAGGTATTTTTAATATATAGCCCCATCAAGCAACCGTAGTCGATTTTCCATGTTCTTGTGGTTTGCCACGATTGCATCCAAGGAAGCATAAAAAAGAGTAGAACAGTTAGGGTGATAAAGGCGAAGAATGGGTCTGCATCTGTCGGATTTTGAAAGTCTTGGGAATGCCAGTAATTGAGCCAGAAAATTAACCCAATAATGACAACAATGTTGAGATAGAAAATAGCGGATTTTGCATTGGTAATTAGGTAACTTATTGCTGAAGGAACAAAAATGGCGAGCAAAATAGGTAGATACAGAGTGGTGGCGCTAAGTTGGCTTTCTAGACGGGTAGAGTAATCAGTCGTGGCTGTGATGACGATGCCTTGAATTACGGCAAGTATGACAATAATAAAATAAGAATAACCGCGAATGACATCACGTTCTGATTGTTGCCCCATACCTACACCTTATATTAATTAATGTTATGTAAAAACAGTATAGGCAGTATTAAAAAAGTACAATATAAACTTGGTCTTAAAAATATATGTAAAACTAATAGTTAAGATGGGTAGCATAGGTAATAAAAAAGGCTTCAATTGAGGAAAAATTGAAGCCTATCTAAATCACAATAACTTATTGATTATTTAGATGCTAAACCATCAAGGTAGCGTTCTGCATCTAAGGCTGCCATACAACCTGTACCCGCAGAGGTAATTGCTTGGCGGTATATATGGTCCATGACATCACCTGCAGCGAACACACCTTCAACAGACGTTTGAGTTGCATTGCCTTGAGTGCCAGATTGCACTTTAATATAACCGTTGTCTAAATCTAATTGGCCTTCAAAAATACCGGTATTTGGGCTGTGGCCGATGGCAATAAATGCCCCCATAACAGGAATATCTTCTGTTACATGTGTTTTCGTACACTCTAAGCGCACACCCGTTACGCCCATATCATCACCTAATACTTCATTTAATGTACGGTCGGTATGTAGAATAATATTACCGTTCTCAACTTTATCCATTAAACGATTAATCAGGATTTTTTCCGCACGGAAACTATCACGGCGATGAATTAAATGGACTTCTGAAGCAATGTTAGAAAGGTACAGTGCTTCTTCTACTGCAGTGTTTCCACCACCAACGACAGCGACTTTTTGGTTACGATAGAAGAAACCGTCACAGGTTGCACAAGCTGAAACGCCACGGCCTTTGAACGCTTCTTCTGAAGGTAGGCCGATATAACGAGCGGAAGCCCCTGTCGCAATAATCAGTGCATCACAGGTATATTCATTTTCATCGCCAATTAAACGGAAAGGACGTTGTTTTAAGTCCACTTTTTGGATATGGTCAGATATGATTTCGGTGTCAAATTTTGACGCGTGCTCATGCATGCGTTCCATAAGCCCTGGACCGGTTAAACCTTCTGGGTCACCAGGCCAGTTTTCAACTTCAGTTGTGGTGGTCAATTGACCGCCTTTTTCCACCCCAGTAATCAATGCTGGGTTTAAGTTTGCACGTGCAGCATAGACAGCCGCAGTATAGCCCGCAGGGCCAGAACCAAGAATGATTAACTTGCGATGTGTTGTTGTGCTCATGAATTCCTCTTTAATCTAAAAAGCATTTACGAGATTGTAGGAGAAATAAGAGGCTAACAAAAGTGGTTTAAGTGTAAGTTAGTTTCATTTAGCTTATTTCATCAATAGGTAATACCGACAAAATGTAAGAAAATGTGACAAAAAGTTGCTTGTGTCACGCATCACAATTTTTAGGAATTATCTTGAATTAAGGCTGCGAAACGTTTTACTGGAAAAAAAAGCGAAATCTTGTACTGATTTTTATTCATTTGCTTTGACAATCGGCTGCGCATTTGCGAAAACATCAGTGTAAGAGTTAATTATCTAGCAGATCAATGGAAATGGCGCATTTTTGTTCTTACTGGAAAATTAACTTTACACTACTTACAAATTTAAAATACAAGTAAAAATTGTGGGTGATAATTACATTCACACGAACTTCAGCATTATGAATAAAATTTGCTCCTGAACACGAATTCCTAAATAAATAGAGGTGGTGACTAAGGTGCTTATTTTTAGATGTAGAAAATAACAATTAGAGAAAGAGAGATAAAGAGATGATTGACAATAAAAAGCGTCCTGGCAAAGACCTTGACCGTATCGACAGGAATATATTAAACGAACTACAAAAAGACGGGCGAATTTCTAACGTAGAGCTATCTAAACGAGTTGGTTTATCTCCAACACCTTGTTTAGAGCGTGTACGTCGTCTTGAGAGACAAGGATTTATCTCTGGCTATACGGCGTTATTAAATCCACACTACTTAGATGCATCTTTGCTCGTGTTTGTTGAGATTACACTCAACCGTGGCGCTGCAGATGTGTTTGAGCAATTCAATACTGCAGTTCAAAAACTGGAAGAAATTCAGGAATGTCACCTAGTTTCTGGTGACTTTGACTACCTGTTGAAAACGCGTGTGCCAGATATGTCCGCATATCGTAAACTGTTAGGTGAAACTCTGTTACGTTTACCAGGCGTGAACGACACTCGTACCTATGTAGTTATGGAAGAAGTTAAACAAAGCAATCGCTTAGTGATCAAAACTCGCTAATTATTGCTTTTTAACCTCGATTCAGCACAGCATTTCAGCTTTGTTGCCGCACTGCAGTTTCAACGCTGAGTTTACTCAGCGTTGTTCCGTTTTTCTTACCCCATCTGTTGTTTTATCAAAACATCATGCTTTGTCGTTTAACTGCTTCAACAGGCTACTATCTGAGCCTTTCTATTGTGTTTTACGTAAATTACTAAGCAACTGATAAGTTTTATTTCCAATTTATTGATTCTAAAGCTATAAATATTTAGGATTTTTGACGAGAAATAGAAATTGAATCATCATACATTAGATGGAATACTGCATCTTAGTGCTTTGGTGAGGCCCTGATTTCCCTTAGTCGTTGTAAAGCAGGCAGAGTCAGGCGTTTAATGATAGAATAAACCTAGGTTAGTCAAGAACATCAGTTAGCAAAGAAACAATAATGAGCCAAGAATATACAGAAGATAAACATATCAAATTTAAAAAACTAAGTAGCGGAAGACGGCTATTAGAGGTTATTTTGCTCGCAATATGCTTGAGCGCACTCTTCTTAATGGTGGCTTTATTGAGCTTCAGCCCTTCAGATCCAAGCTGGTCACAAACGACTTGGAATGCCCCTGTGAAAAATTTAGGGGGGAGCGTTGGTTCATGGAGTGCAGATATCCTTTTCTCTGCTTTTGGTATTCTTGCATTTGCAATCCCTCCATTATTGCTTTTAGGGTGTTGGGCGATTTTCCAATATGAAAGTCAACGTCGATATATTGACTTTTTCTCTTTATCATTAAGATTAATTGGTGGGCTAGCGCTTATTTTATCCTCTTGTGGCCTCGCAGCTCTCAATTTTGACGACTTACCTAACTTCGCCTCTGGTGGTGTGATTGGCAGTGTATTTAGTAGTGCAATTATGCCGTGGTTCAATTCATTAGGTGCCACTTTAGCATTACTGTTTTTATGGGCGATAAGCTTTACGCTGTTTACTGGGTGGTCATGGCTTACCATTGCAGAAAAAATTGGTGCAGCCGTCCTTCTCCCGATTACGTTGCTAACAAATCGAGCAAGGGGAGACGATTTAGATGATTATGATTACGATGTTGAAGAAACTGAAGGGGCTTTACAGCGTGCGCAAGAAGCAGAGCACAGAGCCAATGATGACTTAGAACACATTGATGTTGATGATGTTTTATTTTCTGCACCCACAGTGGCTGAATTAGTCACAGAAGTCGACCCAACAACGGTAAAAACGACGAGCGAAGCGATTACAGCGCCAGAAAATCCAATCCCTTCGGTCAATCAAAATGAATTAGAACAAGATCCAGAACCCGCTTTCTCGACAGTGGATGAACCGAGCACATATCATTTTGAAGTACCAGAAGATTACCAACCTAAGCTCGGTGCTGGTTTTGATGCAATATCAGAAACAGCTAATGAGCCGTTAGTTCAATCGTCTGCGTATGTTGCACCAGAAGAACCGATGTTTGGTGTTCATCATAATCAACAAACAGAGCCTCAAAAACACGATAATATCGCTTCTCCAGGGTACTCGAATAATCAGGCAACATCTGTTAATCAAGCGGCGTTTGAACCACAGGCGACATCAGTGTCATCACTTGATCCTTCAAATATAACGCAAAACATTATTCCGTCATCTGTCACTGAAAGGGTTTCTAACCCGGCTGCATTAGCGGCTGCAGGTATTTCAGTCGCGGCACTGGAGCGTCATGCTCAAGTTAAACAAAATATGGAGCCAGAGCTTCCGCGACCTAATCCTGTTCGTTTACCGACGCGTCGTGAATTATATGGCATTCGCATTCCGTCGTTACGTGATGCAGAACTACAACGGCGTGAAGAAGAGGCCTCTAAACGTGAGCAGGTGTATCAGCAGTGGTCTGCAAGTGAGTCTGACGAGCCTGCAACTGATGATGAAGCGCAACAAGACGAATTACTACGAGCGCAGTTTTTAGAACAGCAACGCGAACGTTATGGTGATGTTGATGAAACTGATTATGAAGCACCGTTAAATAGCGTGCATTCTAATGAAGACCAATTGCAAAATGAGCCAATGGCAGAAAATAAAGCCAGCGCATTTACGCAGCCAGAGATTGAACACCGCTGGGCGTCGGCTTCACAACAATCTAATAATACACATACAATTCCAGAGCCTGAGGAAGTCCCACCAACACTGGATAACAGCTATCAGCCGCAGTTTACGCAAGCGTATTCTTCTCAAGAACAAGAGGACTTTGAGCCTAAGATTGATTTAAGAAAAGAGTTTTCTGTACTGGATAGTTTTACTCCTGTTGATGATTTGGTTGACAATGAGCCTGCAGACCCATTATTTATGCCATCATTTAGCGCGACTTCCGTTCCACCTGCAGTTCCACAAAATAATATTGCAGAAGGGCTTGGCAATTCACCGTCAATAACTCAAACTTTTGCGCAGCCACAGCAGCCACAGCAGCCACAGCAGCCACAGCAGCCACAGCAGCCACAGCAGCCACAGCAGCCACAGCAGCCACAGCAGCCACAGCAGCCACAGCAGCCACAGCAGCCACAGCAGCCACAGCAGCCACAGCAGCCACAGCAGCCACAGCAGCCACAGCAGCCACAGCAGCCACAGCAGGATAGCTTATTCCACCCGTTCTTAGTGCGTAATGACCAACCATTACCAAAGCCAACAACCCCAATGCCGTCTCTTGATTTGCTGGCAAGTCCGCCAGCGCAAGAAGAGCCAGTGGATATGTTCAAACTAGAACAAACAGCAAGGCTGATTGAAGCAAGGCTAAATGATTATCGTGTTAAAGCTGAAGTGGTTGGGTTTTCTCCAGGTCCTGTTATTACTCGGTTTGAACTTGACCTAGCACCGGGAGTAAAAGCAGCACGGATATCAACATTGTCACGTGACCTTGCTCGTTCATTATCAACCGTAGCTGTACGCGTTGTAGAAGTGATACCGGGTAAACCTTATGTGGGCCTTGAACTCCCTAATGAGAAACGGCAAACCGTTTATTTAAGTGAAGTCTTAGATTGCGATGACTTCCGTAAAAATCCGTCACCACTGACAATCGTGCTAGGTAAAGATATTGAAGGCGACCCCGTTGTTGCTGATTTAGCGAAAATGCCGCACTTGCTCGTTGCGGGGACAACCGGCTCTGGTAAGTCGGTTGGGGTGAATGCAATGATCCTCAGCATCTTGTATAAAGCGAAACCAGAAGATGTCCGCTTTATCATGATTGACCCGAAAATGCTCGAGTTATCCATTTATGAAGGTATCCCGCACCTATTGACGGAAGTGGTTACTGACATGAAAGATGCAGCGAATGCTTTGCGTTGGTGTGTGAATGAAATGGAACGCCGTTATAAACTGATGTCTGCGTTAGGGGTACGTAACCTCGCGGGGTATAACGAGCGCATCAAAGCGGCAGAAGAAATGGGGCGGCCAATCCCTGATCCACATTGGAAACCCGGTGATAGCATGGATGTCGAACATCCAACGCTGAAAAAAGAGCCTTACATTGTCGTCATGGTTGATGAATTTGCTGACTTAATGATGACGGCAGGTAAAAAAGTGGAAGAGTTAATTGCACGGTTGGCTCAAAAAGCGCGTGCAGCAGGTATTCATTTGGTATTGGCAACTCAGCGGCCATCGGTTGATATCATTACTGGACTAATCAAAGCAAATATTCCAACGCGGATTGCATTTACGGTATCCAGTAAGATTGACTCACGCACGATCCTTGACCAAGGTGGAGCTGAGTCGTTATTAGGTATGGGGGATATGCTGTATTTACCACCAAACTCTTCAATACCTGTGCGGGTACACGGTGCCTTTGTTCGTGACCAAGAGGTTCATGCTGTTGTGAATGACTGGAAAGCTCGCGGTAAACCACAATATATTGATAGCATCACAACCTGTAGTGATGATAGCGAAGGTGGTGGTTATGATAGCGGTGGTGAAGAGCTCGACCCACTGTTTGACCAAGCAGTTGAGTTTGTTGTTGAGAAACAACGCGTTTCCATTTCTGGGGTTCAACGCCAATTTAGGATTGGTTATAACCGAGCTGCAAGGATTGTCGAGCAAATGGAAATCCAAGGTATTGTCAGTGAGCAAGGGCACAATGGTAACCGTGAAGTTCTGGCTCCTCCGTCAATGGGACATTAATAATTTAGTGTGCTAATTGCTGGTTTAATTTAAGGGGTGTATAAAGACGTAACACCTCTTATGGTAATAATTTTAAGGTCTTTCATCGATGAAAAAAATGATGTTATTGGGTGCGTTAGCCCTAAGTTTACATATTGGCCAAGTATTGGCAGACGCAAGCCAAGACCTTCAAGAACGTTTGAATAAGGTCAATAGCTTCCAAGCTAGCTTCTCGCAGAAGGTGACGAGTCCTGAAGGGGATTTGGTTCAAGAAGGTGTTGGGGACTTATGGCTTGAGCGTCCAAATTTATTTAATTGGAACATGACATCACCGGATGAAAGTGTACTTGTGTCTGATGGAAAAAATTTGTGGTTTTATAACCCGTTTGTCGAGCAAGTGACCGTGACTAATTTAGCGGATGCCACGCAGGATACGCCATTTTTACTGATTACGCGTAACGACCCGAAAGATTGGAAACAGTACTCAATCATTCAGCAGGGAAATACGTTTGATTTAAAACCAAAACAAACTAGTGGAACTTTAAAACGTTTTTCCATTACGGTTTCTCCCGAAGGGACGATTGAGCAGTTTTCAGCGGTTGAGCAAGATGGCCAAACTAGCGCTTATCAATTAAAAGAGCAGAAAAATGGTCGCGTTGATGCAAGTAAATTCAAATTTACAGTACCAAAAGGCGTCACTTTAGATGACCAGCGCTCAAATACCAAATAAGATTGATTAGAGAAAATATTAACCAGCAGTATTCATATTTGCTGGTTAATATATAAGATATTTTAAGAAGTAAAAAAGAGGATATCGTGGGTAACCTGTCTCTTGATTTTTCGCAGAATGAATTTCAACCTTTAGCAGCAAGAATGCGGCCTGAAACCCTTGAGCAATATATTGGGCAAAAGCATTTACTGGCAGAGGGGAAACCGTTGCCACGTGCGATTAAAGCGGGTCATCTGCACTCCATGATTTTATGGGGGCCGCCAGGAACAGGTAAAACAACGCTTGCTGAAATTATTGGTAATTATGCACAAGCCGATATTGAACGTATTTCAGCAGTCACCTCTGGTATTAAAGAAATTCGAGAATCCATTGAAAAAGCTCGGCAAAATCGCAGTGCAGGGCGAAGAACCATTTTATTTGTCGATGAGGTTCATCGTTTTAATAAAAGCCAGCAAGATGCATTTTTACCACACATAGAAGATGGCACGATTACATTTATTGGTGCGACAACAGAAAATCCATCATTTGAATTAAATTCTGCATTGTTATCGCGTGCTAGGGTGTATTTGCTTAAATCCCTTGAAGAAAATGATATTGAACAGGTATTGTTGCAAGCACTGGCTGACACCTCTCGTGGCCTTGGAGGGCAAAATGTTGTTCTGCCTGATAGCACGCGCAAAATGGTTGCTCAGTTGGTTAATGGGGATGCTAGGCGTTCATTAAATCTGCTGGAAATGATGGCGGATATGGCCGAAGCGGATAGCCAAGGGCAGCGTATTTTATCCGCTGATTTATTAAAAGAAGTCAGTGGTGAACGAACCGCAAGGTTTGATAACAAAGGCGACCGTTATTACGACTTAATTTCTGCTTTGCATAAGTCGATTAGAGGCTCAGCACCAGATGCCGCACTGTACTGGTTTGCAAGGATCATCACCGCGGGTGGTGACCCACTGTATGTTGCTCGCCGGCTACTTGCAATTGCATCAGAAGATGTGGGTAATGCGGATCCTCGTGCGATGCAAGTCGCCATTTCAGCTTGGGATTGCTTCACGCGTGTGGGGCCAGCCGAAGGTGAGCGTGCGATTGCCCAAGCCATTGTTTATTTAGCATGTGCGCCGAAAAGTAATGCGGTTTATACCGCCTATAAGGCAGCGATTAAAGATGCGCAAATGCAGCCGGATTACGATGTGCCAGAACATCTTCGAAATGCCCCAACTAAACTATTAAAAGAAATGGGTGCAGGGAAAGAATATCGTTATGCGCATGATGAACCGAACGCATATGCTGCGGGGGAAAACTATTTTCCTGAACCTATGCAAACAACGCGTTATTACTACCCTACGAAACGGGGTCAAGAAAGCAAGTTTGCTGAAAAACTAGACTGGTTAGCCCAACAGGATCAAATTAGCACCACAAAACGCTATCGCTAAACTGGGCAATGCGGTAAGGTTATATAGCGAAATACTTTACTTTATTTGTTGTGCTGGAATGCACCTCAAAAAGTGTCATTAATTACTAACAATAATCACAGGATAAGCATGCTCGATCCCAATTTACTGCGTACGGAGCTAGACGCGGTTGCTGAAAAACTGGCTCGCAGGGGTTTTACCCTTGATGTGGAAAAGCTGCGTGAATTAGAAGAACGCCGCAAAGTTTTACAAGTTGAAACTGAAACCCTGCAAGCAGACCGTAACTCGCGATCGAAAACTATTGGTGCGGCGAAGGCACGTGGTGAAGATATCGAACCATTACGTCTGGAAGTTAACCAATTAGGCGAAAAATTGGATTCTGCAAAAGCAGAGTTAGATAAGCTGCAACAAGAAATCCGTGATATTGCCTTAAGTATCCCGAATATCCCAGATGACCAAGTGCCTGATGGTAAAGATGATTCTGACAACGTTGAGGTTGCACGTTGGGGCGAGCCTCGTCAGTATGATTTCGAAGTTAAAGACCATGTCAGTCTTGGCGAGTTATCCGGTGGCTTAGACTTCCCAGCTGCGGTAAAACTGACTGGCGCTCGTTTTGTTGTTATGAAAGGGCAAATTGCTCGTATGCACCGTGCATTGGCACAATTCATGCTTGATTTGCATACTGAACAACATGGTTACCAAGAGTTGTATGTTCCGTATTTAGTCAACCATGACACATTGTACGGAACTGGCCAATTACCAAAGTTTGGTGAAGATTTGTTCCATACTAAACCATTGGAAGAGGAAGCGGACAGCAGTACTTATGCGTTGATCCCAACCGCAGAAGTCCCGGTGACTAACTTAGTTCGCGATGAAATTTTAGATGAAGACTCACTTCCTCTGAAAATGACTGCACATACCCCTTGTTTCCGTTCTGAAGCAGGGTCTTATGGCCGTGACACACGCGGTTTGATCCGTATGCATCAGTTCGACAAAGTTGAGTTAGTGCAAATCGTTCATCCAGAAAAATCCATGGATGCATTGGAAGAGCTGACTGGCCATGCCGAAAAAGTATTACAATTACTGAACTTGCCTTATCGTAAAGTGATTTTATGCACTGGTGATATTGGTTTTGGTTCACGTAAAACCTATGACTTAGAAGTGTGGTTACCAGCGCAAAATACGTATCGTGAAATTTCATCTTGTTCCAACATGTGGGACTTCCAAGCGCGTCGTATGCAAGCTCGTTTCCGTGGTAAGAGTGATAAGAAAACACAACTTGTTCATACTCTGAATGGTTCCGGTTTAGCGGTTGGTCGTACATTGGTGGCGATTTTAGAAAACTACCAATTAGCAGATGGCCGTATTGAAGTTCCAGAAGTATTGCGCCCATATATGAAAGGGTTAGAGTTCATCGGTTAATTTCCGTTACTCCTTCAAACATAAAACGCGACTGATGGTAGTCGCGTTTTTTTTTGTGTAATTTAAAGTGTTTTGGTAAAAACATCCTCAGGCTAAGCCTGATCCCACCTCAATATTTTCCAAATAGCGACATTTAATGTAGGACATTAATCTACGGTAAAGTAAATTTATCGGAGTGATATTGATGGGTGTAATTATTGGTGTTTTCTTATTAGCAGGTATTGTAAAAGGAGTGATTGGACTAGGGTTACCAACAATCGCAATGGGATTATTAAGCACGTCAATGGAGCCTGTTGCCGCTGCTAGCTTGTTAATTATTCCTTCGTTAATCACGAATATATGGCAATTATTAATTGGTCCACAATTTATGGCGCTAATCAAACGGCTCAGTGGTTTTATTATTGGGGTCATGCTTGGCACATTATTCAGTTTTTTACCTTCTTTAACCTCGGCATCTCGCTGGACACTCCCTGCACTGGGTATCGTACTTATTATTTATGGGATATGGGGTTTAGTGGCTAAAAAAATGCCATCTTCCGAGAAATATGAAACATGGCTTTCGCCAACAGTGGGTTATATCACAGGTGTGATTACGGCTGCTACCGGAGTATTTGTTATTCCAGCTGTTCCGTATTTACAAACATTAAAATTAAATAAAGATGAGCTTATTCAGGCTCTAGGGTTAGCATTTACCGCATCAACAGTTGCATTAGCCATTAGATTATCCATTGACCAGCAACAGTATGATATTAATTGGAGTTTATCTGCCTTTGCCTTAATTCCTGCTATTGGTGGAATGTATCTTGGCCAATATTTTCGCCAGATCATTAGTGAAAAGGTATTTCGTCGTTGCTTTTTTATTGGGTTAACAGGATTAGGAATTTACATGGCGGCAAACTTAGCTTTCAGATGACCAGTTAATTAAAAAATGAATAAACTCGTTGGTATAATCAGGTAATTGGCTGAAATCTCGTGCGCAGATAACTAATTTTCGACATGCCCAATCTTCGGTCAATTGCACTATTTTAGTAGTAGAAAGTTGACTACGCTGTGCCGCTTGTTTGGGAATAATAGCAATGCCAATGCCATCATTAACCCCTTGCATTACAGCATCTAGAGTTGGCATGCGTACCCGGTAGTTGAGCCGTTTGCCTTGTTGTTTGGCATTATTATCAATATGTTTTTGTAATGGGTTATCTTCTATCAACCCCACAAATTCAGCATCAATAATATCAGAAAATGGAACACTCTTTTGGCTCGCCCAAAAGCTATCTTTATGGGCAAAAACGACTAATTCACCTGAGCTGAATGGTTGAATATCCAGACCAGTGAGGTCAGTAGAATCTGCGATAATACCAATATCTGCAATTTTATTTTTGATGGCAGTGACGATGTTAGCACTTGGCATTTCCTTCACGGATACAGACATAATGGGGTGTTGTCGTAAATATGCGCTAATACGGGCGGGTAAAAATTCCATTTGGGCAGAAGTATTACAAAGAATATTAATATGCCCACGCAGGTGTTGACTATATTGTCGCAGTTCATCTTGCATTAATTCAATTTGCTGCAAAACTGTTTTCGCATGCTCAATAAATACATGGCCTGCATTCGATAATGAAACACCTTTCACTGAACGAATAAATATAACGATGTTTAATTCGTTTTCTAGCCCACGTATTCGTTCACTTGCAGATTGCAGTGTAATATAAGTTAGTTTCGCTCCTTGGGTGATACTTCCTGCATTGGCGACATTAACACACAGTTTTAAATCAGTGATATCGAAATACATGGAAAACAACTCCAATTTATGAAAAGAAGAGGGAAATTATCATTTAAAGGAATATATGTGAATTTTTTCGGGATAGCAAAAAGGAAAGCAAATGCTTTCCTTTTTTTAGAACTAATGATTTAACAAAGTCGTCAAATCATCATATTTTGGTTTATTTTACTTGCGAGAAAAACAGGCTACGGTAGCTGCTGTAATAGCAAACATACATAATTGGCATAGAAACTAATAAACCTAAACCTAATGGAATAACTGAAATTATCATTAAGATAGAGATAACGATAAAGAACAGAATACCTGGCAGGATGTTTTTCTTAACGGCTTGTAAGCTTGCAGAAATTGCAGCGCCAACCGTGAAATCATGGTTCATCACTAATGCAGGAGCAAACCAAGTTAAGGCTGTACCCACTAATGCTGCAACGGCCATGATGATGATTGCAAAGAAGAATGTACCTGAAGAGGCAAGGATAGCAGCGTCTGATGGCGCACCATATTGGTTGCTTTCCATCAGTAAACCGAACATTGCAGAACCACCGATAATAAATGCGATGATCATACCAACTAAGTTAGCAGCAAAGTTGATTGCGCCTACAGCAAACAACGTACCAAATTTATTTTGGAAGCCTGCAAATAGTAAGCCGATTTCTGCTTGACCTGTTTTACGTTGATTTTCACTGATAGCAATAATACCACCGATAAAAATAGGTGTAATAAATGTAATTAATAAATTTAAGAATGGGATCATTGAAATGATAAAGATCACAGCAAACAGAACAATGTTAATCAAGATCCACATTCCCAGTTTTTCTTTAACGAGAGACCATGATTGGCTGATCCAGTTAACACCTTCGCCTGCATCTACTGCACGCGGTTCTGCGTGAAAAACAAATGTATCAGCTTGCGTTTGCGCATTAATTGTAGGTGCAGGGTTGTTATCTGCACTGAAGTTTTCATTATTCATAATAAAAAAGGAACCTGTTAGTCGTAGTGAATTAGCGATTAATTATTATTAATAAGTTTTTTGAGCTTATACTCATTCTTGTAACTTATCGGCAGTAGTATGCAGATAAGTTAGCTTATTATAAAGCAGACTATTCTGGTAAGGTATTTTTGATTAGAATTTTCTTGTATAAAATATTTTCTATCGAACTAAGATAGTTATCTATGCCTTAATGCACTGAATAGAATACGAATATTTAGTATATTTAGTGAAAAAAGCTATTTTGGGTTCTATCAACAAGGTTGAATCGTCAATTAAATAATCACGATTCATAATAATTCAGTAAGATTTTATTTAATTTAAAAGCTAAATAAGTGATATTGGGTAAGCATCTAACGGCTTAATTTCTTTAAGTACAAACATACTTTGCATTTCTTTGATACCCGGTAGCTGGCGAATAACTGTCATAGCAAAGTCGGCATAGGAGTCTAAATCATGGGATACAACCTGTAGTAAAAAGTCAGAATCACCACCAATACTGTAGCAAGCGACGACATTTTCTAGCTCAGTCACTTCTTGTTCAAATTTTTGTGCTTCAGCCTCGCTATCACTATCAATAATGACGCGAACAAAAACCATGACGCCTAAGCCAATCTTCCTACGATTGAGAATGGCGCGATACCCTTGAATAACATTTTCTTCTTCTAATTTTTTAACCCTTCGCCAACAGGGAGAGGCCGACATGCCTACTTTTTCGGCAAGTACTTGGTTAGTTATTCGAGCGTCATCTTGTAGTAACTTCAGTATTTTTATTTCTGTCTTGTCTATTGCCATAAATGGAAAACTCTACCTTGAAAGGGCTTTTAATAGGATAAATTCACCTAAATCTTAGCGTGTAATGACTGAGTTAGAAAGCCTATTTCTTTCTTTAAATGTCATAATTATTGGGAAATTGAATACACATAAAATAGTAGGGGACAGGAATGATATTTAATCCAGCTGAGCATCGTTGTGCTATCGTCGTTAATCAGGATTTATCTAACGGGTTGGCTATGAATGCCGCTAGTGTGATTGGTGTGAGTTTAGGAAATAAAGTTAACAATATAGTAGGGGAAGATTTGAATAGCACGGATAATATTAATTACCCCGGGGTGATTTATGTGCCATTACCGATTTTAAAATCACCAGAGCAGTATATTAAAGAGATTGAAGTGGCTGCATTAAAGGTAAATGAAATATACGTCATTCCTTTTAGTTTGCTCGCTCAGTCTTGCCGGACTTATGATGAATATCAGCAAAAACTATCTGAGCAGCAATATAAAGATATTCAATTGGCAGGGATCGGCTTGGTGGGGAATAAAAAGGCAGTTACTCAGCTAATTGGCCATTTACCTTTGTTTAGATAGGAATAATAGCAGATAAAGTAGAGGCTCTATAAAGAGCCTCAAATTGGTTAGTACATCACTTTGTGACCATAACTTTCTAGAATACTTTTAACTCGTTCCATCACTTCTTTTGATGGTGGTCTAACGCCATCTAGTTTGTATTCTTCACCCATGGTTTCCCATTTGTGTTTACCAAGTTCGTGGTAGGGCAGTAATTCGATTTTTTCGATATTGCTCATATCTTTGGTAAATTCGCCCAGTAAATGTACTGAATGGTCGTCATCGCTCCAACCTGGCACGACAACATAGCGTACCCAAGTTTTCTGGTTGCGTTTGGCAAGGTAACGAGCAAATTCCAAAGTACGATGATTAGAAACACCTACTAATTTTTGATGAATATCGTCATCGATTTGTTTTAAATCTAACATCACCAAGTCAGTGACATCCATCAGTTCATCAATCACTGGGTCGTAGCGGCGCACGAATCCATTGGTATCAAGGCAAGTATGAATATTCTCTTTTTTACAGGCACGGAACCAGTCACGTATAAATTCAGCTTGTAAGATAGCTTCTCCGCCTGAGGCGGTAACACCTCCGCCAGTCGCATTCATAAAGTGGCGATAGGTTACGGCTTCTTTCATTAATTCTTCAACGGTAACAATGTTGCCACCGTGGGTATCCCAAGTATCGCGGTTATGGCAATACAGGCAGCGCATTAAGCAGCCTTGAAAAAATACAATAAAACGGATCCCAGGGCCATCGACGGTTCCGCATGATTCAAATGAATGAATACGGCCGAGTGTGGTTGGGGTTTCTGTCACATTAGTCGTCGCTATTGTTTTGGTTTTAGTATCATCGATAGACATAGCAGGCACTCCAAAATATCCTTCATACCGCAAAATTTAGAGAAAAATATCGTTGCTGGTATAGATAAAAAGACCCCGTAAAGCGGGGTCTTTAATTTACTTTAATTTTAATGAGCTAATTATTACATTGTACTGGTGAAAGTACGAGTAATAACGTCTTGCTGTTGTTCTTTAGTCAGTGAGTTGAAACGTACAGCATAACCAGATACACGGATAGTCAGTTGTGGGTACTTCTCTGGGTTTTCCATTGCATCTAACAGCATTTCACGGTTCATAACGTTAACGTTCAGGTGCTGGCCGCCTTCAATAGACGCTTCGTGGTGGAAGTAACCATCCATCAGACCCGCTAAGTTAGTTTTACGAACGTCGTCATCTTTACCTAATGCATTTGGTACGATAGAGAAAGTATAAGAAATACCATCTTTCGCGTAAGCAAATGGCAGTTTAGCAACAGAAGTCAGTGAAGCTACCGCACCTTTTTGGTCACGACCGTGCATTGGGTTTGCACCTGGTCCGAATGGCGCACCTGCACGACGACCATCTGGTGTATTACCTGTTTTCTTACCATACACAACGTTAGATGTGATGGTCAGGATTGACTGAGTTGGTACCGCGTTACGGTAAGTAGGCAGTTTCTGAATTTTCTTCATGAAACGTTCAACTAAGTCACACGCGATATCATCTACACGAGAGTCGTTGTTACCAAATTGTGGATATTCACCTTCGATTTCGAAGTCGATAGCGATACCGTCTTCATCACGAATTGGTTTAACTTTCGCATATTTGATTGCAGACAGTGAGTCAGCAGCAACAGATAGACCCGCGATACCACAAGCCATGGTGCGGTAAACATCACGGTCATGTAGTGCCATCAGTGAAGCTTCATAGCTATATTTGTCATGCATAAAGTGGATGCAGTTCAGTGCAGTGACGTACTGAGTTGCTAACCAGTCCATGAAGTGGTCCATTTGGTTCATCACAGTATCGAAATCTAAGACTTCATCCATGATTGGCGCATGTTTAGGACCTACTTGCATTTTCAGTTTTTCATCAACACCACCGTTGATGGTATACAGCATGGTTTTCGCTAAGTTTGCGCGAGCACCGAAGAACTGCATTTGTTTACCAACAATCATTGGGCTGACGCAACATGCGATTGCGTAGTCATCGTTATCGAAATCTGGACGCATCAAGTCATCGTTTTCATACTGAACTGATGAGGTATCGATAGACACTTTCGCCGCGAATTTTTTGAAATTCATTGGCAGTTTTTCTGACCACAGGATAGTCATGTTTGGCTCAGGAGATGGGCCCATGGTATACAGTGTGTTCAGGAAACGGAATGTGCTTTTCGTTACCAGAGTACGACCATCAAGGCCCATACCCGCTAATGATTCAGTTGCCCAGATTGGGTCACCAGAGAACAGCTCATCGTATTCAGGCGTACGTAAGAAACGTACCATACGCAGTTTCATGACTAAGTGGTCAATCAGTTCTTGCGCTTGTTGTTCGGTGATTTTACCTGCTTCTAAGTCACGTTGGATATACACGTCTAAGAAGGTAGAAACACGACCAAATGACATTGCAGCACCGTTTTGTGATTTAACTGCGGCTAAGTAACCGAAGTAAGTCCACTGTACTGCTTCTTGTGCGTTTGTTGCTGGTGCAGAAATATCGTAACCGTATTTTGCAGCCATTTCTTTCATTTGACCCAATGCACGGTGCTGTTCAGCAATTTCTTCGCGCAGTTGGATAGTCATTTGTAAGTCTTCACCTTTTTCTAATCTTTCTTGCAAAGAGGTGAATTGGTTAAATTTGTCTTTCATCAGGAAATCAATACCGTACAGTGCAACACGACGGTAGTCACCGATGATACGACCTCGACCATATGCATCAGGCAGACCTGTTAAGATACCTGATTTACGGCATTTTAAGATGTCTGGCGTATAAACGTCGAAAACACCTTGGTTGTGAGTTTTACGGTATTCAGTGAAGATTTTTTTGATTTCTGGATCTAAAGTACGGTCGTATGCTTTACATGAGCCTTCAACCATTTTGATACCACCGAACGGGATAAGACCACGTTTCAGAGGTGCATCAGTTTGTAAACCAACGATTGTTTCTAATTCTTTAGTAATATAACCAGCATCATGGGAAGTGATGGTTGATGCGACATCTGTGTCAAAATCAACTGGCGCATGAGTGCGGTTTTCGATTTTGATCCCTTCCATGACTTTATCCCACAACTTGTCAGTTGCTGGAGTAGAGCCTGCTAAGAAAGATTCATCACCTTCATATGGAGTGTAGTTTTTCTGGATGAAGTCACGTACATCGACGTTGTCCTGCCAGTTACCTTGGTTAAAACCTTGCCATGCTAAAGCGAATTTTTCATTTAACTCGGACATGATACTTTTACCTTTTAACAATGGATCTTTTAGGGATCTTAATAAATCTTTTCGTGTGTGTCAGTGGCTATTAGTGTTTTTGGCCACTACGTAAATGCATAAACCAATAAATGAGGCCGACTAAAATCGCGCCGCCAATAATATTCCCGATAGTGACTGGAATTAAGTTATCTGTAATAAAATTACCAACCGTTAGATGTGAAAATTGGTCTGGAGACATATTTATTTGAGACCAATATTCAGCAGGAGCGAACTCTTTAATCATAATGCCTAACGGGATCATGAACATGTTTGCGATACTATGTTCAAAACCGCTCGCCACAAACATCGCGACAGGTAAAACTAAAACGACCAGTTTATCAGTTAAACTACGGCCGGAGTAACTCATCCAAACCGCAAGGCAAACCATTAAATTTGCTAAAATTCCTAATGCAACAGCTTCAATAAAGGTATGGTGTAATTTATGGCTGGTGGTTTGTAATACATTTAACCCCCATTGGCCATTGGCTGCGGTGTATTGCCCTGCAAACCAAATTAGTGCAACAAAGAATAACGCACCAATTAAGTTACCAATATAGACATTAAACCAGTTGCGGAACATTTGCCCCCAAGTAATTCTACCTGTGGCTTTTGAGACGATAGTGAGTACGGTGGAGGTGAAAAGGTCTGCGCCACATACAACCACTAACATCAGACCTAAGGAGAAACAAATCCCGCCAATAAGTTTAGTGAAACCATAAGGCGCTTCAGCTGCCCCGGTTGTTGCTGTGATATAGAATACAAACGCGATAGAGATAAAAATACCGGCAGTGAATGCTGACAAGTAAGTAATTGCAGGATGTTTATTTGCCTTATAAAAAGAGGCATCATCTGCGACTTGCGCCATTACAGCTGGTGGCAATAAATTAAAAGGGTTGTCAGCTTTCATACCAACACTCTCTTACAAAGTTGATTAATTATAGCACGCAATAATAGTAACAAAGGGGATAAATGGGAAATTTGATATGGATCATGAACTCGCTAGAGAGAGAGGTAAAAATGGTTAATGCAATGTTAAAATCAAGCGTAACCTAATGAAATAAATGATAAAAATATTTTTTAAAATTTATTAAAAATTTTTATAAAGTCAATTTTAAGCATCAGAATAAGTAAAAATATACGCGTAAATGTTAACTATTTAACATGAATATGATCCCTTTGGCATAAAATTTAACTTATGTTTGCATAATACCCTATTTAATTAGGGGGGATCCCGATATATCTTTCTTAGCTAAACTGTCTTTTTGCAATATTTATCTAACAATTATGCAAATAATAAAAGATTCATATAAATTAATCTATGAATTAAAGTGATATGTCTTAATGAAGTAATCCGTTTTTATCGTTATGGCTAGGTATAAAACTCAATATTTTCCAGTGTATTCAGTTCTTGCTCGATGCGTTCACGGCTCGTTAATAGTATTTTGATGACCTGATCGATTTTTTGCTCATTGATACGGAAAGTGGGGATAGACACGCTAATTGCTGCTATGATTTTATCCCGCTGACGTAACGCGACAGCATAACAGGTTGTCTCTTCATTTATTTCTTTATTATCAATTGCATAGCTGTTTTTTCTGACGTCATCAAGTTGCTGGCGTAGTTCCGCTAGAGTTTGCACACTGTATTGAGTTAAAGGGGTAAAACCCGAAGGGTAAAGCTGGGAAATTTGCTGGTCACTGTAATTGAAAATCATGGCCTTACCCAGTGCAGAATATATAGCAGGTAAGCGAGTACCAATATTAGAGATTAATTGAACTTTTTGCGCTGATTGAACTTTATCAATGTATAGCACATCAGCACCATCTAAAATCCCCATTTGGCACACTTCATTGCATTCATCTACGATATGTACCATTTCCCGATGAACCATTTTGAGCCAATAGGATTTTTCGAAAAATGAGCGGGAAAGGAGCGAGCAGGCGATACCTAAATAATATAGTTGGCTATTGTCATCATAATTAATATATCGATGTTCAACCAACGTTTTTAAGATAGGATAAATCGTCCCCTTTAAGATTTGTGTTTTATCAGAAAGTTGTGTCAAAGAAAGCCCAGTATTTTCAGCCGATAAAACTTGCAGTATTTCTAATACCCGAATTGTCGGCATGTGCCCCGTAGACATTAAACTACCTCCCTGATTAATTTTGTCGCTATTCTAGGTTTAAAATACCACTATGTAAATCATCTCAGAAATACCTTTAGTCTCAAATTGGTCATTCTTAATGATGGGTAAAGTCATCCAAAAGGCGTGAGCTTGCTCAAAATTTAGTAATAAAAAAAACAACTCCCAGCCAGTTTAATGGCTATTTTCTCACTTTAAATTCCTTTTTAATCAAATTGTTATATTTGGACTATATATGGATTGAATGAATTTGACTCAATCAGTAATTCATGATTTCTTGTTGTTTGTTTTTATTTGTGAATGCAGTTTGTATATATGAACAATAATCAGCAAGGAGATTATCGGTATGGAAAGTCGTTATATCACGCCAGTAGTGACCATTTTTGATGACAAAGGTCGAGTGGATACAGAACAAAACATACGTGTTTATGACTCATTGAAAGGCAAGGTCTCTGGTTTTGTCACTATGGGCAGCACGGGGGAATTTTTTGCGCTCAATATGCAGAGCTCAAAAACATTAATCGACCTATGTGGTCGTTATCCAAAGGAGGAAATGCGTGTTTATGCAGGGGCAAGCCGCCTTGATGTGCAAGAGTCGATTGAATTAGCTAACTACGCATACGAAAAAGGAATTGATGGAGTGATGATTATCAGTCCATATTATTTTCCGTTGGATGATGAAGGTGTTTTTCGTTTTTACAGTACGATAGCAGCAAAAACATCTGCTAACATTTTCATTTATAACTTTCCTGAACGAACAGGTTATTCTGTCTCTCCAGATGTTTGCCTACGTTTAGCGGATAAATACCCCAATATCATCGGGTTGAAAGATACCATTCCTGATACGACTCATACTGCCCAAGTAATTGAAACGGTGAAATCACGCTTGCCTCATTTTGAGGTATACGCAGGTTACGATAATAACTTTGCTCATGTGATGCTATCGGGAGGAAATGGTTGTATTGGTGGGCTTTCAAATATTGTTCCGCAATTTTTCGCATCATGGATGCAGGCGTTTACCCAAGGTGATTTAGCGTTAATAGCGAAACACCAACAACGAGTAGACCAATTGATGGCTATATATGGTGTCAATGCGCCATTTATCCCAACCTTTAAAAAAGCGTTGCAACTAAAAGGTGTGATTAATTCAGACTATTGTACAGCTCCATTTATTGGGTTGAACAATAAACAGGTTGAGCAACTTCAGCAGTTATTAACCCTTGCTGATTCACCACTCTGACTTTTCCTGAATCAAACACAATAGAACATCTTATCAACAGGGAAAAATATCATGGCGACAATCAAAGCTTATAACAATCCTGTTTTAAATTCTGCGATAGCTAAATCGTGGAAACGTTTAGTACCTCTGATGTTTATTTTATATTTTGTTGCATTCATTGACCGGGTCAATGTGGGTTTTGCTAAAGATGCAATGCAAGTCGACATTGGTTTGTCTGATTCTGCGTTTGCTTTTGGTGCAGGTATTTTCTTTGCGGCATATGCGCTGTTTGGTATTCCCGCTAACTTAATTTTAAACAAAATTGGCGCACAAAAATGGCTGAGTATTACCACGGTAATCTGGGGCGTTCTGTCTGCAATGACAGGTTTTGTCACCAATGAGACGCAATTTATTATTTTACGCTTCCTATTGGGGTTGGGCGAAGCCGGGTTTTATCCAGGTATTCTATTATTAGCTTCCATTTATTTCCCCAACAATGTACGCGGCTCTGTAATTGGGATCTTCGTTTTAGGCGTACCTTTGGCGTTGACGCTGGGCTCACCATTATCAGGCGCATTACTGGAATTGCATGGCTGGTTAGGTCGGCCGGGTTGGTTCTGGATGTTTGTTATTGAAGGCCTTCCTGCTGTTGTGATTGGTATTTTTGCTTTCTTTTATTTGGATGACAGCCCTGAAAAAGCGCGTTTTTTAACTGAAGAAGAGAAAAAGGCCCTAATAGAACAATTAGCAAAAGAAAATGCAAAAACGGAAACCACATCGGTATCATCCGCACTGAAAAATATCAAAGTTTGGCACCTTGCACTGATTTACGGCACGATCCAAATTTCAGTATATGGTTTGATGTTCTTTCTGCCTTCCCAAGTTGCATCCTTAATGGGGGAAAGTTTAGGCTTTAAACAATCATTAGTTGCTGCAATACCTTGGGCTTGTTCTGCATTTGGGGTGTATTACATTCCTCGTTTTGCCGACCGCCATCCAACCCGTCGCATCGAAATCTCAGTTTTGTGTATGTTAGCTGCCGCATTAGGCTTGGCATTGTCAGCATTTGCTAGCCCTGTTTTTGCTATTGCGGCGTTATGTTTAAGCGCGGTTGGCTTTTTATCCGTTCAACCAGTGTTTTGGACGTTTCCACCTCAGTTATTAAGCGGCCCTGCATTAGCGGCAGGAATTGGTTTCTGTACCACTATGGGGGCATTTTGTTCATTCCTCGCACCAATAATTCGTGTTGAAGTCGATAAAATGATGAATAGCAATACCGCAGGTATCGTGACATTAGCGGTGATCACCGTCGGTTGTGCCATCTTAATCGCATTACTTAAAAAAAACGCCCACAACAATAACATAAAGGCTTTGTCATCCCATTAATGGCATGCTTTCTGGAAGGTGAGATATGCAAAAAATATTAAGAATCGATGAGAGCGACAACCTAATTGTTGCCTTAAAAGACCTGCAAGCAGGAGAGGCTTATCGCTGGGGAAATGAAGACGTGACCCTAGTGACAGATGTTAAAGCAAAACATAAGTTTGCGATCGAAGCGATACCTATTGATGGCATTGTTTCGATGTATGGCACCGCAGTAGGAAAAGCCACAAAGCCAATCGCAAAAGGAGAAGTTATCACCGTTGATAATATTCGCCATTACGCAGCCCCAGTTTCTTTAGAACAAGACGTACCATATGAGTGGAAAGCCCCTGATGTGTCTGCATATCAAGGGCGCACGTTTAAAGGCTATGTCCGTGAGGATGGGCGAGTGGGAACCGCAAATTACTGGCTGATCTTTCCATTAGTATTTTGTGAAAACCGCAATGTAACAAAACTTACTGATGCCTTAAATGAAGCATTAGGTTATACCAATAATAGTTTGAAAAACTTTGCATTAGATTTAACTGTGGGTGAGCAAGGGGGCGTCGCAAAACCTAAATTATTCCCACATATAGAAGGCGTGCGTTGCATTACGGTCACGAGTGGTTGCGGTGGCGCGACCTCTGACAGTAAGACCATGTGTGATGTGCTTGCTGCCTATGCGGATCACCCCAATGTCATCGGTATTACCGTCTTCAGTTTGGGCTGTGAAAAAGCACAGCGCAAAATGTTTAAAGAGTCACTCGCCGCTCGTAACCCCAATTTTGCTAAACCTGCACTTTACTTCCGCCAGCAAGAATGGAATAGCGAAGAAGAAATGATGCAAACCGCTTTGAAGCAAACTTATGAATGCATGAAGGCTGTCATACCGCAATCACGTATGGATGTTCCGTTGTCCCATTTAAAACTCGGTGTGAAATGTGGTGCTTCTGACGGTTTTTCTGGGATTTCGGGTAATCCAGCGATGGGGCTAGTCTCTGATTGGCTCGTCACGTTGGGGGGCGCATCTGGGTTAGCTGAATTCCCTGAATTGTGTGGTGCAGAAGGGGATATGGTGAAACGATGCATCTCTTTTGAGGATAAGAAAAAATTCTTAGACTTGATGGAATGTTATGAAAAAACAGCGAATTTCTTTAATACTACGATTGCGGATAACCCGAGTCCCGGCAATATTGCGGACGGATTAATAACCGACGCGATTAAATCGACGGGAGCGGCTAAAAAGGGCGGAACATCACCGATTAGTGCGGTGTGCGACTATGCGGAGCCAATGCCAGACAGCGGGTTATCATTAGTTTGCACGCCGGGTAATGATGTTGATGCGGTCACTGGCCTCGTTGCTGCAGGCTGCAACGTAGTTATTTTTTCGACAGGGCTCGGAACTCCCACAGGAAACCCGATTGTGCCAGTTTTAAAAATATCGACTAATAGCGCAATTGCAACACGTTTGTCAGACATGATTGATTATGATTGTGGGCCAATTATTGATGGGGTTCCATTACCTACAATAAGTAAAGGGTTATTTGAACGGGTGATTGAAACGGCAAGTGGTGACTATCAGGTCCAAGCGGATCGGCTAGAGCAGTTTGATTTCTTATTATGGAAACGTTCATTGGATTTATAATTAATATAAACCAATAAAATGTAAAAATGTTGACGGGGTGATCTCCCCGTCAACGAATCAATTCACATTATGCATTGTCACGCTTTGCTTTTTGCAGCTTTTCATAAGCTGCCAGCAAGGCTTGGTGCGCAGGAAGTGCTTTCAGTTCTTCGTCAATCGACCACAAACCATAAAAGCATGCTTCCCCAGCGATAGCAGCGGATGCCGCATCTACTGCTTCTTGCCCATACATACGTACAAATGCGTTGTAGTATTGCGCAGGGTCACGCTCTTCTTCTTGGGATAACAACAACAGGGTTTGCAAGCAACGATAATAATTTGCACGCTCAGCAGTAAATACCGAACTATTGAAGTCTTGTGTCCATTCAACCCAAGCAAGTGCTTGCTCAAGATCACCACCCGCCAGTGCCAACATAGATTTTAGCTCGCCAATACGCAGGTTACTCCACCCATTGTCTTTACCTACAGCCAAACCGAGTAATTCACGAACACGGGTAAAATCATCTAAACCGTCATCATCTAGTTGCTCGATAAGGGCAAGATAATCTTGTTTTTCCCATTGGCTATCAGGCAGGTTGATAATGGTGTCGCGTAAATAAGCGCCCATCGCGTTATTTGCGATATGTAAATCTTCTACTGGGTAAATATCAGACATACCCGGGACTAAAATACGGCAAGCGTAGACAACCAAATGGTTATAATCTGCAATATAGACTTCAGCATCTAATGTATTGAAAATACTGATAAGTGTTGCAAATTCTTCTTGAGTTGTGCCTTTAAAGCTCCAATCTGCAAAGGCATAATCGGCATCATCTTTAAACAAATCCCAGCTAATTAAACCGCTTGAATCAATAAAGTGTGTTTCAAGGTTTGTGTGTTCAGCCACTTCCTCGTCATCAAAGGTCGGCGCATTAAACACATCGAGGTCTTTTAAGCCACGGCCTTGCAGCAATTCGGTGACGGTACGCTCAAGAGCAACACCAAAGTCAGGATGAGCACCAAATGAGGCAAAACAAGTCCCGTTCTGTGGGTTAAATAATACCACACAAATTACAGGGTATTGGCCGCCCAGTGATGCGTCATAACAGAAAATTGGAAAACCTTCTTTTTCTAAGGTTTCAACGGCTTCAACTACCGCAGGGTAGCGTGCCATGACGTCAGCAGGGATAGCCGGTAAGCTAATACTATCAGCGATGATTTTATTTTTCACAAAGCGTTCAAAGACTTCGGAAAGGCCTTGTACACGCGCTTCGTTGGCGGTATTTCCCGCAGACATTCCGTTAGAAACATATAGGTTGCCAACGATATTCATTGGAATGTACACGGTTTGGTTGTCTGATTGGCGGGTAAATGGCAGAGCGCAGATACCACGTTCTTCATTGCCGGACTGTAAGTCAATTAATTGGCTAGCGGCTAAGGCGTTGTCGGGGTCATAAAACTTAATCAAACGATTGTCTAATAACCCTTCAGGTAAACTGTCATCTTCGGTTAATGGGAACCATTTTTCATTAGGATAATGAACAAAATCCCCTTCAGCGATAGATTTACCGAGGTAAAAGTCCGCAAAGAAGTAATTCGTTGATAAACGCTCAAAATACTCACCAAGCGCTGAGGCTAATGCGGCTTTTTTGCTCGCCCCTTTACCATTAGTGAAGCAAAGCGGGCACGCTTTATCGCGAATATGTACAGACCAAACGTTGGGAACAGGGTTTAACCAAGAGGCTTCTTCAATATCAAACCCTAATTTCTTTAATTTGGTTTGAAATGCATCGATGGAATCTTCAAGAGCGGCATCTTTGCCGGGAATAAAAGTTTGGCTCATTGTCAGTCACTTGTGAATAGAGTGTTTCAAACGGCCTATGATACGGATTTTTGTCGTAAGCCTCACGCTTTTTATTTGTTCACAGATAAATCATCTTAAAATTCATTATTTATCCTAAAATAATTGTATAGGTCACATAAAATTCAGCATAATTCCACATAATAACTGAAGTTTATTAATGAAAGGAAAATAGGATGAAAAACAGAAATAAAGCGCTTTTAGCGACATTGGTTTCACTGTTTGCCGTATCTGCTATCGCTCAACCTAATATTATGGTATTGGCGACAGGGGGAACGATAGCAGGTGGTGGTGATTCAGCCACATCTTCCAGTTATCAAGCGGGTAAAGTCGGGATTGATGCTTTAATTAATGCCGTGCCAGAAACCAAAAAAATTGCCAATTTAAGTGGTGAGCAGTTGGTGAATATTGGTTCACAAGATATGAATGACCAAGTCTGGCTGACACTGGCGAAAAAAATTAACCAAGATTGCGATAAAACAGATGGTTTTGTAATCACTCATGGTACTGATACTTTAGAAGAAACGGCATTTTTCCTTGATTTAACCACGCAATGTAAAAAGCCAATTGTCTTGGTTGGTGCAATGCGTCCTTCAACAGCTTTGGGCGCTGATGGTCCTTTGAACCTGTATAATGCAGTAGTTTTAGCGACGGATAAGTCTGCTGGAGAGCGTGGTGTTTTGATGGCAATGAACGATAAAGTCGTGCAAGGCCGTAATGTGATGAAAATGAGCACCACTGAAGTACAGGCATTTGATGCCGTTAATAGTGGGGCAGAAGGTTTTATTCATGATGGTAAAGTCACCTATTTCCAAGCACCACAACCACGTGGTGACAAAGCGGCATTTGATGTAAGCAAACTCGAAAAGCTTCCTGCGGTAGGTATCGTTTATAATTATGCGAATGCATCAGCAGCTCCTGTGAAAGCCTTGAGAGAAGAAGGGGTTGAAGGAATTGTAAGCGCAGGTGTGGGTAACGGTAATATGTATAAAGTGGTATTTGACGCTTTAGCAAAAGCAGCGAAAGAAGACGTGGTTGTCGTTCGTTCAAGCCGTGTACCAACAGGTTATACAACAAGAAATGCTGAAGTAGATGACAATTTATATGGTTTTGTAGCTTCAGAAAGGTTGAACCCGCAAAAAGCGCGTGTATTGCTGCAATTAGCCTTAACCCAGACTAAAGATCCCCAGCAAATTCAGGCATTATTTGAAAAATATTAATTATCAAAACAAGTGTTAATTCAATACAGCGGGGTGCAGTAGCCTGTACCCCGTTAGTTTTATTGTTGCTAAGAAATTTCATATTTATGTACGTTATTTTTCAGCATAACAACATTTATCCTAAGCATTTCACTCAATATCTGATTTTTTTTAAGACAATTAGGTCAATGTGGTGATAGAACTTTGAGAATTCCTACAAAATAGAAAAAATTAAGGTACAAACAGTTAATTTATTGATTTTATCTTGAACCCTTTCTTATGTGTATTCTCTATATATTTTTTATATTTATCAATTTATTACATTTTATTTTTAGCAAGGTCATCACTGGTGATAATGGCAATTAATTAAAATTAATGTGTCGTTGATCATATTTTGGCAACAAAGCCTGTATCTGTGTTGATAATTCGCGTTGCAAAAAATAGGCTAAATACATCGCAAGAGGCATAACTCATTGTGAATATTTAGATTTAAATGGAAAGTTAAATCGTATTTCGGCCGAAAAATAAAATTAAAAAATATTAGAGGAATACAAGAATGGTTAATAAAAATGTCAATACTGGCAGGAAATTGCTCGTCTTAAAAATTGCAATAGCGATGCTTCCTATTGGTTACCAGCCAATTATGCATGCGGAGCAATTTCTTGAAGATTCAAAACTTACTGGTGGCCTTTACTACTGGCAACGAGATCGTTCACGTAAGGATTTAGACCCAAATAGCGATAAATATAAAAAATATGCGGATAATCTTAAACACTCAACGTTTAATGCCAGCCTAGATTTCTCATCCGGCTACTTCCAGGACATCATTGGGCTTGATTTAGCCGGTTTTACAGCTATTGAGCTATCAAATAGTGGGCCTGCTGCGCCAAATGAAATCGGCTTTAGTGATGCGAAATCACGTTGGGATGAAAAATGGACAGGGGATCGCAGTGGTGTGACTTTTTATAAGGCTGCTGCAAAATTGA
Organism: Providencia huaxiensis; assembly: GCF_002843235.3. Taxonomy (NCBI): domain Bacteria; kingdom Pseudomonadati; phylum Pseudomonadota; class Gammaproteobacteria; order Enterobacterales; family Morganellaceae; genus Providencia; species Providencia huaxiensis. The sequence continues at coordinate 710,153 of NZ_CP031123.2, forward strand.
AATATGGCCCTTTCTGGGGGAGAGGCGGCTATATTCAGCCAACGGGGCAAACGCTTTTAGCATCCCATTGGAGTTATATGCCTGGAACATACCGCGGATTAGAGCTGGGTGGGGTGTTTGATTTTGAGCAAAATGGTGAACTCAGCATGTCTTATATGTGGACCGACCGCTATAAAGCGCCTTGGTACCGTAGTATGTATGACTTTCGTGAAGCGGATGGTAAAACTGGGATCAGCTATTTACACTCAATTGGCTTTAAATATGACTTTAAAAACAATCTAGTCCTTGAAGGTGCATATGGGCAAGCTAAAAGTTATATGGATCAATATTTTGCCAAGGTTTCGTATGCTACTCCTGTTGTAGGCCGTGACTTACGTATGTCTTATCAATTTTATGGAGCAAAAGACAAGGTTTCAGACGGCGGAGTTAACGATGTTTATGACGGTTTAGCTTGGTTGCAAGCGATGACATTAGGTTACACCTACGATGAATTTGATTTTAAAGTTGAGGGAACCTATGTAAAAGCTAAAGGTAATCAAGGTTATTTCCTACAGCGTATGACCCCTGGCTGGGCAACATCAAATGGCCGTATGGATATTTGGTGGGATGGCCGTTCAGACTGGAATGCTAATAATGAAAAAGCAGTAATGGCAGGTGTCATGTATGATTTAAAAAATTGGGATTTAGCCGGATGGAAGGTCGGAACCTCATATATTTATGGATGGGATGCAAAACCAAGTACGAATAGCCAATATGCTCAAGATGTACGTTTGAAAGAAAGTGCATGGAACTTTGATATTTTATATACCGTACAGTCAGGGAGAGCGAAAGATACGTTGTTTAAACTGCATTTTACCAAATATGATAACCATACAGATATTCCGAGCTATGGCGGTGGTTACGGAAATATCTTCCAAGATGAAAAAGATATTAAATTTATGGTGATGATGCCATTTACTGTATTTTAAAGTATAAAACATTTTAGTCACAATGACTGCTATAGGGGAAACCATGGCAGTCATTAAAGGGTATTACCTTATATTTTTAATAATGAATGAGATATTAGCGTAAGGATAAATGCCTATATTAAAGCTTAAAAATAAGGTGAGTATTTTCACCTTATTTTTATTGTAATTATAAAGATGCATTATTTACACTTTCATTGAGTATGAAAGTGTCTTGTTTTAGTTTATCTTTTAATACGGTAACTTTTTCTGAATGATGAGCTGGGTTTTTAACTTGTGCTTGACCAGATAAAATCCCACCTTTTTTAATTGATAAACTGCTGTAATGGATCGTGCCGTGGATTTCTCCATTATTTTCAATACAAATAGTATCAGAGTGGCATTCACCTTCAATTCGCCCATTTACCACCAGTTCTTTGCAGGTGATATTTCCTGTCACTTGGCCGTTTAACATGACTTTAACCATATTATCTTTTCCAGTTATATTCCCAATGACTTTTCCGTAGATATGCACTTGCTCATTAGAGGTAATATTTCCTTCAAAAATAACGTCCCTAGAGATAATCGTATTCGATTTTTCTTCACTAATAGTTGGAGTTGATAGTGTGACTTGTTCTTCTATCTTTATGGTCACTTCAGGCTCACTACTTATCGAAGGGGGCGTTGCTGTAGGTGCGGGCTTGTTTTGTCTTTTGGTGAACATTTTACTTACCTTTTTTTGATTGAAGTATACGATCAAGAACAGTATTGATAATGCAAACGAAAATAAGGCGATAGTTAAATAGCTAAAAAACCACCCTATTAAAGTAAGAAACCAGAAGAAAAAACTTGTATTGAGAAAAAGATATGTTTTTTTCATCAGTTAATCTCTTACAAATTACTAAAGTACTAAATAAGTTTAGTCAATAAATGTAATTACACATTTAAATTGTACGTTAACGTTATGGCTACATTTGAATCATTAACTCTCTAATCTAGAGTTAAAATTATAGTAAGGTAATAAAATAATTTTATATAGTATGAAACCCTAGAAATCATCTATAATATTATTTATATACTACTTTGATATGTAAGTGTAATTCTAGATAATAGAATATATTCATCGGTGAAATAATATAAAGGTTTTGATTTGAATTGCAACTATTATAGTTTCTAGGGGAAATTTTTACTAACTAAAAATTTTAGTGATAAATAGTTAAATTTAAGTTATTCACCAGAAATTATCACTAATCGATTGAAAAAATATCGATACTTAAAATAAAAAACCCTGATAAAGTTTATTATCAGGGTTTTGGTATTTTTAACCATTACGCTTTATCAACGATGGTTGAATACTATTACTCTTTTGCTTCGTGTGCGTCAGCATTATCACGGCAATCACCGTCTGCGCAATGACCATATAGATATAAACTATGGTTAGATAGTTTAATGCCATGGCGAGCAGCGATATTTTTTTGGCGAGTTTCAATGGATTCGTCAGTAAACTCAATCACTTTTCCACAATCTAAACAGATTAAATGGTCATGGTGATGTTGCTGAGTTAACTCGAATACAGATTTACCCCCCTCGAAGTTGTGACGGGTTACGATACCAGCATCATCAAATTGGTTTAACACGCGGTATACGGTTGCTAACCCGATCTCTTCACCCATATCGATCAGCTTTTTATAGAGATCTTCCGCACTGACGTGGTGGCACTCAGGCTCTTGAAGTACTTCCAAAATTTTTAATCTTGGAAGAGTGACTTTGAGTCCAGCATTTTTCAATGCTTTATTGTTGTCTGTCATGCGGGTTTGTCCTGTATCTTAAATCATAAATTTAACAATAATGAGACATTTTTAACATCAATACAGTTGTCTTCTAAACTGATTTACAATTATAGGCATGGAAAATAAAAATAGAAACCATGCATTGTCTCATTATTTTGATAATCTCTTGAGAACCTATCCTATTAGGATACCTTATCGGTTATTTTAGTTCACACCACTGGTTTAGGTGATTCATTTTGTGCAAAACAGTGGTGCAATCTATGGGTAAGGGTTCTTTATATGAACTATTAGCCTAAAATTTCAGCTAAAGACATTTCTTCAGAGATTTGTTTTACCCATGCATCAACACGTTCATCTGTTAGCTCAGGTTGACGATCTTCATCAATAGCTAAACCAATAAAGTGGTTGTCATCTGCCATGCCTTTGGATACTTCAAAGTGATAACCTTCTGTTGGCCAATGGCCAACAATAACAGCACCACGAGGTTCGATAATATCGCGGATCGTACCCATAGCATCACAGAAATATTCAGCGTAGTCTTCTTGGTCTCCACAACCAAATAAGGCGACAAGTTTACCTTCGAAATCAATTTCTTCGAGAGTAGGGAAGAAATCATCCCAATCACATTGGGCTTCACCATAATACCAAGTTGGAATACCGAGAAGTAGAATGTCAAAAGCTTCAATATCTTCTTTGCTACATTTTGCGATATCGTGAACTTCTGCTACATCTTTGCCTAATCTTTCTTGGATCATTTTGGCAATATTTTCTGTGTTACCTGTGTCACTTCCGAAGAAAATGCCTATGACTGCCATAAAGTGATTAACCTCTTGTTTTTCTAAGAGAGCTAGAGGCGATAATTTGCCTTCTAGAGCCCATTTAGAACGAAAATAGATAGAATATTACGCCTTATTCTGGCGAAAAAATGTTGCTAAGTCTGTCAAATTTGTGTGATTTATCAAGATAACGTTATTTGAGTATTGATGTATCGACATGCTCAAGTTGTGACATTAAAATTTCTTCGATCAATTCACTACGGCTTATATTTTTATCTTCAGCTAACTGATTCAATACCGCGACAGCTTCTTCGTTCAGCTTCAATTCAACCCTGCGCAATCCCTTCACTTTATCTCGTTTCAGTTGGTTGCGTTTGTTGATCCTTAATTGTTCATCCCGTGATAGCGGGCTTGTTTTAGGTCGCCCAGGCCTTCGTTCCTCAGCGAACAAATCTAGCGTAGTTCGATCTGTTTGTTCTTTTGCCATGTTTATAACTGCTAAAAGGGTGTGCCAGTAATTCAGCGCGCCATGATACCCTAGCTAATTCCCTTGTGCTATAGCTTCATCTATGATGATTTGGTTTAATTGGTTGTAAAGTGAGCACTTTTAGTAAAAAAGCACCACTTGTTATAGGCGTGATGCTTTTTTATACGCGTTATTGTGTTTGTTGGTACCATAAATTGGCGTATAAGCCATTTGATTTGAGTAAGTTTTCATGTGAATTCATTTCGTGTACTTCTCCTTGGCAAATCACACATATCCTATCTGCGTGCATAATCGTATTTAACCGATGCGCAATACTAATAACGGTTCTTCCTTGAGTAATTAATGGCATGTTTTCCATAATGGCGGCTTCTGATTCATAATCGAGTGCGGAAGTAGCTTCATCGAGAATTAAAATATCGGGTTCGGTGAGCAAAGCACGCGCAAGCGCAATTCGTTGACGTTGACCGCCTGAAAGGTTTAAGCCTTTTTCTGATAAGGGGTAACTAAAATTATCAGGTAATGACATTATAAAGTCATAAGCGCCAGCCAATTTTGCAGCGTGAATAACTTGTTCATCAGTCGCTTGTGGATGACTTAATCGAATGTTATCAGCGATAGAGCCGACGAATAAGGTACTTTCTTGTAATACGACGCTCATTTTTCGGCGTAATGAAACGGTATCTGCAACCGCGAGATCCATACCATCAACAATAACTTGCCCGTGCTGTGGGACATAAAGTCGTTGTAATAATTTTGTTAGGGTACTTTTCCCGGAACCTGAGGGGCCGGTAATGCCAATAAATTCACCTGCATTAACCGTTAATGACAAATTATTGAGAACTTCGGGCGTATCAGGTTGATAACGAAAGCGAATATTTTGAAACTCGATTTTTCCGTGAATATTTGACGTATTTGCAATCCCCTTACGTTCATTTTCTACGGGCTCATCAAGAATATCTCCCACTCGACGTAATGAAATGATGGTGTGTTGGAAATCCTGCCAAACTTGGGCAAACCGCAACACAGGCTGTGTAACATGTGCACTTAGCATATTAAATGCCACTAATTCGCCAGGCGAAATCCCACCATTTAGCACCTCTTTGACACCAACCCACAAAAGGATTGCGGTAGTTATTTTGCTCACGAATGTCATTAATTGAGAGGCCACCTCACTGCGCATTGAAACTTTAAAGCTTTGAGTTAGCTGTTTACTAAATATTTTTTTCCAGCGTTGGTTAAAGTACTTTTCTGTTGCTGTCGTTTTTATGGTTTCAATCCCAGTAATACTTTCAGTGAGAAATGTGAGACCATTTTCATCGGCTTGATAGGATTTTTCAGTTTGTTGGCGAATAATTGGGCCTAGGACCATCCATAAAACAAAGAATACCCCCATAGAGCCTAATAAAATCCAAGTCATCAAACTACTGTAGGAAAATAAAACCGCGACAAAAAGAATGACAAAGATAAAGTCTATAAATAGCATCAGAGTTGAACCCGTTAAGAATTGCCTTATATGGGCTAATTCACGGATCCTTGCGATAATTTTACCGGTTGGTCTTAGCTTAAAATAATTTAGAGGTAAGGCCATTAAATGGCGATAAATTTTGCCTGATAATTCAGCGCTGATCTGGCTGCTACTATGACTAAAAATTTTATTACGAATAAAGCCATATATCGGCTCTGCAACAGCAATGGCAAAAATTGCCAATGCAATGACATGCAAATTTGAGAGGCTGCGTCCAACTAACACTTTGTCGATTAAATTTTGAAATAATAAAGGGCTAATTAAGGCAAAAAGCTGAATAATGGCAGAGAGAATAAAAATATTTCGTAATTTAACGTGTTGGCGCAAAATAGAGGGAATAAACCAGCTAAAGCCAAAGGCTTTTTTTTGCTCGGGCTCTAATTGTTCTTTAATGAGTAATACGTCAAATTCAGTTTCTGGAAGTACAGTAGAGTTATGAATGGGTTCCCGTTCGTCATTGGCGGGGTTTATGAGTACCAGTTCATTTTCTTGGCTAATAACTTGCCAAAAACCCGCTACATAGATTAAAGCAGGTAAAGGCAGCGTGCTTAATTGTATATGTTGCGCGGTAATAAGCTCGGTTTCATACCCTAATGTATGTGCACATTCTCTAATTTCCCACTCAGTAGGGGATAAAGTTTGCATACCAATTGCATGCCTGAGTTGATCAGATGAAACATTGTTTTGGTAATATTTAGCCACCCAAACTAAAGCATCCAAGCCATGATTATTTAATTGTTCCATCGATTATTTCTCTCTCATCGCGTTTGAGGTGTATTCATTGATAGGGCTGAGCAAGTAATCAATAATGCGACGTTTATCCGTTTTTATTTCAGCTACAATGGATAAACCGGGAGTCAGTTCAATGGACTCACCATCGACGAGTAGTTCTTTTTGATTAAGACCGATTTGTCCTAAGAATACTAATCCAAGGTTTTCATCGAGAGTACTGTCACGAGATATGGAAATCACTTCACCTTCAATCGTGCCATAACGAGTGTAAGGGAAAGCATCTATTTTCACTTCTGCTCTCAACCCTTCATGGATGAACCCAATATCTTTGTTCAAGATTTTAATTTCAGCTAATTGAACATGATTATTAGGAACTACCGCCATTAACTGCTGTGCCGGTTGTAGCACAGCCCCTAAGGTATGTGTAGCAAGCTGCTGAATAGTGCCATCAACGGGAGCTCGTATAATCTCTAATTGATTCCTCTCTTTATTTTTTAATAATTCTTGTTCAAGAGAAACTCGCTTAAAGTCGGCTTGTTTGTATTTTTCATCCCACTCTTGGTTTTTTTGTGCTTTCATTCTGCCCATCTTTTCATTTAAGGCGTGATGCTGGCTTTTTAGAATTGATAACTCAGATAATTTGGTGACTTTTTCTTTTTTAGCGATTAATAGTTCCCGCTCTTGTTCTAAAAACTCTTTCTGGCTGATTAACTGCTTTTCTGTTAACGAATGGTGTGCATCAAGGCGCTTTTTGATGTTCACAATGAGGGAGTTGATGGTAAGTAATTCATCTTTTCTAGCTTGTTGATTAACAATATTTAATTGAATTTCATTGTTAAGCTCATTAATTAATGAATCAAATTCTATTTTTTGTGTTTGATAGCTAGCCCGCGTATTGTTCTGTTCTGTTTCAGTTAATTGGCTAAATAAAGGTAATTGTTCAAGGGGCTGTTGTGAAATCAATGATTGATAAATTAGTATTTCAGATACATGGAAGTTATGTTGATAATTTAAACTTAGGATATCTTGGTCAACGCCGAGCACATTGACAGTAATTAAAGGATCCCCTTGTTTCACGATTTGCCCATCAGTAACATGAATATGTTCTAAACGGCTTAATTCAAACGCTTGAATTAACTGTGTTCGTCCCGAAACAATCAGTTTCCCCTGAGTCGTTGCTTGAATATCCAATTTGCCAAAAAATGACCAAGTCACGGCAAGAAAAACGCCTATACCAATAGAAATAGCGACATATAGAGCCAAATAAGACGGTGGTGTCTTTAATATTGCCAAGTGTGAAGGCAAAAAGCTGTTATAACGGTTTTTATCTAATCGATGTTTCATTTTACGTCCATGTCTGATTTCAGAGACTGTTGTAGAGTCCACAAGTGTTTATAAAAATCACCTTGTTCAATAAGTTGCTGGTGGCTACCTTGCTCAATGATTTCCCCATTTTGCATCACAATGATCCGCTGGTGATGGCGAATGGTTGATAAGCGATGAGCAATTGTGATGATGGTTCTTCCTTTTGCAATAATATGCATATTTTCTTGAATAACGGCTTGGGACTCGTCATCTAACGCGCTAGTTGCCTCATCAAAAATAATCACTTTAGGGTTAGAGAGTAGTGTTCGAGCAATAGCAATGCGCTGGCGTTGACCGCCAGAAAGGGATGTTCCTCCCTCGGCAAGAACGGTGTCGTAACCTTTTGGTAATTTCAAAATAAAATCATGTGCTCCCGCCATTTTGGCCGCATGAACGACTTCGTCCATGGAAGCATCCGGTGAGGTTTGAGCAATATTGTGAAAAACGGATTGGCTGAATAAAAAATTCTCTTGCAGCACAATGCCAATTTGTTGACGAAGGGAGTGTAAGTTAATCGCGGATATGGGCGTGTTATCCACAAAAATGGCGCCACTCTCTGGGGTATAGAGCCGTAGTAACAATTTAGCAAGGGTACTTTTACCTGACCCGGACGTACCGACAATGCCAATGGTTTCTCCCGCTTTAATATTTAAATTAAAGTTTTTTAGAACAAACGGCATGTTTGGTTGGTAACGGAACGAAATATTTTTTAAATTTAAATGCCCTTGAAGGGGCAATTTATTTTCTTGCTGAGATTGTTCGATAGGTAAGTTGATAATTTGGGAGAGTTTTTCGATAGCGACACGGGTTCGAATGTAGTCCCCCCATAGTTTAGTTAGTTTGATGAGAGGCTGATTAGCGTGGCTAACCATCATGTGAAAGGCAATAAGCTGGCCAATCGTCATTTGCAATGCTAAAACTTCAGAGGCACCAACCCACAAAACAATCGCACTGGTGATTTTTTCAATAGCCATCACCAAATGTTCAGAACGCGAGCTTATTTGCCCTGATACAAAGTTAGTTTGGCTCATATCAGAGGTTTGACCGTCCCAGCGACGAGTAAAATTAGGTTCTACGGATAAGCTTTTCGCGGTTTCGATTCCATTAATACTTTCAGTCAAAAAAGAGGTATTGATGGCGATGTTGGTAAACTGTTGTTGTGCTGCCGATTCAATTTTAGGCGTTAACCACCAAGCTAATAAAAGATAAAATGGAATAGAACACAGAAATATTATTGTGAGTGTTGTGGAAATTAAATTCATCACAAAAATAAACACAAATAAAAATAATACATCTACACATAGAGTGAAAAAGCTACTGGTTAAAAATTCACGAATAGTTTCGAGCTCTTTCACTCGGGTAACAATTGCACCTATTTGCCTACTTTTAAAAAAGGGAATAGGTAGTCTAAGTAAATGATTAACCAGTTTTAAGCCAAGTGTCATATCAATACGGTTAACTGTATGATGATAAATGTACTCACGTAACCCTTTCAACGTCACTTCTATTAGTGCTGCAATCATTAACCCAAAAATTAAAACATCTAAGGTGACTAAACTATTATGAACGAGCACCTTATCCATAATAACTTGCATAACAATAGGGGATACTAATGCGAGGATTTGCAATATAAATGAAAAGAATAAAACCCACAAAATAATGGGTTTATATTTCATAAATTCAACTTGGAACCAAGTGATGTCAAATTGCCCCTGTTTAAGGCTTACCTGTAACCAGTGACCACTCCATTGTTGATTCAGTTCTTCAATGCTCCATATTTCTGGAGGGGTATTCCCAAATTGCTGAACGAGCACTTGCTCTTGGTTACGGTTAGCTAATAGAAAGGCTTCTCCTTTGACATTATATAAAATAGCAGGGCAAACTATTTTAGTTAGATTTTTATTTTTCTGATGTTTATTCCTACAGCGAATGGAGTACTTTGATTTAATAATGTTAAGTTTTTCATTGTAACCAATAGGTTTATTGAGTGCTTGTTCTAGTTCTTTAGGGTTTATTCCCCCTGACAACTTAGCAATAACACTAATAAAGTATAATGTCGATTCTGATTTGAGACTATCCATTTTCTATATTAATAAATTCCTTAAGTTATTTTAATTTTAAAATTAAATTGTGCATTAATAAAATATACAGTAGATAACAATAAAATAGGGTGGAATTTGGATAATACAGGGTTTGTAATTCGCTGTGTATTGAAGTTAGTCTTATTATGTAGTTAATAAAGAAATTATATTTAACTACAAATATATTTAAAGATATTGAAAAGTTATATGTCTTTTCAATATCTATATTTAAATGTAATTAATTATTCGGGGATAGATAAAAAACGATGGATAGCTCTTAAAACATGGTCTGGTTTTTCTGCATGAACCCAGTGCCCTGTATCAGCGACAACCCACGCTTTGGCTTGCGGAAACTGTTGTGCGATTTGTTCTTTATATTCAGCTTGCACATAGGGGGAGTTTCCTCCGGGGATTAACAACACGGGTTTGTCCCAAGCAGGTACTGTTTCCCAACCAATAATACTTTCATAATTAGCTTTGAGAGCGGGTAAATTAAATTTCCACTCACCTTGTTTAAACGACTTAAGCAGAAATTGGATTACGCCATCCTCATTAATGTAATCATGCATAATCACGGTAGCTTCTTGGCGAGTTTTCGCATTTTTTGCTATGGCCGCATCAAGAGCTGCAAATATTTTATCATGACGACGGACTTGGTAAGCGACGGGCGCCATATCAATCGCAACGATGCTATCAATAAAATTAGGGGCTATTGCGGTTGCTGCCATGGCAATTTTCCCCCCCATTGAGTGGCCAATTAAAATAGCATTTTCGTAACCTAAAGATTTTACTAATGTAATAACATCTTGAGCCATTTGCTGGTAACTCATTTGCTCATCACGAAATGAGTCACCATGATTACGAACATCAATTTGAATCGTATCGAAATATTGTTGTAAATTACGCCCTAGAACACCTAAGTTGTTGAGGTCACCAAATAGCCCATGGATGAGTACTACTGGGCTATTTGAGATTGGATTTTCAGGTTTATGAATAGTATGGTTAAGTAATACAGTCATATTTGTTTGATCAATTCGTCAGCGGTACATGTGGTCTTATCATGTCACGGCTCTAAGTAAAATCCAAATGGTCAAATAAACTGCAATCTTGGTTGAGGTAAGTTAATGAGGCGATAACTAAGAGGATCATCGCCAGTAAATTTCAGAAAATTGAATTTGGCTACGGAGGTGAAATACTGAAAGTAATGGCATGATAACCTACTGAATTATCTTCGAACTTAGAATAATGTTTACTTTAAGTTATTGAAATTTTAATTGTTTTGTTTTTTTTAAATCTGTCTTATAATCACACCGCAAATTTTAGTTAAATAAGTACTGGGAAAAAATGAAAACAATAGACGTTGATGAAGAGCTTTACCGCTATATTGCGAGCCATACACAGCATATCGGTGAAAGTGCATCGGATATTTTGCGCCGTATGTTAAATTTCAAATCCGGGCAGCCAGTACAAGCAAAAGAAATGAGTCAGGAACATGCTGTTATTAAGGCTGAACCTGCGACGAGTATACCTGCTGTTGCATTAAATCCTGTTAGGGTCATTAGAGAGCTCCTGTTATCTGACGCTTATGCAGAAAAAAATAAAGCGATTGACCGCTTTATGTTGATTTTATCTACTTTATATAGTTTAGATGCGAATCGTTTTGCGAGTGCAACAGAGTTAATGCATGGTCGAACTCGTATTTATTTTGCTGGCGATGAGCAAACATTACTTGCAGCCGGTAAACAATCTAAGCCTCGCCATATTCCTGGGACACCGTATTGGGTGATCACAAATACGAACACGAATCGTAAACGTAGTATGGTTGATGCGATTATGCAGGAAATGCAATTTCCAACCAATGTGATTGAAAAAGTTTGTAATACTATTTAAAAACTGAAAGGCCACTGATGTTGATAACAAAGCATCAGTGCTTTGGGAGAAAACAAGTGACAATACATGAACGTGCAGGGCAGCTTCCGTTTCAAAGTGACTTGATCAATGTCGCTCAATTAACCGCTCAATATTATACGCAGCAACCACAACCTGGAAATGCATCTCAAGCTGTTAAGTTTGGAACATCAGGGCATCGTGGTAGCTCATTGCGTAAAAACTTTAATGAAAACCACATATTAGCTATTGCACAAGCGATAGCTGATTTACGCAAAAAGCAAGGCGTAACAGGCCCCTGTTTTGTGGGGAAAGACACCCATGCGTTATCAGAAGCGGCATTTATCACTGTGGTTGAAGTCTTAGCGGCAAATCAAGTTCATGTTATTGTTCAGGAAAATAATGGATTTACCCCAACGCCTGCTGTCTCTCATGCCATTTTAAGTTATAACCAATCACATCAAGATGTTGCGGATGGTATTGTTATTACACCATCACATAACCCACCTGAAGATGGCGGTATTAAATATAATCCTGCGAATGGTGGGCCGGCAGATACCGATTTAACGTCTGTCATTGAGAAAAATGCTAACCAATTGCTAGCCAATAACCTTGAAGGAATTAAAAGAACCAACTTTGATAGCGCGATGGCGAGTGAGTACGTCATTCAGAAAGATTTGGTTATGCCTTATGTCTCTGCATTAGGTGAAGTTGTTGATATGCAAGCAATTGCTAAGTCTGGTTTAAAAATTGGCGTTGACCCTCTAGGCGGCTCTGGTATTGAGTACTGGAAAAAAATTGCTGAATATTATCAATTAGATATTGAAATCGTAAATGACCAATTAGACCAAACATTCCGTTTTATGCCTTTAGACCATGATGGTGTCATCCGTATGGACTGCTCATCAAGTTGGGCAATGGCGGGTTTGCTTGGGATGAAAGAAAAATTTGATTTAGCTTTCGCTAATGACCCTGACTATGACCGTCATGGCATTGTCACCCCCGATGGTTTAATGAACCCAAATCACTATCTTGCTGTGGCAATCGACTACCTATTCCAACACCGCCCTCAGTGGGGAAAAAATGTTGCGGTAGGGAAAACCCTTGTCTCAAGTGCGATGATTGACCGTGTTGTTAACGATATAGGGCGTGAATTAGTTGAAGTGCCAGTAGGGTTCAAATGGTTTGTTGATGGGTTATTCAGCGGCCAGCTAGGTTTTGGCGGTGAGGAAAGTGCTGGGGCATCATTTTTGAAATTCGATGGCACACCTTGGTCAACAGACAAAGACGGTATCATTCTTTGCTTACTCGCTGCAGAAATTACGGCGGTTACGGGTGAAAACCCGCAGCAACGTTATAATAACCTCGCTAAGAAATTTGGCGCACCGATTTACAACCGTATTCAAGCGAAAGCGACTCACGAGGAAAAAGCGAAGCTAAGTAAATTATCACCGGAAATGGTTGCAGCAGATACATTGGCTGGAGATAAAATTACACAGCGTTTAACTGCTGCCCCTGGTAATAATGCACCAATTGGCGGTTTAAAAATCATGACTGATTATGGCTGGTTCGCAGCAAGACCATCAGGCACGGAAGAAGCGTATAAAATTTATTGTGAAAGTTTCCGCGGAGAAGAGCATTTACGCCAAATAGAAAAAGAAGCGATTGAGATCGTAAGCAAAGTTATTCGCTAATTTTTTAATTTTTTATAAAAGACATTTCAATGAATATCCCGAAACACAGCGCAATGATGTAATTCGGGATATTATCGCTTATTTATTGTTAATTTCTCCATAAAATTGTGCTTGTCGAGAGTGTGACAAGATTAACAAAATTCTTTTTTCCATTATCAAAAAATAACCCCTCTTTCATTTTTGGGCTTGCTGACAATAACCGTTGCAGCTAAAGGCTTGGAGTGGTACAACTTTAAGTATCTGAGTGAATTTTATTAACCATAATTGAAGATGGATAGGGTGAGGTCAATGAGTCAGGTTTATAATTTCAGTGCAGGCCCAGCTATGCTACCTGTTGAAGTCATGCGTCGTGCTGAACAAGAGTTTTGTAATTGGAAGGGATTAGGCGTTTCTGTCATGGAAGTTAGCCATCGCGGAAAAGACTTTATCGAAGTGGCAACAGAAGCAGAACAAAATTTACGTGATCTATTAAACATTCCTGATAACTATAAAGTTTTATTTTGTCACGGTGGGGCTCGAGCCCATTTTGCTACGTTACCGATGAATTTATTAGGTGATAAAACGACCGCTGACTATATTGTGAGTGGCTATTGGTCAGAGTCAGCAGCAAAAGAAGCTGAAAAATACTGCACACCTAATGTAATTCAAATTACTGAAGAAAAAGACGGTGTTGTGAGTTTAAAACCCATGAAAGAATGGCCATTAAGTGATGATGCCGCTTATGTCCACTATTGCCCAAATGAAACCATTGGTGGCTTAGCTATTCATGAAGAACCTGACTTCCCTGAAGATAAAATTATTGTTGCTGACTATTCCTCTTCTATCTTATCTAAACCGATTGATGTAAGTCGTTATGGTGTCATTTATGCGGGAGCTCAAAAAAATATTGGGCCAGCTGGATTAACTATCGTTATTATCCGAGAAGACCTGCTCGGTAAAGCTTCGCCTCAGACTCCATCTGTATTTGATTACACGGTATTAGCAAAACACGATTCAATGTTTAATACCCCACCGACCTTTGCTTGGTATCTTGCGGGGATGGTCTTCAAATGGTTAAAAGAACAAGGTGGTTTGCAAGAAATGGCTAAGCGTAATTATGAAAAATCACAATTACTCTACAATGCAATTGATGATAGCCAGTTCTACATTAACCGTGTTGCGGTTGAAAACCGTTCTTGGATGAATGTACCGTTCCAAATGCAAAACCCGGCTCTTGATGCGAAATTTATTGATGGAGCCAAAGAGCAAGGCTTACTTTCTCTAAAAGGCCATAAAGTGGCTGGTGGTATGCGTGCGTCAATCTATAATGCGATGCCATTAGCGGGTGTACAGGCTTTGGTTGATTTTATGGCTGATTTCGAACGTCATAACGCTCAATAATGAGATTTGCCGACTGAAATAGGATGTTCAGTCGGTTATTTGTGCTCTTTACATTTGACTTAAAAGAAAATAGAGCCAGATTTTATTTACTTGCAAAACTTCACTGGAGAAACTGCTTTTTATGCAATCCCTGACATTACAACCTATCTCTTCAATTAACGGCACAATTAATTTGCCAGGGTCAAAAAGTGTCTCAAACCGCGCACTATTATTAGCAGCGATGGCTAAAGGAACGACCACACTCACTAACTTATTGGACAGTGATGATATTCGCCATATGCTGAATGCATTAACCCAGTTAGGCGTTAGCTACCAACTATCGGAAGATAAAACATGTTGTCGTGTGGAAGGTTTAGGCGGAAACTTATCTCATCCAAATGCTCTAGAGATATTTTTAGGCAATGCCGGAACGGCAATGCGCCCACTGGCTGCTGCATTATCACTAAGTCACAATAATATTATTTTAACGGGTGAGCCTCGCATGAAAGAGCGCCCAATTGGGCATTTGGTCGATGCATTAAGGGAAGGTGGCGCAGAAATTGAATATTTAGAGCAGGAAAACTACCCGCCACTACGATTGAAAGGTGGTTTTATCGGTGGTCAAATTTCAGTCGATGGGTCTGTTTCCAGCCAGTTTTTAACTGCATTGTTAATGGCGGCTCCGCGTGCAGAGCAAGATACAACAATTACAATTATTGGCGAGTTAGTCTCTAAACCTTATATTGATATCACGTTAGCATTAATGAAAACATTTGGTGTTAATGTCGAAAATCATCAATATGAACATTTCGTTATCAAAGGGCAGCAACAATACCAATCACCAGGTGAATATTTAGTGGAAGGTGATGCTTCATCAGCGTCTTATTTCCTTGCTGCGGCTGCCATTAAGGGAGGTGTAGTGCGTGTAACAGGAATTGGGCGTAATAGTTTGCAAGGGGATACTAAATTTGCCAACGTATTAGAAAAAATGGGCGCGACTATTCGTTGGGGTGATGACTACGTTGAGTGTGAACGCGGAACGTTGACAGGTATTGATATGGACATGAATGCGATCCCTGATGCGGCAATGACTATTGGAACGGTTGCTCTGTTTGCTGAAGGCGAAACGGTTATTCGTAATATTTATAACTGGCGAGTAAAAGAGACCGACCGGTTATATGCGATGGCGACAGAGTTACGAAAAGTTGGCGCTGAAGTGGAAGAAGGACATGATTATATTCGTGTCGTTCCACCGAAAAAATTACAGCATGCTGAAATTGAAACTTATAACGACCATCGTATTGCAATGTGTTTTTCGTTAGTTGCATTATCAGATACGCCAGTAACAATTTTGGATCCCGGCTGCACTGCAAAAACTTTTCCTGATTACTTCGAACAGTTGGCTCGTTTAAGTCATTAATCTATTGGTTGGGTTGATATTATTTTCTTTGATATCAACCTGATTTTTACGATCCAAACATCAATTTTCTCTTATTTTTTAGCAATCATCAGAACCTGCTTATTTCACAAATCTACTGAATTGGTATAATACCTTCACAGATTTTAATTGCGGGTAGCTAGGCTATTTGCAGAAAAGGAGATTTTTATATGGTGGCGATAGCCCCTGTAATCACCGTTGATGGACCAAGCGGAGCAGGTAAAGGTACACTTTGCCAAGCATTAGCAAACGAATTTGGATGGCAGCTTTTAGACTCTGGCGCAATTTATCGTGTATTAGCGTTAGCTGCGTTACATCACCATGTTGATATCCAATCCGAAGATGCGTTAGTTCCTTTGGCTGCAAATTTAGATGTGAAATTTGTTCCTGAAGATAATGTACTGAAAGTCATTCTGGAAGGGGAAGATGTTTCGAATCAAATTAGAACCGAAACAGTAGGGAATACAGCATCCCAAACAGCAACTTTTCCTCGCGTACGTGAAGCCTTACTTCGACGCCAACGTGCATTTAGAACGCTACCTGGACTTATTGCCGATGGCCGTGATATGGGAACGGTGGTTTTCCCCGATGCTCCAGTAAAAATTTTTCTTGATGCGTCAGCTGAAGAACGTGCTCATCGGCGGATGAAGCAGTTGCAAGAAAAAGGTTTTGATGTTAATTTTGAACGTCTTTTAAGCGAAATTGAAGAGCGAGATTTTCGTGATCGTAATCGCTCTGTTGCACCTCTTATTGCCGCGAAAGACGCATTAGTGCTGGATTCCACAAGTATGTCTATTGAGGAAGTTATTGAAAAAGCACACACCTATGCAAAAAAAATTCTACAATTATCGTGATAATAGGCTTTATTTTAGCTTATAATTAGATAATATACGCAGTTACCGCTATGTGATTATATTATTAGCATAGCATCAACCTTGCGACATGGAATGTTGTGGGGTATGTGAAACAACCCCATTTGGCGGGAAGCTAAGTGGACGTTAATTTAAAACTCTTGAAGATCATTAATATGACTGAATCTTTTGCTCAACTCTTTGAAGAATCCCTGCAGAATATTGAAACTCGTCCTGGTTCTATCGTCCGTGGTACTGTTGTTGCCATCGATAAAGACGTAGTCCTTGTTGACGCAGGTCTTAAATCAGAATCTGCTATCCCAGTAGAACAGTTCAAAAATGCTCAGGGTGAGCTAGAAATCCAAGTTGGCGACGAAATCGATGTAGCTCTGGATGCAGTAGAAGATGGTTTCGGTGAAACTATCCTGTCTCGTGAGAAAGCTAAACGTCATGAAGCATGGCTGATGCTGGAAAAAGCTTACGAAGAAGCTGAAACTGTAACTGGTGTTATCAACGGTAAAGTTAAAGGTGGTTTCACTGTTGAGCTGAACGGTATTCGTGCGTTCTTACCAGGTTCACTGGTTGATGTACGTCCAGTTCGTGATACTACTCACTTGGAAGGCAAAGAGCTTGAGTTCAAAGTAATCAAGCTGGATCAGAAACGCAACAACGTTGTTGTTTCTCGTCGTGCTGTAATTGAATCTGAAAGCAGCGCTGAGCGCGATCAACTGCTGGAAAATCTGCAAGAAGGCATGGAAGTTAAAGGTATCGTTAAGAACCTTACTGACTACGGTGCATTCGTTGATCTGGGCGGTGTTGACGGCCTGCTGCATATCACTGACATGGCTTGGAAACGTGTTAAACACCCAAGCGAAATCGTCAACGTTGGTGATGAAATCAATGTTAAAGTTCTGAAATTCGACCGTGAGCGCACTCGTGTTTCTCTGGGTCTGAAACAACTGGGCGAAGATCCTTGGGTCGCAATCGCTAAACGTTACCCAGAAGGTACTAAACTGACTGGTCGCGTTACTAACCTGACTGACTACGGCTGCTTCGTAGAAATCGAAGAAGGCGTTGAAGGTTTAGTTCACGTTTCAGAAATGGATTGGACTAACAAAAACATCCACCCATCTAAAGTTGTTAACGTTGGTGATGTTGTTGAAGTTATGGTTCTGGATATCGATGAAGAACGTCGTCGTATCTCACTGGGCCTGAAACAGTGCAAATCTAACCCATGGCAGCAATTTGCAGAAACTCACAACAAAGGCGACCGCGTTGAAGGTAAAATCAAGTCTATCACTGACTTCGGTATCTTCATCGGTCTGGACGGCGGCATCGATGGCCTGGTTCACCTGTCTGACATCTCCTGGAACGTTGCAGGCGAAGAAGCAGTTCGTGAATACAAAAAAGGTGATGAAATCGCAGCTGTTGTTCTGCAAGTCGACGCAGAGCGTGAGCGTATTTCTTTAGGTGTTAAACAGTTAGCTGAAGATCCATTCAATAACTATTTAGCAGCAACTAAGAAAGGCGCAATCGTAACTGGTAAAGTAATCGCAGTTGATGCTAAAGGTGCAACTGTTGAGCTGACACTGGGCGTTGAAGGTTACCTGCGTGCATCAGAAGCTTCACGTGACCGTGTTGAAGATGCAACACTGGTTCTGAACGTTGGTGATGATGTTGAAGCTAAATACACTGGTGTTGATCGTAAAAACCGTGTAATCAACCTGTCTGTTCGCGCTAAAGACGAAGCTGATGAGAAAGACGCTGTCGCAGCTGTGAACAAACAAGAAGATACAGCATTCGGCAACAATGCTATGGCTGAAGCTTTCAAAGCAGCTAAAGGCGAATAATTAAGTGGGGGCAACAGTAGCGTTGCCCCTTTGTAACGGTAGTTTAGGGAGGTACTATGACCAAGTCTGAATTAATTGAAAGACTGGCTAGCCAGCAGTCTCATCTTTCAGCAAAAACCGTTGAGGAAGCTGTAAAGGAAATTCTTGAGCATATGGCGGATACGTTAGCTAACGGTGAGCGTATTGAAGTCCGTGGTTTCGGCAGTTTTTCTCTTCACTACCGTGCTCCACGCGTTGGCCGTAACCCAAAAACTGGTGATAAAGTGGAACTAGAAGGTAAATATGTTCCTCATTTTAAACCAGGTAAAGAATTACGTGATCGTGTAAATATTTACGGCCAATAATCAGGCTGTAAATCTTAATTATTACATCAAAACAGTGCTTGTATTTTATACGGCACTGTTTTTTATATCTAGCTAACACCAACACCAACACCAACACCAACACCAACACCAACACCAACACCAACACCAACACCAACACCAACACCAACACCAACACCAACACCAACACCAACACCAACACCAACACCAACACCAACACCAACACCGCTTCTATACTTTTAAAGCCTATAAAAATAATAAAATAAATCCAAAAGCAGCTTTAGAGATATATACGTGTCTTGCGAAGCTCCTCGCAAACTAATATGTATATTTATATCAGTAAAAAACATATTGGGAAGCGCTACGAAAAATAAAACAAAGAGACTTAAAAAATTCATAGGAATAAATAAACTAAAGCAAATAAACGCTATGTAGGGATACAAAAGTTGATAAAAAATATCATCTACATAATAAGATGGCTAAATAATTCAATCAAAAAATGTAATTTAATCTTTAATGGGAAATTGTCTGTTTCGATGACAATGGCTTCTATTGCTTTGAGTTTAGGTACATTACCACTTTTATTTATACCTAAAATTTTAATGCTGAGTGAATTATTATTTGTTTCTTTGTTTGTATCGGTATTAATAATATTCTTTATATTTGGTAAATCATGCAAGTTTTTAGCACTAATTATTATGTTTTTTCTATGGGCTAATTGGCATGGAATTAACATCATTAATCATATTAATTATCTATCTAAAAAAAATAACGATATTGATGTGGTTATTGTTGGTATTCCTTTGAGTAGCAAAGAGCAAAAAATTAAAGTACGTATTGATAAAATTAACAATCGTATTGTTTTTCCTCCGTTATATGCTACATGGAAAACAAAGGAAACTGTTTGCGCAGGGCAGTCTTGGCGGATCAATGGCAAAATAAAGCCATTGCACAGTTCACTAAATGAAGGCGGGTTTAATCTACAACGTTATTATTTAGCTAATAGGGTTATAGGGGGGGTGAAAAGCCAAAAAATAGAACCATTAGAAATGGCGTGTTCTGTAAGGCAAAAAATTATTTATAACTATATGGAGCTAATTAGCTCATTATCTAATAAAGGAATTATTTATGGGTTAATGTTTGGCGATAGAAATTTACTGCCTACAGATCAAACCTATTTACTGCAGAAAACAGGTTTGACACATTTAATGGCTATCTCGGGTTTACATATTGGTTTAGCCTACTTGTTTGGTTTTCTTATTGCTCGAGGAATTCAATATTTTTTACCAATAAAATATATTAGTGAAATACTTCCAGTAGTAATAGGTATGGTGCTAGCTATTTTTTATGCATGGATCTCGGGGTTCGCTATCCCTGCAACACGGGCGCTGTTTGCCTTACTATTATGGGTATATATTAGAAATAAGCCTGCAAGGCATTTTGCTTGGCAATGGGCGCTTTGGAGCATAGCGGGAATATTACTATTTGACCCATTGGCTATTTTGTCAGATAGTTTTTGGTTATCTAGCTTCGCTGTACTAGCCATTCTCTATTGGTTATCAATATTTCCATTAGCCTACCATTTAGCTAGAGGGATAAAAGGTAAAATTATAGGGTTAGCACATTTGCAAATAGGCTTGCTCATCTTACTAATTCCAATGCAACTTATTATATTTAATGGTATTAACATAATGGGGTTAGCGGCTAATATTTGGTTTGTTCCGTTAATTTCTTGGTGTGTTGTCCCTGCTATTTTGATCGTATTTTTAGTGCCAATAGAGGTAGTTCAGCGGTCTTTTCTATATGTGATAGATAGGGTGATAGATTTAGGGTTAAAGCCATTACCTTATTTCAGTACTTTTTGGTCAGAGTTCATTAATGTACCTTATTATTTATTCTTAATATGTTGGCTAAGCATCATTGTCATCTTATTTAAGTGGTACAAACGTTACTTTGGGCTTATTGGGTGTGTGGTTATCTCAATCTTTCTAGAAAGGGGAAGTGGTAAACAACTCAAAGAAGGCTGGAAAATGACGGTATTAGATATCGGGCACGGTTTAGCTGTTGTGATAGAGCAAAATGACTTGGCATTTCTCTATGATACTGGAAATACTTGGAAAGAAGGGAGTAATGCACAGCGTCAAATTGTTCCTTTTCTTAAATATCATGATATAACCCCTATTGGCTTAATTTTAAGCCATAATCATTTAGACCATACAGGGGGAGTGAATTATTTAATTCAACAATACCCATGGTTAAGTGTAAGAAGTAGTTTTGGGCCACAGGATACTTTGGCATACAAGAAAAAAAGTAATAATATTAATAATATAAAAAAGATGAAGCACCTTCCCTGTTTTAAAGGTCAAAAATGGCAGTGGGGAATATTAACTTTTGAAGTATTATGGCCTGAAAAGTTAGCACCAATATCGCATAATGATGATTCTTGTGTCATTCAATTGACGGATGGGTTTCATAAAATTTTATTAACAGGAGATATCGAAAAACAAGGGGAAAAATCACTTGTCGCAATGTACAAGAACCGGTTACGTTCGAATCTTCTTTTCGCCCCTCATCATGGAAGCAGCACTTCATCAACTGATTTATTGTTAAGAAATGTTCAACCTTCAATGGTAGTCGTCTCATCTGCAAGGTACAGTGCATGGAAAATTCCGTCGCCAAAAGTCTATTTTAGATATAAAAATAGTAATATTAAGTGGTTAAATACAGCAGAAGATGGTCAGTTAACTATATGGTTTAAAAGAGGAAATGTCCAAACTTCGCGTTATCGCTATGAAATTCAGCCCCGCTGGTATCATCTGTGGTTTGGCTTACCGCTATTTCCCGAGTAGAATAGTGCGCTTACATTAAGTCTGGTAATTAAAAGTATGAATGATAAAGACCTTTCGACAAAACAAACTTTTCGTCGCTTGTGGCCGATAATTGCGCCTTTTAAAGCGGGTTTAATCGTTGCAGCAATAGCACTTATCATAAACGCAGCGGGTGACGCATTTATGATTTCTTTATTAAAACCTTTATTGGATGAAGGCTTTGATAAAGCAGATAATGACGTTTTAAAATGGCTTCCGCTTGCGGTGTTAGGGTTAATGGTTGTTCGTGGTGGGTCTAGCTTTGTTTCAACCTATTGTGTTTCATGGGTTGCAGGTAAAGTCGTGATGAACATGCGACGTAAACTGTTTGGCCATATGATGGGAATGCCCGTTAGTTTTTTTGACCAACAATCAACAGGAACACTGTTATCTAGAATTACTTATGATTCAGAACAAGTTGCATCTTCTTCTTCTGGGGCATTAATTACAATTATTCGTGAAAGTGCTTATATCATCGGGTTATTTGCGATGATGTTCTATTATAGCTGGCAGCTTTCTCTTATTTTAATCGTGATCGCCCCTGTTGTATCAGTCACTATTCGTATCGTTTCTAAGCGTTTTCGTAAGATTAGTAAAAACATGCAAACGGGTATGGGGCATGTGACGGCAAGTGCAGAACAAATGCTAAAAGGGCACAAAGAGGTTTTAATTTTTGGTGGGCAGAAAGTTGAAACTGAACGTTTTAATAAAGTCAGTAACAACATGCGCCGTCAAAATATGAAAATGGTAACCGCTTCAGCAATCTCAGACCCTATTGTTCAGTTAATTGCATCATTTGCATTAGCATTTGTTCTTTATGCTGCGAGCTTTCCCGAAATTCGCGATGAATTAACGTCAGGAACAATTGCAGTTGTTTTCTCATCAATGTTTGCATTGATGCGTCCATTGAAATCATTAACTAACGTTAACTCACAATTCCAACGTGGTATGGCGGCTTGTCAAACGTTATTTGCAATCTTAGATTCGGAACAAGAAAAAGATAACGGAACTAAAGTACTTAAAGAAGTTAAAGGGGATATTAAATTTGAACATGTC
Organism: Providencia huaxiensis; assembly: GCF_002843235.3. Classification (NCBI taxonomy): domain Bacteria; kingdom Pseudomonadati; phylum Pseudomonadota; class Gammaproteobacteria; order Enterobacterales; family Morganellaceae; genus Providencia; species Providencia huaxiensis. The sequence continues at coordinate 733,178 of NZ_CP031123.2, forward strand.
ACCTTTACCTATGCAACCAAAGAACATCCTGCGTTAGACGATGTATCGTTTACTTTGCCTGCTGGGAAATCAGTTGCTTTAGTTGGGCGATCAGGCTCAGGTAAGTCCACTATTGCAAATTTGATTACACGTTTTTATGACATTGATGAAGGATCTATTCAAATTGATGGTCATGATATCCGTGAATACACATTATCCTCATTACGTAGCCAAGTCGCGTTAGTTTCTCAACATGTTTATTTATTTAACGATACGATAGCGAATAATATTGCTTATGCAACAGACGGTAGCTATAACCGCGAACAAATAGAGAAAGCAGCAGAAATGGCCTATGCAATGGATTTCATTGTTAAACTTGAGAAAGGCCTAGATACAGTTATTGGCGAAAATGGTGTGATGCTTTCTGGCGGACAACGTCAAAGAATAGCGATTGCTCGAGCGCTGCTACGCGACGCCCCAATTCTTATTCTTGATGAGGCAACATCTGCACTAGATACAGAGTCTGAGCGTGCTATTCAAGCGGCTCTTGATGAGTTACAGAAAAATAGAACATCCTTGGTCATTGCTCATCGGTTATCGACGATAGAAAATGCGGATGAAATATTAGTTGTACAAGATGGCCGGATCATTGAGCGTGGTGACCATAAATCGCTATTAGCTCAAGATGGCGCATATTCACAGTTACATAGTATTCAGTTTAAACAATGATAGAACGTATTTGGTCTGGTAAATCATGGCTGTATCTTTTATTACTGCCGTTGTCTTTCCTTTATGGATTGGTAACGGTAATTAGGGATATAGCTTATAAAATCGGGCTGAAACGTTCATGGAAAGCGCCAATTCCAGTGGTAGTGGTGGGAAACCTGACAGCGGGGGGGAATGGTAAAACCCCTGTTGTTATCTGGTTGGTGGAATCACTCACCAAAGAAGGCTACCGCGTGGGGGTTGTTTCTCGAGGGTATGGCGGTAAAGCTGAAAAGTACCCGTTGATACTCGATGAAACGACCACAACTGAAGTTGCAGGGGATGAACCTGTATTAATTTTTCATCGTACTAAATCCCCTGTAGCCGTTGCACCCAAGCGCAGTGATGCAGTTAAAGCCTTACTAGAAAAGTTTCCACTAGATGTAATTATTACTGATGATGGGTTGCAACACTATGCATTGCAACGTGACTACGAAATAGTCGTTATTGATGGTCAACGTCGTTTTGGTAATGGGTGGTGGTTACCCGCAGGGCCTATGCGCGAAAGAGCTGGGCGTTTGAAGAGTGTTAACGCTGTCATTGTTAACGGTGGTGAAGCTCAAAAAAATGAAGCTTTAATGGCCCTTGAAGGCGATGTTGCTTGTAACCTTGTTAGTGGTGAAAAACGAGCGGTTACACAATTGCCTGCAGTTATCGCAATGGCAGGTATTGGTCATCCTCCTCGTTTTTTTGCCTCATTAGAAAATAAAGGGGTCGAGGTCATTAGTACCCATGCTTTTGCTGATCACCAGTCATATGAATTAAAACAGCTTTCACGGTTAGTTAAAAATGAGCAAAACTTATTGATGACCGAAAAAGATGCTGTAAAGTGCCGTGCTTTTGCACAACCCAATTGGTGGTTCCTTCCAGTCCAAGCGCATTTACAAGCTCCTGACGCTGAAAAAATCTTAAGCGGAATAAAAAAACTTATCACAAATAACAAAAAAACTTATCACAAATAACAAAAAAACTTGTCTATAACGTTCCTCTGTGATAATAATATCGCCAATGTGATATAGATCCACTTATTATGTATCTAGATGCAATACATTGATAATTGGATTTTATACTAGCTTAAATTTTACGCTCCGTTCTTTAGTTAGTCTTCATATCCTCGCATAATCTATATTGTAAAGTCGCTGTCATCGTGTTTTGTCATCATAATGTCAAAATAGACTGTTAACTTCGCAGTAGATTTGCGGTGTCTGAAATTTACATACATGAGCGTTATAAAATATGCACAATGATTTGTGCGCATGAATTGGTAAAGTTTAATTACTCTTTGATGTATTAATAGATCAGCAGTTTATAAATGGGAAGCAAGAAAGAGTAATGATACAAAGATAAAAAATATTGTTCTCAGAACAAAAGGAGTTTTAATATGAATTTTCAATTACATATGGGTCGAGTTAAATGGTTTGATGCAAAAGAAGGTTACGGTTTTATTTCCCCATTCAATGGTGGTGATGATGTATTTGTGACAACAAAGTCAATTGCTAATAAAAAAATCAAATCATTATTCGAAGGTCAAAACGTTGAGTTCTCTGTTACTCGTAATTCGAATGGCATAACGGCAGCTGACGTTATTGCTTATTAAATAATAAACAGAACAATTTCTCCTGCTTTTATCCTCTCATCTCACGCAGGAGATCTTATTCAGGAAGATTAAAGTTAACGGTGATATCTGCATGTGATATCCTGACTCCAAGTGAGTTAAAATCCATTCAGGAGAAAACATGGATCACCGTTTACTTGAAATCGTTGCCTGTCCTGTATGCCACGGCAAATTAAGTTATAACAAAGAAAACCTCGAACTTATTTGTAAGTTTGATCATCTAGCCTATCCCATTCGTGATGGCATCCCTGTATTGCTAGAAAATGAAGCCCGCCCTGTTTCATTAGATGAAGGCCAGTAATCATCATGTTTACGGTTATTATTCCTGCTCGTTATGCATCAACACGTCTACCCGGTAAACCTTTGGCTGATATCCATGGCAAGCCAATGGTTGTTCGAGTGATGGAGCAAGCTATTAAGTCGGGGGCTAGCCGGGTGATAGTTGCGACAGATCACTCTGATGTTGCTAAAGCGGTGATTGAAGCAGGCGGTGAAGCCTGTATGACAGACCCAAATCATCAGTCTGGAACAGAAAGGTTGGCTGAAGTTATTGATACATACGCTTTTTCTGACAATGAAATTATCGTAAATGTGCAAGGTGATGAACCTTTAATTCCACCTGAGATTATAAGCCAAGTGGCTCATAACCTTCAGGGGAGCAAAGCTGAAATGGGGACACTGGCTGTGCCCATTAATGATGCTCATGAAGCGTTTAATCCAAATGCAGTCAAGGTTGTTACTGACCACGAAGGTTATGCACTGTATTTTTCTCGGGCAACCATTCCTTGGGATAGAGACAACTTTGCGAAAAGCCAAGACACAATAGGTGATACCTTTTTACGCCATATTGGTATATATGCTTATCGCGCAGGGTTTATTCGTCGTTATATTAAGTGGGAAGCGAGTCCATTAGAAAAAATCGAAATGCTAGAGCAACTTAGGGTGCTTTGGTACGGAGAAAAAATTCATGTGGATGTTGCGAAAACCACGCCAGGCGCTGGTGTTGATACCCCTGAAGATCTTGAACTCGTTAGAAAGCAATTTATTCAGTAGTCAGTATTTTCTTAATAGCCAAAATGGCCAATATACGATTTAGCTAAACGAAAGGTGTAATCTCAATAGGTTACACCTTTTTTGTTGTTATTCAGCAGCAATAGCTTCAGGCGTGGCAAGCTGTTCTTCTAACGCTTGTGTATTATTGGGTTTTAAATGCCACCAAATGGTACCAAGAAATTCATACCAAGCACGTTCACTATGACCAAAATAATATGAGGAAGGAATGTATTTCTCCCATGGATTAATTTCACTCGTGATAACCAACTGATTTGCGGGTGCAGGGAAAGGGGTCATTCCTCGTTGAGTAAACATGGTCATCGCTCGAGGCAGGTGATTAGCAGAAGTTACTAATAAAAAAGGTGATTTCCCAATAATTTTTTCAACTTCATAAGCTTCCTCTTGTGTATCTTTGGGTTCAGTGAGGGGGATAGTATCTTGTGCTGGGACACCCAAGGATTGCGCAACTTGTGCGGCAACTTCGGCACTGCTGATGGTGCTACTCGCTTTACCGCCAGTGAAAATAAGTTTACTACCAGGGTGTTTAAGATAAAGGCGAACACCTTCAGTCACTCTAGGTAAGCTATTATTCAATAGATTAGAGCTTGGGCTCCAATCTGGGTTATATGTAAAGCCACCTCCTAGCACAACAATGTAACGTACATCTTGAGGAGGTGTTTCAGTAATCAGTTCATAGCGTTTATTAAATTGCTTTTCTGCAGGGGCAAGCAAAGTATCTGAAATAGGCTGTAATCCCAACAAGGTTATGAAAACTAAACTTAGAGTAGTCAACGTCTTCCCACAACGCTGCCAGCGTGTGAACCAGAGCAAAAGCAGCCCAATAAACCCGACGATGAGCAATAATGGTAATGGCATCAATAGAGAACCAATATATTTTTTTAAGATAAATAACATAACTAAGCCTATTCTTATGGGGTATCGAGCCACCATTGCGGTGGTATCTGCAGAAAAAATACGTAATAAAACGGCTAAACTAGAGGAAAAATAACAACATGGTGTTTAATAGCGCCAAAATGAAATTTGCTGGGCACAATAAAGTACTATGCAAAAATATAGCTATTATCTGTTATAATTCCTGTTTTAACAGTCGCCTCGCATTGTATGTGATAAGTGCAATGTAATGTGAGAATATTTCTGGTTAGCGTTGATTTTTCCATAATCAAGATGTAATCAACCATTTTACGTTTTTTCGCGACAAATTGGCTCATAAACCGCTTTAAATAATAGATGATAGGTAACCGGATAGCACATGGCAGACCGCAACTTTGATGATATTGTCGATAAATTTGCAAAAAATATCTACGGAACGACAAAAGGAAAAATACGAGAAGCGGTAGTTTGGCAAGATTTAACTCAATTATTGCACAGCCAATTTGAGGGTAAAACCCTAAAAATACTTGATGCAGGCGGTGGTGAAGGGCACTTTTCACGCAAACTCGCCGAAATGGGGCATCAGGTGATACTTTGCGATTTATCTGAAGAGATGTTAGAACGAGGCAGTGAGCTTGCCAAGGAACAAGGTATTAGCGATAACATGCGTTTTGTACATTGTGCGGTGCAAGATGTTGCACAATACATTGATGAACCTGTTGACCTTGTTCTGTTTCATGCGGTACTTGAATGGATTAGCGATCAAAAATATGCAATTGAACAACTGGTAGATATAATTAGACCAGAAGGCGTATTTTCTGTCATGTTCTATAATGCAAATGGTCTGGTGATGCGTAACGCAATTTTGGGAAATTTTCATCTTGCAACGCCACATATTCAACGTCGTCGTAAACGCTCGTTATCACCGCAAAAACCGCTTTTTCCTCATCAAGTTGATGCTTGGTTGAGTGAGTGTAATATGCAAATTATCGGTAAAAGTGGTGTTAGGGTATTTCATGACTATTTACAGAGTCGGCAGTTACAGCAAAAAGATTTTCCAGCATTGTTGGCATTAGAGCAGCAGTATTGCCGTGAAGAACCCTATATTAGTATGGGTCGTTATATTCATGTCATGGCACGCAAACAAATACAAAAGGACGATTTATGAGTGATTTTTCCCAGACCGTCCCTGAACTTGTGTCTTGGGCACGAAAAAATGATTTTTCGATTTCACTTCCTGCTGAACGTTTAGCATTTTTGCTTGCGGTGGCGGTATTAAATAGTGAAAGAGTCAATGGTGAAATGAGTGAAGTGGAGCTGGTTGATGCCTTTCGTGAGGTCTGCAAAGGGTTTGAACAAACCACAGAATCTTTGGCAGTAAGAGCCAATAATGCCATCAATGATATGGTTCGCCAGAAGATATTTAACCGTTTTGCCAGTGACATTGTTGAAGGTAATGCCATTTACCGCTTAACCCCTCTGGGGATCGGTATCAGCGATTATTATATTCGTCAGCGAGAGTTCTCAACATTAAGACTTTCTATGCAGCTTTCTATTGTCGCAGGAGAACTGCAACGTGCCGCTGAAGCCGCAGAAGAAGGGGGCGATGAATTTTATTGGCATCGTTACGTGTTTGCTCCACTAAAATATTCAGTTGCTGAAATTTTTGACAGTATTGATTTATCGCAACGCATTATGGATGAACAACAAAATTCAGTAAAAGAAGATATTGCGGCATTATTAAATCAAGACTGGCAGGCAGCTATTGCTAACTGTGAGCAATTACTATCAGAAACATCAGGTACATTGCGTGAGTTGCAAGACACATTGGAAGCCGCAGGGGATAAACTGCAAGCGAATTTATTACGTATTCAAGAAGCCAATATGAATGCGCCGGTGTTCTCTGACTTAGTGGATAGGTTGGTTTTTGACCTGCAAAATAAACTAGACCGTATTGTTAGCTGGGGTCAACAATCTATCGATTTATGGATTGGTTATGATCGTCATGTTCATAAGTTTATCCGTACAGCTATCGATATGGATAAAAATAGAATATTTTCTCAGCGGTTACGTCAATCCGTTCAGCACTACCTTGATAGCCCTTGGGCACTCACTTACGCCAATGCGGATCGGTTATTCGATATGCGTGATGAAGAACTCGCATTGCATGATGAAGAAGTGATGGGTGAATTACCACCAGAGCTTGAATTTGAAGAGTTTAGTGAATTGAATGACAAGCTTGCAGAGCTAATGGAAGTTGAGTTAGCCATTTATAAAGCAGAGCAACGGCCGCTCGATGTTGGCCGTGTGTTGCATGACTATTTACTGCAATATCCACAAAAACGTCATTTTGATGTAGCTCGAATTATTATCGACCAAGCTGTTAAATTAGGTATCGCAGAGGCTGATTTGGCGGGGTTACCGGCAGAATGGCAAGCTATTAATGATCACGGAGCCAAGGTACAGGCACATGTCATCGACAAATATTGAACAATTTATGCCAGTTAAGCTGGCTCAAGCATTAGCTAACCCGATTTTTCCAGAGCTAGACAGCCAATTGCGTTCAGGTCGCCATATTAGTGTTGATGACCTTGATAACCACGCATTTTTGATGGATTTTCAGGAAGCATTAGAACAATTTTATGCACGATATAACGTAGAATTAATTCGTGCCCCTGAGGGGTTTTTCTATTTACGCCCACGCTCAACAACTCTCATACCGCGCTCGGTGTTGTCTGAATTAGATATGATGGTTGGGAAAATCCTTTGTTATCTCTATCTCAGCCCTGAACGCTTGAGTAATCAAGGTATTTTTACCTCACAAGAGTTATTTGAAGAATTATTATCATTAGCGGATGAAAGCAAATTACTTAAATTTGTTAATCAACGTTCGACAGGTTCTGACTTAGATAAACAAAAACTGCAGGAAAAACTCAGAACATCACTCAACCGTTTACGTCGCTTGGGAATGGTGCACTTTCTGCAGAATGATCCGAGTAAATTTATTATTAGCGAATCTGTATTTCGTTTTGGCGCTGATGTGCGTAGTGGTGATAACCCACAAGATGCACAGTTACGGATGATCCGTGATGGTGAAGCTATCTCTCTTGAAGGGGAATTATCGCTGAAAGACAGTGAAGAAGAGGGTGGCGAAGAGAATCAAGAACCGGCAGAAAGTGATGAGGATGAAGAATAATGATTGAACGCGGAAAATTTCGCTCACTGACGCTGGTGAATTGGAACGGTTTTTTTGCCCGAACTTTTGACCTTGATGAATTAGTGACCACATTATCGGGTGGTAATGGTGCGGGTAAATCAACCACAATGGCGGCGTTTATTACCGCGATGATCCCTGATTTAACCTTACTTCACTTCCGTAACACAACGGAAGCGGGCGCGACCTCTGGTTCTCGTGATAAAGGCTTACACGGGAAATTACGCCCAGGTGTCTGTTACGCAATTTTGGATGTGTTAAATTCGAAGCACCAGCGTGTCATGGTGGGTGTGCGTTTACAACAAGTCGCAGGGCGCGATAAAAAAGTTGATATTAAGCCGTTTATGGTACAAGGCATTCCACTGGCGACGGTGCCAACGGAAATATTGACAGAGGTTATCGATGGCCGCCAAGCAAAAGTGATCCCACTTAATGAACTAAAAGAGCGCCTTGAGGAACAGGAAGGCGTTTTGTTCAAGCAGTTTAACTCAATTACTGACTACCATTCGATTCTGTTTGAATTAGGGGTTTTACCTAAACGTTTACGTTCCGCGAGTGACCGAAGCAAATATTATCGCCTGATTGAAGCGTCACTATATGGTGGTATTTCTAGTGCCATTACTCGCTCATTACGTGATTATTTATTACCTGAAAACAGTGGGGTACGTAAAGCATTCCAAGATATGGAAGCGGCTTTGCGTGAAAACCGTTTAACATTAGAAGCCATTCGTGTAACGCAATCAGACCGTGACTTATTCAAGCATTTGATTAGCCAAGCGACTGATTACGTTTCTGCGGATTATATGCGCCATTCCAATGAAAGACGTATTCACCTTGATGCAGCACTGGCTGCACGCAATGAGCTATTAGCCAGCCGTAAACAATTGCGTGTTGAACAGGTTCGAAGCGTCGAAATGGCGCGTGAGTTGAATGAGCAAAATGGCGCTTCTACAGAATTAGAAGCAGACTACCAAGCGGCCAGTGACCACTTGAATTTAGTACAAGCCGCGCTGCGTCAGCAAGAGAAAATTGACCGTTATCAAGCGGATATCGAAGAACTGACGTATCGTCTTGAAGAACAAAGTGAAGTCGTTGCTGAAGCAACTGAAACTCAAGAAGAATATGAAGCGCGAGCTGAAGCTGCTGAAATTGAAGTTGACGAATTAAAAAATCAACTCGCCGATTACCAACAAGCTCTGGATGTACAACAAACACGCGCTATTCAGTACCAGCAAGCCTTGCATGCCTTAACGCGTGCTCGTGAATTGTGCCAACTTCCTGAATTATCCATTGATAATGCAGATGAATGGTTAGATACCTTCGAAGCACGCGAACAGCAAGCAACCCAAGCGTTATTAGCGATTGAGCAAAAAATGAGTGTGGCAGATGCCGCACATAGCCAATTTGAGCAAGCCTATCAATTAGTTAGAAGTATGATAGGGGAAGTTAGCCGCAGTGATGCATACCAACAAGCGCGTACATTACTACGTGATTGGTCCTCACAACAACATTTAGCGGATCGCGTACAGCCATTGCGTATGCAGCTATCTGAATTGCAACAACGTCTGAATAGCCAGCAAAATGCTGAACGCTTATTGGCAGAGTTTTGTAAGCGTCATGGCCAAAGTTATGAGCCCGATGAGCTTGATGCATTAATGGCTGAGCTGGAAGCACAGCAAGAAGAGCTTAGTATTGGTGTGAATGAGAGTGGCGAAAAACGGATGCAAATGCGCCAAGAATTGGAGCAGATCCGCCAGCGTATTAGCCAACTTTCATCTAAAGCCCCTGCATGGATTATGGCTCAAGAAGCGCTAACACAGCTTAATGAGCAGTCCCATGAAACGTTTGAGTCAAGTACTGCTGTGACTGAGTTTATGCAGCAACTCCTCGAACAAGAGCGGGAAATAACGGTTGAACGAGATGAAGTTGCTGCGCAACGTAAAGATCTCGAAAAGCAAATTGAGCGACTAAGCCAGCCAAGTGGTGCGGAAGATAGCCGCATGTTAGCGTTGGCAGAGCGTTTCAATGGTGTGTTGTTATCTGAAATTTATGATGATATTACCATCGAAGACGCAGCTTATTTCTCCGCGCTATATGGTCCTGCGCGTCACGGAATTGTGGTGCAAGACCTTGATGCAGTTCGCAATCAACTGGATTCGTTACAAGATTGCCCAGATGATGTGTATTTTATCGAGGGAGATCCATCTTCTTTCGACGATAGCGTTTTTGATGCGCAAGAGTTTGAAAATGCGGTATTAGTCCGTTCGTCTGAGCGTCAATGGCGTTACTCTCGTTATCCTGAGTTGCCTTTGTTTGGTCGTGCCGCACGTGAAAGCCATTTAGAGTCGTTAACGGCTGAACGTGATGAGCTCGCTGAGCGCTATGCGAATCTGTCATTTGATGTACAGAAAATTCAGCGTTCACACCAAGCATTCAGCCGGTTTATAGGCCAACACATTTCGGTGGCCTTTGAAGATGATCCAGAAGCTGAAATTCGTACACTCAACCAAAAACGTTCGGAAATTGAACGTGCTTTAGCTCAATTTGAAGAGCAAACTCAGCAGCAACGTCAACAATTTGCCCAAGGTAAAGAAAGCCTTGCGGCTCTTAATCGCTTATTACCTCAAATGGGGTTATTACTCGATGAAACATTGGCGGACAGAGTTGAAGAGATAAACGAAGAGCTAACGGAAGCGGAAGAAGCGGCACATTTCCTGAATAAACATGGTGATGCGTTAGAAAAATTAGAGCCGATTGTGACAGTGTTACTCAGTGATCCTGAACAACACGAGCAATTACGCAAAGATTATGAGTCAGCAAAACACAGCCAGCAAAATGCGAAACAGCAAGCTTTTGCATTAGTAGAGGTTGTTCAGCGCCGTGCTCACTTTAGTTACAGTGATTCAACCGGAATGGTGAATGAAAACGCGGACCTGAATGAAAAACTACGTCAGCGTTTAGAGCAGGCAGAAACCGAGCGTACACGTGCTCGTGAACAATTACGCCAGCACCAAGCACAAAGTGCACAGTTCCATCAAGTTCTTGCCTCGTTACGCAGTTCTTTCGATACCAAACAAGAGATGCTAAAAGAGCTCGAAGTCGAGATGCAAGAAATTGGCGTAAAAGCCGACCCTGACGCCCAAGAGCGCGCTCGTATCCGACGCGATGAGCTGCACCAGCGGGTTATGGAAAACCGTAGTCGTATTAACCAGTTAGAAAAACAGCTGACATTATGTGAAGCTGAAATGGATAACTTACAGAAGCGCCTTCGTAAGTTAGAAAAAGACTACTATATGCTGCGTGAGCAGGTCGTGACAGCAAAAGCAGGTTGGTGTGCGGTAATGCGCTTGGTGAAAGACAATGGCGTTGAGCGTCGTCTACACCGCCGTGAGTTGGCTTATACTGACGGTGATAGCTTACGTTCGATGTCGGATAAAGCCTTAGGAGCGTTGCGTTTAGCGGTTGCAGATAACGAACATTTACGCGATGTACTGCGTTTATCCGAAGATCCAAAACACCCAGAACGGAAGATAAAATTCTTTATCGCAGTATATCAACACCTACGTGAACGTATTCGCCAAGATATTATTCGAACTGATGACCCGATTGATGCAATCGAGCAAATGGAAATTGAACTGGCGCGTTTAACGGAAGAGCTAACAGCGCGTGAGCAAAAATTGGCGATCAGTTCAAAAAGTGTGGCGAATATTATTCGTAAAACCATTCAGCGCGAACAGAATCGCATTCGTATGCTAAACCAAGGGCTGCAAGCTGTAGCATTTGGTCAGGTTAAAGGGGTTCGCCTCAATGTGAATATTCGTGAAAGTCATGCATTGTTACTGAGTGTGCTTTCTGAAGAGAGCGAAATGCATCAAGACTTATTCACCAGCCAACGGTTAACATTCTCTGAAGCAATGGCTAAGTTATACCAACGCCTCAACCCTCAAGTGGATGTTGGGCAACGCTTGCCGCAAACTATTGGTGAAGAATTACTCGATTACCGCAACTACTTAGAGTTAGAAGTTGAGGTTAACCGAGGCTCTGATGGTTGGTTAAAAGCAGAAAGTGGTGCGTTATCAACCGGTGAAGCGATTGGTACGGGTATGTCCATTTTAGTGATGGTAGTACAAAGCTGGGAAGAAGAGTCCCGCCGTTTGCGTGCGAAAGATATTATTCCTTGCCGTTTATTATTCTTAGATGAAGCTGCGCGATTAGATGCTAAATCAATTGCAACCCTATTTGAACTGTGTGACAGATTAGAAATGCAGTTAATTATTGCGGCACCAGAGAATATTAGTCCTGAGAAGGGCACAACCTATAAGCTAGTTCGTAAAGTGGTTGGTAATCATGAACATGTGCATGTAGTTGGCTTAAAAGGCTTTGGGCAAGAAAACCCGACTGTACAAGCCCCAACATTGCAGTAATAGTTTTTGTGAGTGAAACAAAGGCCGGTATTTAGGAATAAATATCGGTTTTTTTTATATGCTAATTAGGCGGCAAAGAAAGCGTCAGGTAAAACTTTTAATTAAAATAAAATTCATCTATGTTTAAACCACTAATACACTTTTGAATTCATTATGATGAAAATAATTCTTTTTCTCATTAATCGTTAGCTTAGCTGTACATAATCTGAAAAAAGGAAAATTAGCCTATTCCTATAACATTACTGCTAAAATTAAATACAATAAAATTGTAATTATAATAAAAATATTATTATCCATGTTGTAAATTAAGGTGGATGTATGGCAAAGAGAAGAGTGAGAGCTCTGCAAGTCTCGGTAATATGCGGGTTGATGGCGTTACAGTTTCCCGCATTCTCAAATGAAGAAAATACGCAGCAAAGTGTTTCTGAAGTTCAAACGATAGCTTCGTTAACACCTACAGAAAGTTTAGTCAAAATAACACAGTCGCTTCCTGCGGATGTGAAACCTATTTTTTCTACGCAATTAGCAAAATTATACGCTGATAGGCAAATGCAGTTATTGTGGCAAGATGAAACGGCAATTAGCCAATTTCAGCAACAACTGGCAGAATTATCCCTTTCTGGAGTTCAGCCTCAATTTGGGGAGTGGCTAGCGATACTGGAAAATAACCAGTTAAATGAGCTAGGCCGTGACGTTATTTTATCTGATGCCATGCTTGGCTATTTACAGTATTTATCTTCGATAGAAGCGAGTGGGCAATATTGGTTATACACCAATCGGCCTTATAAAATTATTGCTCCAACGGCCGCTCAAATGAAACCATGGATAGATGCCGTCGAGTCTAATAATTTAAGTGGCTGGGTTAAATCGCAAGCCCCGAGTCACCCAATGTATTTGCCAATGCGCAAAGAAATGTTGAAATTATTGGCGATCCCGGAAGATAACCTGGAAATTGTGGGGACGAAAACATTAAAGCCAGGGCAGTCTAGCGATGATGTGGTTATTTTGCGTCAAATCTTGCAACGTGAAGGGTTACTTGAAGGTGGAAATGTAACCGAAGACATCGCACCTCCTGAAACAATGGCTCAAGTTGCAGAACTGGCAACTGAACAAACCGCTGAATCGACAGGAACACTTGATGCACCTGCGAGCTCCGTGTCGAAAGTATATGATCAAGAACTCGTCGATGCGGTAAAAAAATTCCAATTGCAATATGGCTTAGAAGCAGACGGTGTTGTTGGAAAAGGCACGCGTGTTTGGTTAAACATGCAGCCTAAGCAGAAAGCAGGTTTAATGGCACTCAATATTCAACGCTTACGTATTATACCAGCAAGTAGTGGGACAGGGATTTTAGTTAATATTCCTGGCTACTCTTTAGATTTCTATTTAAATGACGAAGTGATTTTAGACTCTAAAGTGATTGTTGGCCGTGCTGATCGCAAAACACCGATCATGAGCAGTGCGCTAAATAACGTAGTCATTAACCCGCCTTGGAGTGTGCCGACCAGTATGGCACGTAAAGATATTGCTCCAAGAGGAAAACAAGATCCAAGTTATTTTAGCCGCAAAGGGTATACGGTTTATTCAGGTTGGGGAGCCGACTCATATGAAATCAACCCATATGCTATTGATTGGGATAATATCACCCCAGCTAATTTTCCATATCGCATTCGACAGGCACCGGGCCCGACTAACTCATTAGGGCGCTATAAGTTTAATATGCCGAGTTCAGATGCGATTTATTTACACGATACACCAAACCATAGTTTATTTAATCGCAATGCGCGTGCAATAAGCTCTGGATGTGTGCGAGTGAATAAGGCAAGTGAGTTAGCCAGTATTTTATTAGGTGATGCAGGTTGGGAACAAAAACGCATTGATGGTGCGTTGAAAGAGGGGTCAACACGGTATGTGAATATACCCGATAGGATCCCAGTTTTTCTGTACTATCAAACTGCTTGGGTAGATAAAGACCAGCAACCACAATATCGAGCCGATATTTATCAGTATGATAATTCGATTAATAATGCAGATAAATATTTGCCAATATTGAAAAAGATTTTACACTAATTGTAGGTTTTAATTTGAAGGGGGGATTTTCTCCCCTTAATTATTTTAAGAGTTAACTGCTTGAGCGCTGTTTTTTACACATTTCCATTCTGTGACCTTACCTCTAGAATCCGTTTTTATCTTATTTATTCCGTTGTTTTATGGTTCCTCAATCATTACTATTTTGTTTATCTTTGATAAAGGCAGCATGTTTTGTGTCTTAAATTGCATGTTTCGAGCAGTTCTAGTGATAAAACTCTCTTTTTGACGAAAAATGCAATAAAATTTCCGCGAAGTATGCATATCTTTACATAATTATACATTAAAGATAAGCATGATTTGCTAGACTCAATAGGTTGCCAAAATTTTATCGATTAATACTGAAAATATTAGAGTCTGAGCTATCACCTATGGATATAATTGATCAATCCCGCAGAAAGTGGTTAGGTATTGGGGCCGCAACAGTTGGCCTTAGTTTATTACCAAGCCATGTATTTGCTGCGATGACGACCCCTCGACCACGTATTTTGCGTTTTCAAAACATTAATACAGGCGAATCGCTAAAAACCGAGTTTTTTGACGGGCGCCGTTATAATAAGTCTGAATTAGCGCGTTTAAATCATTTTTTCCGTGACTACCGTTGCGACAAAGTAAAAACTATTGACCCAAAACTGTTTGACCAAATCTATTTATTACAAATGATGATGGGAACAAACAAACCTGTCCAACTGATCTCTGGCTATCGTTCTTTAGAGACTAACAATAAATTGCGTAGTAAAAGCTCTGGCGTGGCAAAGAAAAGTTACCATACCCGTGGGCAAGCGATGGATTTCCATATCGAAGGGCTACAACTGAGTAATATCCGCAAGGCTGCGCTAAAAATGAAAGCGGGTGGCGTTGGTTATTATCCTCGAAGCAATTTTATACATATTGATACAGGACCTGCAAGAACGTGGTAATCTGTGCATAGGTGACACAGATTACGGAGTAATTGCTCGATGAAATATACTATTATCCCAGTAACACCATTTATGCAAAATTGCCACGTTATTTGGGATGAAAATACGTTAGATGCAGTCGTTGTTGACCCCGGCGGAGAAGCTGAAAAATTAATTTCTGCTATTGAAAACCTTGGGCTGAAGTTAACTAAAATTCTGTTAACGCATGGCCATTCTGATCATATCGGCGCATCAGCTATCCTTTCTAAGCATTTTTCAGTGCCTATTTATGGCCCACAAAAAGAAGACGCCTTTTGGATTGAAAACCTCGCGGAACAAAATGCGATGTTTTATATTGGTGAATGCCCTGACTTTACGCCGGATTACTGGTTAGAAGAAGGGGACAAAGTGACTTGCGGCAATATTACATTTGATGTACTGCATTGTCCTGGTCATACACCCGGCCACATTATTTTTGTGAATCACACCGATAAATTAATTTCAATGGGTGATGTCCTTTTTAAAGGGGGCGTCGGCCGAAGTGATTTTCCACGCGGTAACCATCAAGACTTAATTTCCTCTATAAAAAACAAAGTATTACCTCTAGGTGATGATTTTCAGTTCATTCCAGGACATGGCCCCATGTCAAATTTAGGTTTTGAGCGTAAAACAAACCCTTTCTTGCAAGATGAGTTACCCGTTTGGTAATTATCTAATCTGACTTAACCCCCTTAATTACAGGGGTTTTTATAACTTACTATTAATCATCTCATAAAAAATAATCACTAACACTATGTCCTAATTGTTCCCAACTTAGTTTGGGAATGCCTGGAATTTTGCTATTTTCTTATCGAACAAATAATTGTTTGTTTTAATAATAAACAAATAATTAATTGAAATAATTAGTGAAATTACAATCTTCAGGGAAATAAGAGCATGGATGATAAGGATGTTAACGCTGCAACTCAAGGTAATGGCAAAACAGGACGAGACTATTCGAGTATCAATTTACAACTTAAACCGTTGGCAGAAACAACCCCGCAAGTCAAAACGGGCATTCCAGTTAGTCATCAACACATTTTTACGAAAATAGCGAGTGAAGAAAATATTATTATTGGTATACGGCCGATAGATGCTAAATCAACGAATTTAATTGAGTCGGGGGAGTACAGTAGTAAGGGATTGGCTATCAAAGGTAAAAGTGCAGATTGGGGGCCTCATAGTGGTTTTATCCCAGTACAACAGGAGTTTGCTAAAAAATCAGGCCGAGCTAACAGTGACGAACTTAATCGCCAGCTTCAAGGGCTAATTCAATCCGGTAAGGCAATTAGTGTCCATTTAGAGATTAGCACTCAGCGAATAAATGAATTATGTCAACTTAGTGCAGTTTCACCATTAGAACTCATCAATGATGAGGGTTATTATCGTACTACATCCATTGTTGATGGCATCGAAAAAGTTTTTTTCTTGAAAAAAAATGCGGATAAAACATCAGATAGCTGGAAAGTTTACTATCTGGAAAACGAACAGTTTACTGAATTCTTTGTTATTGGTGATACTAAAACGGGTAGGCCAATCACGGCAGATTATGATTTATTTAGCATTATATTTCCAATATCAGATTTAGAGCATTATATCAATGTGAGAGAAATGCCATCTTGGGAAAAATGGAAGGCTAGTGTCAATTATGATGAATTATCAGTAAAGGAAAAAAAATTATTTAATAATAAAGCTGAATATGATCGCTATGAGGGACAGGATAACGGCTTTAGTAATAAGAAAATAAAACAGCTCAAGGATAAGATGAATCACCAGCTAGGCCGAAAGAGTGGATTTGAATTAGTCCATCACGGTGCTGATGATGCTAACCCAGCCAGCGTTATGAGTGAAAATTTTCCGATAACTTTTTTCTTACCTGAAAATTTGAAAGGAAAAAATAAACTTAAAGGGACAACTGAATCAATTGAGACTTATTTTCCAATGAATTCTAATGGCTCTATTATTATTGATAATGTAGAACAATTATCTAATTTTCAACAATTGTTAATTAATCAGGGATATCGTGCCCCATTAAATAAAAGATGGAGCGAAGGTGATAATGGGAAATTATTTGAACCAAAAAGGAAAATATCAG
This sequence comes from Providencia huaxiensis, assembly GCF_002843235.3. Classification (NCBI taxonomy): domain Bacteria; kingdom Pseudomonadati; phylum Pseudomonadota; class Gammaproteobacteria; order Enterobacterales; family Morganellaceae; genus Providencia; species Providencia huaxiensis. Next base: position 750,240 of record NZ_CP031123.2, read on the forward strand.
ATAGTTATTTAAAAGGGTTAGCATTAATTAACCGAAAAAAAAGCATTAATGATAATGCTGAAAGTAAAGAAAGTAATAAAAAATCCAATGATAAATTTATTACAGATATTGATGATGAATTCAAAGATATCCATCTAGATGACAATAAGCGTAAACCTACTCTTGCAGAAGAGCACGGAACAGAAATCAAGAATGCAGTTCTCTTTGATAACCATTTGAATAAAAACAAAAAAATAAATGGACTGGAAATAGTTGAAAATTCACATCATTCTATTATTAATACATTAGAAAAAATAGCACTAAAAGAAATTTCTATTCAAAATGTCAATAAGACTGAACATGCCTATTTATTGAAGTATTTTTCAGATGAAAATAGAAACATAGATGTTGAAAAATTAAACATTGCAGTTTCTGATCCGTTAGTAAACCGAAAGCTAAATGCAACGTTAAGTCAAAAATTTGAAGCTAATTCACTATTACTGAAGCCATTTCTAGAATTAGAAATATCAAGTCATTATCAACAACAAGCAGTTGACATTCAGACATTATTGTCCGCGATAAGAGATGACATGTCGATATTAAATCACTTAAGTGAGCGTTCACAGACGTTATTAATGAAGCTATTTCCTGCAGGTAGTGGGGTCGATAAAGGAAAAATTTTAGCGATAGTTGCAGATGATCATAAATTTATTCTATTTAATAATAAATTGATGGAGTTTAGTAAATTATCTCCAACCAATTTTATTGGAGAAAATGCGCCGTTAAAACAATATTCTTTTGCAGAGGCATTTAGTATTTATGAAGATAACCAAGAACAGCGATTGGCTCAATTTAACCAACAATTAATTAATGGTAGTAAAGTTGAATTAGTGGACCATGGGGTTATTCGTTCAGGCCCTCAAAGTCGAGTGATGGATCAAATTTTGGGGGGAATATACGCGGTTGAATTGTATTTGGCGGGGAGTGACTCAGCTCGAAATTTTATAGAACGCAAAGCACAAATAGAGAGAGTCACAGTGAAAAAGGTATCGACATCTTCAGAAAAATCTCTGTTGATGAAGATGGCACAGTACAGCCAAGATATTAATACTGAAATTAATAAAAATGGAATATCAATAGCGGATCAACCGATAAGAAATTTATTTTCAACAGTTAAGGATACCAATAACGTAATAATATTCTTAAAGGGTAAATCGGTCACTTACACGGTAACTCATGTGCAACGTTATGGCGGTTACGAAATTAGCTTGTTTGATCCCCAAGGACTCCAGCTTAGTGTAAAAAATAAGACTTCTTGGCAAGCTCAACAACAATTCAAACAGCGAATTAAGCATTATTTTAATGAAAATGTCGAATTTTCTGATGGTGAATTTAGAGCCGATCTCCAGTTTATTGATTTAGACTCTACGGATTTTAAAAGCGCATTATCTTCTTTACGTAACCAACGACAATCAATTATTGAACAACCTGAATTTACGTTACCAAAAAACTGCTGGGTCACTATTAATGGTGAAAAAATTGCGTTTGCCAAATTACAACAATTAGGTGCCACTATTGATGGAAAAACGATTTCCTTAAGTGATATCAATAGCCCTGATCTACATCATAAAATTCGTTTTTCCCCAGATAAGCTAGCGATGTATTTCACATTAATGGAAGGTGGGAAAGAAGATCTCTCTTTTATTAAAGTGTTCCATGAGCAATTAAAATCTGCGGATATCCACCAATTAGTTGAGCGCCAAACTAACTTTACTGAGTCGGGTGTATTAAGAAAACAGTTTGAATACTTAGCGAATAACATTGATATTCAGCAAGATGCTATCTCTTCTTCTGTTTTATTTAAGGTTCGTCAAGAAGGTAAGAGGCTTTCTCAACTTCGACGTTTGACAAATCGTTCAGGGCAAATAATGGGGACAGCCGGAGCTATTCAAAGTTTGATTAGCGCGTATGCAATTTTGGATAAATTAGATAACCCCGATATTAGTGATGAGGAAATTAAAGAGTTAGAAAAACAGTTTTATTTACTTGCAGCATCTGCCTTGTTTAATTATGGCGATATGATAGTGCGACCGATGCTATTAAATATTGCCTCCAGTAAGGGAGCAACTTCGTTGGTTCGTGCGAGGATTGCCTCGGGAACAGTCGTGATTTTCAATTTGGTCGGGATGGGAATTGATGTTTACCAAGCCTACGATAGTTTATCTAAATTAGACAGTGTCACAGACCCGAAACAACGCCAAGATCTTATCGTAAACGCATCTTTCTCTATTGCTAGCGCAGTGGTCAATGGGGTTACCATTATTGGTATTTTAGTGGGTTCTTCTGTTATTCCTGTCGCTGGGTTAGTTATTGGAGGTATATTGCTGGTGGGGGGCTGGGTTTATAACGGTGTTCGTGCGGTTGAAAACATCAAAGGAGTTATTGATATTGACTGGGATCGTGAATTAGAGGAGGGGATCCGTGGTGCTTTAGGTTTAGACCCAACCATACGTACTCAGCAAGAAATGAATACACAACATTATATTAATGCTTTCAAAGAGCAAGATTGGAATATGGATCTGGCTTTATTTGAAAATAATATTGCGCAAGCCGGGTTTGATCACCATCTCAGTATTATTGAAAAACCTACCTATGAAAATGAGCTTCGATACTATCTGGTTGATAATAATGATAACTATTTCTATGGCAAGTTGGGGAATTTATATGTAGAGGCGGGAAATACGACTGTGCGGTTTTTACGCAAAGAAGCGCCTTCATTTACTGCTGAAGAAATTGAGTTCATTTTACAAAATGAAATTGTCAGAACAACTGCGTGGTTTAGAAGTTTAGGGCATCTTTATGAAGATATAGGGCTGTCTATTCACCATGATTTTTTTATTAAATCAAAAGAGAAAGAGGTTTTTGATCTTAAAAATACCGGTAGTATAGCTACTCATGAGCGTTATTCTTTAAATTCTACTTATAAAAACTTGTTATTAGATGAATTTAAAGTACGACACCAAATTTTAAATGATGAATTATCAATACCTTTTCAAGGTCAGTTAATAAATTCCAATCCAGAACAAATTAGTTTTTATTCGAAAAAAACCGAATTTGGAGTATTAGGGCAACAGATATTCAGAGAAAACGAACGTATTTTCAGTGAGCATTTAGTGAATAACATTCAACGAACAGCCTTATATATTGAAAATGCCAGTAGTAAAGGGACTAGCTGGAATACGGCTAATGGTAATGACGTTGTAATTGGTAAAAAAACACAGAAAAATGCTTTTCAAGTACTATCAGGTGAGAAGTATTTTGCAGGGGGAGATAAAAACGATCTATTTTTTATTCGGGATAGCTGTTTAGCATCGTTAACCTCTCGAGGGGGAAATAAGCCGACTAAGTACCTAGATGGCCAAGGAGGACAGGATACCGTTATTATTGATAGCCTACCAGATGGCTATCGTGTGTATGCAGATCTCAACAGAAATATATTGCACTATCAGCGACAAGGAAATCATCCCTATACTCCCGTTGCCCATTTACAAAGCATGGAAAACTTGATGGTAAGAGGGAGTAGTAATGATTGTTTACAGGGAAATGATACGGCAAACATATTAGATGGTGGGTTAGGTAACGATAGATTAGAGGGGAAAGGAGGAGATGATAAACTCATTTTAACTCAAGGTATTGCTGTTGGTGGTGAGGGAAATGATAGTTACCATATTCGCCGTTATGAATGGCTTGACCATGCTGACAACTTGTATCTTACAGAGCGCTATTTTGATGGAAAAGAAAAAGCAGTTAAAACGCGAAAACAGCTAAACCCTATTTATACACAAAGTCGCCATAATTTTCAGGCGAAAGTGGTTATAAAAGAAGCTAATTGCCAACAAAGTCGAGTCTCTTTAGAGTATTTTTTTAATGAAATAAAGCAAGTTCAGCTAGACGGTAACAACTTGGTTTTAACAGTTAAACAACCCAAAAATAGTATTGATGGCCACTTTTTTCAAAATGTGGAAAGTGAAGTCATTATTGTTCTCGAAAATGTGCAAGATGCGAGATCGAAGGCGCCCCACCATGTATATCGGTTACAAACCCTTGATGGTTGGATGATGACAACGGTAATAGATGAAAAACATCCTAACCAGTATTTCAATTTAAGCTATATACAAGAAGGGGATCAATTAGCATCTAAAGACGAAAAGTCTGTCAAAATAGATGAGTCAACGGGTACCATAACGATAGATCAATCCCGCCATTATAAAGCGCCTAAATGGGGGCGGTTTATTCCAATAGGTCATGCTGAACACTTAACCTACCGTGGAAATAGCCAAAACAATGTATTACTACTAATAAAATTAGGTAGTTACATTGAAGTTAGCCATGGAATAGATACCTATCAAATTGTACAAAATAAAGATGAGTACGGTGAGGTTGAGTTCGATTTTTCTAAAGTTAATAACAGCTATACGGATAAGGACAGCTTGTGCCTATTATTGCCTACTGTAAATGGTTATTCGCTGAATATGGATGATGGACAGCTATACAGCTTAGATAAATTTGGGCAAAAAAAATTGACTATTAAGTTTACTAATGTGGGCAATAATCTCTCTGATATTGTCTTAATTCAAGATAAGCATAGCAACTTATTTAAAGCCAATTTACAGGAAAATAGCCTATCACCAGTAAACCCAGTTAAAGAAAGTAGTGCGGGTGACGATCAAATTATATTGCCAATGGGCTATCAATCCGAAAAGCATATCATTGATGCTCAAAATGGTGATGACACTATTATCAATAAGGGCTCAGAAAGCTATGTCCTGCTGGGAGGAGATGGTGATGATAATATTAAAGCCAGCGGTGGAAATAACCTATTATATGGTGGTGCTGGGGACAACTTTATTAGTGGTGGCTCGGGGGATGATTTACTGTTATCCAGTCGAGGAAACGATACGTTAATGGGTGGTGCAGGTGATGACCACTACTTAATTGATGGTCATCAGCCTGGTGTTGTTTATATTGAAGACCTGATTGGAAATAACCATATTCACTTGGTCAATTTTAAACGCGAACAAATTGAAGGTGGTGATTCAAAATATCAACTTTATGTTTCAGCAGCCGGTAAATTGGTAAAAATAAAGGTATCTCATGATGATGAAGGGAACTTTAACATTCATCACTATGAAAGGCTGGACGAAAAATTTAACTCCTCTACCGCTGACGGGATGACTACTCTCACTAATTATTTATCTGAAAAACTCTATAGAGCAAAACAATCAGGGGAATTCACGACTTGGAAACCGATTGATGAGCTTGCAAGCACATTAAATGGCGTGGTAGTCAATAAGGGTGAAGCTAGACCTTTAAACCTAACATCGAGAGATGATGGTATTGTATTACATCAAGAAAACCCTAGAAATAATTGGCTTATTGATACGTTAGCTGGCAATGATAGCGTTATGGATATGACTCAACATGGGCGAATTATCAAAGGTGAGAGTGGTAACGATAAGTTGATAACCCTTGGTGGTGAAAATGTGCTATATGGTGGGCAAGGTAATGATATTTTATTGGCTCAAGGTATGCATCGAGATGTGCTCATCTCTTTAGATGGAAAAGACCAATTAGGGGCAGCTCAAGGGGACGACCTCTATATTGTCAGTGGTCATGGTAAAGGAGCTGTGAAGATCACTGATTTTGAGGGGCGTAATCAGGTGGTACTAATTGATTTTGATACTGATGAAGTCAATTATGAACAATTGTCAGATAAGGTTGCTGAAACAACATATCGCTCAAAGAGCGGCAGGCAGGTGACGCTATCCCATAACAACCATATTGGGTCAATGAATAGTGTCATGCAGGTGCGTCATCTCAATAGTTACCAGCAATTATCAAAACAACATATAGAGCAAACCGTCGACCGTTTGGTTCAGTTGCTTGTTGAGGAGCGAATTGATTATGAAAGTAATCTCGACCTTAGTATAAATAACAGTAATTATAGAAAGAATTGGGGGGCGGTACACATAACTGAGCGCTTCCTTAGCCACCTTAAATAGTTGTTGATAAAAATAGCCAGTCAGTAATGCTACTGACTGGCATGATATTAAAGATGCTGTTTTATTCTTTTCAAAAGGTTAAGTATCAACAAATTTTAATGATTACAGCACTTTAACGATAGCATCACACAGAGGAACCATGTTCTCTAAGGTTAAGCCTGCCACGTTAATACGGCCAGAGCTAACAGCATAGATACCAAATTCGCTACGTAGACGCTCTACCTGCTCTTTTGTTAAGCCACTGAAGGAGAACATCCCATTTTGGTTGATAATGAAGCTGAAGTCCTGTTTAGCGCCTTTTTCTTCCAATGTTTTCACTAACAGTTGGCGCATGCGTTTAATACGCTCACGCATTGCGGTTAATTCTTGGATCCATTCCGCTTTTAACACTTCATCAGAAAGGATAGTTGTCACCACTGCCGCACCGTGTGCTGGTGGGTTTGAGTAGTTGGCGCGAATAACCGCTTTAGCTTGGCTAAATGCACGCTCTGCGTTATCACTGTCTTTGGCAATGATGGTACAAGCACCAACACGTTCATTGTATAAACCGAAGTTTTTAGAGAACGAGCTTGCAACAATCATTTCAGGGTTATTTTTGGTGAAAATGCGCAGGCCTTCGGCATCTTCATCTAAGCCTTTTGCGAAACCTTGGTAGGCAAAGTCAAAAACTGCTAATAAACCTTTTTCTGCACATAATGCAGCTAGTTTTGTCCATTGCTCAGCCGTTGGGTCAATACCCGTTGGGTTATGGCAGCAGCCGTGTAGAACAATCACATCACCAGCCACAGCAGATGACAGGCTGTTAAGCATACCGTCGAAATCCATACCATGTTTGGCAGCGTCATAGTAGTTGTAAGTTAAAACTTCTAAACCAGCTGCTTCAAAGATATTTTTGTGGTTAGGCCAAGTTGGGTTGCTGATCCAAACACGCTTTGCGTTGGTTTGTTTAGCAATAAAATCTGCAGCGATACGCAGTGCACCAGTACCACCCGGTGCTTGCGCTGTACGTGCACGTTTTGAGGTGACAATTTCATGTTGTGCACCGAATAACAGTTCTTGTGTTACACGGCCAAATTCTGGCATTCCGCTAATCGCAAGATAGTTTTTGGTGTTTTCGTTATCCAGCAGGAATTTTTCTGCTTTTTTAACGGTATCAAGCACAGGGGTTTTCCCTGATTCGTCTTTATAGACGCCAATACCTAAGTTGATTTTATTATCGCGGGGATCAGCACGGAAACTATCAGCAAGACCTAAGATTGGGTCAGCAGGGGCAGAAGTAATTTTTTCAAACATGTTGTCGATTCCAAAGCTCTGTAGTGGTACCCAAGACAATTTACAGTGTATGAAGGCGTAAGTGAGAATGCTTTTGGCTATCCTTGCTTGTAAACAGCCCATACAACTGAAATTGATGGATATAGCTGAAAACGGGTTTAGTCGAACGAGTCGAGTTCTCAGGTTAACGTGATAAAGGCTTTTTGCCAACCGTTTTACCAAAAATTGGCGAGATCTTGTGAGCTAGGTAGGAATTGCATGTAATCTAACCATAAATATCTATAAGGGTGGTGAATCAGTCTGTCTTACCGATAATTTAGGTGTTTTTTAGGGGGAAGTTTGAGAGAGGGGGAAAATAAAAAAGCAGCGCCGAAGCGCTGCTTACAAAAACATGTTACCGTTTTCTAACTTATCAGTTAACTGATAATTAGAATTGGTAGATTAAACCTAAACCAACTACGTTATCAGTGCTGATACCGTATGCTTTGGTGAAATCATTTTTATCTAACAGGTTGATTTTATAATCAACAACTGCAGACATGTTTTTGTTGAAGTAGTAGTAAGAACCTACAGAGATATATTTAACCAGATCTTTGTTACCGTAAGTGCCCAAGTCTTTACCTTTAGATTGGTTATAACCTAAAGATGGTTTCAGACCGAAGTCGAACAGGTATTGTGCAACTAACTCAACGTTTTCAGTTTTGTTAGCAATACCTGAACCAAATTTACCGCCAGCACCGTAACGAGTCATGTTTTGAGTTTGACCGTACATTGCTGCTAAGTAAACATTGTTAGCGTCGAATTTACCACCAACGTTCCAAGCTTCAGCTTTTTTACCACCAGCGTTAGGGTAGTTTTTCTGTGCAGGTGTACGTGAAGAGTTAGAATAACCACCACCCAGAGTTACGCCCCAGCCTAAGTCATAAGCGGTAGAGAAACCGAAGCCATCACCGTTGTCTTTACGAACGTTTGAGCTAGACAGGTTGTCGTCACCGTTTTTACCTTGATATTGCAGAGCAAAGCTCAGGCCATCAACATAACCGAACGCGTTGTTGTTACGGTAAGTTAACAGGTTACGGTTACGGCTAGTCATGAAGTTGTCTGCTTGATCCATAGTGTCCGCACCCCATAATGGGAATACGTCGGTCCATGCGTTCGTGTCATAAACCACACCGTAGTTACGGCCGTAGTCGATTGAACCGAAATCAGCAAAACGTAAACCCGCATATGCTAAACGGTTTTTGTTTTCGCCTTCGTTCTCAGCTTTGTTAGTTTTAGTTTCCCACTCGAAACGACCAAAACCAGTCAGTTGGTCAGTGATTTGAGTATCACCTTTAACACCTAAACGAACGCGTGAATCATCACCGTCTTGGCTTGGAGCATCTTTGCTGCTACCGTCAGCGAGGTAGTGACGAACGTCAACTTTACCGTAAACGTCTAATTTGTTGCCGTCTTTGTTGTATACTTCAGCTGCGTTTGCTGCACCAGCAGCTAACAGAGCTGGGATAACCATTGCAAGAATATTGCGTTTCATCATTATTATTACCCTCATTGGTGTTATTCGGACACCTGCCACTGCCAAAAATAATTCGCAAAAAATAATTGGAACTATTTGTGAGAGATTAGTGTCGTCTATGTCGGCGACCAGTGTTCCATTGCTAAATAAAATTATCTACCCTCAAAGTGCTACAAAATCAAAGTTTCTGAAACAAATGGTAACAATGTGTTTCAAAATGTAAAAAATAGAGCAATAAACGACCGCTCATCGTACCAGTTTAAAAAATATTACAAAAATTAGGGAACTTTTTCAAAAGACAAATTGAGTTTTTTTTGAGCAGTTTAGCGAATGTAAAGCGGTTATCTACCACTCGCAAAAAGAGAATTGTGACATAAAAAAGCAGATTATTCTTAGTGGTAGCAGATTGGTGCCATTTTGGGGTGAATTATAAGGTGATAACGTAAAAATTGTGATCAGGTTATCATGCGGCTGCAATTTTATGTAATGGACTGAAATAGTCTGCAGTTAAAAATATATTAGAGTGAAAAAATAACGGGCCAATACAAGATTGGCCCGATACTCGTCATACTTCAAGCCGCATGGGTGTTGACTGTGTTCAGCTTGCCGAATCACATACTTGTGTATGCTCATCGGCTATCTTCGCTGGTCGCCTACATGCCACTCGAATTATTTAGAGTGTAAGGAATGCACTTAGAATGCCGCATTACGTGGGGTACGCGGGAATGGAATGACTTCACGTACGTTACCCACTCCAGTGACATAAGCCACTAAACGCTCAAAACCAAGGCCGAAACCTGAGTGAGGAACGGTGCCATAACGACGCAGATCACGGTACCACCAGTAATCTTCTTTATTCATACCCATTTCTTCAAGGCGTGCATCTAGCATATCAAGACGTTCTTCACGCTGTGAGCCACCGATGATTTCACCAATACCCGGTGCTAATACGTCCATCGCGGCAACCGTTTTACCATCTTCATTGAGACGCATATAGAAAGCTTTGATGTCTTTCGGGTAGTTTTTCACAACAACAGGTGCTTTAAAGTGTTGTTCTGCTAAGTAGCGCTCATGTTCAGACGACATATCGACGCCCCAATAAACTGGGTTTTCGAATTTTTGACCACAAGTTTCAAGGATTTTAATGGCGTCTGTGTAATCAACTTGTGCAAAGTCTGAATTCACAAAGCTTTCTAAGCGGTTGATAACGTCTTTATCAACACGCTGAGTAAAGAACTCTAAGTCGTCGCGGCGTTCTTCAAGAGCAGCTTTGAATGCGAATTTCAGCATTTTTTCTGCCAGACCTGCGACATCATCTAAGTTTGCAAACGCAACTTCAGGTTCAACCATCCAGAACTCAGCCAAGTGGCGGCTGGTATTTGAGTTTTCAGCACGGAAAGTTGGGCCGAAAGTATAGACTTTGCTAATTGCGGTTGCGTAAGCTTCACCATTCAGTTGGCCTGAAACGGTTAAGAAAGCTTCGCGGCCAAAGAAATCTTCGCTGAAATCTACTTCGCCTTTGTCATTACGTGGCAAGTTGTTGTAGTCCAGTGTGGAGACACGGAACATTTCACCTGCGCCTTCGGTATCGGAAGCGGTAATGATTGGCGTAGAAACCCAGAAGTAGCCTTGTTCATCAAAGAAACGGTGGATTGCTTGCGCTAAAGTGTGGCGCACACGTGCAACAGCACCAATTAAGTTAGTGCGCGGGCGCAAGTGCGCTGCTTCACGTAAAAACTCTACACTGTGGCGTTTTGCTGCCATTGGGTAGGTGTCAGGGTCTTCAACCCAACCAACGACTTTTACAGCAGTGGCTTCAAGTTCAAATGATTGGCCTTGGCCTGGGGATTCTTTTACGGTACCCGTAACTTCAACGGAACAGCCAGTTGTGAGGTGCAGGACTTCGTCATTATAATTAGGTAAATTATTATTAATGATAGCCTGTAACGGATTAAAGCAAGAACCGTCATAAACGGCGAGGAAAGAAAAACCAGCATTTGAATCTCTCCTTGTACGTACCCAGCCTTGAACGGTGACTTCTGTGCCTACCGCCACTCGGCCTTGCAGTACGTCGACTACAGGCGCTACTATCATATAATTCACTCTCTTCTATATAATGGTTAATCTTATGCATCTGCAACCCGTCATACTTCGAGCTGTAGGTGTGTTGGCTTCACAAACTGACCCTAGTCACATACTTATGTATGCTCCTAGGGCTCAGTTTGCTAGCCGCCTTCCTACAACTCGAATTATTTAGGGTGTATTCCAACTTTCGTAATAGGAATATTCAACACCGAGTTCAAGGGCATAACAATCTGGTTATTATGCAATTGGCGGATGAAGCAGATTAATAAGGCTTCTTCAATACTAATCCCATTTTTCAGGGGCCAAAGCTCTATGTTACTTGCCATTTATTAGGAAACAAGTAAAAAATCGCGATAAAACATTTCTGTTGAAGCGAAGCGTGGTTATTGAGCTTAAAAGCTATAGTAATAGTAAGTGAATAAAAGAAAAAGAGGGTTTTGAAGCTCTGGGCAAGAAAAGTGCAAATTCTTACCCAGAGCTGGGGAAAAGCGACTTAATTAACTGGCTTTTTCCATTTTAGGCAGGTCAAACGCTTTTCTGAGTTGATTGACGAACTCATCATCTTCACAAATAGTTTTTCCTGGGCTATCAGATAGCTTAGCGACAGGCTTACCATTGCACTCCACTAGCTTAATCACAATATTCAACGGGGTTACATTTGGTATATTGCAGGTTAGACGCGTGCCGATACCAAAAACAAGGTTAACTCGTTGATGAAAATAACGATATAATTCAAGTGCTTTCTGCAAGTCTAAACTGTCTGAGAACACCAGCGTTTTGCTCATAGGGTCAATACCCAATTTTTGATAGTGAGCAATGGCTTTTTCTCCCCATTCGATCGGGTCCCCCGAATCATGACGCAATCCTTGGTAGCGGTTCGCAAAGTTAGCATCAAAATCACGCAAAAAGGCATCCATGGTGATACAGTCAGTTAATGCGACACCCAAGTGATTAGGATATTCATCTAGCCAACTCTGTAATGCCTCGCGTTGGCTATTTGCTAACTCCGGGCTGATTTGCTGGTGGGCTTGGAACCACTCATGGGCTTGTGTGCCAACAGGGGCTAAGTCTAACTCGTGAGCAAGTTTGTAGTTGCTTGTTCCTACAAGATGAGGAAATTCTTGTTTAAGCATCGAAACGATGGCGGATTGCACATCGTAGGAAAAACGGCGGCGTGTCCCGAAGTCCATCAGCTTAAACTTAGACAAATCGAGTTGGTGCTCATCGGCTTGTCGGTAGAATACATTCAATAGCTTTCTAAGTTGTTGAACGGCATCATCAGCAGTGATATCTGGGTGCCGGTCTTTTTGCACAATTTCACTGACTAAAGCAAGGAGAGGGACTTCCCACATGATGACTTCACGCCAAGGCCCGCTTATGCGGATCGCTAATTGGCCTTGGTCTGTGACACTGACAGCAACTTGTTCTGGGTTAAAGCGAAATGACTTTAACCACATAAGATAGTCTTCTTGGAAGAAAGGTAAACAGCGGAGAAAATTCAGTTCATCATCAGAAAGTGATAACTTAGCCATCAACTGAATTTGTTGCCTGATTTCATTGGCGTAAGCACCTAAGATCTCACTGCTACGACAGCGGAATTCAGCGACAACCGGTACCTGATAGTAACGGTGGAAAACGGCCTGCTGCATATGAAGCTTGTAAGCATCGGTATCAAGCAGTGATGTAATAATTGGTGTAGCGTCTAAATTCATGGCACGCAGACATCCTCGCGGAGCTTATCTTTACCACTAATGCTGTTAATTTTTACTCTTGTTTCCCTTGAAACCTGTTTGATTTTCAAAAGTCACAATGAGATAAAAGCGGCAATAGTTGTTAGCTAAATCGTTAAAGTTGCAAAAGTATACCCACTTTAGCAAAAGATAGAAGTGTTATTCCACCTCTTGCTTTCAAGGAGCACGGCAATCTAAATTCGCGCATTGCTTTTCTGTATAACTATTTTCTGTATTACTATGAAATCAAATAAATACGCTTTATTTGTATTGTGTCTCATAAATTGTGTCCCATAGAAACAGACAAAAGCATTAATCACCAAAAGATACTAACACGCCATAGAATATTTAATAGTGCTATAGCACCAACAAGCAAACGAGTTTTTAACAAAATTAAGTACGGTGAGCCATATAAAATTAACATAACCATAAAAATAGATAACATTTTTTGATGAAAATGTTTCTCAAATCCATTCACATTATTGTGGCTTATAGTATTGTATAAGTAATAAAGCAGTACGATATTGAATATAACGAATTAAAAGGTTACTTATGACCCAGTTAAGACAAGCGAAATATCGTCAGGATTATCAAGCACCTGATTACACAATTACAGAGATTGACCTCGATTTTAATCTTGACCCAGTGAAAACGATTGTTACCGCAGTAAGTAAGGTAAAACGCCTTAATCCACAATCATCAACGCTTGAGCTCAATGGCGAAGATTTATCGTTAGTCAGCATCGAAGTCGATGGTAAAGCGTGGCAAAACTATAAAGAATCTGAAGGTAAATTGATTATTGAATCATTACCTGAATCTTTCACACTACGGATTGTGAATGAAATTAGCCCTGAGAAAAATACCGCCCTAGAAGGGTTATATGTTTCAGGTGAGGCGTTATGCACACAATGTGAAGCGGAAGGTTTCCGCCATATTACCTATTACCAAGACCGACCAGATGTATTAGCTCGCTATACCACCACAATTACAGCTGATAAATCACGTTATCCTTATTTACTTTCAAATGGTAACCGTATTGCAGAAGGTGAACTGAATGATGGGCGTCATTGGGTGAAGTGGGAAGACCCATTCCCAAAACCAAGTTATCTATTTGCCTTAGTTGCAGGTGATTTTGACGTTTTAAAAGACACCTTTGTCACTCGCAGTGGTCGTGAAGTTGCGTTAGAGCTCTTTGTTGATAAAGGCAATTTAGACCGCGCACCTTGGGCAATGCAGTCCCTGAAAAATGCCATGAAATGGGATGAAGAGCGCTTTGGTTTAGAGTATGACCTTGATATCTATATGATTGTTGCCGTTGATTTCTTCAACATGGGAGCAATGGAAAATAAAGGGTTGAATGTCTTTAACTCTAAATATGTTTTAGCTAAAAGCGAGACAGCGACGGATAAAGACTATCTGAATATCGAATCCGTAATTGGCCACGAGTATTTCCATAATTGGACAGGAAACCGCATTACTTGTCGTGATTGGTTCCAATTGAGCCTTAAAGAAGGGCTAACCGTTTTTCGCGACCAAGAATTTAGTTCAGATTTAGGCTCTCGCTCTGTTAACCGTATCAACAATGTCAAAGTAATGCGTTCGGCTCAGTTTGCTGAGGATGCAAGCCCAATGGCGCACCCAATTCGCCCAGACAAAGTCATTGAAATGAACAACTTTTATACTTTGACGGTATATGAAAAAGGATCGGAAGTCATTCGCATGATCCACACTCTGCTGGGTGAGGAGATGTTCCAAGCAGGTATACAACTTTATGTTCATCGCCATGATGGCAGTGCGGCAACCTGTGACGATTTTGTGCAGGCGATGGAAGATGCGTCAAATGTTGATTTATCATTATTTCGTCGTTGGTATAGCCAATCAGGGACACCAGTTTTAACTGTTCGTGATGAATATGTGCCAGAAAAACAGCAATATACGCTACATGTTAGCCAAATGACGCCACCTACGGCAGATCAAGCTGAAAAGCAACCATTGCATATCCCATTGGATATTGAGCTCTATGATGAACAAGGTGAAATTATCACGCTAAAACGTGAGGGTAGCGTGGTAAATTCGGTGCTAAACATTACGCAAGAAACTCAGACGTTTGTTTTTGATGAGGTGACAAGCCGCCCAGTTCCATCCTTATTGCGTGAGTTTTCAGCCCCTGTAAAATTAGATTACAACTATACAGATGAGCAACTAGCTTTCTTGATGCAGCATGCAAGTAATGAATTTGCTCGTTGGGATGCGGCTCAGCAACTCATTAATAATTATGTAAAAATTAATGTAGCTCATTATCAAAAAGGTGAAACATTAGTTTTACCTGAGCCAGTGGTAGATGCTTTTCGCGGTGTATTATTAAGTGATTCGATTGATCCTGCATTAGTCGCATTGATCTTAACGTTACCTTCCGAAAATGAGCTGGCAGAATTATTTACGGTTATCGACCCTGTTGCGATCCACGAAGTTGTAAACTTTATTCATCATCATTTAGCGGTAGAAATGCATGATGAACTTCTCTCGGTTTATCGCTCTATTAATATTGATGGCTATCGTGTTGATCACCAAGATATAGCTAAACGCTCATTGCGTAACATTTGCCTGCAATACTTAGCCGCGGGTGATGATAGCGAGCTGGCGAACAAATTAGTGTTGGAACAATACCAATCTGCCGATAACATGACGGATTCATTGGCCGCATTGACCGCAGCTAACGAATCACTGTTACCTTGTAAAGCACAGTTAATGGCAGACTTTGATGAGCGTTGGCACCATGACGGGTTAGTTATGGATAAGTGGTTTACCCTACAAGGGGCGAACCCTGCGAAAGAAGCCCTTGCTAATGTACGTGAATTATTGGGGCACCGCTCATTTAGCATGAGTAACCCTAACCGTGTTCGCTCACTTGTTGGTGCTTTCACAGCGGGGAATCCTGTTAATTTCCATGCGGAAGATAGCAGTGGTTATCAATTCCTGTATGAAATTTTAGTCGATCTGAATACACGCAACCCGCAAGTGGCTTCAAGACTGATTGAACCGTTGATCCGTTTAAAACGTTATGACGAAAAGCGTCAAGCGCAGATGCGCAAAGTGCTTGAGCAATTAAAAGCGCTCGATAACCTTTCTGGTGATCTATTTGAAAAAATTACCAAAGCGTTAGAAAGCTGATTTATATATAGCTAACCAATTATTGGTTTTAATAAGCCGCTAAAATTTAATTTAGCGGCTTATTTGTTTATGGCAAGAATGGAATATTAAATGAGAGATAACTATCATAAAGTGGTTGTTTTCCTCAAAAAACTAGGCAAATGAATTTTTATTGATTTTTTCATGGTAAAAGGGCGGTGAGATAGGGTAATCTATAGCGCGTTTTATCCGACGAAAAAAATCGCATGTATGAATGGCAGCTCGGCAAATCGTATTTGGCGGGGTTTTAGCATGCGACATGATGTCTACTCTATTGAAACGTACTAGTAAAAATAGGTTATTGGATATGCTATATCACCTTGCCCGCAAGGCACTATTCCAGTTCGACCCTGAAAAAGCTCATGAATTGACTTTTCGCCAGCTTCAACGTTTAAATCATTCTCCTTTTCAATGCCTTATTCGCCAATCTGTTGCCACTAAGCCCGTTCAATGCATGGGACTTTCCTTCAAAAACCCACTAGGACTCGCAGCGGGTTTAGATAAAGATGGCGAGTGTATTGATGCTTTCGGTGCCATGGGGTTTGGGTTTATCGAAATTGGTACGGTAACTCCTCGTCCTCAGTCTGGTAATGACAAACCGCGGTTATTTCGACTTGTAGAAGCTGAAGGTTTAATTAACCGGATGGGGTTTAATAATAAAGGTGTCGATAACCTTGTCGAGAATGTTAAAAAATCGAATTACGGTGGGATCATCGGTATCAATATTGGTAAAAATAAAGATACGCCTGTCGAACAAGGTAAAGATGACTATTTAATTTGCATGGATAAGGTCTATGCACATGCCGGTTATATTGCTATTAATATTTCTTCCCCAAATACACCAGGGTTGCGAACATTACAATATGGCGAAGCACTGGATGATTTATTAAGTAGCATAAAAGCAAAACAACTTGAATTACAATTACAGCACCAAAAATATGTGCCAGTTGCTGTCAAAGTTGCGCCTGATTTATCTGAAGAGGAAATTATCCAAGTTTCAGATAGCCTAGTTAGACATAATATCGATGGCGTTATTGCAACGAATACCACGTTAGACCGCTCTTTGGTTCAAGGGATTAATCATTGCAATGAAGCGGGTGGGTTAAGTGGTCGTCCTGTGCAATTAAAAAGTACGCAAGTTATTAAACTTATTTCACGTGAGTTAAATGGAAAACTGCCAATAATTGGAGTCGGTGGAATTGATTCTCTTACCGCGGCACGTGAAAAAATGGAAGCGGGTGCCTCTTTAATTCAAATTTATTCTGGTTTTATTTACCATGGGCCAAAATTAATTAAAGATATTGTTAATCATATCTAGTAATAAATTGTAAATTTACGTATCAAGGGGGTTTATTTATTCCCCCTTTTAAACTATATTGCTAATAGTGGCTATTTTTATATCAAATTGATACCAATTTGCAGCTAGTTTGCTATTTAGATAACGACATTATCCGACTATTTATAAAGTAATTTATTTAGCAGATAATTTAGCGCATAAAAATACGCTTTAGAGTAAATTTAGAGAAGATCATGATATCGATCCTTTCTATTATATTTACCGGTAAATCGCTAAAGGATCGTTTATGAATATTAAACCTGATGATCATTGGCGTTGGTATTTTGATCATGACCATAATAGGGTGATGTTAGATCTCGCCAACGGCATGATATTTCGTTCATGTTTTCCTGCTAAGATGCTAACGGTTTTTGCTCGTAATGAGATGCCATTTAGTATCGAAGATGCAGGTGAATATTATTTATTCGATGAGCAGGCTAAAAGATTAAATATTACTCATGAAGAAAGAGCTGAATTAGTCTTAAATAGCTTAGTTGCTTTTCGTTTTTTAAAACCACAGATGCCAAAGAGTTGGTATTTTTCTTCATTTCACTATATTCGTGAGCCTAAGCAAGGGCAAATAATTCAAGTGTGTTTAGAAAATACGAACCGTTACTTCACATTTATTATTGCGGAAGCTGGTCCATCTGCGAGTTTATGTTTATTAGCTGAACCAATATTAGAATTACCCGATCGAACTTTACGGTTTTGCGATCCAATTAAGATCATGAACGATCGCATGCTTGAATATTCATCTAAAGTGAAACGTCAACTATACGGTAATGCTATTTAGGTGATCGCCAAAGATCGTGGAAAAAAGAATAACTAAATAAATAGGCTTTTGTTAATTTAATTAATCTCGTTTTGAGTGTTTAACACCATCATAGAATTGAACCCTTGATGGTGTTAAAAAGCAAAACCAACGCTTAATTAAATGCTAATTTAACGGATGTTCTCGGGATACAGCTACAAGCGAGTATATAACCATTTTCTTTAATGGCGCTTTGTTTTAACGGGGTGACTTCCCCCGAAATCAGTTTAATTTTACAGCGGCCACAGATACCAGCACGACATGAATAAGGGATCGTTAGACCATTGGATTCTAATTGCTCAAGGATCACATTTTGGTTATCACCTTCATATTCTGTTTCTTCAAAAATTAAACTGACATTATTGGCTTGAGTTTTTAAACTATTAGCAGCTAGATCACTTTCCCGTTCTTGAACTAAATATTGTTTTGCTGGTTTAGTTTCTAATACCGTCAGGGTATCACCAACACGAATAACCCCCGTATTTTTAATAATCACATTTTGTCCGAAATCGACATCACCAGTTTCATCTGAACGGAAGGTTTGCAGTGTTGCAAGTGGCTCACTGTGAGGATGTTTAATTCCTTTTTCTGGGCTAACGGTCGTTAAAATGCACCGGCTACATGGCCTATCTAATGTAAAGACGACATCACCTATTTGAATGGTTTTCCATGTATCTTCTTCAAAAGGCTTGGCACCTGTAATAATTAAATTGCCACGAAACTGCTCTAATTTAATACTAGCAGGGCAACGGCGCTGTAGTTCTTGGACTGAAGCTTCGTTGATCAGTAAGAAAGGGTAGCCATCAGCAAAAGACATCGGCACATCTTGGTGTTCTTTGACACGGCGAGAAAGCTGTGGGCTCAGCCAGCGTAGTTGTACGGGCTCATCAAAAAAGGTACTTAACCAACTATTTATCGCTTCAGGCGCAATAAGTGCATGAAAATGATTGCCCCAAACTTCAGTAGGGCTCTGCTTATCGTTAAAGTCCTGATACAATACCGTTGCACTTTCGCCATTTGGTGCTCGCAAGTGAAGACCATTATTGAGCATTACCGGTGTAAAAAGTAACATTTGTGGATATTTTCTCGCCGTAATAAATTTACCTTCCAGCGTGGTTACCATAAAATTACGATCAAAAGTCAAACCGCTAATATCAGCGAAGGCGTGGGATAAACGAACTCCTCGCATAGATTTAACTGGGTGTGTGTAAAGGCGCGAAAGCGTTATCATTTTTTAATCCTTATAATTGTGCGTAGCAACTTTATGACAACTGCATAAGATTAGCTATAATGCGCAACAATTTTTCATCCAAATTGGTAATAAATACTATGAATTCTCTGTTTGCCAGCACAGCTCGCGGCCTTGAAGAACTACTGAAAACGGAATTAGAATCGCTTGGCGCTAGCCAATGCAAAGTGGCCCAAGGGGGTGTCTATTTTCAAGCCGACGAACGTGTCATGTACCAAAGCCTACTGTGGAGTCGGCTGGCATCGCGTATTTTATTGCCACTGAATGATTTTGATGTCTACAGTGACTTAGATTTGTACCTCGGTGTACAAGCTATCGACTGGAGTGAAATTTTTTCAGTCAATGATACCTTTGTTGTTCATTTTACTGGGACTAATGAAGAAATTCGCAATAGCCAATACGGTGCATTGAAAGTGAAAGATGCTATCGTTGACAGCTTCGTACGCAAGCTTGACCAGCGCCCTGATGTGGCTCGTCAACAAGCAGATATTCGTATCAACGTCTACCTGAATAAAGAGAGAGCCAGTGTGGCACTCGATTTAAGTGGTGATTCATTACATATTCGTGGCTACCGTGATTTGGCAGGCCAAGCGCCCTTAAAAGAGACACTGGCGGCGGCAATTATTAACCGCTCAGGTTGGCAGCAAGGAACCCCATTGGTCGACCCGATGTGCGGTTCAGGAACATTATTAATTGAAGCTGCAATGATGGCAACGGATAAAGCCCCCGGCTTACACCGTACGCATTGGGGTTTCTATGCGTGGTCTAAATTTAACGCGGAACTTTGGCGTGAATTAACTACGGAAGCACAAGTGCGTTTTCGCCAAGGTTTGAAAGAGACGACATCCCGCTTTTATGGTTTTGATATCGACAAGCGTGTACTTGAAATGGCTCGTGCTAACGCACGTCGCGCAGGGTTACAAGATTTAATTACCTTTAAGCAAGGTGATGCAGCAGCATTAGAAAACCCAGTTAATACTAATACGCTAGGCACCATTATCAGTAACCCACCTTATGGTGAGCGTTTAGAAAGTGAGCCTGCTTTAATTGCGCTACATAGTCAGCTAGGGCGTATCGTGAAGGCCCGTTTTCCTGGGTGGCGTTTATCGATTTTTAGTGCTTCTCCTGAGCTACTTAGCTGCTTGCAACTGCGTTCAGAGCGTGAGTTTAAAGCCAAAAACGGCCCTTTAGATTGCGTTCAAAAGAATTATCAATTAGCGGCTACACCGTCAGAAACCATTGCGGAAATATCACCTGATTTTGCAAATCGTTTACGTAAAAATATCAAGAAATTAAGTAAATGGGCGAAGCAGCAAGGGATCGATTGCTACCGTGTTTATGATGCCGACCTACCTGAATACAATGTTGCGGTTGATATTTATGGCGATAAAGTGGTGATCCAAGAATACGCGCCACCGAAAACCGTAGATGAACGCAAAGCTCGTCAACGTTTGTTTGATGTGATCACTGCAACAATGAATGTGTTAGAACTGACATCGAATCAGCTAGTGCTAAAAACGCGCCAGCGCCAAAAAGGCAAGCAGCAGTATGAGAAATTAGCGCAAAAAGACGATTTCTTTTTAGTACAAGAATACAATGCGAAAATGTTGGTGAATTTGACGGACTATCTGGATACGGGGTTATTTCTTGACCACCGTATTGCCCGTAAAATGTTAGGCCAGATGAGTAAAGATGCGGACTTTTTAAATTTGTTCTGTTACACCGGTACTGCTACTGTGCATGCAGGGCTTGGTGGCGCGAAAAGCACCACTTCCGTTGATATGTCACGTACTTATCTTGAGTGGGCTGAAAAAAACCTACAAGCGAACGGGCTAACAGGTCGTCAACACCGTTTAATTCAAGCGGATTGCTTGAGTTGGCTGGCGAATAGCCAGGAACAATTTGATTTGATCTTTATTGATCCCCCAACATTTTCAAATTCAAAACGCATGGATGGTACATTTGATGTACAACGGGATCATATCCAGTTGATTACCCATCTAAAACGGTTATTACGCCGTGGTGGAACCGTGATGTTCTCTAATAACAAACGTGGTTTCAAAATGGATCTTGAAGCAATTAAAGAATTAGGATTACAAGCACAAGAAATCACAGCGAAAACACTGTCAGAAGATTTTGCTCGTAACCGTCAAATACATAACTGCTGGCTAATTAGCCACGCAGAGTAAGGATAGAATCAATGGCTTTAATTAATTTGTCGGGTGCATACCTTTCGTTTAGTGATGCACCTTTACTCGATAATACTGAAATTCATATCGAAGATAACGAACGTGTATGTTTGGTTGGCCGCAATGGTGCGGGTAAATCAACGTTAATGCGTGTGTTAACGAAAGAGCAGCCGCTGGATGACGGTCAATTAATTTACGAACAAGACTTGATTGTTGCTCGCTTACAGCAAGATCCACCGCGTAATATTGAAGGTACTATTTTTGATTTTGTGGCTGAAGGCGTTGCAGAACAAGCTCAGTACCTTAAAGATTATCACCATGTTGCGAAAGAGGTCGAAACCGACCCGAGCGAAAAAAATCTCAATAAATTAGCTGAATTACAAGAGGTGTTGGATAACCGTAATTTATGGTTATTGGACTCTCGTATCAGTGATGTACTGAAAAAACTTGGTTTACCTGCGGATGCAGAATTATCTTCATTATCAGGTGGTTGGCTACGTAAAGCGGCTTTAGGTCGTGCGTTAGTGAGTAACCCGCGAGTACTCTTTTTAGATGAGCCAACCAACCACTTAGATATTGAAACGATCCTTTGGCTGGAAAATTTCCTAAAAGACTTCCAAGGTAGCATCGTATTTATTTCCCATGACCGTTCATTTATCCGCAATATGGCAACGCGTATTATTGATTTAGACCGTGGGCAATTAGCGTCTTGGCCGGGTAATTATGATGACTACTTGGTGAATAAAGAAGAAGCTTTGCGTGTTGAAGAGATGCAAAATGCAGAATTCGACCGTAAATTAGCCCAAGAAGAGACGTGGATCCGCCAAGGTATTAAAGCGCGACGGACTCGTAACGAAGGGCGTGTTCGTGCGTTGAAAGCGTTACGCGTAGAGCGTTCAGAGCGTCGTGAAGTGATGGGCACAGCGAAAATGCAAGTGGGTGAAGCTGCCCGTTCTGGAAAAATTGTGTTTGAAATGGAAAATGTGAATTACCAGGTTGATAATAAAGTACTGGTAAAAGATTTTTCAGCTCAAGTATTACGTGGTGATAAAATCGCTTTAGTTGGGCCAAACGGTTGTGGTAAAACAACATTGTTGCGTTTAATGCTGGGGGATTTACAAGCAGATAGCGGACGAGTGCATTGTGGTACTAAGTTGGAAGTCGCTTATTTCGACCAGCACCGTGCGGCATTGGACCCAGATAAAACCGTGATGGATAACTTAGCGGAAGGCAAACAAGAAGTCATGGTGAATGGTAAGCCACGTCATGTTCTTGGTTATTTGCAAGATTTTATGTTTCCACCAAAACGTGCGATGACCCCTGTTAGGGCGCTTTCTGGTGGTGAACGTAACCGCTTGTTACTTGCACGTTTATTCCTAAAACCAAGTAACTTATTGATCCTCGATGAACCGACTAACGACCTTGATGTCGAAACTTTAGAGTTACTCGAAGAGTTAGTTGATGGTTACCAAGGAACGGTTTTATTGGTTAGCCATGACCGAGAGTTTGTCGATAACAGCGTGACAGAGTGCTGGATCTTCGAAGGTAATGGGGTCATTAACCGTTTTGCTGGCGGGTATTACGATGCTCAACAGCAAAGAGCACAAACCGTGAGTTTGAAAGCAGAACAAACAGGTAAAGTAGCTGGCCAAGATAAACCGACGAAACCGAAAGAAGCGGTAAAACGGTCAAATAAGCTCAGTTATAATTTATTACGTGAATTGGAACAATTGCCAGCAAAATTGGAGCAACTTGAACGTGATATTGAAACACTGCAAGCTCAAGTTGGTGATGCTGATTTTTTCAACCAACCACATGATGTGACAGAAAAAACGCTGAGTCAGCTATCTTCAAAAGAAGCTGAATTGGAGCAAGCGTTTGATCGTTGGCAAGAGCTTGAATTGCTGAAAAACGGCTAATAACGCTTTAATTAAAGGAGCAAATACACTTTGTGCAACCATGAGTCTCATGAACATGTGCTTTGTCCTCAGTGTGACATGTTGGTTGCGGTTCCTGAATTGGAGCAAGGAAGCAAGGCAACATGTCCACGCTGCGAAACCACATTGGTCTCAAAGTGGCGATATCCGTATAAGCAGCCAGCAGCATATGCATTCAGCGCATTAATTATGCTATTTGTTGCCTGCTTATTCCCCTTTGTTAAGATGGGCGCCGCAGGGATTGAAAATGAAATCTCGCTATTCCAAATTATTGAAATTATAGCCGCCACGCGCTATAGCGGTTTGGCACTCTTTTTTCTATTCTTTTCATTGATTATCCCTGCATTTTGCATGGTCACAATTATCCTTTTAGGGTTGCAAGTTCATATTCCTAAAGGCATTAAAGTGGTGATCACCCGTATTTTGTTCCAAATGAAAGCGTGGTGTATGGCTGAGATTTTTCTAGCGGGGGTCTTAGTCAGTTTTGTTAAATTAATCGCTTATGGCGATATTGGCATTGGGTTAAGCTTTTTACCTTATTGTGTATTTTGTATGCTGCAAGTGAGAGCTTTTCAATGCTTAGACCGCCATTGGCTATGGAACCGAATTGAAGCAGCACCGAAATTAGATAGGCCGTTAATCGTCGGCCAGACGGGTATTAAGCAAGATGTACGTTTATGTCTTGTGTGTACGGCAATTTTACCTGCTGAACAATCAAAATGCCCACGCTGCCACTCTCATGGTAGTGTACGGAAAAATCAAAGTTTACAATGGACTTTGGCACTTTTAGTGACATCAATTATGTTGTATATCCCTGCAAATGTGTTGCCAATGATGACCACAAATACGTTGGGAACAGCATTAAATTCGACCATTATTGATGGCGTCATCTTGCTGTGGGAAGACGGATCATATCCTGTTGCCATGGTGATTTTTATTGCCAGTATCATGGTGCCTACATTGAAAATGATTGGAATTGCATGGCTTTGCCTAGATTCCAAAGGGTACGGTAATCGCGACCCACATCGTATGCATTTTATTTATGAGTTAGTGGAATATGTTGGCCGTTGGTCAATGATAGATGTGTTTGTTATCACTATTTTAGCCTCTTTGGTTCAAATGGGGCAGTTGATGAATATTGTCCCTGCGATGGGGATTATTTTCTTTGGTGTGGTTGTTATTCTCACAATGTTTGCAGCGATGACTTTTGACCCTAGATTAACTTGGGATCGCTGTGAAAGAAAAAATGCAGTAAATACTGTTGAACAAGAAGGAGTCATCGGGTGACTGATAAAGAAACACCACAGGCCAATGCCAAAATTAGCAAGCTAAAAAGTTGGTCGCCTGTATGGGTGATCCCAATAGTGACAGTCTTGCTTGGTGCTTGGGTCTTATTTTACCACTTTAGCAACCAAGGCCCTGAAGTGACATTAATCACTTACAATGCCGAAGGAATAGAAGCGGGTAAAACCAAAATTAAAAGCCGCAGCGTTGATATTGGCGTTGTCGAAAGTGTGACACTTGATGATAACTTTAGTCGAGTGATCATTAAAGCGCGCTTGAATAACGAAATGAAAGAGTTGTTGCGTACCGATTCCGCGTTTTGGATTGTAAAACCGACAATCGGGCGTGATGGCGTCACCGGGCTGGGCACATTACTTTCAGGTGCTTATATTGAGCTTCAGCCGGGGTTAGCGGCAAAAGAGCATTTCGAGTTCACTCTATTGGATACTCCGCCTCTTGCATCACCAGATGCCAAGGGCATTCGTGTCGTATTGGTGAGCGATAAGGCAGGGCAGCTAAACCCGGGTGACCCAGTGTTATTCCGTGGTTATCGAGTCGGTTCTGTTGAAACCAGCGACTTTGATATGGATAAACGCGATATGCGCTATCAATTATTTATCAATGCACCTTATGACAAATTGATTAGTTCAAATGTACGTTTTTGGAAAGACAGCGGTATTGCTTTTGATATGTCATCCCAAGGTGTTCATGTTGAAATGGGCTCAATTGCTACACTGCTTACCGGTGGTGTAAGTTTTGATGTTCCAACGGGGTGGGTTCCTGGTGCAAATGTGAAGGAAAATACTGAATTCCAACTGTTTGACAACCAAAGCAGTATTCAAAACTCCTTGTATACACAGTATCAAGACTTTGTCTTATTTTTCTCAGACTCAGTGCGAGGCTTGCAACCAGGTGCACCGGTAGAGTTCCGTGGTATTCGTTTAGGTACCGTTGCACAAGTGCCTTTTTATACGGAAGGTTTAGACCAATCTCTGGATAATGACTTTAGAATTCCTGTTTTGATCCACATTGAGCCGGAACGTTTCTCTAAGGATGTCGGTAAGAACTTTAATTTGAAAAATGAATTAAATTTAGCCTTGAAAGATGGCTTGAGGGCATCATTAAAGTCAGGGAATTTACTCACTGGCGCATTATTTGTTGATCTAGATTTTGTGCAAAATGCAGAGCCTTATAAAGGCCCAACTGTGGTTGCTGGCTATAAAATCATCCCAACAACCAGTGCAGGTTTAGCGCAAATTCAACAAAAAGTCATTGCGGTGTTGGATAAAATCAACAATATGCCAATTGAACCGATGCTTAACCAAACAACACAAACATTGGCAGAAGGGCAGAAAGTTGTTAAAGAAGCTAATGCGATGTTGGCACAACTCAACAAAGTTATGGCGAGTAAAGAGTTCCAAAATTTACCTCATGACTTGCAAAAAACACTGCAAGAAATGAACCGTGCAATGCAAGGTTTCCAACCTGGTTCACCAGCCTATAATAAAATGGTGGACAACATGCAGCGTTTAGACCAAGTATTGAGAGAAGTTCAGCCGCTTTTACGTACTTTGAATAATAAGAGTAATGCGTT
Organism: Providencia huaxiensis; assembly: GCF_002843235.3. NCBI lineage: Bacteria > Pseudomonadati > Pseudomonadota > Gammaproteobacteria > Enterobacterales > Morganellaceae > Providencia > Providencia huaxiensis. The sequence goes on from NZ_CP031123.2 coordinate 776,473, forward strand.
AGTTTTCGAAGCTGAACCAACGAAGGATGTTGAGCCTAAAGGAGTGAAAAAATAATGAGATATTTACTATCGATATTTGTTTTATTATTGGCAGCTTGTAGTAGTACTCCAGAGAAAAAGTACTACCAATTGCCAATGAAAACTCCTCAGACACAATCTGCAGAGGTGATGAATAAAGGCCAAGTATGGTTGCAACGCATTATGTTATCAGATGTGCTGACATCAAATGGGATTACCTACCAGACGACAGATGTCAGTTATACCAATGCAAGTACACATCTATGGGCTAGCCCATTAGAGCAACAGCTTGGTCAGTCGATGGTGAGTGAATTATCTGCAGCGTTACCTGAAAAACTGGTGTCTTTGCAGCCATTACAGAACTCACCGGATACACTTGATATTACTTTAACAGCCTTTAATGGGCGATATGATGGCAAAGTATTAATTCAAGGTTTTTGGACTTACTCTCATGATAAAAGTGTGATCCGTCGTAATTTTGATGTGCAGCTAGACCAAAATGAAGATGGCTATCCTGAGCTGGTTCGTACGTTATCGATGGGTTGGCAACAAGTGGCTGAGAGTATTGCGAAAGAGATAGATAAATACTAATCTTTGGTTATTACTTAAGTAATTTATATTAAATGCACCTTGAATATATGTGGTTTATATATTCAAGGTGCATTTTTAATTTAATTAAATATAGATATTCTTTTAATTTATATATTAGTGAATAATAATTGCTTTTGTTCTCTAATATTATGATAAATAAAAGAATGTTTTTATTTTGAATTAAAATCAATAGGTTATGTTAATTGTCATATACAAGTCACATTTATGCCATTTATGACAAATATATGAAAATCTTTACTTGATTTTTTTATCAACGGGCGCTATTTCTATAGGGTACCTATTAAAAATAGTAGGTGCTGTTTTCTTTTCCATTTAAATGATGAGGGAAGTAAGGCATGAAAAGACAGAAGCGAGACCGTTTAGAAAGAGCTTTATCAAGAGGTTATCAAGCAGGTTTAGCAGGGCGCTCTAAAGAGTTGTGCCCGTATCAAGCAGTAGATGCTCGGTCGCATTGGCTAGGTGGTTGGCGAAAGGCGATGGAGGATCGAACCATAGCGGTGGTGTAACCCCCACATTCTTTGATCGTTTAGCTTAAATAACCTGTACTAGTTTTCTTGAGTATTTTTCGGGTTTTTAAGTTTAAGACATCAATTCATTTAAGAACCTCCGCGATTGCGGAGGTTTGCATTTCAAATGTTTAGAATGCGCTCGTATCTTTAAAAAGACCCACTTTTAAGTCCGTTGCAGTATAAATTAATTTACCGTCAACTAATACTTCACCGTCAGCTAACCCCATGATCAGCTTACGGTTGATCACGCGCTTAAAGCTGATGCGGTAAGTGACTTTTTTCGCAGTAGGCAGAACTTGGCCAGTAAATTTAACTTCGCCAACACCTAAAGCACGTCCTTTACCTTCACCACCGAGCCAGCCAAGGTAGAAGCCAACTAGCTGCCACATTGCATCGAGGCCCAAACAGCCTGGCATGACAGGGTCGTTTGTAAAGTGGCAGCCAAAAAACCAAAGGTCTGGATTAATATCCAGTTCAGCTTCCACATAACCTTTGTTAAATGTACCGCCATCTTCAGTCATACTGACGATACGATCCATCATCAACATGTTTCCTGATGGGAGTGGAGGACCATTTTCTCCAAATAACTCGCCTTTACCAGAAGCAATTAAATCATCTTTTGTGTAGGATCCGCGTTTCTCAACCATGTTCTTAAGATAGCCTTTATTATGTGTAGGGCTACAGGATAGCTTACACTTGTACGCTGAACAACTCCGATCTGCTATTTTTTACGCAATCTTTACTTAACTAATCCATTTTAAGAACCAAGGAAGTCTGGCTTTATCAGGTGAGTTTGCTTGATTGATTCGTTCTTGAATTAAAGCTAACAGGTGTACATTTTCTTCTTCAGCTTGTTGTTCAAAGTAAGGTTGCTTAGTCAGTAAAGTAATGGCTTGGGCGACATGTTCAACAGGCCAAATATGGAATTGGCCTTCTTGTACGGCTTCAACGACAGCTGATTTAGTACATAAGTGGCGAACATTTGCCATTGGGATAATGACACCTTGGTTGCCTGTTAACCCACGCTTTTCACAGATATCAAAGAAACCTTCAATTTTTTCATTCACCCCGCCAATAGGCTGAACATAGCCAAATTGGTCAACCGCACCTGTGATAGCAACTTGTTGATCAATAGGCTGTAGTGATAATGCGCTAATTAAAGCGCACAGCTCTGCGAGTGATGCGCTATCACCATCAACTTCACCATAAGATTGCTCAAAGACGATAGAGGCGGAGAAAGGCTGAGGTTGCTCTAATTTAAGCTCGTAATTTAAATAGGCTTGCATGATCATCATGCCTTTGGCATGGATATTCCCACCCAGCTCTGCTTTACGTTCTACATCTGTGAATTCACCGTCACCTAAATGTGCGACACAGGTAATACGGGATGGCTCACCAATGGCGTCAGGGTGCCCTGGATATTGCAAGACAGACAAGCCATTAACTTGGCCGATAACTTCGCCCTCAGTTTTAACGAAGATTTGTTCTTGCAGAATATCGTCCTGAGTACGTTCAGCAAGAAAACTGTGGCGCCATTGGCGGTTTTCATTTGCTTGCTTAAATGACTCTTGAGTCAACAAATGGTTAACATGGTAATGGCTGGCATCAACAAGAGAGCGAACTAACCAAAGAATATCAAGAGGAAGATTAAATTTATCCTCACAGTAACGTACAGCTTGTTGGATAAAAGGGACCCATCCATCAGGCGAAATATGTGGTAATTTATTGGAGTCAATAATGGATTTTATATAACGCATCCATAAGCTCAATTGTTCCTCATCTTCGAAGAACATAACAGGCTCATATTCGCCATAAATAGCGCAGCTAAATAGCTCCGGTGATGTAAATTCAAATTCTTCTAAAGCTAATCTATCACCAACAATAATAACTTTAAGCTCTAAAGGTTGTGGCTCAATTTCAATCGGTAAAGGCTGATTTTCAGAATAAGGCAACCATTCAAGTTGTTGACGGTTAACCATATTTTTTAGGCGAGCCCACATTAAAGGTTGATTGATTAATGCGCTAGCTGCGATAACTAAGATCCCGCCATTAATTTGGTGGAGTAATCCTGGCACTAAATTCAATGAAGGGGTGACATAGCCAAATAATTGTTCGGGTTCTATCCAACTACGGTAAGCGATTTTTTCATGAGAAGAGAAACGGCTTTTAACACCACTTTTCCACTGAAAAAGACGGCTATCTTCAGATAATTGATAATCACCATCAATGGTATTTATCTCTGCCAGTAAGGGGGTAATTGCATTAGCATAAAGGCTAAGATACGCCTCACTTTCATCAGACTTGATAAACATAAAGCGTGTTTGGGCAAATTCATCAACGAAATGTTGTATGCCATCAGATAGCCTAGGCTGAATATCTGATAAAACTGTAGGGGTCAACGTTTCTGAAGATACAAATTTCGTCTGAAATGACGATAAGTTAGGAATTAGGCCTTGCCATGTTAGTTCTTGACTGATCACTATAATTATCTGCTATTAATAGGGTTATAAATAAAATGCCTGCCAATAAGCTGGGCGTATATGCCTGAATAAGGTTTATTTAATAAATTTGCTAAATAACATTGTTTGTTTTATAAACAAATTTCAGGCTCATTCATTACCCAATGGGCAAGCTTGCTATATTAGCCTTTGATAGGCAATCTTGCAGCAATAATTGTTGAATTATCGACTAGAATAACGAAAACATAAATACGATTGGTAGTGTCATTGGCCAAGTTAAGCCAATAAGTATGGCGCTCAGTAAGCGCATAAAACAGTTAGGGTCTTTTGTTACGAGTAGGGTAAATAGCATTGCGCATACACCGCCAATCCCATAGATGACGAGTATGTATTCAAATGTGGACATGCAGTTTTATTAATTTGTTAACAGATAGGGGCAGATTGTACACTATTTTTACAAGGGCAGGTTATCTTCTTTATTGAAAGAGTGAATATTCCACTAAATCGAATATCTGCTTGAGTATTTTGTATATAATCTTGCTAATATAAAGATAGGTTCAATTTTCTTCAGGAAAAATTATGAAATATCAGCAGCTTGAAAATCTTGAATGTGGCTGGAAATGGGAATACCTCGTCAATAAGGCAAGGGGTGGCGAAGCAATTACCCGCTATATAGAAAGAAGCGCAGAAAAAGAAGCGATAGACTTGCTGCTAAAAATGGAAAATAGACCGATTGATGTACTAAAGTGGATCACTCTGCATATGAATCCAGAGCTTGATAATCGAATGAAACAGAGTATTCGAGCGAGGCGCAAGCGTCATTTTAATGCAGAACACCCACATACACGTAAGAAATCAATAGATTTAAACTTTTCGGTGTGGCAGCGTTTGTCTAATCTTGCTGTGAAGCGTAATAAGACGTTGTCTGAAACTATTATTCAGTTGATTGAGGACGCGGAACATAAAGATAAATATGAAAGCCATATGAGCTCATTGAAACAAGATTTACAAGCTATCCTTGGGACACCAAAGGGAAGGGATAATTAAAAAAATCAGTGATGAGCGTCATTGCATCGTGTGTGTCCAAGCAAGATACCCTTATTACAGAATTAGATTTTTGAAAGTAAATTTTGGGGTTGTACTTGTTTTGTTATTTCTGACAATAAAAAACCCCAATATTCATTGGGGTTTTTGTTTTTCAGTTCGAAATTCAAACTAGGGCTAAGAATTAAGCACCTGGTTGAGTTACAACTTCAGTTGTACCTTGGATTTCGATTTCAACGCGACGGTCTGGCGCTAAACACTCGATCAGAGCAGCACGGCCTTTAACATTGTCACATTTGTTACCAGTTACTGGATCTTCTTTACCACGGCCTTCTGCAGCGATTGCGCTAGCTGGAACGCCTTTAGCAACTAAGTAGTCAACTACAGACTGAGCACGTTTTTGTGACAGTGGCAGGTTGTAGTTTTGTGAACCGATACGGTCAGTGAAACCAACTACCAGTACGCGACCTTGAGTTGGGTCGATGCTGCTCAGTTCGTTGTACAGCTCATTCAGAGCTTCTTGACCTTCTGGTTTCAGGCTTGCTTTGTTGAAGTTAAACAGAACGTCTGAACGCAGAGTAAAGCGTTTGTTTTCAACAACTGGAGCTGGAGCAACAACCGGAGCTGGAGCAACAACTGGAGCATCAGCTTGACCGAAACGGTAAGCAACACCAACGCTCAGCATGCCGTTGTCTGGACGAGTACCGATGTTGTCTTTATCACCTAAGTTGCTAACCCATTGGTAGTCTAAACGAGTAGCCCACTCTGGAGTGATTGCATACTCAAGACCTAATGCGTATACAGGTGCAACGCCAGTGTCAGTTTCTTTGAAACGTTGGCCATTTTGGTGAGCTTTAGCTTCTGTACGGTAAACCATACCACCTAAACGAGTGTAAACATCTAAGTCATCCATGATTGGATAGCTTAATTTGGTAGTTAATGAAACACCCATAGATTTCAGGTCACCGCTGTTACCAGCGCCTTTGTATTTCATTTTACCGAACCAATCATAGCCAAGCTCGAAGCCTAAGTATTGGTTATATTGGTAACCAGCGTAGGCACCTGCACCGATTGTGTCACGGTCAGTGCTGTTACCAACAGTGCCCCAACCTGCATAGTCTGTACCAGTTTTTGCTGGATTCAGGCTAGTGTCTTCATAGTGAGACCAACCTAATTTAGCACCGGTATACCAAGTGTTATCTTTTGGAGCTGCTTGTGCAACGGTTGCAAAAGCTGCTACTGCCACTGCTACTGCGATAGCTGTTTTTTTCATTTTTACGCCTCGTTATCATCCAATATTGGCTTGGCTTCGCTGAGCCTTATTATATGCCATTGGTTTAATTTACTTGCTAGGTTTCGCAGACATTATCTACAAAAAAATAATAAAAGTAAAAAAATAATGCCATAAGCCGAACAAGCTAAAGTCTACAACGAACTTAAAAAGATACAAGTAGAGTGAGCAATAATCGTTAAAAAAAGTGTTTTTTTAGTGTATAAATCAGAGAGATATGTATATTTTTAGCAATGATTATTTTTAATCTATCTGATTGATCTACAATACTTTTAATTTAACTTTAGAGACAAATATGTCTAAAGGTTAAATTTAGTAAGAAAATTCTTAATCTTGCCTAGTGGTAATGATTTGAATGAATTTTTAAGTGGTTTGGCTGTCCTGCTTGTGTACTAACCATATCATATGTTTTCTGTGGGCGCATAATTAAACCGATAGAACGGCCTTCTTGAGCAGCATATTGCAAACGAATAAAATCTTGCTCGCTTATTTCCGGCAGCCACCCCAAAACCACACTATAATTACCACTTCTTAATGCTTTTTCCATGGCATCAATCGTAGTGATATCTTCCATATGATTTAATTGCATAACTTTATTGGTGGGTATACCTGATTGTTCTAACCAGTGTTTACTGAGTTTTTTATTAGGACTTAGCCAGAGTAACCAGCGTGATTGAACCCCAAACTGGCGAAGCATGGGTAATAAAATGTAATCCATAATAGGGTGTTTTTCATCGTAAACAAGTTCGCTCACCATACCTTGTTGCATAGAGCTGTTAGTAAGCCCTGTCGCAGGGATTGATTGTGCGTAATTATTAAGAGAATGTTCTGTTGAGTTGTTCCAAGAATAGATGCTCATAATTTACCTCGTTACAATGCTGTATGAACATACAGTAACTGTATATCCATCCAATATCAAGACTATTTTTTCAAAGCGCTTCGCAACTTTGTTGTTTTTTTCTGCATTCTTCTTGGCATTTTTTATGGATGCTCTCAAAATTGGTTATGCGTAATTATCTGTAAAAAAAGAAATTATAAAATTAATTTTCTCAAGGATGAAAATTGAGCATACCCAAAAAGGAGTTTGGTAATGTTGTTAGAAGAAGAAAAAAATTTTTATTTATCCCGTTTGTTAAGTCAGTTTGGCGAGTTAAAACGTAAAAATCATTTCGGTGGGTTTTGTCTATTAGTCGATGATGCAATTGTAGGGTTGGTACTCGACGGTTGTTTTTATTTGCGTGGCTGCTTAGTGGCAAGAAGTCACTTTGAAGCGTCAGGGTTTAATCGATTAGTTTATACTAAAAAAGGCATTCCATTGGAAATGCGTTACTACCAACTTTCGGAACAAGTTTGGCATGACGAGTCCTTGTTTCTTCAATATATTGAGCTGGCATACCGTTCAGCTATCGAGGAATTAAAACAAAAGCAATCAATGACTATGCGTATAAAAGATTTGCCTAATATGAATATGTCGGTTGAGCGCGCACTAGGGAAAATAGGTGTATCTCATGTTGATGATTTGCGTTTGATGGGCGCAAAGGCTTGTTTTATGAAGTTAAAAAAACATGGTAGGAATAACCCCAGTATTAAGTTACTCATTGGCTTAGCCGCTGCAATAGAGGGGTGCCATAGTGCTGTTTTACCCAAGGATATCAAACAAGAATTAATCGCTTGGTATAATAGTTTTGAGTTGACGTCAGCCTAAACCTGCGAAAGTGGACTGGTATTTTTGTAGTTAATATTACATTACGCCATATGAAGATGGGCGGGTATTTAGAATTTCAATACCCGCTCATCGGTATATTTATGACGCACTAATGGTTCGAATTATTTGTTTTATCTCAGGAATTAGTTCGAGCAATAACTTAGTTTGTTCCATGATAAGTAACGTTTTTTCGTCATCACTGGTTGAAATGTTATCTATGCGCTGCAATAAACTGTGGCGAAGTTTATCTGATTTTTCATCAATAACGAGTGGGTCAATGGTTGTGATTTGTAGCGATGATTCAACATAACAAATAGCGTCGTTGAGTAATGAAAGATTACCTTCATTTTGCATTTTTTCACGATGCGCACCTAATGCAGAGATATAGCTGAGTAAAGTGTGGTTTAAGCAGAGAAGGCGAAAAGCTTGTTCTTGAGTGATTCGATAAGACTTAGGGTCAGAAGCCATATTGGAGACAATAGAAGCGAATTCTGCATCATTATTATGTGCGTCTCTTCGTGCGATTCGATATTCAAGGCGGTTGTCTTTACCTTGGTAGTACTGTTGTAAAATAGCATCTAAATAACGGCAGTTGCTATCCATGGTTTTTTGTATGACCTGGGGAAGTTGACGGAATTTCCAGTCAGGCCAAATGAAGCTGACGGCAAGTAATGCAATAAAGCAACCAATTAATGTGTCAATGATCCGTGGAAGTGCAACGTCAAACCCTTCGCCAAGTAGGTTAAAACAAAACAAGACGAGTAGCGTGATAAATAAGGTTGCTTGGGCGTATTGGCTACTGCGAAACATAAAGAACAGTAAACCAGAAATAACGATTAGCGTGAGTTGGCCTTCCATTGAAGGGATTAAATTCAGCAAGGGTAAGCCAATGAGAATACCAACAATCGTGCCTATTATACGTAGAGCTAAACGGCGTTTAGTGGCGCTGTAGTTAGGTTGGCATACAAATAAGCTAGTGAGTAATATCCAATATCCTCTTTCCATATCAAATAGTTGGATGATGATATAGCCAGTACAAAGGAGAATTGACATTCTGACCGCATGGCGAAATAAAGAGGATTTCGGGGTTAAATGGTGTTTAACTCGCGAAATAATATCACTAATACCTGATAACGATTCGTCAGATAATTGCTCTATTTGTTTATTATTTTGCTGCCATGTACTTTGCTCAAGGCTTAGGCCTTTAAGTTGAACGTCAATGCCTTTTAAGTTTTTAAGCAAGTTATACAGAGCTTTAATTTCATGAAGCTCAGGTGATTGCTGTTTTAGTAGCTGTAGCGATTTTTCAATGTAAGTGAAGGTACGTTCAAAACGAGGGTTATGTTGGTATTGTTTACGCCATAAAACCGATTGAGCAACTTGCTGGCAGGCTCTTGCTTGCATGGTTAGTAGGCGTTGGAAACGAAATAAAATATCACAATGACGTAAAGTACGGCTAAGTTGTTGGTATTGTATGTGAGATGAACTTGCTCGTTCGTGAATATCTTGGGCAACAAAATAATAATGCAGTGAATTTCGCGTGCCTTTTTGTCCCCGATCTCCTTTTAATCGGCTCAGTAATGCAATTTTAGCTTGGTTCATGGTGCTAACTAAATGACTGTTTACTAAAGCTAAATCATAAACTGAACGTTGGTAGTCATCTTCTAAGTCTGGGTCAAATAAGTTGGCTTTTGCATCTAGATAAGCTGAAAGTTGCTGGTAGCATTGGGTTATTGCATCTTGTAGTGGCCTAACAGGAAATAAAATATGGCCAATCAAAGTTAAGATATTATACCAAATTGCCCCTGTGAGTAATAATGCAGGTTGTTGGTACCAAGTATCAAAAATAGGTACACCGAGCATGGTATAAATGGCAATTAACAGTGCACCAAATGCGATGGTTGCGTATCGCTGCCCTAAAGCACCAAGAAGAATAAAACCACACGTGGAAAAGGCGAGGCCAAAAAAGAAAAACAAAGGGTATGGAAACAGCAGTTCAATTGAAACGGATGCAATAAAAAAACAAAAAAGTGTAATAATTAAATTTTTTATTCTGCCAGTTAGCCTATCATCTAAGTCAGTCAGTGCTGCAGCAACCACGCCCAAGGTAAGTGGGATAGTGATTTTAGGCTCTTGGTTTAATAACCACGGCACCAAGGTTGCGCCTGTCAGGGCTATAAAGATTCGGATATAATATAAAATATGGCTGTTATATAGCACACGACGATAACTGGTAAGCAGTGTTAGCACAAAGTACCTCAAAGGTAAGACAAGCCCTAATCTATATAGGATAGCTTGTTTGCAAGGAATAAAAAACCGTTTGGAATCAAGCCAACCGTATTTTTGTCATTGATTTTCTCAGGTGCAGGACGTATGGAACTGAAATCAACACAGATTGGACAGCGTCTGGCTCAGCATCCCTACAATCGGGTTCGCTTGCTCAACGCAGGTATTGAAGTGAGTGGTGAAAACCACCAATATCTTATCCCATTTAATGAACTCATTGATATTCGTTGTAAGAGAGGGATTGTTTGGGGGGAGTTAGAATTTGAAATTGTGAATGAGCAGGTTGTTCGTTTACATGGTACGGAATGGAAGCAAACTCAGCGCTTTTATCATTACTTAAATGAAAAATGGCAACAATGGAGCACTGAAATGAGCCACGTCAGTGCTAGTGTATTGAGTGAATTAGTTAATTCGATTGAACAATTGACGCAACAAGATCATTGGTTGACGTTGCGCCACTTAGCCGAGATAAAAGATAAAATATCACAGAAATTCTCATCGCTACCTATGCCTTTGGCGCGCCTTTTATTATTTGAAAATTGTGCACCACAATATCACGAATGCTTAAATTGGCTAAATAATGGCCAAAACTGTCGACGGCAAATTAACGATCACTGGTGTGAGTCTGTCTTAGTTCACTATCACGATTTTTTCCAGCAAGTAGAAACATCACCACTCAATTATTCACAGTCTTTATCTGTAATTAATGGTGAGGATAACGTATTAGTACTGGCGGGGGCTGGGAGTGGTAAAACATCAGTCCTCGTGGCTAGGGCTGGCTGGTTGATCTTGCGAGGTTTGGCAAAACCAGAACAAATCCTATTGTTAGCTTTTGGTCGCAAAGCGGCAGATGAAATGAATGAACGTATTCATTCACGACTACAACAAGATATTGAAGCAAAAACTTTTCATGCTCTTGCTTTACACATTATTCGTGAAGGTAGCAAAAAATCGCCAGTAATTAGTGAGTTAGAAACTGACACTCAAAAACGGCAAACACTATTATTAAATGAATGGCGAGAACAATGTTCAGCAAAGAAAGCACAAGCAAAAGGCTGGCGAGGATGGCTTTCTGAAGAATTGCAGTGGGAAATTCCAGACGGTGAGTTTTGGAAAGACGAAAAATTAAGCAATAAAGTGGCTGCTAGGTTAGACCGTTGGCTAAGCTTAATGCGTATGCATGGCGGTAGCCAGAAGGACATGATTGATAATACGGAAGAAGAAATAAGGGACCTTTTCCAAAAGCGCATTCGTTTAATGGCGCCGTTATTGAAAGTGTGGAAAAGCGCTTTGAAAGATGAAGGTGCAATTGATTTTTCTGGATTAATTCATCAGGCCATTAATATTTTAGAGAAAGGGCGTTTTATTAGCCCATGGAAACATATTTTAGTCGATGAGTTCCAAGATATTTCGCCTCTTAGAGCTAAATTATTGCAGGTACTACGACAGCAGAATAAGCAAACGACGTTATTTGCTGTTGGAGACGATTGGCAGGCTATCTATCGGTTTAGTGGTGCAGAATTAGACTTAACAACATCGTTTGAGCATAACTTTGGCATTGGAGAACTTTGCGCTTTAGACACCACTTATCGTTTTAATGAGCGTATTGGTGAAGTGGCTAACCAGTTTATTTTACAAAACCCAATGCAGCTAGATAAACCATTGAATAGCTTAACGAAAGGGAATAAAAAATCGGTTATTCTTCTTTGTGAGGATGCATTTGAACGTTTGTTGGACAAAATGAGTGGCTATGTGCTTGATGATGAAACGGTATTAGTGCTAGCCCGCTACCATTATTTAAAACCTACTATTTTAGATAAAGCCAAAACTCGCTGGCCAAAATTAAATATTCAGTTTATGACGATTCATGCCTCAAAAGGGCAGCAAGCAGACCATGTCATCATTTGTGGTCTGAATAGCGGAAAGGATGGTTTCCCTGCTCCTGCGCGCGAATCAATCATTGAGCGAGCTTTATTGCCTAAACCAGAAGATTTTGATCACGCAGAAGAAAGACGTTTGCTGTATGTCGCATTAACACGGGCTAAGCAGCAAGTTTGGTTACTCTATGACCCAGAAAAACCGTCAGAATTTGTTGATGAACTCAAGCAATTGGGCGTTCCAAAGCAAAAGAAACCTTAAGGTAATCTTATTTTGTATTAAGCGCCAGAATGCTGTGGCGCTTAACATTGGTAGATTAGTTAGTTCGTTTATTTAAATAGCTTTCGTAATCAGGAATAACGACGTCTATTACATTATCAAAATAGGGTGATGTGATTAAAAAATCAGCAGTTGCAGGGTTGGTCGCGACAGGAATATTCCAAACTGTAGCCAAACGTAGCAATGCTTTAACATCAGGGTCATGAGGTACAGCGTTAAGAGGGTCCCAGAAGAAAATCAAGAGGTCGATTTTTTGTTCTGCGATCATTGAGCCTATTTGCTGGTCTCCCCCCATAGGGCCACTTAGCATACTGGTGACTGGCAACCCAGTGTGCTGGTGGATTAAATTACCTGTTGTGCCGGTTGCGTATAATTTGTGAGTTTGGAGCCGTTCATTGTTTTTCTTAGTCCAAGATAATAATGAAGGTTTACAGTGGTCATGGGCAACCAAAGCAATATTTTTTGAGGCTGTAATTTTACGGGTTGTTGATTCCATGATATTCCCTTAAGTAAGATGCGAGATAAACATCTTTAAAAATTGAATGAGCAAAGATATACAACATATATCATAATGCTAATGAATAGTTTATAGGTTTTGGGAGATATTTTGATGAGAGATCAAGAAATTGCTGAAATTTTAAAGTGTGTTCGAACTATTGCTTTAGTGGGAGCGAGTGATAAGGCAAATAGGCCGAGTTATGAAGTTATGGAATATCTTTTGCATCAAGGCTATACCGTTATTCCAGTGAGCCCCAAATTGGCAGGGCAAACTTTATTAGGGCAGCTTGTATACGAAAAACTTAGTGACATACCAGAGCCTATTGACATGGTCGATGTGTTTCGTAATGCAGAAGCTGCAGTAGGAGTGGCCAGAGAAGCAGTGGAAATTAAAGCTAAAGTTTTGTGGTTACAAAAAGGGGTGATTAGTGAAGAAGCACAGCAAATCGCTTTGCAGGCTGGTTTGCAGTTTGTTATGGATAAATGCCCAAAACAAGAAATACCTGCTTTAGGTCTTGAAAAATAAAGTATTTCTAGCGTTAAAAAAGTAAAGCAGCTAGTGAGCTGCTTTACGGTTGCGTTCATAAATAACAATATAAATATTTGAAGGTTAGTTGCGAAGGCGAGGTGCTTGCAACTGAGACCTTATTGATTCCGCTAGTTCATCCATTGATGGTTGCTCTGGATGGTCTTCTACGGTTTCATAAGTAATTTGAGCTTCAGCCAAATAAGTATGAACAGCATCCCCATTGTCATCTTCCATAACAACATGATACCAAGGTAGATCGCGTAGTGTGCTGTTAGCGGCAATATCATCATCATGTGGTTGTTCGAGCGAATACTCAGCGTCTACATCGACAACAACGCCTAAGTAGCCGAGAAGTTTGTGTCTAACTTGTTGCCCGATTCCATATTTACTGGTGATCATCATAGCGACCTCCTAAAAGCCTTGCTTATACTTCAAACTATATATGGGCAGTGCTACGCGTTTTCAAGCTAAGATATAGACAATTATCAATAACGCAATACACTGTCTTTATACGTAACGATCAAAAGCAGTGCCTCATTTAGCAGATTATCTGTTCAATGAATAAAAAACAACTGTTAAAAGAAGGTATCAATACATTATGCTCTGACAATGGAGGCTCACATGATTACATCAGGTCGATATTTTTATATTTATGGTCGTGTTCAAGGGGTTGGGTTTCGTTACCAGACCTATCATTGGGCTAATCAGAATGGCATAAAAGGCTTTGTGTGTAACCGGGATGACGGTAGTGTTAAGCTAGCTGTTTATGGCTCAGAGCAAGATATTGAGTTTGTTGATGAGTGGCTGAAAGCTGGGGGGCCTCCAGGGGCAAAGGTAGACCATTTTTTTACCGAAAACTGGAAAACCGAGCCAATAGCGGACTTTAGTGTCCGCTATTAGCGGAAATTAAATGCATTTCACCGGTTTTGGCAGGCCTGCAAGTTTAGTCGCTTGTTTAGCAGGACCTTTAGGAAATAACCGGTATAAATAGCGGCTATTGCCTTTTTCTTCCCCAAACTGCTGGGAAACTGCTTTAACTAACATACGAATAGCAGGAGAGGTATTAAATTCCAAATAGAAATTCCTGACGAAACGGATAATTTCGAGGTGTTCATTGGTAATTTCAATATCTTCTTGCTGCGCGAGTAAAGGAATTAATTCTTCACTCCATTGTTGGCTGTCAAGCAGGTAACCTTGCGCATCTGTTTCTATTTCTTGATTATTAAAAACCAACATACTCTTTTTCAACTCAAATAAAATTAGAACGTAAATTTAGCAAAAATAGAGATGTAACCCAAGTAAAGTCGTTAGAGTGTTGATATTTTCGCCTAACAGTATGAAAGACGTATATTTTTAAAGCGAATGATCACATTAGGGGTTTACATCCAATGAGAGGATGTTTATAGTGCACGTCATTGCGGAGGGGTGGCCGAGCGGCTGAAGGCAGCGGTCTTGAAAACCGCCGATGGGAAACCATCCGAGAGTTCGAATCTCTCCTCCTCCGCCATCTTCACTTCTAGTAACGTCTTCCAAAGTCTTCCAATCCCAAGTAAATCAAGCATTCTAGCGAAATTACACACTACCGAACCTACTAACGCCTTTCTAAATCCTCTACAATTTGTTGTATAGTTTTTTGTATAGAAATTCCCTCTACAATTTTCCTGTAGATAAATCCTACATGCTGGCATTATCGCTGCTATCATCTTTTATATCGTTTTGATTGGTGCAATACTGGGGTATTAGGTTACTTTTACTTAAATATCGGATGATTCTCATATGTCTAATAATTAAAATGGTAATATCCACTTCGGCGGATTTTTTAAAATTATTGCCGAACTGTCATTTTAATAAACTATGAATATATTTTCATTGTTTTAAGGCTAATTATTACTTATCCAGCTACGGTGGCTTCATGGGTAATTGTTCTAATTCGCGTAGTTCTTTTTTGAGTGGCTTTCTTTGATTAAAATGTTGATGTGCATTAAAAGCAATTGCTTGTGTTATTAATATCTCATAAGGTGGATTATCCATCTGTAAAATGGTTATTTTGTACATTTATAACTATTAATGCTTCGTTTATAACATTTTATTAATTTAAATATGAATAAGACGGAATAGTTACAGTATTTTTTAGTATTCAATATAAGTAGAGAAAAATTCAAACGGAATGATAAACCAAAGGTTTGATGTGTATCAGAGGATACAAATAGTAACTTGTTGTAACTGTTTTATAAATATATTATTTAGTATCTTAACTCCATGGATTTATCAAGATGAATAAATTATTAATTCCTGCTTTTTGTATTGCTTCTTTATCTGGGTGTGCGGTAACTGAGTATAACTATGTCCCTGACTCACAAAAAATCAGTGAACCTAAAATAGGCCAGGTCAACCATATTACAGTAGGGCAACCCTTAGTAAGAGAAGGCAATATTAGTGAAATAGACGGAATTAAAGTATTAAACCCAGTACAGATAGATTTGGCTTACAAAATTATCCCCGGTGTATTCAAGAAAGTGGGTTCAAGTGATAAAGGCGATTTTTATATGCCAGACCAAATCGTTGATTCTGGCTCGGTCACTGTTGAGGTTTTAGGGCAACCGTGGAATTCACTTTTAATTAAAAAAGGGTCTGGTCCTAATGAGATCTGTATCGTGACAGATGTTAATGTCGCTGTTTGTAGTGATAAAGCACAAATCGAACAGGTAAAACTAAATAATTCTGATGGTGATTCATTTGAACAAGCCTTAATTTTCAATGGGATAAATGACAAGGTTGTCGATGTTAGTTATCAGAGAATAGGTTCAAATATTGAGAATCAAGGATTTGGAGATAATATTCAGTATAACCTTAAGAATAGCGATATTATTTCTTATCGAAATGTAAAATTAAAAATTATCGATAGTTCAGAAAATTCATTAACCTATACGGTGATAAGTAATTTTTCTGACAATTAATGTGCATCACATTAATGAACTAGTTGAAAACAGCGTTAAACTAAATTTAGTCTCTAGTTAAGCGCTGTCGCAGCATCTTTTCTCACTTTATTCTTATTTTAACTTCAAAATATTTGGATCACATCGACAATTGAAGAATATTGTCTTTTCAGCATACCTCACATACTCTAAGTTAAATTGATTTAACGTAGAGGCGTTATTTATGATGAATATCCAATCCAATCACAATAGCTTTTTTATTTTATCTGATGACAAGCAAACGCGCCTTGCCGAAATAACTTTTGTTTATACTGGTGACGACTTAGTGATTATTGACCATACAGTGGTTGATGAAAGCTTAAAAGGACAGGGCATTGCAAAGCGATTAGTTGCTAAGGTTGTTGAGCGAATGAGAGAAGAAGGGCGAAAAATTATTCCATTATGTCCTTTTGCAAAAGCAATATTCGATAGAACACCTGAATACAGTGATATCCGCCAATAATATCTGTTAATTACTGATGAGGTAAGCATGAGTATTCAACATAATGATAAAATACCTGATTTACAGTTGATTACAGCACGTTCGAAAGATGTTGGTGGGCTTCCTGTTGCACGAGTTTTACCGACAAGAGAGCGGAGACTAATAGGTGCTTGGTGTTTTCTTGACCATGCAGGGCCTACGGTTTTTAAAGGCGATTCAGAGGGGATGAAGGTATCACCTCACCCTCATACAGCTTTACAAACATTCACTTGGATGATTGAAGGTGAGGTATTACACCGAGACAGTCTTGGCTATGAACAGGTTATTCGGCCAGGGCAGGTCAATTTAATGACAGCGGGTCATGGGATCAGCCATTCTGAAGATACCCATGGAGAGAGTCGCCAGTTACATGCAGTGCAATTGTGGATTGCTTTACCTGAAGCAGTTAAAGATATTGCCCCTCGTTTTGACCATTATCCTATATTGCCACGTTGGTCTGAAGGTGAAACATACTTCAATTTACTCGTTGGGGAATATGGAACTTATAAAGCACCAACATTAACATTTTCTTCGTTGATCGGGCTCGATATTGTTGCGAAGAAATCCGCTCGACAAATTTTAACGTTACGCTCTGAATTTGAATACGGTATTTTTGTGGTAAGTGGCAGTGCTGTTATTGAAGGGCAGCAAGTTAATAGTAATGAATTAGTTTATTTAGGCAAAAATATAACTGAAGTTTCTGTAGAACTCGCCACAGATAGCCATATTTTATTACTGGGTGGTGAGCCTTTAAATGAACCTGTGTTGATGTGGTGGAATTTTATTGGCCGAACTAAAGCTGATATTCATAACGCAGTTGAGGAATGGAACCAAGGAAGTTCTCGTTTTGGGAACGTTTTTAATGATAGGCGCGAGCCAACACTGGCTCCAGTTATGCCGTAATCAGTTTAAGTTACTCCTTTGTTTATTATATGAAATGAAGGAGTAAGTCATTCTAAATACGACTATAACGCTAAGCATATTGCCTATAAATGCGATTTTGTTTTGAATCTTAATTCAAATGGCAATAGTATTAAATTATTAAAAAATAATCTTACTGAAGTCGTATTTTATTAAAGTATAGGAGATGTTTAATGGCTATTTCTGCAAGAAACCAACTTTCAGGTGTTGTTGAGTCCATTGTTATGGGAGCGGTAAATGATGAAATTATACTCGATTTAGGCAATGGTGAAAGTATTGCGGCAGTGATTACTAAAAATAGTACCAAACAACTTGGTTTAGAAAAAGGTAAAGTGGCAACGGCAGTAATAAAAGCACCTTGGGTTGTGCTTGTGTCCAACGCTGAAGAATATAATTTCTCTGCTCGTAATCAATTTAATGGCGTGATTGAATCCATTGAAAAAGGGAGCGTTAATTCTGTGGTAAATTTAAAAACCAGTGCGGGAACTTTATTATCTGCAGTGGTAACAAATAATAGTACCGTAGAGTTGGGATTAAATGTTAAAAGTAAAGTAACTGCCATTATCAAAGCTTCCAGTGTTATTTTGGCAACTAAGGAATAGTAAAAATTGTTGAAAGGCTGTTATGGCAGCCTTTTGTAATTCACTTTCAGTCAGTTAACCTTTTTTAGGTTAATAATTTTAATTTTTTTACCTTTAAGCTCAATAAGCTTACCTTCAACTAGTTTTATTAATGTGCGGTTTAGTTGCCTGACAGACACACCAAGCATGGCGGCTATTGAATCGCGATTTTCCAATTTAAATTCAGATCCATACTGGTTTTCGGCAAAAACTAAATAACGTCTTAATTTATATTCAACAGAAAATGCAGAAGAAGAGTGTAGCTGCGATGCGTTAAAAAGCTTTTTGCTAAGATGTTGACATATAAATTGTAAAAAAATAGGGGAGCTAAGTTCTTTCTTTTGAATAATTTGTAGTGGAAATGCGAGTAATTCACAATCTGTGACTGCCTGTATCGTACTGTAAATACGGGTGTTTTTGGCATCATTGTTCTGAAATAATTCTAAGTCACCAATAACTGAAAACGCATTTTCAAATGAAAAAACAACATGCTCGCCATTTATTTCATAGCGTTCAACTTGTAGTTTTCCCTCTAAAAGAAAGTAGATAAATTTAATTGTATCATTTTGCGACATTAAGTATTCAGATGAGCTGATTTTAATAAATTTTGCTGACTTTATTGTTTCTTCAGTCAGAATTTTATCAAGCTGATAGAGAGTAAAATATTCTTTGATTTTTTCAGAAGAGATAATTTTTTTCATTATTTATTCTATCAATGTGTGTATTTACAATGAGCAGTATGGCATAGATTCGCAAGTGTAAAAAAGGACGTATGTCCTTTTTTTATCTATTGATGAACTGTTAGTTTAGGTGATATTCAATAGAAGGAGATATACATGAAAGAACAATTATCGAATAGAGTTGGCTGTACTGATGATATGCATGAAAAGATAAATTTAATGCCTAAAGTCGAATTACATGTGCATTTAGACACTTGCTTAAGTTTTCACTATGTAAAGCAAGCTAACCCATCCATTTCATTTAACGAATTTGCTAGCGCATTTATTGCGCCTGAAAAATGTGAAGATCTAGGTGATTTTTTAAAGTGTATAGAGCCACAACTTGATATTTTACAAACTAAAATGGCAATTTCTCTTGCAGTAAATGATTTATTTGAACAACTACAAAACGATAATGTTATTTATGTTGAGCTACGTTTTGCTCCGTTGTTACATCTTAGAAAAGGACTGAAAAGTGCAGAAGTAGTCGAAGTTGTTTTGGACGCCATGGAACAAGCCAAAGAAAAATACGCTATCGAAGCTAGGCTAATACTATGTACCTTACGCCATTTTACTGAGCAACAAAGCTTGGAGACGGCTCAACTAGTTATTGATTATCAAGGCAGTAATGTTGTTGCATTAGATTTAGCTGCAGATGAAGCTAGGTTTACACTGAGTAACCATCAAGCTGCGTTTGATTATGTTCGCTCATATGGTGGCCATGTGATTGCTCATGCAGGGGAAGCTTTAGGGTATGAAAGTGTGCTTGAAACACTCGATAAACTAAAAGTATCCCGTATTGGACACGGCGTAAGAAGTATTGAAAGTGACGAAATAATCGAACGGTTAAAGCTTAATAAGATATTACTTGAAGTTTGTCCTAGCTGTAATATTACCTGTAATGTTTTTGACAGTATTCAAGTACACCCAGTTAACGAATTAAAGAAACGTGGTGTAAGGCTGAATATTAACACTGATGCGCGAACAGTTGCGAATACGACATTAAATCAAGAATACCAGTTATTACACAAGGTTTTTAACTGGACTATTGACGATTTTATTCAGTGTAATGTGCACGCGTTAGAGGCAAGTTTTCTTAATGATATTGTGCGAGAACAATTAACTAATAAAATCAAAAATTGGCTTTAAGCATCATTGAGGGGAGCGGTGGAATACCACTTTTCCCTTTTAACTCATTAAATCTCATAGTGTGATTGTACAAAGCCGGATGGGAAGGTAATGGTTTGGATATGTTTTAGGCGAATATCTTGCTGTATTGGGCCAAATAGTGAGCGCCCGTTGCCAAGTAATATAGGTAATCGTGTAATAATCAGTTTATTGATTAACCCGCTGTTTATAAATGATTGAACTATTTGCCCGCCATCAATATAAATATGTTGATGTCCTTCTTTTTCTAATAGGGCCATGGCTTCTTCGGGGAGGTGATTGAGGAAGCGAACTTTGCCAATTAAATGTTCAGGGATTGGCAGACTGGCTAATGATGAAGAAAGCACTATAACTGGCAACTCATATGGCCAAGGGATCATATGAGAGAGTGTTTCATAAGTACCACGTCCCATAACGATAGCATCAATATGACTCATAAAATCATGATATCCGTGATCTTCATTTGTTGAGTCGAAGGATTGTAGCCAATCAATATCACCATTTTTTCGGGCGATATAACCGTCTAAGCTGGTTGCTATAAATACATGTCCTGAAATCATAATATGGTACCTATTCGAATTGTTTTACAGCTTATAATAATGAATGAAAGTGTAATAATACAGGTGATATAGTGCTTTATGTGCCCGCCAACCTTGGATTTTTTATGTCATATCAAGACCGTAATTATGTTTTAGGTATTCCCAAGTTACCCGCTCGTGCAATGATTTTTCTTGTTCCTTTCTTTTTATCCCTTGTCATGAGTGGAATTGTTTCGCTGATTAGTACGATAAGAGCTTTGGGCTTCACCAGCGAAGTGTTTTTTCCTTGGCTGAGTTCGTGGATGCTCTCTTGGATGATTGCTTTCCCGACCGTATTTTTTGTCTTACCGATTGCAAGGCGAATTTCACTGATGTTAGTTAAAAATGCATAACAGTGAGTGTTAAAATTGCTAATATAAAGGTGAAATTTATGGGCACTATTTTGAATGGGATTTTATGTCGATAAAAATTATTGGTTTGTTCTTTATTACAGCATTAGCTGAAATTGCAGGTTGTTACTTTCCTTATCTTTGGATGAAAAAACAAGGTGGGGCTTGGTTATTAATTCCTGCAGCCTTAAGTTTAATGCTGTTTGTTTGGTTGCTGACATTACACCCAGAAGCGAGCGGACGAATTTATGCAACTTATGGTGGGATATATATTGTCACAGCATTAGTCTGGCTGAAAGTGGTTGATGGTGTCTCTCTTACTGTGACTGATTGGGTGGGTGCTCTGGTTGTACTTGTAGGGGCTGGGATCATTATTAGTGGTTGGGAATAGATGATAATGTTATCTCATTATCTTAAAAATTTAATTATTTATTTTAAGATAATGAGGGGACTAAGATGGCTACAGCATTATCTCTTTATGTTTATTTCATCAAATAAATGCTAGATCCACATTTGAATTTTAAATTAAATGTAAGGGTTATTGTTTTACGAAATTAAACTATTTTCTTTTATGAAATGTTAATTAAAACTGCATTTAACTAAAATATTTTAAAATGTAACATTTGATCTAAATCAATTTAACAATAAATACTCTATTGGTAGTAATTTTAATTGATGTTTAACTACTCAGTTAATATTAATTAAACTTTTATTTTCACTTTCATTGATTTTAGGCAATATCTAATCATATTAGGCTGCTATTCTCTCATCGATTTATACAAAAAATATAAAGAGGTAGCAATGAACGTTAGTCGCAGAAAGTTTTTTAAAATCTGCGCTGGCGGGATGGCAGGTACAACTGTAGCTGCGTTAGGTTTTATGCCTGGAATGGCAATAGCTAATGTACGTGAATATAAATTACTTCGCTCTAAAGAGACGCGTAATACTTGTACTTACTGTTCTGTCGGTTGTGGATTACTAATATATAGCATGGGCGATGGCGCCATGAATGCTAAATCCGCGATATTCCATGTCGAGGGTGATTCAGACCACCCGGTAAACCGTGGTGCTTTATGTCCTAAAGGGGCTGGCCTACTCGACTATATCCAAAGCGAAAATCGTTTACGTTATCCAGAATATAGAGCGCCAGGCTCTGATAAATGGGAACGCATTAGTTGGAATGATGCCTTCACACGCATTGCTCGCTTAATGAAAGATGATCGCGATGCGAATTTCATTGAAAAAAATGCGGAAGGAACAACTGTAAACCGTTGGTTATCAACAGGGATGCTTTGTGCATCAGCTGCTAGTAATGAAACGGGAATGTTGACGCAAAAATTCGCCAGATCGCTAGGAATGCTAGCGGTTGATAACCAAGCGCGTGTCTGACACGGACCAACGGTAGCAAGTCTTGCTCCAACATTTGGTCGCGGTGCGATGACCAACCACTGGGTTGATATCAAAAATGCCGATGTTGTCGTCGTTATGGGCGGTAATGCTGCGGAAGCACACCCTGTTGGGTTCCGCTGGGCAATTGAAGCGAAAAATAACAATGATGCCACACTGATTGTCATAGACCCGCGTTTTACGCGTACTGCATCAGTTGCTGACCATTATGTCCCTATCCGTTCAGGAACCGATATTACCTTTTTATCGGGCGTTTTGCTGTACCTGATTGAAAACCAAAAAATCAATGCTGAGTATGTTCAGAACTATACCAATGCATCGTTGATTGTTAGAGACGATTTTGACTTTAACGATGGTTTATTTAGTGGTTATGACGCTGATAAGCGTAGTTACGATAAAACCAGCTGGAACTATAAGTTTGATGAAAATGGTCACGCATTGCGCGATGACACATTACAAGATCCACGTTGCGTGTGGAATTTACTTCACAAACACGTATCACGCTATACGCCTGATATCGTTGAGCAAATTTGTGGAACACCAAAAGCCGATTTCTTGAAAGTCTGTGAAATTTTAGCCACAACAAGTGCGGCAGATAAAGCTGGGACTTTTCTGTATGCATTAGGCTGGACACAACATACTGTTGGCGCACAAAACATTCGCACCATGGCGATGATCCAGTTACTGTTAGGTAACATGGGGGTTGCGGGTGGCGGTGTGAACGCATTGCGCGGGCACTCGAACATTCAAGGCTTGACAGATTTAGGGTTACTATCAACCAGTTTACCGGGTTACTTGACGCTGCCTTCTGAAAAGCATCAAGACATTGATAGCTACCTGACTGCGAATACACCAAAAGCGACATTACCAAATCAGGTGAATTTCTGGAGTAACTATCCTAAATTCTTCGTGAGTTTGATGAAGTCTTTCTATGGTGATTCAGCTCAAGCAGAAAACCAATGGGGTTATGACTGGTTACCTAAATGGGACCAAGCTTATGATGTCATGAAGTATTTTGACATGATGAGCAAAAACCAAGTGACCGGCTATATCTGTCAAGGGTTTAACCCAGTGGCTTCATTCCCTGATAAGAACAAAGTGGTTAGTTGCCTCAGTAAATTGAAATACCTGATTGTTGTAGACCCATTAGTCACTGAAACGGCTAATTTCTGGCAAAATCACGGTGAGATGAATGACGTTGATACGGCTTCGATTCAAACCGAAGTGTTCCGTTTACCATCGACCTGTTTTGCGGAAGAAGATGGCTCGATAGCAAACTCAGGCCGTTGGTTACAATGGCACTGGCAAGCCGCAGATGCCCCAGGCGAAGCGCGTAATGATGGCCAAATCTTGACCGGAATTCTGTATAAGATCCGTGAATTGTATGAGAAAGAAGGTGGCCAAGGCCAAGATCCTCTGATGCAAATGAAATGGAATTATAAACAACAATTCCATCCTGAATCAGAAGAAGTGGCAAAAGAAAACAACGGTGTTGCACTGGTTGATCTTTATGATGCTGACGGCAATTTACAAGCGAAAAAAGGTGAATTACTCAGCTCATTTGCTTTATTGCGAGCCGATGGTTCAACAGCCTCTTCTTGCTGGATTTACACCGGTAGCTGGACTGAGAAAGGCAACCAGATGGCAAATCGTGATAACAGCGACCCATCTGGTATCGGTAACACATTGGGCTGGGCATGGGCATGGCCTCTGAACCGCCGTGTGATTTATAACCGTGCGTCTTGTGATACCCGAGGTAAACCGTGGAATAAAGACCGCGTGCTTATCGAGTGGAATGGTAAAAAATGGGTCGGTAATGATATTCCTGACTTTAATGCTTCTGCACCTGAAGTAGGAACAGGGCCATTCATCATGCAACCAGAAGGTTTAGGTCGTTTATTTGCTATCGATAAGATGGCAGAAGGGCCATTCCCTGAGCATTATGAGCCATTTGAAACACCACTTGGCACTAACCCGTTGCACCCTAATGTGGTTTCTAACCCAGCGGCGCGAATTTTTGATGAAGACAAGAAACGTCTTGGCGACCACAAAGATTTCCCTTATGTAGGAACCACATACCGCTTAACAGAGCATTTCCACACATGGACCAAGCATGCTCGCTTGAACGCGATTGCTCAGCCAGAGCAATTTGTTGAAATCAGCGAAACACTAGCGAAAGCCAAAGGAATTGCGTTAGGCGATAAGGTCAAAGTCAGTAGTAAGCGTGGGTTTATCAAAGCAGTTGCGGTTGTCACTCCTCGATTACAAACGCTGATGGTGGATGGGAAACCAATTGAAACTGTTGGATTACCGATTCACTGGGGCTTTGAAGGCGCGACTCAAAAAGGGTTTATCACCAATACGTTAACGCCGTCTGTCGGCGATGCTAACTCTCAGACACCTGAGTATAAGGCATTCTTAGTTAACATTGAGAAGGCGTAAGGGAGGGAACATGTCCATGCAATCTCAAGACATTATTAAACGTTCCGCGACCAATAGCATTACGCCTCCGCCACAAGCGCGTGATGATAAGCTTGAAGTCTGTAAGCTCATCGATGTGTCATCCTGTATCGGCTGTAAAGCTTGTCAGGTGGCATGTTCTGAGTGGAATGATATCCGTGACGAAGTTGGCCATTGCGTTGGGGTTTATGATAACCCTACGGATTTAAGTGCAAAATCGTGGACGGTGATGCGTTTTAGCGAAACCACTGAAATGGGCAAGCTAGAATGGCTGATCCGTAAAGATGGCTGTATGCACTGTACCGATCCTGGATGTTTGAAGTCTTGCCCATCAGCAGGAGCAATCATTCAGTACGCAAATGGTATTGTGGATTTCCAATCAGAGCACTGTATTGGTTGTGGCTATTGTATCGCAGGTTGCCCATTCAACATTCCTCGATTAAACCCGAAAGATAATCGAGTATACAAGTGTACCTTGTGTGTTGATAGGGTGAGTGTTGGCCAAGAACCAGCATGTGTGAAAACTTGTCCAACAGGCGCTATTCGTTTCGGTACGAAAAAAGAGATGTTGGAATACGGTGCAGAGCGCGTAACGAAATTGCAAAATCGGGGTTATGCGCAAGCGGGAATTTATGATCCTGAAGGCGTTGGTGGTACACATGTTGTTTATGTACTTCACCATGCTGACAAACCTGAACTGTATCATGGCCTGCCTAAAGACCCACAAATTGATACGCCAATCAATCTGTGGCAGGGCATCTTGAAACCACTTTCTGTCGTTGGATTTATCGCGACCTTTGCAGGGTTGATTTTCCACTATGTGGGAATTGGTCCGAACAAAGAAGTGAGTGATGAAGAGGAGAAAGATGACCATGAGTAAGAAAAGCAAAATGATTGTGCGGACTAAGTTTATTGACCGCGCGTGTCACTGGACGGTTGTCATCAGTTTCTTCTTGGTTGCTTTGTCGGGGATCGCGTTATTTTTCCCAACACTGAAATGGTTGACGGAAACCTTTGGTACACCACAAATGGGACGGATTTTACACCCATTCTTCGGTGTACTCATTTTCGTCGTGCTGATGTCCCCCTGTGTCAGGATAGTTGTCGCCTCAGTTTTTCATAAAAATATAACAGGGAGCGGTAAGTTAGATATTAGTGAAGCATTATCCTGAAGATCATAAGAAAGCCATCATTAGAAAGCTGGTTGAAAGTGGCTTATCATTACGCCAATTCGCAAAGCTAGAAAGTATCAACTTATCTACTTTGTATTCATGGCGAGATAAGTATTTAAAAGCAGGTTCTAGTTTGGCTGATAGCAATAGTTCAGATGGTTGGTCACCAGAGCAAAAGTTCTCAATTGTTTTAGAAACAGCAGCATTGAGCGAAATTGAGTTAAGTGAGTATTGCCGTGAAAAAGGGCTTTACCCTGAGCAAGTTAAAGAATGGAAGCGAAGCTGCATTGCAGGCAATCAAACTAAAGCCCAGCAACGTAAGCAATTAACCCAAGAGCGAAAGGATGATCGTAAGCGGATTAAAGAGTTAGAAAGAGAGTTAAAGCGCAAAGATGCTGCGCTTGCTGAAACGGCAGCGTTGTTGGTGCTCAGAAAAAAGTTAAATGCCTACTGGGGGGAAGACGAGGACAATTAACCTCACTCACAGATAGGCAGCATTACGCATCTCTGATTGATGAAGCAGTCGGCTCAGGTGCTAGAAAAGAGAAAGCCTGTGAAGAAGTTGGTATGTCTGTACGCACATTACAACGCTGGCAGGAAAGCGGTGAAATCAGTGGTGACAAAAGACCTACAGCTGATAGGCCAGAACCGAGTAACAAGCTCACTGAGGAAGAGCAGCAAGCGATATTAGCTACCTGTAACCAAGAAGAATACGCCAATTTAGGGCCAAGTCAGATAGTGCCAATGCTGGCAGATAACGGGCAATATCTCGCGTCTGAATCGAGCTTTTATCGTGTGTTGAAAGCCAATGACCAGCTAGCCCATCGAGGTAAAGCAAAACCTAAAGGTAGCCGAGCTAAACCTAAGGGGTACACAGCGACAGCGCCAAACCAAGTGTGGACTTGGGATATTAGTTACTGCCCGTCAACGGTCATTGGTCGGTTCTTCTACCTCTACATGATAATCGACATCTTCAGCCGTAAGGTTGTCGGGTGGGAAGTTCATGACAGTGAATCAGGTGAACATGCTGCCCAATTGCTTGAGCGCACGCTCTGGTCTGAGAAATGCGTTAAAAAAGACGTGGTATTGCATTCAGATAACGGTAGCCCGATGAAATGTTTGACGATGCAAGCCAAAATGCTTGATATGGGTGTCATTGGCTCTCGTAGCCGCCCCGGTGTCAGCAATGATAATCCGTACTCAGAATCATTGTTCCGCACGGTCAAATACAGTCACCGCTGGCCAAGCGAAGGCTTTAAAAGCCTTGAAGATGCAAGAGCTTGGATGAAAGGCTTCGCTCAATGGTACAACACTGAGCACAGGCATAGTCGCATCAAATTCGTGACACCAGCGCAACGCCATAATGGTGAAGATAAAGCGATATTGGCAAGACGCCATGAGCTATATACCAAAGCGCAAAAAAAGAACCCTAACCGCTGGTCAAAGGGTATTAGAAACTGGGAGGAAATCGGTGATGTGAAATTAAACCCAGAGAACAAAAAAGAAGCTGCTTAACAGCTCAGGCGACAACTACCTTGAAAAACGCCGATGTTTATGTTTGTTCGCTTTGTAAAACACAATATTCCAGATAAGAAAGACTTACCTTGGATTAAAAATATTGTTGAAGTACTCAAAGGTAACGAACATGAAGTGGCTGATGTCGGTAAATATAATGCCGGTCAAAAAATGATGTTCTGGAGTATCATGAGCCTGATTTTTGTGCTCTTGGTCACCGGTATTATTATTTGGCGCCCTTATTTCGCACATTTATTCCCAATGTGGATGGTGCGTTGGGGGCTGTTGATCCACGCTGTTGCTGCGATTGTCTTGATCCATGCCATTTTAATTCATATGTACATGGCATTTTGGGTTAAAGGTTCAATCAACGGAATGATCGAAGGGAAAGTTAGCCGCCGTTGGGCGAGAAAACATCACCCTCGTTGGTACCGCGATGTTGAAGCGAAAGAAGCTAAAGCCGAAGCTGAAAGTAAAAAATAATTTATTTTTAGGTTAACGAAACCGCTGTTGTGTGATTAAGCATGGCAGCGGTTTTTTATTGGATGTAAATAAGCATGAATTGTGAGCAATTTCTTTATGGCAAACTAACGGTTGTCAGCCGCTAATCGATATAGCACATGTTCTTGCAACCAATGGCCATCAGGGAGTGCAGGGTGATAAAAGTTATTTGGATGTTTTATCATTCCAAGTCTTTTCATAACAGATTCTGATGGAGAATTGACCACCGCGGTGAACGCAACAAGCTCTTCTAGTTTTAGTTGTTCAAATGCAAATTTGATCGCGGCGTGAGCCCCTTCAGTCGCATAGCCTTGGTGCCAATAGTTGGGATGCAAGCGCCAACTTAATTCAACACAAGGGGAAAAAGGTAAATTAGCGGCGGGAATATTTAAACCGATAAACCCAATGAATTGTTTATTGGATTTTAATTCTACAGCCCATAATCCCCACCCCCCTTGTTGAGCGAATTTATCTATGATGGTTTCCATAAATTGTGCATTTTGCTGTTCATTTAGCACAGAAGGAAAGTAGTGCATGACATCGGGATGGCTATTCATTTGGTAAAGTGGGTGCTTATCTTCTTCTTGCCACCCACGTAGCCGTAAACGTTCAGTTTCTAATTCAATGATTTTCATGATTATTCTTTATTAAGGTGCATATGGAGAATAGGGAACGGATTACCTTCGCCATCTAGTTCAGAACGTGCATATTGTGTAAAACCCATGTGCTGATAGAAGCCGATGGCTTGAGGATTTTGCTCATTAACGTCCAGTTCAGTAATGCCTAACGTGTCAATGGCATATTGAAGGAGTTTTTTCCCAGTACCTTGGCCTCTACTTTCTTGAGAAATAAACAACATTTCAAGGCGGTGTTTATCGCAGCCTAGAAAACCGGTCATATTACCTGTGTCATCAAATACCACAAAAACAGCTAAATGCGGTAAGTAAAGCTGTTTGATAGCAACTTTTAGCTCCGCAATTTTTTCTTCAGTTAAAAAATGGTGGGTAGCTCTAACTGAAGACTCCCAAACACGAATAATATCATCATCGTGTGCACGTGTGGCACTTTGGACTATCATTATATTATCTCCATGTATTAACTGGAAATCTTAGCTTTTGGTTTTTTTATGTCAATCGCTTATTTTAAATTTACGTTAAGGTTGTTTTTGAGATATTTATCGCAGAAAAAAAAGCTAACTACTTCATTATTAGACTAGCTACGGCGTAATTTTTTCGCCAATTATTTAATATAGCGATAAAGTACTTTTCTTTGTTAATTTAATCGTAGGGGTATCTTAATGAAATATAAATTATTAACTCTCTGTTTATCTACGGCACTATTAACACCAATTGCACCTGTATTAGCCAATACAGGCACCGAATCAGATATGATTTTGGACCAAGTTTTAGTCCTTAGCCGCCATAATTTACGTACACCTATCGTAAATACCGGTATTCTTACTGAAGTGACTGATAAAAAATGGCCTGCTTGGGATGCGCAAAGTGGTTATCTCACAACGAAAGGCGGCGCACTTGAAGTCTATATGGGGCATTATTTTAGGGAATGGATCGACCAAAATAAATTACTTGCAGATGAACTGTGCCCAACGAGCAATGAGGATGTGTACCTTTATACGAATAGTCTACAAAGAACGATAGCAACCGCCCAATTTTTTGCGGCAGGTGCATTTCCTGGATGCAAGGTGAGTATTCATCATCAGCCTGAAATTGGCAAAATGGATCCTGTTTTTAACCCCATTATTACGAATGGCTCCCCTGAATTTAAGCAAAAGGCACTTGCGGAGATGGAGCAATATTTTAACGGGTTATCGCTTACAGCGGGTTATGAAGAATTGGATACAGTTCTGAATATTAAAGACTCGCAAAAATGTAAAACAGATAAACTGTGTAATTTAAACAGCCAAAAAAATAGTTTTATTATTGAAGCAGAAAAAGAACCGGGCGTCAGTGGCCCATTAAAAATTGCGAATTCAGCTGTAGACGCTATTGATCTGCAATATTATGAAGGTTTTCCGGCTAATGATGTGGCTTGGGGGCTTGTGGATACCCCTGAAAAATGGAAAAAACTGAATACGTTAAAAAATGCTTACCAAGAAACGTTGTTTACGCCAAAAATTATTGCTAAGAATGTGGCTCATCCAATACTGAATTATATTGATAAAGGCTTTGTTTCTGTCGATAAAGGAGAAACTGCAAAATTTATATTCTTAGTCGGGCATGATTCGAATATTGCTTCGTTGATGTCAGCTATGGATTTTAAACCATATCAATTACCAGAGCAGTATGAGCACACCCCAATTGGGGGGAAATTAGTGTTTCAACGTTGGACGGACAAACAAGCTAATAAAGATTTTATGAAAGTAGAATATGTTTATCAAACCTCAGATCAGCTTAGGGATAATACATATTTGTCATTACAAACACCTCCTAAGCATGTCACATTAGAGTTAAAAGGGTGCCCAATAGATAAAAGCGGCTATTGTTCTTGGGAAGATTTCCAAAAAGTCATGGCGACAGCCTTAGAACAGTAATAACGGGGTGTTGATGCTCGACTAACTTGAGTGGGGCATCACTTTTTGGGAAGATAGTTAAATTATATATTCAGTTTATTAATATGTTATGTGGATAAAACGCTCACTATGCCTATTCAGTTTTTTCAACTAAGCCAAATTGGTACTGCAGATCTTATCGCATTAAATACTCACCCTGCTGTGCTTGAACATATGCCGTTAGGCAGTCATCTTTTTGATGAGCAAGCCTGCCGTGAGTGGGTTGCAGGAAAAGAGCAGCATTGGGATCAACATGGCTATGGCGTATGGGCCATTATGATTGATGGTCAGTTTGCAGGCTGGGGAGGGTTACAAAATGAAGCGGGTGACGCGGATTTAGCTTTAGTTTTGCATCCCAAGTTTTGGGGAAAGGGAAAATACATTGTTAATAATATAATTCATAAAGCTTTTACATCACTGAAGGTTGAGTCCGTTACAATTCACTTACCGCTAACGCGTAAGAAAATATCAGCGATTTTGCGTTATGGTTTTACTGAAGAGGCTATTGTTGATTTTGACGGTATTCTTTTTAAGCGTTTTAGATTAAGCCACTGAACAGTTTTATCGCATAAAAAAACCCTGCTAAAAAGCAGGGCGTGAAAATCACGAAAATGTTTATGAGCCTTTAATTTACTCTAAATTAGCGAGAAAATAGCCTTATAAAGTGTATGTCTTTGCTGTTTTTTGTAACAATCATTAAGACTAAGCCTTTTATTTGTAAAATGCGTTGGTTTAGCTGTAAATGTAACTTTAGCCCTTATTATCTAACAACTAATACGCTAGTTTTCGCATAGCGAACTACTGAGGCTGCATTCGAACCGAGCAAATAGGTTGACATACTTGGGCGGCGTGAACCGAGTAAAATAATATCAGCGTTAATATCTTCTGCTGTCGCGAGAATTTCGTCTTTAACAGAACCGACGGTTGCTTTTGCCTGTATCTTATCTGCAGGGATATCAAATAATTTAATTTTTTCTTTTAGCTCGGTCAGAATAATTTCAGCTTGCTTTTCGTCATCAGGAAAGTCTCCTGGCAAGATTGTGCCACCGTAGCGTAAATAATTTGAAATTGGTGCGGTTACGGCAAGAAAGTGTACTGTTGCATCGTTCAATTTTTGTAGCGAATTAACATGAGGCACTAATAAATTAGTGAGGGCATCTTCGGTTACATCGATAGGAACTAAAATTGTCTTGTACATAATATCTCCCTTTTTCTTTTATATTATAAGTTTAGAACAATATCATACATTGTGAATTCGATTATTAATAGTAATGGATTTATTGGGCAAAGGGTGTGAGCAAGTAGCCGTAATAAGATTTTTCATCAAAAAAAGAGGGGGACCTGATGCCATTATAATGAATAACATCAGGTAAAATGCAGGAAATATTGGGGTAGATTTATTTTTTTACGCAAGCTTCTTTTAAGCCAGCTTTGCAGGCTTGAGCTAGATATTCAGCTGCAGATTTTTCATTGATTTCAATTCCTTCACCACTTTCTAGCATTCTACCGACTTGGTATTGTGCGGGTGGAAATTTTTTATCAGCAGATTTTTTGAACCATTCAAAAGCCGTAATATAATTTTGTTTTACACCAATACCTTGATAGTAAAACTGCCCCATGTAGTTTTGGGCTTCAACGTTGCCTTTATTCGCTGACTTTTCGAATAGATCCATAGCCGTTTCAAGGTTGGCTTCAACACCATTACCATTTAAATACATATCACCTAAAAACAACTGAGCATCGGAGTTGCCTTTATTCGATGCCATTGTTAGCCATTTCTTTGCTTTACCATAGTCCTGTTTAAGCTCATTCCCAAGGTAATAGCCAATTCCTAACATGACTTGTGCTTTTATATCCCCTTTTTGTGCCTCTTGCTCAATGCGTTTAATGGCTTCTTTGGGAACTGCGGCGACACTCAGGTTAATTGAAAAGGCACATAAAATAATAAATGAGAGAATTCTAAGCATGATTTGATATCTTATATTAGCGTTGTTTTTTTCTGTTTTTAATACAATGTCTCAATGAGATTTATTGTCAACAAAGTAAAGCATATTATATAAAAAAAACTACATCAAAATACGTAATATAAAACAAGCGATACGTTGTGTGTTTTTACGCATTTTTAGGGTAATTAGTAACTTCCCATACTCTACGATTTTAATTGAAAAATATCAATATATAATAAAAAAGACAATATATTTGAGTATGAAGTTTAATGTCTTTTAGTAATGTTATGTATCTGTTGTTACAAGATATTAATAAAAAAATGATTTGAAATCATATGCGGAGGTTAAAGATAAGAGAATAAAATATTAATTGATAAGTTTTATTTTAGAAGATTATTTTTAAAAGACATTTAATACGAATAAATTATCGATATAAAACACATTAAAGGTGAGGAAAGTAAATAAAATAAGGAGTAGTGCATATGTATTAGAAAGGTGTGAATTGAAATTTACAGAGTCCACACCTTAACAATATGATAAAAACCTGCCCGTTAATGGCTTAAAAAAGCTTATAACTCAAATAATGGAGTAGGTTTACCGTTGTCATCAATGGCGACAAAATTAAATTGGCCATGTATCACTTCTTCACGACCATCAGAATACATATCCTCTAAAAAAATCGATACATTAACCGTTAAACTGGTTCTTCCGACTCGAATGACTTTACCGACCAATTCAACAATAGTGCCTGAAGGGATAGGGTGGGTGAAATTAATTTTCTCAGTTGATACGGTAACGAGGCGCTTACGGCTAAAACGCGTTGCGGTAATAAAAGAAACTTCATCCATCCAAGCGAGAGCAGTACCGCCAAATAGGGTGCTATGGTGGTTCGTTGTTGTTGGAAATACGACTTTAGAGACGCGAGAAATGGATTGTTCTATTTTTTGTGCGATAACATCGTCAGCGATGGAACTCATGGTCTACCTTACAATTGTTACTTAGTATGCTCGTAATTGTTAAAAGCAATAATGTTAAAGGCTAAGTGTAATACTCATTTCAAATTAATTCAGCAATAAATGTGAAGTGAATCGTTCCGGCAGGGGAAGTTTTTGAGAATATCAGCTGTAGCTAAAATCAGAAGGGTAATATTAAAGGCTCTGAGTTCAAATTATGAGCCTTTAAATTATAAGTGAGGCATGAAATTAATTATCTAAATACTCTGCGCTCATACGAACAGCTTTTGCATTGTTGCCACTTTTAACGCAAGAAACTAAAAATGCTTTAGACTCAGCCCAAATCGTGGCAGAAAAATCTTCGCCATCAACATCTTTTTCAACAGTAATAGGGTATTTTTCAACACCATCAAGCCACTCGATTAAGCCTGACTTACAGGTTGGAAAATCGTTTTTTGCAATTGAACCATCTAAAACAGGCACTGCAATTTGTGGTTTATTGTTGTTAGCAATCATGTCCTCTAATTGCTCTACGGTATAACTTTTCTCAGCGAAAGCAGTGGTACTTAATAGTGAAATCGCTATTGTTAATAGTAATTTATTCATAATCACTCCATTTGATTTAAGTTTCGAATACTATGTAATAAAGACACAATAGGCAATAAAAAAACCCTTCAAATTGAAGGGTTTTTGTGAGCAAGTTTTACAAGCCAGTTTAGCTGAATCTGTATAGGCTAAATGGTTTAACATTCAATGATGGCTCTTTACCCAGTAACAAGTCAGCCGTGAGCTCAGAAGAAACTGGGCTTTCTGTCATTCCCCAACCTGTAGCAGTATTAATGACAAGGCCCGGATACTCATTAACCTGAGAAATAATTGGATGCTCATCAGGTGCGATGGCCATAGCACCACTCCATTGGTCAATAAGTTTAGAATCCTTAAATGCAGGGAATTCAGTTTTTAATTTCTCAAATGATGCATTCAACTCAGGTAAATCAGGCAATGCCGTCATATTTCTGTGTTTTTCGAAAGGTGAAATTTCGTCCAACTTCCAGCTGGTTGGTTCGGTAAATGAATTAATTAACTGCTCATTTAATGAAATATGCACAGGGAAATCAGGCATAGACAGCAATGGAATGTATTTATAACCATAAACGAAGGAGTCTTTAACAACAGGGGCAACAATCACACGTGGAGATGTTGCGTAGGTGCCGTCAGCTTGTTCACGGAAGAAAATATTGCCAGGTAAAGCAACGTTACCCCCCGGTGCAGTTGGTGATCCGGTGATCAGTTGCTGAGATTGATAAGCGGGCAGTGTTGGGACATCAACACCTAAGTTTTGCATAAACAGCCTTGACCATACGCCACCTGCGACAACAACACGCGAAGTCTTAATAGCCCCTTTCTCGGTGACGACATCAGAAATGACGCCTGCTTGGGTTTCTAAGCCTCTAGCTGCACAGTTAGTATAAATTTTTATACCTAATTTTTTGGCGTAATCTGCCATGACGAAGGTCGCAATTTCAGCATCTAAGCTACCAGAGTCTTCTTCAAAACCAGCGATAGTCCATTTAGATTGTGCACCATTCAAACGTTGGTTGAGCTCAGCACCTTCGATAATACGTGTTTTGAACGGAATATCTGAACCGACGTTTTTACTGCGAGTATCAATCCACTCTCTAACGTTGACAAGATCTTCTTCATCAAATGGTACTTCAACGCGACCTTGAGTACGATAGCTAGTATCTGCACCGACTTTCGCGTTCATCTCTCTCCAACGCTGTTTCCCTAAGTGGTGTAGTAAGAACGTTTCATCTGGCATTTTATACGTGATAACTTGGCCGTAGAAGCGGGATGATTGCTCGCCTGCGATGTTACCTTTTTCAACAATAACAACATCTAAACCACGCCCGACCAGCTCAATTGCAGTCATGATCCCCAGAATTCCAGCGCCAATAACAACGACGTCAGCTTGCTGTGGTAGAGAGCCTTCAGTTCCTGCAACAAAGCCATGTCGTGGCTTACCAGGCACAAATCGACCTTCACGAGTTAACATTGGAGTTAAAATTCCGGCCCCTGCAGCAACGGCAACAACGCCACCACCAATCAAAAATTTTCTTCTAGTAATAGCCATCTTATTAAGTTCCTTATATCGAATGAGTTTTTCACAATTGACCAAAGCTTCAATTAGAAATATTTATAATTGTAATTATATCTTTAATAATAATTATAATTGTAAACCAAATTGGGTTGAAATTAAAATTTTTAATTAAATGTTAAAGATGTTTTTCGGATATGAAATGGGCGCCACTATTTCAAGAGTAATAATGTTCAAGAAAAATACTGGCGCTGGCACTATTTGGATAGAAGAATAGACAGGATAGAAATGATTCTGTTTCTACTTGTTTGATTTTTAATCTTAAATGTGGATTTCACCTGTTAGGAATAAGACGGCTTTACCTGTTAATTTTACTCGTTCAGAGGTCAGCTCACATTGAACTACTCCTCCGCGTGATGAAATTTGTTGGCCAACTAACTGCAATTTATTCAGCCGGTCTGCCCATATTGGCGCGATAGCACAATGTGAGGTACCGGTTACAGGGTCTTCATCTACCCCTTTTGCTGGGGCAAAATAGCGAGAAACAAAGTCACAGTCGCCATTAGCACTTTCTGCTGTAATTGCTAATCCAGGAAGAGAAAGCTGCGAAAGTTTTAACATATCCGGCTGACAGTCTTGAACGTGCTGTGCACTTTCAAGAAAACACAGGTAACGGTCTTTCGCTATCCAAAGCTCTTTGATTTTAACTCCAAGGATGTCGGCGAGGTGTGGGTACTGGTTTGGGTCGCTTTGTACGGATCCTAGTATTGGGAAATCCAGAGTAAATCCTGGGCCATTTTGCGTCACAACTAGCTCACCGGATAGAGAATTAAATATTAAAGGATGAATATCTTGTTGGAGCACATGATTTAACACAAAGGCAGCGGCAAGTGTTGCATGACCACACAGTTTTACTTCAACTTTAGGGGTGAACCATCGGATATGACGACCGACTAAAAATGCGGTTTCTGATAAGTTCACTTCTGCGGCAATAGCAATGAGCTGTTCATCTGGTAGCCAGTTATCGAGTAACACAACCGCAGCAGGATTACCGTGAAAAAGGGTATCAGTGAAGGCATCAACATAGTAAATAGGGGCGGATAGGCTCATTGAATGATTTCCTAAAGTCATTATGGGACGGTGAGAGAGCAGTATAGCGCCTATTCTATGAAATATAATAAGCAAATTATTAGGGAGTTAATGACGCAGAGGAGGTCCGGTAGCGAGTGAGCTGCTACCGGATAGAGGACAATTAATGAGCGTTATTAAGCATTTGCTTCATTTTTGTCTGCATTTTTAAGCATTTTTCTAACAGGGATAATCAACGCTGCCAATACAATGGCACAGATAACCAGCGCAATAGAGACGTGAGAGAAGAGCTCAGGCATGGAATCTAATTGGTCTTTACGGATGTTACCGCCCATGATGCCCGCAGCAAGGTTACCCAATGCACTCGCACAGAACCATAACCCCATCACTTGGCCGCGCATTTTTTGTGGCGCAAGTAAGGTCATTGTTGCTAACCCGATAGGGCTTAAGCACAGTTCCCCTAATGTCAGTAATAAGATACTGCCAACTAACCAGAAAGGTGAAACGCCACTTTGTGTTGCAAGCACTTGGTTTGCCGCTACCATCATGATAGCAAAGCCGCCAGCAGCAAATAAGATACCAATCACGAACTTGGTCATACTGCTTGGGTTCATATTACGTTTAGCCAGCGAAGGCCAGAACCAGCTAAATACTGGCGCTAACAATATAATGAACAGCGCATTGATTGATTGGAACCAAATGGTTGGGATTTCAAAACTGCCCATTTGACGGTCAGTATAGTCACGAGCAAAGATATTAAATGAAGTCGGTTTTTGCTCAAAGGCTGACCAGAAAAATGCGGCTGCAACTAGTAAAATTAAGCAAGCTAGTAAGCGAGAACGTTCACTGCTGGTTAAGCCGCCAAGGAAGAACATAAATAAGAAATAGATGCCCACACAGGTCGAGATAACATAAGCAGAGCTTTTCGCGATTATTGAGGCATTAAATGGGATAGTACCATTATCAATCAAGACAACCAGTATGGCTAATAACACCATGGCAAAGGTCACCCATTTCCCCACATTTTTGCGCTCAACCGTTGGGCGGTTCCATGTGGAATCAAGGCCAACTTCTTTATCATAACGGCGCATTTGAGGAATAGCGTAAAAACGGAAGATTAGCAGCGCAATTAACATGCCTAAGCCACCAAGGCCAAAACCTAAATGCCAACCATACTTTTCATGAAGTGGACCAATAATCAACGGGGCAATAAATGAACCCATGTTAATTCCCATATAAAACAGGGAGAAACCGCCATCACGGCGTGTATCTTCTTTCTTATACAGGGTTCCTACCATTACTGTAATACAGGTTTTAAATAGCCCTGTACCCAATACGATGAGTAATAACCCAACGAAAAAGAAGGTGTTTGATAAAAATGCAGACATTGCGATAGACAAATGCCCAAACGCAATGATTAATGAGCCATACCAAACAGCACGACGTTGGCCTAACCAGTTATCGGCTAACCAACCGCCGGGTAATGAGGTGATATAAACCCCACCTGCAAAAATACCAACGATAGCGGAGGCTTGTTCAATGGGTAATTCCATCCCGCCTTGCAATAATGCCGCACTCATAAATAAGATAAGTAACGGTCTAACTCCGTAAAAAGAGAAGCGTTCCCACATTTCTGTGAGGAAAAGCGAACTCAATGGGTATGGATGCCCAAAAAAAGTTTTTGTTTTAGTCGCAGAATTGTTCATCTGTGAACTCCCATAAATACTCTCTTGAGAGGTTGTGCATGATATAAAACACCAAGCCGTGCGCTCGAGTGTCAATTGTTATTGATATGTTAACATGAATATGTGAAACATATTTTTAACATACATTATTATAGAATCACCTATATACAGAATGAATTTATTGTAAAAGGTGTGCTTTTAAGGTGAAAAGTCGATATAACTCTCATTTCTCACGATAAGCTAGGGGAAGATACAGGATTTTAGTTGACAATAAAAGAAAGAATTTTGAATCGATTAAGTTATTTAAAATCAATTTGTTATGTTCATTAAAATTTGATTTTAAGGAAAGTAAGACAATAAAGCCTATAAATCATCTGGTTTCTGTACAAAAAATAGCAAGACGTTTATTGGTCAGTAGGGGAGGCTCGTAGGCCATCAGATTGTCGTCGGATGACTAACCACGAATAAATTAGGTTGAAGAGAACCAATGCCGCGGTGAAAAAGAATACGGCTCTGAAACCATAAGTTGCTGCGACAAAGGACCCCATTAATGGCCCTGTCACGTTGCCAACATCACGCAATGCTTGGTTATAGCTGAAAATACGTCCGGTTACTTGGTGGGAAATATTATAGATAATTAACGTTTGTACCGCGGGTAGTAGTGCCGCATTCAGAGCCCCAAGCATAAATCGGAGAAAACCTAACTCCCAATAACTACTCACTAGCCCCATTGGGAATAAGACAAAAATAGATGCGCCCAGCACGGCGAGTAAAACTTTTTCAGGGCCTATTCGGTCACTGAGTTTACCTAACATGGGCGCACTGATTAAAGCCGCAACTCCAGGAATGGAAGCTATCACACCACTGACAAAGGCCAAGTTTTCAAGGGAATCAGATAAATCACGTACATAAAGCGTGATGACAGGGTTGATTGAGCCCATTGCAGCTTGAATAATCATGGTGGTAAAAAAGAGGCTGATTACTAAATTTTTATTACGTAAAGAGGCAAAAACTTGTTTGCTCGTTAATGCATCTTTGCGCGAAACCGGTGTAAAGCGTTCTCTGACATAAAAAAGCGTGACAAAAAAGCAGATAAACAGCACCGTTGCGGTAATGAAAAAGACGGGGCGTAAGCCATACTGGTCAGCAAGAAAACCGCCAATGAGTGGGCCAATAAGTGCGCCACTTACGGCACCCGTAGCGAGGACGCCCATAGCCCAACCACTTTTTTTCACGGGAATTTGAGTTGCAATCAGCGCGTTAGCATTAGGGACAAAGCCACCCAATAAACCTAATATGGCTCTTAAGGCTAATAATTGCCAAATATTCTGCGCAAAGCCAATTAACACCATAACAATCGCCATGCCCAGCGCAGATCGCAATAGCATTAACTTTCGTCCCTTGCGATCGGATAACCGACCCCAAAAAGGGGCGGCAATAGCAGAAAATAAGAAAGTGATACTAAAAACAGCGCCAGTCCATAAATTCAGCGAAGCATGGTCTTTGACGCCAAGTTCTTCAATATATAACGGGAGAAAAGGCATGATCAGGCTAAAGGCGGCGCCTGTTAAAAAACAGCCAAACCACACGACGTATAGGTTACGTTTCCAATACTCTGTTTTTCCCGTCATATTTATTTTTCCGTCATATTCAGCCCTACAGCGGTATTGGCTTCATTCAGCTCCCCGAGTTACTTTTTCCGTCATATTCAGTTCTACAGCGTTGTTGGCTTCAGTCAGCTACCCGAGTCACATACTTATGTATGCTCCTCGGGATATCTTCATTTTGCCGCCTAGCTGTAGACCCGACTATTTAGGGAAAACAGTATGAAAAACAGCAAGAAAAGCATCATAAAAAAACAGTTGAAAAATCACGCCATATAGAGAGAACAGTATAAAAAACAGCAAGAAAAGCATCATAAAAAACAGTTGAAAAATCACGCCATATTTAGAGAAAACAGTATAAAAAACAGCAAGAAAAACATCATAAAAAGCAGTTGAAAAATCACGCCATATTTAGAGAAAACAGTATGAAAAACAGCAAGAAAATCATCATAAAAAAACAGTTGAAAAACCACGCCATAATTTATCTGATTACGCTAATGATTAATGATGTATTTTATCTAAATCCCCATATAACGAAGGCTCCCCTTCAGGGCGTGTTTTAAAACGGCGATGTAGCCACATATATTGTTCTGGCGCTCTGAGGATCTCTTTTTCGATAATTTGGTTCATCATGGTTGCGGTAGCCAGATTATCTTCAATTGGGAAATCATCAATGGCAGGTTGAATGATGAGCTCATAGCCTTTACCTGCAGGTAAGCGCCTTGGGGTAAAGGGCACCACTAAAGGAGAGGCAAGACGCAAAATAATTTGTGAACCATTGGTCGTGGCCGCATTTTCTACAGCAAATAACGGTGCAAATGTACTATTGCGAGGGCCGTAGTCATGATCTGGGGCATACCACAAAATTTCCCCATTTTTTAAGTCGCGCACCATGCCTTTCATATCTTTGCGATCTAACATATATTTGTTGGAACGTAACCGCCCACGGGTTTGTAGCCAATCAAGCAGGTCATTATCATTGGCGCGATATACACCGATCCCCGGATTTAACATGCCAAAGGCACGCGCTCCAATTTCCAAGGTCAAAAAGTGAACGCCGAGGGCGATAATGCCTCTACCTGTTTGGCGAGCAGCAACCGCATTTTCTTCCCCAATGACGTTGACCCAGCGACGAACTCGCCAATCAGGCCAAAACCAAGCCATGCCCGTTTCAAATAAGCCCATGCCGACAGATTCAAAGTTTTTGTCGACACAGCGTTGCCGCTCTTGCTCGCTCATGTCTGGAAAACATAATTGCAAATTGCGCTCTGCGACTTTCACCCGCTTTTTCAAAAAGCGTTTAGAAAATAACCCTAAACGCGTTCCCATCCAATAAATGAGAGGATAAGGCAACAATACAAGAAGATATAATACGCCAATGCCTAGCCAAGTTAGCCAGTAACGAGGGTGGAGGAACCGTTTTTGAAATTTTGGAGCTAGTATCATTGTTATCCGAATATATTAGTCATAAATTAATAAAAAGGTATGATTAAACTATATCAAATTATTCGTTTAAAGCGTTAATTGCCTGCATGGTGCTCATTAACTCAGCTAAGTTACGAACCGCCATTTTTTCCATGACTCGGGACCGATGAACCTCAACGGTACGTACAGAAACACAGGCTGCCTCAGCAATTTCACGGTTAATTAAGCCTTGCAACACATAACCACAGATATCTTTTTCGCGAGGAGTGAGTGTGTCGTAGCGCTGCTGAATTAAATACCCTTCAGTGGCTTTGGTGGTTTGTGATTGAGCTTGTTTTAATGTTTTGGCAAGCAGCTGGCTATCAATGGGTTTTTGTAGAAAATCGACAGCACCGAGTTTCACTTGTTCCACAGCCATCGGGATATCGCCATGGCCAGACAAAAATATCACGGCCAATGTGCTTTGCTGCTCTCTAAGGTGTTGGTGAACTTGCCGGCCATCTAGCTTTGGCATGCGCATATCCAATAACACCACACCCTCTTGGTGTAGTGCTGCATTTTGGATAAATTTTTCACTGTCATTCCAAACAGTAACGCTATAGCCCAATGTTTCGAGTAAGAATTGGCAGGCATCCGTTACATCGGGGTCATCATCCACGAGATGGATCACTGGCATACATATACCTCGTCGTGTAGAGGGTGACAAAATAAGGTGCTTTATATGACGAGCATTGATTATCGTAATGAAGCCATTGTCACATATAGTTAATGCGAATGTTATCAATTACGTGGCAAAATATGCTTAATCCACGATTTTACTGTGATAATTGAAAATAAGTGTAACCATTAAGCCATGCAACCCATCATCACTCAGGTTATTTTCGATACGAATATCCCCACCTTGGCTTTGGATCAAACGCTGGCAAATCACTAAACCTAACCCTAAGCCTTCTTTTTTAGTCGTGGCAAATGGCGTGATACCTTGCTCTAGTTGCTCGGAAGGCATTCCTCCCGCATTATCCTGCAAAACAAGTAAAAAATGCTGCTGTGAAAAATGAAACTCAAAACGCAGTAGCGTTGCGCCTGCTTGTAAACTGTTACTGATTAAATTGGAGAGCAATTGCTCAAGTAATGTGTCTGGCAACATCAGGGAGATGTCAGGGGTTTCAGGTAAGATTAACCTCGAATTGGGGTAGTGCTGGTCTGCGCGCAATAATTGCCAAATATGGTTAATAGCCTGTTTAACTGATTGTGGGTTTAATGCGACTGCGGGGTCATGGCCCGGTTTACCCGCCCAGAGACGTAAATTACGAATGATGTCGGCTCCACGTTGAGCTTGGTCGTCGATTTTAGTTAAAGCGCTAATTAATGGATGGCTTTCAGACTCTTTAGTCAGGCGTAGAATGCACCCTTGGGCATAATGGCGGATTGCAGACAGCGGTTGGTTTAATTCATGGGCAAATCCAGAAGCCATTTCCCCCAAAATATTTAACCGCTGCGCCTTTTGTAAATTAGCTTCTTGCTCTCGTAAGCGGTCATGTGCTTCTTCTAATTGGCGGCTGCGGCGCCTGACCAAAAAGGCAATCCAAACATGGTTAATACCCAGTAAAACGAAAAATAATGCGACAAGGCTGATAGTGATTTGGTTTTGAATCGTCCAACTGACGATATCCTGCCAGATCTGGCGCTGTTGTGGGTGTTGGTTGACGTCTCTGAGCAAGGTTTCGACTTGAGTCACCGACGCTGGAGCTCCCCAACGCATAGCAGCTTTATCTGTTGATAATAATGTTTTGGTCACTTTGTCGACCAAATTGTCTGGAACTTCACTTAAGGCGGCAAAAGACCAATTTGGATACAGTTCTGTGCTAGTTAAACAAGAGAGAGAGCTTGGGTGTTGAATTAATGGGCGAAATTGTGTTTTATCAATCAACCCTTCGCTATGCATGTTTTCTAATAAACAGACAGGAACTATAGCTGCGGATAATGAATCATCACGCAGTGCGTATAATAATGCATCTGCAGGGAAGCCTAAAAATTGCATTTTAAAGTCTTTGGCAGCGTCGTATCCCATATCCCTTAACACTTTGTAACCTAACAAATAGCCACCAAAAGCATCAGGTGAAATTGCTCCGACTTTCTTGCCTATTAGGTTTTTAACGTCTGAAATATCACTCTCTTTACGAACTAATATTAAGCTGCCAATAACATTACGCGTTGTGCTGTTGGGCTCCACGTCTGAGCGAAGGGAGAGCAACCAACGTAAATGATAGCGGTTATCTAACTGAATAAATTGGGCAGGGTTCGTCAGCAAAAAATCAATCTTACGATTGGAAATCGCCTCTTTCATCTCATCTAAATTGAGAGGTTGTAATGTAAAACGCTCCCCAGGAATTGATTCATTGAGCGTATCAATCAAAGGCTGCCAATGAGATTGGGTAGAGCTTGGGCCGCGTAAGGCTAATACCCCAATAGTCCACTGGGCCGAAATTGCCGGCAAAGACCACGTCAGTAGCATGATTAACAGTATGTGATACAACGGCCTAGACGATTTTTTTAACATATTTGAGTTATTCGTTGCGTTAGATCAATTTAGCTACGGGTATGTGGTAAACCACAATAGGGCAGTGGCTCCACTCTTCTTACAATGGCACTACAAGTTCTATCAAGGTAACCCAACTGGTTTAAAGAGAAATAACAATTTCAATGGTTATCTTAACGAGACTGTACCCATTGTCAATAACGCATGTAATACAAATAACATATTGATTAATAACTTTTATTTTCGCATTAGCAATGTCAATACTGGAGCCAATTATGGATCTGAGTAAACGAAAATTTCTACAACAAATTGGAGCCGTAACTGCGGGGGCATCATTAATTCCCATCGCAGAAGCAGGGCTCAATTTTTCCCCAACACGCCGAGAAGGCAACCCAGAAAAACGTTATGGAATGTTGATTGATTTGCGCCGCTGTATTGGCTGCCAATCCTGCACAGTAAGCTGCTCGGTTGAAAACCAAACGCCACAAGGCCAATTTAGAACGACAGTGAATCAATATCAAGTCGCAGTGAAAGGCGAAGAAGGGGTCACTAATGTGCTGTTACCTCGTTTATGTAACCACTGTGATAACCCTCCTTGTGTTCCTGTGTGTCCGGTTCAAGCGACTTTCCAACGGGAAGACGGCATTGTTGTCGTTGATAACGAACGCTGTGTTGGCTGTGCTTACTGTGTGCAAGCCTGTCCATACGATGCGCGTTTTATCAACCACTCTACCCAAACTGCGGATAAATGCACATTCTGCGCTCATCGCTTAGAAGTGGGCTTATTGCCAGCTTGTGTTGAATCCTGTGTGGGTGGCGCACGTATTATTGGGGATTTAAAAGACCCTAACAGTACAATTCGTAAAATGCTGACGGAGCACGAGGCTGAAATTAAAGTACTCAAACCGGAAAGTGGCACCTTACCACAAGTTTTCTATATTGGTTTAGATGATGCATTCGTACAGCCGCTGCAAGGCAAAGGGCAGCCCGCATTATGGCAGGAGGTGTTCTGATGAATGGCCAAGTGACTTATATTTCAGAAATT
Organism: Providencia huaxiensis; assembly: GCF_002843235.3. Taxonomy (NCBI): domain Bacteria; kingdom Pseudomonadati; phylum Pseudomonadota; class Gammaproteobacteria; order Enterobacterales; family Morganellaceae; genus Providencia; species Providencia huaxiensis. The sequence continues at coordinate 821,400 of NZ_CP031123.2, forward strand.
ATGGCTCAGCCACAAGAGTTCTTCTGGCTTCCTTGGGCGGTACAATATTTCTTCTTCATTGGAATTGCGTCTTGTGCGGTACTGTACGCTTGTTACCTTCATTGGAGAAACAAACCTGAAAACAGCCGCTTAGAGATGATCTCTGTATTTATTGCTATCACGATGGGGATCACTGCCCCGTTAGCATTAACCGCAGATTTACACCAAACCGCAAGGGTATGGCATTTCTACGCACATCCAACAATGTGGTCTTGGATGTGGTGGGGCTCTGTGTTACTACCATTATTCACCACATTTATTGGTTTATATTTTGTCGCGTTAGTGGTGAAACTGATTTGGAAAAAAGAGTTTAAAGCAACGCGTTGGGTAGCCTTGCTGGCTGCGCTTTCAGCGATCGGCTTATTGTTATATACCGGCCGTGAAGCCTCAGTGTTAAATGCACGTCCAATTTGGTATAGCTGGTGGATACCCGTATTGATGTTCCTGAGTGCTCTACAAGTCTTACCTGCTTTGATTGGTTTAGGGGCACGCCGTGAACCTCAATATCAAAATCGCTTAGCCCGCTTCCAAGTGGTGACATTATTGCTGTTCGCCGTGTGTTTTGCGCTATGGCTCTCAGGTGATACGACTTCAGGTATTGCCGTGCGCCAACAGTTAGATACAGCAAGCCCTGGGTGGTGGATGTTGATGGGAGTTTGTGCATTGTGGGTAATCACTTTTGCGATGTCCGTCAGTAATTTAAAAGCGACTCGCTCCATCCCATATATCACTATTTTAGCCTTAGTTTCAATGGCTTTTGCTTGGACGTTACGTTGGATTTTCCTGATGGAAGTTCAAGCGGTTCCAAAATATAACATTATCGCCAATCCATACCATTTCCCATTGGGAACAGATGGATTACTGGCTATCGTCGGTACATTCGGTTTATGGATTGCGTTAACAATTATTGTTCGTGAAGGTGTTCGCTGGTTTGCGAGGAGAGTGCAACATGGCTAAATTCTCAAGACGTCAATGGCTTAAAGGTGGTTTGGTTGTCGGTGGTATCGCATTATTTGGTGCAAGCTACCGTGATGTTGCCAAACGTGCAGTCGATGGTCTGGTTAATGGTACGTCAGGTAAAGTCACTCTTGATCGCATCAATGGTAACTCTTTACGCCCTGAAGGACAGGCGCTGAAAGGCTGGCAAGAAAATCCAGAACAAGTGGTTGCGATGACACAGTGTTTTGGTTGTTGGACTCAGTGTGGTATTCGTGCTCGTGTCGATACAGCAAAAAATGAAGTATTGCGTATTGCGGGGAACCCTTATCACCCACTTTCCCATGAAGAGCACTTTCCTTATGGTATGCCGCTGAAAACCGCATTTAACAAAATGAGCGGTGAGTCAGGCCTCGAGCACCGTTCTACTGCCTGTGCTCGCGGTGCGACGTTAATGGAAGGCTTAACAAGCCCATTGCGTATTCTAGAGCCGATGAAACGTGTTGGTAAACGTGGGGAAGGCAAATGGGAGCGCATCAGCTTTGAACAATTAATTAAAGAAGTGGTTGAAGGGGGCGATCTATTTGGTGAAGGGCACGTGGATGGCTTACGGGCAATTCGTGATTTAGAAACGCCTTTAGACCCATCTCAACCTAAATTAGGCCCAAAAGCTAACCAATTATTAGTGACCAACGCAGGTGATGACGGCCGTGATGGCTTTATCCGCCGCTTTGCTCAAAATGCCTTTGGTAGTAAAAACTTCGGTGCCCACGGTTCTTATTGTGGACTGGCTTACCGTGCTGGCTCCGGTGCACTGATGGATGATTTGGACAAAAATGCCCACGTTAAACCTGATTGGGATAATGTCCGCTTCGCTCTGTTCCTCGGCACATCGCCTGCGCAATCAGGTAACCCATTTAAGCGCCAAGGCCGCCAGTTAGCGACAGCGCGTTTGCGCGATTCATTTAACTATGTGGTGGTTTCACCTGCATTACCATTAACGACGACTTTAGCGAATGACCACGGTCACTGGGTGCCGGTGCAACCGGGCACTGATGCCGCGTTAGTGATGGGGATGATCCGTTGGATCATCGAAAATGAGCGTTATAATGCAAAATACCTCAGCGTGCCAAGTGAAAAATCCATGGAAGCAGCGGGGGAGAAAAGCTGGACTAACTCAACCCATTTAGTGATTACGGATGATAACCACCCATTAGCAGGCAAATTGTTAATTTCTTCTTATATCACAGGAGAAGGTGACAATGAGAAAGCCTATTTAGTGCAAGATGCTGCGGGTGAGTTAAAACTGGCGGATGAAGCCCCTACGGCTGAGCTGTTTGTGACACGCCAAGTGACCTTGCACGATGGCAGTGAAGTGACCGTTAAATCCAGCTTCCAGTGTTTAAAAGAAGCGGCAAACCGTATGACGTTGGAAGAGTACAGCCAGCGTTGCCATGTTCCAGTAAAAACCATTGAATCACTCGGTAAAGCATTAACTTCTTATGATAGAAAAGCCGCGGTTATCTCCCATGGCGGTATGATGGGCGGTAATGGTTTCTACACTGCATGGTCAGTTATCATGCTTAACGCATTGATTGGTAACTTAAACTTAAAAGGCGGTGTCTCTGTTGGTGGCGGTAAATTCAACGGGGAAAACGATGGACCACGTTATAAAATTGCCAGTTATAAAGGTAAAGTGAAACCTAAGGGTGTGGTGTTATCGCGCAGTAATGAAGTGTATGAAAAGTCAGATGAATTCAAAGCGCGCCAAGCGGCAGGTGAAAGCCCATATCCTGCAAAAGCGCCTTGGTACCCGTTTGCGAAAGGCCAACTGACCGAGCAACTAGCATCTGCCTTGATGGGGTACCCCTACGCACTGAAAGCGTGGATCACCAATATGACTAACCCTGTATACGGTATCGCAGGTATTCGTCAGGTGATGGAAGAAAAACTGAAAGACCCAAAACATTTACCGCTGATTATTGGTATTGATGCCTTTATGAATGAAACCACGGCATTAGCAGATTATATTGTGCCGGATACCCATAATTTCGAAAGTTGGGGGTTCAGCGCACCCTGGTCTGGTGTGCAGGTCAAAGCCAGTACGGCACGTTGGCCAATTGTTGAGTCACGTACAGCTAAAACCGCGGATGGCCAGCCGGTTTCGATGGAAAGTTTCTGTATCGCTGTAGCGAAAGAACTTAATTTACCAGGCTTTGGCGATAACGTGATTGAGGACATGGATGGCAACATGCATTCACTCAATACAGCGGAAGACTATTACTTAAGAGTGGCTGCCAATATGGCATGGTTAGGGGAAAAACCAGTCCCTGAAGCCGCAACAGAAGATATCCAAATCAGTGGCGTGGAGCGCATTTTACCGGCTATTACGCGGACTTTAAAACCGGAAGAAGTGCGTCGTGTTGCCTATATTTTCACACGCGGTGGTCGTTTTGCACCTTATGAAAAAGCATGGGATGGCGATGCAACAGGCCCTCAGTGGAAAAAAGGCCTACAAATTTGGAACCCAACGGTGGCAATTAACCGCCATGCTATAACCGGTGAGCGCTATAGTGGTTGCCCGACCTATTATCCACCACGTATGGCAAATGGCGATGATGTGAATACGGTATTCCCAGAAAAAGAGTGGCCGTTGAAACTGATGTCATTTAAATCCCATGTCATGAGCAGTTCAACGACTGTTATTGAACGTTTACGCCATGTGAAACCGACGAACCTTGTTGCTATCCACCCGGATGACGCTGCGAGAATGGGGGTAACACATGGAGATTGGATCCGCATCACCACTCCGGGTGGCCATGCTGAAGCCCAAGTGAGTGTTCTTGATGGCGTAATGCCTGGTGTGCTGGCAATTGAACATGGCTATGGACACACAGAAATGGGGGCGAAGCAGCATTATCTTGATGGCCAACCAATGCCAATGAATGCGGCAAATGGCTCAGGAATTAACTTAAATGACCTTGGGTTCGCTGACCCAACGCGTGAAGTCGCCAACACGTGGTTAGATTGGGTCTCGGGGGCATCAGTTCGCCAAGGCTTACCTGCTCGCATTGAGTTAATTGGTTAAATGAAGTAGTAAGGATGGTTAGTGATGAGGACCTGCATAGCTTTATCATTAGCCATCTGGTAGTTGGCAATAAAATTGGAAGTTGTAATAGTTGGAAGTTGTAATAAGTAGTAAGCAGTTGACATTGCGCATAAAACGGTGTTACTGCACCGTGACTTCGGCAAATGCCTGGGAGGGGGAGCCCTCCCTTTTTTAATGGTTTATCGCAACAGCGGGGAAACCGATTGTTCTAAGCCAATACTCTGTAACATCAAAACGCCCATCAAAATAAATAAAAGACCTGCCAAAATTTTCAGTGTGATTGCCCAATATGGGGAAAGTGACTTTCCTTTTAAGCGTGATACCCGAACGGCATTATCACGCATTAAATGAACAAAAATAGCGATTAAACAAATAGTTAATGCAGTCCCCATAGCCATTGCTAAGGCTGCGATAACCCCCCACGCATATACCTCAATGACATAAGAAAACAGCAATACAAGAATTGCCCCGGAACAAGGGCGAATACCCATCGATAAGATAATCAATAGCTTACTTTTAAAACTGGATTGCAATTGATGGGATTGGATAACGTGTTGGTGTCCACAGCCACAGTTGTCTGAGTGGCTATGGACTTTTGTTTTACTTATTGTTTTCGTTGAAGAATTCAATGGTTGAATGCTTTTTATCGTGAGTGGCGCCAAGTGTTTTGATTTGCGGATTGACCAGCTACGACGCAGTGCGCTGATGCATAAATAACCACCTAGCAAAATGACAAATAGATAACTGGTTTGCTCGGCATATAAACTGGCTTGGTTGAGATGTTTAGTAGAGAGTTGGAATAGGATCAAGACTAAGGAAACTAAAGTGATCGCAACAAGCCCTTGTAAGAGTGAGGCTAGTAAACTAATGATAACACTCTGCTTTAAATGAGTCGCTTGAGTTGCAATATAAGTGGTGATAATTAATTTTCCATGTCCCGGGCCAAGGGCATGCAAAAAGCCATAAGCAAAACTAGCAACCACCAGTAACCCGCCTGCATACCATGGGCGAGAAGTGGTTTCTTGTAATAGGTAAGATAGCCCTTGGTTTAACTGTTTTTGCCAAGCAAAGCTAAGTTGTAGCCATGATCCCCAGTGGGTAAATAGCTGCCAAGCGGCATAGGTAGTAAGCCCCATAAACAGCGCAGTGATTATTAATTTTGGTGTGCGTAAAGGCATTATGGACATTGAATATCAACCCGTTGTGCAAACTGTTTGCCAAGTGCCAAATCTTCTTCTGGGTTATCAATTTTATCTAAGGAAAAAGCGTAGGCGCGCATTGAGTCGGTGACATTTGCTTCTTGTAGTTCCATCTGGCAATTTGCGGCAATATCTAAAGGCAGGTGAATTTGCTGTTTATTTGGGTAAGTCATGCTGACGTAGAAAGTTGGGTCGTAAGTTTGAATTTCTATGTGGGAACCAGTAATAGGCAAGGGCTGCATAAAGGAAGCGGTAAAGAAAAAAACTAAAGAAAAGCCATCTTTTTCTAAATGATAGCTATCAGGAATACGTTTAAAGCTGACTTTCTTTCCTTGATAATAAAAGTCAGTGAAATAATCCTGCATCAACACATTAGCCATAATAATAGCTTCTTGCTGTTTCCAACGCGGGTCATCCGGTTTGATACCTTTTAATTCATATGCGATATCCGCTGATGTCATTGGGTCCATTTTCCAAACATAGCTAATCCCTGAATATTTATCTTGTTTACTTTCAAGGGAAATTTGCATCTCAATAAAACTATGAGGGTGTGCCGCTGCGTGTGGAGCAACCATAAACAGAAATAAAAAATAGAAAGGAAAAAATCGCATCATTCAGTCAGCTAAATTGTTTTATCAAAAAAATGTTATAACATAACGAAGCGCAAACTAAAAAGAAAAATATCCGCTGATGATTGAAAATGGTATCTAAACGATTGGTTAATACTTTCATCACAATAACCCTGTAAATAAAGGGTTTTTTATTAACAAAATAACAGCGATAATATTTAATAATGGTCAAGTGTGTCCACTTCGTGGACACCATCCGATTTTTGCTTTAGAAATTAACTCGTTACAAAGGAAAAGAGAACACCATGCCAGTGTTACATAATCAAGTTTCAAATAAAATTTTAAAAGAGCGTATGTTGGCTGAAACTGAGCCTCGTACCACAATCTCTTTTTATAAGTATTTCACTATTCAAGACCCAAACGAATTTCGCAATCAATGGTATCAACAATTTAAATCATTAAGCGTTTTTGGGCGTGTTTATATTGCCAAAGAAGGTATTAACGCCCAAATTAGTGTGCCTGAATCCAATGTGAACGCATTACGCGAACTTATCTATGCAACAGACCCTGCATTAGAAAACCTACGTTTAAATATTGCGATTGATGATGACGGTAAATCGTTCTGGGTGCTGCGCATGAAGGTCCGTGAGCGTGTGGTAGCTGACGGTATTGATGACGAAACATTTAACCCAGCAAATACGGGGCAATATCTAAAAGCTCATGAAGTGAATGAGATGATTGATGACCCAAATACTGTTTTCGTCGATATGCGAAATCATTATGAGTATGAAGTAGGGCGTTTTGATAATGCAATTGAAATACCGTCAGATACGTTTAGGGAGCAACTGCCAATGGCGGTTGAAATGCTGCAAGAGCAAAAAGACAAAAACGTTGTAATGTATTGTACTGGTGGGATCCGTTGTGAAAAAGCCAGTGCCTATATGCTGCATAACGGCTTCAAAAATGTCTACCATGTTGAAGGTGGGATTATTGAATATGCACGTAAGGCGAAAGAACAAGGCCTACCTCTACGGTTCAAAGGGAAAAACTTTGTTTTTGACAACCGTATGGGTGAGCGTATTACAGAGGACACATTAGCACAATGCCACCAATGTGGGGCTCCTTGTGATGCGCATACCAATTGCCGTAACGATGGTTGCCATTTGTTGTTCATTCAATGCCCTAGCTGCGCAGAAAAGTATGAAGGTTGTTGCAGTTCATCTTGCACAGAAGAAATGAAACTTCCAGAGCAAGAACAACGGGCACGCCGTGCAGGTCGTGAAGTCAGTAATAAAATCTTTAATAAGTCACGTCACCGTTTATCCGATGGGTTATTAAATAAAGATAACTAGTTATTGATATTCTCGATAATAAGATAGCCCTATAATTAGGGCTGATTAGAGCAAGATAAAATTAATTGAAATAAAAAATTTATTTCATTCGATGTCATCACGTTGCTTATACCCCATGCATTTTGTATGAAATTCATGGGGTTTTTGTTAATGGTTTGCAGCTGGTAACGCCATTTTGTAAAGAAGTGTAATTTAAGGCTTGAAATACGCGTAACTGGCACTATATAAGAATTGCACCAAGAAAGAGCATTATCCCATACTAGGTACACAGGTAATGGTGCATAGTCGTACGTGTTTAGATTGATATAAAAATATTGAAGGAGAAATTATGTCTAACATTAGATCTTTTTCATTATTCCCAACATTATCCGATAGCCTACTTTCTAACAGATTTGACCAAATGGATCGTTTGTTTAGCCAGCTAACAGGTAATAGGCCTTTAACTTCAGAGAATCCGTATAATTTAAAACAAGTAAATGAAACAAGCTATCAATTAACGGTTAGTGTTCCAGGTTATAAGGAAGAGGACTTAAGCGTATCCCTAAAAGGTGGGAAATTGTATATTCAAGGTGAGCAATCAGCAGAATTAGTTAATGATTCTGAGAAATGGATCCATCAAGGAATAACGCAAAGTAAGTTTTCCCTTGAGTTTAACCTCGGTAAAAATGTGAAGATAGAAAGTGCTGAGTTATCTAGTGGTTTACTAACTCTGGATATTGAATATGAAATCCCGGATGAAGAAAAACCTCGAGTTATCGCTATTGAAAATAAAGATATAAAATCATAGAACTAAAATTTATGGCCCGTCAGCAGTTAGAGTGACTTTATAACGATGGACACTTTTGTTGACTGGTTTGCAAGGCCTGATTTCGCTATTTAAACGGAGTCAGGCCTTTTAGTTTTGTTTCAGTCAATTTAAATTAAAACATTTTTAATATAAATATTTAAATACATTATATATAAAAAATAACTCAATTCTATTTTTGACGAAAACTTTCGAGGCTATATGCCTTTTTTGTGAATAAACAGTACTGTTACTGATCCCTAACTTTCGAGAAATAATATGATTAGGCGTCTCATTCATCCAATTATTAATAATGTTTTGTTCTTTAATTGTAAAAATGGATGAATCTATATTATTAGCAAGTTTGGTAATTTTTTCGATTTGCTCATGGTCTTGAATAACTCTATCAAGCGTTTGAATAATAATGCTTTTTGATAGGATGAAATAATTATCTTTTAATAGTAATGGGTTGTTTGTTTGTGGGTAAGGGGCATTTATATAAATATAAAAACGTGTATTATTAGCATTGTTTAATAACTGCTGTAGGATAGGGCAGTAATTAGAGTAATTACAATAGTATGTAAGATTCACTAATATAATACTTGGTAGTTCTGTGTTTATAAAGCCAATGGCTTCTTTTATACATCCTGTACTAATAAATTCGAGTTTTTTATTTTTGGATAAATATTCTGTAATGCCAAGACGTGTATAATAACATTCATCAATAACTAATATTCGCATTGGAACATCCTTGTTTAAGAAGATATCTTACAATAAATTGGAATTGATAGAGAAGTCAACCAAGGATTAATAAAAACAATAAATAGTGTTCTTATTTACAATTGCAAATTATTAATTAATTGATAAGGTAATTATATAAGGATATATAATTACCCATATGGATGAATATATAAATAAATGGATATTAGTGACGCTAATATCCATTTATTTCCCTAGTGTGTTTTAAAACCAAGCTCGACATATTCACCTGACTCTATCTTGTCTACGCCAGCTTGGAGAATATGAATGAGTTGTTTAGCCACATCAGTCGTTAGCCACATGGTTTTATCCACAATAGCGTCACCTGTGTGTTTATCTTGTTCAGGGAGGTAGTGCAAACGCAACATCATAGCGTCGTAATCATCGACTGTGCTGATGTCCCAGCCAACTACTGGGTGGGTTTGAATGACATCATTTTTTTTATTCATATAAACCTCCTAATCAAACATCGTGATAAATAATAAATATCTATAACTGACTAAGAGCAATGATCTCGTGATGAGTCCACTTTCAGTATAAGGAGATTTCACCAATAATAAAGCAAATAAAACATTTTTTTTGTTTATATGACAGAAAATGCATAAAGTGAATCATTATGTTCGTCGGCAAGTGTCATCAATTGTGAAAATACACAAGGAAAATCAATTTATTGATCTTTAATTGGCCATGCTAAGTCGGTAAATTATGTTTTTATCCTACTTAGCTAATAATGATATGGGAAGTCATTTTAACTTCCCATTGACGTGTTCACTACTGGCCCAGAGAAATTGTCCAGCGAGCGTCTTCTCCTGCTAAGAAAGGAACTAATTTATCATTGCAGCAGTCAATCGATTCACAAATGATATTTTGCTCTTTAGTTAGCGTGATGGTTCCTTCATTCACGGGTAAGTTATAGAATTTAGGGCCATTTAATGAACAAAAAGCTTCGAAATGTGCTAAAGCCCCGAGTTCTTCAAAAACACTTGCGTAAGCCGCTAATGCAGTAGGAGCGTTAAAGACTCCAGCGCAACCGCAGGAAGACTCTTTACGTGACTGTATGTGTGGTGCGGTATCGGTACCGAGGAAGAAACGCTCACACCCTGAAGCAACGGCTGCACGTAGTGCTTCTTGGTGCACATTTCGTTTCAAAATAGGCAAGCAAAATAAATGCGGTCTTACACCACCAACTAACATGTGGTTACGATTAAACATTAAATGTTGAGGTGTCAAAGTTGCAGCTGTAAATTCATTTGCTTCTTGGACATACTGAGCCGCTTCTTTGGTGGTTATGTGCTCAAAAACAATTTTCAGTTTTGGAAACTGTGCCCGTAGTGGCAACATAACTTGTTCAATAAACAGTGCTTCTCGGTCAAAAATATCGATATGGCTTGCAGTGACTTCACCATGGATAAGCAGTGGCATTCCTGCTTCTTCCATTGCTGCTAATACGGGGTAAATCTTTTTAATATCAGATACGCCATGGCTAGAGTTAGTTGTTGCATTAGCCGGGTAGAGTTTACAGGCCGTAAATACCCCTTCGTTAAAGCCACGAATGACTTCAGTAGGATCTGTGCTATCAGTAAGGTAGCAAGTCATTAAAGGGGTAAATTGATGCCCTTCGGGAACTGCGTTTAGAATGCGCTCACGGTAAGCCTTTGCGGCTTCAATCGTTGTGATTGGCGGAACTAAATTCGGCATGACAATTGCACGGCCAAAAAATTCACTGGTATAGGGAACGACCGTTTTTAACATATCATCATCGCGAAAATGAACATGCCAATCATCAGGGCGGCGGATCGTTAGGGTAGTTACAGTTGTCATTAAACCGGCTCCATAAGGGAAGAGTGAATGATGAGCGAGTGCTCAAGCCGGAATAGAATGATAAAGGTAAAGTGAAAAAATAGCTATGAGAAATCGCGATTATAGCGTATTTCAGAGGCAGATCGTGCAAAAGACGTAAATAGGTTAATTATTCAAATCGTTTAATAGCAAAAAACCTGCTTAAGTTTCCTTAAGCAGGTTTCTCTAAAATTTGGCTCCTCCAGCTGGACTCGAACCAGCGACATACGGATTAACAGTCCGCCGTTCTACCGACTGAACTATGGAGGAACTCCTTGGTACGCAGAGGATATTAGCTTTCTCTTACTGTATTGTCAAAGGAGAATAGCGAAAAAAATGTTTGTTTGCCTGTTATCTGTGCGAACTGTCGGAAGTTTGATCGAAAATAGGCTAGAGGTGATAAATCAAAGCGATACACTAACGAAAGGCGTGTCACAAATCTGTGTTGATGGGCTGTATATTATTTTGATTTTAGTGGCTAACTGCGGTTAACCACTGGGTAATAGCTGGATATTATTTACCAGAAATATCTACAGTGGAATGACGAGAACGGGTCGGGTGATATCGTCGAGTAAACTACGAGTCACCGAGGTATTAAGCCAGCGCCCAAGTGAAGAAAGATGACGATGAGAAATGATTAATAACTCACAATTATACTTTTCCATTTTCTTGGGGATGGTATTGATAGGTGTACCCGCCGCGAGTAGCCCTTCGGCTTTAAACCCCATGTTGTTTAAGGCGGTTGTGACTTCTTTTAACTGTTTTTGTGCCAAAGCTTCTTCTTTTTGCGCGGCAGGGTATTCATCCCACTCATCACTCTCTTTAGTTAATCCAGTACGGCTTAGTGCAAAGGTATTATCAACAACAGTTAATACAATGACATTGCTGACGCAGCCAGCCATGCGTTGCATAAAGCTAAGGGCATTACTGCTATTTTCAAAGCTGTCGACCGCTAACAATACATTATTAATCATGATTATTTCCTAATAAGCGACCTAAATAGCGCTCTTAAAGTTAGATTCCCCTTTCTTCCAATCCCCTTTGGCAAGCAGCGAGGTTTTGGGGCCATCCGTTCATTGATAAATTTAAAACAACCCACCATTCGGTGGGCAAAGTTGCTGAGTTCTGTGTGGTAGCCCAGTTTTGTTCATCAGCGGCTCCCATCCAGTGTATTAATGGTGACATCTGCGGACATGCCCACACGTAATGCATCCATCATCGCAGCGTGGTCGGCGTTGCTATCAAAAATAATTTTTACAGGTATACGCTGTACAATTTTAGTAAAATTACCTGTCGCATTTTCTGGGGCAACGGGGGAGAAACTCACACCAGACGCTGGCGCAATACTGTCGACATAGCCTTTCAATATTTTCCCTGGGAAGGTGTCTATACTGATATCAACAACTTGGCCGTGAGTAATATTTTCCAATTGAGTTTCTTGATAATTCGCGATGATGTAGAGCTTGTTTTGGGGAACTATGGCCATTAAGGCATCACCTGGCTTGACAAACTCACCGACACGCAAACTTTTTTTACCAATTATGCCTCCAATGGGCGCAGTAATACGGGTGTAGGAGAGGTTAAGCTCGGCCATCTCTTTTTTAGCTTGTGCTAATGTCAATTCAGCATTGCTATCGGCCTGTTTTGCTTCTAATACTTGCAACATATTTTTGGCTGCTTTTAATGATGCTTCGGCTTGTGCAACACTTGCTGTCATTGTTTGTACACGTGTGGTTGCTTGTTGTGCAGCTTGTTGTGAGCCAGCACCGGTATTTGCCATTTTGTGGTAGCGAATTTTTTCTTGGTGCGCAAATTGCAGTTCAGCTTTTGCCGATTGTAGTTGGGCTTCTGCTGCAGCGATCAAGGCTTGCTGACGTGTTAAATTGGCTTTTGCATCATCTTGACGTGCGCGAGCGGATTGCTCTTGTGCAGCCGCTTGAGAAAGTGCAACCGTGAATTCTCTAGGGTCAATGACGGCTAATAATTCACCTTCTTTAACCCATTGGTTATCTTGTACGAGAACTTCGGTCACTACGCCTGAAATTTGTGGTGAAATACGCGAGATATCTGCACGGATATAGGCATCATTGGTATTTTGGGCGGTTTTTTTAATCGCGAACTTATTAATTAATAACCCTCCCATCAAAACAGCAATAGCGGTGATAGCCAGAGCGACATTTTTATTAATTTTTAATTTGATCTTACTCATTCTAATTTCCTGATAATCAATAACTAAGCAGCGGCAACAGACCGCGGTGGGTAAATACGAGTCGGCATCACTAAAATTAGCCCGGTTAATAACAGTGCCAAACCAGAAACTAGCAAATATAGGTCTGAGCTAGCTAAAACATGCCCTTGGTTTGAGGCGAGTTTAGTGAGTTCACCGATAGAGTTTGTGGCAGTATCGCGATAAGTACTGCCGTAGCTGTCAGCAATCACGCCCGAATGGAAATCGCCTCGCTGGCGGCTTAACAGGGCGATTGCTCCCCCAGCAGCCGTTGCCGCAAAACCTTTAACGGCATTAAACCAAGCCGCAGCAAAGGGGCCATCAGTGGGCAATAACCCACCTGTTGCCATCATCAACAGCGGAATGACGGCCATGGGTTGTGCTACGGCTTGCAAGAGGGAAATCATTCTAAAGTTGTCGCCATTCCAATCAGGAGTCAGCTGCGATGCGAGAACACAAGCGGCTGCCATCAAAAGTAAACTCATGGCGAGTACCCAACGGCAATCAACTTTTGGGGTATTACAAATAATGGCAATGATAGGGAGCGTAATGAGTTGTGGAAGCGATACCCATAGCATCATGTCTGAGGTTTGTTCTAGGCGATACCCTTGAATAGCCGATAAATAGCCAGAGGTAATATTCACCAAAGAAACCATAATCAACAACACACCACCCAGGGTGATTAATGAGAACGACAGGTTTCGTTTGCCAAGTAACTGTAAATTGAAAAAGGGTAATGGGTGATACCACTCGTTTATCAAAAACAGGGCTAATAGGCCAAGGCCACCAATTAATAAAACATAAATTAATGATGAATTTAGCCAATCAAGGCGTTCCCCTTGAGAAATCCCCACAGTGAGCATGGCAAGAGCACTTCCACCCAGAAGTAAACCTCGCCAGTTAAACTGTTTGAGTCGTTCTAAGCGTAAAGGGTCTTGCGGCAAACCAAAGCCAATGCAGATGGTGGCTATCGCCATAAGAGGCAAATTCCAATAAAAATATCCACTCCATCCCCAGTGGAAGGCAAAAGCGGCTGCAGTGGCACCAAAAGTAGCACTCCAGGCAGAAACCCAGCCATAAGCCCCTAAACCTAAAACTTTAATAAGCGGAGGCATAAAACGCAGCACTACCGTCATTAACATCGGTGGGAGAGCGCCGCCAGCAAAGCCTTGTAAACTACGTATTGTCAATAGAAGGGCATAATGGTCTCCAAGCCATGGTGTAATTAACCCGCCAATCAGATAAATAGAGCACATAACAAGAGCCACACGACGTAGTGAGAATGTCGGCCAAAAGCAAGGCGTAAATCCTGAACCAATTACAAAACCGGTTACATAACAAGTGATTAACCAACTGCCAGTATCGATATTTAATGCCATTGCGCCCTGAATATCGCCTAGAGCGAATTTACTGGCGTTTTCTCCCACGCCACTCGCCATTACCGCTAAAAAAACACCAAATAGCCCCATCCATGTGCGACCACTGATCTCACTCGCGCTGGCTATCCATTTGTTTTTTTTGGGTTGCGTGATAGACGCATCAACCATTTCAAACTCCTGCTATTTAAAAATTTGTTCTGTCATTTTTCAGCAGTAGTATCTAAACTTTATTTAATTGTTTAAAATGAAATGATGTAATTAAATTATTGCATAAAACGCAATCCACTAATAAGGAGGGCTGCAAAGGGGCGAGGAGGATAAATGCCACAAAAAATTGATTTCAATTTGATTTATGCGTTGAATTTATTATTGGAAGAGGGAAGTGTAGGAGGGGCAGCCGAAAAAATGAATTTAAGTGCTCCCGCTATGAGCCGAATTTTAGGGCGAATTCGTGAGCAATTTAATGACCCGATCCTCGTCAGGGCGGGGCGTAAATTAGTACCAACACCGAGAGCATTAGAACTAAAAGAACAACTTAGCCATATTATTGCTCAAGCAGAAGCGCTAATTGATCCTGACGAATTATTCAATCCAAAAACATTAGAAAGAACATTTGTTATTCGTGCGAATGATATTTTTATTGGTGCTTTAGGAGGCGGGTTATTAGAAAAGCTGAGGGAACTCGCTCCACAAAGCCGTTTAGTTTTTATCGCAGAAAGCGATACAGAAGATGATTCTTTGCGTAGTGGTAAGGTAGATTTGGTTATCGGTTCTTCCCGAGATTGGCACCCTGAAATTAAGGCTCAGAGCTTATTCACCAGCACTTTTCAGGCACTAGTTCGCCCAGGGCACCCGATTATCGGGCAGGTGACGCCTGAAAGTTTAACACATTTCCCGCATATCAGCGTATCACGCAGAGGGCGTACGCTTGGGCCAATTGATGACGCATTACGCGACCTTCAATTACAACGCAATGTTGTGTTGACCTTACCTAGCTTTCATTCAGCCATGATGCTAACAATGAACTCTGATTATATTTTGCCGCTCCCTCGTCATGTGCTGCAAGGGGTAAAGAGTGTTAATTTGCCGTTGGTTGAGATTGAACTTCCCTTGGAGTTAGAATCGATATTCATCGTGCAAGCATGGCATCCAAGGTTGGACAGAGACCCTGCACATCAATGGCTGCGCCAGACGATTAAACAATTTTTTCTAGAGAAAGAATAACGTTTTATTTTTATGGTAGGTGCTTAGTATCTGCTTTGGAAACACAATAAGAGTAGTAAGCAGAGCAATATTAATAAGTAAAATTTTCAGATAGATACAGATAGCAAAAAGCCCGCATTAAGCGGGCTTTTAAAATTTGGCTCCTCCAGCTGGACTTGAACCAGCGACATACGGATTAACAGTCCGCCGTTCTACCGACTGAACTATGGAGGAATTGCTTTGTTCCTGAGAACGAGGCGCATATTACCCATCCTGTTCACTGTTGTAAAGCATAAAAACGAAAAAAACAGCCAAGTGAGTGTTAAGTAATCGATTTGGTGATTATCTATCCCAATAAGTGATGGTTTTGCCCATATTATGCGGCTTATAGAAGATGCTAGGGGACTATTGATAATAAAGGTGAATGCTTCAATGCAGTGCAGTAGTAAGGGATATATCAAACAGAGAGCAAAAACAGAAAGTAAAGACAGATAGCAAAAAGCCCGCATTAAGCGGGCTTTTTAAATTTGGCTCCTCCAGCTGGACTTGAACCAGCGACATACGGATTAACAGTCCGCCGTTCTACCGACTGAACTATGGAGGAATTGCTTGTTCCTGAGAACGAGGCGAATATTAACGATATCATCTCAGGCTGTCAATCATAAAAACAGAAAAAATATCTAACTGTTCATTCACTGCACATTATGATGAAGTTTTACTCTAGTTAATTGATATTGAATTAATTTTGAGCCGCAAGTGTGCTAGGTAATTGCGGAGAAACTTCAGGATAAGCGACGTGATAGATATCATAAAATGAAATCATTCCCTTTAAAGCAATTAAACGTGATATTTCTTGTTTGATAGCAGGGCTAACATCTTGTGAATCAATAATTTTGCTTATTGCATTATCAGAAACTGGTTCAGTGACAAACCATTCCCCGTTATAACAAACACGTAAATCTAGCACACCAATATCTTCAAAATGATAAACAGGCTTAATGTCAAAAAGTAGCACACTGGCTAACACAATAAAGAGGATGGTGATACCCAGAGCCCAATAAGGGCCAAAATAAGGGGCATACCAAAGAATAATGGCAAGAGGGACATAAGCTGCAACCATGCCGACACATAAATAAGGGTGATTGGCAAGAAATTGGCTATTAAAATAAGGTTTCCCATCACGGTTTTCACGTTTATTGATGGTATCCAAATCTTCGACGAGTATTTGTTTGATAATATCCATGTGTATAACTCTCTGTCAGATATCTATACTAGGAGGGTATCACGAGCAATTGAGATTGTTATATATCAGTTAAAAAAAATATTTACACAGATTGTCATCGTATCAGATAATTCTTACTGACATAGAGTGAGTTGCTGGCTTTTTAAATTAAAGTTTTCTTTAAATTATCAACTAAATGCAACGATTTTGTTAACGTTATAGTCGATAAAAGTGATGTAATCGAAAAAACGGCATATTTTTCAGGTTTGCTCGTATAAAATAGTTGCTATTATCTTTAAGTCATGAGTTAATGAGTATCGGCCTGTTTAGCAGTCCTATTTGATGTATGATTACTGAGTTAGTGTGTTCTAAAGAAAAAAGTTATCACAGATAGCCTTTGACCGTGACGCTTCATCTTGGTGTTTCCCTGATTAAATAGTTGACTCTGGCCCGTATATGCCAAAAGGCAAGTTTTTTTGATGTTATATAGGAAAAGTCAAATGTCCGACAAAATGAAAGGTCAAGTTAAGTGGTTCAACGAGTCTAAAGGCTTCGGTTTCATCACTCCAGCTGATGGTAGCAAAGACGTTTTCGTCCACTTCTCTGCCATTCAGGGCAATGGTTTCAAAACTCTGGCTGAAGGTCAGCAAGTTGAATTCACCATTGAAAACGGTGCAAAAGGCCCAGCAGCTGCTAACGTAACTGCTATCTAAGCTAATTGCTTAACTGATTTTCTAAAGCCCGTCATTTTTAATGACGGGCTTTTTCGTATGCGCTACATTTATGGTTAACTTATTTTGTTGGGAAAAGAGTGTTATGAATATTAATGACCGTGTTTATGTAAAAACAGACGGAGAAGAGCGCCGAGAAGGTACTATTTTACTTATCGAACCTTTTAATGAAGGGATAATGTATTTAATTGCATTACCTGATTACCCTGAAGGTATTTGGTTCTTTAATGAAAAAGAAGGTGATGAAGGGATTTTTGTTACGCCAGTTGAAAGATAAGTTTCAATTTAATGGACACTTTGTTCTTTACTTAATAATTTTCCCCACTTATACTCCTCCCATCTTTTACTTAGGAGATTATTACTTGGACAGTCAGAGTTGGAATAAAAACTTAATTTAATGGCAAGCCAGTAATCTTCTTTTCTTTTTGCTGCTTGCCACGACGGCGGGCGGTATCTGATGTTTCCTCATCACACTACTCCCTTATAATTGTATTTAATTAAATAGCGTATTATAGCTGTATTGAGTGTGTATCATGTTGGTATATATTTATTCTCTATTTCCTCCAGGCAATAGCTAATGGTTTTTGAGTAATTTATTTTACTCAAAATATAGCTATATGCTTTTTATTAAGCATATAAATCATTATCCAAGTTATTTTTGGAGGGATTATCATGCTTTTTTCCCCTGATATTTTAAATTTACTGTCTGCTATGTGTTTTGGTGCATTAATTGGTGCTGAGCGCCAATGGCGTCAACGAATGGCGGGTTTGAGAACGAATGCACTGGTTGCAACTGGCGCAGCCGTGTTTATTTTAAGTTCTGTAACGACATCACCAGATAGTCCCGGGCGTATTGCCGCTCAAGTGGTGTCTGGAATTGGTTTCCTTGGGGCGGGAGTAATCATGCGTGAAGGCATGAACATCCGAGGGCTAAACACTGCGGCAACACTTTGGTGTTCTGCGGGGATCGGTGTTTTATGTGGATTAGGGCAATACTCTCTGGCATTGATGGCGACGTTATTAATTTTATGCGCCAATATTTTGTTAAGAGAAGCCGCTTCACGAATTAATAAGCAACCACAACAGCAAGCACTCGATGTAGAACAACGTTATAAAATTCGTGTCATGTGCCATCAAACGGATGAAATCTTAGTAAGAACACTTATTTTACAAGCAATTAACGGATTACATATTCGGTTGCGATCGTTAAGCAGTGCAGACACATTGAAACCTGAACAGCTGGAAGTGTGTGCTGAATTTCTCGCGACACCTGCCGAGCAAAAAGAAATTGAAGCATTGGTATGCAGAATAAGTCTTGAGCAAAGTGTTAGTGCTATCAATTGGAAAGTGGCATCAGAGCTACCTGCCTGATGACTTTAAATTAACTCACTATAGGAGCTGAAATGGACGACCACCCTCCGTCATGGAGATATAAATTGGAGCTATCCTACTGATAATAATTTAATTTTATTTCAGTTGGATAGCGTAAAAATCACGAGTGTTGTATTCGAGACAACGTTATGACTGAAATAAGAGAACCGCGCAAAAGCGTCAAAGCGGCTGCACGCCAAAAATTTATTGTTGGCGAACAAGCGAGTAAAAACATTGAGCAAGTGCTCAATGAATATCAAACAAATTTATTAGGCTTACCAGAGAATGAGGCAATGGATCGCCTTGTTACTGAAGGCGAAAATGAAGTTGCTCATGAAAAAGCCCCTCCAGCATGGAAACAATTGATCTCTTCTTTTAAAAATCCATTCATATTCGTACTGATTATATTAGCCATTGTGAGCTTTTTTACGGATTATGTTATTCCCAAACGTCAAGGCGAAGAAACAGATTTAACCGGGGTGATTATTATCGTCACGATGGTTTTATTGAGTGGATTTTTACGTTTTTGGCAAGAGTATCGAACCAATAAAGCCGCAGAAGCCTTGAAATCCTTAGTTCGTACGACAGCGACTGTATTTCGGCGTGATAATAAAACGGGGCGTTCTGTTCGAAAAGAGGTACCAATTAAATGCCTAGTCCCTGGGGATATTGTGTTGTTATCCGCAGGAGATATGGTTCCTGCTGATCTAAAACTTGTTGAATCAAGAGACTTGTTTATCAGCCAAGCCATTCTAACAGGGGAATCAATACCTGTAGAAAAATATGACACATTGGGTGATGTTTCAGCTAAAAGTTTAGAACCTGTATCGCCAACAGAAAATGAATTGTTAGAAATTTCAAATATCTGCTTAATGGGAACCAATGTTACCAGTGGTACAGCGCGTGGAATTGTAGTAGCAACGGGCGGAAAAACCTATTTAGGCTCACTGGCCAAATCGATTGTGGGAAGCCGTGCGCAAACATCGTTTGATCGTGGTGTGAATAGTGTCAGTTGGTTATTGATCCGTTTTATGTTAGTCATGGTACCAATTGTATTGCTTATCAATGGGTTTACAAAAGGAGATTGGTTCGAAGCGACATTATTCTCACTGGCTGTTGCCGTGGGGCTAACGCCCGAAATGTTACCGATGATTGTAAGCTCAAACTTAGCCAAAGGGGCAATCGCCATGTCGAAACACAAGGTGATTGTCAAAAGGTTAAATGCGATACAAAACTTTGGTGCGATGGATGTGCTGTGTACGGACAAAACGGGAACATTAACGCAAGATCGTATTATTTTAGAACATTATTTAGATAGTAATGGGCAGAAAAATAGTAAAATTTTGCAATTAGCCTGGCTAAACAGCTTTCACCAAAGTGGTGCTAAGAACATGATGGATCAGGCTATTATCCGTCGAGGTAGAGGTAACAGTGAAGTTGAGCAGCTAAAAGCATTCCAAAAAATTGATGAATTGCCCTTTGATTTTATTCGACGCAAATTGTCAGTAACTGTGAGAACACCGGAAGGTGAAGCCCTACTTATTTGTAAGGGAGCGGCTGAGGAAATGTTAGCTGTTTGCCAAAGTTACCAACAAGATGGTGAGCTTCATTTACTGGATGACCAAGCAAGAACAAAAATTACTGAGCTAGTGAGTGACTATAACAGACAGGGATTTCGTGTATTGTTACTCGCTACTCGTCATTTGAATAAAGCGGAAGCCAGCTTACCGCTTTCGGCTCAAGCTGAGTATCAGTTAGAATTACAAGGCATTTTAACTTTCCTTGACCCTGCAAAAGAAAGTGCAATTTCAGCTATTGCTGCACTACGTGAAAATGGTGTGACGGTTAAGGTGTTGACGGGTGATAATGCGATTATTACTGAAAAAATTTGTCATGATGTTGGTTTAAATATCAGTGAAATCATGACCGGCTTAGAGGTTGAAGAGCTGGCAGACGAAGAGTTGAGCCAAAAAGTTGAACAGGTTTCAGTTTTCTGTAAATTAACACCGCTGCAAAAGTCCCGTATTTTAAAACGGTTACAAGCTAATGGACATACGGTTGGTTTTCTTGGTGATGGGATCAATGATGCGCCTGCGTTACGTGATGCTGATGTGGGAATTTCAGTTGATACAGGGACGGATATTGCTAAGGAGTCTGCGGATATTATCCTACTTGAAAAAGATTTGATGGTATTAGAGCAAGGGGTGATTAAAGGACGAGAGACTTTTGGTAATATTATTAAATACTTAAACATGACCGCGAGCTCTAACTTTGGTAACGTATTTTCTGTATTAATTGCGAGCGCATTTATTCCCTTCCTACCGATGCTAGCCATTCATTTGCTCGTTCAAAACTTGCTGTATGATATTTCCCAGCTTGCATTGCCATGGGATAAAATGGATAAAGAGTTTTTAAAGCGCCCCCGCAAATGGGATGCAAAAAATATCGGTCGCTTTATGATTTGGATTGGGCCAACATCATCTATCTTTGATATTACGACTTTCGCACTAATGTGGTACGTGTTCCAAGCGAATAGTGTTGCTCATGAAGCGTTGTTCCAATCGGGTTGGTTTGTTGAAGGGTTACTTTCACAGACGCTAGTTGTTCATATGTTAAGAACACAAAAAATACCGTTTATACAAAGTACTGCGGCACTACCTGTTATGCTAACAACGGGGTTAATTATGGCTCTTGGGTTATATATTCCATTTTCTTCATTTGGTGAAATGATAGGATTACAACCGTTACCAATAGAATATTTCCCATGGCTAGCACTTACATTAGTGAGCTATTGTGTTGTCGCTCAGCTGATGAAGCAATTTTATATCAAACGTTTTGGAACTTGGTTATAAAATAGCGTTAAAAGGGGGGAGGTCCAATAACCTCTTATCTGTTTTGTTAGGTATCTAGTGTGGGTTATTTAATATTTACTGTAACTCATTAATATTCAAAAAATAAAAAGAGCCATAATGACAATGGCTCTTTTTGATCTTACAGAATAAAAAGAATAGGGCTTATTACAGACCTAAAGCAGTTTTCATCTGTTTCATTGCATCAATACCTTGTTGGCAAGCTTTATCTTGTTGATCTTTAGGTAGTGCAGCAACTTGTTTTTTACCTTCTTCCAGCTGACCTTTCATTGCATCTAGCTGAGCTTTTGCTTGCGGGTTTTCTGAAGCTTTAGCAATTAAGCTATCAACTTCAGCGAAGTAAGCATTACAAGTTTCAGTTGCACCAGCAACTTCGCCTTTTTTCTCTTCTTCCGAACAAGCAGTGATTGTCAGTGCCAATAACCCCATACCACAAGCTAAAATTAACTTTTTCATAATCAACCTTATTAAAATTATTTATTTATATAGCGAATTGAGTATATAAGAGATGTTTTTAATATCAAACGTGACAAATCCTAAAATAATATTTTAGCTAGCTAATTAAATTTTAATTTGATTAGGCTATCGTATTTTATTTGTAGGCATTCTCACTATATAACTTCATGGGTTTAGGTAAATCTTTTTTTATCATGCGGTTATGGTATCTCTTTGACTGCTCTACGTATATTTAGAGTGATTGGTGGATAACGTAATTGAAGTTAGAGAGAAAAAAGTTAAAGGCGAGTTTGCAAAAGAAGGATAGGTGGCGTTACGGTCTCTTAATTTAATAAACATATTTTTTGGCAATAATTATGCTTCAGCCATCACCATAGAATTATGTTTAATACGTGGATTTACCTATATTGAGTGCCCGTATCAGCGTTTTAATATCGAAATAACATTTTTTATATGAAATTAAATGTATTAAAAAATCGTTTATTTGTAACAAAATATTTACGGTCGAATGATACGTTTTCACTATGAAATATTTACAGAATTAATGGCTGTTCATTTAAGATGCAATTATAGATGTGAAAAGTGAGCTACTTCACAAATTTAAGAATAAAACCTTTGTATCAGTATAAGTTTGATTTTTAAATTAAATTTTCTTTGTACGCAGATGAAATTATCAGGTAGAGTCTTTGTTTTTAAGCGAACTAATATGTCAGTATCGCTTAACTAATGGTTAATGATAGGTGTACAGAGTTAACGACAACTAAGTTAATTTTGTTGACGCTAACTCAAATTCATACCAAAATTGACTCACCGTAGAAATTCGCCAAAGAGCGAGAGACGGGTTAGAATGTGTTTAACAAAGGGTAATAACTTTTCTTACTGTACATTTTTAGTGTGATCAATTCACTAAAGGTAAAGTAAGAATATATGATATGGGTTCACCATATCGCCATGCAACATAGCAGATATTATATTAATGCTATGGGCATACAATGTATGTAGCCTGATTTATCTGGTTACAATTTTATATTTAGACTTACACACAGGGCTTTACCATTATGTCTGCTTCTATTGTAAAGAAACGGCCTCTGAGTCGTTACATCAAAGATTTTAAACACAGCCAAACTCATTGTGCACATTGTCACAAGACTCTTGATCGCATCTCTTTAGTTTTCAACGATGACATCTTAAATAAAGAAGCTATCGCTGATATGACTGAATTGGTCGATGAAGGTGCCTGGGGGGAGCTGCAAGATAAATTTACTGCACTTTGTCGTTTTTGTAGTGAAATTTATTGCAATAGCAATACTGATTATTTTGATATTATGTCATTTAAACAGTATTTATTCTTACAGACTGAGATGAGCCATAGTACTGTTCGTGAATATGTTGTTCGCTTACGCCGTTTAGACGAACTGTTATCGTCCTCTAATTTTTCTATGAAAGAATTTACTGCAAGTAAAGTTCAAGATGAGTTAAGTGAGAAAATGACAGATTCTGCATTTAGTAATTACAATATTGCATTACGTAAATATGAACAGTATTTATTCTGGGAATCAGAAAAACGCAATAATTAGAATGACATATTGAAAATAAGTATCGCTATTTTCATTGTTGTTTTTAAGCAATGGTGTCCTCATGGGCACCTTTTATGTTTTCAGCGTGCAGGTATCTGGGATAGCATTTATCTGATAGGAACGATGACTGTTGTTGTTATGAGATAAATGTATTTTTAAACAAATATATTTTTAAACAAAGATACTGTGATATATGGCCTGACCATCGTAGATAACGAGGTCAGGCTTTTTGTTTATTATCCTATTGTCATTAAGCTAGCATTACCGCCTGCTGCAGCGGTATTGACACTCAGTGAACGTTCATGAAGTAAGCGTTCAGTCAGAAGATTAATTTCACCGCGTTCGAAGCCTTGTACTGAAATAATTGGCCCTTTACGTTGTGCAACTACCGCGCAAACCTCTTTTAGCTGATCGCTATCACCATGATAAATAACGCCTTCGATTGGCTCTTTAGTTTCTATCCAGTTTTTAGTTAGCGATATGGTTTTTCTCACTTTTTCAGGCAGTGATTTGAACAGCTTCTGATGGAGCTCACTATCTGGCCATAACACCTGACAACCCGCAGAAAGTACAGCGGTTAGCTGGGTTAAACAATCTTGTTCATTATCACTAAGGCATAAAATCAAACCACGAGGGCGCAAGGTATAGGTATTTCTTTCTCCCGTTGGGCCCGGTAATACACGGGTGGTTCCTGTTTGGCTATGGCGTGTAAATAGCTCAATTACGGAAGGCGAAATAGCCGAGTTTTGTTTTTCAGACCATTGTGTAAGTGCTTCAAATGGCTCAAGTAAAATAGTTCTGGCACTTGCATCCATAGGTAAATGGCTATCTTGTCGCTCTAAAGTATTTGAAACAGCATTATCTGGGCGTTCGCTTAATAAACGGTAAAGATATAATGGACCACCTGCTTTAGGACCAGTCCCGGATAAACCTTCACCACCAAAAGGTTGCACGCCAACAACGGCACCAACCATATTTCGGTTTACGTACAGATTGCCAACTTTAGCTTTTGAAACGACTTGGTTGATAGTTTCATCGATACGAGTGTGGACACCCAATGTCAGCCCATAACCTGCAGCGTTAATTTGTTCAACGAGTGCTTCTAGCTCATCTCGTTTAAAACGCACAACGTGAAGAACAGGGCCAAAGATCTCTTTTTTCAGTTCACTTACATCATCAAGTTCTATTAATGTCGGCTTAACATAGGTTCCTTCCATTTGTTCTTGCTGATCATCATGGTTTTCAAATGCAGCTTGGAAAACAGGTTTCCCTTTACTGCGCATTTTCTGAATATGTTGATCGATATTCTCTTTTGCTTCACGGTCAATCACAGGGCCAATATCGGTTGATAAATGCTCTGGATTCCCCATGCGGCACTCTTCCATTGCGCCTTTTAACATACGAATGGTTCTATCTGCGACATCTTCTTGGATACATAGAATGCGCAGTGCCGAACAACGCTGACCCGCACTATCAAATGCAGATGCGACAACATCAGTGACAACTTGTTCTGTGAGTGCAGAAGAATCAACTATCATTGCATTTAACCCGCCAGTTTCTGCAATCAGAGGGGTAGGGCGGCCTTGTGCATCTAGGCGTCCTGCAATATTACGTTGAAGTAACCCTGCGACTTCTGTTGACCCAGTAAACATGACCCCTCGAACACGAGTGTCGCCAACGAGTTGGGCACCAATGGTTTCACCTTTACCCGGTAAAAATTGCAGTACATCGCGAGGAATACCTGCTTGATGCAAAATAGATACCGCGATAGCACCGATTAATGGTGTTTGTTCAGCCGGTTTCGCGAGTACGGTGTTACCTGCTGCGAGAGCGGCAGCAATTTGTCCTGAAAATATTGCTAATGGGAAGTTCCATGGGCTAATACAGACCACAGGCCCTAAAGGACGGTGCGTATTGTTATCAAAATCATTTTTGACTTGGGTTGCATAGTAGTTAAGAAAATCTACCGCTTCCCTAACCTCTGCAATCGCATTGTTGTAGGTTTTACCTGCCTCACGCACTAAAATATCTAACAGCGGCTGTAGCTGTTGTTCCATGAGATCAGCCGCACGTAATAAGATAGCAGCTCGTTCAGAAGGCGGGGTTGCAAACCAGATAGTACCTGCATCGTTAGCCGTATTTAATGCATGTTCAGCTTCTTGTTCTGTTGTTTCGCGAACGTGGCCGACAATATCTTTATGACAAGCCGGGTTAGTAATCGGTGTTGCTTCAGGTAACGCTTGCGAAGCTTGGAAATCACCCCCTAACAGTGGTTCTGCGATTTTTTGCTGCATAGCCGCACTCAGTAGGGCACTTGATAACGAAGCCAGTCGATGTTCGTTTGATAGGTCAAGCCCCATTGAATTCACACGTTCTAGGCCGTACAGATCACGTGGTAATGGAATTTTTGGATGCGGTAAGCCAATTTGCCCTTCAGTTTTTGACAGTTCTAAAACATCTTTGACTGGGTCGGCAACTAATTCATCGAGAGGAATAGTGGCATCAGCGATACGGTTTACAAATGAAGTATTTGCGCCATTTTCTAATAATCGACGCACTAAATAGGCTAATAAAGTTTCGTGTGTACCAACAGGTGCATAAATACGGCAAGGGCGGTTTAGTTTGCCATCAGCGACTTTACCAACAACTTGCTCATAAAGTGGCTCGCCCATTCCATGTAGACATTGGAATTCGTACTGGCCAGGGTAATAATTTTTACCTGCAATTTGGTAGATAGCTGAGAGGGTGTGTGCGTTGTGCGTTGCAAATTGTGGGTAAATTAAATTGGGAACCGATAGGAGTTTTCGCGCACAGGCAATATAAGAAACGTCAGTATACACTTTACGCGTATAAACTGGGTAACCTTCTAGTCCATCCATTTGAGCGCGCTTGATTTCACTGTCCCAATAAGCACCTTTTACTAAGCGGATCATTAAACGACGTTGGCTGCGTTCAGCCAAATTTATAATTGAATCAATCACAAATGGGCAGCGTTTTTGGTAAGCCTGGATAACAAAGCCTATCCCATTCCAACCCGCAAGTTGTGGTTCGAAGCAGAGTTTTTCTAGCAAATCTAAAGAGATTTCTAAGCGGTCAGCTTCTTCGGCGTCAATATTAATCCCTACATCGTATTGATGTGCTTGTAATACGAGGGATAACAGGCGTGGATAAAGCTCTTCCATCACGCGAGAGTATTGTGCACGGCTATAACGTGGATGCAGTGCCGATAGCTTAATTGAAATACCCGGGCCTTCGTAGATACCGCGGCCATTTGATGCTTTACCAATAGCATGGATAGCCTGCTGGTAAGACACCATGTAATCTTGCGCATCTTTTTCCGTTAATGCGGCTTCCCCTAGCATATCGTAAGAATATCGGAAGCCTTTATCTTCGAGTTTGCGTGCGTTAGCGAGTGCTTGGGAGATAGTTTCGCCAGTGACGAATTGCTCTCCCATAAGGCGCATTGCCATATCAACGCCTTTGCGCACTAGTGGCTCACCACTTTTACTGATGATGCGATTAAGTGAGGTTGATAGTTTTGCTTCATTATGTGTAGAAACTAGCTTACCCGTAAACAGCAATCCCCAAGTTGCGGCATTGACAAACATTGAGCTACTTTGGCCAAGGTGTGATTGCCAATTCCCATTGCTAATTTTGTCACGGATAAGCGCATCTCGCGTTGCTTTATCAGGAATGCGCAATAAGGCCTCTGCGAGACACATTAATGCGACACCTTCTTGAGATGAAAGTGAAAATTCTTGAAGTAGACCTTGAACTAAGCCTGAGCGGCCGATGCCATTTTTTTGATTACGCAGTTTTTCAGCGATTGAATACGCTAATTTATGAGCGGCTTCAGCTTGTTCTGTAGGGAGTTGTGCTTGTTGCAATAACATTGGCACAGCTTGTGTTTCAGGAATTCGGTAAGCAGAAGTAATTGCAGAGCGTTTTACAGATTGTGGTAAAATGTGCTCTGCGAAATCTAAGAATGGTTGATAGTTAGATTCAACAGTGGTGTCTTCATCAGAAGTTTGATTTTCTTTTACATCGATACCGGGTGATAGCTCTGGAAAGGCTTGGCCATTATCGAGTTGTTCTAGGTAATTATAAATAGCTTGTTTGATAAGCCAATGTGATGTGCGGTCAAGACGCTGAGCGGCATTTTTAATGCGTTCACGAGTTGCTTCATCAAGTCTCACACCCATAGTTGTAGTGCTACTCATCTTAATTCCTCTAGGTCACGAGTCATTTTAATCAAAAAAGTTACACCACATTATCTTAATGTTGCAACTTTGTGCAACATTGTTAAGTGTGGTTTCTGAAGGAAATGTGAAACATATCGAGTTTTTTAAGTTTTAATAATTTCAATTAAATTAGTGTTTATTTAATTATTATATTTTACATGTGGTTACGTTTTATTTTTTTAGGCGGGACAGTTAAACATCTGATTGTGAATTTTAGTTTAAATTTTAACATTTGTGATATGGATTCTATTTATGCAATAAAAAATAGTTAATTTCTTGTTAATTTAATATGAGTCTGTCTAGGATGGGGCAGTTAAGATATTAAGTTAGTGCAACACAAACAATCACAACCTATTTGGTGTTAGTGCAGATAAATTAAATATGTGCAATAAAGTGCAACACCATGAAGTTACAAGTTATCAACGGCAACTTATAAAGATAACTAATAATTTTAAAGCTACTCAATGGAGAAAACAGGATGACTGTAAGCACTCCGATGATCATTATGTTCGTCGTATATATTACTGGCATGTTACTAATTGGCTATATAGCCTATCGCTCAACTAAAAACTTTGACGATTATATTCTGGGTGGACGAAGTTTAGGCAGTGTCGTAACTGCATTGTCCGCTGGAGCCTCAGATATGAGCGGTTGGTTGCTTATGGGGTTACCGGGTGCGATTTTCTTAGCCGGGATTTCTGAAAGTTGGATTGCTATCGGTTTGAGTCTCGGTGCATATCTTAACTGGTTATTTGTTGCAGGGCGTTTACGTGTCCAAACAGAAAAAAATAATAATGCACTAACATTACCTGATTATTTTACGAGCCGTTTTGAAGATAATAGTAAGATTTTACGTATTATTTCTGCTGTTGTTATTTTAGTTTTCTTTACGATTTATTGTGCATCAGGTGTGGTCGCAGGTGGTTTATTATTTGAAAGCACATTTAATATGAGTTATGAGAAAGCGATGTGGTTAGGGGCACTCGCGACCATTGCTTACACTTTCTTAGGTGGTTTTTTAGCGGTGAGTTGGACTGATACAGTTCAAGCTTCATTAATGATCTTCGCATTGATTCTAACACCTATTGTTGTGATCCTTTCTTTAGGGGGAATAGATACCTCTATTGAAGTCATTAAAGCTAAAAACCCTGAATATCTTGATATGTTTAAAGACATGAATATTATCGCAATTCTGTCATTACTAGGTTGGGGATTAGGCTATTTTGGGCAACCTCACATTTTAGCGCGTTTTATGGCAGCAGACTCTGCGCGTACTATTCGTTCTGCTCGACGTATTAGTATGACATGGATGGTGTTATGCCTAGGTGGAACAATTGCGGTTGGTTTCTTTGGTATCGCTTATTTTGAAAATAACCCGGCTTTAGCGGGGTCGGTCATGCAAAATAATGAGCGCATATTTATGGAGTTAACGGGAATTTTGTTTAACCCATGGGTCGCTGGTATTTTATTATCAGCCATATTAGCAGCGGTAATGAGTACGTTAAGTTGCCAGTTATTAGTTTGTGCAAGCGCGTTAACGGAAGATTTATATAAGCCTTTTATCCGTAAGAGTGCGAGTCAAAAAGAGTTAGTGTGGGTAGGGCGTTTTATGGTGTTGTTGGTCGCTGCAATTGCCATTTATATTGCTCGTGACCCAAATAATAAAGTTTTGGCTTTAGTGAGTAATGCGTGGGCGGGTTTCGGTGCGGCATTTGGTCCTGTTGTTTTAATTTCTGTAATGTGGAAACGAATGACCCGTACGGGGGCACTTGCAGGAATGCTAGTTGGCGCTGTGACAGTGCTAGTTTGGATGAAATACAAATGGTTTGATTTGTACGAAATCATTCCTGGTTTCTTATTAGCAACAATCGCTATTGTTGTTGTGAGTTTAATGACTAAAGCGCCAAGTGCAGCAGCTCAAGCTCGTTTTGATGAGGCTGAGGCAGAATATAAAGCAAGCTAATCGAGCGAGCTTATAAAATCAAAAGGCCGACTAACAGTATTGTTACTCGGCCTTTTTACGCTTTATCATTAATGGTTTTTTCTACGCTTGGCGAATTGGTAACCAATAAATAATAGAATAAACCAAACTGGTGTGGCAATTAAGGCTTGTCTTGTGTCGTGCTGAAATGCTAATAACACGACCATAAAGGCGAAAAAGGCGAGGCTTAACCATGACATCACAATTCCAGCAGGCATTTTGTAATGAGATGCTTTGTGCATTTCAGGGCGTTTTTTACGGAAATTTAAGTAGCTATATAAAATCATGCTCCAAATAAACATAAAGAGAATAGCAGACACGGTTGTGACTAGCGTGAATGCATGCATGATATCAGGAATAAAATAGATCAGAACAATACCAAAACTGAGGCAGATACAAGTAAAAATTAGCCCGGTAGCAGGCACTGCTTTTTTAGATAATTGGCTAAATTGTTTTGGTGCATCACCTTCTTTTGAAAGCCCAAACAGCATTCTGCTGGTGGAAAACACACCACTATTTGCTGAAGATGCCGCAGAAGTTAGAACCACAAAGTTAACAATACTTGCCGCTGCCGGTAGGCTTATCAGGACAAACATTTCTACAAATGGGCTTTTATCGGCCAATATGGTTCGCCAAGGAGTGACAGCCATAATGACAATTAAAGATAAGACATAAAATGCAATGATCCTGATAGGGATTGCGTTGATAGCTTTTGGCAAAGATTTCTCAGGATCACGTGTCTCCGCAGCCGCCGTACCTACTAATTCAATTCCAACAAATGCAAAAATAGCAATTTGGAAGCCAGCAAAGAAGCCGCTGATCCCCATCGGGAACATTCCACCATCGCTCCAAATGTTACTTAAAGATGCAGTATGGCCAGTAGGGGATTGGAAATTCATGGCGATTAATGTGCCGCCTACAGCAATGAGAGCCACAATGGCCACAATTTTTATCATGGCGAACCAGAATTCAAGCTCACCGAATAGCCTGACAGAAACTAGGTTGAGCGTTAATAAGGTGACCACGCAGATAAACGAGGTTACCCATTCAGGAAAATCAGGAGCCCAAAAGCTCACATAGGCTGTAATCGCAATGATATCGGCAATACCGGTGATAACCCAGCAGAACCAGTATGTCCAACCGACAAAAAAGCCTGCCCATGGGCCGATAAGGTCAGCAGAAAAATCACTAAATGATTTGTAGTTCAGATTAGAAAGTAGCAGTTCACCCATTGCGCGCATCACGAAAAATAGTACAAAGCCAATTATCATATATACAAAGATAATCGATGGGCCTGCGAGTGAAATGGTTTTGCCAGAACCCATAAATAAGCCAGTACCAATTGCACCACCAATTGCAATAAGTTGTATATGGCGGTTACTAAGGCTACGTTTTAGCTGATTACGATCAGTATTGGGTTGTGTTGATAGTGAATTCGCATTTTCTTCCATACTAAAGATGTCCGTAGTGGTTTGTGATAATTAGCCACAGTCTTTTTTTTAATTTTGTGGTTATGTTTGCGTGAAATATTGTGACACAAATCTCAATTAGAGTAAGGAAAAGTTATCTTGTTAGGAACGAAGTGATGTTTATTCAAGCATTAGTTTTCTTAAATTTTACATTCGCAACTTAAAATTAACTTAGGTAATAAAAATAGCAGAATCATATTGACTGTAGCAATTGTTAGGCGTTAAATAATTTGTATCGGGTTGTTAGCTCAGTTGGCAGAGTAGGTGACTCTTAATCATTAGGTCGGGGGTTCGAGCCCCCCACAACCCACCAAGATTTTCAATGAGTTAGGTGTGATTGTGATTTTTTAAATTATCTTGCGTGCCATATTCGTGCCATTCAGATTTAAAATATCATCGATGTTTTTGGCGTGTTCTTGCAAGTGATTGGGTGATAGGTGGGCATATCGTTTTACCATTTCTATGCTTTCCCATCCGCCCATTTCTTGCAATGCTGATAATGGCACACCAGCTTGAATTAACCAACTCGCCCAAGTATGACGCAAATCATGAAAATGAAACCCTTCAATACCAGCTTTTTTCATGGCAGAATTAAATGCCTTGTTTGCGTTAACCGTCATTGGCACTAAATCAATAACACCATTTTGCTTACGCTCTCTGACAAAAACATATTTAGTATGTCTGCCTATCTGATCCCGAATAATCTGACAGGCAGTGTCATTGAGCGAAACACCTATCGCGCGATAGTTTTTGGATTGTTCGGGGTTAATCCAAGCTACTTTTCTCACTAAATCAACCTGACTCCACTCAAGGCAAAGTATATTTCCTCTTCGCAGACCAGTAGCTAATGCAAAGGTAATAACTGGCTTTAGGTAATCGGCGGCATTATCAATTAACGCCGTAGCTTGTTCTCGAGTCAGCCACTTAACTCATTAGCAGCTATTCTCAGTAGTGAGCGAATAAATGCCAAGTGTGAATACTTTGATGACTGTGAGGGAAAGCCTTTTTGTGACCCCCTGTTTTTCATCTTAGCTATCACGTTTTGGCATTCATTATTAGTGATAATCCAGTAATCGGACAGGTGGCAAACATGGATACTTCTGATTTTTCCTTTGCCGCCATGTAATCCATAAAGTCGGTATTCATCCTTGCAGACTCAATCATCGGTGTGATTGTTTCTACTTCGCCATTTATTAGAATATTGTCAGCGTTGTAGGTTTTCGCTAGCTCCTTATACTCCTTGGATGCGCGAGTTTTTATTTCTGGCTCAAGTATGAAATCAGTTTCAAATACCTCTGGCTCGAGTAATGCTGCATGAATTGCCGTTCCAATCTGCGCCGATTTACTTCCTTTAAATGGGTTAAAATACAGATTGGCAGGGCTAACGCTAATAGCTTTGACTGACGTTGAGCTTATAGCCTCATCATTGTGATAGTCTTCATTACTTAGCCCGTAAATAACTCCCTCTCTCACAATAACCTTCTTTCGCTTTTTTCAGTCTCAAAAAAAGCGCTCCATGCTTCATCTGATTCTTGAATCGTCATTTTCTATTCCTTAAATATGCGTATTCCTCACTATTAATAGCGATATGAAATGTGTTGTGGTGGGGGATTTAGCTTTTGTCTGATTGAGAAAAAATTCTTGTAAATTATTATTGATTGATAATTTTACTTTTCTTCAGGTATAAAAATGTCACCTTACGCTGCTTTTATTATTAATTTCACTACGTTCAATGGAATGGGGTATATGCAAACATTGAGTGACCCGTTTGTAGTGTTTGATTTGGTGGTTAAGATTGGCTATATGAATGGCATGATTTGAGCCTCCTATCCAATCGCCCCTAGCCTTTAACATTGAATTGCCATCAAGTAAGCTGCGTCAGCTATCAACCCCATTTGTTCTGCCGCTGAGTCGCCAGTCTCATCAAGTTCTTTGGTTTGCCATGAGTTAGATAAGTAGCCACTCATCGCTACTGATCGGGTTGCTTTCACTATCAAACCAGCATTCAGAACGAGTTATATGAAATTCTACGCCCATACAGTCACCCTTATTAAATTAGAGAAAATAAAATATCTCTTAAACGCATAATCTGAAAGTGTGCTTTGCTTCAATTCGCACTCCCGCTAAGCTAGCATTACTGAAACTAATTGATAGGATGGTGAGATGAAAAGAATAAATAGGTATCAAGCTGAAGATTTTATTACAACGTTGGGTGATGTAATTCTCAATTACGATGAGGTTACTGTATCCCAAAAGCACGACATTGTTATTGGGCTAGAGCCAGAGCAAGTAGACAACTTTGAAAGCTTAAAAGGTTTTATAGTAGAAATTAGCAAAGCTATTCCAGATTTTGATAATCAAGTTCAAAGGTATTTTTATCACAGAAACAAAGAATCTGACTTTCCTCACAATTTAAATGTTATTTATATTGAAGGAAATACCGTCATATTGGATTACTGGTCTGAGATGGTAAATAATCAATTCACAATGACATTTCAATACAATAGCGGGGTCTGGAAGTTGATTGATGCAAACGGTAGAAGTCCAAAATGATAACCAAATCTAGCCCGTCCTTGGGCTGGGTGGTTAGGCTAATAGCTTGCCTGATTTAGTTCCTTGCGGACTCATGAGGTTGGCGTAAATAACACCATTCATTTCTGCCAGTCTGCGCGTAACTTCATACTCTTAGGTATGGTTAAGCTTCGCATTCTGTCCAGAGGATAAGGCTTCTAACCTTGGCTGATATTTGTAACTGACTCACTGTCAGTCGCAAATTATTGAGTGCGTCACTGACAACCTTGAAGTAATGCTTGCCCTCGATAAAGCGTTTTTTATTACGTTTAAAATTTTGCTGAATATTATTAATTTCAGTTTCATAAACGTTAGCTAAGAGTTCGGTGGTGATTACACGAAACCCGTTATGTTGAACAGGCGGTAAATTTTGAACGGTTAATGCGTTCATGCCATTACCTCCACGCTTAACAGTTTTGCTAATTTAGATAAACCTTTGGCAGTAACACGAACTTGTGACACTTGCTTATCTTCACCAGTGCGATTTTTTACTACAGAAACTTTATGCTCAAGTAAGTCTTGCTGGATTTTATCTTGATAGCCAATCCAAACCGAACCGATACGGCGGTAAATCCATTTGCTATGGCTCATTAGGTCGAACAATTTTTTAGGATTTACTTGCAATTGCTTAAGTGATCTGGTGCTAAGTATGCATATCGCAGAACCATCTCAATACTTTTCTAATCGCCCCTTTCTTGCATAGCTGATAGAGGCAAGGGAAAATTCTAGAACAAATAAGGGCACATAGAAGTGAAAATGGCAAATCCACAGATAAGTGGCTATGTGTTGCAACAAGGAATGAGTATAAAGAAGAATACGAAGTTGGAATAAAAAAATACTCCGGCGGGTTTTTTATTGCCTGAGCTGTCGTTGCCCAGGCAATAAGTTACTTATTCTATTTCCTTATTCTGTTCATATAATTTAGCGCCCTTTGCTCGCAGTTCCCCATCGACAATTTCGATAGAATCAGCTTCTACGATAATCTTTTCCTGTGACCCTTTGTCTGATTGTGTTCCGTTTAACTTAATGGTGACTTCAGGGGCACTAATAACACCATCTTTTACCTGTACAGATTCTGATGAGGTTTGTATAGAGCTGGCCATAGCGAACGTAGATAGTGTGATTGAGATTACCGCTAAAGGTGCAATATATTTGCGCATAAAACACTCCATTGTGATGAATTCAATGGGATACTATCAAATGAATATTAAATGGGTTACAAGTTTTGTAAAGGTTCTGTTCACATTATCTATGCCAATAATATATTTGACATTTAAGAGGGTGCTATTACATCCTTCATGAATTTATTATTTCAATTTATTAGAGCGAAATACTGGCTCAATAAACCAATGAATAATTGAGTTTGACGCTAATAAAAGTGCTAAACTAATTGTGACTAGAGTCGCTGTTATTATTAGGGGCAAGCTAAGTTCTATGCCTAAATAATTTAAAGTTTGTAATATAACAAAGCAAATAATAGGATGGATCAGATAAACACCTAAGGCATTGTTTGATACTTTTGCATATTTATGGGTTGATAAAGCAAAGTAAATAATGCTCAAACCTAATATTAGGCTTATTGCAAAATTTAAAATATAGACAGAAAATGAGACGAGGAATAAATATGAACTAATTGTGTTGAATACTGATTCAAAGAAAGTCTCTCGATAATTAAGGAATAAAATAGTTAAGGTTGTTATGCAGAAAATAGAAATAATAGGAGTTTTTCTTAGCGAAGATATATTTTCATTGTTAATGAAGTAAGCTATTACAAAAAAAGGAAAGTATAAAATAACCGAGAAAAAACCTGAGATCGGCATAAGGTAAGTTTTTGTTATTAATGAAATTAATAGTGATATAGCTAAGATTGTAGATAGCTTGAATTTGTTTGATTTAACGCTTTTTGGTAGTAACAAAAAGATAGCTTGCCATATAGGTGTTGCTAAAAAAAACCAAACTCCGTACTGAGGAGAAAATAGATATGTTTTTAACGTTAACTCACCGGTAAAATAGAGTGGGAGCATATCGATTGTTTGAAACGTAAAGTAAATTATAAAAGCAGGAAGAAGGTGAGATTGTAACTCTTTCCATGTTGTATTTTTTGTTATAAATGCGACTATAAATACAAACATAGGTATTAATGTTAAGTCAAAAGCATTAATAAGCAATGAATATTTGTTTTTATCAACTAAATTTAAATAAAAATTAAAAACAATTAATGAGCTTAACATTAATTTTAGTGTAGGCCAGTATGGTTGCTCGCTATTTTTTATATTTGAGATTAAACTATTTTCTTTCTTCATACATATACCCTATCTAAAAACTAATTAATTGTACCTCATTGAGGTTTTAATTTGAAATGAATTATTTTAAGGATTATAGAATGGGTAAATACCTGTCAAATATTGATTAGTCTTTTTGCGTTACTACCTCACTATTATTGTGAAAAATTAGCTAGTTTAGGAACGGAATATAAAGTATCGCTTAATTTTTTAGCACTCAATGGCAGGATAAAATCACAGGCTATTAGAGCGCGGAACTAAAAAACTGAGAGGCTATTTGAAGGGAGAGTTGATTTTGGTTGGGAACGTAAAATTTGATTGAGTTTTGAGCAGTTAAAAAGAGGCGGTTT
The DNA here is from genome assembly GCF_002843235.3 of Providencia huaxiensis. Lineage (NCBI taxonomy): Bacteria > Pseudomonadati > Pseudomonadota > Gammaproteobacteria > Enterobacterales > Morganellaceae > Providencia > Providencia huaxiensis. The sequence goes on from NZ_CP031123.2 coordinate 857,916, forward strand.
GAAATAGGGTACTATTATTCTGTAATGCACTGAATAAACAGGGATTATTGTAACTGCAGAGTTTGAGATATTAGGAGCTAAATTTAACTCAAGTCTCTGCTATTACATTAGCACTTATTAGTATACGTAAGAAATAAGTAAAGGGATCCTAGTTTTTTCCATGAGATTTTCATTATATTGGCTTTGAATTATGGCTAGCTTAGCTGTTATCAAGCAATTTTTGCGTCACAGTGATTGAAGCTTCGACGCCTAATAGATATAAGGCTTGTTCTAAAAGGTCAATTTTGGATGCGTAATGAATATCTAGTAAGCGTTCTATTTGTTGTGCGTTGATGTTCAACCTGCGAGCGAGATCGACACGTTGTATTGCAGAGTTGAGAATAGCGTTATGCAAAGCAATTTTTAAGCAGCAGATTATAGGTAAATAAACAGTAAAGGTTGCATCACTTTTTGTTTGCGTTGCGAGTGGAATTGGTTTCCTGAGCTCAATATGTTCCGCAAAAGTGGCTAGCAAAATTTCTTGGGCTTCTAACTCAACGTCTTCTTTACAATAGCTAACACCCTGTAGGTCAGGAAAATCGCTAAAATTGATTTCATAAATATTTTCTTCCTCAATAAATTCAACTGCTGCTTGATAAGTGAACATGTTTTTCCTTTAAATTATATTCCAGTGTGTTAAGTGTTGCATTGGCGTATGAGGAAAACAAGTTTATCACTTCACTTAACTAGTCATTTCTTCCTTTATTTCTATGTCTATTGGCCCTGTATTTTATTCACTGGTCGTCATTGGAAATGATTAATGTGATCTTCTTAACATAAATATACCAATGTGAGAATCGTTTTATTCGGAAATTATTGAGAAATAAAGAAAACAAGTGTGAGGGCTATCGCAAATTGAAAAAATTTTTTGACCATAAAAATTGTAATAAATTAGCTTCTTTTATAAGCAGGTTCCTCACTGAATTATTTTAACTAAAAGTAATTTAATTTTTAATTTTTCATTATTCGATTAAGCGATTTTACTTAAGTTTGATTGCTGTTTAGGGTATTTTGTTAAAATAAAAGTATATAGTAATCAATGGTTACTATAACTAACGTTAATTAAATTTGAGGTGTTACGTGAAAATAGCTAAAAACGATAGGCATGAAGGCAAGTAATAATATCTTTAGTTCTTTCTATTTTAAGTGCCGATCAAATATTTTAAAAGAGATATAAAAAACATATGGAAAGCGGAATGTTCTCAATTGAAACCTTCATTTTTTGCTCTCGACTCAAAAGTGGCAGGTTGGCGTAGGTTGATCTTTTTATTAAAAAAAATGAGACTTCAGTTATTTTAGATAAAAAAGTAAATATTAATTAATCAAAAAAATTACTTTAATGAACTAATAACAAGATAATTACTTAAATTACCAAATAAGTAAAATGATCTAACAGATGCATTTAAGCTAAATAGATTTTTATTACTGGTCAATGATGTGAATTTTATAAATTTTATTAATATTGTCATATGGTGGTATTAAAATCATTGTTTAATGAATCTAATGAAAATAGAAGCGAACACTTAATATGTATGACAATATAATGAGTGTTTTTATGATAACTACGATTGAATAATTTTGAACGATGGTTGGAGTATAGATTAAACTTATTGAAAATTAATGATTAAGTTTTATTCCAATAATGCCGATAACGGCTTAATGCACTTATGTGCAACTCAGTTTCTTAATGCTAAAAATTGATTTGGATCAATATTTTGTTTTTGATGTTGTGCTTGGTTTTTTTTGCTTAGTTATCGCATCTAAAGAGTTGTTGCTTTGATTAAAATCCTGTCATTTTGCTTAGGGTGACTGAAAATGTTGTTGATATTTAGGATAAGGTGATAGAAGATAAAGAAATAATGAAGATTATTTAATGAATTGATGGGTAATCATCTCATTGGTACAAAAAGAAACATAAGTACCTTGAATAGTTAATTTAGTGGTGCATAATAATTGGCGACTAATAATGACATCAGTAATTTCTGATTCTTATGGAAATCGCTAATTTTTTGGTCACTCCTTATTGTTGTAGGTATTCAGGAAATATATTTAATTTAGGTTTGGAAATTAGTGTATCTATACTCCAAATTGGGTATTTTTGAATGGATGACATGGGAAAATAATGGAATTACATTTACCCAATTTAATTACTTTTTAAATTTAATAATTTGATTACACAATACTTTCAAATTCATATTTGTTCTTTTTGCACACAGATCGCACAGATGTTGATAATATTCGGAAAGGAAAAAAAATGAGCTCGACGACAGATTTTCTGAAGCATATATACGATATTAACCTCTCATATTTGCTATTAGCCCAAAAACTCATCTCTCAAGAGAAAGCCTCTGCGATGTTTCGTCTAGGTATCTCTGATGCAATGGCAACTACTTTAGCAGACCTTACACTTCCTCAATTAGTCAAATTAGCAGAGACAAACCAGCTAATCTGCCAGTTTAGATTTGATAATAGTGACACAATTGAAAAGCTAACCCGTGATTCAAGAGTTGATGAATTACAACAAATTCATACAGGTATTTTACTTTCGACCCGATTATTGCAAACGCATAATGAGGGCGACACCGAAATAGCGAGAAAAAGATGAGTACCTCAGCTGAAAAAAGTATTGTCCAAGAAGCGAATGATATTCGACTAGCCATGGAATTGATCTCTTTAGGCGCTCGCCTTCAAATGTTAGAAAGTGAAACTCAAATCAGTCGTGGCCGTTTAGTTCGTTTATATAAAGAGCTGAGAGGTTGCCCTCCACCAAAAGGGATGTTGCCTTTCTCCACAGATTGGTTTATGACGTGGGAACAGAATATTCATTCATCCATGTTCTATAATGCTTATCAATTTTTACTTAAAAGTGGCCAATGTCGCGGTGTTGATGCCATATTACGAGCATATAGATTATATCTTGAACAGTGTATACCAGAACCCGGTGAAGAGCCTTTGTTGGCTTTAACACGTGCTTGGACCCTAGTCCGTTTTGTGGAAAGTGGTATGTTACAAAGTTCACAATGTAGTTGTTGCCATGGTTCTTTTATTACCTACGCACATATTCCTGAAAATAGCTTCACTTGCAGTTTATGCCAACCGCCATCACGGGCAATAAAAAAACGTAAACTTTCCGAGCATCTAGCCGATATTACGGTATATCGACAGGATGGCATTACTAAAGCGGTAATGTAATTGGATTGATTTGGTTAACAGGCAAAGGTTTTGCCTGTCACTCCTAATATTCCCTTTGACTGCCATCTGTTAACCAACGGAGTGAAAGGGAATATTGTGTTAATACTCATCGGGTATATCATTGTTACAGTTGCGGTTATTGGCGGATACTTAATGGTCGGTGGCCATTTAGGTGCGCTTTATCAACCCGCTGAATTTGTCATTATTTTAGGTGCAGGTTTAGGTGCCTTTGTTGTTGGTAACAGTGGCAAATCCATCGTCGCCTTGTGCAAAGTATTACCAAAACTCTTCCGTCGTTCCTCCTACAATAAAACAATGTCAATGGACTTAATGGCGTTGTTATTTCAATTACTGAATAAATCACGCCAACAAGGGCTGCTAGCACTTGAAAAAGACATTGATAATCCAAGTGAAAGTGAAATTTTTTCCCAATATCCCCGTATTTTAAAAGATGAGTCCACCATGATGTTTATCGTGGATTACTTACGTCTGATGGTGAGTAGTAACTTACAAAGCCATGAAATTGAAGCTTTAATGGATGAAGAGTTAGAAACCTTTCGTCAAGAAAATGAAGTGCCAGCTTCAGGTTTAAATATGGTCGGTGACTCTATGCCAGCTTTTGGGATCGTTGCGGCTGTTCTGGGGGTTGTTAATGCCTTGGGCTCAGCGGATCGCCCTGCGGGTGAGTTGGGGGCTTTAATTGCCCATGCAATGGTCGGGACATTTCTAGGTATTTTAGTGGCTTATGGCTTTATTTTACCTTTAGCTGCACTGATTAGGCTGCGTAGTAGTGAACAACTGAAAATGATGGAATGCATTAAAGTGACTTTCCTCTCAGCATTGCAAGGCTACGCTCCTCAAATAGCGGTTGAATTTGGCCGCAAGGTGTTATTCAGCGCAGATAGGCCTTCATTTGTTGAACTCGAAGATAAAGTTCGAGAAGTGAAAGTAGGTGCTCGCTCACAAGAAACAACAGAGGAGTAACTAACGGATGGCAGCCAATACACCTCATGTTATTCGAGTTAAAAAGCGCAGTTCACATCAGCAAAACGGGCATGGTGGTTCATGGAAAATCGCTTATGCCGATTTTATGACAGCGATGATGGCGTTTTTTTTAGTGATGTGGCTGATCTCAATTTCAAGTCCTCAAGAGTTAACACAAATTGCTGAATATTTTCGCACCCCCTTAAGTACAGCTATCAACCCAGGAAGTAAAAGTGGCGATGCCACAAATCCGATCCCTGGTGGGGGTAAAGACCCTATTTTTCGTGATGGGGATGTGATGCCTGAACCTAATAATATTATTGATGGTAATGCAAATTATCGTTTTGAAAAATTAAAAGAGTCTCTTGAACAGGCTATTTTAAAAGACCCGCGTTTGAACGAATTAAAGCCCCATTTACTGATTGACATGATTAATGATGGGCTACGTATTCAAATTGTTGATAGTGAAAATCGACCGATGTTTAAAGTGGGTTCGGCAGCGGTTGAACCCTATATGCGCGACATTTTGCGTGCAATAGCGCCACTTCTTAATGATGTACCAAACCGAATTAGTGTCTCTGGGCATACCGATGATCTGGCTTATGCCAACGGGGCTAATTATAGCAACTGGGAATTATCATCAGATCGTGCAAATGCTTCGCGCCGCGAGTTGATCCGCGGTGGAATGGATGAAAACAAAGTCTTACGCGTGGTGGGGATGGCTTCAGCCATTCATTTAGATAAAGAAGATGGCTTTGCCCCGATCAACCGTCGGATAAGCATCATTGTGTTGAATGATGAAGAAACTAAACAAATTCTCCGTGAATACGATGGCGCGAAGCCGATTAATGATGTGCTCAATAAACCGCAAAAGCCCATGCCAGAAACGGCCGTGGGTGTTGTCGCTGCGGTGAAAATACCGTGATGAATTGCTGTTATTTGAATTTATTACATAACTTGTTTAGTTGTCTGCCGGGTTGCTCGGCAGTCAGCGTTAAGTGAAACTTAAGCGAAATTGGATAAAAACCATGGATATTACCGAGTTTTATCAAACATTTTTCGATGAAGCTGATGAGTTGCTCAGGGATATGGAACAACATTTACTTGATCTTGATCCTTTTGACCCGGATAGCGAGCAACTAAATGCCATCTTCCGCAGTGCCCATTCAATCAAAGGAGGGGCTGCAACCTTTGGTTTCACTCAGTTGCAGAATACGACTCATACATTGGAAAATCTTTTAGACAAGGCGCGTCATGATGAGTTAACGCTCACACCTGACATAATTGATGTCTTTCTCGATGCTAAGGATGTCATGGCATCACAGTTAGATGCCTATAAAAATGATTCTTTGCCAGATGAAGACACTTTCAAACGCATTTGTGAGGTGCTTAGCCGGGTTGAAAATAGAGCAGAAGAGGTCGCTGAGATAGATGCTGCGCTACCTGAGCCTAAAGTTGAGAATACGGTTGTTAAAGAAACTTCCACGGAGCAAGGTGAATATTCACACTACTTTATGATCTCGTTAAATCAGCTCAAAGAAAATGAAGTTGATTTACTGGCGGATGAACTCAGTTTATTTGGGCATTTATATCACACTGAAAAAACAGCAAATAGTTTGCAAGCATGGGTGGGCACTAATACGGATATTGATGATATTAGTGGAGTACTATGTTTTGTGGTGGATGAATCGCAAATTAACCATGAAGCCATTTCCTTTGCAGATTGCCGCGCTTTTTCGAAAGAAGAAACGTTATTAAATGACGATAAAGTTGAAGCAAGTGAAATTGAAACAGAGGTAAGTGACGTCACAGAATCGCAAGATACGCCACAAACCTCGGTAAAACCTACCGTACCCGTGTCAGCTACCCCAGCTAAAAAAACGGCAGTCGCTAAACCGAAAGGGGATTCGAGCAGCATTCGTGTGGCCGTAGAGAAAGTTGACCAGTTGATCAACTTAGTGGGGGAATTGGTGATTATCCAATCCATGTTGACCCAACATAGTCAACATGTCGATCAGAACGAATACAGTGATTTGTTAAGCTCAATCGTACAGTTAGAGCGTAATTCCCGCGCTTTGCAAGAATCCGTTATGTCAATTCGTATGATGCCAATGGATTACGTGTTTAGCCGTTTCCCTCGCATGGTACGCGATATAGCTTCCAAATTAGGTAAAAAAATCGAACTGAAAGTCGAAGGAAGCTCAACTGAGCTGGATAAGAGTTTGATTGAGCGCATCGTCGACCCCCTGAATCACCTTGTTCGTAATAGCCTCGACCATGGGATTGAAAAGCCTGAAGTTCGTGTGGCAAATGGTAAGCCAGAAGCTGGCACATTGACCTTAGCGGCAGCACACCAAAGTGGCAATATTTGCATTGAAGTTCGTGATGACGGTGCTGGGCTAAACCGTGAACGTATTTTGGCAAAAGCGAAATCACAAGGCATGAGTGTGCATGATGGTATGAGCAATGATGAAGTTGCGATGCTGATTATGGCTCCGGGTTTTTCAACGGCAGAAGTCGTAACGGATGTTTCTGGACGTGGCGTTGGAATGGATGTGGTTAAACGAAATATCCAAGACATGGGCGGCCGTATTCAAATCGGTTTTACCGAAGGCAAAGGGACTATTATCCGCATCTTATTACCGCTCACTCTAGCCATTTTGGATGGTATGTCTGTGAAAGTTGCGGAGGATGTTTTCATCGTCCCATTGAGTGCCATTATCAGCACCTTGCAACCTCGCCAAGAGGATATTTATCGCTTAGCTGGCGAGGAAAAAATGTTGCTTGTGCGCGGTGAATATTTACCACTTGTTGAATTACACCAAGTATTTTCCATCGAAGAAGCCGAGCGAAATCTAGATAACAGTATTGTGCTGATTATTCAAAATGCAGGCCACCGTTTTGCGTTGTTAGTCGATAAATTAGTTGGGCAGCAACAAGTCGTCGTAAAAAATATTGAAAGTAATTATCGCAAGATCCCTGGTATTTCTGCCGCAACGATTATGGGCGATGGTTCTGTTGCATTGATTTTAGATGTGGCTGAGCTACAAAAAATGAATAACAGCATTTTGATTAAAAAGAAACAGCAGGTTTCTCAACCTGTCGTGCACTAAATAGAGGCCATACACCATGTCTATGTTAGATGATGATTTAAATAAACACGAAGAAGAAAAAAACGGCGAAGGCTACCTTATTTTCACCTTGGGTGAAGAAGAATATGGCATTGAGATCTTAAAAGTGCAGGAAATTCGTGGCTACGAACAAGTAACTCGTATCGCGAATACCCCTGATTTTATCAAAGGAGTGACTAACTTACGTGGAGTCATCATTCCGATTATTGATTTACGGGTGAAATTCTCCCATGAAAACGTGGTGTATAACGATAACACGGTCGTTATTGTCGTGAATTTAAAAGATCGTGTCGTCGGTATTGTGGTCGATGGCGTCTCAGATGTGCTGGTTTTGAATGAAGAACAAATTGCGCCACCGCCTGATTTTGCCGTGACATTATCGACTCAATATTTGACAGGGCTCGGAACATTAAATGACCGTATGTTGATTTTAGTCGATATCGAAAAATTATTAACTAGCGATGAAATGGCGCTGATTGACAGCATGGCTGAGTAACTCTCAGCCCCAATAATTGTTCAAATAATAATAAGTCATTAACTAAAGTTTTTGGTTGGATTACCGATATCCAAAATACAACAAAATTATGTTAGTAAAACGTCATGTACAGTCGAATTAAAATCGTATCGGGACTTTTGTCCGTCATTTTTATCTTTATTTTGCTGCAACTGGTGTCCAGTGGGTTGATGTTTACCAAACTGGGCGATAACAGCGACAGCATCAGTTATTTGAATTCATTACAACGCCAAAGACAAGTATTAACAGAAAGCTGGGTCAATTTGTTACAAGCTCGGGCAAACTTAAACCGCTCTATCAATGCCTATTTACTTGAAGGTCGTAAGATTCAAGACGATGCAACGACAGAAGACTTGATTAAAGCCGCTAAACGTAACTTTAAAGCTGCTGATGATGCTTATGTCCGCTATAACAAGCTGATGCAAAGTTCAGATTATGATAAAGCCAAATTTGAAAAACTGTTTAGCACCTATGAAACCTATCGAGACGCATTAATCAAGTTAGGTGAGTTTGCGGAAAAAGGCGATCTTGAAGGTTTTTATGCACACAGAACCTCAGGGCACCAAGTAAAATTTGAAGAGCAATTTAATGCGTATTTTGCGGACATCTCTGCTGATTTCCAGGCCGAAGTCGTCAATGCAGATAATAACTATCGCCAATCGTTATATATGTTGGTGACGTTATCTATCTTACTCGCCTTAATTGGTTTCTTCAGCTATCGCTATGTTCGTAAAGGTATTATTGAGCCACTCAATATCTTAATTGAACGTATTAAAGTCTTCGCTTCAGGCGATTTAACACCGAATGTGACCACGATTGCCAATAATGAAATTGGTGAGTTGGCCAATGGTGTTCAACATATGCAGCAGGAACTGATTAATACCGTTCGTGGTGTGCTAGATGGTAGCGAAACTATTTACCAAGGTACAACTGAAATTGCTGCAGGTAACAATGACTTGTCGGCACGAACTGAGCAACAAGTCGCTTGCTTAGAAGAAACCTCCGCCAGTATGAGTGAGTTGACTGCAACCGTAAAACAAAATACCGAATATGCCCACCAAGCCAGTGAATTTGCAAACCAAGCTTCAGTGATAGCGAAAGAAGGCGGCAAAGTGGTATCGAATGTCGTCAGTACCATGCTAAATATTGCGGATAGCTCACAGAAAATCTCTGATATCACCGCAGTTATCGATAGCATCGCTTTCCAAACTAATATCTTAGCGCTCAATGCGGCTGTCGAAGCGGCACGGGCCGGTGAGCACGGACGTGGTTTTGCCGTCGTCGCTGATGAGGTGCGTAACTTAGCACAGCGTAGTGCTGATGCCGCTAAAGAGATTAAAACGTTAATTGAAGATTCAGTGTCAAGAACAGGGACAGGTGCTCGCCAAGCAGAAGATGCAGGTGAAACGATGACCAAAATTGTCGAGTCTGTCACACGGGTGACTGACATTATGACGCACATTGCGACCGCATCCGATGAGCAAAGCAAAGGGATTGCACAAGTCAGTATCGCTGTTGCAGAAATGGACAAAGTTACACAGCAAAATGCGTCGTTGGTTGAACAATCTGCGGTGGCAGCTAATGTCTTGGAAGAACAAGTGGCGAAACTGTCGCAACTGATCTCTATCTTCCGTTTACCACCATTAAAACAAAGTGAAATACGCAATATTCAGCCGGCAGCAAGAACGGTTTCAAATATCGTTAAAACACCGGATCTGACAAAACTGTCATCGAAAGAACATAAAGATGATGACAATTGGGAAACTTTCTAAGGGTTAAGCTCAGTTTTTCGCTGCAAAGCCTCGGTTTTGCAGCGTTTCTGTGCATTAGAAAACAAGGCAATGTTTCAGAGGTTCAGTTCTCTTAGCTGGCACAAGTGGGGATTTCTATGTTTGGTAAAAATATCCGAATTTCGGTGAGTTTGTATCTACTTCTCATTTTATTTTGTGGGATGCAGATTGTGTCTAGCGGGGTTTCTGTTGGGATTGTTGTAAGTGAATTAAAATCTTTAGAGCGTATTGATTTGGGGTCTGATAAGCGGGCGATGCTTGAAGAAACCAGTAAACACCTGATGCAAGCACGCAATAGCCTGACGCAAATTGCTTTACTGCATAAAGTGGGTGGTAACGAACCATTGATTGAAGAAACGAGAGTGACTTTTGATAAATTACTCGAAGAAGCTGAGAAAGACTACATCAGGTTTAAAAACCAACCTCTTTTGAGTGAAAAAGAAAATCTCGCAGCACTTGAGAGCCGGTATAAAGCATTTGTGTTGACACTCAAAGCATTAAAAACACATTTAGATAACAACGACATTGCCGCCTATATTGAACTTCCTGCCCAAGAAAACCAGGATCAGTTAGAGCAAGTTGTCGAGGAGTACCTTGAATTACTGAATGCGGAAAACGATGAATCTCTTGCAGCAGCAAGAATGTATAACACGTTTGCGTGGAGTTCATTCGCCTCAGTGATCGTCATCATCATCGCTGTTATCGCATTTGCTCACTATTGGATGAAACGTAAAGTCATTAACCCGCTAAAAAGTATGGGAGATCACTTTGCACTAGTGGCGGATGGCAAACTAAATCAAAAAATTGAAGTCACAACCGGTGATGAAATTGGTGAAGTGTTTGGTAAGTTAAAAGACATGCAGGAGTCTTTAGTGACTTCAGTGACAGCATTGCGCTCGAATACTGATCAAATGTATACAGGGATCCGTGAGATTGCTTTAGGAAATAATAACTTATCATCACGTACTGAACAGCAAGCGGCATCACTAGAAGAAACTGCGGCGAGTATGGAAGAGTTGACAGCAACTGTTAAGCAGAATGCGGATAACGCACGCCAAGCGAGTGAACTGGCGGTGAGTGCATCAAAAACCGCAACGAAAGGTGGAGAGATCACTGAAGATGTGATTGACACCATGACCTCGATTTCCAATAGCTCACAAAAAATTAGCGCCATTATTAGTGTGATTGATGGCATCGCTTTCCAAACCAATATCTTAGCATTGAATGCCGCCGTTGAAGCCGCTCGAGCAGGTGAACAAGGGCGTGGTTTTTCTGTGGTTGCCGGTGAGGTCAGGGCATTGGCTCAGCGCAGCGCGGAAGCAGCAAAAGAAATTAAAACATTGATTGATGAGTCTGTTGGCAGAGTGAGCCAAGGCTCTCAACTGGTTAATGAGGCGGGTGCAACCATGAGTGAATTGGTTGCAGCTGTTAACCAAGTTACTGAATTAATGGGTAATATTGCGTCTGCTTCCAATGAGCAAAGCCGTGGTATTGAGCAAGTCGCCACAGCAGTAAGCCAAATGGATTTAGTGACACAACAGAATGCGGCATTAGTTGAACAATCGACCAGTGCGACAGCGGCACTAGAAGACCAAGCAAACAACTTAGTCGATACCGTTGCATTCTTTGAATTACCCGAAAGCCATTTAAATCGTAATCGGCGTTAAGTATTGTGAAAATTCGTTTCTGAATTTTCGGTGGATAACCGTAACAGGTTATTTTTCCTTAGGTTATCCATCCTAAAAGGCAGCCAAATAACTGGCTGCCTCTGGGTTTTTATTGAATAGGACGACAAGTACGATGCTTTTTGTACCACAGGTAGAACCACTGACTGATGATGAGTTTGGTCGGGTTTGTCGATTTATTCATAAAAAATCAGGCATTGTCCTCACCATGAATAAAAAAAATATGGTCTATAACCGGCTATTAAAGCGGTTACGTGATTGTAATATCGACAATTTTTCAGATTATTTACGAATGTTAGAGCGTGAGCCTCACCATGCAGAATGGCAAGCTTTTGTGAATGCTTTGACGACAAATTTAACGGCATTTTTTCGTGAGCCACATCATTTTGTGACGTTAGCAGACTTTGTTCGCACTCGTAAAAATAGCGCCATTAATATTTGGTGTGCCGCATCTTCAACAGGAGAAGAGCCGTATTCGATAGCAATGACACTGAGCGATGTTCTTGGGCCAAACGCCATCAATGCCAAAGTGATTGCCAGTGACATTGACACGGAAGTGCTAGAAAAAGCGAAACAAGGTGTGTATCGCATAGAAGAGCTGAAGTCTTTAACAGCATTACAGAGACAACGTTATTTTATGAAAGGCGTTGGCGAGTTTGATGGCTATGCGAGAGTCAAGCCTGCATTACGCCAAATGATTGAATTTCGTTATTTAAATTTGAGTGATCATGATTGGCAAATGCAGCACCGATTTGATGCGATTTTTTGTCGTAATGTCATGATTTATTTTGATAAAGAAATGCAAATCAAAATGTTAGAGCGCTTTGCCACATTGCTTAAGCCAGATGGCTTGCTATTTATTGGGCATTCCGAAAATTTATCACAGCTATCGCAAAGTTTCGTTATTAAAGGGCAAACCGTCTACAGCTTACAAGCTGCGAGGAGGGGGTAATGAAAAAAATTAAAGTGCTATGTGTGGATGACTCAGCACTGATGCGCCAATTAATGCGTGAAATAATTAATAGTCATGAAGACATGGTTGTGGTCGATACTGCACCAGACCCTTATGTCGCACGTGACTTAATTAAACAGCATGAACCGGACGTGATCACGTTAGATGTGGAAATGCCACGAATGGATGGTATTGATTTCTTAGAAAAATTAATGCGTTTGCATCCAATGCCTGTGGTAATGGTTTCAACATTAACGTCGAAAGGTTCAGAGGTGACGTTAAAAGCGTTGGAATTAGGTGCCGTGGATTTTGTCACAAAACCCCAAATTGGTATTCGTGAAACGATGATGAGTTATCGCGATATTATTGGTGAAAAAATCCGTGCGGCAGCAATGTCTAAAATTACGCAACGGAGCCGCTTTGCTCGTCCAGAAAAAAAGATCAGTGAACCAGCGTCTCAAGCCAAAGCGCTCTCTCCTTATGTTTGCAATAGCCGTGTGATTGCGGTTGGCGCATCGACTGGAGGCACGGAGGCGATACGTCAATTTCTGGAAATGTTACCTCATGAATGTCCTCCGGTAGTGATTACTCAGCATATGCCTGCGGGTTTTACACGCTCTTTTGCTGATCGCTTAAATAAACTCTGTGTTTTGACCGTAAAAGAAGCCGAACACAACGAGTTATTACAAAAAGGCCATGCCTATATTGCACCGGGCGATTCGCATATGTTGATTGCTGATAAAGGCAAGGGATTTCAAGTCATTTTACAACAAAGCGAACCTGTTAACCGCCACCGTCCTTCTGTTGATGTGCTGTTCGATTCGGTTGCTCAATGTGTTGGGCGAAAATGTATTGGGATCTTATTGACAGGAATGGGGATGGATGGTGCAAAAGGGCTATTAAATTTACGTAAGCAGGGAGCAATTACTTACGCACAAAACGAAAGTAGTTGTGTTGTGTTTGGTATGCCTCGTGCGGCGATTGAAATGGGGGCTGCGGATGAAGTGCAAGATATCCTCAAGATTGCCCCAAGTGTTTTAGCAAGACTTTCTTCTGTCACGGTTTAAACCGAGGCAGGAACTCACAATTGTATTTTGAAGGAGTGGTTATGGCCGCTAAAGATCTTAGTTTTTTGGTTGTCGATGATTTTTCTACAATGCGACGTATCGTCCGTAACTTATTAAAAGAGCTCGGATTTAACAAAATAGAAGAAGCGGAAGACGGTGTTGATGCATTAGAGAAAATCCGTACAGGTAGCATTGATTTTGTCGTGGCTGACTGGAATATGCCAAACATGGATGGCCTTGAGTTGCTTAAAACCATTCGTGGCGATGATGCTTTGAAACATATCCCTGTATTAATGGTGACAGCCGAAGCGAAAAAAGAAAATATTATTGCTGCAGCGCAAGCGGGTGCGAGTGGTTATGTTGTTAAGCCGTTCACTGCCGCTATTTTAGAAGAAAAACTGAATAAAGTATTTGAAAAAATGGGTCTGCAATAACAGTGCGTGCCAAAGGAGATTTTCATGACTGAACAAGTGGGTATGGAAGGTATTCGCAATGGTAATGATGATTTAAAACAAGTCATTACGCGCATTGGTACGCTAATGAGAACCCTGCGTGAGAGTATGCGCGAATTGGGCCTAGAAAAAAGCGTTCAACAGGCGGTGGCCAGTATTCCAGACGGTAAAGACAGGCTGCGTTATATCGCACAAATGACAGCGCAAGCGGCAGAGAAAACCTTAAATGGCATTGATGTCATCAAACCACTGCAAGTGGACATGAATAAGAATGCGCAGGAGCTGCAGCAACAATGGCAAGAAACCGCTGGAGATACGGTTCCTACGCAATTGCGTGAGTCAACAGAAGCCTTTTTAGGACAAGTGATCCAAGACAGCGAAACGACTAAAGCAGAGCTGTTGGAGATCATGATGGCGCAAGATTTCCAAGATTTAACAGGGCAAGTCATCAAAAAAATGATGGAAGTAGTTGAAGAAGCAGAGAAACAACTGCTAGCACTGTTAATGGAAAACACGCCACCTGAAATGCGTGCGAAAACGCAAAATGAAGGTCTGCTTAATGGCCCGCAGATCAATAAAGAAGGCGTTAATGTGATGGCATCACAGTCTCAGGTTGATGATTTACTTGATGAACTAGGCTTCTAATTGCCAACATGGTTTTTAATTAAACTACTCTAATTACATAGGGTTAGGGTAGTTTTCTTGTACTTGAGCGACAAGGAGGAAATTGCAATGATAAATAACGATTTAATTTCGACTTTGGTAATGAAAGAACAAGCTGAAACAGTTCAAGAAAATGAAGAGGATAGCGACGAATGTTATTCTGAGTTACAGGTGAGGCAAGCGTTAATCAATCAACTAAAAAAAGCGCGTTTAGCCAATAACTTAACCCAGATGCAAATTGCGGAGAAAATGCAAACACAAAAGCAAAACGTGTCGCGCTTGGAAAAAGCGCAGTTCGACCCGAAATTAGGCACATTACTAAAGTACGCAGAAGCGGTGGGAATGCGGATTACATTAGATTTCTCATCTAAATAATAATAGGTATGCCAATTAGTATTGATGTGGGTAATTTAATTGCTAATCATGTTGATAAACCGTGATAATTTGGCTGCCAAGAACTTGCTCAAATTGGTCAACAAAATCATCGCGTATATCCCAATTATGAAAACTGAAACCTAGATTGCCGAATGCCCATTGTGGATCAAACCACCACTTTGATAGAGGGGCATGAAAATCGCAATGAAAGCAAGCGAGATTTTCTAGTTTTCCTTCATACCAGTCGGATACCGCATCACCCCATGCGTGACTCTGTTCGCTTTGTTCATTTGCACACTGTGGGCAGTAAATACCGAGACCATTTCCCCCTGCATGGAACACAGTGCGTTCGGTAACGATAGATAAATAGTTTTTCAAGGTATCTTCAGGTAACTGAGTCGGCACGATTTCATCATTAATTACGTACAAAATGGGTTCTTTGTGAGCGGGGGTAGGACGATAAATCACTTCACCATACTCGATACCTTGAAAATCAGGGTCGATAATACCTTGCTGTTTCAGCCAATTAAGCATACGTGAGGCTTCTTTTGGGGCATCTTCTAAAGTGATATCTGGGGCAACAAGGTGGCAAGTATCCATAATAACCTTTTGTCGTTAAAAGCCATTAATAAGCAGGTCAACTGCGTGTTTAATCGTGTCTCGTTGGTGAGTCAAATCAACGATTTCTTTTCTAGTAATGAAAGAGGAACACAAGCCATTTGATGAGTCATTAAAATAAAAACCTGCCCGTTGATTGATAATTGTGGATTTAAGCGTACAGGTAATGGTTTTTTAACAAGCCTACTATCGAATAACGGGATGACTAAGCGAGTATTCAATATATCAATAATATTACTTTGAATATCCAGTAAGTACGGGTATTTAACCGTATCTTCTCGATTTTGATAGAGGCAATATTGCATTAAAAATCCTTGTATTTATCTGAGAGTAATCCATGTTCTTCATTGATCCTATTTAACTCATTAAAACCTTCTCTATTTTCATTTTTCCATTTCTGCGCTTCTAGGCGTTTTAATTCAGCCTGCAAGGCACACGTTAGTATTGCAGATAGGTTAAGTTTTGCCTGCCTAGCTTGTTCGTAGAGTTCAGGCGCCACCGTGACACTGACGGTTTTTTTCATTCTTTGAGCCGTGGTATTCATGGGATTTCCTTAATTACACGTGTTCATACACATGTAATTTAGCATGCTTATTGCTCATATAGGGATTTTATTCTTTATTAATACGAAATATAGGATTATCTTCAGTGGGTGCTCATGTTTGCGAAGCCCTTTGCAAAATTGCCGCTTTATTGCTCAATAGGCAAATAACCCCCTTGAACTGCGTCTATTTTCCACCATTGATTTTTTTACACTCTGTCATGCTATAGCGATAACTCGTATTTTCATTAAATTTTGGAACCGCGGTGTCCGACGAGAGTGATGTAGAAAAAACAGAAGAACCCACACCCCATAAAAAGCAAAAAGCCAAAGATGATGGGCAAATCGTTCGTTCAAAAGAACTTAGCTCGCTAATGATGATGTTAGCAGGCGTGAGCTTGCTATGGCTAAGTGGTGGGCATCTGGCGACACAACTACGGCAAATTGCTCGGCAGGGTTTTATATTTGATAGCCATTACTTGCAAAATACAGGTTTGATGCTCAGTTACTTAGGGCGCGTTGTGAGTGAGGCGTTATTTGCTTTATTACCCGTCATTGGCGGGTTAGCGTTAGTGGGTATTTCTGCGTCATCGTTAGTGGGGGGACTCGTTTTCAATAGCAAGTTGATTAAATTTGATTTGAAAAAGTTAAATCCAATCAAAGGGCTAAAACGTATTTTTTCTATGAATGCGTTATCGGAGTTATTTAAAGCGATTTTGAAATCGTTATTTGTGGGGTTAGGGGCATTTATTTTTCTTTGGCAAAGTTGGCCCTCATTACTGCATTTAGTCATGGAATCACCCGTTACGGCGCTAAGTAATGCATTGCAGAAAGTCATTTTTGCAGGGTATTTAATTGTGTTTTTGCTTATTCCTATGGTGGCTTTTGATGTTTTTTATCAGTTTCGCTCTCATTTGAAAAAATTGCGCATGAGTCGCCAAGAAATCAAAGATGAATTCAAGCAGCAAGAGGGTGACCCTCAAATTAAAGCTAAAATCCGCCAACAGCAGCGTGCGATTGCGCGTAACCGAATGATGGCGGATGTCCCAAGTGCGGATGTTATTGTCACTAACCCGACACACTATGCGGTTGCCCTAAAATATGATGACAAAAAAATGGGGGCACCAAAAGTATTAGCGAAAGGGGCAGGTGTATTGGCTCAGCGCATCAAAGAAATTGGTGAAGAGCACCGAATATTACAGTTAGAAGCACCGCCGCTTGCTCGTGCGCTATATCGCCACGCGGAGATAGGGCAAAGCATTCCTGTTGCATTATATGCAGCGGTTGCAGAAGTTTTAGCATGGGTTTACCAACTGCGTCGTTGGCGCCGTGAAGGTGGGCTCAGACCAAAAAAACCGAAAAATTTACCAGTGCCACCGACGCTGGACTTTGCTGGAGATAACAATCGCGATGGCTAATTTGGCTTCATTATTAAAATTGCCGAAAAATTTACAGGGAACGCAGTGGCAAATACTGGCCGGGCCGGTTCTTATCTTATTGATTTTGTCGATGATGGTATTGCCATTACCGGCATTTTTATTGGATTTACTGTTTACCTTTAATATTGCGCTTTCCATTATGGTGTTATTAGTGGCGATGTTTACCAAGCGTACGTTGGATTTTGCCGCTTTTCCAACCATATTACTGTTTGCAACTTTACTGCGACTCTCTTTGAATATCGCTTCTACCCGGATCATCCTAATGGAAGGCCATACAGGCCCAGATGCTGCCGGGCGAGTCGTCGAAGCATTCGGCCATTTTTTGGTGGGGGGGAATTTTGCAATTGGTATTGTGGTGTTTATTATCCTCGTATTGATTAACTTTATGGTTATCACAAAAGGAGCCGGACGTATTGCTGAAGTGGGTGCACGTTTTGTTCTTGATGGAATGCCAGGCAAGCAAATGGCGATTGATGCGGACCTCAACGCGGGTATCATCAGTGATGATGAAGCCAAAAAGCGTCGTACAGAGGTTACGCAAGAAGCTGATTTTTATGGCTCAATGGACGGTGCGAGTAAGTTTGTCCGTGGGGATGCTATTGCGGGGATCATGATTATGGTGATCAACGTAGTGGGTGGGCTGATTGTTGGTGTTGCTCAACATAATATGTCTTTGGGGAATGCGACGAGTACATATACCTTGCTGACTATCGGTGATGGGCTTGTGGCGCAAATACCTGCTTTGATTATATCAACAGCTGCAGGGGTTATTGTCACTCGTGTCGCAACCGATGAAGATGTGGGTGAACAGATGGTCACCCAGCTATTCAATAACCCTCGCGTGATGTGGTTGAGTGCGGGTGTTCTCGGTTTAATCGGTTTGATCCCGGGCATGCCTAACTTTGTCTTTTTGCTGTTTACCGCAGCATTGGCTGCCCTTGGTTGGTATTTAGTGCGTAAATCGCAGCAACCGGAAAGTGCCACGGGAGATAATAGCCAATCGCAGCATTTCCAAGAAGCCAATAAAGTGGTTGAAGCCACGTGGGATGACGTGCAATTAGAAGATTTATTGGCGATGGAAGTGGGTTATCGGTTGATCCCATTAGTCGATAATGAACAGCAAGGCGAGTTATTAGGGCGATTGCGTGGTTTACGTAAGAAATTTGCTCAAGAAGTGGGGTACTTACCACCGGTGGTGCATATCTGCGATAACTTAGCGCTTTCCCCATGTGAATACCGAATTCTGATTAAGGGTGCGGAAGTTGGACGTGGTGAAGCACAGCCAGGGCGCAGTCTGGCTATTGACCCAGGTAATGCCGCGGGGACGCTACAGGGGGATATCACTAAAGAGCCTGCGTTTGGTTTACCCGCAATCTGGATTGATGATGATTTACGTGAACAAGCACAAATTCAAGGGTATACGGTGGTATCAGCGAGTACTGCGGTGGCAACTCACTTTAATCAAATTTTACTGCAAAACTCCAGCACCTTATTTGGCCGCCAAGAAGCACAAATGCTGTATGACCGTGTGAAAAAAGAGATGCCAAAACTGGCTGATGACTTGATCCCAGATACGATTTCATTAACGATTTTGCACCGTGTACTGCAAAATTTATTAATGGAAGATGTGGTGATCCGCGATATGCGCACCATCATTGAAACCTTGGCTGAAATGGCAGGGGAAAACGGGGAAAATAAAGATACCGATTATTTAACATCTCAAGTGCGCATTGCATTAGGCCGAGCAATCACACAGCAGTGGTTTGGTCATGCAGAAGAAATTCAAGTAATTGGTTTAGAGGCTAGCCTTGAGCAGATCTTACTGCAAGCCGCGAAGAACGGCGGTGGGTTAGAGCCGAATTTGGCACAGTTTATTCAAACTCAAGCGGAGCAAGCCGTGGCACACCAAGAGGCGATGGGGGCACCAACGGTATTATTAGTCAACCATGGTTTGCGTTTGATTTTATCGCGTTTCTTGCGTCGCAGCCTGCCGCAGCTGGTGGTTATGTCGAATTTAGAAATGACGGACCACCGTAAGATAAGAATGACGTCGATGATTAGTGGTAGTTAATCATCTTGCTTCTATCTGAGGAGTTATGTAGTATAAGTCTGTAGTCGTTTTGAAGCTAAATTGTTCTTATACCGAAGGCGTGTATTTGAATGCTCGTCAAAACGCAAAGAAAGTACAAAGAGGCCGCTCTAGTAAGAGCGGCCTCTTTGTACTTAACTGGCTAAAAAACGCCCTACAATTTTGCCTTTATCTGTTAGCAACACAGATTGCCCATCACGCAGGACTTTTTTCAAATTGTGCTTTCGTCCGATTTTACTCAAAGCTATCTTTTTTGTACCTGATGCGAGTTTAAATGCGGTTAATCCATCTATGTGGATAAGCTGAACTAAATCTTTATGAGTAAAGCTATGTAGGTAGTAGGATTGCATATCGCTAGATAGCCACCCAAGTAGGTCGATTAAATGACGATACTCTAACTTTAGTCGGCTTAACGTTGAAGTGATATCATCAGGGGCACTTTTGATTATCGAGTTATCAAACTCATTAACTAAGTTACCAAATTTCCATATAGGTTCAAAATGAGCACATCTATTGCGCAGTTTATTTGTTTGCAGCAGCCGTTGAATGATTCTATGTCGATTTTTTATATCTTTAGGATGTGACTTTTGATGGATAGAGTACGGGTAATACTGAAAAATTTTAGGAAATATTTGTTCCCATGGAATAATTTCACCATTGCTGGTTTTATTAATTTTTAAAATATGCGCCCATTTTCCATTCTCTAGAGTTGAAATTATTTTATGTGGAGCAGGGGGTGGTTGAATATATTTGCCATTTTTCTTTTTCGCAGAATCAATAGCGTTGAAAAGTTTATTACTGCGTGTCAGACCTAGATAATCATACCAATTACAAGACTGAGCATTACCAGATAATTTTTTATTACATACAGTTAATTGATTTGTAAAATAAAAATGGCTAAGAGTATTATGGATTTTGTTTCTTAACGTGATTTCAATTATACCAATCAAGTACATAAACTTAGTGGAAATTTCTTCATTCCAACAGTAAATGCCATGCAATTCGTTCATATCTGTTGTTTTGAATATGGTTCGATAGTTAAAAAAACGTTCGATACTAATATCTATAATGTGTGAGTTTACATTTATGGGTGGTGCCCTAAACATATCTATCCCCGTGGTATTTAAGAGATATAGTCTAATTGATAAACGTTATCTCAGATGAAATAGTTAAATTTACTTAACTTATCATTGAGGGGGGATGATAAAAAGAGGTTGTTACAGAGATTTTGTCTGTATTTACCCTTTATGAGCGGGATATGAAATGAATACTAGATAAGACGGGTGTGTTTTGGACAGGATAAAACACACCTTAGATCGAAATTTTCTTACCTAATGCAGGGCTTTTTGACTCTAAACCATCCGCACCATAAGTGGATTGGTTATTATGTTTTTTCACAAAATTGAGGCGTTGAGCGTTGAGCTCAATATGCAATTGTAGCATTTGGTGATTACGGTAATTCAGCTCTTTTAGCTCAGTTGTTAAGCTTTTAATAGCTTCCCATACACCTGCTAGTGCATCATTGCCTTCATAAGGTGCACTGATCTCAGATTGTGCTTCTAACGCTAGGCGGTTTGTTTCACCATGGCCGATCGCAGCAACTAAAAACCGTTTTTGTTCAGTGGTTTCCTGAAAAGGCGAAGGCGGCACACGGTGATAACCTAGTAATAGCTCTTCATTTTTCATCACTATTTGTAATGATTGCAAATGGGCGAGTTGTTGCTCAAGTAATATCAGTAATTCGTCAGTCATAGTGGTTATTTATTTCATTGATAACATGCATTCATGAGCATCGCGCAAAATGCCATCAGCAATTTTTTCAGCATCCATAGTTAGGGTGCCATCTTTGATTGCTTGTTTAATTTGTTCAACTTTAGCACTATTAATATCACTTGCTTGTGGTTGCAATAATTTTTTTTGTAGCTCACTAGGAGCAAAAGAACTTTCTTTAACGACTTCATTAGTGGGCACTTTTTTGTCCCGCATCGGGGCAGCCGCATCTTGTGGATCGCGGTTTGTCACCTGAGTCAACGCAGAAATTGCAGATGTTTGCTCAATAGCCATAATGTGTTTTCCTATTCCCGATTTTTTTCATATGTGAGTTATCGGCTTATATTGATGAATCTTTAGTGTGTATAGTGTTACAAAATATTGCACCATTCACCAGCTATACTCGTCATACTTCAAGTTGCAGCGTTGTTAACTGCGCTCAGATAGCCGAATCACATACTTGTGTATGCTCATCGGTCTCTCTTCACTTGTCGCCTAGCTGCAACTCGAATTATTTAGAGTATATACTCGTGATACTTCAATCCGCAGTGTTGTTGACTGCGCTCAGCTCGCCGGATCACATACTCATGTATGCTCATCGGTCTCTCTTCTCTTGTCGCCTAGCTGCAACTCGAATTATTTAGAGTATATACTCGTGATACTTCAATCTGCAGTGCTGTTGACCGCGCTCAGCTCGCCGGATCACATACTCATGTATGCTCATCGGTCTCTCTTCACTTGTCGCCTAGCTGCAACTCGAATTATTTAGAGTACAAGTGGGGTTGTTTTTATTTTAATGCCACTTGAACACTGCCATTTTCGAGTGCTTCCCCATTCACAACTTGCCCATTTAACAAGCGCACTCGGGTATTTTGGCCGGCAGTGGCGTTGTTAATCGCTCTGCCTTCGTATTTCACTGAAAAATTATCACCATTGGCGAACACAAATACCGTTTGCCCCGCTTTTATTGCCCATGGTTGTCTTGTCATTGATTTTGTGAATGTTTGTCCGGCTGGAATATTGCGCAGGGCGATCGCTCCGCGAAGTGCGATTTTATCGGTGCTTGCGCCTGCAGGTAGCTTATGTAATAAGCCCTTTTTAGTTCCGATATCAACAAACTGTATAGATTCCCCTCTGGTTATATTACGTGTGGCTACGTAATACTGGCCTGTAACATTCACCGTTAGCTGAATAAACTGTTTTTTCTTGCCACATTGTACTGGGAGGGAAACATTACCCATATTGCGTCCACCAATAGGTGGGTTGATTTGAGGGTGCTCACAAGTTGGCCAACGCTCAATTGGGGTTTTAATTTCTATTGAAATGTGCGTTTTCTTGCCATGAATTTGGCGAAAATAATGGTTGATATCTTGGGGTAACGACGCTTCAGAAAGCGCTGGAGTAAGCCCTAACAAACTGATTACCATATATAATGGCATTTTTTTAGCGTAATACATCCCGTTGTATTCCCCCCAACAAACAAACTTTTTCACGATTGCAGTTTACGCAGCTCCGTAATAATGAATGAGCCAAATAGGTCAATTATTTTGCCTTTATCTCGCCATTAGATTTTTTAGTAGGCCGCTAAGATATGCGGGTCGAATTTTAATTTTTACTCACGAACGCTCAAATTCAAGGATCGCGTTATTTCCATTGAGGCCCACTATGATTGATAAATTAAACGCCACGTTTGCTTTCCAGCAACAGGCTTTGTCAATACGCGAAGCAAGGCAGACCGTATTAGCTTCAAACATTGCTAATGCCGACACCCCCGGCTACCAAGCACGTGATATTGACTTTAATCGTCAACTTCAACAAGCCATGGATAAAGGTGTGGTAGGGGGAAAAGGCGTGACGCTCGCTGTTACGTCGAAAGGACATATCGAAGGGCGAGGGGGCAAAGCGCCAAATATTGACCTGAAATATCGTGTTCCTTACCAAACCTCAATGGATGGTAATACGGTAGATATGGATATTGAACGCAGCCAATTCGCAGATAACACCCTGAAATATCAGACCGACCTTACATTCATCAATAGCCGCGTCAAAAGTATGCTGGCTGTCTTACAGCAAGGGTAATCTTCATGGCTTTACTGAGTATTTTTGATATCTCTGCATCTGCATTGACCGCGCAATCTCAACGCTTGAATGTCAGTGCGAGCAATATGGCAAACGCAGAAAGTATTGCAGGGCCTGATGGTCAACCATATCGTGCAAAACAAGTCGTTTTTCAAATGGCACCACAAGGGCGCCACGAAGTGGGAGGCGTGCGTGTGAGTGAGCTGATAGAAGACCCTACGCCACCCCGTATGGAATATAAGCCCGGTCACCCGTCAGCGAATGAAAAAGGCTATGTGCAAATGCCGAATGTCGACATGGTTGGTGAAATGATCAATACCATTTCAGCCTCCCGTAGCTATCAAGCCAACTTAGAAGTGATGAATACAGCAAAAACCTTGCTGCAAAAGACACTCACAATAGGCCAGTAAGGGAGCGTTTTCATGGGAATTGCAGCCACAATGTACGACTCTTTGGACAATTCGATAGCTGGCCCTGAGCCGGCTGCGAGCAATGTGCCAAAGAAAAGTCAAAGTGACGATATGCGCGACACTTTTTTAAAAATGATTGTCACGCAGATGCAAAACCAAGACCCAACAAAACCAATGGAAAATACGGATTTAACCAGTCAATTGGCACAAATTGCCACGCTTGAAAGCATGAATAAACTCAGCGATAGCGTGAGTGGCATTTCCCAACAAATTGGTTCAGGTCAGTCATTACAAGCCACTCAGCTTGTCGGAAAAGGTGTGCTTATTCCGCGCAATGAAATCATTTTAGCACCACTCAAGAAAGAGAACACAGGCGAAGACAGCAATGTGACTAAGCCATCAAACCCGCTTCCTGACGAGGGCATCAGCCCAAATAGCCCTTCAATGTTTGGGCTTAGTAACAAAGGTGCTATTGCAGGTGAAGAGGGCGGTGAAGAGCCGCAATCTGAATATATTTCCTCGCCGTTTGGGTTCTTTTTACCGAAATTGGCGGACAACGTTGAAATTACTATTCGCGATAAAAACCGAATGGTTGTGCGAACCATTACCTATGATACGGAAGTTAAACCCGATATCTATGATATGGCGTGGGATGGTCGTGATAACAACGGCAACTTGGTCACGGATACAACAGGAAAATATTACTTTGATGTGAAAGCCGTCAGTTCAGGGGCTGAAATCGAAGTGACCAAACTGGGGTATACCCGTGTTAACGGTGTGACCCCAGGCTCTGACGCACCATTACTTGATGTTGGCATTGGGCAAAGTGTCCCGCTGAGCAGCATTTTCAAAGTTTATCCATCTTCTTAATTTACCCCCAATACTCATGGAGAAAATATGTCTTTTTCACAAGCAGTCAGTGGCTTAAATGCAGCCTCAGCGGGGCTTGATTCAATTGGTAATAATATTGCCAACTCCGCAACAAATGGTTTTAAAGGCGCGACGACCTCATTTGCCGATATGTTTGCAGGCTCAGGTGTTGGCTTAGGTGTCAATGTGGCCGCAGTGACCCAAAATTTTAAAGATGGCCCAATCACGCGCACGGATAGAGCGACAGACGTTGCCATCTCAGGTAATGGTTTTTTCCGCGTACAAGACCAAAACGGTGATACTTACTACAGCCGTGATGGTCAATTCTTACGCGATAAAAGCGGTAATTTAGTCAATAACCAAGGGATGGTAGTCACAGGTTACCCCGCGAGTGTTGATGAAAAAGGCAATGTTACCATTCAAAGTGGTGGTGTTCCTGCTGGTTTGAATATTCCAACCGATATGATGGATGCAAAAGCGTCGGAATTAGCGAAATTAACCATTAACCTGAACTCAGAAGATAAAATCAAAGATAAACCTTTCGATGTAAACAACCCCGATGATTCAGCAACTTACAATTTCAGCACGACTATGACGGCGTATGATAGCCAAGGTAACACGCATGAAATTTCCGTGTACTTTGTAAAAAGTGCGGATAATGAATGGAAAGTGTATGCCAAAGATGCGAACGACAAAGTTGCAACGCAATTAATCAATACTGAGGATGTAGACGATACCGTTGTTGTTCATAATAAATTAATTTTTGATGGTAACGGGCGTTTGTCTGCACCTACAGATGCCACTTTTGATTTTAATTATAAAGGGCTAAATGGTGCAAATGATGGTGTTCTTAGAGTTGACCTAAACAAAACTCGCCAACAAAAAGTCAGCGAGTCTTCCGTTAGTGCGATTGATGTTAATGGCTATCCTGCTGGTGAATACACCACCTTTAAAATCGAAGATAACGGTTTGATTACCGCTAACTATTCTAACCAACAAAAACGTGTGGTTGGTCAAGTGGCATTATCCGCTTTCGCAAACCCAAATGGTCTGGTCTCCCAAGGTGGTAACGTTTGGGCCTCTTCTAATGCGTCAGGTAACCCGATGGACGGCGTTCCGGGTGTCGGCCAGTTTGGTAAATTAACCAGCGGTGCGTTGGAGTCTTCTAACGTGGATATGAGCCAAGAGTTAATTAGCATGATTGTGATGCAGCGTAATTACCAATCAAACGCGCAAACCATCAAGACACAAGATCAGATGTTACAGACGCTGGTTAACTTACGATAAAACAAGAGGGTGGCCATGGATCACGTCATTTATACCGCGATGGGAGGAGCGCGTCATGCGCTGGAAAACCAAGCGATTGTTTCAAATAACATTGCCAATGTGTCAACCGCAGGCTTTAAAGCGCAATTGTCCGCAATGCGTGCCGTACCGATAAATGGTGACAGCGAGCAAACCAGAACACTGGTGGTGGCTTCTACTCCCGGTGCTGATATGAGCCAAGGGCCGCTCAATTATACGGGTAAACAAACCGATGTTGCGTTGAATGATAAGCACTTTTTGGCTGTTGAGTTAGCAGATGGCACAGAAGCTTATACCCGTAACGGTAATATTCAAGTGTCTAGTGAAGGTGAACTTGTCATTGGCGAACGTCGCTTACAAGGTGATGGTGGGCCAATTAACGTTCCGCCAAATGCAGAATTAACCATTGGTGCAGACGGGACAGTTACCGCGCTTTTAGCCACTGACCCGCCAACGATGTTAGGGCAAATCGGGCGCTTGAAAGTGGTTGAAGCGCAGCCGCAAGACTTGATCCGTGGCGAAGACGGCTTGTTTCATTTATCACCACAAGGGCAAGCGGCAAATGGCAATGTTTTGCCACAAAGTGAACGCGGAATTGTCACTGCGGGGGTGATTGAAGGCAGTAATGTCAATGCTGCGGAAGCCATGGTCTCGATGATTGCCAATGCAAGGCACTTTGAAATGCAAATGAAAGTTGTCCGCAGTGCTGATGAAAATGCACAACGGGCGAACCAACTGCTCGCTGTTAGCTAAATACAGTAAGGAATTATTATGATCCGCTCATTATGGATTGCTAAAACAGGGCTTGATGCTCAACAAACTAACCTTGATGTTATTTCGAATAACTTAGCAAACGTTAGTACCAATGGCTTCAAGCGCCAACGCGCTGTTTTTGAAGATTTAATGTACCAAAACATTCGCCAACCGGGTGCTATGAGCTCTGAACAAACGTCGTTACCATCGGGTTTGCAGATGGGAACGGGGTCACGCCCTGTTGCCACTATGCGTATTCATGCTCAAGGTGCAT
Organism: Providencia huaxiensis; assembly: GCF_002843235.3. NCBI lineage: Bacteria > Pseudomonadati > Pseudomonadota > Gammaproteobacteria > Enterobacterales > Morganellaceae > Providencia > Providencia huaxiensis. The sequence goes on from NZ_CP031123.2 coordinate 884,908, forward strand.
TAAATAAAACGGGAAATACCAACGATATCGCTATCAGAGGCCAAGGTTTTTTACATGTGCAAATGCCGGATGGTACAGATGCCTATACACGTGATGGGGCACTACAGCCAAACCAAGATGGCCAATTAGTGACGTCCAGTGGTTACCAAATCGTTCCTGCGATTATGATCCCCGATAACGCGAATAGCTTGTCAATTGCGCGAGATGGTACCGTGACCATCACCGTCTATGGCGATAACCAACCACAGCAAATTGGCCAAATTACATTAACCACCTTTATTAATGACGCCGGTTTGGAAAGTATGGGGGAAAATCTGTATATGGAAACCGCCAGTTCGGGCGCACCAAATGAAAGTGCACCGGGTACCAATGGCGCAGGTTTACTTTATCAACACATGTTAGAAACCTCTAACGTCAATGTGGCAGAAGAGTTGGTCAACATGATCCAAACTCAACGTGCTTATGAAATCAACAGTAAGGCGGTATCCGCTTCTGACCAAATGTTACAGCGATTAACGCAATTGTAACGGGTAAGAATACGTAGAAATAACTCATTGCGATAGTGATGAGTTATTAATGAGAGGGACCTCTTCGTGATGATAAAACGTACACAGCAGCAAAAGAGTAACATGATGATTGAAAGCGGCACGATTTCTCAACAGCAAAAAGCAGCGTTGCTAACACGTTTCATAACACCTAAACAGGCAGGGTTACTTGCCATTTTGGTCTTAGTTACCAGCGGTTGTGCACAAATCAAATCGCGTCCATTAGTGGACACCCAAACCACGGCAATCCCAACAGCACCGACAGCACCTGCACCGAATGGCTCGATATTTCAAAGCGCTCAACCCGCTTACTATGGTTATCAACCATTGTTTGAAGACAGGCGTCCTCGTAATGTTGGCGATATTTTGACCATTAACTTGCAAGAAAACGTGAGTGCGAGCAAAAACTCCTCAGCGAATGCCAATCGTAGTGGGAAAACAGGTTTCTTAGCTGCGATCTTACCGGGTTTCATGCAAGGGTGGATTGGCGGTAAAAACACAGAATTAGATATTAAAGGTAACAGTGACTTTAGCGGCAAAGGCGGTGCCAATGCCAACAACACCTTTAAAGGCACCATCACTGTCACTGTAGACCAATTATTGGCGAACGGTAACTTACATGTGGTTGGTGAGAAACGTATTGCGATAAACCAGGGAACGGAGTCGATTCGTTTCTCAGGAGTGGTTAACCCGCGCACTATCGGCTCAGACAATCATGTGAGCTCGACACAAGTCGCTGATGCACGCATTGAATATGTGGGTGACGGCTATATTAACGAATCGCAAAACATGGGATGGCTACAACGCTTTTTCTTAAATGTTTCGCCTTATTAATTAAACATTAGCGAGAAAACAGCCGAGATAATTTAATGAAAAACAACGTATTAATTTTGCTATCACTATTTTTTTGCTTCGCTTTTTCAGCACACAGTGAGCGTATTAAAGATTTAACTACCGTTCAAGGCGTGCGAGATAACGCGTTGATTGGCTATGGTTTAGTTGTGGGTCTTGATGGGACAGGTGACCAAACCATGCAAACGCCGTTTACGACCCAAAGCTTGAATAACATGCTGTCGCAAATGGGCATCACGGTGCCACCGGGTACCAATATGCAATTGAAAAATGTAGCTGCGGTCATGGTCACCGCCAAATTGCCTCCTTTTGCACGTACAGGGCAATCCGTGGATATTGTCGTTTCCTCAATGGGTAACGCGAAAAGCTTACGTGGCGGTACGTTGTTGATGACTCCCTTAAAAGGGGTTGATGGGCAAATTTATGCGATGGCTCAGGGTAACATCTTAGTGGGTGGTGCGGGTGCCAGTGGCGGCGGCAGTAGTATTAAGGTCAATCAACTCAATGGCGGCCGTATTACTGGTGGAGCAACTATCGAACGTGAGTTGCCGAGCAGTTTCGGGCAAAGTGGTGCGATTAACCTGCAATTAAACGAAGATAGCTTCACATTGGCACAAGATATTGCGGATGCAATTAACCGAATGGGCGGTATGGGAACCGCGTCTGCGTTAGATTCTCGGACAGTGCAATTACTGGTTCCTGCCAATAATCGCGACCAAGTGCGCTTTTTAGCACGAGTGCAAGAACTGAATGTGCGTGCGCCAGTGGCTGAAGCGAAAGTGATCCTCAATTCACGCACCGGCTCTGTGGTGATTAACCGCAGTGTCACACTAGATAGCTGTGCTGTTGCACACGGTAGTTTAGCGGTCACGGTAGAAAGGCAAACTCAAGTGAGCCAGCCGGACACCCCATTTGCGGGTGGGCAAACCGTGGTGACACGAAACACCAGTGTCGGAGTACAAGATAGGGGCGGAGCATTGCAAAAAGTCAACGCCAGTGTGCAATTAAACCAAGTCATTCAAGCGCTGAATACACTCGGTGCAACGCCAAACGACTTGATGTCGATACTGCAAGCGATGGAAAGTGCAGGCTGTTTACGTGCGAAACTGGAGATCATCTAATGAGTGACATGCAGCTATTGCAAGGTGCCGCATTTGATTTACAGTCACTAGGGCAGTTAAAAGGTGAACTGAATAAAAATTCGGAGCAAGGGCTGCGCCACGTCACGCAGCAACTTGAGGCAACATTCGTTCAATTGATGCTAAAAAGTATGCGTGACGCACTTCCGCAAGATGGTTTATTTTCCAGCGACCAAACGCGCATGCTGACCAGTATGTATGACCAGCAAATCGCCCAAGATCTATCGCAAAAAGGCTTAGGTTTTGGGGAAATGATGTACCAGCAGCTTACGCGAGACCAGCACTCCTCGAGTGAGCCAGCATCCAGCGGCCTTCTGCCTTTAGATGAGAAAACAGCGCAATCATTACCGCCATTTAATATGGAACAAATGATGCGCCACTTTGCACCAATGGGCGATGCTCTATCGGCGCCATTCCAAAAAATCAAAGCCTTATCACTTAATAGCAGTAATTTTATTAGCCGCTTAATTGAACCCGCAAAAGCGGCAAGCCAAAACAGTGGTATTTCACATTTTCTGGTATTGGCACAAGCGGCATTAGAAAGTGGATGGGGGCAGCGCGAAATTCTGAAATCAGATGGAAAAACCAGCCATAACCTATTTGGGATAAAAGCGGGAAAAAACTGGGAAGGGCTTGTCACGAATATTATGACAACAGAAGTGATTAACGGCAAAACCATCAAAATGCGTGATGATTTCCGCGTTTATGGCTCTTATGAAGAGGCGATTGCCGATTATATCAACCTATTGACCGAAAACCCGCGTTATAAAGATGTTAAAAAAGCACCGACACCAGAGATTGCCGCACGCCGTTTACATCAAGCTGGATATGCTACAGACCCCGGTTACTCGGACAAGCTTATCACTTTGATTAATCAAATACGCGGCCATCAACCGACAAGTAGCCTCTCGACGTCAAGGGCGGTTCAGGCATATACCATAGACTTAAACGATATTTTCTAAAAATACGGAATTATTGCGAGTTTGGACTAAATAATTACGCTGAATTTCCGATAACCAAATATGCTCTAAATACTTTGTGTTGCTATCGCTTTTATTGTGTCAGCCAATGGCGGCGATAAGCATCCAGAACAGGAAAAGCTTATGCTGAACAATGTAATGAATAATGCGCTCAGTGGTGTGAACGCTGCACAAGGCGGGTTAAGTGTGATTTCCAACAACTTAGCCAACGCAGGTGTGGGTTACTATCATCGCCAAAGTGCTGTTTTCGGGGAGAATCCCGGTACGATGACACCTAATGGCTATTTTGGTAACGGCACTTATTTCAGCCATGTTCGCCGTGAGTTTGATGAATTTGTCAATGCGCAGTACAGCCAATCTCGCGCGCGTAGCGGCGACTATGAGGCGTACGTTAAGAACTGTAATAAAGTTGATGATTTGCTTACTAATGATATCGAAGATATCTCGAGTAATATTGGCAGCTTTTTTACTGCGTTAGACGCGGCCAGCAGTGATGCCAGTGACAAGACGTTGATTGACGTTTTTTTAGGCAACTCAAATGCATTATTGAGCCAGTTTAAAGAAGCAGATCGTCGTCTGCAGGAAATGGAACGCGATACGAATCATCAGATAGAAAATAAAGTCAAAGATATCAATATCTACGCTGAAAAAATTGCCGGTTTAAACCAGCAAATTTCGCGGATCCGTTCAGTAAGTGGCTCAGAGCCAAACGATTTATTAGATGTGCGTGACCGTTTAGTCAATGAAGTTAACTCATTGGTTGGTGTGAAGGTTATTGAGCAAAACGGCAACTATAACGTGACGTTTGCCAATGGCTTGCCGTTAGTCACCGGTGAGAAAGCGAATCGCCTGGAAGCGGTTCCGTCTTCTAAAGATGATAGCCGTTTTAGTATAGGTTTTGTGGGGGCGAATGGCCAAGCGCGTGAAATCCCTGATGAATCATTCCGTGGTGGGGAGCTCAGTGGTATCCTGCGTTCTCGTCAAGAAGTCATGGACCCGGCTTATCAAAAACTCAATAAGTTAGCATTGGTTTTCGCGACTAAATTCAATGAAGTTCATAGCAAAGGTTATGATGCCAACGGTAACACTGGTAAAGACTTCTTTGAAATGGGTAAAGGCAGCGTTGTTAGTAACACCCATAATAGTGGCAAAGCAGATTTTGATCTCAGTTATAGCGATGTGTCTAAAGTTACAGGCAATAACTACGAAATGCGTTTTGACGGCAATGAATGGAATGTCACACGTTTACCCGAAGGCATTAAAGTTCCTGTAGATTCCAATACTGCGGGTACACTGAAATTTGATGGTTTAGAAATCAAAATCAGCAATAGCACGGGTATGTCAAAAGGCGACTCATTTCTGGTGAAGCCAGTGAGTGGTGTGATCAACGGTATGCAGGTCTTGGTAAGCAATGCATCTGATTTCGCAGCTGCTGGAAGTAAAGACAGCGGCCCAGGTGATAATGAAAACATTAAGCAACTGGTTAAACTGCAAGACGAAAAACTCATTGATGGTAGCTCCACGTTTTCTGATTTCTATGCAACGTTAGTTAATGATGTGGGCAGCAAAACCAAGCAAGCGCAAATTGATTCTGAAACACAGAACAAAATGACAGAAAGCTTCTATGAACAAGAGCAAGCTATTTCTGGCGTGAATATGAATGAAGAAAGTATTCAGATGCAGAAAATCCAACAGTTTTTCAATGCCAATGCGCAAGTGCTAAAAACGGTGGATGATTTATTTAACGCATTGATGCGTGCATTCTAAATATTAGCGATAGAATAAGGATTTAGCGATGCGTTTAAGTACCAATATGATTTATCACCAACGCTTGCAAGACATGAACAGCGCTCAAGCGCGTTGGATGGATGCAGGAAGCCAATTAGCGTCTGGTAAACGTGTAAGCAAGCCTTCTGATGACCCGCAAGCGTCTTCGCAAGCGGTACGGATTAACCAGTCAGAAAACCGTAATCAACAGTATGTTGCCAGTCGTGGATTTGCTAAAACAGGAATGACGTTGCAGATGAGCATTTTGACTCAGATGACAGATGTGACGACACAAATCGATACCACGATTATTCAGGCATCAAACCAAGGTAGTTTAAGCGATAAAGACCGTAATACCTTGGCAGAGCAACTCACGGGGCTGAAAGAGCAGTTAGTGGCGTTGGGTAATTCGACTGATGGCAATGGCCGATATATTTTCGCGGGTTTTAAATCAGATAAACCACCATTTGAAATCGATGCTAACGGTGATGTGTTGTATCACGGTGGCGACAAAGCGATTATGCAGAATGTGGCGAGTGACCGTGAGATGACAACTTATTTCACCGGTGCGCAAGTGTTTGATACGGACAGTAACGGGGTTGTCAATATTTTCAAAGCGCTGAATACGGGTATTGAGTCACTGAAAAAACCACTGCAAGGCGCACCTCAAGCAGATTTAGACCAAGCGCAATCTGAGTTAGGTGAAGCGAACCGTGCCATTAAATCCGCATTAGATCAAATTTCCAATATTGAAGCTAAGCAAGGCTTACAATTACAAGAAATTGATAAATTGAATTTTTTAGCTGACACGCGCTCAATTCAAAACGCAGCCCGTAAAAGTGAGTTGTTAGAAACTAACTGGACTGGCACCACCACAGATTATTATAAAGAAAAAGCGATGTTTGAAGCTTCACAAAGTATTTTTAAAGACTTAAATAGCATGTCACTTTTCGGTAGCCGTTAATTATTTAATATTATTTTTACTCACCGCGCTGTGGAGTGATCCAAGCGCGGTTTTTTTGTTTGGTTTTTTTAGTCACTACTTCAAAGTTTGAGTTCACTATTTGTGTTTTTCATATTGCATAAATTTGCGTTTGTTTTACCCTAATTTGACCTTTTATTTTTACTCTTTAAAAATCCATTGACTAAACAATAAGTTGCAACCAGTACTGAAAATAAAGCTATTTTTCATTTTTTAAAGTTAGCACGTTGTTTTTATTTGTTTTAATCTACAAAAGTTATAGTTCACTGCCACACAGGCAGCTTAGAAATCAGCTGACGAGTCGGGCAACTACCAGAGCAAGTTCACTGCCACACAGGCAGCTTAGAAATCAGCAGTAAAGACAATGCCTTTGGATGCTTTGTTCACTGCCACACAGGCAGCTTAGAAAGTCAGATGTAGATACCATCTCTAGAAGCGAACTCAAAATTAATGAAGGTTAATTTTGGCTGATATCTTATTTGATTTTTTATACCCCCCAAACAGATTTGAATCAGCTTTTGCGTTGTAGTCCATAATGCTGCTCGAGTCTCAGATTTAAAAAATTCTATTGGTATTGCTAATTGTTCATTGTATTGACTGTATTTTGGCATAAAAAGCGCGGTAGTAATTGGTTGTCCAACTATTGGGGGGCACTTCGCTTTTAAATTTTCCTTAGGGTTTTCTTTTTGTAACAAAGCTAAACTAGATATCTAATTTCACTTGAACATCAATATGTATTTTGAAATAGATGATAATCCACCATAACGGTAGCTTTTTGCTGTTAGATGACTTTACTATTTGATAGTATGAATTCCCTAATGTTTCACAATGGTTAAGTAGTAGCCTATGATTTTTTAAGTACTGATAGAAAAGTGAAAGAGTTAGGCATGCAACTTGAAAGTCGTAGCCAGTATCGATTTAGTCATAGCCATTAGCGTGTAAGCACCATATTTTCTAGGCTATAATTCATTAAGTATAGCAGTTTAAACCTCACATATGTAGGTATACAAATGATTGTTTTTATTATCAATCTGAAAGAAAGTTCTGAACGTCGAATGAAAATACAAATTCAGCTCGATAAAACTAAATTGAAATATGAATTTATCAATGCGATAAACGGGAAAGATCTATCAGACACTGAGCTTAAAGAGATTACTTATGACTATCCAAATTGTATGCTTTCAAAAGGTGAAATTGGATGTGTTTTAAGCCATTTGTCAATTTATAAAAAAATGGCAGATGAAAACATTGAGCAGGCATTAGTACTAGAAGATGATGCCACACTACCTCATAACATCGAATATGTAGTATCTAAAATAAAAAAAATAGATAAATTAACTAAGCCAAACATTTATTTATTATCATGCGTTGATAGTTACATAAAAAATCAAAAACTAGATAACAATATTTTCAAAGTTTATCAAGCTATTCGCTCTCATGCATACATTATCAACAAAAAAGCAGCTAAAAGACTCATATCATTCCAAACCCCAATTAAGTACGAAGCTGATATGTGGTGGTATTTTAGATATTTCAACTGTGCTAATATATATTGTTTTATACCGTCAGTCATACCTTATGATGATGAAACTAAAAGTATTTCTTTAATTGAGCAAGAGCGCCTACCATTAATAGAATCGAGAGAAAAATACAGAAGTCGACTTCGGAAAAAAATAAGAAATTATCAATATTATAGATTGAAAGATCTATTTTTAAAGAAAGTACTTCTAAAAATTGAATATTGTAAAAAATAACACTGGACGGGGCCTATAAACATAAAAACGCACAAGTTAGAATACTGATAGGGATGTAGAACGGGTCTACTTATTTCTTGATATTGCAGAGTACATGTACGTAAGACTTGGAGAACATTAAGAAAAATGGGGGGTAATGATCTTGTGTCAGTAAAAAAACTTGATATGATAATAAGCCGATTGTTACAACGGCTCTATTTTATGGGGTTAATTAGCAGTATTAATTTAAATCTTTACGCATAGCATTAATTAAGCGATTAACATCAAATTTACTCATAGGATCACCTATCGCAAGACCAAGATTATCACTAGTCGTTAGTTGAATTGCATTCGGGCTATTAGCACCAAAAATAATATTACAATTCTGATTTAAAACATTACGCTTATTATTATAGACACAATATTGTTTTATATTAAAAGCACTTGCTAAGTGAACAATCGCGGTATCTACAGAAACAACCACATCAGCATTTTCAACTAGTGCGAAAGAGTTTCCTGCATCACTATATGGATTTAACACCACATTTTCTAATGATTCACAGTTAATATTATGACCTAAATTAAAAACAACTGTTTTATAATTGTTTAGAGAGTTTAGATACTCGATTATTTCATTTATTTGTTGCATTGAAAAAGAACGTTCACTTTGTGATGCATAAGGATTAAGTATGATTAGTTTTTTATTTTCTTTTATTGAATTAGCATAGTCATGAGCAGACGAAAATTTGACACTATCAAAAGATAATTTGTATTGATAATTTTTAGTATCTAGCTTTAAATAGTCTAGAACCTTTCTCATTCGGTCAGTCAAATGAGACCCACCGTCACTGTGTAGATTTATATCGTATATACTTGCTTTAGGCTGATCGAAACCAATTGATTTTGCAGGTTTTAATAGAAATAAGGTTTTTAACCTATGGCGTATAGAATGGTCAAAATCAAAAATATCAATAACTAGATCAATATTAACTTTTTTTAATTCACTCACTAGTTCAGGTATTTTCTTTTTATCAAAAGAATAAAAACCATCATTCCCGATAATATCAGAAAATAAAAAACTTAATCCTTCTGGAGCAATAACGTATACTTTTTTACCACTAGACCTAATTTTTTCAATTAGACCTGATGTAATAATAGCATCTCCTATAGCCTTTGCGTGCATGAAAATGCATACGTTATTGCAATCATTTACATCAATGTTTTGTTTTTTATAAAAAAGCTTCATAAACCATAGGTTCAGTTTAAACTTGATTTTTTTTGTTTTTTCATTTCTATATCTATTTATCTTTCTTAATATATTCATCTTCTAATTTTCACACTTAAATTTTATAAGTAAGAGCATAGCTATTATAATAATTATGATTGTAAGTTATTCAACTTAAATATTACTGATAAATGATTTAAGACCACATTCCCATACTGTCGTAGTACATCAGCATCAAAATATATATCAATTATTCTTACTCGACATTGACTAACCCTATACCACAGCATCAATATGATATAAGCGTTGGTTACAGCGAAAGCCGCCCTTGAGCCTGAATTTTCTGTCTTCCCTGAATAGATGTGTGTAGTTGTCGAGGTCACTGCCATAAACCGCATAAAAAAGTTATCAAAGAGGTATTTTTTACTCACCATTTTGTGAAACTCTTCGCAAATTGGACTTTAGTCATGGGTTAAGGCTTGTTTCGTAAGTTAAAGCTTATTCTAATAGGATTAATTGATTCAAAAATCTTATTATTTAAGGACGAAATTTAGCGTTTATGGATGATTTCTCGCCGAGTGACTTAAAAACTATTTTGCATTCAAAACGTGCCAATATGTATTACTTGGAACATTGCCGAGTGATGCAAAAAGACGGCCGAGTGCTCTATTTTACCGAAGCCAAAAACGAAAACCTCTATTTCAATATCCCGATTGCGAATACTACAGTTTTATTACTGGGAACAGGAACCTCCGTCACTCAGGCGGCGATGCGAATGCTATCCCAAGCAGGGGTACTCGTTGGCTTCTGTGGTGGTGGGGGAACGCCACTGTATATGTCCACCGAAGTCGAATGGTTAACACCACAAGGGGAGTACCGGCCAACGGAATATCTACAAGGGTGGCTATTTTTTTGGTTTGATGATGAAAAACGTTTAGCGGTGGCTAAAAAATTACAGCAGTCACGTATCAAGTACTTACAACAAGTATGGCAAAGCTCCCGTGAGCTACAAAATGAAGGTTTTACCTATAACGACAGCACTATCCAATCTGCATTAAACACCTTTCACCAACGCACTGACGCAGCTCAAGATACACAAGAATTATTACTCACTGAAGCTCAACTGACTAAAACCTTATATAAGTATGCAGCGAATAATACGGGGCAAAAGAATTTTACGCGTCAGCACCAAGCCACCGACAAAGCCAATGACTTTTTAAATCATGGTAATTATCTAGCTTATGGGCTAGCGGCGAGTTGCCTTTGGGTATTAGGTATTCCTCATGGCTTTGCGGTAATGCACGGTAAAACTCGTCGTGGGGCTTTAGTCTTTGATATTGCTGATTTAATTAAAGATGCCATTGTTTTGCCGTGGGCATTTATTTGCGGTAAAGAAGGGGCGAGTGAGCAAGAGTTTCGCCAGCAAGTTTTGCAATCCTTTGTTGACCATCAATCCCTTGATTTTATGTTCGATACCGTTAAATCACTGGCGTTACCCCCAACGAAAAATCCACAACAGGTGACGTCCCTATGATGGTTACCTTTGTTTCTCAATGTGAAAAACATGCCCTAAAACGAACTCGACGCGTATTAGATGCATTTGCTAACCGAATTGGTGATAACACATGGCAAACCTTGATCACGCAAGAGGGTTTGCAAATGGTTCAAAAATTGTTGCGTCGTAGTGCCAGCCGTAATACGGCGGTAAGCTGCCATTGGATCCGCTCCCGTTCGCGCAGCCAGTTACTTTGGGTGGTTGGAAACAAAAATAAATTTAACTCGCAGGGGTATGTTCCGGTTAATCGAACAGAAAAATCCTTATTGGCTAGTGAACGTGAAAATAATTGGAAATATCTGTCGTTAATCAATGCATTAACGCGTTTAGCTGCCTTGCTTCATGACTGGGGAAAAGCCTCTCAGTTATTTCAAGACAAATTAAACCCGCACAGTAAAAACCATTTTAAAGGGGATCCGCTACGTCATGAATGGGTTTCTTCATTATTATTCAGTGCATTGGTAAAAAGCCAAGGTGATCCGCAACAAGACGAAAGCTGGCTTGATGCACTAGTTAACTCCTCATGGCATGAGCTGCAATTACAAACGTGGGTAAAGGAAAATAATCATTGTGAAACACCATTCAGCCAATTACCTGATGCGGCCTCGTTATTGGTGTGGTTGATTGTTTCTCATCACAGATTACCATTCTTAGGGAATGATAAAGAACGCTTATCCTATGCAGATAAAAGCAGTGACTCGCTAGCGAAACTATTAGAAACGTTGGATAAACATTGGGGTTATCAAAATTATTATGATGAGGCTGAATATTCACAGCGTATTCATCAATGTTTTGAATTCCCATATGGCTTATTGAGCGAGTCAAAAGTATGGCAACAAGCACTCAGTCAGGCGGCAGAACACCTTAAGCATCAACTTCCTCTGTTAAACGAAGCGTTAGAGAATGGCTGCTGGCGGTTGGTTGCGGAACAGGTGCGCTTATGTTTGATGTTAGGGGATCATAATTATTCATCAAAAGAGGCGGACTCAGCATGGCAGTCAGATATTCCATTATATGCCAATACCCAACGTTTGCATGGGCACACTGAATATAAGCAACGACTCGATGAACACTTAGTGAATGTGGCTAATATTGCGGCTAACGTCACGGAATACTTACCATTTTTCGCAACAGAGCCACCTGTCGCAAGTGACATCAACGAACTTAAACACGATAAACATGCCACAGGGAAATTTAGCTGGCAGGAAGATGCAGTTAACGCCATTGACCAATATCGAGAAGAACAACAAGATAAAACGCAAGGGTATTTTGTCATTAACATGGCGAGTACCGGCTGTGGTAAGACAATCGCTAATGCCAAAATTATGCAGGCGCTTGCGGAAGATAAACAAAGTTTACGGTTTATTTTAGCGTTAGGGCTGCGAACACTGACCCTACAAACAGGGGATGAATATCGAGACCGATTAGGCGTCGAAGATGATAACCTTGCTGTGCTGATTGGTTCAAAAGCGGTATTAGAACTCCATCAAGAACAACAAAATAACATTGAAGAACAGCCTCTGTCAGTGGAGTCAGGCTCTGAGTCCCAAGAAAGCCTTTTTGATGATGAAAGGTTAGAACTAAACTGGCAAGGCAGTTTACCGGAAGAAGAGCTCTCTACGGTATTAACAAGGTCAAAAGACAGAGCGCTGCTGTACGCGCCGATCTTAGCCTGCACCATAGACCATATAATGGGTGCCACAGAAACCACGCGAGGTGGGCGTTATATCCTCCCTTACCTGCGGTTAATGTCATCTGACTTAGTGATTGATGAGATTGATGATTTTACGGGGGATGACTCGAAAGCGATTGGGCGTTTAGTCTATCTAGCTGGGGCCTTGGGTCGTAAGGTGATGATTTCATCTGCTACTATTCCCCCAACATTAGCACTTTTCTATTTTAAGGCTTACCAATTAGGTTGGCGAATACATGCACTTAGCCAACGAAAATCACTGCAAGTGGGGTGCGTATGGGTGGATGAGGGGCAATATGACGGGAAGAAAGATAAATGTTTGCGTTCATGCCAAATTGCAACCATCACGGCTGTAGATGATGACGTTACTCTTAATCATTACCGTCAATACCACCATACTTTTATTGAAAAACGCATTAAAGTGCTGCAATCACAGGCAGCGCGTCGCAAAGCGTTTATTGTGCCGATGCAAAAAGAACAAGGCCCTGATCGACAAACGCAATATTTTTCTCATATTCAGCAGGGGATCTTAGGCCTGCACCAAATGCATTTCTGCACTGAAAAGCAAACCCAACTGCAAGTCTCCTTTGGTGTTGTACGTGTTGCCAATATCCCCGTTTGCGTTGTATTAACCCATTATTTATTAGCGAGCGAATGGCCGGAAGGAGTAGAAATTCGCACGATGGCTTACCATAGTCAGCAAGTGCTGCTGCTACGTCATGAACAAGAAAAACACCTTGATGCGGTATTGAAGCGCAAAGAAAAAATAGGGGAGCCCCCGGAGGCTTTCCAAAACCCCGTCATTCGTCAACATATCGACCATGTTCATCAGCAAGGTAACGCGAAACAGCTTATTTTTATTTTAGTAGCAACGCCTGTTGAGGAAGTCGGCCGCGACCACGACTTTGATTGGGCTGTAATTGAACCATCTTCTTATCGCTCTATTATCCAAATGGCTGGGCGAGTGCGTCGGCACCGAGAGGGGGAAATTAGCAGTCCCAATATTGCCTTGTTGCAATATAACTGGAAAGGCTTTATTGAAGAAAAACCGCAAGATGTTTTTTATAAACCGGGCTATGAAAATGGCAATCTAAACCTACGGCTATCCACCCATGACCTGTGTGAGCTGGTGGATGAGCTACAATTGCAAAACTCCGTCGATGCAATTCCTCGAATTCAACAAATCCCGAATTGGAAAAGCCAGCAAAAAAACAGTTTGGCTTGTTTAGAGCATGCATCAATCGAGCGATTGATGGGCGATATTACCGATCTTAAACCCAAAACAACAACGCATTCACGCCTGCTTTTTCAAGCAATAGAGACTCCGTTAAATACACCTAACACGCTTTGGGGATATACCTGTGGGGTTTGGGGGCTAACAGCCCTTTCTCAGCAGTTTTTTTCATATAGAAAAAGTGAACCAACAATGTGTTTATCGTTGATTTTATCGGCAAAAAATAACCCGTATTTTTGTGAATATGATAAAGACAGTGGTTGGGTAAAAGTTGATGGTAAATATGGGATAGGTTTTCAGCCACTGGCCGAGTCACTAAAACAGAGATTATGGCTAGTACGTGATTATCAGCAATCCTTAGAAAGTCGTGAAAATGAATACCAGTCAGCGGAACAACTTTCTCGACGTTATGGCGAAATCAGTTTCTCACCACGCGAAAAAAGTGGAGTTCATTTTTATTATAACGACCAAATGGGACTCAGCACACTTAATGTTTCCGAGTAAAAAATTCAGTCACAAGGACCATTTACTATGTTAGATCCAGCAATAGAGGTCTTTTTTGCGGAGCGCAAAGAGGGATGGCTTAAAAAAAATGTAAAGGCGTCGATGAGTGATAATGAACTTCTGCAATTGCAGCAGGAATGTGATGCGGCTTTTTCATTGTCACAGTGGTTGCCGAATGCGGCAAAGCGGGCAGGGCAAATATCGTTATCCACTCACCCTTGCACCTTTAGCCACCCAAGTTCTCGAAAGAACAAAAATGGTTATGTCACTGCAATACTGGCCAGTTCTGCTCAGGCAAATGACGGTTTTTTGCGAACAGGGAATGTTGTTGTTGAGACGGACGCGTTAGGTAATGCAGCAGCGCTTGACGTGTATAAATTCCTTACCCTTGAGTTGCAAGATAACAAAACATTATTGGCGCATATTGAGGATGAAACGTCATTAGCAAAAGACCTGCTTAAACAAGGCGATGAAAACTATCAAGTCCTGCGGGACGGTTTTCTGGCTATGGTTGTGTCAGATGATACGGTAGCGACGAGTTCAAAAATCAAACAAGTTTATTTTCCTGTTTGGCTAGAGGGTAGCGAATATCACTTATTATCACCATTAACCCCATCAGGCTTAGTTTTCGAACTGCGTAAACGCATTGATGCTATTCGATTTTCTGAACAGACTAAAGCACTGCGAGACTTAAAACGTAAAGGGGAATTTAGCGACATTGGCTATCAAGAAATTTATGGTCTTACAACCATTGGTTACGGGGGAACTAAGCCACAAAATATTTCCGTGCTCAATAATCAAAATGCAGGTAAAGCGCATTTGTTACCCTCACTTCCGCCTAAAATAGCGCAACGAAAGCTACGTCTACCTACCCATGATTTCTTTTCAAATACGTTAAGTCCTTGGCAAGTAAAAGAAAGCTTAGAGGCATTTCATGGCTTGATTTCACTACCCAAAGAGCTGCGTGGCAGCCGTTTTATTGAATATCGAGATAGACGAATTCAAGAATATCTCGATTACGTTATGTTAACCATGTGGGAAGTACGGCGCGAATTTGAACAATATGGCATTCAATTACCAGCCGAACTCGCTAAAGTACAACAAACTTGGTTGTTTCCAGACCAACAGCGGCGCAATAACTCAGATGAATGGTTAGAGGGGGTGATCCTCCTTATTGCCCAGCAATTTATGCGGCATTACAAAAAAGTACTGGGGAAAAAAGCGATAAGTTTAGGGGATGATGAACTTGCGGCTATCGCGGACGTTATTGCCATTAATAAGGAGCTATTACGATGAGTTCCACTTATATACTTAAACTGCCGCATTTAAAAATTCACAATGCAAATGCGTTATCTAGCCCTTATACCATTGGTTTTCCAGCCATGACGGCTTGGTTAGGTTTTATGCATGCCCTAGAGCGCAAACTGGGTGACGATGGCTCGCTAAATATTATTCTCGATTCCATCGCCATCATTAGCCATGACTGCGACTTACAAACTTATCGTGGGGCCAATGATTATGTTAGTTCCATTGTAGGAACAGGCAACCCATTAAATAGTGATGGCTCGCGCTCTGCATTTATCGAAGAAGCCCGTTGCCACTTAGACGTTTCTTTGTTGATTAAATATGGCATTAAAAACAATAAGGTGATTGAAGGTCTTCCTGAATATTCACCGCTACTAGATGTTATCCATGATTTAGTGATGACCATGAAACTCGCTGGGGGCGATATTCTGTCATTAGGGAAGCCATCGGTGCATATTTTGCCATCGGAAGATGCGAATGGGAAATATAGACAAAAGTTACTCAATAGCGTCATGCCTGGCTATGCATTGATTGAGCGTCGCGACTTAATGATTGGCGCAATGAATAATGGGCAAGATGCCATAGATGCTCTGTTGGATCATGTGGTCGTGGAAAACTATTGTGTTGATACTGGAAAAGAAAATGGGAACAAGACGTCATTTGAATGGCGAACTCAGCGTAAAACGGCAGGCTGGATTGTTCCAATAGCAACTGGATATCAAGGTATCTCCCCGTTAGGGCAAGCAAAAAACCAGCGAGACTCAGAAGTGCCACATCGGTTTGCCGAAAGCGTTGTCACGTTAGGGGAGTTTGTATTAGCAAATCGGGTGAATAACATTCATGACATTTTATGGGGATTTAAGTTTGTTGAGTCCCAAAACCTGTATTTATGCCAACAAGTAGCAGCTAACTTTATTTCGAGTGGAGAGTAATAATGGCGAAGAATAATGATGTTGCATCGGTTTTAGCATTTGAAAAAAAATTGGTTCCATCAGATGGCTATTTTTACGGTACATGTTGGGATAATAAATCGCAATTTTCACCATTGTCGTTACAGGAAAAATCTGTACGAGGGACGATTTCAAACCGCTTAAAAGGCGCGGTGAAAAGTGACCCTTTAAAATTAAATTCAGAAGTGGAGAAAGCCAATTTACAAACAGTGGATGCCTGTGCATTAGGGACTGAGCAAGACACTTTGGTTCATCAGTTCACCTTAAAAGTGCTTGGAGGCGTTGAAACGCCATCGGCTTGTAATAACGCATTGTTCAAACAAAGCTATGCGCAAGCGGCTAAAGATTACATTGAAAAACAAGGCTTCCAAGAACTAGGTCGCCGTTATGCCCAAAATATTGCCAATGGGCGCTTTTTATGGCGCAACCGTGTGGGGGCTGAACAAATCGAGGTAGTAGTTAAAGTCCTTAATAAAGGCCAATCAATGGAATGGGTGTTTGATGCGACACAATACAGTATTCATCAATTTGATGCGAAAGATGAAAAAATCACTCAGTTAGCTGAAAAGATTGCGGCGGCCTTAGCACATCCCCAAGGCGCTTTACTATTGGAAATCACTACCTATTCTCAATTGGGTAAAGCACAAGAAGTGTACCCGAGCGAAGAATTGGTGATGGATAAAGGCAAAGGGGATAAAAGCAAAATCTTATATCATGTAAATGGACATGCAGCGATGCATTCACAAAAAATTGGTAATGCTTTACGTTCTATTGATACATGGTATCCCGCGTATGGTAGTGAAAGCGGCGCAGGGGCTATCGCGATCGAACCTTACGGTGCTGTGACTAACCTTGGAACGGCTTATCGGACACCAAAAGATAAACAGGATTTTTATACCCATTTTGATAAATGGGCGCGGGGTGAAAAACTACCACGCATTGAAGATGAACACTATGTAATGGCGGTTTTAGTACGCGGTGGCGTGTTTGGTGAAAGCGACAAATAAGGTGGGCTATGAATTATTATCAGGAAGTCACTTTATTGCCTGACTCAACAGTTCCACTGGATTTCCTCTGGCAAAAAGTTTATCAGCAAATTCATATTGCGCTGGCGGATAATAAGACGTCTCAGGGGCATAGCACGATTGCAGTTGCCTTCCCTGAATATGGCAGCGTAGGCTTTCGCTTAGGCAAAAAAATCCGTTTACATGCGAAAACACCAGCTGAACTTGAGCTGTTAAATGTGCAAAAGTGGTTAGCACGGTTAATGGATTACGTGCATATTAAATCGATTCAAACCGTACCTGAACAGCATGTCCAAGTAAGCTATATTCGAAAGCATGTAAAAGGTCAGAGTCGAATTGAAGCCGATATGCAGCAAAAAGCGCGATTATGGTCTGAAAAATCAGGACAACCATTAGAACAGTGCTTAAAGACGTTGTCTGCGAGTAAGCCAAAGGCGGCTAATCGCTTGCCATTTATTTGGGTTGAAAGCTTACATGCCAGAGATAAGCAAGCTGAAAGCCGGTCTTTTCCTTTGTTTATTAAAAGGATAGACGCTACACAAAAGCAAGTTGGGGTGTTTAGTTGCTATGGTCTTAGTCAAACAACTAATGACACAGTTTGTTTAGCAACGGTTCCACATTTTTGACCTTTGTTTTTTGCTCTTTTAAAATTGGTTAATAAATCAGTAAGTTATAATCATCAGTAAATAAAAGGGTATTTTTCGATAAATACCCTTAACTGATTGTTATTACTTGTTTTTTGTTTTAAAGTGCATTGTTCACCGCCACACAGGCGGCTTAGAAATTGCTAATCTGGTTTCATTTTAAAATCTGTATGTTCACCGCCATACAGGCGGCTTAGAAATTTCGGCGTGGCAACCACAAATTCGTATCAATGTTCACCGCCATACAGGCGGCTTAGAAAATTACTGATAATACCGCAGCAGCGCAAACCAAGTTCACCGCCATACAGGCGGCTTAGAAAACCCTGAAATATCACACTGGTCATCTTCAAAAGTTCACCGCCATACAGGCGGCTTAGATATATATCAAGACAGAAAATTCCAGTTTGCAAGTTCACCGCCATACAGGCGGCTTAGAAATCTAATTGAGGTTTATACGTCTCGGGGCAGTTGTTCACCGCCATACAGGCGGCTTAGAAACAAGCGGTTACAGCGCTTGAACAGGCGCAGGCGTTCACCGCCATACAGGCGGCTTAGAAAATGTAAGATGGTTGCATTGCATAAATTGGTTGGTTCACCGCCACACAGGCGGCTTAGAAAAAGAAGCATTCACTGGCGACTTTCACGTTGTTAATTCACCGCCACACAGGCGGCTTAGAAATAGCCTTTAACATTGCATCTGCCATGCGGTAGGTTCACCGCCATACAGGCGGCTTAGAAAATCACTCATAATCGGTTTGCGTAGCCGTGGTTGTTCACCGCCACACAGGCGGCTTAGAAATTGTGTTGCGATAAAGACAGGAAACTATATTGGAGCTACTAAACGATGAAAACACATAAAGAGCTACATGATGAATGGATGAAAGATCCAGAATACCAAGTTGCTTATGAAGAAGAAATTAGAACTGAAAAATTGCAGGCAATGCTTAAGGCGTGGCGAGAGTCAGCTGGGTTAACAAAAGTTCAAATCGCTGAAATTATAGGGGTTAATCCATCAACTATCACAAGGTTGGAGAGTAATGAGAATAATGCGAGTATTAAAAGCATTGTAAAGTATGCAGCTGCATGTGGTATTAAAAACCCTGTAATCGCCCTTTAAGATAAACTTTATTTACTTTTAATTAGTCATCCCATATTAACTTTTAATCTTTACGTTAAAAACAATTCATCTTAGATTTCTCTCCGTACCGTATTAATTAAGTAGATAGATAACTGTCAATTGACAGCTTAGAAACGAAACAAGTAATGGGTATGATTACCGCCACGCAGGCGGCTTTTTATGATAATGCCCGAAACAAGTATTGGGTTTTATATGTCGATTTAATAAAAGGAAAAGTCAATGAGTTTTGAATTCGAAATAAGTTTTTATATATTTACTTTAAGAATCAGAATGACCAAATGGTTTTACTAATTAATTGATTAAGTATCGATACTCAAACAAACAAATTAAACATCAACGATAACTGCTCGAAAGCTTGGTGGATAAGCCGCTCGGTGTAGCGGGGGAGGATAGAGATAATCACTCCTAACATACTGATACCGATAGTTAAGGTGAGGGGGAACCCCACGACAAACACCGACAACTGAGGGGTCATGCGGTTTAGGATACCCAGAGCAAGGTTTAGAATTAAAAATAAGGTGATAAACGGCAAAGCTAACATTAACCCATTAATAAATATAGTGTTAGCAAATTGAGCAAATACCCAAAAACCATCGCGATTTAATGGTGCGGTTTGAATTGGGAGCAGTTCAAATGAATTGACCACGATATAAATAAGCCACAAGTGCCCATCGAAAGCGAGAAACAATAAAAGGGTGATGACGTTAAATATGCGACCTAAAATCGGCATATTGGGTCCACCTGTTGGGTCAAAAAAGGTGGCGAACGATAACCCCATTTGTAAACCAATCACTTCCCCTGCATGACGTACGGCAGCAAATGCCATTTGCATTGTGAGCCCCATCGCAACACCAATCACCATTTGTTGCACGATAACCCATAGCCCCATAGCAGAAAACAATGGGATATTGACGACCGGAAGTTGGGGGGAAACAATCAAGACGACAAAAAAAGCTAATGCGACGCGAACTTTGGTAATTGCCTGTTTTTCATTAAAAAAGGGCGCTGTACCAAGCAGCGCCAAAAGGCGTATGAAAGGGTAGAAACCTTGGCTTAGCCACAGTGTGAGTGTTTCACTGGTAATGGTTAGCATTGTTAACCAATAATAAATGGTAAGCTGCTAAGCAAAGACCGCATATAGTCAATGAGCAAATTCAGCATCCAGGGACCTGCAATAATGATCACGGAAATGACCGACAAAATTTTAGGAATAAAAGACAATGTCATTTCATTCACTTGTGTGGCGGCTTGCAGTAAGCTGATAATTAAACCCGCGGCTAAAGCGGCTAATAACAAGGGAGCCGCTAGCATCAGTGCGATTTTCATCGCCTCTGTTCCCATCGCCATCACTGATTCAGGTGTCATGACTACTCCGAGTAAAATAATCCTAATTAAAAAAGCTTTGCGATAATGAGCCAAGCAATAATTGCCAGCCATCGACTAATACAAACAGCATTAATTTGAATGGCAATGAAACTGTTGCGGGGGGAACCATCATCATCCCTAATGCCATCAAGACACTAGCCACCACTAAGTCGATGATTAAAAATGGAATAAAAATGGTAAAGCCAATTTGGAATGCAGTTTTGAGTTCGCTGGTAATAAAAGCGGGTACTAAAATACGTAACGGAACATCTTTCGCTTCTTGAATTTCACCCACTTTCGCTATCCTTGCAAACAGGGCTAAGTCAGATTCGCGCGTTTGTCCTAACATGAAGGTTCTTAATGGGGCGGTTCCTTTCTCTAAAGCCGTTTCGAGGCTAATTTTGTCTTCGCTAAACGGCTGGTAGGCTTCGCGGTAAACTTGGTCGGCAACGGGTGACATCACAAAAAAGGTCAAAAATAGTGCCAAGCCTAGTAAGACTTGATTCGGAGGAGCGGAGGGCGTTCCGAGTGCGTTACGCAATAAACCTAAAACAATAATGATGCGGGTAAAACTGGTCATCATTAACAATAAGGCGGGAATAAAGCCTAGTAAGGTTAAAAATAATAGCGTTTGAACGGGTAAAGACCAAGTTTGACCGCCATCTGCCATTGAGTGGCTAATAATGGCAGGCAGTGCCGCAGAGGCGGAATTTGGCAATAAAAACAAGAGGGCAGTAATCGTAAATAGAGATTTAAAAGATAACATGAGCGTTTCCGATTACTTATGTATAGATGTAACTGAAGCCGCAAATTTTGCAGCCTCTTGTTTTTTCTTTAATAAAGACTGAAATGTGAGTGGTTCAACTGGCAATGCCGTTGTGTTTTCAGGCTCTGACGGATATTGGTGTAAGAGGCTGATATTTTGTGAGGTGACACCTAATACCAAACACTCATTGTTCACCTCGACAACCACAACGCGTTCTTTATTACCCAGTGAGCAGCGACTTTTGACTTTTACGATTTGCTCTTTGCCCATTTTTTTTGGGGCAAATCCTAATTTTTTCACCAACCAAGCCCCGGCTAATATCAATAAAATGATCCCCCCTAAAGCGCCCGATATTTGCGTCAAGCTATCATTGTGGTCAATAGCCGGTGCATTAGGTTCACTGGAGGAAACGGTTGTTGATAAAAAAGGCACAGATGTCGGTGCCTGCTCAGCTTGATTGGATATTGCCATTATTATCGACTCATGTTGTTATTTAACGACTTAAACGGCGCATACGTTCGGAAGGCGTAATGATGTCAGTAATACGAATACCGTAATTGTCTGAAACCACGACCACTTCACCCTGTGCGATCAAATAGCCATTGATTAAAATATCCAATGGTTCACCCGCTAAGCCATCCAGAGACACCACAGAACCTTGGGATAAGCTCAGTAATTTTTTTATGGTCATTTTAGTGCGGCCCAGCTCTACTGACAGGCGCACTGGGATGTCCATGATCATATCGATGTCGGACAATTGGTTTAATGGGTTTTGTCCATCAAAGTTATCAAAAGCCTGTGCACCAGCTGAGGCGGATTCCGCTTTTTTTTGCTGTTCCAGCGCTTCAGCCCATAGGTCTTCACTGTCGTGATTGGTTGATGCATCAGGAGAGTTCTTCGCCTCACTCATTGGTACTTTCCTCATCTAGAGTGTTTAATACAGGGTTAATCAAATGTTCTACACGCAATGCATACTGGCCATTTTGAGTACCGTATTGACTGGTTAATACGGGAACACCATCAACATTAACGATGAGGCGGTCAGGCTTCTCAATTGGGAGCACATCCCCTTTTTGCAGTTGCAGTAAGCGAGAAATTCGCATTGGAATGTCAACAAAGTTGGCGACCAATTCAAGTTCGGAGCGTTTTACTTGGGTAACAAGGTTGGTTACCCAAGTTTCGTTTTCTTGGTGACCTTGTTCCATTGGTGGGTTAATTAAGCGCTCACGCAATGGCTCAATCATAGCGATCGGAATACAAATACTGAATTCACCAACGGTATTGCCTATCTCCACTAAAAACGGTGTGGTGACTACGATGTCATTTGGGGACGTCGTGATATTGGTGAATTTGACTTGGATTTCAGAGCGCACATATTCCACTTCAATATCAGCAATGGGTTTCCAAGCATCGCGATATGCCCCTAAAGCGAGCTTGAGCATGCGATTGATAATACGTTGCTCAGTATTGGTAAACTCTTTACCTTCTTGTCGTACAGGAAAACGGCCATCTCCACCAAACAGATTGTCGACAGCGATATAAACTAACGCAGGCTCAAAGGTAAACAATGCTGTGCCCCGTAATGGCGGCATATGAATTAAGTTTAAGTTAGTTGGGACAGGTAAATTACGTGCAAATTCGTGATAAGGTTCGATTTTAATCCCACCCACCGTAATATCTGGGCTGCGACGTAACATATTGAACAAACCCATACGGAATTGGCGAGCAAAACGTTCATTGATGATTTCGAGAGACTGCATTCGTTCTCGAATAACTCGACGTTGAGTATTCGGGTCGTAAGGGCGAACATTATCTTTCCCTTGCATCTCTGGTACAGGCGTACTGCTTGATGGTGCATCGTCATTAAGCAGCGCATCAATTTCGGCCTGAGATAAAATATTATCGCTCATGAATATTACCGCAGAATAAAAGTAGTGAATAACACATCAGAAATATCCTGATCGGTATCCCCCGGGATCAGGGTAGGGGTGAGGGTTTGCTTAATATCTTTCATTAACTGCAACTTACCTTCATGTGTCTCGATATTTTTTGCTTTTTGCTCTGAAAGCAGCAGTAACAAACGGCTACGTACTTCAGGGAGGTATTCATGAAGCTGTTTACGCGATTTTTCATTCGCGAGTCGTAAAGTCACATGGATATAGAGCACGCGATCAGGCGTATCAGCAGCACCGGTTAAATTGACGGTAAATGGCTCTAATTCCATAAAAATAGGCTGTGGCATATTCGGGCGCTTTTCTTCTTCACTATCCGTTTGTGCGCCTTGTTGTGTCGTCCACCAGGTATAACCCCCAAACCCTGCACCAGCAAGGGCAAGAAGGGCAAATAGAATAATCAACCCTTTGTTGGAACTGTTTGATTTTTTGCTCGACGACATTTAGCTGAATTCCTGTTTCTTGGGTGCTAAACCCAGATGGGTTTTTACGTTATGATCTCTAGCATTATGGCTTGGTTGCCAAGAGTTAAAGGAGTGAAAAACGAAACAAAAAGGCGGTAACTCGGCGCTTTAGCTAGGAAATTACCGCATTTTGTTTATTTTTTACGCAAAAGTGTTAATACCACCTTGTCGTGATGCTGTTGTTATTGGTGAAACAGTTGTATTCGCTTCGCTAATACCAACAGCTCCCATGGATGGATGTGTTGCTTGAATTTGTCCATCGTGTTGGTGGGTACTTTGTTGCGGGTTATCTGACTGATGGTTCAAATTATCTTGACCGACAGAGCCTTGAGCTAGGTGAATGCCACTTTCTTGTAGTGCGCTACGTAGCACAGGCATCATGGACTCCATTGCGGCTCGCACATGACTATGCGGGGAGACAAAGTGTATCACGGCTTGGTTATCTTCTATACGTAAATGCACATTGAGCGAGCCTAACTCTTCTGGATGCAAACGAATTTGTGCCTGAGACACCCCTTGACGAGAGAAAAATAACATATGTTGGCTTAATTGCTGCTGCCACGCTTCGCTGCCTAATTGGCTAGCTAAATGCATAGTTGGTGTTGCCGTGGGCGCATTCATTGCAGCGGCCTGTGCGGTCGTTGCCGTTGGCATCATACTAACTGGCATAGTTGTTGTGTGCTGTGAGGATGTGGTAGTAAAAGCGCCAGTTTCAGTTTGTAGTGTAAATGCGCTTTTCGTGGTTTGGTTTAGGGCCTCGCTGGAAACATTTTGTAGGTTTAATACTGGGTCTTTATCACTCACTTTTTTATTCAATGGCATAAAATCAGCAGTTAAATTTTTGCCACGTATATCGCGTTGGTTATCAAGGGGAAAAAGAGACTGATCACGGCGTTCTTCTTTTTCATTCTTAATAAATACCCCAAGTTCAGGGCTGTCTTCTTCGCCTGCGATTTGTTGCTGTGAGCTTTCAAGGTGTTTGCCATCATCTTCATTAATGATGCCATTTGTATTATCCGTTAGATGCTGCATTTTTTGAGTAAATGCGCCTAAAACTGGATGGGATTCAGTTTTGATTGCCGTACTCGCCACCGTTTGCACTTGGCCAGTTAATGACTGTTTCAAGTTATTTAGCCATGCTTGTTTGTTGGTATCTTTGCCTGTCAATAACTCTGTATTAAGTGCAGTTTGCACGCTATCGGCACGCAAGTTACGGCTAAAGTTCAGTTGTTCAATTGTGTTTTCAGCATTTTTTTGCCCAACTTGGGTTTGTTCAACAGTTTCTTTACTCGCTATTGCCAGTTTGTTGTCAACAATGTCTTTGTTAAGCGCTTCTTCATTGACTGGTTGATTGGCGGCATTTTGTTTTTCAATCGGTTGCTGGTTATCAAGCATGGCTTGAAAGGGGAGTGCAGGGGCTTGATTTTCATCAGTGCGCGATTCATTTTGTTGTATATTGCCATTTTTAGTCGATGATGCGGCTGGCACATTCAGGGCATTGATGTCCATTTATTGAGGTCTCCGTAAAGTCGCTCGCTGAGCAAACTCGTCCATTTGTTTTTGTTCTAAGCGGTTTTGACGTTGGTATTCAGTATGTTCAGCACGTTGAATTAATGTGTCGAACGCATTGACACGCTGTTGTTTTTCTTGCCAATGACGGTTAGCTTCGCTAACGCGTTGTTCCCATAAATTTAGTTGCTGTTGCTGTTGTTCGATGGTCAGTTCCAATGTGACCAAAAATTGCTGATAATTCTGCCACTTATCCGATTCCATACCCGTATGTAAGGTTTGGTTGAGTTTTTGACGATACTCGGATTGGTAGTTTTCCAACATATTCAGTTGCTGCGCCATTTGTGTATGGGTTTGGCGCACTTGAGCTAACACCTTAGCCGCTTCTTCTGAGGCTTCGACGGCTAAGGTGAGTAATGTTGTTAAGGCATTATTTTTGGCCATTTATCCCCTCGTTATTCGTTGGGAACTACTTGAGTGAGCTGATCACATGCGGTTTGATAGTCACATCGCTCATCAATATCCTGCTGTAAAAAAGTCGACATTCGCGGATAATACTGAATTGCCGTATCTAACATGGGGTCACTGCCCATGGCGTACGCACCCACGTTAATTAAGTCTCGGTTACGTTGGTAACTGGAGGTTAACTGTTTGAAACGTTGAATTTTTCGGTAATGCTCTTTAGGAATGAGCTCCGTCATTGCTCGGCTAATGGATGCCTCGATATCAATCGCAGGGTAGTGCCCTGACTCAGCCAGTGATCGTGAAAGGACAATATGACCATCCAAAATCGCACGAGCCGAGTCGGCGATCGGGTCTTGTTGGTCATCTCCCTCAGTTAAAACGGTATAGAAGGCCGTAATTGACCCACCATTTTTCCCATTCCCCGCACGCTCAACTAAAGCAGGTAATTTGGCGAAAACAGAAGGTGGATAGCCTTTGGTTGCTGGCGGTTCACCGACGGCTAAAGCAATTTCACGTTGTGCCATACTGTACCGGGTAAGTGAGTCCATAATCAGCAACACACTTAAGCCTTTATCGCGAAAATATTCTGCGATACGAGTGGCATAAGAGGCGCCTTGCATGCGCAATAGAGGGGACACATCGGCAGGTGCAGCAACGACAACAGCACGTTTTAAGCCATCAGCCCCTAGAATATTTTCAATGAAATCTTTAACTTCACGACCACGTTCACCGATCAACCCAACCACGATAATATCGGCTTGAGTAAAGCGTGCCATCATGCCGAGTAATACACTTTTACCTACACCAGAGCCAGCGAATAGGCCCATACGTTGGCCTCGGCCAACTGTTAATAACGCATTTATTGCCCGAACACCGACATCCAATACACTGCTAATAGGTGTTCGCTCCAATGGGTTAATTGGTGGGGTAATTAAGGGGGCGCGTGTTTTTACCTCTAATGGGCCTTTTCCGTCTAATGGGTTGCCTTGGGCATCAAGCACTCTGCCTAATAATTCATTACCAATGGGGAGTAAGCGGCTGGTTTGCCCGTCATCTCCGGTTGATTGTGCATAAACACGCGCACCAGGAGCGATCCCTTCGAGGTCAGCTAATGGCATAAGTAGCATTCTTGGGCCGTTAAAACCGACGACTTCACAGACTACTTCGTCTGAGCCGCCATTAATTGAGCGCTCAATAAAACAAGTTGCCCCTAAAGGCATTTTAATGCCTTCGGCTTCCATCACTAAGCCGGTGATTTTTGTGAGGCGGCCATAACGACGCACCATCGGGATCCCTTTCATCCGCGACTCTAAATCGTCCAACGAGGCAATCCAGCGTCCCAATCGTGCAGTCATGAAAAGCTCTCCGGTGCATATAAACGGCACAACTCTTGCCAGCGTGTCGCTACTGTCATATCAATTTCACCGTCTTCTGCGACGACACGGCAACCACCGAGATGCAATTTAGGATCTGCCACTAAGCGCCAACCATTTAAGTTGAGCAGGGAACCGAGATGCTGTTCAATCAATTCAAAATGATTTGGGTTGACGTGCAGTTCAGGCTGCCCTGCAAAAATTGGCTTTTGCTGCAGTAAGTGGCTGATTTCTTCCAGCAAAGCAGTGCCATCACAAACGGTAGATTGTCCTAACACTTGCTTCGCTGCGGTTAAAGCTATCTGTAGTAGCTTTGTGGTCACCACCGTATCAAAGGTATCGAGTGAATAATTAAATTCAGACAGCAATTTTTGCCATGTTTCAATCACGGGTTGTTGCATAGCGAGCGCTTGCTCACGCCCTTGTTCTTCTCCAGCTCGCAAGCCTTGCTCAAAGCCCGCTTGGTAACCTTCTTGCTGGCCTTTTTCATGCCCTTGTTGGAAACCAGTGCGCTGAGCATCTTCTTTTATGTTATCGAGCAAGTTAATTTGCTCTAACACTTCTTTTGGCTCAAGGCACGGGACTTTTGGCGCATCAGGCTCAGGGACATCGCTTAGTGCGGGGATACCTGAGTTGAGGTCCCATTGATTAAGCTCACGCAGTTGCCAAGGTTGCCATTGGTCATTTGGAATTGTTGACTTAGACATAGACATCGTCTCCACCACCTATAGCGATTTCGCCTTTTTCGACTAAACGGCGAACGATAAGCAAAATGGCTTTTTGTTCGTTTTCCACTTGAGACATACGTACAGGAGAGCGCGATTCCAAATCGTCGCGCACGATTTCTGCAGCACGAGCGGCCATATTGTTGAGGAAGTGGTCGCGCAGAGCTTGGTTGCTGCCTTTGAGGGCAATAACCAGTGAGTCTGTCGAAACATCCTGCAAAATACGTTGAATGCTGCGGTTGTCCACCTCGATAAGGTTTTCGAATAGGAACATTTCGTCAATAATGCGTTGAGCCAGTTCACCATCGTAATCACGCATTGCATCGATAACGCTTTCTTCTTGCTGGCTTTTCATCAAGTTGATGATTTCTGCCGCAGTTCTCACGCCACCCATTTTGCTGCGTTTGAGGTTTTGGCCATCCAGTAAGTTGTTCAATACCTCGGTTAATTCCGCTAATGCAGCAGGTTGGACACCACCGAAGGTGGCGATACGTAACATAATATCGTTGCGTTGGCGCTCTTCGAATAATTCGAGGACATCCGCTGCAAGATTGCGTTTTAAGTGAACCAAAATAGTCGCGATAATTTGCGGATGTTCATCACGGATAATATCGGCAACAGTTTGGGGCTCCATATAGTTGAGGCTTTCGATCCCCGAGGTTGTTTCTTGTTTTTCAAAGATATCCTCAAGTAAGCTTGCAGCGCGTTCTTCGCCAAGTGCTTTCACCAATACAGAGCGCAGATAGTCATTCGTGTTGATATTGAGAGCCGCGAATTGGATCGCTGACTCTTCAAATTCCGTTAATACTTCTGCCAGTTCGTTATTTGAAATTTGGCGCATGTTTGACACTGCCATACTCAATTGTTGAACTTCTTTAGGATTCAGGTGCTTAAAGACTTCTGCAGCCTGATCTTCACCGAGCGTCATTAACATCACGGCACTTTTTTCTGTTCCACTTAAACTCATTGGGATTTTCCTAACCACTGACGGATAACCATTGCCACGATTTGTGGGTCTTTTTCTGCCATTTCACGTATGCGTTGGCTTTGGATTTCAGCACTAACACGTTGACGAGTCAGGCGACGGCGTGTTTGCTCATCCATTTCTTCATCAATCGCTTCATCAACCACGAGCGGAGTTTTCAGTTGCGTGGCAACAAAAACCTCAGCTTCGGCTTGGGCTTGCTGTGTCTTACGGTATTTAACCCATTGTGGTTTGATACCAAAACGCCACATAAACCAAGCAATAATGGCAATAAGCAGTATTTTTCCGTAATCCAGAAGCTGGGCAATAAATTGTGGGCTTTCAAGTAACGAAGGCACTTCTTCAATAGGTGTCTCATTGGTAAACAATGAATTCGTAATATTGAGAGAATCACCTCGTGCAGTGGAAAAACCCATTGCTTCGCGTGTTAATGCTTCAATTTGTTGCAGCATCTCTGGCGGTAATGGTTTCATTTCTGGGCCATTTTCACTGTCTTGTGAATGGTAATTGACAATAACTGCGACCGAGAGCCTATCGACGACACCAATTTGCCGTTGGGTATGACTAATTTTGCGATCTACCTCGTAATTCGTCGTTTCATCGCTTTGTGAGTTCGAAACGCTATTACGGTTATTTGCAGTTTGAGCGCCATCTTTATTGTCTTTATTGGTTTCAATTGGTGCATTTGGTGCACTAACGGGTTGATTAGAAAGCGCACCAGGCACTCCACCTGTTCCGCCATTGTTATTTTGCATACTTTGGCTGTTTTGGCGGGAACGAATAGCGGCGCTATCTGGTGTTTGGTTGGGTTTATATTCCTCTGAAGTTTGTTCAACTTTTGAGAAATCCATTTGTGCGGTGACTTGTGCGTGGATATTAGCGCGCCCTACGAGAGGGGATAGAATATCTTCGATGCGCTGTTTAAGATGGGATTCCATCTCTTTGGTCATTTTAATTTGTGCGCTGTTCGCCGATTGCTGGCTATTATCGTTATTGGTGAGTAAGCGACCCGCTTGGTCAACAATAATGACATTACTGGCTGTTAGGCCTGTTACGCTACTCGATACCATATGGACAATGGCGCTAATTTGTCCCTCATCAAGCATTCTTCCCGGTAATAAGCCAACCGTCACTGAAGCGGTTGGTAGCTTTTGCTCTCGTACAAATAATGTTGGTTTAGGAATGGCTAAATGCACCCGAGCACTTTGTACTGGGCTTAGTGATTCAATAGTTCGAGAGAGTTCACCCTCTAATGCGCGTTGGTAGTTGATTTGCTCACTAAATTGGCTGATACCAAATTGTTCTTTATCTAATAATTCAAAACCGGTATTGCCGCCTTTGGGTAAACCTGATTGAGCGAGTTTTAAACGTAATTCATGCACTTTATCTGCAGGAACTAAAATAGCGCTACCATTATCAGCAATTTGATAAGGCACATTCATCTGAGTTAGCTGGCCAACAATATCGCCACCATCTTTAGCACTTAAATTGCTAAGAAGTACACGGTAGTCAGGGCTGCGTAACCAGAGGAGAAGGGCGACAATAATTGAAACAGCCGCAGCTGCCGCAATCATTAACGGTATTTTAGGATCAGCTTTAATCCTTTCAACTATAGAGGCAAAACCCTTTTTGGCCTCCCCCGTGTCTTTAGATGCGGCACTCATAAATATTCCCTGCTTGGCAGACTACTAGACGGATGAAAATACTTTTGGTGAAACAATGTTATTTCCCTCTTCGTAACGTCACTTTTTCACTTTGCTATTATTTCTTGTTTTTGAGGGTTCTAATGACGGAATCAGCCTATAAAATTGGTGTTATTTATCGGCTTCAAGTTAAAAAGGGTGTGATAGGGTAAGCTGGCCAATATAGGTTAGTGAAAAATTCACAGTAATTAATAAGAAGAGAATCGAATGACAGTTCAAGCGATTGAAGGGGTTATTTCACAATTAAATGTCGTGGCAACCCAAGCCACTAACCCAATTAAACCAGCAATTGAGCCAGTTGGATTTGCTGACCATCTGGTTGCTTCGGTAAATCAAATTAATAAAACGCGTAATGATTCAGCGAAGCAAGTTGAAAACTTCACTTTAGGAAAGCAAGATATTTCCTTGAATGACGTGATGGTTGATATGCAAAAAGCGAGTTTAAGTTTGCAAATGGGAATTCAGGTACGTAATAAGCTGGTGGCAGCGTATCAAGAGATTATGTCTATGCCTGTGTGATTTAGCTATCAGTTTGAATATGATAAATTGATTGCCTTGCTATTACTCTTTTGGGGAAGTGGTGGGGCATTTTTATTGCCAATAATAATCAGTTCGCATATTGTAATTAGGTACTAAAGCATAGGAAGAACAGTATGAAACAAATTATTGATAAGTGTTTTGTTATGGTTTCATTCGTGATTGTTGGGTTATCATTTGTATTTGCTGGCGGGCTTCCGTTTGATCCAACTGAGAAAAACAGTCAATTATAACTATAATGGATTACAAAATTTGCAAGCTGCGTAATGCGGCTTTTTTGTTATCTTAAATCCTACTTTATATATTGTTGTGAGTCATCAATACTCATTTTATCAACGAAATATCAAAATAATAATTTAGAACACTGAAAAGTATTGGTATGATCAATAAGTACATATACTTAGTATTTTATGCGAGAAAAACACAAGCAATCATTATGAAATTAATTACCGCACTATTTTGCCTTTTTTTAATTACAGGCTGTACATTCACGCCTTCCTTTGAACCTAATAAATCAACATGGCCTAAACCACATAAAGACACCCGTTCATCGGAACAAATAAAAGCCGATAGAGAAGCGGTTCATGAACAACAGCGAGCTGTAATGAGAGGTGAAAGACCGGATTACGGTGTTTTTGATAGGTACTAAGCATGACAACGCACATTATAGTGAAATAACTAACTGCTTAATATTTATAATATTATTGGATTAAATGATATCTATATTATTTACAATTAATGCGTGAAGTATTGGTGTGGCAAATGGATTGCAAAAATAATATTTGCCATTTGGTTATAAGTGTGGCTTAATATGCTCACTGGTTTGGAAGTACAGGCCTATTTATGTTAGTCAGTTTTAAGATGTTCACCATTAAGCGTTATCTCAGATACCACTTCATTGCGAATTCCTTCTAATTAATTCCCATAAGTACCACAAGAAACAAACCGCAACATGCCTTATGGCAATTTTAAAAAATTAAAGGAAATTCTATGTCTAATACAATGACTGGTTCAGTAAAATGGTTTAACGATGATAAAGGTTTTGGCTTCATTACACCTGCAGATGGCAGCAAAGATGTATTTGTTCATTTCTCTGCAATTCAAAGCGAAAGCTTCAAAACTTTAGCAGAAGGCCAACAAGTTACATTCACCATTGAAAATGGTGCGAAAGGCCCAGCAGCAGCTAACGTTATCGTAAAATAACGATAAACTAAAAGCTAAGAATTCAAAACCTCGCCAAGTGCGAGGTTTTTTCGTTTTAACTCTGTGCTATTTTCAATAAATACTGTATGAATATCATAAAAGTTGTTTGATAAAATAATTTGCGCCATCACGAATTGCTTCATCTGAAATTTGCATCATGCGTGAGTAATGTAAGAAGGCATGTAAAGTACCTGGGTACATTTTATATTCACAAGGCATATTGTTAGTGTCGAGTGTTCGGAATAAAGCCAAGCTATCATCTAATAGTGGGTCAAATTCCGCACTAGCAATAAAGCAAGGTGGGATGCCGTAGGTTAAATCATTATTGAATAAGCAATAATAAGGCGCTTCTCTATCACCTGCTTCACCAAGATAGGCATTATCATAATTTTCTAAGTCTTCTTTTTGTAACCCATCCCATTCTCCACCATATAGCCGCCGGCTGATTGAATCCTGCAAGCCATAAAGCCCATACCACAATAAAACGGATTTAATATTAGCATTTTCTATAGTGTTATCTCGTAACCAAAGGACAGATGCAAGAGATAACATTGCGCCAGCTGAGTCACCTGCAAAGCCAGTTTGTTGCATATTGATATTATGCTGTGCGGCATTTTGTTGATAATACTGATAAACGGTGGATATTTCTTCAATGGCTTGGGGGTAGCGAGCTTCAGGGGATAATGAATAATCAACTCCGATAACGGTACAGCCTGAATATAGTGCCAGTAAGCGCATAATACGTTTGTGAGTCTGTAAATTACCTAAAATGAACCCACCGCCATGGAGATAAAATAAGGTGGCTGATGGGGATTTAATCGGCTGAAATAGTCGAGTCAAAACATTGCCATATTGAGTTGGTACTTGAATATCGTAAATATTGTGCATCATTGGTGCTTCTGCATTCCAATATTTTCTATCTTCTATATACGCTTGTCGCATTCCGTAATAGCTGGTGTCAATAGGGGAAGGGGATGGATTTTCTGCATAAAATTGCATTACAGACTGCATTTCAGGTGAAATGTGGTCTAACACATTAATTTTATTTTTCGGGTTCATTATGCTCTCCTAGCTGGATGGTTTCCATTGTAAAAGAGAGACATAATTAAGTTGTGATCCTGTTAGCCAATATTAAAATGTCCTACGTTTTAATAGAGTCGGGTTTAGGAATTTATTGGTACTTCAATTTATATACCAAGCGGTGAAACAGTCACCGGTTGGTATATATGCCAGTTTTAGTCGAGGTAGCTAATATTTAAGGATGACGGTAATCATCATTTGGCTGCTCTTTGTATGGCTTCGCCACCTGCTTCGATATCCTCACCAACACCTTTGGTGGTATTGCATGCGCTTAAAGAGAATACGACAGCTAATGAACATGCTAAAAAACAAATTTTTTTAATCATATCTTCTTCCTTTCGTTAGATTCAATTGCAGGTCATAAGATATTTCTTGTTTAAGTATAACAGAAAAATAAGAATACATTTTTAAGCCCCCATAATTTTATGGTTTGATAATGCAAATTCTACTAGTCCATCATTCTTTTTTGTCTGTACTTTTAGATTAACAAGCTAGATTATTAATTATTAAAAGTTAATTACACTAAAATTTAAAAGGTAGGGTTTTAGATATTTTTGATAAATGCGGGATGCAGAAAAATCCGAATTACATAATGTAATTAAATTAATGAATATAGGAGGGGTCGATATTTGACCAGTTACATAAGCTTGGTTAATATAAAATAGAGTTTAATCTTAGGATATTATCATTTTATTAACAATATTGTCGTTATTATATTTGTAAGTGTAAGTAAGAATACTTAAAGTGCTGTCTGATTAATTATTAGTTAAATCAAAATGTTATATCTTGCCGCTGGGGAAATTTAATGTAATATCGAATTCGTTTGAAATTCCCTTGGTTTCATTGATTTATTTAAACCGCCACATTGGCGGTTTTTTTTGTGTATAGAAAACCCCCAGCTAGGCTGGGGGTTCCGTAAAGCTTTCAGCTTTGAATAAGATATTAAAACCCCTTTTGATTTGTTAAAACACCTTGCGGTCTGGCAACTGCAAGAGTCAAACAAAAAATCAAAAGGGGGTCCCAATGGGGGACGAAAAGAGCTTAGCGCATACACGATGGAATTGTAAATATCACATTGTTTTTGCCCCAAAGTATAGAAGGCAAGTTTTCTACGGTGAAAAACGTAGGGCGATAGGTAGTATTTTAAGGAAATTGTGTGAGTGGAAAAATGTCAGGATAGTGGAGGCAGAATGTTGTGTTGACCACATACACATGCTTCTAGAAATCCCACCCAAGATGAGTGTTTCGAGCTTTATGGGGTATTTAAAAGGAAAAAGCAGTCTAATGCTTTATGAGCAATTTGGGGATTTAAAGTTTAAATATCGAAATAGAGAGTTTTGGTGCAGAGGGTACTATGTTGATACGGTAGGAAAGAATACGAAACGAATACAAGAATATATAAAACATCAGTTAGAACAGGATAAATTGGGAGAGCAATTGTCGCTCCCCTATCCGGGCAGCCCGTTTACGGGCCGTAAGTAATCCATAGATGCAAATGTCAGAGCCGTTATGCGCCTGTTAGGGCGCGGCTGGTAACAAAGCCTTATAGGCGCATATTAAAAACCTCCGGCTATGCCGGAGGATATTTATTAGCCTTTATCCGATGAGAACTTTTCAAATAGCCAAAGTCCACTCTTCTTCATTGCAAAACCAAATAACACACCGATGAGTAATGATTGAATAGTCACCAACCAAGCACCTTCAGTGGCAAAAATAGTACAGGTACCGACAAACGTACCGGGTATATAAGAAAGCCACTGTTTTTTCGCTTGTATACACATCAAAAAGGCAACTATACCGGTAACAAAATACCCTACAAAGTGAGGTAATTGTTGCAGGTAGTCACCGCTATGCAGGATCACTAAACCCCAAAATACGCCGCTACAAACAGTTAATGTGGTCACACCTAGGCCTTTAAGCCCATTTTTAGGGTAAGCGAAATAAGCCGTACAGCCTAAAAAGCCTGCCCAGCCGATTAACCCTAAGCTATCTGCAACCCAAGCCCATACTCCAGAGAGAATGGCGGTTGTTAAAGAAAGACAAAATAGTAATTTCACAATATATACTTTACGTTATGGTTATTTATTAATAATACTGTTAATAAATGATTATCTGTAGCCTGTTCATCAGTGACAAAACCATCAGTGACAAAAACCGAGCTGCTACAAAATCAATTCATCATAAAGTGAAGTTGTAACGATTCAGCTATATTATTATTCGAGAGCCTTCTAGGGGTTTTAGGTATTGCTAGAGGGGTAACTGATTAATAATATGATGGTTATCTGTAACT
Organism: Providencia huaxiensis; assembly: GCF_002843235.3. Classification (NCBI taxonomy): domain Bacteria; kingdom Pseudomonadati; phylum Pseudomonadota; class Gammaproteobacteria; order Enterobacterales; family Morganellaceae; genus Providencia; species Providencia huaxiensis. The sequence goes on from NZ_CP031123.2 coordinate 920,596, forward strand.
GTCGTGACTCTGGGGCTGTATAAAGCAGAGCATTGTATAGAGTCAGCGGAAATCTGGCAATGAGTATACGCTGAATTATATGTTTTAACTTTATCTTATTGATAATGATTAATTATATGTGAATCTCGTGTTAAACAAATCACTTGAAATTTGAAAATCAATTTGTGAGTGAGTTACTGGTTGACGGTTTTTTTACTTTAATTTAACCCCTTCCCCCTGTAGCATAAAGTAAATTGGCGAGTGAGGTGAGAGTATGAAATGGATGATAGCTGGGGCTGCTGCGCTGTTGTTGATTGGGTGTGATGATACATCGACCGCACTATTTGGCTTAAACTGGGGTCAAAGTATGGATAGCATCAGCTTTATTAAGGCGGGGGATTGCCAAGTAAGTGGCAGTAAAACTGTTTGCACTTTTGGGCAACAAAAGCCGTTTAATGATTGGAGCTATGAAAACCAACTCACTTTTGATGGCGGTGTACTCATTCAAGTTGCAACCACACTTGTTGGGGTCGAGGATTATGCTTCACCCAAACCCGATTTTGCTAACTTTCAACAAAAGCTAGAAAATGAAATGGGCTATTTGACAAAACTGGGCTTTAACTCGCAAATTGCCAGTGAAGTTCTCACTCAATGCCAGTCTGAAACCAGCTGTAATAAAGTGAGTGAGTCATCGAACACGCGTATCGGCATGTCTAACCTTTGGGTTACTATTAACTCAACACCAATCGCGATTGTGACTTATCACCAAGGTTAATTTCAACTCAGAGATTGTTAATTTAGATATTGGCCGATTAAGGCAATTAAAAATAGTACCAATATATCATTGGTACTATTGGTTAATGTTATATAAATAATTTATAAAGTTATATGAAAATAGGCGTTAGAGAGTTACCAACCGAAGGCGACACCCGCTCCGATAACGGCAGCATCTGAATTATTCCAAGAAACAGAACTACGTAAGTTGATATTTTCTTTTAGTTGATATTGAGCCCCGGCAGCGATCGCTGAGCCATTTTTGTAATTCCCCACGCCAACCCCGGCACTAAAGCGGGTATTTGTTGCGTAAGGGATATTGCTCATTGCTGCAACGGATGCAATACCCGCATTTGCTTCTTGGGCACGCTTATCTATTTTGCTATCAAGCTGGCTGACTCCATGGTCAAATTTATTTTCTAACTTTGTGAATTTAAGTTCGTTCGCTTTTTGCGTTTTTGCGGCATCACTTTTTAGGGTCTTGATTGACGAGGTATTTCCAACGACTTTTCTATCGAGATCCTGAATGTTAGTATTTAATTGTTCAGTGACTTGGTCGGCTGCATTTACACCAATTAATGCACCTTGCACATATAATTCGACTTCTTTTAATTTTGAGTCAAATGCATGGTGTTTTTTTTCTCTATCTTTGTTTATTGAGGTAACTTGGTCATTAATTAAATCAGTGTTACTTTGTATTTTTTCAGCGTTTACATTGTAATAATCAAGTATAGAATTATCTACGGTATCTCGTAAATTTGCTAACTCGTTTCGTATATTCGTAGTTTCTGATTTAAGCCTATTGTTATTATTTTTCTTTAATCTATTAATGCTATTATTAAAACTTGAGTCCATCAGGCTTATTTGGTTATCAATATTATTGATTCTTTCATTAATACCAACAATGCTTTTAACGTTGTTTTTGATGTCATATGCGTTGATATCACTTAATGTTGGTGCGGGCTTTGAAAATGAAGTGTTGGCTGCTGCATTATAAGATAAACCGCTGAGTAATATAGCCACTAAGTGACGAGCTAATGCTTTCTTTTCCATGTGTTAATTTCCGTATTATTTAAATTATTATCTAAAGAAGAGTGAAGAGGGGATTTGTTTTTCTCAACTTATTTATAATAGGGTAATTTCTCTGGCGGGTAAAATCGATTTTTTAAATTATATTTGTTCGGAATATTCGTGTTTGACTGGAATAAATACAGTGCTATCTATTTTATATATGGAATATAGGATTATTTATTTGAATGGATTATAAAATGCAATGCTTATTATTTTTTATGTATTAATTCAATTTAAAATAACTTCAATGTGGCCTAAATATATTTTGATGAGGAAACTGTAAAATGCAAAAATAGTAAAACGTTAAAATAGTATAAGCAAAGAAATGCCATCAGAGGGTGAAGCTAAAAATGGCAGGAAGCCAACAAAGGAGCAGCATTTTTTCTATTTTAGATGTTTTTTTTCAAATAACGTGTTATTTTTCTGTAAAATTTTATGTGTCTTGTGTTGCTTAAGCAGATAGGTTAAGTAGGCTAGCGCTAATTTATTGATGTTTAAAGTAAAATTATCTATCTGGTTAATAATGCCACTTTTTGCATGTTGTTGATGAAATAGAAAGACGATAATATTTTGTCTGTTCGCCATACTTCACTGGCAGGGCTGTGACGGCAGTTAACGGCTTTAAAACCGTGGTTATTGCATGTCGTCACTGTAGTTTAAAGTATTTTGAATTATTGATATTTGAATAAAAGCAATCGAATTTATAGGGTTTAAATTATGGCAGTAAGAGAAATTATTGAAATTCCAGATGAACGACTGCGCATTAAATGCAGCCCAGTGACAGATTTCGCTGCAGTACAAACCTTAATCGACGATTTGTTAGATACCATGTACAGCACCGATAACGGCATTGGCCTCGCTGCTACGCAAATTGCTGAAACTAAATCCATTATGGTGATTGATATTTCAGAAAACCGTGATGAGCCGATGGTATTTGTTAACCCTGAGATTGTCGAAAGTGAAGGGGAAACCAGTTACCAAGAAGGGTGCTTGTCAGTGCCGGAGATCTACGCGGATGTAGAGCGTTTCCTGCGCGTTAAAGTGAAAGCGTTCGATAGGCACGGTAAAGCGTTTGAAGTGGATAGCGACGAGTTCTTAGCGATTGTCATGCAACATGAAATCGACCACCTACACGGTAAAGTGTTTCTTGACCATTTGTCTCCATTAAAACGCAATATGCTGTTGAAAAAACTGAAAAAGCAGCAACGTTTAAAACAGCAACAGTAGGCTGTGATCCGAAAGGGAAGAGGGTGTCAGGTTTGTTGGCCTGACACTTAAATTCATTCCATGGGACGAACGACTAACGGGGTGTCTGGCTCATCAAATTGGCCATAGCTATTATTGAGTACCCGTTTTTGGTCTAATTGCTTAATTTCTTTGCTTAAAAAGTTTAAATGCTGTTGTAAATATTCTTTAGTAACACGTTCATTTTCGATAATTTTATGCAGTAACTGAATAAACTCTTCAGTGATGGGCTGCTGTTGTTCGAACGCTTGCGTTAACTCGGTGAGGTTTTCCACCGCAAGGACATATTCTGTCTCTCGGGAGACCAACGTCTCCCATTCCCCGGATTGCGCTAAGGCAACTAAATTTTCACTTAATACTAAGACATTACGGTATATTTCTTGTAAATCGATAGGATTTTTATTGTCCACCTGATTATCTTTCATCCACATTTGCACCGATTTGTTGCCACGCAGAGGCGATATCGGAGAGTAACTGGTAAACTTCTTGGACATAAGCCACGTTGTTTTCGAGGTTGGCGCGAAGTAACTGCATTGTCATGTACTCATACAAACTTGCTAAATTTTCTGCAAGTTCGCCGCCAGCTTCATAATTTAACGACTGCTTTAACCCTGTGTCAATGATGTCGATAGCTTTTGAGATTTCTTTACCTTTTTCCGCCACCTTACCCTGCTGCATAAAAATTTCCCCGCGTTTTAGGGCACTTAGCGCCCCTTTAAACAGGATTTGGATCAGTTGGTATGGGGTCGCGTTGGTGATTTCACTCTCCAAATCGACCTGCTGATAGGCTTGCTGTGCGTGTCGTTGATACATGTTTTTAACCTAAAAGTATTAGCCTAATAACCGGCCTAATGAATTACTGGTGCTGTTCAGTGACGTCATCATTTTGTCCAAGTTTTGGAACTGACGGCGGTGTAAATCCATGGTGTTTTCGATCTGTTTATTGGTCTGCTCAATACGTTTGTCTAAGCTTTTCTTTTTCTTTTGGATACCATCGGTGGCGTTGTGCAGGGTGCCTTCTTTGCTGTCCAAGGTGTCTTTCAAGTAGTTAAAGTTTTCAGTACCAAAACCGGTTTCTTTACCGTCACCAGCAAAAAATACTTTGACGCTCGATGGATTTTCTTTGAGTACTTTATCCAGCACTTTATTATCAATTTCTAAGGTGCCATCCAGTTTTTGCTTAATCCCCATTTTGCTCAGAGTGTCGATGTCCCCACTTGCTTGAGGAGCCCGAACTTGCGTGCGCAGGGTGCTCTGGATCATGCGTAAAGTGGAATCACCAATCAGTGGACCATTGGTTTTATCTGGCGCAGTGCCTTTTTCCGTTGGCGTGTATTTGGTGAGTTCTTTGGCTAATGTTTGGAATTCGTTATAGGCATCCACCCACGCTTTAATTTTACCTTTGGCGGGTTCGATATCTTCAGAAACGATTAGGTGGTCGGCTTTACCGTCTTCGCTTTCTTTTTTCAGCGTTAAGGTTAAACCGGGAAACAGGTCTTTGGCTTCATTGGTTTGTGACTCTAATTTGAAACCATCGATTTCCAGTAAGGCGGTTTGTGGGGCTACTTTTTGCACCATACCATTATCTGCATCGGTATTTAAGGTAACCACACCTTTATCATCAATAACTGACTCAACATTAAGAATAGCAGCCAGTTTGTCATCGCCTTCCACATTGATACTAATACGGTTTTCACTACCTTCTTTTTTAGAGGTAACGACAAGGTGATAGATATTGTCTTTATCTTTGATGACCGATGCGGAAACGCCTTTATCGGTTTTATTGATGGCATCGGCAATTTCAATCAGTGAAGTGTGCTCGTTATCCAGTTTGATAACGATTTTATCTTTATCTTCTTTTTGTGACGGTTGGGTGATAGTAATGGTTCGCTCAGGGGCACCATTGCCCAGTAATTCTTTGTTGCTATTGTTTGGCGTGCCTTTGGTAGCGATTGTTTGCGCTTTTGCTAACTGAGTGACTAACACATCATGCACACCCGCGACCGCTTTGCCGTCAGTTTTTACATCAAAGGCCTTATATTCACCATTGACTTTAGTGGTACTGATATCACCATATTTTTTTAAGTCTTCTGCGGCTTTTTTGAGTTTTTCTAAGGACGATTGCATTTTGCCAAAGGCGCTAATTTGCGCATCATAACTGGCTTTTTGGGTGGTTAATGGCTCTAAACGACGGCGCTCCATCGCTTCTAACTGGTCCATTTGGACGTTTAAATCTAAGTTTGACCCGATACCGAGTGTGGATATTCCTGCCATGTTCTCTCCTACGCTATGTCAGCGACATAAATCTTGAATATAAAAACTATTTAGACTGATATCGGCCAAGGGGAGCAAAATTTTAGACTATTCTGAAAAAGAGTGATGGGAGGAGCTGACACTGGAAAGGTAGGTAATTATCCCTATTGAAATTAAATAATAAGAAAATTAATAAAAATTAATGGATGTGTTAAAAATGAAAGTGTTAAAAATAATGGCACAAAAGCGGGCTGTAAAGCCTTTTCCAACCTTACAGATAAAATTTTTCATTAAAAAGCCTAAAGGGGACTTTTTTGTAGCCGATAACCTAGTTGCTGACGAAATTCATCAAGTTAAGCATTTTGGCTTAACGCATTAATTTGAATAATAAGGATCACATCATGGCACAAGTTATCAATACTAACATTTTGTCTCTGACCACTCAGAACAACTTAAACCGTTCACAAGGCGTTTTAGGTACGGCGATTGAGCGTTTATCTTCTGGTTCACGTATCAACAGCGCAAAAGACGATGCGGCAGGCCAAGCGATTGCTAACCGTTTTACGGCTAACGTTAAAGGTTTAACCCAAGCAGCACGTAATGCTAACGACGGTATTTCTATCGCACAAACTGCGGAAGGTGCAGTTAACGAAATCAACGATAACTTACAACGTATTCGTGAATTAACGGTTCAAGCGAAAAATGGTTCTAACTCTGAATCAGATACAAAATCAATTCAAGAAGAAGTGGATCAACGTTTAGCTGAAATTAATCGTATTTCAGAACAAACACAATTTAATGGAGTTAAAGTTCTTAGCCAAGATACTAAAATGGCAGTACAAGTAGGAGCTAATGACGGTGAAAAAATTGACATCGAATTAAAGAAAATTGACCGTGAAACTTTAGGTTTAGAAAAATTTGACCTGAACTTTACTGGTTATGGTAAGGCTGCTACTAGTGTTAGTGTCAAAATAACAGGCAAAGATGAAACTCAAGAATTAGATACTACGGCTATAGATGCGAAAGTAGCAGCTGGCACTATTAAGTCCTATGAAGTTTTAGAGTCTATTGACGCAAATGGAAAGGTTGATCCAACTAAGTTAGTTGTAAAAACAACAGATGACAAAGGTGTCGTTGCCTATAACGAGGCTGCAGTTACCGCTGGTGCTACTGGCGCAAAAGCAAAAATTGATGTAGGGACTACAAAAGTTGACCCTGTTGCAGGTGATAAAGCGAATGCGAAACCACTTGAAGCTTTAGATAAAGCATTATCAACAGTTGACGGCCTGCGCTCTTCTTTAGGTGCGATTCAAAACCGTCTTCAATCAACTATCAACAACCTGAACAACTCTGTTAACAACCTGAGCGCAGCACGCAGCCGTATCGAAGATGCTGACTTCGCAACAGAAGTTTCTAACATGAGCCGTGGTCAGATCCTGCAACAAGCAGGTACTGCTGTATTAGCGCAAGCTAACCAAGTTCCACAAGGTGTTTTAAGCCTGTTACGTTAATTCGTGATTGGTTGATTATACTGAAGGCCAGCGATACTGGCCTTTTCTTTATCGAACGGTCGTCATACTTCAAGTTGTAGATGCGTTGGCTTCACAAGGTCACCCGAATCACATACTTTAGTATGCTCATCGGGATAACCTTGATTGCCGCCTTCCTACAACTCGAATTATTTAGACCTTGCTTTAGCATTCAGTTAAAGTCTGCATGTATTTTAGTGTTAATTTTGACACAGCTGTAAATTAATATATTTGATAACAGAATAAAAATAATAATAGCGAGAGGGGTGTTGACCAGAAAACCAGACTCATAAGCATAGGGTAGGGCAATTGCACCAAAGATATCCCCTGTCAAAAATGCGGTTTGTATTAAACCAAAAATATGCTCGGCATTTCCTTTGCGGGCGATCTCCATCTCAACCAAATTAATTAATAGTGAGCAAACGGTTCTAAACATATACATGGCAATAACCGAGATGGCGAAAACAATCGGGGAACTAAATTTTATTGACCAAAACATACCATAGAGCATCAGCATACATAAACCAGAAAAAACGAGTAATGAGATAGGTTTATCTTTGTCAGAAAAAATAAACATAAAAAGGTTCTTGAGTACTAGCCCGGTGATCACACCTAATGATAGCACTAGGCCAACATTTGTATCTGAAAAGTGCATGTTTTTTAAATACACCGGAATAATGGGTAAGATCAGTGCCCAACTGGCGCCACTGATAATAAATGCAATAAATAAAATTAAATCTGCTTTACTGAAAAAAGGGAAAAATGAAGTGGTTTTTTGGGGGGGATTCTTAGCTAATGGTGTTTTATTCAGTGGTATTTTTAATGACGGGATGGCAATTATGGCGATTAGTACCATACCTCCACTAATTAACAAAGCCGAACGATAGGGGGATTGATCTATAATCGATAAAATTGTGACTAGCCCCCCAGCAATAAAAGCCCCAAGGCTTTGTGCTACTGTGCTTAAATTATCAGTGTGCAGCAGGACTTTATTTTGTTCCTGTTTATCAATATTAAAAATCAGTGATTTTAGCGCAATAGCGATAATACTCGCACCCATCCCTGCCATCAAACCTGAAGTCACGGCGATAGCCATCCCTGTGGGATAGGCTCTAAGAACAAGGCCACATCCATACAGTAAAAAGCCCACAATTAAACCAGTCTTAGTACCAAATCGGGATAGCCCTTTGGCATAAAGTAGTGAGCACGCCCCCGCAACCGCCATCATTACGTATGAAATTGAAAATAACTTCAATTGCGCTTGCTGTTCCCAATAGATGGGTTGTAGTGTTTTGGATATCCACATCGGGAAAAGAAAGAAAAAATAAAAGAAATATATTTTGTATGTCATGCTTACATACTCAACATTTTAATATTTTCCTTTACTAAAGGATTGTTTGGAAAAATATGTTGGCATTTTAAGAGATAATTGTAGGCAGCTTTCTCTGAACTTTGAGCAATTTTTTCAGCTTGTAAAATTAACCATTCCGGGGTCATAAAAATACCTGTTCTTTGCATAAGATGATCCAGGATTTTATAATTGCTATTTAATGAAAGAATATAAGCATAATTATAGGCTGTAAGATTATCTCCTGAAATTTCCCAAGCAAGGCGAGCATGCTTTTCTGCTGAAATATAATCCTCAGATGATAAAAATGCTATGCTCATATGATAGTGGCTATCGCTATGCATTGGACTAACAGATAATGCTCTTTGAATATTTTTTATATAGCTTGTTATATTTCCTTTATCATAAAAACATATTGCTAATTCAAGATGATATTCAGGAAAAGCATAATCAATTTCAATTAATTGATTGAGATATGTTATCGCATCATCATATTTACCTAATTGTTTATAGCACAGGCATATATTATAAATAATTACGGAACGATGCATGTAGTGCATACTATGTTTGTCTGATAACTGTTGAAGTCCCCAATTAAGTAACCTTATTGCTTCATCAGCATTTCCTTCTCTAAAAAGAATAAGTCCATATCCATTTCGGTTGAACACGGTGAAAAAATTCTTTTTATCTTGTTCTAAATAATCCAACTTACCTGTCTGAATAATGTTATAAGCTTCTTGTAAGAATTGACGTCCTTTTTCGATATTACGCTTATTCGATTTATGGTGGCGAAGATATAGCATTGATAATGTATAATTCGCCTTAATAATGCTTAACGGGTTTTCCGACTCTTTACTTTTAATGTAGTAATATTCTGCCTCAATAGGTTTATTGATACAGTTTTTGATTGTGCCGATTATAAGTGCTTGTGATTTTTCGTAATTATCAAAGTACTCTAAACAGTGTTCTATCAGGTGATCTGCACTGTATATATCACCAGAATTTATAATCATCAGAATATAGGGCTGAATAATGTCAATATCACCAAATTTTTCTTTTATTAATTCATTAATTAGTTTGGTTTCATTTTCAGTTAAATATATTTCTTCATTTTTAGCACAATCTACAATCAGGTTAACAGAAATGTTCATTCGATATAATGCTTGAATGAAACAATTAATCAGTGGGTATGATGAGAATTTAGCTGTAATATTGATTGTTTTAATTTCCGATGTGGCTATTTTTTTAGCTAACTCTGCAACTTTCCTAAACACCTTATCACTTAGATAGTATCTAATTTGGTCATCAGGGCTAATTCTATCTGTTAAGGACAGTTTACTCTTATCAAAATTTTCTAAGGGATAAAGAAATTTTTTATCATTGATAGTTAGTTGCTCTTGTGAAATATATCTAAGTAATATATTCCGAATGATAAGATATTCCAAAGGAATGCTTGCTGCTAGTTTGAAGTAATCCATATAATATAACCCCCTAATAAAAGGAGGTTATAACCTCCTTTTTATCAAATTACTTAGCGTTGTACATTACAGAGAAATCTATGCGTTTAGTACTTGGTTTATGTTTGATCATTTTCATAATTAACCTCTTTAATAAAAAATTTAATTTGTGATTAAACTAATACACCGTTGCATCAGTAAATTTAAAATTACATTTGTTAAGCAATTTCGTCAAATGTAAAATAGTTTGATTTATTTCTATGAGGTTACTGCATTAACATGCTTATGGGGAAATATTAAGCTAGAATGACAATGTATGGAAAAATAAATAACTAAGAATTGGTTTGTTTTTTTGAATAAAATAAGTTTTAAACTTTTATATATTCTAAATTTTTTCATATCAGTGAGTTAATATTAAATGATCAATTAACTGAATTATTGATTTTTTAATTTAATATTTTAATATTTAATTAATGTTGAACTAGCTTGATAATTATATTCTTTAAATATAATTTATTGGACGGATTATTTTTATCACTATTATTATCCATGTCCCATACTATGTTCACATTTAAGGCTAAGCTAGCTTGTTGATAACTTCATTTTCTTTAAGGGAAATTTAACGTTTTCTAACTAAAGCTACAATCAATAGCAAAGTCTAAAGCCAAAATCTGCAATTCAATGACAAAATCACCTTTCAATAAAACAACTTCTCTCACTTGTATTACCAGTAAAACTCCCTAAAAATTGTGTTAAAACAATTATTAAAGTTGTGGTTATTCAAATTTTACCTATTTAGGATAAGGCAAATAAAGCTATATTTAGTGCCTTACTCTACGGATTGAATTCAAAACCAACACAGATAATGAATACCTTTTATAGAGCTTGAAGGGTGATTCAGGTTGTGAGTGATTTGTATACTGCCGAAGGTGTGATTAATAAAAATAGCCTATGGGAGCGTTATTACCCTCTAATACGCCATGAAGCCCTGAAACTGCAAGTCAGACTACCCGCCAGTGTTGATATCGACGACTTAATTCAAGCGGGGGGCATCGGTTTACTACATGCATTGGAACGTTTCGATGTGACCCAAGGGGCGTCATTTGCCACTTATGCGGTGCAAAGAATTCGGGGTTCGATGCTAGATGAACTGCGTAGTCGTGACTGGGTGCCGCGCAGTGTGCGCCGCCAAGCGCGTGAAATGACCAAAGCCATTGGTGCGTTGGAACAATCGTTAGGGCGAAGTGCGACTGAGCCGGAAATCGCCAAAGCGCTGGATATTGACCTTGCGGAGTATCGCCAAGCATTACTGGACACCAATAATAGCCAACTGTTTTCTTATGATGAGTGGCATGAAATTCATGGGGAAAGCTGTGAGCCGCAAATGGATGAGGACGATGGCGGTAACCCGTTGAGTCTGTTGCTAGATTCCAGTTTGCGTGACCAAATTGCGGCGGCAATCAATCAGTTACCAGAACGCGAAAAAATGGTGCTGACGCTGTATTACCAAGAAGAGCTGAACCTGAAGGAGATTGGGGCGGTGCTGGAGGTGGGGGAGTCGAGGGTGAGTCAGCTTCATAGTCAGGCTGTAAAACGCCTCCGCGGCAAATTGAAGTGATGCTCGTCATACTTCGCACCACAGCGTTGTTGGCTTCACTAGTTCACCCTAGTCACATACTGATGTATGCTCCTAGGGCTAAACTAGCTAGCCGCCTAGCTGTAGCACGAATTATTTAGAGCATCAGTATTGAGATATTTTAATACTCATTTAAATTAAATTTGTTTTTATGTGTCTATGTCAGTCTTTTACTAACGAGATGAGTTGCTTATCACTCTATCATTTTCTACGTTTTTAGTAATTTTACTTTCTATTATTCATCCAGCTCTGCCGATCTAACCAAAAAATTCTCTGCCGTGGTGTGCCATGCTCTTGGGGATTGGGTGAACCCCAATTTTAAGTATTCGGTGAGGTTGCTGTCGGTGGAGAAAAATAAAATCTGGCAATCAGCGGGAAGCTCCTCGGCGACGAGGCGCATTAATTGGCGGTCGATGCCGTGTTTTTGATACTGAGTATCAACGGCCAGTTCGCAGATATAACAACAAGAACTAAAATCCGTTACTGTGCGGACAAAACCGACCACCTGTTCCTCATCCCATGCACTAACCAATAAATCCGCGTTATTTAGCATTGCATCTAATTGAGTAAGGTTATCGGTTGTCACCATTTCTTTAAATGGTGATTGGCGAATCAATCGAACAAAATCCTCAATAGAGATGGCAAAGTTGACTTTATAGTTCAGGCGATTGGCAAGCGCATCCATAGAGTTCCCCTATTAATCAAACTACCCTCTTATAGGTTTAGCCTGAAATAGCGTAAATTTCCTGTTTTTTGTGGAATTTTATCATGGCCTAGCTATTCCAATTAGTGCGTAAATGTCCTAAGTTAAATTCAAGGTAGTCGTGATGTTTAGCCCAACAGGGTAAATACCATAAGAATTCTATTCAACAGATAAGTGAACGAGATATGACGATGGAACTAAAGGATTATTACAGCATCATGGGTGTTAAGCGCACCGATGATTTAAAAACCATTAAGACCGCGTATCGCCGTTTAGCGCGAAAATATCACCCTGACGTGAGTAAAGAACCCGATGCCGAAGCACGCTTTAAAGAAATTGCGGAGGCTTGGGCGGTACTTGGTGACAAAGAAAAACGTGCAGAATACGATGAAATGTGGGAACACAGGAATGACCCCTATTTTAACCAAGCTAACCAAGGCCAACAAAGCCGCACCTATTCCCAGCAAGGGTTTGATGAAGGCGGCTTTGATGACATTTTTTCATCGATGTTTTCCCAACGTGCACGGGGTGGCACAAGGCAGGCACGCAGCCATCGCGGGCAGGATTTAGAGGTTGAACTGGCTGTTTTCCTTGAAGAAACCCAAGAACCCCATAAACGTACCATTAGCTATAACTTACCTGTTTATAACGCTTTTGGTTTTATCGAAAACGAAGTCCCTAAAACACTTAACGTGACTATCCCTGCAGGGGTGATTGACGGGCAACGTATTCGCTTAAAAGGGCAAGGCACTGCCGGGGGGAATGGCGGTGAAAATGGCGACCTATGGATAACTATCCGCATTGCACCGCATCCATTATTCGATATTAAGGGCCATGATCTTGAAGTGGTTGTGCCATTAGCCCCTTGGGAAGCCGCTCTAGGGACAAAAGTCACCATCCCAACATTAAAAGACCCGATTGTGATCACCGTTCCTGCTAATAGCCAAGCTGGCCAAAAATTACGCCTTAAAGGTAAAGGGCTGAAACATGAAGGTACAGCAGGGGATCTGTACGCGATTATAAAAATCGTGATGCCAAATAGCAGTAATGCAGAAGCGGATGCACTGTGGCGGAAATTGGCGGAGACTCAGCAGAGTTTTGACCCACGTAAAAATTGGGGAGGCAAATAATGGAACAGTTCACATCATTAACCGTTATTGATTTTTGCGTTCATACTGGTATTGCTGAAGATGAATTACAGGAAATCGTCGGCCTTGGGATAATTCAACCCATTGAAACGACTAATGAGTGGTTGTTTGATGACCAAGCGGTAGTCATTGTGAGAAGAGCCGTGCGTCTTTACCATGAATTAGAAATTGACTGGCCGGGCATCGCAATGGCGATGAGCCTATTGGACCAAAATGAAATGCTCCAACGCGAAAATGAGATGTTGCGTTTACAGTTAAAACGTTTTATTGGTTAGGTTTCTGATAATTTAATGACTATTGAGCTTTCTATATAGAGTCTGTTTCATTTTGGCTTTATGCATTGAATTAAAGTATAGGGCCAATTCATTCAATACCTATAAAAATTTAATTGTATTGTGAACGATATAAGAGGCTTTGATGTTAACTACTGATTGGCGACCTGAATGGGGGAATATTTATTCATGGGTTGCAATGGATAAAAACGGTTATTTAGCATTTATGCTGAATAATTGCTGGGGATGGTTACCCAAAGTGTATATCAACATACCTAATATTAGTGAGTTATATGTTGATTTAAGTGAGTTTATATATTGTGAATCGGCTAAATATGAAAATAGCATACAGAAAAATGGTGATTTTTCAGTTGATCTATTTTCCTATTGGAAATACAAGCATTATTCCCAAGAAACTGTTTTTACCAGTTATAAAAATCGTTTAGATGAAGGTAATAAACTGACAGATGCTTATCTTGCAACACAAAAGGGAATATTTGTATTTGAAGGCATTGAAGGCTATAACCAAGGGGAAGACTTTCCTGTGGGCTATGAGGGTGAAACAAAAATGGGAGATTATTTTCGCCATTTAGTGCCAACGATTTATGCGACAATATCAGATATACCTATCCCTCTAAGGCAATACATTGTCGTTTCTGATACTTTAGATTTTACCAAAGATAGATTGTTAGATAATGATAAAATCAGCGAATATTTTACTCGAATGTATTCTATCTAAACCATTAGCAAAAAGCCCTTACCATCCAGTAAGGGCGCAATAACAACAACGAGATTTTTATTATTAATTAAATAGCCGCTGCTTCTGCAATGAGTTTGCCGAGCTCTTGCCAGTTTTCACTGTCGATAAGGTCATTCGGCACCATCCATGAACCGCCGCACACTAATACAGAAGGTAATGCGGTGTATTCTTTAATGTTTTTCACACCGATACCGCCAGTTGGCATAAATTTAACCGGGTAAACCGCGCTGAGAGCTTTGAGCATGGCAACTCCGCCAGAGGCTTCGGCTGGGAAGAATTTCAATGTGGTGAGATTAAACTCAAGGGCTTGTTCTACTAAACTTGGGTTATTCACACCAGGAATGATAATCACGTTCTTTTGTTGGCAATAAGCCACAATTTTCGGGTTAAAGCCCGGGCTGACGATAAAATCTACACCCGCTTCAATGGCTTGGTCAACTTGCGCTGTGGTTAATACCGTACCTGCGGCAATCAGTAATTCAGGGTAGGCCGCGCGCATATTTTTAATCGCTTGTACCGCTGCAGCGGTGCGGAAGGTGACCTCTGCACATGGCAGGCCATTTTCCACTAAAGCTTTTGCCAATGGCGCACCATGCTCTGCATTATTAATGGTGATAACAGGAACAACATTGAGTTTCTTAATTCTTTCAAGTAATTGATTCATGGTTAAAGCCTCTTAACATTTTACTAAAGCAGTGGTTGGCATGGCCTCGGATGGAATAATCGCTCCCCGGTGTTGGATGACGGTTCCAGCCAGTAAATGACCTGTTTTTGCTGCTTCACATGGGCTGCCACCGACGATGCGACAAGCAAGGTAGCCGGCACTAAAGGAATCCCCTGCGGCAGTGGTATCAACAACATGGCTTATTTTATTCGCAGGGACTTCAATACGTTCGTTATCAATAACGACGAAGCAAGCCTCAGCACCGCGCTTGATCACTATTTCGTTCACGCCATATTGTTGGGTACGTGCAATTGCATCATTTTCATGAATGTCACCATAAAGCAACTGTTCGTCATCAAAGGTCAAAAAAGCGATGTCGGTTAAAGTGAGAGTTTGCTGATAAGCTTGTTGAGCGGCTTGTTTTGAAGGCCAAAGCGCAGGGCGATAGTTATTATCGAAGACAATTTTAGCGCCGTGTTGTTTAGCATGTTGTAACATTTCAAATAACAACTGACGTGAGGCGTCAGGTAAAATGGCTAAGCTAATGCCACTTAAGTAGATAAATTGTTGTGAATTAAGTACTTGCTGTGTGTGGGCTTTGCTATTGCTATCAAGACAGACGGCATCAAGCCAAAATTTTGCCGCGGCATTATCTCGCCAATAGAAAAAGCGACGTTCGCCATCAGCGGAGGTTTCGATTAAATACATCCCAGGCAAATGTTTGTCCGAAATAAAGACTTCTTCAGTATTGATGCCCTCTTGTTGCCAACTGTTTAGCATTTGCTGGCTGAATGGGTCTTTACCTAAACCGGTGATGTAACGGGTTGTCACGCCATGGTCTTTTGTTAAACGAGACAGGTATAGTGCGGTATTGAGTGTATCCCCACCAAACGTTTGTCTATAAAGTTCACCCGATTTTTGCAACTCAACCATGCATTCACCAATAACGGCAACTTGCGGATGTATATTCATTTTCACCACCTGCGCGATTACGACTTAATAAACTATTGCTGACTTAATGATGCTATTAAAACCCATTTCAAATAGAACTTCAATGAAAATGAAACGCCGTTTTAAAAATATTAAATCACCGTTCTTGTTTTTATCATGATAGCCACTTATGCTATCCGCTAGGGTGTAATGTCGATATCAATTTATAGTTATAGGATGATGGAAAAGTAATGGATAAAACGACTCAAACGGATGCTGTTTCAGCAGTGGTTAAGGTATTTAGCATTCTTAGCGCCCTTGGTGAGCAAAAAGAGATTGGTGTGTCTGAGCTTTCACAGCGTTTATTGATGTCAAAAGCCACGACATTTCGTTTTCTGCAAACGATGAAACAGCTAGGCTATGTGGATCAAGAAGGTGAAGCGGATAAATATTCCCTAACATTGAAATTATTCGAGTTGGGAGCGAAATCCCTTGAGTATGTGGATTTAATTGAAATTGCAGATACAGAAATGCGCCGTATTGGCCAATTAACCCATGAAGCGGTGCATTTGGGCGCTTTAGATGAAGATGCCATTATTTATATCCATAAAATCGACTCGAGTTATAATTTACGCATGTATTCACGGGTTGGGCGTCGTAACCCATTGTATTGCACAGCAATCGGTAAGATTTTACTCGCTTGGCAAGATGAAGGATCCATTCGTTTAGCATTGAAAAACGAAACTTTTAGCCAAAAAACGGCAACAACGATTTTAACGTTAGAAGACCTGCTGGTGGAATTAGCCACAGTTCGTGAATGCCATTATGCGCAAGACAGAGAAGAGCAAGAGCTAGGTCTGCGCTGTATTGCTGTGCCAGTGTATGACCGGTTAGGCCATGTGGTTGCAGGGCTATCGATTTCGTTCCCAACGATTCGTTTTGATGAGCAGCGTATTGGTGACTACGTCCAATTACTGAAAACAGCGGGTCGTAATATTTCAGAGAAAATGGGCTATCACCAATATCCATTATAGGGGTGATATAACAGGATTAAGCCAGTTTTAATGATGTATCAATCAATTGATTTAATAACCTATGTAAATTATTTATTTGAATATTAAGGTGTTATAAATTTCACTTATTATTATCCAACACCATGTGTTGCTGCTGACATATAATATTTACTTATGAACACAGTAGGAAATAGATATGTTTAAAAAGGTTATTGTTGTTATTTTTCTTTGTTTCACTTCTTATGGCTTTGCCAGCGACTTTACATTTAAAGAAAAGTCACCCGCTGATCGCGAGTTTAGTCAAGACTACCAAGGAATTAAAAAATTACAGACACAACAAAAGTTTGTCTTTGATCCCAAAAAGAAACTTCCACAAGAAGAACAAAGTTATCAAGCTTTGTTAGAACAGCGAAATGCAGATGAAAATGCGTTTTCAAAACATTTTAATGTGTGTGATGTTAACCCGACGGGAGCAGGGTGCCCTAATTCAATGGCTTGGATGAATGACCGCCAGCAAATGAAAAAAATGCTAGAGCAAGCGGGCCGCCCATATTGATGCGTTGTTCATCTGTTGACTCTAAGGGAGCATCGCCCCCTTAGAGTTCAAACTAGACAGATTCAGGGAATGTTAAGGTTGCACCGGGGGCTTCACGGCTTAAATGAATGAAATTCATATGTTTTTCATATTGGTCTAGAATATCGCTAATCACTTGTTCTTTGGTGTAATCCATTAAATCATTCCCTTGTGAGCCTTCCCATAAGAAGGTTTCTAAGCGGTAATAATGGGATTTCCCTGAACGTGCGCGATAGGTAAAACCGGGAACTGAATAGCGCTGTGGCCACACTTGGTAAATAAAGCTTTGTTCTTCACCTAGGTCGACTGTTAATTCTAAATGGTCTAATCGCTCATCAGCAATGGGTGGTAAGGTGTTAAATTCCACTTTTGCTCCCCTTAAACTGAGCTCTTTCGCCACTTCTTGCATGGCAGGAATGCAGACCAAATCAAGCATACGCTGGGTATAAGTCGTTCCCGGGAAATTCATCACTCGTCCCAAACGCTGTTTCCAATTCAGTGTTCCGTTGCCATATAGTGGTGCAGGGGCATTGGTATTTAGCGAACTAACGCGTCTAAAGTCCTCAACTTTTAATGACTTATATAGCCCAGCCATAATAAAGAAGATAACAAAACTAAAGGGCAAGCCCATGATCACTGTCGTATTTTGTAACGCAGCGACGCCATCCGTCATTAACATCCCTAAGGTAAGTAAGCCAATTGCGACAGACCAGAAAATTCGCAACCAATTAGGGGCATCATTGTTAATATCACTGAGTTTTGAGGTGAAATTGCCTAATACTAATGAACCGGAGTCAGCAGAGGTGACATAGAACAACAGCCCAGTAATGGTTGCAACAGAAGCGGTTAGGCCAAAGCCGGGGTAAAGTTCAAGTAGTGAATAGAAGCCTTTTTCGGGGGCGTCGAGGACGGTTTTTGCAAGTTCACTATTGCCGTGAATGATTTCATACAATGCACTATTACCAAAAATAGATAGCCATAATAGTGTGAAAACAAATGGAATAATTAATGTGCCAATCACAAATTGTCGAATAGTCCGGCCGCGAGAAATACGAGCAAGGAATAACCCAACAAATGGTGACCATGCTACCCACCATGCCCAGAAAAACAGCGTCCAGCTATTCATCCAATCC
Organism: Providencia huaxiensis; assembly: GCF_002843235.3. Classification (NCBI taxonomy): domain Bacteria; kingdom Pseudomonadati; phylum Pseudomonadota; class Gammaproteobacteria; order Enterobacterales; family Morganellaceae; genus Providencia; species Providencia huaxiensis. The sequence goes on from NZ_CP031123.2 coordinate 939,085, forward strand.
GTTGGGCGGTCAAAGGTAAAGCTATTGAGGGTCATACCCATAAAGCGGTTGATATAGTCCCCCACATTCAGCACTAAGGCATTGAGTAAGAACTCAGTATCGCCGACAAATAAGATAAATAAAATCAAACCAAATGCTAACAGCACATTGAGCTCGGATAACACCCGAATGCCTTTATTTACCCCTGATGTGGCGGAGATCACGGCCATAATCACCGATAGCAGGATCAACCCACTTTGCACGGGGAGCCCTTGAGGTAAGTCGAATAATACTTTGAGGCCATAATTCAGCTGAACAACCCCAATCCCCAACGTTGTTGCGATACCAAAAATCGTCCCTAATACCGCAGCAATATCCACAGTATGGCCAATTGGGCCGTCAATTCGTTTACCAAATATTGGATAAAGTGCAGAGCGAATGGTCAGCGGCAAGTTATAACGATAACTGAAATAACCCAGTGCAATTCCCATTAAGGCATACATAGACCAGCCCGTTAGGCCATAGTGGAACAGTGTCCACACCATCGCCTGACGAGCTGCTTCTAAGGTTTCGCCTTCGCCTGTTGGCGGCAGCATATATTGGGTGACCGGCTCAGCGACGGAGAAAAACATTAAATCGATACCAATTCCTGCGGCGAATAGCATCGCAGACCAACTGAGTACGCTAAATTCAGGTTTAGATTGTTCAGGGCCGAGTTTGATATTACCAAAGCGTGAGGTAGCAACGAAAATGACAAAAACAATATAAAGCGTTGCTGCTAGCAGGTAATACCAACCAAAGGTTTTAGATACCCAGCCAAGGGCGGCAACGATCCACTGATTTGCTGTTTCGGTCATCAAGATGGTGAAAAAAGAAAACGCCAGAATAAGACCGGCGGAAGTAAAAAAAACCACAGAATTCAGTTTATCCTTCTGCTTATTCTTTGGACTATTTTGAGTTGTCATTGGACATTCCACATTTTTATTTATTTAACAGGTTAAAATTACTTTCTAAGCTAATTGATTGATTTATTAGCCAAGATTTGGTTTTTGTTATCTTCTCTCTTATGTTAATTGTGAATGAATTGTTGTAAACAATAGTTAATATTGATTGAACATTCAATCAAAAAAACGTTTAATACAAGGGATCAATGTATTTTTTAGGTTCAAATACCATGCCGAAGATAGGAATGCAGTCGATACGTAAACAACAGTTAATTCAAGCCACATTGGCTGTGATTAATGAAGTTGGAATGCAGGAAGCTAGTTTTGTGTTAATTGCCCGTAAAGCCGGGGTTTCTACAGGGATCATTAGCCATTATTTCCGTGATAAAAATGGCTTGCTTGAAGCCACTATGCGCCATATTCAATACCAACTAGGGTTTGCGGTTGCAATACGTTTACGGATGTTGACCGGAGCGGAGCCAAAACTACGAATTCAGGCAATTGTTGAGGGCAACTTCGACCCAACGCAAACCAGTGAGGCCGCGATGAAAACGTGGCTAGCCTTTTGGGCTAGTAGTATGCATCAACCGAATTTAAACCGTTTACAGCAGGTTAATGACCGACGCTTGTATTCAAACTTAAGCTATGAGTTTGGGCGGGTGTTAAACAAGGCGGATGCGCGGATGGCAGCGAAGGGGCTGGCGGCTTTAATTGATGGCCTATGGCTACGTAGTGCTTTGAGTAATGAACAATTCCCTGTTAAGGATGCACTCAAAATCACTAACGAATATATCGATATGCAACTACAACGTGCTGAGGTTTTAGAAACCTAATAACCAATTCAGAGGAGATAATATGCAACATCCACCGATACATAAGCTTTATATTCATGGTGGTTATGTCGACAGTTCACAACCTGAATGCGGGCAATTTCCTGCAATCAACCCTGCAAATGGCGAAACTATCGCAAATCTGCAATCTGCGACCCTTGAAGATATCCAATGGGCGGTAGAAAGCGCCAAACAAGGTCAGAAAGTTTGGGCGGCAATGACCGCGATGGAACGCTCACGTATTTTACGCCGTGCGGTGGATATTTTACGGGAACGTAACGACGAATTGGCTTATCTCGAAACTCTTGATACGGGCAAACCGCTTTCTGAAACTCGTTATGTGGATATCGTCACAGGGGCAGATGTCCTTGAATACTATGCAGGTTTAATCCCTATGCTGGAAGGGCAGCAGATCCCTTTGCGTGACAGCGCATTTGCTTATACCCGCCGTGAACCGCTGGGAGTTGTGGCAGGGATTGGCGCATGGAATTACCCTATTCAAATTGCGCTATGGAAATCAGCACCTGCTCTGGCTGCGGGTAATGCCATGGTGTTCAAACCCAGTGAAGTCACGTCGTTAACCGCATTAAAGTTAGCTGAAATTTATACTGAAGCGGGTGTGCCAGCCGGGGTGTTTAACGTGGTGACAGGCCAAGGCGGTGAAGTGGGGCAATGGTTAACGGAGCACCCTGATATTGCCAAAGTTTCATTCACTGGGGGGATCGCAACGGGTAAAAAAGTGATGGCGAATGCGTCAGCCTCTTCTTTAAAAGAGGTGACGATGGAACTAGGCGGTAAATCACCTCTAATTATTTTTGATGATGCAGATTTAGATAAAGCTGCAGATATCGCCATGATGGCGAATTTTTATAGTTCCGGCCAAGTGTGTACCAATGGAACACGGGTTTTTGTGCCAGGATCGCTCAAATCACAGTTTGAAGACAAGATCACTGAACGTGTGGCGCGCATTAAAATAGGTTCCCCCATTGACGATAATACTAACTTTGGGCCATTAGTCAGTTTTGCTCATATGGAAAATGTGTTGCGTTATATTGCGTTAGGCAAACAGCAAGGTGCGAAATTATTGTGCGGAGGTGAACGCTTGATGGATGGCGATTTCGCTCAGGGAGCGTATGTTGCACCAACGGTATTTACTGATTGCAATGATGAAATGCAAATCACGCAGGAAGAAATTTTTGGTCCTGTCATGAGTATTTTAAGTTATCAATCGGAAGATGAAGTGATTGCCCGTGCAAACAACAGCGTATATGGGCTTGCTGCAGGGGTTGTGACACAGGATCTAACGCGTGCGCATCGTGTTATCCATCAATTAGAAGCTGGGATTTGCTGGATCAATACATGGGGTGAATCACCCGCTCAAATGCCAGTAGGGGGATATAAGCATTCCGGTGTTGGCCGTGAAAATGGCGTAATGACATTGCAAAATTATACACAAGTGAAATCCATTCAAGTGGAATTGGGGGAATTTGCATCCGTTTTTTAATCACATCATTTTAATTTGACTGAAACAGAGGAGATAACAATGGTCTATGACTATATTATTATCGGTGCTGGTTCAGCCGGTAACGTTCTTGCTACCCGCCTGACAGAAGATCCAGATGTTACTGTGCTGCTCCTTGAAGCAGGAGGACCGGACTACCGGTTCGACTTTCGCACACAAATGCCAGCGGCATTAGCCTACCCGTTACAGGGGCGACGTTATAATTGGGCTTATGAAACTGATCCTGAACCGCATATGAATAACCGACGAATGGAGTGTGGTAGAGGGAAGGGGCTCGGAGGCTCATCATTAATTAATGGGATGTGTTATATCCGAGGGAATGCCCTAGACTTTGACGGCTGGGCTGAAGCACCTGGCTTAGAAGACTGGCGTTATCTCGATTGCTTACCTTATTTTAGAAAAGCAGAAACGCGTGATATTGGCCCTAATGATTACCATGGTGGAGATGGCCCAGTCAGTGTGACAACACCGAAGAATGGCAATAATGTGCTATTTCATGCGATGGTGGAAGCCGGTGTACAAGCAGGGTATCCACAAACAGATGATTTAAATGGGATCCAACAAGAGGGTTTTGGCCCGATGGATCGCACAGTCACTCCTCAAGGGCGACGAGCAAGTACAGCAAGAGGGTATTTGGACCAAGCGAAAAAACGCCACAATTTAACTATTCTTACGCATGCCACTACGGATACCATTGAGTTTGAAGGGAAAAAAGCGGTTGGTGTTAAATATTATCAAGGTAATAGCACTACGCCTACGGTAGTGAAGGCGCGCAAAGAGGTTCTTTTATGTGCAGGCGCGATCGCATCTCCACAAATTTTACAGCGTTCTGGAGTTGGGCCTGAGGATGTTTTGGCTGAGTTCAATATTCCAGCTGTGCACGTTTTACCTGGTGTAGGGCAAAACTTGCAAGATCACCTTGAAATGTATTTGCAATATGAATGCAAACAACCAGTTTCACTATATCCAGCCTTAAAATGGATAAATCAACCCAAAATAGGCGCTGAATGGCTATTTAAAGGGACAGGAATTGGCGCAAGCAACCAATTTGAAGCAGGCGGGTTTATCCGTACCAGTGAAAAATTCGCTTGGCCAAATATTCAATTCCACTTTTTGCCTGTGGCGATTAACTATAACGGTAGTAATGCCGTTAATCAGCATGGTTTTCAAGCCCATGTAGGTTCAATGCGTTCGCCGAGCCGAGGGCGAGTTCGTTTGAAATCTTTAGACCCAAGGCAGCATCCGAGTATTTTATTTAATTACATGTCATCGGAGCAGGATTGGGAAGAGTTTCGTGCTGCTATTCGTATTACCCGTGAAATTATGGCTCAGCCAGCACTTGACCCATATCGTGGGGAAGAAATCAGCCCCGGTAAACAGATTAGTACTGATGAAGAGCTAGATACATTTGTCCGCGAGAGAGCAGAAACCGCTTTTCACCCCTGTGGAACCTGTAAAATGGGGCACGATGATATGGCGGTAGTGGATGGTGCAGGGCGAGTTCATGGTATTGAAAATTTACGAGTTATCGACGCATCAATTATGCCGTTGATTATTACGGGGAATTTAAATGCAACGACTATCATGATCGCGGAGAAAATCGCCGATAAAATTCGAAATCGGTCTCCGTTGCCCACAAGCGATGCAGATTATTATGTCGCAGGTGGTAGGCCAGTGAGAAATCAGCCCTTAAGGGGCTAGTTTATCCACGAAGATTTCACGTACAAAGCGATTGATATTTATATCAGTCGCTTTTTTAGCTAGACAGAATATGTGTTAGCTAATTTTTAGACAAAAAAAACCTCCAAATATTAAGGAGGGAAAATAAATATAAAGCGAGCTTATTTATATAGCATTAATTTACGGTAAACCATAGCCGACCAGTTGAATTTATTTATACAAAATGATTCTAGCTCACAATTTATAACGTTATAGTTATTAAATTCAGATTAATACCTATTATTTAACGGAGCTAATCAGCCATTGTAGATAATTATCTTCAATTTGGCTTGGGTCTAAGCGAATGAGTTCTGGAGTTTTATATGGGTGTACTTCTTTTATTGCATTAAACAAATTGAGTTGATTCCCTTGGGTTGTTTTGATCAAGAGTAAGATCTCCTTATCTTGCGTGATATTACCATGCCATAGATAAACAGATGTTATTTCAGGGAGTAAAGAAACACATGCAGCTAAACGATTGGCTAGTAAATGTTGGGTAATTTTAATTGCACTTTCATGGCTATTAGTCGTGCATAACACAATACATGGGCGTTGAGCATTTGTGGAGTAAATTTGTTCAGTGGACATTTCATTTCCTTCTTAGTCATATTTGGATGTGTTTTATTGCTCATATTTATAGATTAGGAATAAAAATTGTATTGGGAAAAAGCATAATCACTATAAGTGTTTTTTAGCATGATCAGATTAGATAATAACTAATGATAATTAAGTAGAAGGTATTGCTTCAATAGTGGGTTGCTCGTTTTTTAAGCAAAAACTACCATTGTTATAATTTTTTATATATTCAATATAATTTAGAATATTTCTTGGTTTTATTTTATTAATTCGATTCAGCAAGCATAAATTGAGGGTAAACTATAAAAATAATTGAAATTTTAGTATATTAAGAAACAAATTAGATTATGTGATAAATGTGAGTGTATGTGTTGCTAGCCTAGTAATAGAACAAATAATAAGCCCAGTTTTATTTTTACCCTTATTAATATAAGTGTAGGCTTACCTTTTTGTGCGAAAAATATGAAAGGTTAATCACTGAAATAATATATTACGTTTAGTTACAAAATAAATTACATTTTTTTATAAAAGAATCTACGTACTGATAAATATCAAGGTTTTTGAGCTATATATTGTTAATCTAAAGATAAAATTAGAATATATAACTGAAATTACTCTGTATTTCCATCTTTAAACGTGTATGGATGAACCCTATGAATAAGCTGACACCTTTAAAACCTGTTCCAACGTTAATCGCAGTTGCAATAACATTAATTATTTGGTTTTTAATTCCTGTTCCTGAAGGTGTTAATCCAAATGCGTGGCATCTTTTAGCATTATTTGTAGGCACAATCGCTGCGATTATTGGTAAGGCTTTACCAATAGGTGGTGTTTCTATTGTCGCTATCTCATTAGTTGCAGTTACCGGGGTGACTAATCCAGAATCAACTAAAGGGGCAATTGCGGATGCATTAAGTGGTTTTTCTAATGACTTAATTTGGTTAATTGGTATTTCTATCATGGTTTCCATGAGCTTGAACAAAACAGGTTTAGGGGCAAGGATAGGCTATTATGTCATTTCTTTATTTGGTAAAAAAACATTGGGTATTGCTTATTCATTGGCAATAGCAGAAACAATATTGGCTCCTGTGACACCAAGTAATACTGCACGAGGTGGGGGAATTATTCACCCAATTATGCGTTCTATCGCTGATAGTTTCGGGTCTAAGGCAGATGATGGTACTGCTGGGAAAATCGGTCGTTACTTGGCTTTGGTCAATTACAATATTAACCCGATTACGTCTGCAATGTTTATTACGGCAACAGCCCCCAACCCACTGATAGTCAGCCTGATTGTAAGTGAATTAGGGCAAAAAGGGGAGCTAACTTGGGGAATGTGGGCCATTGCAGCATTTGTGCCTGCCATTATCTCCTTGATTTTAATGCCTCTGGTCATTTATTTGATGTACAAGCCTGAAATCACCTCTACGCCGGATGCGCCTAATTTTGCCAAAGAACGTTTACAGCAATTAGGGCCAGTTTCATTACCTGAAAAATTAACATTAGCTGTTTTTGGGTTGCTATTACTGATGTGGGCAGGTGTACCTGCAATGATTTTTGGACCTGCATACAGTGTGAATGCAACAACAGCAGCATTTATTGGCTTAAGTATTTTATTAGCAACAGGTGTTATCAATTGGGATGATGTCTTAAAAAATAAAGGGGCTTGGGATACGGTAGTTTGGTTCTCCGCTTTGGTGATGATGGCATCTTTCTTAGGAAAATTAGGCCTAATTAAATGGATGTCAGTTTCAGTCGAAGGTGCCATTGCGAGTATGGGAATTAGCTGGGTATGGGGGATGTTGATCCTTGTTCTTATCTATGTTTATTCCCACTATTTCTTTGCTAGTACAACCGCACATATTACCGCAATGTATGCTGCATTTTTAGCTGCGGGCTTATCTCTTGGTGCACCGCCAATGTTGTTAGCTTTAACGCTTGCTTTCTCATCATCATTAATGATGTCATTAACTCATTATGGAACAGGTACTGCACCCATTATTTTTGGTTCTGGCTATGCCACATTAGGCGAGTGGTGGAAAACCGGTTTTGTTATGAGTGTCGTTAACTTAGCCATCTGGTTCTTTATTGGTAGCGTTTGGTGGAAGTTCTTAGGTTACTGGTAATTAGCTAAATTAGAGATTGAAGATATTTAATAGAAATCGGGCTAACAGCTCGATTTCTTCTTTTAAAACCCCATGCTATAAATAAGTGGCTATTGTCATAACCAAGCCACTAATTATCGAAATCAGCATCACTTTTCCCCAACTGAAGACTGACGACGATTTTAATGCATGTTGCCATAACAAACTTATCTCATCCGCATGCGCATATTTTCTCTTATTGATCGCAATCTTAATTTTTTTGATTGTATCGTTATCTACCGGTAATGTTTTTTGAATAACCATGCTATGACCTTCCATTAAGTTGAAGATGCAACTTCAATCAGTAAGACTGGTACTTGTTTGCCTACCTTGATTATCTCAGGTCATGTAAAAAGAAAAATTGATGAGCTTGTATGCAAACTTCCTCATTTATCGTATTTGAAATGAGACTTAATCTATTTAATAAGAAAAAAGGCGGCTTGGAAGTAAACTTATCGTTATTAAGAGGAAATGGCTCTTAATTTAAGGTCATATTTATCATTTTTTACGAAACATTATTATTTGGAGCGGTTGGAGATAAAGGCCATAAATGTGATTGGTTTAGATGAAAAAGCCAGTATGATGTAGCAGAGAGTCTTTTTAATTTATCCAGAGGAACACATGTATTCGCAAAGAAAGGCAGAATTTTTCTTGGTGCTTACCACGATAATTGCAGCTTGGGGATGGGTATTTTCCCGAGAAGCAGTGCAGGGAATGCCAATATTTGCCTTCCTAGGTAGCCGTTTTTTATTCGCAGCCATCATTTTAGCTCCTTTTTGTCGGGGGAAAAAAAATAGAATAGCGGTGAAGCAATTACCCAAAATATTAATGACAGGCGGTTGGATGTCATTAAATATGGTGCTTTGGATCCACGCAGTTGCGATAACAGACTCAATTGGCGAAGGGGCTTTTATCATGAGCCTGGCGATGTTGTTTGTTCCCTTAGTCGCATGGGTGATTTTAAAAAATAAACCTGTACGTTATTTCTGGGAGGCACTTCCTGTCGCTGTATTAGGGCTGGCATGTTTAACACTATTCAAGGCTCAGCTTGAGTTTAAAGCAAGCCAACTTTGGTTTCTTGGCGCCGCAATTGTTCAGGCTATCTATTTTTGTTATACCAGTTTATATACTCGAACAATTCCTCTTTTACCGTTAACGACCATTCAACTTGCCTGTACTGGAATTACAGGACTAGTTTTGTCACTTTTTTTAGAAGAGTGGCCAAGTAGCATCACGATACCCACTATGATGTGGTTTATTGCTAGTGTAGTGATAGCAACGAGTTTACGGTTTGTATTACAGCTTATCGGCCAAAAAAATACCACCGCAGGAAATGCCGCAATTATTATGATCCTTGAACCTGTTATGACCGTATTTGTAGCGGCTATTTGGTATAGTGAAAGAATGCCTTTTATCCAAATTGTTGGCTGTGTGCTAATTTTATCATCATTATTCTATTATCGATGGCGTTGTTCTAATTCATTACCTAAGTAAAATACAGATAATAAAAGATGGGGCAATACAGATTTTTTATAAGAAAACAGCTATGATTAATATGAATAGTCAGTGATAGGGATATTAATCTTAATAAGAACGTCTTATTTGGTGAATTAAGATTAATGGTATTGAAAACATAAACGAGATATCCAAAATAGCGTGAACTAGAAATAATAGGGGTTTATTATTATCATCTTAGTTAAAGCTAAATAGGAAATGGGCATAAAATGAAAAAATTAGCATTAATATTAGGTATGGCGGGAGCGATGGCTGTGCTGTCTGCATGTTCTGATGAAAAATCAGAAGTTGCTGAATACAAAGAAAATTTTGTAAATACTTGTGTGGTTGCATCTGGTAATCCTCAAGGTGAAACGGCAAAAGCAGTGACTGCAATTTGTGGTTGCGCCTACGACAAAACAATTGAGAAATATGGTTTGGCCGAGTTTAAACGTATGGATGCGGAGCTAGAAAAATCAGGTACTGCAGAACCTGAATTCCAAAAAACGATGATTGAATTTGTGCAACAGTGTTCGACTAACGCGCGTTAATTATTTATTACTCGCAGCTATTATCAATTAGCAATAGCTGCGAGTTTATTACCTTACTTAAATAAGTGCTTAAATTGATGTGGGGCACAGCGCCGGTATTGTGGCGCAACGTCTATTTGTTCATTCAATTCACTCGCTGCTCGCCAAGGCCATCGTGGCTCAAATAAAATCCCCCTACCAATAGCGACAAAATCAGCTTGATGGGTTGCAACAATGGCTTCTGCTTGTAAAGGTTCGGTAATAAGGCCTACTGCAATAACAGGCATCATGGTGTTTTCATGAATAGCTTGGGCTAAAGGGACTTGATAATTTGGACTTAATGGTATCTGTTGCTCAGTTGATAAGCCACCTGACGAAACGTGGACATAATCACAACCCAAATCCTCTAATAATTCTGTTAGCTCAATTGATTCTGGTACATTCCAACCCGATTCAAGCCAATCTGTTGCGGAGATCCGCACGCCAATTGCAACATTAGGGTTAATTATTTCTCTCATCTCATGAAAAATATTAGTAAGTAAGCGGGTACGCCCTTTAAAGCACCCACCATATTCATCTTGTCGTAAGTTTGATGCCGGTGATAAGAATTCATGCAGTAAATATCCGTGAGCAGCATGGATCTCAATAACGTCAAAACCGGCTTTTTCAGCACGAATTGCAGCGTCAATAAATTGCTGTTTGACCTGTAGAATTTCATCAATAGTTAATGCATGTGGGATTGCATTCTCACCAAAAGCGATTGCTGATGGTGCAACGGTTTGCCAACCATTTGGTTGTGTAGGATGGATACTTTTACCCCCTAACCAAGGTAACTCGGTTGATGCTTTTCTACCTGCGTGGGCGATTTGTACCCCTAAACGCGCATCTGAAAAATGTCTGATATCGCTGAGCATTTTCTGCATGGCTACCATTTGTTCGTCATTCCATAAGCCTAAGTCTTTGTGGGTAATACGTCCTTCAGGAACAACGGCACTGGCTTCTACAATCACTAAGGAGGCCCCTGACAAGGCAAGGTTCATATAGTGGGCGTTATGCCACGCTGTTGGCATGCCATTTTCTGCAGAATATTGACACATCGGGGGAACAATAATTCTATTTTTCAGCGAAACTTGGCCTATTGATGCAGGTGAAAAAAGGCGGCTCATTGGAACATTCCTTATTAGCAAACTTAAATTATTTTAATATTATACTTAGTTCTCCAAATTTTTTTTGTGAGATGGTGTGGTATTACGGGCTAAATTTTGTTTTTACAGCGGATCGGTGATAGAAAATCAAGTAAATTTTTGCATATTTGGCCAAAAGCATAAAAAGTATATTTCCCTAGCAACATGATGAAAAAAGAGGGAAAAAAGATAAAAAAATAAGATAAAAAATAAAATATTATAATAGTTATTAATTTTTGATTGTTATAATTCTGTAACTTATAAATAAAATTAATATTCACCATTGTGGAGTGGCGTTAATGTCCTCTTATGGTTTTAATGGTTCTAATAGAGAATAAAGCTATTTTTTTATTTTAAATGATAATTTAAATAAGAATTAATGCATTGTTTGTGAAGCAAAATTATAAAATATTCCTTGCGGTTATATTAAATGGTTTATATAAGAAACATGCTTATTAAGCTAATGCGAGCCAAGCTGAATTTTGTGTTCACCTGAAAAATATAATTCTAAGAAGGAAGTTGATGTGCTGACAATTATTGGTATTTTAATCATTATATCGATAGTAACATTATTGATGATGGGGAAAGTTAGCCCAATTATCGCAATGTCTTGTATTCCCTTTATTGGTGCTTTATTTGCTGGTTACTCTGTTGCTGAAATTTCAGTATTCTTTGAAAGCGGAATTAATAAAGTTTCAAAAGTCGCAGCTATGTTTTTATTTGCGATTTTATTTTTTAGCTTAATGAAAGACCTGCATATTTTTGATCCGTTGATCCGTTTAATGGTTAAAATGACGCGTGGGAATATTATTGTTGTTTGTATTATGACAACGTTAATTGCAGGAGTTGTCCATTTAGATGGTTCAGGCGCAGCGACATTCTTAATTATCATTCCTGCACTATTACCTTTATACCGCCAATTGGGGATGAGTCCATACCTTATGTTGCTGCTGATGTGTGCCAGCATGGGGGTTATGAATATGGTACCTTGGGGCGGGCCATTAGGCCGTGCTTCGGCTGTCACTGGAATTGATGCTTCGACCTTATGGCAACATTTGATCCCAGTACAACTCATTGGTATGGGTGGAGCAGTGGTATTTGCTATCTTGATGGGATTACGTGAGAAAAGACGTATTGCCGCGGCAAGTTTGAAAGGAACAACGCCATATGAAATGGATTCTTTGTTACCTGTTAGTGACGACACTGCAGATATAGCGGAAACGGTTCATAAGCCTAAAAAACCACTCATTAATGGTGGGTTAATTGTTGCCTCCGTTGTGTGTTTAGCATTTGGTTTATTATCTGCACCTTATGTTTTTATGATTGCCCTTTCCATTGCCTTGATGGTTAACTTCCCTAACCCTAGAGACCAAATGAAAGTTTTGGCAGCCCATGCTCCGCAAGCATTGGGAATGGTTGCCATTATCTTAGCGGCGGGAGCATTTTTAGGTATTTTATCTGAAGGTGGCATGCTTGAGTCAATCGCAACAGACTTAACCGCTATTTTACCAACAGAATGGGTTTCTAAAGTTCATATTTTTGTTGGTATTTTAGGTGTGCCAATGGATATTTTTACCAGTACCGATGCTTACTATTTTGCACTATTACCAATAATTCAACAAATTGCAGGCACAGTTGGTGTTGACCCATCTTCCGTTGTTTATGCCATGGCGATAGGTAACAATGCAGGAACCTTCGTGAGCCCGTTCTCTCCAGCAGCATGGTTAGCAATGGGATTAGCTGGAATTGATATGGGGCGCCACTTACGTTATTCGTTCGGTTGGATTTGGTTGTTTAGTTTCTTTTTATTAGCGGCTGGGGCGGTACTCGGCTTGTATTAAATACTCTTAATCTGAAGTGCTTGGGAATATTGAAGGTGTTCTCAAGCACTATCAAAAGATGATTATTGCTTTTTCATCTTGAAGACTATTCGTGATATCTGTAATAGATTAATATCCAACCTTAACGAAAGGTGTTCCATAGCTCCTATCTCTATTAATTACTTTTCCTACATAAAGTTTACGAACAGAATCGTCAGCTTTACGTCCGATAAATTCCCACCTATCACTATCACGTTTAATATTGTCTCGAGTAAAATATTGCTGTGTACCTGCTTTTACCCATCCATGCACTTCATAAACTTCTTTAATGATATTGTTATATGTTGCATAGGCGTATTTGATATTACTGTCATTTCTTGGGATATTAGCCCAAACCCCACGGGTTACTTCAAATAAAGAAAGTTCATCCATACCTGATTTATAGAGTTTGTTCAAAAGAAAGGCCAAACCGGAATGTTCTTTTTTAATGTCAACTTGTTGTTCAGTATGTAGATCATGTATCTCGTTTAAACTCAATCGTCCTAGTTTAGTTGTTTTGCCTCTCACTTTATTTGTTAAGCTGTCGACACCCAGTAGATCGATACAAGTAGCTTCCACAACAAATGCGGTATCTTCATCCATGCCATGTCGTAAAATATCAATGCCTAGTTTATTTTGCTTGTGTAATTTCTCTATTTTTTCTTTTTTCTCATTTAATTCTTCAACTAGATCTTTATCTATTTCTTCTGAGTTTATATCAATAGCTTGGTATATGTGTTGTAAGCAACGATCATTCACTCCTTTTCCTATATAAAAAGGGCGACGCTCTTCATCTGTTAGCTCGCATAATGCGTATACGTAGTATTTTAACTTTTTCAAGGTTGTTTTATATTTATCAAAATCAGTCATTAAGTTACTCCAATATTTTTGAAAACCACGTTATACAGGTTAATAAGTGGTTTCAATTCACTGATAAACTAAACAAATAGGCTTATTTGGACTTCTAGATTAATAGGGAGTAGGTGATTTTTGTGTGTAGAGCTAAATTAGGAATAAATTGATAGCCTTTTTCTTGACAAATAGACTAAAATTCAATTGTTTTCCTGCAATTTCGCTAATTTTAACCATTAGCCAAGTAAAAATGAGGCCGTCACTCGGAATAGATATGTAATACCTACACTTGATTTCTCAACAATTAAAGACGCAAATCTAGCAAAAAGATTTGTGGTTATTTCTATTTCTTTAGAGAAAGCATGATGAATATGCAATCAAGAAAGTATGGTAGAACGTATCACTATCCGTTCTCCCCGGGTACGACGAGTGATGATCGCATCAATAGCGATTGGTGGTCGCACATCCAAAATATAGACAAACTGGTTCATACAGAAAAACTGGATGGTGAAAATAATTGTTTAAACCGTCACGGGGTTTTTGCACGCTCTCATGGAGCGCCAACCCAATCAGCATGGAGCCAGCAAATTCGCCAACGTTGGCAGCTGATTAAAGATGATTTAGGGGATATTGAACTATTCGGTGAGAACCTTTACGCAATACATTCCATTGAATATCAACATATTGAAGATTACTTCTATGTATTTGCGGTGAGGCAGGGGGAGTATTGGCTCAGTTGGGAAGAGGTGCAATTTTATGCGGCTCTATTTGATTTCCCAACCGTCCCTCAATTAGATTTATCACTCAGTAAACACATGAGCAAGCAAGAATATGCAAGTTCATTAATTACTGCAGCATCATTAGATAGCCAATTTATTGCGCGTGATACTCACACGGGTAAATCTTGTAGCATGGAAGGTATTGTGAGCCGCGATAGCCAAGGCTTTCATGTGGATGATTTTATGACGCATGTTTTCAAATATGTGCGTAAAAACCATGTTAAAACGGATATCCACTGGAAGCGGCATTGGCAGAGAGCCAAGCTGGCCTTTGAATTACAAGGAGAACAACCATGAGTTGGCAATTAACCCAATGTCGTGATTGGACACAGCTTGAAAAACAGTTCGATTTTGTGCGTGATATGCAGTATGTGCCGCAAGACCGCTTGCACCATGCGGAAGGTAACGTGGCTATTCACACCCAAATGGTGTTAGCTGCTTTAGAAGGTTTGCCTGAATATCAACAGCTTCCTGAGCTTAAACAACAAATCGTTTGGGCTGCAGCCTTGCTGCATGACATCGAAAAACGCAGTACGACAAAAGAAGATGAAGAGGGGCGGATCCATTCACCTGGACATGCCAAAAAAGGTGAGTTATCTGTAAGAAATATATTATTTCGACAAATAGAAACTCCTTTTGCTATTCGCGAACAAATTGCGGCTTTAGTTCGATTCCATGGTTTACCGCTTTGGTTAATGGAAAAGCCAGATCCTGAACGCACGTTATTTGCCGCATCTTTACGGGTTGAAATGTCTTTATTGTGCATGTTAGCTAAAGCTGATGCGATAGGGCGTACGTGTGAAGATAAAGCAGAATTATTGGTCAGAATCGAGCTATTTGAGTTGTTCTGCCGTGAGCAGGGCTGCTGGAACAAACCTAAATCATTCGCGTCAGCGGCTGGGCGCTTCCAGTATTTTCATCATCAAAAAGGCACCACGGATTACCAGCCTTTTGAAGAGGATGGAAGCGAAGTGATTATGTTATGTGGTTTACCGGGGATGGGAAAAGACCATTTCATCAAACGGTTTTACCCACAAACGGCAGTAGTTTGTTTAGATGATATTCGCCGAGAACATAAAATCAACCCAGCAGATAAAAATGCACAAGGGTGGGTCGCTCAGCAAGCGAAAGAACAAGCGAAACAGTTATTACGCACGAAAACCCATTTTATTTGGAATGCGACGTCACTGAGTGCCTCATTACGGGGAACAATGATCAGTTTATTTGAACGCTATCAAGCAAAAATCCATTTAGTTTACTTGGAAGTACCATTTAAACAGTGGCGGCAACAAAATCAACAGCGTCAATATGCGGTACCGGAACAAGTGATGGAAAAAATGGCCGGGAAGTTGGAATTGCCGACGCCAGATGAAGCTCATCAAGTTTCCTATTACATTGATGGCAATTTTGAACCGTTACTTGCAGAAAAATAAAATTCATCACCTGCCTCTAGATAAGAGGCAGGCTATTATTAGTTTTAAGGAACGTATACGTTGCCTTCAAACAGTTTTCTTGCCGTACGAACAATTGAAGCTTGAAGCCCTTCCGGTGAGTTGCCTTGCGGGCTTAATGATACCTCAAATTTACCACTTAAATGCTCAATGGAAATGTTGCTCATATCAACAGGCTGAATGTATTGCTGAGTAATACTGTCCGGGATCATAGTGCTTGTGGCAATGGCAATAGCACCCGTTACGGCAAGCGCACCATGGCATTTATGTGGCATAAAATAGCGGACATTAATTGTTCCACCGTGAATGGCAGGTGAAATCAATATGGGTTTAGGAATGACTTTTTTACTTACATCACCAAGCCCCATCATTGCACCCGCTTTTATACGAATAGCCTCTAGCTTTTGCATAAACTCGGTATCTGCTTCAAGTTGTTCCGCGGTTTCATAACCTGTTTTGTTAAGCTGAGGGGCATCAATTAATACCACTGGCGTCGCCATATCAATGCAGCTGACATCAATACCTTCAATAGTATCAATCGCATGGCCTGTAGGGAGCAATTTCCCTGTTTTTGTTCCACAAGCATTTAAAAATGTCAGTGCAACAGGCGCTGCATGGCCGGGTACGCTAGCAATTTCGGTATTACCATCATAAGTTACATGGTCATCAGGGGTTTGTACCCTAGAGTTGATGAAAGTATTCGTATTTACATTGCGGATCCTAACCGTGGTTGTTTCACCCGTGATGGGCACCAATCCTTTTTCAAGAGCAAAAGAACCCACTGCACAAAGAATATTGCCGCAATTCGGTGCTGTATCAACAAGATGCTCAGTAATAGAAACCTGAGCAAATAGGTAATCAATATCGGCATCAGGGTGGGAGGAAGGGCTAATAATAGCGACTTTACTGGTCTGTGGGCTGCCTCCACCAATGCCATCAATTTGCAAAGCATGGCCAGAACCCATAATAGCGAGGATCAGTTCATCACGTTGTTGAATATCAGTGGGAAGGTCATCGGCTAATAGAAATACGCCTTTTGAGGTTCCGCCACGCATTAGTGTGCAAGGGATTTTTTTCATCTGTTTACCCGTCATATTTCGCGCTGTAGCTGTGTTGGCTACACTCAGCCACCCAAGTCTATGCTCCTTGGGATGTCTTTGTTTTGCCGCCTTGCTACAACGTGAACTATTTAGGGTAAACCCGTGAATACAATGAGGGTGAACCAACCCGTTAAGTATTACGCTGTAGCTGTGTTGGCTACACTCAGCCACCCAAGTTACATACTGATGTATGCTCCTTGGGATGTCTTTGTTTTGCCGCCTTGCTACAACGCGAACTATTTAGGGTAAGCTGGACTAATATTATTAGGTAAACCTAAGAAAAAATTAAGCTTGCTCCAATAAAGTTCACGTTATAGCGCCAAGACTGCAAATAACTCTGGAACAGCGAGAAATTAATCACTTTGTTGTTAAATAGGGCACAATCATGATGGTGCCCGTCGTGTCGATTTATTGACTAAGAATTAAATTAATCCAGTACTGATTAAAATTTCCCACCAACCTAAACCGATAGTCATGTGAACGAATAAACTAATGAAGGCAACTAACCCACCAATGATCCACCAGGAACGGATATCGTTATAACCTGCACCGAATACGATAGGTGCTGCCGCGCCGCCATAGTGAGTAACGCTTCCGCCGTAGGCATTTGAGAACAATAATCCCAGTGCGAGCAACATCGGAGGAGCCCCAGCAACCATGCCCACAGTGGCAAATACCGGAACCATGGCTGCAACGTAGGCACCACCAGAGGCGAATAAGTAGCGAATGGCAACACTGATGAACATGATGACAAAGAACGCTAGCATTGCTTGGTCACCGAAAGAAAGGTATTGGCTCATGGTATCTGCGAGCCACTTGAAGAAACCTGCTTTTGTGAGTACGCCTGACATACTGATAATACCACCGTACCAAATCAGGGTATTCCAGCCGCCTTTATTCTTCAGCACGTCATCCCAAGTTACAACACCGAGGATCAGAGTTAATGCCATAACCGCAATCGCGACGCTAGAAGCGCTGACCCCGATAAGATCAGAGAAAATCCAGCCGCACAGCGCGATAATGAAGACAATACCTAGCAATTTTTCACGCATAGTCATTGGGCCTAAATCTTCAAGGCCTTTGGCTGCGATCTCTTTATTGTTCACCTTTTTCAACTCAGGTGGATACAGTTTGTAGATCATTAATGGCGTCAAAATCAGCATAATTAAACCAGGTACAGAGGCTGCAAGCGCCCATCCGCCCCAACTTAAATGGATGCCCATAATGTCACTCATCATGGCAAGGGCGAGTGCATTCGGTGCCATTGCGGTTAAGAACATATAGCTGGTGGTTTTGGTCACCATATAGACGTTGACGAGGAGGTAGTGACCCGCTTTTCGTGGGCTTTTCTCTGGATCAGACCCTAAAGCAACGGCCACACTATTGATGATTGGAAAAACAATCCCTCCAGCACGTGCGGTATTAGATGGCGTCGCAGGCGCGATAATTAAATCAAGGATTGCGGTTACATAACCGAGCCCTAATGTTGTACCGCCTAACTTGCCAATCAAAATATAAGAAAGACGTTTACCTAAACCAGTAATAACAAAGGCAGCACTCAGAGTAAATGCAGCAAATACAAGCCATGTCGTACCGGATGCATATCCGCTTAAAACTTCACTTGCTTTGACATCTTTAGTCCCTGTTACCCCAATAATTACCGCACTGGCAGCAATAGTGGCTAATAAAATAACAGGCTCTGAATAGGGTTTAAGTACCAATCCAACAATAGCGGCAAGGTAAAGACCAAATAGCAACCATGCAATATGTGGTAGCCCCGCAGGTGTTGGTATTAAAGCAATAATAATTGGAATGGCTATTAAGACTAATAGCTTCCATATTTTTTCTTTTTGCATAAGCCAATTTCCTTGATTAAATCAATATTAAATTTATTTAATATTAAATTGAATGAACTTTAATATTAGGAATTTGTTAAAATGACAATGTTTTTAATATGGCTGTATCTTGAATGAATATAATGAATCTTATTTTCATTACTCATTCATTCTAAGGTATATAATTTATTTAAATAATTAATTGGTTTTTATTTGGTTAATTTGTTTTTATTTTTTAAATTATTCCTGTGTTAATTGATATTAAAATAATTACTTCATGTTAATTAAAGACTGGCTGGGTAATCGGGCAAAAAACCAAGTCAAAATTAATAAATCCGCACTTCCTCCTGGACTCATGTTTAGTTGAATACATTCACTGTCGAATTGTTTAACCTTAACTAAGTCATCATGGGTATTAATACCAGTGACTAATAGCTGTTCTGCGCGTTGCTTTACCCATGTTAATCCGTTGACGCCACCACGATTAACAATATTTGTATCATCATTCAGGCTCATGAGTAGAATTAAGGTATCGAGTAGGGCGATATAGGCTAGTTTACCTTTAGCAAGTTGTTGCAAATAATAAGGAAGTGAATGTTTGATTACTAACGAATAACCGCCTTCCGCTTCACCTCTTGCGCCTGTTAACCCATGTTCCTGATATAAGCGGCGGCCTGCGGTAGGGTTTTCGGTTTTTTGTTTAAGTTCATTGGTAATTCCCTTACACATACTGGCAACCAATAAGCTCACACTTTCAGGTGAAACAAATTGTTGTTGTGCAATCAAACGGCCTATTGCGGTTAAAACTAAACCCAAGGAAAAAATACTGCCTTTATGGGTGTTAACCCCTTTAGTCGCGCGGAACATCGACTTCTCGCAATCTATGCCGATAGGACGAATGAGGGGTAATAGCTGATCGGTAAGACAATTTTTATATTGAGCACCTGCCTGTAAAAATCGAGGAAAATGTACCGCGATGGCATTGGCACTTAAATGAAAGTCAGTGAGTGCCATATCTTTATGAGCGCCGGTATTGTGTTTATCAACTAATCCAGGTTTAGGTGTCAAATTCACTTCGGCTAACATCGCTTGCCATGCTAATTGGCTGTAATAGCGAGTTAATTTCTCATTTATATGGCTGAGCTGTTTAATAGGTTGCATTCGCTAGCTCCTCAATACGATTAAGTATCTCTACCAATGAATGTGTCCGTTGACGAGCACAAATTTTCGCTTCATTTTCACAAACTAAGCATTGCCTTGGTGGTAAATTTAACTGGGAGCGCGAATATTGCTGCCCATTCGCATCAAATACATCAAAATCCCATAATCGACCAACGGGGGACGACTCTTCTAGGTGAATTAACGCCTTTTTAATCTCGATAGCATCGCCATCAACAGCGACCAAACATTCCGGCCCAGTTTTTAGCGCCCACGATTGTTGTGATAAAAACACCCACTGCCCGCATGAAGCAATTTGTTTAAGCGCATTTAGGCCCTGATTAAACACATGTCTAACAAGAGAGTTGTCTTTGACAGCTCCTGGAAAAACGACAGTAAATGAAATCAAGGTTACCTGATGGAGACCAATCCATGCTTGTTGACGAGCCAGACGGGCATCTCGGCTATCCAACAGTTCAGGTAAAGAAATTTCAAATTGCTCTTGAGTATCAGGCAGTGGGCAAAACATAGTTTACTCCTTCACTTGATGTACAACATCAATGACTGAGCCATCACGATAACGCACAACAGCAACTACTTTATCTGTAAATTCAATTGGGTTAGGCGTTCCAGTGAGTAATTGTGCACGCTCTCTTAACCAGCTCATTGAAACGGTTTTGATACCTTGGTTTTCAAGTTGCTGTTTTAATTCAGGGCGAGCAGGGTTAACGGTGATCCCATGGTCAGTGACCAAAATATCCACACTTGATCCCGGCGTTACGCAAGTGAGCACTTCGTCCACTAAAGTTGGAATGCGTCCACGCACTAGAGGGGCAACAATAATAGACAGTTTAGAGGCAACGGCAGTATCGCTATGGCCACCAGATGCACCACGAATAACACCATCAGAACCCGTTAATACATTGACATTAAAGCGTGTATCGATTTCTAACGCACTCAACACAACGACATCAAGCATATCAACAGATGCACCTTTTGAATCAAAACAAGCGTATTGATTTGCACTGATTTCAATGTGATTTGGGTTGCGAGCGAGCGACTCAGCCGCTGCTTTATCGAAGCTTTGAACGTCTAATAATTTGCGAATTAAGCCTTTTTCATGCAAGTCGACAATGGTTGATGTGATGCCACCTAAGGCAAATCCTGCAGTAATATTATGGCGTCTCATTTTATCTTCAAGGAAACGAGTAACGGCAAGAGAAGCACCACCCGTACCGGTTTGTAGTGAAAAACCCTCTTTGAAGTAGCCCGACTTTTCGATAACATCAGCAGCAGTACGAGCAATCAGAAGCTCACGAGGGTTTGACGTCATACGAGTCGCATCTGCCCCGATTTTATCCGCATCACCCACACGTTTAACTTTGACGATATAATCGACTTCATCCTGTTTAATACTGGATGGGTTGTGGGGGTAATCGAGTATTTCTTCCGTTAACATCACCACTTTTTTTGCAGTTTCTGCATCAATTTTGGCGTAACCTAAAGAACCACAGCAAGCCGTTCCGGTATATCCGTTTGCATTACCGTATTCATCACATGATGGTACGCCAATAAATGCCACATCAATAACGAGTTCACCGCTATGAATTAAATTAGCTCTTCCACCATGTGAATGAATTTGTACAGGTTCTTCTAATTCACCGCGTGAAATGGCTTCAGCGAGTGGGCCTCGGATACCAGAGGTATAAATCTTACGAATAACGCCATGACGAATATGTTCAACAAGTGGTGAATGGCAAGCACTTAATGAACTGGATGCAAGTGTTAAGTTGCGAAAACCCATCTCTGCAATAACTTGCATCACCATGTTGACGGTAAGATCTCCACCACGGAAGGCGTGATGGAAAGAAATTGTCATACCGTCTTTAAGGCCAGAACGACGAATAGCGACTTGCAAATCATCACACAATTTGCGATTTCTCGGTTTTTGCACCTGCTGCTGTACTTTACCGATATCTTTAAATTCACGTAGAACATCGTCAATATTTGGTTGTAAGTAGGCTGATACGCGAGCCTGGCGCTGAGTATTATTTGTCATTTTTATTGCCTCACTCTTCCCTAATTCCTGATAATGCTGCTCGTGATAACACGAGGCGAGCTCTGTCAATAACTGGGCCATCGACCATTTTTCCGTTCAATGAAACTACGCCTTTACCTTCAAGGGCTGCAGCATCAGCGGCTTCAACAACACGCTGTGCATGGTCGACTTCTTTTTGAGTTGGTGCATATAAATTATGAAGTAACTCAATTTGTCTTGGGTTAATTAATGATTTGCCATCAAAGCCGAGTTGTTTAATGTGAGCGGCTTCGCGTAGGAAACCTTCTTCATTATTCGCATCAGAATAAACGGTATCAAATGCTTGAATACCTGCTGAGCGAGCGGCTTGTAAAATGGCGCACCGAGCATAGAGGAGTTCTACGCCGTCTGGAGACCGCTCGGTGCGCAAATTGCGGACATAGTCCTCGGCACCTAATGCGATGCCTATAAGTCTTGGTGATGAATGAGCAATATTCACTGCTTGAGTGATGCCCATTGGTGATTCGATAGCCGCTAACAAACCGGTACTACCTTCTTCACGGCCACAACTTTTTTCTATACGTAAGATTTCACTTTCAATATCAATCACATCTTGCGCAGTATCTGTTTTAGGAAGACGGACGACTTTCGCACCACCGCGAACAACCGCTTCAAGGTCAGCAACACCAAAAGCGGAATCTAATGCATTGACCCGTACAATGGTTTCAATATCTTGATAAAGTGGATGTTGCAATGCATGGTAAACTAAGCGACGAGCGGTATCTTTTTCGCGTAAAGTGACTGAGTCCTCAAGGTCGAACATCAAAGCGTCGGCTTTATAAATAAAGGAATTGCTCAACATCGCTGCATTGGAACCGGGAACAAATAGCATACTTCTGCGTGTACGTGATTTTTGTTCTGGAGTCATTATTTATCCTCCCAAGGCAGGTAGTCGATATCACAGGCGCGAGCCAGTAAAGCTTCTAAACGGGCTTTAAGTACACATTCCAGAGCACCTTTATCATCTACAATGATTTGTGCTCCTTGAATATCATGTTGTTGGATAACGTCTTGTACGATTTTTGCGATAGCATCTCCAAACTGTTTTTCAACGCTACTGGTAATTTGTATTGAGACCTCTTGAGTGTCTTCTAGCGGTTCTATGCGAACCATGACATCACTTGATTCAAGTGTGCCAGCTACTGCTGCGTGCTTTATCTTCATATTTCACCTATGGCTAATTCAGAACTTTCGGTGTGGCTTTGAGCTGATGCGATTTGGTTGGCAACCATTTCTTGCAAATATTGATAGGTTGCCTCAGGCACAATCGGCTTAATTGCCGCAAGATCTTTTTTAACGAGCAATCGTCTCACTTGTGAGGCAGAAACTGCCGTTCCATTGATGATTGTTCGCGGAAATTCAACGAGTTCTATAGGTGGAAAATTCATAGCATCGGTTTTTAACCAAAAGCGCATGTCTTGGTTATATTGGTTGGTGACTTGGCAAAAAGGTTCCGAGCCTACGAATCGATGGGTTATCCCCAGAGCAGGGGCGATATATTGGCGAAATATCTTAATGTCTATTTCGGTATAACAGTTATTAGCAACCGTTTTGTCTTTAATAAAGTAGCAAGGAAAAGTCGCCCGAGAAATAATATATTCGGAGCCTTTATGAATAGTGAGGTTTTCTATTCCTTTGGTTCCTGCTTCGATTAAATTTAATCTTACTTTATAAGGAAAACGCGATGTGTCTTCTTTGACAACAAATAGGTGTAGCCAATCACAGGCTTTCGCAGCTTGCTCTATTAAATAGCGGTGGCCTAGGGTGAAGGGATTGGCATTCATGACGATTGCACCAATCTTTTTTCCTTCTTTACGTTGTGCTTTTAAACTTTCGATATAACGCTTTAGATAACAACAACTGTTTTCCATCAACACCATAATATCAGGAACAGTGGCAATGGTATGAAAACCACATTGTTGAAATAGGTTTTCATTTTGAAATTTGGTATAAATAAATAAATGAGTTGTATTATTTTCGTAAGCAAGATTAACCAGTTCTGTTGCTAATTTTAATGCAAGGCCTTCACCTCGAGCTTCATCACTAATAGCAACGCACTTAATAACATTTTTGGCTAATCCTCCACACGCAATTAATTTTTCATTGCGAGAAATAGTAATGAAAACGTCAATGCTTGAATCAAGCTCTAAATCGTTTTCCTTTAAAAACTGAGTTATTTCAGCAAGTTTCCTGTTCTCATGACGTTTTACTTGGTTAAACGTTATGTTTTCGAACATAATAGTATCCTGCATCTCATTTAGAGATGTTTCTAAAATGTTGCTAATGTTAAAGTTAATTAAATAAATTCTCTTTTGCTTTTCTTATAATAATAAATAGATTTTCTTATTTAATTACCCTCATTGATATTTATATTAAAGGTACTGTATTTAATATATTTGACCTATTTCATGTTTCTCAAATGAGATTGTATTTGTTTAATGGTTTTAAAGTTTTTAATTACTTGATAAGTTTTTTATTGCTTGGTTTTAATGTGTTTAATTATTAATATGTGTATTATACCTTTGGCTTGAATCTGATTTATCGGTTATCCTATCATTATTGAGTTAACAAAATTTTTACTTTTCAGCCAGTAACGAGATATAACATGAAAAAAGAATATGCGCTCTCTTCATTGAAAAAAGTAAATTCAGTTTCATTTTCAGTACGAGTATTTTTTCTGTTATTGATAGTTTCTGTTTTTTTAACTCTCGGGTTGGGTAAATATTTTACGGATACAGCTGAAAATCGATTGATTGCGAACATTCAATCATTGGCGATGAGCCAAGCAAAGCTGATTGCTTCTATTGATGGTGTTGTGCAATCAGTAAAGAATAGAGATATTCCGAGGCTGAAGGTTATTGCTGACAAACTAAACCAAGATTCTAACTACGATTATGTGGTTATTGGTGATGAAAAATCAATTCGCTTATATCATCCAAATAGCCAAAAAATTGGTTTTCAAATGCAGTGGAACAAGCCAGGAGCCTTAGAGAAAGGGGAAAGCTATTTCATTAATGGTGAAGGCTCGATGGGAAATGCGGTTAGAGCAAAGACGCCTATTTTTGATGAACAAGGCAAAGTGATTGGCGTTGTGTCCATTGGTTACCTATCCAACAAAATAGACACATCACGTAGTGAATTGTTCGTACAAACAGGTGCTACCTTTTTAGGGATACTGATTATATTGCTCTTCTTATCGTGGGCATTTTCACGTTTAATTCAAAAACAAATGCTGGGTATGGAGCCTGAAGAAATAACGCAATTAGTCTTAGTGCAAAAAGGAATATTTGATGCTGTTTTTGAAGGTATTATCGCAGTAAATATTCAAGGGCAAATAATTAATATTAACTCTAATGCTCGGAAAATGTTATCTCTAAGCAAGCCATTGGGCCAGTTAACGGGCACTTTTGTGTCGGAGCATATTTCGCCAGTTGATTTTTTTATTACTGATATTGAAACGACCAAGCATGATGTAATTTGTGAGTTTAATGGCCTAAATGTGATTGCAAGCCGTGTGGCAATTCGTGATGAAGAACATCTTGTGGGGGCGGTTATTAGCTTTCGTAGCCAAAATGATATTGAATCGTTAAACTCTCAGTTGACCCAAGTTCGTCAATATATAGAGAGTTTACGGACTTTACGGCACGAACACCTTAATTGGATGTCAACACTTAGCGGGTTATTGCAAATGAAAGAGTATGAACAAGCGTTGGCACTGATTAAAGGAGAATCAGAATCTCAGCAACAATTAATTGATACACTCCGTGGGCAGTTTTTTGATAAGCAAGTCGCTGGTTTATTATTTGGTAAGCACCATCGAGCCAAAGAGTTAGGGTTACAATTAAAATTTACTGCAGGTAGCCAGTTACATGAATTACCTAATTCATTAAATAGTACTGAATTTTGTGCCATATTGGGGAATCTACTTGATAATGCATTTGAAGCAAGTTTGCAAAATAATCAGGGTAATAAACAAGTGGAATTATACCTTTCTGATGAAGGAAGGGAGATTGTCATTGAAGTCGCGGATCAGGGGTGTGGTTTCCCGCCAGAAATTCAAAGTAAATGGTTCGAGCGCGGTGTGACAACCAAAACTGATGTGGCAGATAACCATGGTATCGGGCTCTATCTTGTTGCGTCTTATGTTAAACGCTGTAATGGTGCGGTTCTTATTGAAGAAAACCAACCGCATGGTACAGTATTTTCAATATTTATTCCGAAAGTGAAGATATAAAATGATTAAGATAAAAATCCTCATTGTGGAAGATGAGTTGCTGCTTGCCGAAATGCACAGTGAATATATAAAAGCCTATCCTGCATGTGACAAAGTTTGGCTTGCTGGTAACCTTGCAGAAGCAAGAAAAATGGTTGAATACATGAAACCAGACCTGATCTTGTTAGATAACTATTTACCTGATGGAAAAGGCATTGATCTGGTTCACGAATTAATACAAGAAAGAAATAATGCAGACATTGTATTTACTACGGCTGCAAGTGATATGGATACAGTCTCTGAAGCGATTCGTTTAGGCGTTTTTGATTATTTGGTGAAGCCAATTGCCTACGAGCGCTTAGGTCAAACGTTGGATAGATATATTCAACGTAAATCTGTTTTACAAGACAGCAGCAAAACGAATCAAAGTAAAATTGATGATATGTTTAATACCTATGCACGTGGGGAATCTAAGGAAGAACTTCCAACAGGTATTGATATTATTACACTCGAAAAAATACTCGCTTTATTCACAGAGCCTGATGTGCAGTTTACGGCAGAAAGTATTGCTGAAACAATCAAGCTCAGTCGTACCACAGCAAGACGTTATTTGGAGTATTGTTTAGCGAAGGATAAAATCGAAGCTGAAATTGAGTATGGTAAAGTTGGCCGGCCGCAGCGGATTTACCGTAGCAAATTGTGAGTGTTTGTATTCATAGTATATGTCGATAGACGCCCTGCATTGGTTATTACCAATGCAGATTTTCTTCACCTTGTTTATATTGGTGGTACAACAGTAAGCTTGAGAAATAGAATTTATTGCTGTTGATGTTCTAAAATTAACACTTTCTTTTCAGCTCTTTCATGGCCTTTAGCCGCTGCAAGCTGATACCAGCGTAGGGCTTTTTTATCATCAGTTTCAACACCCATGCCATATTGATAACAAGCTCCTGCTGCATATTGCGCATCGGCACTATTTTGCTGGGCAGCTTTTATAAACCAATGACATGCTTTCGCTTGGTCAGCTTTGATACCATCACCGCGTGCATAGATAAGTGCAACATTAAATTGAGATGACATTTCACCTTGTTCAGCCGCTTGGGTTAGCCATTTTATGGCGGATTGGATATCTTTTTTAGTGCCTTGTCCAGTTAAGTACAACATACCTAAGCTATTTTGAGCGGGTGAAAACCCTAATTCGGCTGCGCGGGTAAAATATTGAAAGGCGAGGGGGTAGTCTGTTTTATCATACATACCTACTGCAGCTTGATAACCCAATAAATAGAGTGCTTGAGGGTGGTTTTTCTCAGCGAGAGCAAGGTATATTTTTTGTGCCTTTTGTGGGTCTTTTGTGATGGCCTTCCCTTCTTCATACCAATAGGCTAGGGTGAGCATCGCAGGTTGAAAATGTTGCTCAGCCGCTTTTTTTAGCCACTGTTCGGCTTCTTCTGGGTTTTTCTCTAATAAATTATCAAGGCCGTATAAGGTGTATTCGGCCATATTCATCTGGCCAATAGGGTCACCATTTTCGGCTGCAGTTTGCATCCAATGCAGCATTTGTTTTTCATCGAGTGCAACACCGGTTCCTTGCTGGTACATTAAGCCAAGGTTAATTTGAGCTTTTGTAAACCCTTGATTGGCAGAGAGAAGGTACCAGTGTAAAGCCTGGTCAAACTGTTGATGAGACTGATAAAACATTCCTAAATTAAATTGAGCTTCAGCTTGCCCTTGTTCTGCAAGTGCGATTAGCGCTTCTTCATTGATGAGTGGAGCGGTCTCTTCTGCGAAAGCCTGGGGGGAAAATACGTTAATAAAGATAAAAAATAATAAAAATATTTTTTTCACATGACATCCTTTCGACTAAGCGCTCAATGGCTAAGTTATCTTGTTAGGTAAGTTCCTGCAACGATTGATAGATATTTTATATTAATTCTACTAAATCAAATGGTTAATTGTTGCTATTAGCACATTGGGCAAAAAACACATAAAAAACTTTAAAAAAAGATGAACTTTTTTCCGTTATAACCACTCTTAGTAGTATCTATATACTGTTTGCTTGCGTAAACATTCATATATTTACCCTCATCATTCATTTCTTTACATGAAGTAATGTAATAATGCATCTACGTAGTGATAGTTTGAATTTAGCAAAAGATCCTTGAGTAGAATGCATTATGCCCAGTTTAATACTGGGCTTTTTTTTATCCAAAATTCCAGTTTGCATGTACCTTTCACCGCACTCCTTTAAAGTCTTTCCTACCAGTAAAATAAAAAGCGTCTGTTTGATATGGATGATTTTTGTTTCACATAATACTTACAGCAATAAATCATAAGGTTATAAATCGCGACATTATAGTTTCAATGCAGAATAATGTTCTTAACATTTAATGAACAAATGACTAATTAGTAATCGATAATAATTTGGTAATTTTGTAAAAAATTGAAGTTAATCACGATTAAATTCAATTGATGTAGTAATTAATACTAGCTAATTCTTTAATTTTGGTGCATAAATACCGTATATGGCTCAATTGATTATTGGGTTCTTGGCGGGTTATCTACCAGTTAATGTTGAATAAATAATCAAATGTGCTTTAACTCATTGAATTTATGTTTGAGATCCATAAACAAGCCTACACACAGTTTTGTTTATTTTGAGGTCAGGGAATGATACTCCTCCTACCAAAAGTGAATCTTTTCAACTTTGAATTCTTGAGATCATAACAATGCGAGAGCGTATAGAGCGTTCCGTGGTTTTTTTGCATATGTACAGGTTGTACTAGAGGTAACTTGTGTCCACAACAAATAACAAAGAGGAAGTTAGTCTTAACGCGTTTAAGCAACCTCGCTCATTCTATCTTATTTTTTCTATCGAACTCTGGGAACGTTTTGGTTACTACGGTCTTCAAGGGATCCTTCCAATATACCTAAGCCAAGTGCTGGGTATGTCAGAAAAAGAATCAATTACACTTTTCTCAGCGTTCGCAGCGTTAGTTTATGGCTTTGTTGCGGTAGGTGGCTGGTTAGGGGATAAAGTCCTTGGCACAAAACGTGTGATTGTTCTTGGAACAATCACTCTGATTGCAGGGTATGCATTTGTTGCTTTCTCAGGGCATGATGTGTCGATGGTCTATGTTGGCTTGGCGACTATTGCGGTTGGTAATGGTTTATTTAAAGCGAATCCATCATCACTCTTATCAACCTGCTATGAAAAAGATGACCCACGGTTAGATGGCGCATTTACCATGTACTATATGTCCGTGAATATTGGTTCATTTTTCTCAATGATTGCAACGCCATGGTTAGCGAAACATTATGGTTGGGATGTTGCGTTCTCTCTTAGTGTTGTGGGCCTGATTATCACATTGATTAACTTCTATATGTGTAAAAAATGGGTTTCTCAACATGGCTCAAAGCCTGACTTTGCACCTGTCGTTATTTCAAGGTTAGTTGCTACAGTTGCAGGCGTTATTGCATTAATTGCGATTTCTACATGGTTATTGCATAACCTTGGTATCGCACGTGCAGCATTAGCGATTATTTCTTTGGGTATTTTAGTTATCTTTATCAAAGAAA
The DNA here is from genome assembly GCF_002843235.3 of Providencia huaxiensis. Taxonomy (NCBI): domain Bacteria; kingdom Pseudomonadati; phylum Pseudomonadota; class Gammaproteobacteria; order Enterobacterales; family Morganellaceae; genus Providencia; species Providencia huaxiensis. The sequence goes on from NZ_CP031123.2 coordinate 968,928, forward strand.
CACTAGCACTAAAAGGTACGGCTCGTCGCCGCATGATTGTTGCATTGATTCTAATGCTTGAAGCGATAGTATTCTTCGTTCTTTATAGCCAAATGCCTACCTCATTAAACTTCTTTGCATTACATAACGTAGAACATGAAGTTCTTGGTTTTTCTATTGAACCTGCGCAATATCAAGCTCTGAACCCATTATGGATTATGATTGGAAGCCCAATTTTAGCCGCGATTTATAATAAAATGGGGGATAACTTACCAATGCCACATAAGTTTGCGATTGGTATGTTGCTATGTTCAGCTGCATTCTTAGTTTTACCACTAGGCGCTAAATTTGCAAATGAAGCCGGTATTGTTTCCGTTGAATGGCTGATTATTTGTTACGGCTTCCAAAGCATTGGTGAGCTGATGATCTCTGGCCTTGGGCTTGCGATGGTGGCTCAGTTAGTTCCGCAACGCTTAATGGGCTTCATTATGGGCGCATGGTTCCTAACCAACTCAGCAGCTGCATTTATTGCGGGATATGTTGCCTCAATGGCGGCGGCACCAGAAGGTGAACTTACCAGCAAAGTCGAATCTTTGGCTGTGTATAGTGACGTATTCTTGAAGATTGGTTTAGTGACTGGTGTGATTGCAATTTTGATGGTTTTAACCGCTCCGATGTTAAATCGTATGACTCTTGAGCGTTAATTTTCATCTTAAGTTGCAGTAATCAAAAGGGCTAAGAAGCCCTTTTGATATATGTGACATACGGTAATAGACGTATTAATTAAAATAGCGGTTATTAATCAGTTTTAGCGAGCGGTCACGGCCATTAACCAAAATGGTATTCGAAATACGGCTGTACGCATCTATTGATACGCCATCCATCAAGATTGTTGGTGTGATGGCTGTGGCGGCAAAGATAACATCAGAAGTGCTGACCATCTGGTCTAAAGATAAAACCTCACCAATTTCTAACCCCATTTGTTGGCAACGCAAAACTTCTTGTGCCGCGAGTTGTTTGTTTTCTTCGCTATCTCCTTTAGCTTTATCTCGAGAAACTAGCCTTGCTTGCATGTCACCACCTAAAGCGCGTGCGATGGCTGCACTGATAATACCTTCAGGAGCACCGCCAGTTCCATACATCATATCAATTGGGTGCTCAGGAAGGATAGTCAGTAATGAGGCGAGTACATCACCATCAGGAATGGTAATCACATTTGCACCAAAATTACGGATAGTCTTAATAATATGTTGATGGCGAGGTTTATCAAGCACTGCGATTGAAAGACTTGAGATTGGTTTATTCAATGCAGAGGAAAGGAACTCTAAATTTTTCTCTAGGGGATTGGCAAGGTGTACGGCCCCTTTAGCTGCGGCCCCAACAACAAGTTTTTCCATATACATATCAGGTGCTTGAAGTAGTGTTCCTGTTGGTGCCGCCGCCAGTACGGCAATGGCATTTTTTTCATTGCAAGCGACCATGCGAGTTCCATCGATAGGATCTACCGCAATATCTAATCCAACAGAACCAGATTGTTTACCAACTTGTTCACCAATATATAGCATGGGAGCATCGTCGATTTCACCTTCACCAATGACAATTTTGCCATGAAAATCAATTTCATTTAGGCGATTTCTCATCGCTTCTACCGCGGCTTTATCTGCAGCATTTTTATCTTGTTTACCCACCCAATCGAAGGCAGCAACTGCAGCGACCTCGGTAACGGAAGCGATAGCAGAAGCTAACTCATCACTAATTTTCATTTTTTGTTTGTATCCCAGATGTATAAAAGAAAAGTATTTATCACTATGATACGTTTTTTGTGATCTATCTGGCAAATAATGGGTGATTAAATCGACAGAGAATTTGGCGGCAGAATGTAATGGTAGCCTAAACATCGGCTACCATTAATTGAAAATTAAAGCATCTCGACGATAGTGATACCGCCAATAATCGAAATTAAGGCAGCTAATGTACTTAATAACACGGTTCCTGCTGAGGTTTCAGTATAGGCTTGGTTGCTAATGGCCAATGCGGGCACTGCGGTCGCGGTGGGTAATACACCAATAATAAATGCAGCTTTCAGTAAATCATCTTGTAAACCTAAAGCGAGTCCAGTTCCTAAAATTAGGGCTGCTTGAACAAAGTTTTTAATAAAAACGTTAAATACAATTTCCTTACTAATTGTCAGTTTGATCCCAGAAAGGAGTAATCCAAGGAAGAATAGGGCGACTCCGCCTGCTGTTTTCCCTAATTCATTGACTGAATTTTGTAATATCTCCGGTAATTTAACGCCCAAAATAGCCAGTATTGCCCCTAGAATAGGAAGAAAAACTAAGGGTTGGGCAATGGCTTTACCAACAGATTTTAAGATACTGTTTCCTTGTTGTGACCCGCTGATCATTAAGAGAGTAAATGGAATAATAATAACGGTATAAATAAGGTTACCTAATACCATTGCTATTAAGCCTGATGACCCGACAGTTGCAAGTAATACAGGTGGCCCACAGTAGGCCATATCAGGAAAAGATACCGACAAGGCTTGCATAGCTGCATCTTTTTTATTATGGCGAAAAATAAATTTACCAAAAATAAAACCAATCACGTATGTTGCAATTAATCCTACGGCCAATGCTAATAAATAGTCAATATTGAGTAATACCGAGGGTGGTGCTTGTGCAGCAGCAAGAAATAGTGCAAACGGTAATGCTATTTTAACAACAAAGTCAGCAAAAGCTTGGGAATACTCTCGTTTGATGAACCCATATTTACCCGATAGCCAACCAACGGCTAATCCAAGAACAATGGGCCCTAAAGCAGCAAGTATAATGTGAGTTAGCATTAAAAAATTCTCCCGATAATATGCGGTAGGCCTTATTTCATAAAAATTCAGTTAAATGACAGTTAACACTTTCCCTTGCGATTAATCTCAGTCTAATTAAAAAATTTATACATTTCATCAATGTGTAATAAAGAAAATAATTAATATTATCTTTAAGTGGCTATAGTCATTTAAGGATAATAAATATTAGAGTAAATATTTTAAAATAAATATATTATATAAATAACATAATAAAAATAATTGTACTAATAAAATTTTCATTATTAATTAGTTAAGTATCTGAAAATGAATATCGAAAAATAGACACTCAATCACTTATCTATTTTCCATGAATTAAACTATCATTAAATGATGATTAAGGGTTTTCTTAGTTACTAAAATAACGAATGAGAGTATTAATAAGTCATAAAAAACGGGTGAGGGTATTGCTTCTTTTTTGTTCAGAGTATAGCTAAAAGTAGAGTGTAATGAATTATTTTGTAACAGTTTATTACATTTGGTTGGCAAGGGGATCAATGCTATCTACACTAGCAGTAATCGTGGTCTTTATTTTCCAGATTCTAAATTGTGAATTTTATTATGAGGAAACCTATTTGTGGATACTTGGATACTAGTAGGACTCGTATTAGTTTTTCTGCTAGTGCTAGCTCCGATACTTGCTATCATTGCCATCAATCGAACTGGTCGGTTGCAGTATCAAATTTCGCTATTAAATCAGAAGGTTTCCTCATTAGAAGCTCTCCTTTCTAACTCTAAACCCTCACAAAGTGTATCTGTTGATGATGTAACGGCTCCCCAACCAAGCTTCGATGAAAAACAAGATGTCTTCTCAATGAGCCATGCTACTTATCAGCAGGCTGAAAAAGAACATGCTTTATCTGATCATGCTTTATCTAGTAATGCGAGCTCGGTTCCCATTACGGAACAAACTGTTTATGAAGATCCTCTCGAACGCTCTCCAATTAATGAAAACATTAACCCAAATAGGTTTGATAACTCGGCAGCACCGCAAATAGACCCAAATCGGTTTAATCATAATGAGCGTAAAACAAATCAAAATAATCAAAATGCGGTTAGTCATGATAAATCAATATTCAGCCATTTCTTTAGCTGGTTAATAAAAGGAAATCCTGTTGCGAAAATAGGTATTCTGTTGTTATTCCTAGGTGTGGCGTATTTACTGAATTATAGCGTGCAAAATGACATTATTTCACCACAAATGCGTTTAATTTTCAGTGCAGTAGGGTGCTTAGGCTTACTTGGCGTTGGCTGGTGGTTACGGAATAAAAAGGCATTATTTGGGTTGATTTTACAAGGGGGAGCAATAGGCTGCTTGTATATCACTATTTTTGCTGCCTTTAAATTATATACGATGGTGCCATATGGAATGGCATTTGCATTTATGTTGCTTATTTGTGCTGCAAGTATTGCTTTGGCATTATTGCAGCGAACGATTAGCTTAGCGGTTTTGGCATCAATAGGCGGGTATTTAGCACCTGTATTACTATCGACTGGTGGTGGAAGCCATGTTGTTTTATTTTCTTATTACCTGATGCTATCTATCGGTATTTTAGTTATTAGCGTGTGGCAGGCTTGGCGCCCTTTAAATTTAGTCGGTATGGTGATGACTTATGGCGTTGCCGTTTTATGGGGGGTAGATAATTACCAGCCAGACTATTATTTATCCTGCCAACTCTTTATTATTGCTAATTTAGTCGTATTTAATGCTTTAACTCAACTATTTTCACTACGTTTTGAACATAGCAAGCAACTTATTGTTGATAATACGCTTCTGTTTGTTCCTCCCTTTGTCAGTATTGCTCTTCAATTCTTTATTTCACAAGGGGAAGGTTTGCTGCCGGCCTTTATTTCTCTGATGATAGGCTTGTTATATCTGGTTACTGGTTTGCAAGTGCATAAACGCTATAAATCTGCTGGCAAGAATATGGCATTAGCAAATATTATTATTGGTGCTGGATTTATCACGTTAGCTATTCCACTAGCGTTAACATTTGAGTGGACCTCCATTATTTGGTCATTAGAAGGTCTATTAATCCTTTGGTTTGGTTTACAGCAAAACCAGAAAAAAATGGCGGCGATTGGCTCTTTATTGATAGTTATTAGTGCAATTACTTTATTAAGTGATTATCCTTATCTATATTGGAGTCGCAGTAGTACTTATATGGTTCCAGTGCTATTAGTCGCATGTTTTATGGCGGGTGGGCTTTTCCATACTCGTCGTAAAGAAGATAGTAACTTTACTTTATTTAGTTATGGTTTCTTAATTATAGGGTTGGTAACGTGGTTTTGTTGGTTACCTTTATTTACCGATATTTTATCGTGGAGCCGTGAATCTGAAGGCTTTATTATTTTAGTCTTGGTTGTTATTTCTGTTTGGTTTTGGCGTTTATATGCTATCCATATTAATTGGGTGCCGTTGTTACTGTGCCAATCTATCTTGTGGATTGCGGGCTATTATTATCTTAGTTTAGATTTCGTTAACGACCAAAACCCAATGGGACGTGGCGAAGGTTCTCTTATATGGCCAGTTGTTTTGGGCAGCTCTGTTTTATTTGTTATTCATGCATATAAGCTTCGTGCCCCCTGGATGCAAAGATGTCTCCATAGCGCTAATTTATGGTTAATTCTTGCGTTTATTGGTACTCAAGTAAATTGGTTCGTTTCTATTTTACCTTGGGGAATGCACGAAGTCGGGTATTTTATGTATATCATGGCCATAACACTAACCATTATTGTTCTGTATTGGCTACAACAAAGTAGAATGCCACCGATGAAACGAAATGGACTGATTTATTGGTATTCGATGCTTCCTGTCGCTGTCGGGCTAATTATATTGTCTAGCTATGCTAATTTAGAAGATGGCAAACTGACGTTTTGGAGTTATATACCATTAATCAATCCATTAGATGAAGCTGGGTTATTTAGTATCGCGGCGCTAGTTTTGATACGTAGAGGGTTCACGCAGAAAATACGTAAAGTGACAGCGGTTAATTTTTGGGTTCTGCGTAGTTTATTAGTGGCCACTATTGCACTTTCTGCTTATTGGTTTAACGGTATTTTAATTCGTGCAACAGCAGATTTCGCAGCACTGAGCTGGAATTATGAAACCCTCTATGATTCGCGCTTAGTACAAACTGTACTTTCTATCAGTTGGGCATTGGCTGCATTAGCCTGCATTATTGTTGCCGCTCTCAAGAAAAACCGTATTTGCTGGTTTATAGGGGCAGGTATTTTTGCATGTGTTATTGCCAAGTTATTCTTAGTTGATATTTATGGGCAAGGTGGTATTTCTCGTGCAATTTCCTTTATTGGTGTTGCATTGTTAATTTTAATTGTTGGGTATTTTTCGCCATTACCACCAAAAGAAGCAAAAGGGAAAGTCGAACAGGAGATGCAACCATGAGTTTAATAAAAAACACAAGACTAGGAAAGTTTATTGCTGTCCTATCTTTATCATTATTTTCTAGTTACATGAATGCAGAGACAGTAGAAGAGACGACACCTTATAGTTTTTATCAAGGCTCAGAAATAAATGTGCTTGATACATCGACCCCTTTTTATTGGTTAGAGCTTCCCGCAAATGCGTATATTAATTCAGCGTACCCTAAAACGTTGCAAGATGTTCGAGTTTTTAATGGCACTGGTAATGAAATGCCTTCCGTATTATTTTCTGATACTGAAAAATCCGTCTCTAATGAAAAAGTGGTTTTTACACCACAACGTTTAGTGACCCAAGTTGACAGCGTTAATTCCGATGATGATGTGCGTAGAGAAAGGCAACATCTACTAGTCGAATCTATCCCAGGTAAAGTGAATAGAATTGAGTTGCCTAGTATGCAAGTGAAAGATAATGTTGCTTATCAGGCTTATTTATTAACGAGAAATCAAAACCAAACTAAAGATGCCCCCGTTAAGAGCCTGACATTAGACTGGGCTAAAAGTGAGAAAGAGTGGCAGGCAAAGGTATCTATTTTTGCTAGCGATGATAAAGAAAATTGGTTAAATGTAGCATCGAACCAGCCAATTATGAATTTAAAATTAAATTCTGAAACTATTGTAAGTAATAATATTGAATTATTGAATGGTAATTCAAAAGCATTAAATGCACCTTATCTTATGGCTGTAATTGTAAGTGCTCCAGATATTGTTATACCCGATTTATTAAAAGTAGATGCAACTTCTAGCGTATTCAATTCAACTCACCGTCAAGAACTATTTCATTTTGAGATGACGAACGATGGAGTTTCAAAAGATCATATAATCTATCAGTTACCTAGAGCACTGCCGTTAAGTGAATTACAAATACAGTTGCAACAACCAAACCGCGTGATCCCCTTAAAAATCGAGTATTCATCTGATCGCGGTGAAAGCTGGAAATTACTCACTAATATTGTCGCCTATAATCAAGCAATAGATGGTGATTTAGTCAGTAATCCAAGCACTGCACTTTATGGCGAAATGGTAGGGAAAGTAAAAATTTCTGCGCTCAAAGGCAGTTGGGAGGATCAACCGCCAAGATTAACGGGAAAACGAGATGCTTATAATCTTATTTTTAATTTACAAGGTCCCTCGCCGTATTTGCTTGTTTGGGGAAATAAACAAGCAAGCTTTGATAAATTAACCACAAGTCAGCTTGTAGGAAAACCAGATAGTATTGATGAATTAATGACGAATTACCCCCAGTTATTTCTTGATAACACAATCATTGAGTTGGGAGGGGTAGATAGATTAACTTCAGCAGAAGAGGCTGATGATAATTTTAACTGGTTGACAATTACTTTATGGATACTGTTATTTATTGGTATCTTAGTATTGATCTATTTTTGCTGGTATTTATTAAGAGAAGTTAATTCTTCAGATAAAGCTAATCATGAAGAGTTATAACTAGATATTTTTATTAGCCAAATAGGGAATAGTACCCTATTTGGTTCCAATTTACGTCTTTGACAATTCTGACATCTCTTTACTCAAGCATGAGCACACTTACCTTTAGTCTGTTTTTTCTGACAAGGATTTGCGCTAAAACAATCATAACGAAATAGGAGATAATGATGGAAAGAACATTACTGGCTCGTATATTTATTGTGATTGTTATTTTGACCGGTTCTTCAATAGTAGCTCAAGCTGCAAATAATACCGTATTAACAGAATTTATAGCACATAATCAAGTGACGTATGAGTATGTGTTACAAAATACAAACCAAAGTGAAGCAGACATAGAGTTTGAACGAGAAACAAAAGAGCTTGATAGTTCTCAACTGCGTAATATTATTAATGATAAACGTTTTACTGGTCGGCAATTTAGAATAGATACAAAGTAAGTAATAACTAAATTTTTACTGTGGTTATATTCATATTGAGTAATAAATCAGCTATCTAAATAAAGGAAATTCTATGCATCAAGGCCAATGTTTATGTGGTTCTGTAAAAATCACAACAGCAAAAGATATTAGCCATGTCAGTGTATGCCATTGCGGAATGTGTCAAAAATGGAATGGTGGCCCAGGTTTTAGTGTTGATTGTGGTAACGATTTAATAGTAGAGGGGCAAGAAGCTGTGACGATCTTTGCATCATCCGAATGGGGAGAGCGTGCATTCTGTAAGAATTGTGGTTCACACCTTTTTTACCATTTACTTTCACCGTCAACATACTATGTATCAACAACCTTATTTAAAGAGAGTAAAGATGCGCAAATGAGTATGCAGATTTACATAGATAGTAAGCCCCAATATTATAATTTTGTAGAAAAAACGCCCATGTTGACAGAGAAAGACATTATGGAAATGATGTCACCGTCATCGGATTAAAATTTCTAATTATTACGTTAATAGTAAGCCATAAGGGGTTTAACGGTAGCTGTTCAGACTGTATTTTTTGATACTATTCGTTAAATTAATTTCTTGTTTGTCATGCGAGTGATTTAAATTTGTTTTACAATTAAGAAAATAACTAGGTTTAAACGTTGTTCAGAGGGATAACAAATGAATAGTATGAAAGGAATGCGTCATGCGAGTAATATTGCGTGGGTACTACAATGGATACTAAATATTGGCTTGATCTCACTCGCTGCTGTACTTGTATTCTTTTTAGCTAAAGAAACGGTAACAATGGCCTCATTAATGTTTGGTAGCTCAAAAGGGGCAACGGCCTATGAATTATTAGAAGGCATTGTCATTTATTTTCTGTATTTTGAGTTTATTGCCTTGATTATAAAGTATTTTATGTCAGGGTATCACTTCCCATTAAGGTACTTTATATATATAGGTATAACGGCAATAATTCGTTTAATTATTGTTGACCATAGTGACCCAATGACAACGCTTTTGCATGCAGGAGCAATTTTAGTACTTGTTGTTGCACTTTATATTGCAAACACTGAAAAATTAAAGCGTGAATAGCATACATTAGTATAATTTACTGGCATGCAAAAAAAGGTGTAATTATTATTCCTTTTTTTGTATGTGTGACATCGAAGGCAAATACTTAAGCTATATATTCTGCATCTAAATCTATAAATTAATAAAATTTAAGATATGTGATGTTTGGTAATTAAAATTAATATAAAAATTTCTAATATTTTATTTTGAAACTGGTTTATCCTGTTAAAACTAATCACAAAAGTATTTTACTTTTATATATAGGTTATTTACTGTTATAAAGTTTCTATTCTAATAACATAAGTAGCTTGTAAATATGACAACAAAAACACTCCCCAAGAAGAAAGGGTTTTTAAACCGTGTTGAGCGCATTGGTAATGTTATGCCTGATGTGACTATGCTGTTTGTTTATGCCCTGATTATATGTTGGTTTTTATCTTATCTGCTTTCTTTCGTAGATTTTAGTTATTACCATCCTATTTCAAAAGATAAAATCGCTATAGTTAATATGTTTCAGTATGAGGAAATAATATTATTTATTACTGCGGCAGTTAAAAATTTTATTAACTTCCCTCCTCTTGGTATAACGATAGTGGCAACGTTAGGTATTGGTATTGCGGAAAGTAGTGGTTTTATTAATACTGCATTGAAAAAAATGCTGTCGTTTATTTCACCTAGAATGCTAACGCCTACAGTAGTATTTGTCGGGATTGTTTCTCATATTGCTTCGGATTCTGCCTATGTCATTTTAATGCCAGTTGCAGCGATGATGTTTTATGCGAGTGGTCGTCACCCGTTAGCTGGGATTGCTGCTGCATTTGCAGGTTTAGCAGGTGGATTTACTGCAAGCTATACACCATCAATTATTGACCCAATAATGCAAAGTTTTACGCAAGATGCTGCGCAAATGCTAGCGCCAGGTTATAGCGTGAATGTTCTATGTAACTATTTCTTTAGTTTGGGCGGAACATTTGGTGTTATTTTTACTTGCTGGTTTATCACTGAAAAAATTGTTGAGCCATGGCTGAATAAAAACTGCCCGATCAGTTTAAATGAAGTTGACACTGATTCTGAAAAAGATTTAGGTAAAATTACTGTTGCTGAAAATCGTGCTTTTCGAATTGCAGGTTTAGTGCTAATTGCTTTAGGTATCGGGTTATTTGCATTGTTATGGCCAGAAAATTCACCATTACGTGGGCCTGACGGTAGCTTAACTAGCCCGAAAGCACCTATTATGCAAATTGTTGTGCCTTTACTGTTTATTTTCTTTGCTTTGCCAGGCATTGTTTATGGCTACATGACGAGATCTTTTACATCAACAAAAGATGTTGTTAAAGCAATGGAGAATATTACTAAATCACTTATCCCATTTATTGTTTTCGCTTTTTTTGCTGCCCAATTTTTATATTCATTTCAACATTCTAATTTAGGCACATTATTGGCGCTTTCAGGGGCTGAGTTATTACGTACACTCGATATGCCATCTGGAATGACTGTTTTTGGAGTAATTCTATTAACCGCTATTTTAAATATTATGATTACTTCAGCGACGTCTAAATGGGCAATTATGGCGCCAGTATTGGTACCTATGCTAATGGCTGTGGGAATTTCACCTGAATTAACACAAGCAGCATTTCGTGTCAGTGACTCTGCGATGAACGTGAGCACACCGATGTTTCCGTTTTATCCGTTAATTCTGATGTATTGTCAAAAATATTATAAAAATGCAGGAATAGGAACATTGTGCTCAATGATGATCCCATTCACTGTTGGGTTATTAATTATTTTGACTTCAACATTATATTTGTTCTGGGCTTTTGATATCCCAATTGGTTTCGATAGCGGTTACACGTGGCATCCTGCACAATAGGTAGAGCCAATACCCTGTCTATTAAATAAATAGATAGGGTAAGTATAGTTAATGCAAGGAATATAAAATGAACGAATTAGGTAAACAATTAGAGCAGCGTTTTTACCGCTACCTCGCTATTGAAAGCCAAAGTGACGCAGCAAGCACGATTGTTCCAAGTACAGAGGGGCAACGTGAACTAGCAAAATTATTAGCGCAAGAGCTTGAAAGTTATGGTCTCAAAGATGTTTATATTGATGACCATGCCATCTTATATGCAATGCGCCCAGGAAATAAACCTTCAGCACCAAAAATAGGTTTTGTAACTCATTTAGATACGGTCGATGTTGGTTTATCTCCCATCATTAAGCCTCAAACTTTGAAGTATGAAGGTCATGACTTATGTTTAAATGAAAAAGAAAATATTTGGTTTAAGGTAGCAGAGCATCCAGAAGCAGCTCCTTATGTTGGTGAAGATATTATTTTTAGTGATGGAACCAGCGTTCTGGGTGCCGATAATAAAGCCGCTGTAACGGTTGTTATGGAATTAATGAATAAGCTGCAGCATGCTGATTTTGATTGTGGCGATATCTACGTTGCGTTTGTACCGGATGAAGAAATTGGCCTGCGTGGCTCTAAAATTATGGATTTATCCCGCTTTAACGTTGATTTTGCTTATACCATTGATTGTTGCGCACTTGGTGAGGTTGTGTATGAAACGTTTAATGCCGCTTCTATCGAGGTTTCAATTAAAGGTATTACCGCACATCCCATGTCAGCTAAGAATGTATTGTTGAATCCTATTCGTGTTGCACATGATTTTATTGGTTGTTTTGACCGCTTTGATACCCCAGAACACACAGAGCATCGCGAAGGCTATTTTTATGTCACAGATTTAATCGCAAACCCAGATAATGCTAAAATTAAAATGGCGATCCGTGATTTTGACCGCCATAGCTTTGCGGCACGGAAACGTTTTATAGAACAAGCGATTGATTTAATAAAAGCTCGTCATCCGCGTGCAAAAATTGAGTGTAATATTGTTGATGTGTATAGCAATATTAGTGACTCATTGGGAGATGACCGTACAGCGATCGATTTAATTTTTGAAGCACTGAAAATCCAAGAGGTTGAGCCTAAGGTAATTCCGATGCGTGGTGGTACTGATGGTTCTGCTTTATCGGCAAGAGGCATTTTAACTCCCAATTATTTTACGGGAGCACTTAATTTCCACTCATGCTTTGAGTTTCTACCTGTCCGTTCTTTTGAGAAAAGCTATTTAGTATCAGAAACCATCTGTCGTTTAGTTGGAAAAAAATAGCGTATCATTTTATTTTTAATATTAAGACCACTCAATAAGGTGGTCTTTAATTATTAATCACTATGAATCATTCCTTTAAATTATAATTTAATATTATTTTTAATAAAACAAAGATAAATAAAAAAGTGTATATAATTTTTTTATTTATTCATTTATTATTTTTACAATTAATTTTAAAGTCCAATAGGGGAATTAATTGATTAATATAATAATAATTGACGATAATAATATTGCAATTCGTGGTTTCGAAGCGTTTTTTTCACGTCATATACGCTATAAAGTTGTTGCTTCTTTTCCATCAGTGGAACATGTGGTTACATGGAATAGATGCCAAAAAGCAAATATGATTTTAATCAGCAGTGATAGTTTCCGCTATGACTCACTAAAAACCATACAAACACTCCGTCGAACTCAGCCGGATGTCGGGATCATTATTTACAATGTCAGAAATAATCCTTCGTTTTTTTTAAAAGCGTTAGATATCGGTATTTTCGGTTTACTAAGTATCAATGTGACAGAAGAGGATATCATTGAAGCTATCCAAGTTGTGAGTGTTAAACGACGGATTATATCTCCAGATATTGCCCAAGATCTTGCTCTTCAGCGGTTAGTCTATAGTAATCAACAAGATTTATATGATTTATTATCAGGGCGTGAATTAGAAATCATGTTGATGATCACTCAGGGAATGCCTATCAAGCAGGTGGCAGAGTCACTTTCCTTGAGCCCTAAAACAGTCAATACCTATCGATATCGAATGTTTAGTAAACTTAATATCTGTAGTGATGTAGAATTAACTCATATAGCCATCAGTTATGGTTTAATTACAGCAAAACAGGGTTTATTCGAGTGTCAGAACAGTTCGAGCCAAAGGCTTTTTTAAAAACAGTGACTAATCAACCTGGTGTATACCGAATGTATGACGCTGGGGAAACGGTTATTTATGTAGGAAAAGCAAAGGATCTTAAAAAGCGCTTATCAAGTTATTTTCGTGAAAATGTGGGGAGCCGTAAAACAGAGCAGCTGGTTAAGCAAATTGCTTCTATTGATGTGACGGTGACTCATACTGAAACAGAAGCACTATTACTTGAACACAACTATATTAAGTTGTACCAACCACGTTATAACGTATTGTTACGCGACGATAAATCATATCCTTATCTATTTTTAAGCAGCGAAGCTCACCCTAGAATTTCGATGCACCGAGGGGCGAAACATGCTAAAGGTGAGTACTTTGGCCCTTTCCCAAGCTCTTATGCAGTAAGGGAAACATTGGCATTAATGCAGAAGTTGTTTCCAATACGTCAATGTGAAGATAGCATGTATCGAAATCGCTCAAGGCCTTGTTTACAATATCAAATTGGCCGTTGCCTAGGCCCCTGTGTCAAAGGTTTAGTTTCCGATGAAGACTATAACCAACAAGTTGAATATGTCCGTTTATTTTTGACCGGAAAAGATAAACAAGTTTTGGCTGGCTTAGTTGACCGTATGGAAAAGGCAAGTTTAGAGCTACGTTTTGAAGATGCAGCGCGTTTTAGAGATCAAATTCAAGCAGTCAGGGCAGTCACTGAGGAGCAATATGTATCGGGTGACAGCGATGATCTGGACGTTATTGGTGTTTCTTTTGAATCTGGCCTTGCTTGTGTGCATGTACTTTTTATTCGCCAAGGGAAAGTGCTTGGAAGTCGCAGCTATTTCCCCAAAATTCCAACAGATACACAGCTTGAGGAAGTGGTTCAAACCTTTTTAGGTCAGTTTTATTTGCAAGGTAGTGAAAATAGAACGTTACCTGGCGAAATATTATTAGATTTTGCATTAACAGAAAAAGAATTATTAGCGGAGTCTCTTTCAGAGGTCGCTGGGCGCAAAATTAATATTCAAAGTCAGCCTCGTGGTGTGAGAGCTCGTTACTTAAAACTAGCGAGAACGAATGCATCGATTGCACTTTCAACTAAACTTGCACAACACTCGACGGTGCAACAGCGCATGGAAGCGCTTGCAAAAGTGGTTAATTTAGAAAATATCAACCGTATGGAGTGTTTTGATATCTCGCATACGATGGGGGAGCAAACCGTCGCTTCTTGTGTTGTGTTTGATAAATCGGGTCCAGTGAAATCTGAATATCGTCGTTATAACATTACTGGTATCACTCCTGGTGATGATTACGCAGCAATGCACCAAGTTTTAACGCGCCGATATGGTAAACACATTGATGAAAGCAAAGTTCCTGACATTATCTTTATCGATGGCGGTAAAGGGCAACTAGGGCAGGCAAAGGATGTATTTAATTCACTTGAGGTTGATTGGGATAAAAAACACCCATTGTTAATTGGTGTTGCTAAAGGTAGTGACCGCAAAGCAGGGCTTGAAACGTTATTTTTAAAGCCTGAGGGCGAAGGTTTTTCACTACCACCTGATTCTCCCGCTTTGCATGTTATCCAACATATCCGAGATGAGTCACATAATCATGCGATTACGGGGCACCGGCAACGAAGAGCAAAAGTCAAAAGTACGAGTGCATTAGAGTCAATCGAGGGAGTTGGGCCAAAACGTCGGCAGATGTTGCTAAAATATATGGGTGGGTTACAACCTTTACGTAATGCAAGTATAGAAGAAATCGCAAAAGTGCCCTCGATCTCATACGCCCTTGCAGAAAAGATTTATAATGCATTGAAACAGTGAGTGTCTTAGGGCAACATATTCATAATATCCAACTTGGTCAAAAAGTTAGTGAGCGTGATGAAATTAAACATACCAACGTGGTTGACATTATTTCGCGTCATCCTAATACCGTTTTTTGTATTAGCCTTTTATCTCCCTGTCGCTTGGGGGCCGTTTGCATGTGCGCTTATTTTTGTTATTGCAGCGGTAACTGATTGGTTTGATGGTTTTTTAGCAAGGTTGTGGAAGCAAACTACAAAGTTTGGTGCTTTTTTAGATCCTGTTGCCGATAAAGTTATGGTTGCAACGGCATTAGTATTAGTTACAGAAAGTTATGATGTTTGGTATGTAACTTTGCCTGCAGCAACGATGATTGCACGTGAAATCATTATTTCGTCTTTACGTGAATGGATGGCAGAGATTGGTAAACGCAGCAGTGTGGCCGTTTCTTGGATTGGTAAATTTAAAACAACTGCTCAGATGATGTCATTAGTCGGTCTATTGTGGCGTCCAACGCCATTAATTGAAAATCTTTCAATTGCACTAATGTATGTTGCGGCTATCTTAACATTTTGGTCAATGTTCCAATATTTAAAGGCTGCATGGGCCGATTTGAGCGAAGCGTGATCGAAATGATTGAAAAAACAGCGAACGATCCAATTATTTAAATAATTGTATTGACTCGATAGGTGAAATCAGTAGAATGCAACGCATCGAACGGCAACATGGTTTACGAAAATAAATAAGTAAATCAGCCAGTTTGAAAAGCATAAGCTGAAAAGTGAAGCTTTATGCGGGAATAGCTCAGTTGGTAGAGCACGACCTTGCCAAGGTCGGGGTCGCGAGTTCGAGTCTCGTTTCCCGCTCCAAATTTCGAAAGAAATTCGGATAAGGCGCGTTAGCAAAGCGGTTATGCACCGGATTGCAAATCCGTGTAGCTCGGTTCGACTCCGGGACGCGCCTCCAAAATTTAGCCCAGGTGGTGAAATCGGTAGACACAAGGGATTTAAAATCCCTCGGCCTTTATGCTGTGCGGGTTCAAGTCCCGCCCTGGGCACCATCTTAAAGTAATCTAAACACGATTAAGTGTTTTATTTTAAGTTTAGCTGACTACAATATATCAAATATATGGGTTAGCCGGGTAAGTTAATAATTTATCCAAGTTTTTGAGAACGAAAATTTAGCCCAGGTGGTGAAATCGGTAGACACAAGGGATTTAAAATCCCTCGGCCTTTAGGCTGTGCGGGTTCAAGTCCCGCCCTGGGCACCATCTAAATTTAAATCAGTTATGGTTTGAAATTAGCAATTAACCACCTCTAGGTGGTTTTTTTGTATTTACTTCCTTTCAAGTATTTTATACCAGCTCAATTAATATCGATTCTTTGTAATGTTTCCTATTTATATTCAATGGTTTATTAAAAAATGAAGCTGTTGTTTCATTGTGTCAATTAACTCGCTATTCGTGTAAAAAACCGTAAGTCAGACCGTTCCGTTAGTATTTTATGTCACTATTCTGATCCTTGAAGAGGAACGAGCTATGTCTAACATGAAAACTGAAGTTGTAGTTGTACGATTAACCAAACACGAACGAGCATTATTAGATACAGTGAAAACAAAACCTTTATTAGCCGACTGGTTGAAGGAAATTGCCATGGCAGAGGTTAAGCAGCAGGAAAATAAGAAAGAGTAAGGCAGATTTAATTATGCAGAAATCAATCGAGTCATTTAATGTGCTTATAGAAAAGTTAATTTTTTGATTAATTATTCGTTTTTGATAGTATCAAATTAGATGACTTAATTGGAATTTGAGAAGTGATGATAAAAGGAATTTTGTTTACGTTAATACTCGTACTCGTTTCTGGTTGTACAACGAAAAAACTAGATGCCCCTTATGGTTTTAAGTGGGGGCAAACCCCCGAGCAGATACGAAAACTGCATTTAAAAGGATTGCAATGTACTGAGTTTCAAGAAGGAGGTGCATTATGTTCATCAACAGACTCCCCTCAAATAGCAAATAAGCTGTTTTTATTGATGTTTTCTCGGGAGAATAATACGTTAATGCTAGTTTCTTCCCAAGGAAAAGATAGTCGAGACCAATCAGCCATTTTGGCTGAGTATGATGCAATTAACCAGAAAATGTTTGAAGTTTATGGTTTACCAATGCAAACCATTGAACGCTATAAACGGGATGTTTATTTCTTAGATAAAATATCGGATGACGAAACAACGCCATTTAAGCGGGTTTATGAAAAAAGTGGCATGCAGATTATGGTCGGTATTGTTAGTAATGCCCATTTTCGTAAAATCCACGATAAAAAAGACATTGTTTACTCAGTGATGGTTATCCATAATTTAATACCAACTATGCCACAATAAGCAGCTATTAAGCTATTTCATACTCGTTAATGCTATTTGTTCTTTCGTTTGGCAATGCGTTTTCATCTATGGTTTTGTCTCTAGATGCACTCTTCAATGGCTGTCGAGTAGGCGGAAATACGCGTCGATGTTGGACAGGTACAATAGCGCGGGAATTAGATCCGTTACGACGTGCTATTAAAGTTCTACTGGTTTTAAATGAACAATTAATGGGAAAGTCATCAGTAAACTGGTCTGTTCTCCTTATTTATTGTCACTCTGTCTTAAGTAAATGGATAATATCAGGTATATTAGAGCCTGATTGTTAGCTACCAAGAAAAAATTACTATGATTATCAAACCTAAAATTCGTGGTTTTATCTGCACTACAGCTCATCCAGCAGGATGTGAAGCCAATGTGCGTGAGCAAATTGCCTACGTGAAATCACGTGGCGAACTGAAAAATGGCCCTAAGAAAGTTTTAGTTATTGGTGCATCCACCGGTTACGGTCTTGCCTCTCGTATCAATGCTGCATTTGGCAGTGGTGCGGCTACCATCGGCGTATTTTTTGAAAAGCCAGGCAGTGAAGGTAAAACAGGCTCTGCGGGTTGGTACAATTCTGCAGGTTTTGACAAAGCAGCAAAAGAAGAAGGCCTGTATGCGAAAAGTATTAATGGTGATGCTTTCTCTGATGAATGCCGTCAAACTGTCATTGATTTAATTAAACAAGATTTAGGCCAAATTGATTTAGTTGTTTATTCACTGGCCTCTCCAGTGCGTAAAATGCCTGAAACGGGCGAAATTGTACGCTCAGCATTGAAACCTATTGGCGAGCCGTATAAATCTGTTGCGTTAGATACCAACAAAGATGTACTGATTGAAGCGGTTGTTGAACCTGCAAATGAACAAGAAATCGCAGACACAGTAAAAGTCATGGGCGGCCAAGACTGGGAACTGTGGATGGACGCATTAGATGAAGCAGGCGTTTTAGCCGATAATGCACAATCCGTGGCTTATTCTTATATTGGTACGGACTTAACATGGCCAATTTACTGGCATGGTACATTAGGCAAAGCGAAAGAAGATTTGGACCGTGCGGCTTATGCAATCAACCAAAAATTGCAAGCTAAGGGTGGAGCCGCTTATGTCGCAGTACTAAAATCTGTTGTAACTCAAGCCTCTTCTGCAATTCCTGTCATGCCTTTATATATCTCTATTGTCTTTAAAATTATGAAAGAGAAAGGGATCCATGAAGGTTGTATTGAACAAATTCAGCGCTTATTTGCTACTAAATTATTCAATGACTCAGTGCCAGATACTGATGAAAAACATCGTCTACGCTTAGATGATTGGGAATTACGTGATGACGTACAAAATACATGCCGTGAAATTTGGCAGCAGCTGAATGATAATAACATCAATGAGCTAACGGATTATCAAGGCTATAAAGCTGAGTTTCTCCGTTTGTTTGGCTTCGGCTTAAATGGTGTCAATTATGATGCAGATCTCAGCGGTGAAGTAAATTTTGAAGTGAAAGAGCTGATTTAATCATATTGGTCATTATGTAATATTTCTTAGAAACCCGCTATTTGCGGGTTTCTATTTTTAGCTATCTTTATAAATCACATATTTTATTTTGTCTTGTTAGCTGAATTATTGTAATACGATAATTTCGCCATCGCGGATCACTGCTTTAGAAATAACAGTTCCATTTTCATCAAATTCGGTGAGTGTGCCAACGAGATCTCCATTTTTAAAAGTACCAGTAATATTTGGCTTATTACTTGGAGTATTGTGGTAAATTTTAAATGGTCCTGATAATTTGCCTTGTAGCGCGGTTAATTCGACATCAATACGGCCATTTTCATGATAGTTACGGACAGTCCCATCTATCTTGCAGTTTTTTAGTTGAATTAGGGATTCTGGTTTGCCATTTTCATAATAGGTTTTGATGTATTTATCCAAGCATCCTTTAGATACCCATGCTTTGAATTTTGGCTGACCATTGTCATACTCAGTTTCAAATGCCCCTTCAGCAAGGCCTTTCGGTGCCTCTGTGGAAGGAAACTCCATCGTTTTTAACTCACTTAATTCTCCAAATTTTGAATCTGAGTTTGAATTGGAATTTGTAGAGCCTCCAAGTTGGCATCCAGAAACTAATAAAATTAAAGAAAGTAATGCAACAGATTTAATTGGTTTTAGCTTGAACATGTAGCCCCTATTATTGCTGTAAAAAAATAATGTATTCAATTGCATATAAAACTATAGCCTTTTTATGACTATATATTGTGAGAATTATCCTAAACTATTTGCTTTAATGAATTATGAGCGATTTTTAGGATGTTGGAGTTGAACAAATATTGATGTTAGTCATCTTGATAATAAGGTAGTTTAGTAAGTTAATACGATTTGTATATTCAGGGAGTCATGAATGTTAGTTGTTGAAATGTTGAGTACTGGTGATGAAGTTTTGCACGGACAAATAGTTGATACAAATGCAGCTTGGTTAGCAGACTGTTTTTTTCAGCAAGGTCTCCCTTTGAGTAGCCGAACCACTGTTGGCGATAATTTAGAAAGTTTAGTAGCTACTTTTCTTGAACGTAGTTTATCTGCAGATGTTCTGATTGTGAATGGAGGGTTAGGGCCAACGAGTGATGATTTAAGTGCTTTGGCTGCGGCTAAAGCTGCGGGAGTTCCATTAGTTGAGCATTCGCAGTGGATTGAAGTTATGGAGCGTTATTTTATTGCTAGAGGGCGAGTTATGCCTGAAACAAATCGCAAACAAGCGCTACTTCCTGCCAATGCTGAATTAATTGACAACCCTGTAGGGACGGCTTGTGGCTTTTCCTTAGTTTTGAATGATTGTCTGATTTTTTTTACTCCTGGGGTACCTTCTGAGTTCAAAGTCATGGTAAATGAGCAAATTTTGCCAAGGTTACGTGCACGTTTTACTTTGCCAGAGCCGCCAATTTGTTTACGCCTAACGAGTTTTGGCCGCAGCGAAAGTAGCCTTGCGAAGCAATTTGATAGCTTACCTTTACCTGAAAATTGTGTTTTAGGTTACCGTTCTTCAATGCCTATTATTGAATTAAAATTAACAGGCCCTGCGTCACAAAAAGAGTTGATGGAGAGGGATTGGCAACTCGTGAAGCAAGGAGTAGGGGATAATTTGATATTTGAAGGTACTGAAGGTTTAGCTCAAAAAATTGGAAAATCCCTAAAAGAAAAGAAATTACATGTAGTCGTCAGTGAACAATTTAGTGCAGGGTTGTTAAGTTGGACATTAAATTCTGCAGGAATAGTCATGTCTTCCAGCCAAATCCTGTCTCTTGATGCGGGACAAACATTAGAAACCCTTGTGCAAAGAGCTCAAAAAATAGCGGCTAATCATCCGTTATCTATTGCTTTAGTCGTTGGTGAATATCATGAGCAATATTTAAACGTTGTATTATCAACACCTGATAAGTGTTATGCGCAAAGAATTCACTATTTACCAAACAACCATTCACAGAAAGAAAAGCAAGAAGTCAGTGTAATGTTAATATTAGATATGCTATCTCGTTGGTTAAATGGTCGAGAGGTTATTGGCTATTATGAATGGTTAGTACAAACTGAAACACTTATCCTTGAGAGTTAGCAGGTTATGAAGTTAAACGATTATGAGTATATTCCTGTTCTTGAAGAGAAACCGTTTCAATCGGAATTTAAGTTAATTATAACTGAATCTATTAATTGGCTTAGGTGCATATTAAAAGAAAAACTCCATAGCGTTTATGTGTATGGCAGTGTGGCAAAAGGCTGTGCAAAGCCACAACAATCAGATTTAGACCTGTGTATTATACTGTGTGATGGTCTTACTCAATTAGAGGCTACCAAACTTAATGAATTACAAATTCAATTAACGATTAATCACGCCGAAGTCAGCAAAATTGATTTTGATATTGGTATTATTACGGATGTGATGAGTGAGGCTAATTTATATAGTTGGGGGTATTGGATTAAGCATCACTGCCGTTGCATTTATGGGGATGATTTAGCAACATGTTTTAGCCAATTTACCCCTTCACGAGCAATAGCCGAAGCCGTTAATGGTGATTTTGTTGATGTGCTTAATGCTTATGTCGACCAAATCAATCATTGTAATGATGACGCTGAGTTAAAGTTATTATATCGGGCGGCATCGAGAAAGCTTATTCGTTCGACTGATATTTTACGTTGGAAAAATGATAATGACTGGCCAGAAACATTATCTGAATATACACAGAAATTCGTTCAACGTTATCCAGAACGACAAAATGAAATAAATTATTTTTTATGTCAAAGTTTACAGCCTTTTGTTGATGAGCAATTCTTGGAACATTTAGTCCAGTTTATCTGCTGGTTGGATGTTGAACATTCAAATATTATTAATAAATGAGCCAATTATGGCTCATCCGGTTGTAGTGCATTAATGATGTAATTAATACTTGAAACCCCTTTCTTGCAGGCTTTGTCTTTTAAAACTGTCGGAGTTTTATCAATGGCCATTTTTACAGAAGACAATTGATCTGTGTAGGTTTGTGCTCCAATAATCTCAGGATTATTATTTAAGTATTCAATAACCTCATCGACTCTTTGATAAAATTGCTCACATGAGTCACCATCAGTTTCTAAGGCTTTTAGTTCATTAAGTGCGTTTGGAATAAGCTGCTTCGTTTGCAACTGTACTTGTTCGATATACTTCCCAGACTTTACTTGCTCAACTATAGTCATTACCTGATTTTTCATGTTAAAAAACAAAGTAATAGCTATAACTAAAGCAATGGCTAGAATAATATTGATGCTAATACTGATCCAAAGTAAGTATTTTTTCATTACATTCCTTGAGCGAAAAATAAATCTGTAATATCAATATATAGTTTAGTCTCGTGATTAATACTTGTATTTAAGATTAACACGAAAAAAAAGGTAACCGAACAATTGGCTACCTAGATTATTATAGTTGATAGAGGTTATCGAACAGTCAAAACAGAAATTTTTGAATTCTGAATAACCATCGATGCGGTTGAGCCTAAAAAATATGTGGACATGCCAGGGCGCTTTGAGCCAATAACGATTAAATCTGCTGAAATTTCTTCAGCAACACGTAAAATCTCATCCCTTGGTGTTCCCATTAAAACTTGTGTACTGTACTTATTACTAGGAATATTAAATTCTTTAATTATCTCAGCCAGCTGCTTCGTGACATTTTCATGTTCACTATCCGCTTTTTCAGCAAAACCAAACCCCATTGTGGTATAGAAAGGAACAGTAGGAATAACCGTTAGAAAATGAATATGTGCTTTTTCATATTTAGCAAAGTATTGAATATGAGCCATAACTAATTGTGCTAAGCTTTTTTCTGTTATATCAATAGGAACCAAAATATTATTGTACATGTTTTTCTCCGGCTTTTATTTATTGAGTCCATGCAGTAATCGGGGTATTGGTTTATAAGGAGTAACTCAGTTAAATCAGTAAATGGCCTAGTTAATTAAAATAAGGTTAATTTACGTATAGGGCTTACATTATTCGGAATTTATGATAGCAGATTAATATGATAAATACTTTGACGGCGGATTCAACTTAAGCAACTTAGTGGTGTTGTTTGTAGGCTGTTTTTCATGCGCTTTGTGCTATGCAAAACTTGAGTACTTTGAATCATCATCCTCCTGTTATATGATCTATACATGGTTTGTATACATATCATATTGTTGAGGTTATTTTGGGTATCGTAAAAATTTCAGATGAACTGCATGATTATCTACGCCATGCGAGCCAGGTTATGTCCCGTTCAATTAATTCACAGGCAGAATTTTGGATTAAAATTGGTATGCAAGCTGAACTAAACCCGAGTAAGACATTTACTATGTTAATCAATGAAATGTTAGAGAAAGAGTCAATTGAATTAAAAGGAAAGGTTCATGAATAATATTACAATTAAAACAGCAGAAGAAATTGAACTGATGCGTGAGTCTGGACGACTTTTGGCTAGTGTTTTCAAAATGTTGGATTCATTTATCGTACCGGGTATTTCCACGATGGAAATTAATGATAAAGTTGAAAGCTATATTGTTAATGAGCTAGAAGCAAGGCCTGCGAGTAAAGGCCAATATGGCTACCAATATGTTTTGAATACATCGTTAAATGAAGTTGTTTGCCATGGTGTTCCAAAAACAGATGAAATTTTAAAAACAAAAGACATTATTAATGTAGATATTACGCTAGAAAAAAACGGTTTTATTGCTGATTCAAGTAAAATGTATGTGATGCCTGAAGCTTCACCACTGGCACGTAAATTGGTCAAAGATACTTATGCTGCTATGTGGGAAGGTATAAAGCAAGTTAAACCAGGCGCAACGCTAGGTGATATTGGTTCTGCTATTCAACATTATGCAGAATCTAAAGGTTATAGTGTTGTGCGCGAATATTGTGGGCATGGTATTGGGCGTGAAATGCATGAAGATCCACAGGTTCTTCATTATGGCGTACGAGGAAAAGGGGTTGAATTAAAAGAAGGAATGACATTTACGATAGAGCCAATGATTAACCAAGGTGGAATGAAAATTAAAACAAAGAAAGATGGCTGGACGGTCGTAACTAGAGATAAAAAATTATCTGCACAATCCGAACATACGGTATTAGTCACTAAAGATGGATACGAAGTTTTAACATTACGTGATGAAGAAAAATAGCGTTAAAAATAGACTTTATAAGCTTGTTACCATAAAGGTAACAGGCTTTTTTTAGATTAATTTTTACTATTGTCTCAATGCTACTGCTATACGGTTAAACGCACTCATTAAACTAATAGCGATAGTTAAATCAGAAATTTGTTCATCAGAAAAATGGTGTTTTAATTCATTAAAGAGAGCATCTGATGTATTGCTGGTAGCTATATTAACGACAGCTTCGGTCCAAGCTAATGCAGCGCGCTCTAATGAATTAAAATGATGACTAACCTGCCAGCCAGCGAGTGTGTCTATTTTTTTGTTACTGACACCATTTGAACCTAATGAGCTTGCATGCATATCTAGGCAAAATGCACAGCCATTGATTTGTGAAACTCTTAAATAAACAAGCTCTATTAGTTCTTTACCTAACCCGCTTTTATCCAATGCATTTTTGCATTAAATAAGCCCTTTATAAGCTTCAGGTGATAAATTGTTATAAGCTAATCTCAGTTCGCTCATGGGGGTTCCTTACATATTTTGTTGTCAGATGAAATGCAATGTTTGGTGCGGTTTAGTTGGAAGGTTGCGCTACTTTATTTTATAAAGAAATCAAGCTCAATAGCATTAAGTGGCATTTGTGGAAACCAATATTAGATTAGTACGACAAAAATCTATAAATTCTTGCTGAATATCGAGTGGAAGTTGGTTATCTGTAATAATATCTGTCAATTCGTCTATTTGAGCGACACGAAATAATGACCATTTACCATATTTACTACTATCAGCAAGCATAACAGAGCGTGTAGCATTTGTTATTAGATCACGTTTTAGACCTGCTTTTTCTTCTGTTGGTGTTGTAATTCCTTTTTCTAAACTCCAAGAGTTACAACTAATGAATGCGATATCAGGATAAATGCTACGTAATAAAACACGCCCATGCTCACCAATACAAGATTGGCTACTATCGTCAATTCTTCCACCAACAATTGTGACTTCAATTTGTTTGAATTCAGAAAGAAAAAGGGCAATATGGAGGTCAGAGGTGATAACACGCAGGGGCATATGAGTGAGCTCTCGCGCTAGCTCAAGCATGGTTGTTCCTGCATCAAGTAGAACCGTGCTACCTGGTTCAATTAAACGGGCTGCCGCTTTCGCAATAGCCCGTTTCTCTCTTAGATTACGCTGGTTTTTTTCGGACGTAGTGGGCTGAACAGGAATGAAACGGTTTAGGGTTACACCGCCATGCGTGCGAGAGATAACCCCAGTTTCATCAAGTTTAATGAGATCACGCCGGATAGTGGCCGCTGACACGGATAATGCTTGTACTAGTTCCTCAACAGTGACGAGGTTATGTTGTTTAAGATACTCAAGTATTAAATCTAATCTATCCATTGTGCTCATTAGTTATACTACATTCATCGCAAGTTTAAGTGAGATGGCCATACTTTCAGGATTTGCTTTACCCGTCCAAGCAATATCAAATGCGGTTCCGTGATCGGCTGAAGTGCGCAAGAACGGAAGACCCGCAGTGATATTAACACCATCATAAAAACCTAATAATTTCAAAGGAATATGACCCTGGTCGTGATACATGGCAACAACCATATCATATTGCCCTTGATAGGCTTGTAAAAATACAGTATCTGGAGGACAAGGGCCATAAACATTAATACCTTCAGACCTTACCTGTTCTATAGCTGGTTGTAAATATACGATTTCTTCATCACCAAATAAACCATTTTCCCCAGCATGAGGATTAACGCCTGCGATCGCAATACGTGGTTTTTCATAGCCAACGCGTTTTAAAAAGTCTGATGCGATACGAGACACGGTTATGATACGCTCGCTATTTAATGTATCTAAAAATTTACGCAATGCAATATGTGTTGTGACATGGATGACTTTTAATTTTTCGGTATAAAGCACCATGGCATAATCTTTGGTATTGGTTAGCTGGGCAAGTAGTTCAGTGTGGCCTGGGTAGTTGTGCCCAGCAAGGTGCAATGCTTCTTTATTTAAAGGTGCAGTGGCAATCGCTTTCACTTCACCTGCGAGAGCTAGTTCAGTCGCACGTTTAATACAACGAAATGCTAAGTCACCAGCTTGAGCTTGGACTTTCCCCGCAATAAGTGCGCTAGGGTCGGCTAGGGGTTCATCAATAATATTGATGGTATCCGCTGAAAATTGAGCTTCTTTGATATTTTGTATCACATTGATTTTTATCTGAGGAACTACCCCTGATTTAATTAATCGCTGCATTGTTGATGCACAACCGATAACAACGGCAGAGGCTCCTGCCAGTTCACCTTCTGCAAGGGATTTGACGATAATTTCTGGGCCAATACCTGCAGGATCTCCCATGGTAATAGCAACAACATTATTTTTCACAATAAATTTCCTCAATATATTTGATGGCTTCGCATAAAGTGGTTATTTGACCAAACCCTCCCGCTTTGGTGATCACGGGTAAGTCATCAATTTCACTGTCAATAAAAGTGCCGCAAGGTATACATGGCAGCACCTCAGATTGAATTCGATAACCTTTTGCTCCCAAAGTATTGGCAACCGCAATCGCAATATCTCCACCTGTTAAAAAAAGTCCCCCGATGCTGGCAACAGACAGCGTATTTAAGGTCAGCAAACTAATAAAGTCGCTGATATTTTTCCCCAATTCATTACGAGTCATACCGTAGGTATTGCATAGGTCATCAATATGATGCCTATCTTGCACATCTCGGCTGGTTCGTATGATGGTGTGTTTTTGTTGGTTTAATGTTTGACTAATTTCTTTGATGAGCGCAGTCATGTAGTTATCTTGTGTAGTGGCTGCAAGTACTTGTGTGACATCAACATCAATGACACTGGCATCACAATGTGTTTGTGCATAGTTTACCTGTTCAATTGTTGCGCTGCTCATTGAGCCAGCGACAATAAATAACGGTAGCCCTTGCTTTTTATCCATGAAAATATTCTCAGGCAATGCATTTGCAAAGCCCGCAGCTCCAACGAGTAGGCAAGGTTGATCTATTGAAAATACGGCTTCAGCAATTAGTGCTAAATCTTCATCATTTTCAGCGTCCATGACGATGATACTGCCTTGCGTTGGCTCTTGTGCTTGTAACCATGTTGCGAATCGCCCTGAACGTATTTGGTCTAGATTCACTTCAATAACGGGCAGGGTAGTCTGCTGATGGAGAATAGTTTGGATACGTGATGAAACTATTGGTGTTTTAGGGTCAGAAGCAAATTCAGTTTCAATAAGTGCTTTTCCATGAACGAGACATTCACCATTTAACGTTACACGTCCTGCCGCAGGAATAGCTGCGGCAACAATAGCAAGTTTTAAGCCTGTTTCTGACATAATTGTCTCTATTTCTGCCCCGATATTACCGCGAAATGTTGAGTCAATTTTTTTATAAATGACAGGTTTATCCTTCTGAGATAAAAATGGTTTCAGGCTATTTCGTAGGTTTTCTGAAGCAACTTGTGCATTTAATGCGCGACTTTCTGTATTAAGCACAACGACATCAGCAAACCAAGAATGTTTTTGTGTATTATCAAGAAGTATCTCTGTGCGCGCATGCTTTTTAGCAAATTGAACACCGGTATCATTTGCCCCTGTAAAGTCATCCGCAATAACTAATAGTTTCATAAATACCTCCTTACTCTTCAGTTTGTTGGGGATGTCTTGCTTGTTGACGTTTAGCAACCCAAGAGGTCAGGATAGGGGTTAGAATAGCGGTGGTGATCACGGATGCAGCAATCAAAGGAGCCGCAGAAAGCGCAATAGCCTCTAAGGATGGGTCGGCTTGTGCGATAGCGAGTGGTGTTGCCACTGCATTTCCTGCGGTACTTGAGGCTGCAGCGCCTGCGATACCTGAACCTCCTACTAGACGGTCTGCTCGAATATTAAACCAGCCGCCAACAAACGTAGTCAGCACACCGAGCAAGATACCTGCGAGTCCACCTTGTAATAGCATTTCTAAGTTGATCCCTGCGCCTAGTGCAAAAGCGAAGAAAGGAATTAATATTGGCCCACCTTTTGTTAGAAAATCGCGCATATGTGGGTCTAGATTTCCTAAGATCATGCCAACAATTAACGGAACAAGAACCGCAACTAATGCCATTAAAGGGATATTTGCCATACCAGCTGCGCCTAGCGCAATCATGGTAAAGAAAGGCCCATCATTAAGAGATAAAATTGAGATAGCACCAACGTCTCGTTTATTACCAAACTCCCCAACTAAAGCGGCATATAAGCCACCATTTGAATTGCTCATTGCTGCAATAATTGCAACACCAGTTAAACCAAAAATCCCTTCCATTCCAAAGAGATAATCGACGCCTAGACCAAGAGCAATCGCAACGACTAGTTTTGTTAAGGTAATTGTACCTCCTTGTAATAAAGCTTGTGGCGCCGCTTTAAAACTAATTCCTGCACCCATACAAAGCAAGAATGCACCAATAAGAGCAGGGGCACCATTTTTAAACAGTGATGTTGTAAAGCCACCGATTTCGAGGGCTTGAGGAGCAAAGGTGTTGATTAGGGCACCGAGTACTAATGGCACAACCATCATGCCACCAGGTATACGTTCAATCGATTTTTTTATTTGCATGGTTTTCTCCGCCATGATTTATTTTAGTCACAATGATTATATTTAATCAATTAAAAACAACAGTGATCAAGATCGCAATAATTCCATTTACCATTAATTGAAATTATACTCTGATTTTCATTATTATATTGGTTTAAAATAATATAAATTTGGTTTTTTGATGAGGTTAATGTTATTTAAAATGAACGAGATAGTGATTATAAATAATCATACATGTGTTTTATGATTGAAAATAAGCATTAATAATTTAAAAGGATAAAACTAGGTTTATAACAAAATTATCTGTAATGGCTCAGCGATTCATTTTTACCAAAATAGAAACAACAGATTTAGTGCTTTCAAATTTAGGAATGTTAGACTTGTAGTTAGAAAATAAGTGGTGACAATAAGGCGCTTTACTATAATTATTAATTTGATAGGGATTAACTCATGCAATTTAAATCAATGATTAAATTGGTTGTTGGCGCTGCATTACTTCTAGTTATTGGTCTCGTAGGTATTAATTCATACACTATTGTACAAGATGGCTCGGTTAAGGTGGGAACATTTTTAGGAAAAGTTGATCCAGTTGCCTATGATGCAGGTTTACATTTTCCAATTAACCCGTTTACAACGTTTGATACATACTCGACAAAAGATATCCGTGTATCACTTAAAGAACTTAGAGTACCTTCTCAAGATAAATTAAAATCTATTGTTGATATTACAGTGATGCTTCAGTTTGATGGTGCTAAAGCTCCGGTATTACGTATTAATGGTGGTACCGAAAGTGAAGCTTTAGATAAATATGTACGCCAAAAATTGATTTCAACTATTTTGGAATTTGGTAAAGATGTCGCTAATGCGCAAGATCTTTATACTGCAGATACACAAAGAAAATTACAAGAATCTATTCGTGATGCTATTCAAGGTTACGCTTCCCCTTATGGCTATACAATAAAAGAAATCATGATCCAAGATATTACTTTGCCTGAAGTTGTTCAAGAGCAAGTGGTTAATACTAAAATGCGTCAAGAGCAAATTAACCAAGCAAAAGCGGAGGCAGAAAAAGAGCGTGAATTAGCTCAGAAGAAGGTTGTTATTGCTGAAGCGGAGAGAGAGTCTGCGGAACAACAAGCCATCGCTAGAGAGCGTAATGCACAAGCAAGCTCATTTGCTATGCGCCAAGAAGCTGATGCAAAATTGTATGCTGCACAGAAAGAAGCTGAAGCTAATGCAATATTGCAACGTACTATTACCCGTGAAATGATTAATTGGAAACAGTTAGAGATTGAACAAATTAAAGCACACAAATATAAAGGTGAGGTACCTAATATTGTTGTTGGTGCAGATTACGATGGTAAAATGATTATGGATATGCGTAATAGCCAGTAATATTAATTAAAATAATTACTGTATTTAAAACCCGTTCTATTAAGCTTGAAGTGACACACACAAAGTTGTGTACTGTTAGTCAGCGGGTTGTATGGCCTGATTTCGATATTCAACCGGAATCAGGCCATTTAATTTATAGAATGGTACACCCAATTTTTCTATAAATTAATCACAAGATGGTTTACCTGTACGATGATTCAACGCGCCGTTATCAATAAGGAATTTTTGCATTTCTGGAAGATTATTCTTACATGCATAAGTTAATGCACTTTGGTCATAAGAAAACATGGTCACATCATCAGTCGTTGTACTTCGGTTAATATCTGCACCTTGCGATAATAAGTATTTAACCGTTTCCATTCTATTATTACTCGCAGCTATCATGACTAATGTTTCACCATCACTTTCAATTTGTTGATTATTCAAATCTACTTCATTTTTCATTAGCTGATGGACTTTTTTTACAACATTGACATTATTACCAAGCACCGCTGATTTTAGTACGTTATATACGTCACCTGTATCGGTAGCCCAAAGATTTGCATTTTGCGATATAAGATAATCAACCATTGCTTCATCGCCAATAAAAGCAGCCCATCCCAGAGCTGTTTGGTCTAAGCTACCTGTGTCTTTGGCTTCTATATCTTGCCCCTCAGTAACCATTTGTTTTACTTTATCTAAATCTCCCTGCTTTACGGCATCAAACCATTCGGCATTGGCGCCTTCGCTAGGACTTTCATAGAAGACTCTCCAAGGTAAGCGTTCTTTATTCGCGAGTTCAAGCATCGTAGCGTAATCTGTTTTGAACTGCCTATATTTTAAAGGATTATTATTATTAATAACTTGGGCTTGAGATACTGCCCCAAAAGTAATTAATGAAAAAGCAAATATAAATTTTTTAATATACATATTGAAGCCTTATTAATATTTGGTTATGTATTAGTATTGAAAAATAAACGACACAAAGCAATACAAATCATACTCATTATACTTTTATGTGGTTATTCTGGTTTATTTGAATATATTAATTTTTATCTTTATCTCAAGGAACGATGACATAATCTGGAGCTGCGATAGCAAATAACTCATTTTTCTAACTCAGGTGGATATATCTACTAGGGATTAATTTCTTGTTTTATTTATTTTACGAGCACTATTAGCGCGAAGTATTTTGTGAACTTATAGTCTAATATAATCGTGCGAAACGCCTTAAAGAGTTAGAACTACTAATAGTAATAGGATTGGTCATGATTGCGGTAAGCGCTTGTTTATTAGGGTATTGTGTAAGATATGATGGGAAGCATCAATTATATACCCCTTTGAAAGAACTCTATGAGGATGGTCTGGTCATCAGTATTTGCCCTGAAGTTTTTGGTGGGTTACCAACACCAAGAGCATCGGCAGAAATAATGGGGGGAAATGGTGATGATGTACTCGCTGGTCGAGCTAGTGTGGTCGGTAGCGATAATGTCGATGTCACGCAGGAGTTTATTCGCGGTGCGCATATTGCATTAGAAAAAATCCAACTAATGAATGTGCGATTAGTTGTACTTAAAAGCAATAGCCCCTCGTGCGGTAGTCAGCATATCTATAGTGGCCAGTTTGATGGTAATTTAAAAGTTGGCATGGGTGTTTGTGCCGCACTATTTAAACGGCATAATATTGATATATTGGATGAAAACTCACCTGATTTAATCATGAAAATTAACGGTTATTTAGAAATATTGTAATGAAAATATCTATAGATAATCAATTTAGGGGAGGGGAGTACTGCATTAGTGAGTTTGTGCTTTATTGTTAGCTAATTGGGTGTCGTATTATGATACCTAATTGCTGTTATTATCTGAAATTTAGTAAAAAAATAGTACTGCCTAGATAATTGTATTGTTCTTGTGCTATATCATTAGTAAATAAACTTTATGAGCTAATGCAATGTTCAATATTTCTGAGTTGATCAATGACTCTCCAATCGATTCCATTCTTTTATTTGTGATCACATTTATCTTGTTAGTTATTTCCGCTTATGTCGGTAAATATATTTTCAAGCGTAAATCAGCCCACGAAGAAGCGACAGATGATGAAGCTAAAATTATTTTAGGGGCGATTTTATCTTTATTGGGTTTATTGATAGGGTTTGTTTTATCAATTTCGATTAATGGTTATAACAACCGCCAACAAACAGAAGAAAATGAAGCTATTGCTATTGGTACAGCATACCAGCGAGCACAGCTATTGAGTACAGATGATAGAAGTAAAGCCTTACAGCTTATTCAACAATATTTGGAAGCTCGGATTGAGTTTTTTAAGTCGGGTATCAGTGACGAAAATAACCAATGGCGGATGACTTCTTTGGAGAAGCAAAGCCAGTTGTGGGAAATAGCAGTAAAGGAAGCCAGCCAAACACCAAACCCGATTGTGGCTTCTGTATTAAGTGCATTTAGTGACCTTTATCTTTCTCAACAAAAGACGATGGCAAGTTGGCGACACCAAATTCCAAATGCCACTTGGTTTTTACTGATCTTTTTTGCTATCTGTTCAAATATCCTTATTGGCTACAATATACGCGGAACAAAAGGGAAAAATTGGTTGATACTCATATTGCCTTCATTAACCACGTTGGCTCTATTTATGATTGCTGAAATTGATGTTCCTGGTGAAGGTATGATCCACGTGACACCGGATGATTTGATTTTATTACAGGAATTCTTATTTAGGGATGCTGCTTGGTTGGGAAAGTAGGGTAGCTGTAAAAAAACTCCCCGCTAGCAAATTTGCCATGGGGAGTTCTGTTTTAGCGGACGATAATACCTAATAGAATTCCGATTGCGCCAAAGTCAGCGTCACTGAATGTAGTATTAGCAATACCAATATCCCCAAGAACAGGTAACAGGAATACGGGTAGGAAGGTAATCAATAGTCCTTGAGCGAATGCACCCAAGATAGCGCCACGACGACCGCCTGTTGCATTACCAAATACACCAGCAGCTGCACCTACGAAGAAATGGGGGACAACGCCTGGAATAATAACCGTCATATTTAATGCATATAGAACGAACATTCCCAAAACACCCGCAGCAAAACTACTTAAAAAGCCGACTAATACTGCGTTTGGTGCATATGGGAAGACCACTGGGCAGTCTAAAGCAGGTTTTGCGTTAGGGACTAATTTGTCAGAAATACCTTTAAATGCAGGGACGATTTCTGCAATAACCATACGCACACCTTGCAGGATAATGTATACGCCCGCAGCAAATGTAATAGATTGCATTAATGAGAACATGAACCAATTCTTACCACCACTGACTTCGCGAACGAAATCACCGCCTGCGAATAAGCATGTAATGATAAAAATAATGAACATGGTGAAAGAGATAGCGACAGGTGTATCTCTCAAAAATAGTAAGCTTTTCGGGACATTCATATCTTCTGTTGAATGTTCTTTATTACCGAATTTGCTTCCAATGAACCCTGCTAGGACATAAGAAATCGTTGAGAAATGGCCAATCGCAACATCATCTGAACCCGTCACTTTTTTCATGTAAGGGTGGGCAATGGCTGGGAAAAATACCATACAAAAGCCAACAATCAGTGAGCCAACAGTGACTAATAGTGTACCTTCCATTCCCGCGGTGGCTAAGATAACCGCAATCATCATGGACATGAATAAAGTATGATGCCCTGTGAGGAAAATAAATTTCCAAGGCGTTAAGCGGGCAATCAAGATATTGATTAGCATCGCAAAGAACATGATCATGGCCATTTCACGACCGAAGCTTTTTTGTGCAATAGAAACAATAGCTTCGTTATTTGGTACCACACCATTAATACCAAAAGCATGTTGGAAAATAGCTGAAAAATCACCTAGCGAGCTGACAACTAATCCAGCACCAGCACCTAAGATCACAAAACCCATGATGGTTTTGATGGTGCCTTTAATACATTCAGTTACTGGTTTTTTCTGCGCGATCAAACCAATAAGTGCGATTAAACCCACAAGAATGGCTGGCTCAGATAAAACATCCTGCATCAGAAAACGAAAAAATGACATAGTGCCTCCGCTTACATTGCACCAAGTTTTTGTAAAGCAACAGTCAGGCGTTCTTTCATTGCTACTTTATCAATCATATTTTCGAGAGCAACGATTTCGCCACCAACTTGTTGTGCAACTAATTGTTCTGCAATATCGCTTGTCCCAACAAAGATGTCACTCACAGTGCCTTTTGCAGATCCTAAATCGACATGGTCAACATCAGCGTTAACTTGCAAGTCTTTCAAGATATTTTTGATGCTCATTTCCATCATCAGACTGGTACCTAAACCATTCCCACAAACAACAGTAATTTTCATAATGTTTACCTTAATATTGAGTTTATTCGTATTTAGCGATGATTTTTAGAATGTCATCGACGTTTTCTGATTGCATGATGTTATCTACATCTTCTTGATTATCAAATAGTTCAGCTAATTTTGCGATAGCACCAATATGGCTATTGCTATCAGTTGCTGCCAATACAATTAATAATCTGATTGGGTCATTGCCTTCGGAACCAAACTCAACGCCTTGCTTAATAACGGTTAGTCCAAGAGATAGTTGGTTTACTCCGTCTTCTGGGCGTGCGTGAGGCATGGCAATACCAGGGCCTAATACATAGTAAGGGCCAATTTTTTCGTGTGATTGAATTATTGCATCAATATATCTCGGTTCGATGAATTTATTATTAATTAATGGGTTACAGGCGATTTTTATCGCTTCTTGCCAATTACTGGCACTGTCGACGACTTGAATGACGTTAGGGGTCAGTAATGTCGTTAGCATCGGGTTGCTCCTGGTAGAGTGAAATTATTATCTTTGTAATGGTTGAATGAATAGTAGTGCTCTATGGTAGCGCTATCTAGTTGAATATTTCATTTTCGTGATAGCGCTATCATTTTAAGAAAATATAGCGAACAAATATGAAATGAGTACACTTGTCGGCTGATTAACAAATTCAACCTGTGGTAAGTTAACCCGAGTTGGTGATTTTTACTGTTTCTTTAGATTTAAGACAATCATATTGGCTGTTTTTAATGTATTAGTTTGAAAACACGAGAAAAAGTAAAAGTACAGGGTAAATGGCCACCAAAGATCTGAATATCTTAGGGTTAATAATAGTTTAGGCTAAGTAAAAGTATTACATGCAAAAAATACGAAAAAGAAAAAATACAGGGCGAGTCACATTGCAGGATGTCGCAAAATACGCAGGTGTTGGATCCATGACGGTATCTAGGGCTTTGCGCACACCTGAATTAGTATCCGATAAGTTACGTGAAAAAATTAATGCTGCAGTTGAAGAGCTTGGTTATATACCTAATTCAGCGGCAGGTATTTTAGCTTCAGGCCAAAGCCGTACTGTTGCTGTTTTAATTCCGTCTTTGCGTGATCATGCTAGTTCAGTTTTTCTGCAATCTTTACAAGAAGCGCTGAACAAAAATAGTTATCAAGTCGTTATTGGTAGCCATGATTACCAGCAAAAAAAAGAGTCTGAGGTCTTATCAACACTATTACAGAGCAACCCCGCAGCTTTGATTGTTTTTGGGGCGATAAACTCAGAAAGCGTTTCGAATTATTTGAAGAATTTAGATATCCCTGTGGTCAGTGTTGCGGGAGAATCTAATCATCCAGTCACGTTGAATATCAAAAGTAATGTTGGAGACGCGGTTAATTTTTTAACCAACTATATGTTACAAAAAGGGTATAAGAAGATAGGTTATATTGGTGCTCAAATGGACAGCAAAATGCAAAGTCAGCAACTAAGTGGCTGGAACCGAGCAATGCTGGCGTATAACCAAAGTGCAGACCAAAGTATTACAACTCCGTATGTTGCAACGATGGACTTTGGTCGCCAAGCAATTAGTGAGATGCTGACCCGCCAACCTGAGCTTGAAGCGGTGATTTGTAGCCATGAAATGATCGCGCTTGGTGTCATTTTTGAGTGCCAAAGGCGTTTAATTCAGATACCTAAAATGTTAGCAATTGCCTGCGTCGAAGGCTCTTCAAATTGTGATCACATCCACCCATCACTGACTTCAGTACGGATTGATTATAGTAAAATGGCTAGAGAGACAGCGAAAAGATTACAAAAATGGCTTGCTGATGCCGATTGTGATTTCATTGAACGTAAAGAAGGGGTTGTTTTCCCCTATAAATTTGAAGCAAGGCAAAGTGCTTAAATTTAATTTATCGTTATTGATCACGTTTTTTTGAATATCTTGCTTGTCCTTAGTAAATAATGGTGCATTTGCTCACTATTTCGGGGGCTGAAAAGTGGTTTTTTTTTCTCTCGAAATAAGATTGTCGGCTTGGTCACTATATCTTTTTTATTCTCTGTTAATGTATGAAAACTGCAGGTAGATGAATTCGGTTCAGCTAGGATTTTATTGAATGCTTGCACTATTTTTGCCGTATTAGATATTAACAGGGGAAAATTATGAAATTACTAAAAACAGCTATCTCCAGCGCAATTTTATTTTCTTGTGGTGCGATGGCTACGATGACGGGTTCTGAAATTCTGAAGGTACAGGATGGGGGAACACCGAATAAAGTTTACACTTCAGACAAACCAACCATTAAAGTAGCCACTTATAACATTGGTAAAAATGAGTTGGCATCAGATGTCAGTGACCTTGATGGGCTGAATAAAGCGATTGCAAAAATAGATGCGGATGTGATTGTTTTAACTGAAATTGATAACAAAACAGCTCGCAGTAAAAAAGTTCACCAGCTAGAAGAAATAGCTAAAGCCAATAAGATGGATTTTGCTTTTGGTAAGGCTCTGGATTTTGATGGTGGAGAGTACGGTGTGGGAATTTTATCAAAATATAAAATCGATAAGTCTAAAGTGATTAATTTACCCTCTGGTGATGCAGAACAACGTGTTGTATTAATATCCCAGATATCAAAACCAGGCTTTGATGCGCCAATCATTGTAATGGGTACACACCTTGATTGGCAGAAAGATCCAACCATTCGCATTGGGCAAGTGCGCCATATTTTAGATGCGAGTATTGGGGACACGGATACGGGATTTGATAATATTGCGGCCTCAATAAAAATATTAGCGGGAGATTTTAATTCAACAGCTAATGAACAGCCTATCCAAGAAATTCGTTATATGTGGAACCCAGTTGAGTTAAAAGGTGTTGATTATCGTAGTTGGCCAGCGGTGAACCCAGCCATTGATATTGACCATATTTTTACATTTAAAGGCCAAGTTTGGGATGTGAAAAAAATGGAAATCCCAACGGATAGTAAAGAGTTTCAATGGTCAAATGTTAGTGACCACCTACCTATAGTTGCTGAATTAGAGCTACAAGAGCAATAAATACTTAACAGAAAAATTTTCGATAAAAGGCCTCATTTAGTTTGTAGGCCTTTCCAACTGTAATGATAAGTTAATTGGCTAGTATTTTTTTCCTTTCAATATAGCGTTTTTCAGCTATGCCTAAATAATACTCAACTGTTGAGTATATCTGCTGCCGCTGCTCAGTTAATTGTTGTGATGTATCTAATGTTGCACTCGTCTGCTGTTTAAATACGGTAAGGAATTTTTGAATGCTATCGAAATGACCGACGATATTAGCATAGTAAAATTGATATACATAAGACTCTTGAGAGTGGCTTAGCTCTGTGTTGTTTTTGATGTTATTAGTTGCAAGTAATAGTAATTGAATATTTGTCATGGTTTACCCTTTTCTTTGGAAAGCAATGCTACATGAGATGGAAAAAATATTTTGTCAAATTTAGCCGGATAATTTTATGTATTGGCTAAAAGAAGCAATTCTTTCTAGGAATATTCTGTAATTTGATTTGGTGGGATATATCAAAAATTGGGAAAAAGTAGGTATATATAAGAGTCTAATGGTAAATTACTATATAGATATTGTTAGGAATTCTTATGTTTTTTGGGTTTGTCTATTATGATTAACTTTTTAATATCAAAAAATTAACATTTTAGTAATTGATTTGTTTGTTATTTTGTTTTTATTAATCAATTGGTTAAAATCTATTGCGCTTAAGGGAAAGCGGCAATTTGGCTAATTCATTCTAAAAAAAATGCAAGATAACGAGACGTTAAGAATAAAGATGGAAGATAATTTAAATCAATGTGAATATTTTCATTTAATTGAATTTAAAGTATTTTTTTGTTTTTGGCTGCGAGAGTAGGCCAATGGGCACTTACTTGAAAATAACGAATAAATTATTAATTAATTCAAACTTACGCTTTTATTGAGTTAAAACACCCACTAAGTGAGTTAATTAATATTTCGACATAACTATTATTAAGTTGAATTGTTTTATTACATATTTTTTCTCATTTTTGTTAAATTATAATGAACACTTAAATCTTATTATTGTTTTCTGTTTTTGGTAAAATAATTTTTTTTAGTTAAAAAATTCAAATTGAAACAGTTAATGTTTTAAGTACTATTTATATTCATAGTTTAATATTGACGTTTTTACTCTCTTGGTGCGTGAAGTAAAGTATAAATACGGATGGTTATATAAAACTAATTGTGTTTTTTACTCTGTTGGTGGCAGCTATCGAGGGTGATAATTAGAAAAAACAGGTCATCTAATAAGGTATTCTTATATAGATAGGGTTAGCCATTATTAAAAAAATTATTATTTACTTACAATTGACTCAAGGTAACTATTTAAGTCTATTCTTGGGGCAAAATTTTTAGGTCATTTTGGTCAACTGGTTTGTTATTGAATAAATGAGAGCTTAAGAATATGAATATCATAAAGTTGCTCACAATTTTATTGTTAGCTGGGAGCTCTTTTATATTAGGAGTGACATTGAACTACTCCCCTAAACCTGATCTTGTGAAAATGGCAAAGAGTAGTGTTGAAGACTATTTATCTTTCCCAGAGTCTGCTTCATTTAGAAATGTGAAATATAATTTTATTCGTCAAACTACGGATAAGGGGGAGTTAGGTTATGTCTGTGGTGAAGTGTTTCGAATTAAAAATGCAAGGTTAGAAGGGTATAAAAAATTCATTATGAAAGCGTATAGTGATAAACAAGGGAAAGTATCCTTGTCTATTCCAATGGTTGAGGGAGATTACGATTTGATGCCAAAGGAAATGGTTGATTCGCTATGGACAAGATATTGCTTTTAAAAGTGAGTTATAACGCCCATCTTCTTATTGAATTAACCTTGATAGGTCATACGCGTTTTAATAAAGAAAGCCGGTTTACGGCTTTCTTTAGTCTAAATATGGCTTGAGAGTTGTATCTACGTGATTAACCTTTTAACTCTCTAGCGCATTGTTGCAAATGCAAGAAAGAGGCGAATCTTGCATCATGACGAGTCTTATAAGCGTTATTTGCTTGGTAGGTTAAGTCAATCGCACTAAATTGATCCATAGCCTGTGCGACATCCTCACAGACTTTCCCTGCAACTGCTCCAAGGATTGCAGAGCCAAGCAATACAGGCTCACTGGCTTGTGTTGAAATCACTGGGACACCACACGCATCAGCAAGTAGCTGGCGGATCAACGGGTGTTGACCAGCACCGCCACTGACAACAATATTTTCAATCGCAGCACCAGAATTTGCTTGTGCTTCAATGATTTGTCGTAATCCATAGCCAATTCCACACACACCAGCAACATAGAAAGAAAGTAAATTTTCCATGCTGTTATCCATGGTTAATCCAGCAATGACGGCTCTGGCATGAGGGTCGGCAAAAGGTGCTCGGTTCCCTAAAAACTCAGGAACTACGTGTATTTTTTCAGCTAGCTCAACAGACTGTGATGGTGAAGATGCTTTTTCTAATACTAAATCCGCTAACATAACAGGCAAAGGTTTACCTTGCTCTTTTGCCGTGAGTTTTGCTTGTGCAAAAGCGGGATGCAAGGAAAGTAGCTGGTCAATTGCTGCGCCAGCCGCACTTTGGCCACCTTCATTTAGCCACATACCCGGTACCATTGCACTGAAATAGGGCCCCCATACACCCGGTATAAATACAGGTTCTTTGGTGGTTGTCATTGTGCATGAAGAGGTACCAAATACATATGCCATATTGGCGGTTGCATCGCCATTAACGCCAACAGTACCAATACCGCCTGCGTGAGCATCTATCATACCAGCGGCGACAGGAGTTCCTGCTAGCAAGCCCATTTGTTGGGCCGCGGCTTCAGTTAAGCCTTCACCACAAGGCGTTCCTGGTTCCACAATAAGCTGGCCAATACGTGCGAAATTCTCATCTGCTAGTTCAGATAAACCAATCTGTTGAAAGTAATCCTCATCCCAGCGTTTCTCATGGGCAAGATATGTCCACTTGCAGGTGACAGTACAGGTTGAGCGAGCTAAGGAGTTAGTCGATTTCCATGTTAAAAAATCGGCTAAATCAAAAAATTGCCATGCGTTATCATAGGATTGACGTAAATTTTCTTTTAGCCATAAAATCTTAGGCGTTTCCATTTCAGGCGAAATCTTACCGCCAACATAATTTAGAACAGGGTGTTTTAATTGATTAATGCGCTCAGCTTGCTCTGTCGCACGGTGGTCCATCCACACAATAATGTTGCGCTCAGGGTCATTCGATGGGCTAACAGTAATAGGCTGTTTATCTGAACCAATGACAACCAGTGAGCAGGTTGCATCAAAGCCAATACCTGCAACT
The DNA here is from genome assembly GCF_002843235.3 of Providencia huaxiensis. Classification (NCBI taxonomy): domain Bacteria; kingdom Pseudomonadati; phylum Pseudomonadota; class Gammaproteobacteria; order Enterobacterales; family Morganellaceae; genus Providencia; species Providencia huaxiensis. The sequence continues at coordinate 1,009,687 of NZ_CP031123.2, forward strand.
TGTTGTGGTTTTACTGTTGATGATGCTATTGCTTGCTTGACACAATAACAAACAGCTTCCCAAATTTCGTTACTTGATTGCTCTGCAAAATTGGCATTGTCACGAAATAGCGTAATATCACGTTTGGCAGAGGCTAACATATTGCCTGACATGTCAAAGACACCTGCGCGAGCACTGCCTGTGCCAACATCGATACCAATAACGACTTTATCGTTATCTTTTATTTGTGTATGTAAATTATTCATTTTCCCTCCAAGGTGCTAACTGCAATGAATTGCGAGATGACAAGTTAGAGATCAACACTGTTTGGCACAATAACAAGGTCACGAATAGTGACATTGCGTGGGCGAGTTAACATAAATAATACGGCTTCAGCGACTTCAATCGGTTGCATTAAGCTACCATTTGCTAAGGCTTCTTCCATTTTTTCTTTTGGCCAATCATCGAGTAAGGCAGTGACAACAGGGCCGGGTAATACTGCACCAACACGAACACCATGTTCAGAGACTTGGCGGCGCGTTGAATGGACGAAGGCTTGAACAGCAAATTTTGATGCGGTGTAAATCGGTTCCCAGATCACGGGGACAACACCAGCAATTGAACTGGTGAATAATACATCACCGGATTTTTGGGCAATAAAATGAGGTAACACCGCGCGGACACAACGGAAAGCCGCATTAATGTTTAAATTTAATACCTTATCCCACACATCTGGGTCACCCTCAGCAACAGGGCCACCAATATAGGCACCGGCGTTAGCATGGAAAATATCTAAACGGCCAGCTTTTTGTAAGATGGCATCTAACATTCCATCAACTTGTTCTGGTTTCATTAGGTCGACAACTAATGGGATCGCGTTTTCACCTAATTCTTCAACAAGTTGGTTTAATCGCTCTTCTGCGCGGTCAATTAAAACGACTTTTGCGCCTGCTTTAATTAGTGTACGTGCACATTCAAGACCGATACCTGAAGCAGCTCCGGTAATTGCTGCGACTTTGTTCTCAATAGAAATGGCCATAATTTACTCCAATCGGATATTTTAGCGAAATGTAAGAATAAAAAGCGTCTGAAATTAATGAAACAGCAATGAGTCACAGGGATGGATAGGTGGCTACATGCGATGGTTGATAGTATTTATTTTGCAGTCTATCAACTCAGGCATCATCAATTTCAATGTTGCTCAATCGATGTAGCAGTATTGCGACTTTTCGACTTTGGTGTCAAGCTAGTAAAAAATGGAGATGAGAATCTGTGACAAAGATCAGACAAAATAAGAAAACAACGATCTATGACCTTGCTGAATTAGCCGGAGTTTCAGCGAGTGCAGTGAGTGCAATACTTAATGGTAATTGGCAAAAAAGGCGAATTAGTGCACAGCTTGCTGAAAAAGTGATCCGCATCGCCGAAGAACAAAATTATGCAGTCAATAAGCAAGCTAGCTTGTTGCGCAGTAATAAATCCAAAATAATCGGTATGTTAGTCCCGAAATATGACAACCGCTACTTTGGCTCTATTGTCGAACATTTTGAGGAAATGGCGCGTGAAAGAGGGCTGTTTCCAATCATTACCTGCACGCGACGTGACCCTGAGTTAGAAATAGAAGCCGCGCGCGCAATGATCTCTTATCAGGTGGATTGGTTGATTTCAACGGGGGCAACGAATCCAGATAAAATTACCGAAATTTGCCAAGCTTCGGGGGTTTCAACCTTAAATTTAGACTTACCGGGCTCGTTGGCGCCTTCGGTTATTTCAGATAACTATCTTGGTGCAAAAAATTTAACTCAACGTATTTTAAGTAAAAATAAGCCTCAAACATCAATAAATGAAGCCTTAATTTTCATTGGTGGTCGTGAACATGACCACAATACACGTGAACGTATTCGTGGGTTTATTGATGCACATAATGAAAAAGGTATCACGGTTCCACAAGAAAATATTTTGGCTTGTGGTTATGCCCCCGAAAAAGCAGAAAAAGCGCTTTCTCAGTTTTTTGAACAGAATAGTAATGATCCACAGAAAATAGTGAAATGCGGTTTATTTATTAATTCAACCATTTCATTAGAAGGGGTTATTGATTGGTTAGGTAAAAAGGGGTATATCGGTTCGCACCAACCTCATTTAGGCTGTTTTGACTGGGATCCCTTTGTTGCACTTTTAGGTAATGACATCGAAATGGTCAAACAGGATGTGCCAACGATGCTAAATCATATTTTTAAGTTGATAGATAATGAAAATAGCAAAGCACAATTAATTGAAGTGCTACCTGTGGGGGTGGTCAAAGGGTGATATTAAGAAAGTACCGCTTATCGTTGATGACCAATAAGCGGTGGGAGGTCATTATTTATTCAGTGTTGTAACCAATAATTGGTGGCGTTGGTTATAGAATTTTGTATAGGTCATATACCCAGCTAGTATGGTCGAAAGGCTGGCTGTGCCTAACAGCATAAAAGTCACCATAATCTGGTACTTAACGGCTTGTAACGGGTCAACTCCAGCAAAAATCAGCCCTGACATCATACCCGGTAAGCTGACAATTCCGACTGTTTTGGCTGAGTCCACCGTTGGGATCAGTGATGCACGAATACTGTCGCGAATTATAGATGCGGAAGCAATTTTTGGGGGCGCCCCCAAACTTAACATTTCTTGAATTTGTTGTTGCTGGCTTGAAAACCGTTGACCAAGGTTATTAAAGCATAGCCCTACAGCAATCATGGCGTTACCCGCAATCATTCCCGTTATAGGAATGACCTGCATAGGCGTAAATGCGATGGCATTGGTTAATATCAGAATTAACAATGTAAGAAATGTACCAGAGCTAATGGCTATTAATGCGGTAACATAAATTTTATCAATATATTTACTTCTTTTCTTAGCGTTCCACGCGGCATTGACGCAAATAAACATCACCAATGCAATCGTGAGCAATTCGTGATCCACTCTAAATATGTATGTTAGAATATAGCCTGCGATCAACAGTTGAATAATCGCTCGGCAAGTACTCCAGATAATATCTTTTTCAAGGGACAGTTTTTCTTTATGGCTAATAAAAATAGCCACTAGGACTAACAGGATAGAAAAGGTTAGTGATTCATTGGAAATCGTTGGTTGATGCACAGTGGTATCCTATGATTCGGTGTGGTGAACAGGAAGCGTAATAATTTCATTGGTATGAGCGATTTCATCTTGGTCATGAGTTACCCATAGCACCCCTATTTTTTTGTCACTTGCTAAATGATGAATAAATTCGTTCACTTTAATTTTATTTTCTTCATCTAGGGCACTGGTGATTTCATCTAATAGCAAGACTTGCGGAAGAAATTGTAAGTTTCGAATAAGTGACACTCGCTGTTTTTCCCCTCCAGAGAGCTCATTGATCCCTTTCTCTAAAATAGAAGGATGCAGAGAAAACAGCTGTAAATCACTGATGACTTTGTCTTTATTAAATGGCAATTTTCGGATTTGATACGGAAAAACGAGGTTGTCATACACGGTTTGCCCAAATAAAGTAGGCGTTTGAGTACAGTATGAAACCTGCTGACGATACGTCTCTGGGAGGATGGTAGTGATATCTTTCCCTTGAAACTTGATTGTTCCTTGAGTGGGGGAAATTAACGAGGCCACTATTTTTAATAAGGTACTTTTACCACAGCCAGAAGGGCCCGTAATCAGCTTAAAGTCGCCTGCCTGTAAGTTAATCTGCACATTATCAAGAATTGTTTTTTGCTCAATACTATAGCCAATGTTATTCAGTTGTAATAGTAAGTTACTTTCTTCCATATTATCAATAACCTATAAATTAAATGTGCAGTATTTAGTGTAAATGATATTCATTCCAATATCTTACTCAATCACTCACGGTTGATATTGTTCAATATCAATTTAGATATAACTAATATTATGCGCCAATTAACAGGAAAATTATAGGGGAAGAAAAAATACACTTTTGACGGGGTGTTACAACGTAAATGAATTTTTCGGAGGGTTTTCACAGTCAAAAATAAAGTACAAATATTCATTTAAATTATTATTTTGAACATATGCCCATTTAGAATTTAATGAGATATTTAATTTGAGAGATATCTCTTTTTTTTAGATGAATAATATAGAATTTAACCAGTGATAATATTATATTAATAATACCAAGTAATTTAACCTTCGCTTAATATTTTGTTGTCTCTCTAAGGCAACCCTATATTTATTTCACCTATATATTGAATATCACATCATGATATTAAGGAATTGAAATGAAAAAATTTAGTGGCTATAGCACCAACTTTTCACTCGATGGCAAAGTTGCATTAATTACAGGGGGAGCAGCAGGTATTGGTTTCGCGATTGCTCAATTGTATGTTGAAAAAGGGGCTAAAGTCACCTTAATCGACAAGTCAGATAAAGTGATAAAAACTGCGGAAAAATTAGGGAATTCAATTGGTATTCAATGTGATATTACAAATTCTGAGGCAGTTTCTCAGATGGTAAAACAGGTTGTTGAGCATTATGGTACGTTAGATATTGTCGTCAATAGTGCAGGGATAGTCGCACTTGCTCCCGCGGAAAATTTAAGTGAATCAGACTGGGACTTAACCATGAATGTGAATTTAAAAGGGACTTTTTTGGTTTGCCAGGCTGCAGGTAATGTAATGATTAATAATGGAAAAGGGAAGATTATTAATATGGCATCTCAAGCTGGGGTGATTGCCTTAGACCAACATGCAGCCTACTGTGCCAGTAAAGCAGCGATTATTGGTTTAACCCAAGTATTAGCACTTGAGTGGAGCCCAAAAGGTATACAAACCAACGCCATTTCTCCAACGATTGTCATGACTGAACTCGGTAAAAAAGCGTGGGAAGGTAAAAAAGGTGATGAAATGAAAGAAAAAATTCCTGCAAGGCGTTTTGCGGAGCCATCTGAAATTGCCGCATGTGCGTTATTTTTGGCCAGTGATGCATCTGATATGATTACAGGTCATAATTTAGTAATTGATGGTGGTTATAGTATCCAATAAGGATATTAAATTAATAATGAATAAAGCGAGTATGAATAGGTACTCGCTTTTTTATTGTTTATGATTTTATTTAGATAAAAATAAGCCAAATAACATAGATATTATTTGGCTTGTAATAGGAAATTACAAAGTAGGATAACAGATATTAATTATTCCTATATCAATTAATCATTAGGTTTTAATAATGAACGTGACATAGTAATAAGCTTTTCTACGGTAAACCCAAAATATTCAAACAATTTACTTGCAGGGGCTGATTCTCCAAAACTGTTCATTCCCATAACTAATCCATCAATCCCTACATATTTACGCCAGTAATCACTAATACTGGCTTCGATAGCAATACGATGGCGAACATGATTTGGCAAAACGCGCTGCTGGTACTCTAAGGGTTGTTGGTCAAAGGTATCTGTTGATGGCATCGAAATAACATTTACATGAAAACCTTGTTCAGTCAGTTGCTTCCATGCTTCAACCGCTAATGTGACTTCAGAACCAGTAGCAATTAATAGTAATTCAGGCGTCTCACTATTGCTGCGCAAAATATATCCACCACGCGCAATATTAGCGAGCTGTTCGGCTGTTCGTGAATATTGAATTAGATTTTGGCGGGATAATACAAGTGCAGTTGGCTTTTGTTGATGAATGATAGCCTGTTTCCAAGCCACAGCGGTTTCTACTTGGCAACAAGGGCGCCATACCGACAAATTAGGCGTGGCACGCAGCGAAACAAGTTGCTCAACGGGTTGGTGTGTTGGACCATCTTCACCTAAGCCAATTGAATCGTGAGTATAAATAAGAATTTGTGGCAATTTCATTAACGCAGCCATTCTCACGGCATTTTGTGCATATTCAGAGAACATCAAGAAAGTTGCCGTGTAAGGGCGAAAACCGCCATGTAATGCAATGCCATTGGCAATGGCGGTCATACCAAACTCTCTGACGCCATAGTGAATATAGTTGCCTGAAGGTTGTTCATTAATTGGCTGTGACCCAGACCAATAAGTCAGGTTGCTTGGGGCTAAGTCTGCGGAGCCACCGATTAATTCAGATAAAACAGGACCAATAATATTGAGTGTATTTTGTGACGCTTTACGTGTAGCTATCGTTGCCGGGTTATCATTTAATTGTTGAATGAAGTTATCAATGATATCTGTAAATTTTTCAGGGAGTTGATTGGATAATCGTTGCGTTAGTTGCTCTGCGAGTTCTGGGTATTGTTTGGCGTATTCTCGTAGTGCTTGTTCCCAACGTAATTGCTGTTCAGCACCACGTTCTAAGGCATTCCAAGGTTGGTATATTTCATCAGGGATCACAAAAGGCGGATACGCCCAACCGAGTTGTTGGCGAGTCAGTGTTATTTCATCTTGTCCGAGAGGAGCACCATGAGAATCTGCGGTACCGGCTTTATTGGGCGAACCATAACCAATCGTGGTTCTGCAGATAATGAGTGTGGGTTTCGAGGTTTGTTGGCGTGCTTGTTCGATAGCCGCTTTAATCGCAGGGCGCGAATGCCCATTAATTGATCTAATTACATGCCAGCCATAGGCTTCAAAACGCTTTGCGGTATTATCGGTAAACCAGCCTTCCACATCTCCATCAATAGAAATGCGGTTGTCATCATAAAACGCAATGAGTTTATTGAGTTTTAATGTTCCTGCTAATGAACACACTTCATGGGAGATCCCTTCCATTAAACAGCCATCACCTAAAAATGTATAGGTATAGTGGTCAACAACGGGGAACCCCGAGCGATTAAACGTAGCCGCTAGGGTTTTTTCTGCGATTGCCATACCAACCGCATTGGCGATACCTTGCCCCAGCGGGCCTGTCGTGGTTTCAACACCGGGGGTATAGCCTAATTCAGGGTGACCCGGTGTTTTGGAATGGAGTTGTCGGAACTGTTTTAAATCATCAATGGATAACTCATAGCCTGTTAAATGAAGCAAACTATAGAGCAGCATTGAGGCATGGCCGTTTGATAATACAAAGCGGTCACGGTTAGGCCAATGTGGGTCTGCGGGGTTGTGCTGTAAATAATCTCGCCAAAGAACTTCAGCAATATCAGCCATTCCCATTGGGGCTCCAGGGTGGCCTGAATTGGCTTGTTGTACGGCATCTATTGAAAGAAATCGAATGGCATTGGCTAATTTATTTTGTGGTTGAGTGGACATTACAAAGCTCCCAAAGTAAAAGCGCCTAAAGTAAAACTAACGTTCCCCATTTTCATACTCACTGATTCGAGCCACTTTCGGCGCTGACCGTCCCCCTTCATAATGGGAAGCTAGCCATGTGTCGACAATGGTTTTAGCCAGTTCAGGGCCAATCACTCGTGCCCCAAAGGTAATAATTTGCGCGTCATTACTTTTCTGAGCTCGCTCAGCGGAGTATGTGTCATGGCACAGTGCTGCACGGATCCCTGTAACTTTATTGGCAACAATGGACATACCAATTCCGGTACCACAAATTAGAATACCGCGCTGGTGCTTACCTTGTACGATTGCAGTTGCAACCGCATGGGCAACATCAGGGTACATTTCATCTGCAACCCCTGTATTTAAACAGTAATCAGTCACTTCAATGTTTAATGCTGCTAAGTGAGCCTTAATCAAATCTTTCATTTCAAATGCAGCGTCATCCGCGCCAATAGCAATAGATAGCATGATAGAGATCCTTATTGTTGAACAAAAGTTCATTAGTCAATCAAATGTGCCACTTAGAAAATAGGATCTTATGAACAAATAATCAATAGGTGAACATATGTTTTTATTTTTATGATGATGAATTCTGTGATCTACAGCTTCAAATTTAATTTTTTTTGCCAAAAATGTAAAAAACAGGCGTTTTAAGACGATTTTATGAGAATTTTTGCACTGAATCACACTTTCACACTCTCACTATGGGCAAGGATGAAGAAAAGAGGGTATGGTTAATTTGTATCTTCATTGAACTTATGTTCATTTTACAAACCGCCGAGGATAGAACTATGTGTGAACACTGTGATTCAAAAGCAACGATGAGCGCAGGCATTCCAGAAAAAATGAAAGCCGTGGTTGCTTATGCACCAAAAGACTACCGTTTAGAAACTGTCGATGTCCCTAAAATTAGTGAAGAAGAAATTTTGGTTCGCGTAGAAGCTTGTGGTATCTGCGCGGGTGATGTGAAGGCTTTTGAAGGTGCTCCTAGTTTTTGGGGTGATGCAGAACAGCCCGCTTATATCAAAGCGCCAATGATCCCAGGGCATGAATTTATTGGCCATGTTGTAGGCTTTGGCTCAAAAGTTGAAGGTTTTGCATTAGGTGACCGTGTTATTTCTGAGCAAATCGTACCTTGTTGGGAATGCCGCTTTTGTAAACGCGGTGAATACTGGATGTGTGAAAAACATGACTTGTATGGCTTCCAAAACAATGTGAATGGCGGTATGGCGCAATATATGAAGTTCACCAAAGAAGCCATCAACTACCATGTGCCTGTTGAGATGCCAATCGAAGATGCCATTTTGATTGAACCTTACGCCTGTTCTTTACATGCCGTGCAGCGCGCTAATGTCAAGTTGGGTGATGTTGTCGTGCTTTCAGGGGCTGGAACATTAGGTCTCGGTATGATTGGAGCGATTAAAAAATCGGGTGCTGGTAAGTTAGTCGTTCTGGATTTATTTGATAAACGCCTTGAATTAGCAAAAGAATTTGGTGCCGATATCGTATTAAACCCTAAACGTGATGATGTAGACAAAATTGTCAAAGAGATGACTGAAGGTTATGGCTGTGACATTTACATTGAAGCTACTGGGGCGCCTAAATCGGTAGAGCAAGGCCTTAAGATGATCCGTAAATTAGGTACTTTTGTTGAGTTTTCTGTATTTAAAGACCCAGTGACCGTGGACTGGAGCATCATCAGTGACCGTAAAGAACTGGATTTATTAGGTTCTCACCTTGGCCCATATTGCTACCCATTAGTGATTGAAGGTATTGGTAATGGCGATTTCCCAACCAAGGGGGTTGTGACGGATATTTTACCTTTAGATAAATTTGCGGAAGGTTTTTCGATGATGGCGAAAGGCGACCCGCACATTAAAGTGGTTCTCGACCCGAACCTGTAGAGCTGTCGTGGGTTGAAAAAAAGACGAAATTAAAAATATAACGATAAAAATTGGACCTGAATAAATGTCACCCTACCAAGGCTTGTTATTCAGGTCCTAACCCAGCGAACAAGCACTGAGGTCAACAATATGATAATCAATAAACTGTCTAAAGTAACGGGGTTTTCACCAAAGTTACTACTTGGCTATTTTGGCGTCCTGATCTTTATGATGGGGGAAGGCCTAGAACAAGGCTGGCTGTCACCTTTTATAATTAGCCGTGGAATGAGTATTGAAGAATCATCATTACTATTTAGTGTGTATGGTTTTTTTGCTGCTGTCGCCGCGTGGTTGTCCGGTGTGTTGGCTGAAATTTATACCGCCCGTCGTGTGATGATTTTTGGTTTTGTGATGTTTGTCATTGGCTCGATTATTTTCTTGTCTGTTGGCTTACCGAGTAACAGCCTGTCTATCATGATCCCAACCTATGCGCTGCGTGGTTTTGGTTATCCAATGTTTGCCTATGGCTTCTTAGTTTGGGTAGCCTATGAGGCGCCAATTAAAAAACTGGGCTCTGCAGTCGGGATCTTCTGGTTTGTTTATAGTGGCGGACTCGGTGTTTTAGGCGTGATGTATTCAAGTTATGCGTTGCCAGTTTTAGGTGAAATGGCAACGTTATGGAGTGGACTGATTTTTGTCACTATCGGGGCATTTATTGCTATCGCGCTTAACCGCAACAAAGCGGGAGATACAACGGACTCACCGAAAGAAAAAGTATCGCTCAGCTATGTATTTAAAGGGATCACCATCGCGTTTGAAAACCCCAAAATTGGTTTAGGTGGCATTGTTCGTACTATTAATACCTCTGCAGCGTACGGTTTTGTGATCTTCATGCCAATGTTTCTTGCTGACTTTGGTTTTTCCCGCACAGAGTGGTTACATATCTACGCAGCACTTTGGACAGTGAACATCGCTTTTAATCTGATCTTTGGTGTTGTCAGTGACCGTATTGGTTGGCGCAATATTGTGATTTGGTTTGGTTGTGTCGGCTGTATGGTTTGTACCTTAATGTTTTACTACGTGCCTTATTATTTTGGGCACAATTATACCCTGATGATGATTGCCGCTGGGTTATTCGGCGCATGTCTTGCCGGATACGTACCGCTTTCAGCCATCATGCCGAGTTTAGCGCCTGAAAATAAAGGCGCTGCAATGTCAGTACTTAACTTAGGTGCAGGCTTAAGTACTTTTGTCGGACCTGCATTAGTTGGGCTCTTTATTAGTAGTGTTGGAGCCTTTGGCGTGATTTGGATCTTCTCAGGGCTCTATTTATTTAGTGCGATATTGATGAAATTTATTACTGTGCCGGAAGAATTACTTGAACAGACGGCAAAGATGCAGCTAACACCAGAAAATAAGTAAATGAGGGAATTATGAATAGAATCATTAATGAACCTGATCTCGTTGTTGAAGATGCGATTCAAGGTTATTTGAAAGCGCACCCTGAATATTTTGCACAAACTGATAACGCGCGCGTTCTAAAATACCCAAAAGCCCCAATACAAGGGAAAGTGGGCATTGTCACTGGTGGTGGTTCAGGTCATGAACCTGCGTTTTTAGGCTACGTGGGTGAAAACATGTTAGATGCGGTAGCCATTGGGGAAATTTTTTCCTCACCCACTGCGGGCGCTTTTTTAGATGCGTTTAAAGCAGCCGATAGCGGTGCGGGTGTTGCCTGTTTATATGGTAACTATGCGGGCGATAACATGAACGTCAAGATGGCGATGAAAAAGGCAGAAAAAGCGGGTATGCAAGTCAAAACCGTGGTTGCTACCGATGACGTCGCTTCAGCACCTGCGAGTGAAAAAGAAAAGCGCCGTGGCGTTGCTGGCGAAATTCTCATGTGGAAAGTGGGCTCTGCCGCAGCAAGCAAAGGCTATGATTTAGACGGTGTTATTAATGCAGCACAAAAAGCGATTAATAACTGCCACTCTATTGGTGTTGGGTTAACGTCTTGCACCATTCCAGCAGTGGGTCATCCAAATTTTCATATTGAAGACGGGATGATGGAGCTAGGCATTGGCCATCATGGAGAGCCAGGCATTGAAATCATGCCAATTCAATCGGCCGCGCAAATGGCACAAACCATGTTAGCGCCAATTTTAGATGATATGCAGGCAAAACAAGGTGATGAAGTTGTCGTCTTGGTTTCAGGGCTAGGTGCGACACCAGTTATGGAGCTGTACATCTACTATGCAGAGGTTGAAAAACAACTCAGTGAGAAAGGTGTGCGGATTGTTCGTAACTATGTTGGTAACTATTTTACCTCACTAGAAATGATGGGGGTCACACTGACATTAATGAAAGTGGATGATGAATTAAAAACATTGATGGATGTCCCTGCATATTCATTGGGTTTAACACAGGTTAAATAAGGAGACAATTATGCAAGTTATTTCAACGGGCAACGGCAAGGAAATTACCCTTGATTTAGTGAACATTATTGTTTCTAACCGTGAATACCTCAGTGAAATTGATGGCGCAATAGGGGATGGAGACCATGGCATTAATATGGCTAAAGGTTTTAATCTATGCGCTAAAGCAATCGCGGACCGTGAATTATCACTCAGTGAAGGCTTTGAAGAGATTTCTGATGCCTTGATGGAAGGTATTGGCGGTTCAATGGGGCCACTTTATGGCAGTTTCTTTATGGGAATGTCAGACAGCATTTCAGGGAAAAATGAGTTATCGCAACAAGATTTTCTTGCTATGTTGAAAAATGGGCTATCCGAACTGCAAGACATCAGCAGTGCAACAGTGGGTGACAAGTGCCTAATGGATACATTGATCCCTGCGGTTAATGCCTTTGAAGAGGCAACAAAAGCAGGGAAAAACTTTAAACAAGCGCTTGATGCGATGCAGGCAGCTGCTGTTGCAGGTCGTGATTCCACAGTAGATTTAGTGGCTAAAATTGGCCGTGCAAGCCGCCTTGGTGAACGTTCAAGAGGGGTATTGGATGCAGGTGCCACTTCTTGTTGTTTATTATTGTGTCAATTAGCGCAGAGTATTGAAAAACAGGATGCATTAGCTAATGCATAATTGTTTTATATAATTCTTTCGTGGATATATAGTCAAATATCATTGCTATATATCCACTCTCTTTTATAACTCACTTATTAATTGCCACTAGAAACGCTATACTAAAACCTTATCACCCTTGTTGCGATTAACACCAATAAAGAGGAAACCACTATCTTATGGATAGATCACAAACATCTTCCGAAATCGAGCTACTGACTGAAATTGCGATAGCTTATTATCGTGATGAAATTACTCAGGAAGAGATCGCCAATAAGTTTGGTATATCGCGAATTAAGGTAGGCCGCTTACTCAAGCGGGCAAAGGAAGAAGGTATTGTAGAGATCAATGTTCGCTATCATCCTATTTTTAGCACTCAGTTAGAACAACAGTTACTTTCTCGCTTCCCGATTTCCCGTGCATTGATTGCCCTCGATCATCCCGACGAAGAAGAGCAACGTTACCAAGTCGGCACTCTCGTCGCTAACTATTTATCAACAACGTTACGAGACAACATGATAGTCACGGTCGGCCAAGGTCGCAATGTTGCGGTAGTGGCTGATAGCGGTGGAGCCGTCCCTGAAAAAGATTGCCGTTTTATTTGTGGAATAGGCGGAACCCATCGCCCAGGTGATTCCATCAATGCGGATCATATCAGCCGTCGTTTAGCCAAAAAGTTTGGTGGAACCAGCGAAACCTTATACGCGCCTGCTTATGTCGAAAATAACGAATTAAAGCAATCATTTATGAAAAATGGCACCATTAAGGAAACCTTAGATCGTGCCCGTAAAGCGGATATTGCCTTAATTGGTATTGGCGATATGAATGAAGATAGCTATATGGTCAAGCTAGGCTGGTTTACACCGCGTGAAATTGTTGATGCGAGTTTGAATCAAGGGGTGATTGGCGATATCGCAGGTTATGATTTTTTCAATGCGCAAGGGCAACATGTTGATACCGTGATGAATGACCGCGTGATAGGCCTAAGTATAGACGAACTCAAGAAAATTCCTTGCGTAATAGCGATTGCCTCAGAGTCATCAAAAGCGATGGCGATTATGGGGGCCCTGCGTACGGGGGCGATTGATATTATTGCAACGAGTGCGAGTAATGTGCGGACGATTTTAAAGATGTCCCAATAGCTCGTCATACTTCAAGCCGTCGCGTTGTTGACTACGTTCATTCGCATTAGTCACATACTTGTGTATGCTCCTAATGACTCATTCACTTGTCGCCTAGCGACAACTTGAATTATTTAGAGCTATTATTTGTCATACTTCAAGCCGTCGCGTTGTTGACTACGTTCATTCGCATTAGTCACATACTTGTGTATACTCCTAATGACTCATTCACTTGTCGCCTAGCGACAACTTGAATTATTTAGAGCTATTATTTGTCATACTTCAAGCCGTCGCGTTGTTGACGACGTATACTCAGTCATTGGTTCATTGTTTGACTATGACTCTAATTATTTAGAGTATCTATTATAAAATAGGTTTACATCACCTAATTAGTTACCTTATTATTTTTATATAAATCTTTGGGAGATGGCATTCCTCCTCATGTAAAACCGCCCGTTGAGGGCTGATGATGCCTACGTTAACCTTTTCATTTGATGGGGTACGTAGGTATTATGTGCCCTAATATAGGGCATAAATGATCTATACTCGTCATACTTCAAGTTACATGGTTGTTGACTGCACAGCACTAGCCAAATCACATACTTCTGTATGTTCATTGGACTATCTTCGCTTGTCGCCTACATGTAACTCGAATTATTTAGAGTATAACAGGGAGACTTTCCTTTCGTTTATCCCGCCAGACATTAAAGGAAGTTTCTATGTACGCCTCTTTATTTGCAATCGCGATTGGTTCTGTTCTTGGTGGATGGCTAAGATGGTTTGTTAGCCTAAGACTTAATCACCTTTACCCCAACATTCCCCTTGGTACGGTTGCGGTCAACTTAATTGGCGGCTTTGTTATTGGTTTTGCCATCTCTTACTTTGCCAATGCAAATATTAGCCCTGCCTATAAATTATTCATTGTGACGGGTTTCTGTGGTGCATTTACCACCTTTTCGACCTTTTCACTCGAAGTGTTGGTGCTAATCCAAGAAGGTAAATTGGGCTTCGCCATTAGTACCATTGCCATCCATGTCATTGGCGCCTTAATATTTACCTTGCTTGGAATGTTATGCCATCACTGGCTAGCACAGGGGTGATTTATTAGCTAATAAATGATGTGCAGTAGCTTCATCGGTCACTAAACCTGTTACCCAACCACCATTCATAACGGCTTGAATGGCTTTTGTTTTGTGCGCGCCACCCGCAAATGCGATCACTGGTTTATTCGGGGAAGGGAAAAGCGGAACACTGGTGTGCGTGTCATCTAGCGCGGTAGAAAGCCGCTCTCCGTTAGCTTGGATAAAATGTCCCAATAACTCTGCGGCTACACCCTTTTCTAACAACATTTCCAATTGTTCATCCGTGACAAAACCTTCAGAATTGAGTGGGCATCCTTTGCCGACTTCACCAATACCAATAAAGGTAATATCTGCATTTAGGGCTTTTTCCGTGACTTCCTTATACACGCGATGTTGGCACCACATTGCTTTATCTTCAGGGCTATCGGCATAAAGCGGTGCAGGTAGAATGTAGTGCCGGCACTGTAATTTTTCTGCAAAACGTAATGGAATATCATAGCGTGTTGCTGAGCTATCACGAGCAATCGCACCTATTAGTGAAACACACTGGTGCTGGGCGGTTTCTAGGTAAGGAAGGGCATCAATAATACTGCGTAATGTTCTACCTGAACCGATACCAATAACTTGAGGTTTATCGGGGTCGATTAATTGCTCCATAAGCTCAGCACCGGCCACCGAAATCATATCGAGCGTCGCTTCTGTATCAAGTTGGCCTGAAGGGACAACAAAGCAATGTGTTAGGTGATACTTTTGCTGGATATCATTAGCGAGTCTTAAACACTCCGTAATCGGGTGCGTGATTTGCACCTGAACCATACCTTGTTCTTTTGCTAGTGAAATAAGGCGTTGGGCGACTTGTCTCGACAGCCCAAGTTCATGCGCAATTTCCTGTTGTGTTTTGCCTGCCACAAAATATAGCCATGCCGCACGTGCAGCTTGTTCCATTTTTTTTAATTCTTTCTGCATGGACATTCTCCTGCTGGTTTCGCTTATTGTAATTCTGGGCAATTGTTTATTAAAAGGGCAAAAGTTAATACTGTGAGCATTATCGCAGTAATTGTGATCGGATTGAAACTAAAATATAACAAACGGGCATATGCCCAAAAAAATAGCAATTATTTAATTTTAGGGTAAGGAGTCACAATGCTAAAGCAGAAATCAGTGTGGATGCACATCGGTGCTGGGTCATTTCATCGTGCTCACCAAGCGTGGTATTTGCACCGCTTGATTCAACAAGGGGATGATAGTTGGTCAATTGCCTTAGGGAATATTCGCAATGATGCGAATGCATTGCTTGATAACCTAACCAAGCAAAATGGGGAATATACCCTTGAAACAGTTTCACCTGAAGGTGAGCGCCATTATGAAAAAATCACTTCAGTGCGTAAAGTATTGCATTGGGATGAGAATTTAAGCCAATTAGTGGAACAAGGCTGTGATAAAGCAACACGTGTTATTGCTTTCACGGTCACGGAGGCGGGCTATTATTTAACCCCACAGCATGAATTAGATGCAGAACAGCCAGATGTTAAAGCAGACTTAACGGGCAAAATGAGCACCATATATGGTGCATTAACACAAATTTTACGTGCACGTTTAGCGGCTCATGGTGAACCTGTGACCTTGTTAAATTGTGATAATTTGCGCCACAATGGCGAACGGTTTAGACACGGCTTTTTATCGTTTTTGCAATTAAAAGGCGAAACCGAGCTGTACCAATGGGTGAAAGAAAATACGCGTTCGCCGAATACCATGGTTGATAGGATCACGCCTCGTCCAACCCCAGATGTGGCTGAACGTGTAAAACAGCATACTGGTTGGGATGATAAAGCACCTGTTATGGGAGAGGCATTCATTCAGTGGGTGATTGAAGATGACTTTATTAATGGACGCCCTGCATTAGAAAATGTCGATGTAGAAATGGTTGAGTCCGTTTTACCGTGGGAAGAAGCGAAAATTCGTATTCTGAATGCGAGCCACAGTTGTATTGCTTGGGCAGGAACCTTAATTGGTTTGAGCTTTATTGATGAAAGCACCCGCCAATCTGCTATCAAACAAATGGCATGGAATTATGTCACACAAGACGTGATACCGTCATTGTCACCGAGCCCTCTCGATTTAGAACAATACCGTGATGTGGTACTCGCACGCTTTAGTAACCCTTATATTCAGGATACTAACCAACGTGTTGCCGCTGATGGTTTATCAAAAATTCCCGGTTTTATCACGCCAACACTGCAAGAATGTTATCAGCGCCAGCAGACTCCGGCTGCGACGGCTGTGCTGCCTGCTTTATTCTTCGTGTTTTTACAGCGCTGGGCTCGTGGTGAATTACCGTATGAATATCAGGATGGTGTGTTAGATGTGCCGCTATATCAAAAAATGATGAATAGCAGTGACGCATTGTCGCAATTTGTCTCAAGTGAAATGTTGTTCGGCTCACTCGCTCATTCTACTGAATTCCACGAATTGATGAGCAACACGGTTGAAAAAGTTGAAAATTGGCTCAAGTCACCTCAACAACCTCTGTAAGGAGAAAGGCGATGTACCTCGGAATTGACCTAGGCACTTCAGAACTTAAGGCTGTATTAATTAATGCTCAGGGCGAAATTGTTGCCTCAAGCCATATGGCATTAACCGTACAAAGGCCACATTCTCAGTGGGCCGAACAATCGCCAGATAGTTGGTGGGAAGCCACCAACGCGGTTGCGGCGACCTTGCGCCAAAAAGCCCCAGAAGCATGGGCTGCGGTGAAAGCAATTGGTTTATCAGGCCAAATGCACGGTGCAGTATTATTAAACAGCGAGCACCAAGTTCTTCGCGACTGTATTTTATGGAACGACACCCGCAGTGCGAAGGAGTGTGAATGGTTGATGGAAAATCACCCTGAGTTCCTAACGATTGGCGCTAATTTAGTTATGCCAGGTTTCACCGCACCCAAATTATTGTGGGTTGCACGCCATGAACCTGAAATATTCAAACAAGTTGCCAAGGTATTGCTTCCTAAAGACTATTTACGTTGGAAAATGACGGGGCAATTTACCAGTGATATGTCTGATGCTTCGGGGACATTGTGGCTGGATGTGGCTAAGCGTGATTGGTCCGATGAATTATTGGCTGCAACTAATCTAACTCGTGAACAGATGCCTTCTTTAGTTGAGGGTGCTGAACAAAGTGGTGTGCTACGGGCGGATTTAGCATCGCAATGGGGGCTGAGTGCCAATGTGATTATCGCTGGTGGAGGCGGTGACAATGCAGCCTCAGCAGTGGGCGTTGGCGCAATTAATGACGGTGATGCCTTGATTTCTCTGGGCACCTCTGGCGTCATTTTTGTGGTTAATAATCAACTACAAGCAGCACCACATCAAGGTGTCCATGCATTTGCTCATGCATTGCCAAATCGCTGGCACCAAATGAGTGTGATGTTAAGTGCTGCCAACTGTTTGCGTTGGCTTTGCCAGCTTCTTTCCACAACTGAAAATCAGCTGATGGACGAAGTGGGTCAATTGAGTGATGACCAGAAGAAGCAAGCTCCAGTATTTTTGCCTTACCTCTCAGGGGAAAGAACGCCCCATAATGACCCTTATGCAATGGGCTCATTTTTTGCGTTAAGAAATGAAACAACGCGAGCCCAGCTTGGTTATGCGGTAATTGAGGGAGTGACCTTTGCTCTGGCGGATGGCATGCAGGTTTTAACACAAACGGGAACGCAAATTAGCCGGTGTAGCTTAACAGGGGGAGGAGCGCGTAGTCCGGTTTGGGCGCAGCTGATTGCAGATGTGATCGATATACCGATTGTGACTCACCCTGCGAGTTCATCGGGGGCTTTAGGTGCAGCTCGTTTGGCATGGTTGGCAGAAGGAGGCAATACAGAAATTGTGTGCCAGAAACCAGAAGTATTGAGTACTTATTTACCGCAAAAACAGTACCAAGTTTGGTTAAATCAACGGCTTGATGTTTTCCGTTTATTATACCAACAGCAAAAACAAACAAGGGAATTATTGCCACAGTAGGCGAGTGTGGCGGTGTTTCCCTACACATCACCGCCACAGTTATCTCTTCGCGATTGATTAAAATAACAAAATTACAATGAGGAAACTGCAATGGAACAGAAGCAGTATTGGCTTGGTCTACCTAAGCATTTGTTCTGGGGTTTTATTGCCATCGCTATTTTTATGAGTGGTGATGGTTTTGAAATGGCTTTTTTATCGAAACATATTACTGATTTAGGGTTTACACCGGCACAATCAGCGATGGTATTTACTGTCTACGGCTTAATGGCAGCTGTTGCAGCATGGGCATCTGGCGTCGTAGCTGAAATTATCACGCCCCTAAAAGCCATGATGATTGGGTTTATTCTCTGGATTGTCATGCATGCCTTATTTATGGCATTTGGCTTAGGTATGAAAAGCTACAGTATGATGCTGTTATTTTATGGTATTCGTGGATTAGCTTATCCATTGTTTATCTATTCATTTATGATGATGTTGGTGCAAGTCATCCCTCGAGCGCATCTTGCTGCGGCTACCGGTTGGTTCTGGGCAATGTACTCGGTAGGTATTGGTGTTATCGGCAGCTATCTGCCTAGTTTCTCAATCCCAATGATGGGGGAAACAGGAACATTATGGATGGCCATCGGTTGGGTTGCACTTGGTGGTGCGATTGCGTACTTTAGCCTACGCAATGTTCCAGTTGACCGCTCTAAAGTCAATTTACCGATGAAAGATAAAATGGCCGAATTATCGCGGGCTGCCACCATTTTATTTACCAACAAAAACATCTTTATGGCGAGTTTAATCCGTATTATCAATACAATCTCATTGTTTGGTTTTGCGATTATCATGCCATTACTGTTTGTTGACCGTTTAGGGTTCACCATTTCTGAATGGTTACAGATTTGGGCTGTTTTCTTCTTTGTCACTATTTTTACGAATATTTTTTGGGGAATTGTTGGTGAACACATTGGTTGGGTTCGCCAAGTTAGATGGTTTGGTTGCCTAGGTATGGCAGTATCTAGCCTGATGTTCTATTACTTACCGGTTTATTTTGGCCATAATTTTGCGATTGCGTTAATACCTGCGATTTTACTGGGGATCTTTGTGGCGGCTTTCGTACCGATGACAGCCGTTTTCCCAAGTATTGAACCTCACCATAAAGGTGCTGCCGTCTCAATTTATAACCTTTCCGCGGGATTAAGTAATTTTGCCGCACCCGCAATAGCCAGTTTAGTATTACCTTTCTTTGATATTGTGGGCGTTGTTTGGGCATATACAGGTTTGTATATCTTTGCAGGAATACTGACATTCTTTATTAAAGTGCCACAACCTGGGTTTGAAAATAATCGCAAAATAAAACCAGCCAAGGTAGCGACTGAGCAACAAACGAGTCATTAAATTATTTTATCTATTACTCATTACGCCCCGTAGGTAGTTAATTATCTATGGGGTTTTTCTTTATTTAAATAAACTTTATTGCCAAAACAAACTAAATTGGAGAGGAAGGGGTATCATCCTTTTCAACGGCAATATAAAGAGAAACGGTTTAAAAATAAAATAAAGTAGAATATTTTCTATAAATAGAAATATTGGTCATCTTTATAAGGCGATTTTTCGTCATATTGCGATAATTATTGAAAATACAGCCATGGACAATAGAATATAATTTCATAGATTAAAAAATCAACTACAGTTGATTTGTTTATAAAAAATAACTTAAATGACATAAAATATTAACTTATAAACCTGCATTTAGAGAATATTAAGGGGCTTGGCCCCTTTCAATGTTATATCTGACTATTTAGTTCACTGCATAGCTTTATTCCAAGCTGTTTAAATCCGGTTTAACTCTCTATACATCTGAATTTTCGGTGTTATGATGAATTTTGTTGCAATTTCGTGTATTTGCAGCGAAATGCTCTCTATATTGGTGTTTTGTTGTGCTAAATAAAATTTATAATCTAATCCTAATTAAAATTAATAGTTTTCAATACCAAGAAATAATCTAATAAAAAAAGATAAGTGCGGGGAAAAAGTTATGTCACAGATGTTAGCTCTGTTTCTGATAGTGGGAATATTATATATCGGGGATGCTATAGCCGTTAGAACTAAGGCTTGGATCCCCTCCGTATTTGTATGCGCAGTGCTCTTTCTTTTAGGTTATTGGACTATTTTCCCGAAAGATATTGTAAGTATTGCCGGTATTCCTCAAGTAGTTGCGGTTACCTTGATGTATTTGTTAATTACAAATATGGGAACCTTATTATCGTTAAAAGAATTGTTGCGCCAATGGAAAACCATTCTTATCTCCTTAGCTGGGATTTTAGGCATCATTTTCTTAACCTTTATCATTGGGGTTGCCCTATTTGATTTAAATACTGTATTAGTTGCAGTTCCTCCGTTAGTTGGCGGTATTGTATCTTCGTTAATTATGTCAAAAGGTGCGGCTGAGGCTGGTTTAGTCGACCTTTCAGTTTTCGCTATTTTAATTTACGTCATGCAGGGGTTTGCGGGCTATCCATTAACAGCCATCATGTTAAAAAAAGAAGGGCGCCGAGTTTTAGAAAAATATCGCAATGGCCAATGGCAAGAAACCTTATCGGTAGACGGGGCAAAAGAGGTTGAAGTTAAAACGGTGGTATCTGAAGATGAAATGCCACGTATGTTCAAAAAAATCCCTAATCACTATAACACCAGCTATTTTAAATTCTTACGCTTAGCTGCGGTAGGGTATTTGGCTTATTTAGCCTCATCTTTTGCTGCTCCTTATGTGAGTATTAGCCCATTTGTGTTGTGTTTATTATTTGGTGTTATTGCCTCTTCATTAGGTTTCTTAGAAAGACAGCCGCTACAAAAAGCCAATGGCTTTGGGTTCGCTATTATGGCCTTAATGTTGTTTATCTTCGATACATTAAACCACGCGACCCCAGATATGTTATTGCGCCTAGTTTATCCGATGGTGGTGTTAATTTGCGCTGCGGTTATTGGGATGTACCTTGCATCATGGGTGGTTGGTAAAATATTAGGCGTCACCAAAGAAATGGCGTTTGCTGTTGCTCTAACAGCGTTATATGGCTTTCCAGCTGACTACATTATTACGAATGAAGCGATCAACGCGTTAACAAAAGACGAAAAGGAACGCCAAGTATTAACTAGCCATATGTTAGGGCCGATGCTAGTTGGTGGCTTTATTTCTGTGACCATGGTTTCTGTTGTATTAGCAGGTATTATGGTGGCTTATATTGTTCCAATTGCAGGGTAAAAATAATGGAAACAAGTACTTCAAGAATTCAGCGCCACTTAGAACAATTGGCAGAATATACCGCAACACCGGGTCAAGGTACTACGCGGATGAGCTACAGCGAACAAGATAAACAAGCGCGTGATTACCTAAAACAAGAAATGCGAGTCCTAGGTTTACAAGTCCGTGAAGATGCTATTGGTAATATTTATGGGCGCTTAGAAGGCCAGCAACCTGATTTGCCTGCGGTGATTGTGGGTTCTCATTTTGACTCTGTTCCTCATGGCGGGGCATTTGATGGCCCCGCAGGGATTGTCACCGGTTTGGATGTTGTCGCGCGTATTCGCGAGCAAAACTTAACACCAAAGTACCCCTTAGAAGTGATAGCCTTAGTTGAAGAAGAAGGTACCAGTTTTGGCCGCGGTTTGATGGCTTCAAGTGTAATAACGGGTTTGATTGGTACTAAAGAATTATACCAACTCAAGGATAGCCAGGGCGTGAGTGCTGCAAAGCGTATGGCAGAGGCAGGGTTCAATGCAGACAATGCATCCCAAGCTGTGCTTGACCCTAAAAAGGTTAAAGCATTTTTAGAGCTACATATCGAACAAGGCCCGGTGTTAGAACAGGCCAATGAAGATGTAGGGATCGTAGAAACCATCGTCGGTATCAGCCAGTTAGAGATTAAACTGACAGGTAAAGCTGGCCATGCAGGTACTACGCCAATGAATATGCGGGCCGATGCATTAGTGTGTGCTAGCCAAATTATCAGCCATATCCCTGAACTCGCAAAAGCGGCAGGGGATAATACAGTTGCGACCGTGGGACGTTTAGCGGTATTGCCGAATGGGGCGAATGTCATCCCAAGCGAAGTCACCTTTAGCGTTGATATCCGTTCTAAAAATGATATCGCATTACGTAAAGTGATTGAGCAAATAGTTGAGTTAACAGAACAAATTAGTAATTCGTTAGCAATTTCAAGCGGTATTGTTCAGCCGTTATATGTTCAGCCAACGGAGCTCAATAGCGATATTCATCAACTGATGCAACAGCATGCCAGTGACCAAAACTTACGTTTTCGTTCAATGGTCAGTGGTGCAGGGCATGACACAATGATTTTTGCAGGTATTACTCAAACAGGGCTGATATTTGTGCCAAGCCGCAATGGATTAAGCCATCATCCAGATGAATGGACGGATTATGCACAAATTGCACGAGGGGCAGATGTGATGTTTGCTACTGTTAAGTCATTAATAGAATGCTAATTAATAAATAAGCCAGATACAGTATCTGATTGAGCAATAGGGTAAAAGGTAGAAAAATGATCAACAAAATAATTACAGCCGCAATCAAAAAACACACACCTGAAATGATTGCTTTTCGTCGTGACCTACACGCTCATCCTGAACTACCATTTGAAGAAATACGTACCACAAAACGTATTGCTGAAGAATTAGACAAAATTGGAATAGCGTATCGATTAACCGAGCCTACAGGCGTTATTGCTGAAATTAAAGGCGGTAAACCGGGCAAAACGGTAGCTTTACGAGCAGATATCGATGCATTACCCGTTTTGGAATTGAATGATTCATTAGAATATAAATCAACAATTGAAGGTAAAATGCATGCTTGTGGCCATGATGCACACACAGCGATGCTATTAACCGCAGCCAAAGCGCTGTATGAGGTGCGTGAAGAACTAGCCGGTAATGTGCGTTTAATTTTCCAACCCGCAGAAGAGATCGCCCAAGGCGCATTAGCCATGATCAAACAAGGCGCAATCGAAAATGTCGATAACGTTTTTGGCATGCACATTTGGACAACGACACCATCAGGAAAAGTGTCTTGTAATGTGGGAGGGTCTTTTGCTTCCGCTGATTTACTGAAAGTTACTTTTAAAGGTCGTGGTGGGCATGGATCAATGCCAGAAGCGACCATTGACGCTGCGGTTGTTGCTTCTGCATTTGTCATGAATTTACAAGCGATTGTGTCCCGGGAAACCTCATCTTTAGACTCAGCCGTGGTCACGATCGGTAAAATGGATGTCGGGACACGCTTCAATGTTATCGCAGAAAATGCAGTATTGGACGGTACGGTACGTTGTTTTGATATTGAAACTCGTAACCGAATCGAAGCCGCTATTCGCCGTTATGCAGAGCATACTGCGGCTATTTATGGGGCGACTGCACATGTTGATTATATCTATGGGACATTACCTGTTATCAATGAGGAACGTAGCGCGTTATTGGCGCAATCCGTGATTTCGCAAGCTTTTGGTGAGCAAGCTCTGATCCACGAAAGACCGACACCGGGCGGTGAAGATTTCAGCTTCTACATTGAAAATATCCCAGGGTGCTTTGCTCTGCTAGGTACAGGAAATGCCGAAAAGGACACTCAGTGGGCACATCATCATGGCTGCTTTAATATTGATGAAGACACGATGGCGACAGGCGCTGAGCTTCATGCACAATATGCATGGAGTTATTTACAGCAACAGGAGTTTTAATTGAGCCTGTTAATGCTATTAGGGTTAGTTGTTTTACCAATACCGGGATTACCACTAACCCTACTGCCTATTTATTTTGGTTATTAAGATAAGTTAAGAGCGCGAATAGCGGCGAGTTGTGTGGCCGCTATTAATTATGATGAATAAAAATAGCGTCTCTTAAACGCTGTTGTTGTTCAAATCGTTGCTCTTGGTTGAGCTGTGGGTCATGGGATAGCTGCATTAGCATTTCATTCATATTATGAACTGAGTTTTCATCAATCAATTGATTCACTTTTTCAACAATTTCATCATAGTAGGACATCACACAGCCTCCAATTAATATTCACTAGAGCTATCATAACGCAAAATCTATTGGGCTAGATAGGCGATTAATTCTGTTTATCGATCACCATAACCGCCATCGTATTCGGTTCTAAGGCTCGCATTATATGCGGCTCATCTCCAGGGTAGTGAATATAGTCCCCAACTTGTAATTCAACAGGGTTATCCAATGGGCCGACTAATGCTCTACCAGACATAATAATGATGTGCTCGCTAACGCCACGCATATGAGGCTCTGAAATACGGTCACGGCCGGGCTGGGTAATCACAGTATAAATATCCCGTCGCGAATCAGCAGGGGCAGATGAGAGCAAAAAGGCCAAATAATTTGCGTGCTCAGCACTAACAGGTATTGCCTCCCCATGGCGGATCACTGTGATAGTTTCTTGTTTCTCTTCAATTAATCGAGCGAAAGGAATATCTAACGCGACACAAAGTGCCCATAAGGTTTCAATACTTGGGTTACCACTACCAGATTCCAATTGAGAAAGTGTCGATTTAGCGATACCCGCTTTGCGAGATAGCTCTGATAGTGATAGCCCACTTTTTTGTCTTTCACGGACAAGGGCTTTCGAAATCAACTCAATGGGAGGAGAAGGTAGATTCAATTTTAATTTCCTATTTAGATTGCACTTTATATTGCCTATCGACATAATGAACGAATGTATTATATATCGAACGGTTTAGGAATGCTAACGTCAATAAGCTCAACATTAAATCATAGCACAGTGAAAAACATAGCTCTTGTCTGTTTTGCTGACTTAATTGTCGGCATTTCTTATGGCGCATTGGCGCTTTCACAAGGATTTGACTGGTGGGTACCACTCACTTTATCTATTTTAGTGCTCGCAGGGGCGTCTGAGTTTTTGTTTATTGGTGTTATTTTTGCAGGGGGAAGCCCACTTTCTGCTGCACTTGCGGGGTTGTTAGTCAATTCACGGCATATCCCTTTTAGTTTTGCGACCAGTGATTTAACGGGTAAGGGAGCAAAGTCATTACTGGGCTATCACATTATGAATGATGAGAGTGTTGTATTTGGTTTAGCTCAAGAAACTGAGTCAGAAAAACGTGCGGCCTTTTGGTTATGTGGAATAGGTATTTTACTGTGTTGGCCAATAGGTGTTGTGATAGGTGAGGTATTGGGCAGCTTTATTAGTGATACACATATATATGGGATGGATGCGATGTTTCCTGCGATTATTTTAGCGCTTTCATTACCTGCGTTATCGGATAAACGGCTTAGATTAACCGCCATTATCGGTGCAATCATTGCGGTTGCGACCACACCGATACTACCAGCAGGGATCCCCGTATTACTCGCACTATTGAGCTTGGTTATTTATATAAGGAAATAAATAATGACAAATAACCCATGGTTAATTATTAGCGGTATCTTACTGCTGGCGATTGGTACTTATTTAATGCGAGCGTCAGGCGCTTTGCTGCGCGGTCGAGTGGTACTTTCTGAAAATAGCAAAATGTTATTTTCAGCGGCAGCTATTGTTATTTTATTCTCAGTTGCGGCAACATCTACGTTATTTTCTGGTGATGAAGTTTCTGATTGGCCTAAAATTGTAGGGGTGCTAGTGGCAGGGGTACTAACGTGGTTTAAAAAGCCATTTATTATCATTGTCTTGTCAGCTGCGATTGTGACTGCGTTACTTAGGTTAATTTAAGGGGTTAATTTGAGCTGGTTAATCTAAAAAAAGTTAATATGAACAATGGACTGGTCTGAGCCGTAGCTAATTGAATAGTGCTGATTTATGTAAATTATATAGTCAACAGCTAAAAATAGTGAACAGATAGGAATAGCTAGCAGATAAAAAAGTAGCCCCGACTTGAAAGGAGTGGGGCCACTGAAATTTACTCAGTTAGATCTTTTATTGTTTCAGAAGAGCCATTTTTTTGGACAGAGGCAATCCCTTTAAGCGCAGATTGCTTAGAAGCATACATTTCACTTTTAGCAATCACTTCGTGATTCGCTGCTTTTAAAACGAAATAGTAAGGCTGAGCAACGTCTTTAGTGGATTTTTTTAATTCAAAATACCCCATGATAAGCTCCTGATTTTCTATTGAAAGGGTGTCAAACAAAGTGTTAATAAGTCGCAGTTATTAACAATCTGCTTGAATTAAGATTAGTCGCTATTAGGTGTTATTACTAGGGGAAAGGGTTCAATTCAGATAAACTTTTTTTCTAAAAAAAAAGCCTCTGGATACAGAGGCAATCGTAGGATATATAGAACTCTTTATTATTTAACTAAAATATCGGTTTTTTCTCTCAACAGCTATCTGGTTGTACATATCAATATAAAAGGTTTTGCCGATAACTTAATTAATATTCATTAATATTAGCTATTGATTTGCTGCTGGAGTACGCATTGGTTCCGGTGTTGGCATCGTATTCATTGCTTTAAATTCAGGGGCTTCCATCACTGTGACTTTGACCACATAGCGTTTGCCATCTTCAATTTTTGGGGTGCTATTGGCCAGTTTTTTTACAGTTTCATTTGGTGTCGTCGTTTGTTCTGTAACGCTATATACCATATTGTGGTGGTTACCCATGTGCTGACGAGGCATTTTGTGGTTAACGCCATTTGCTGCCGCAGTAAAACCGACGGTTAATAATGCTAATGCTAATAAACTGGTATTTAATTTTTTCATTTCAATTTCCTCTGTATTGGTGATGAGCAAATCATTCACCAATTCATTTTGTCTCGCAATCGCTTTTACCTCCCCTGACGGAAGCTTCATAATTACTGCACTTTTTATTCAAGCTTGTTCCATAATTTTTATAAAACAGTGGGTTAGTAGACGATAATTTACATTTTTAGACCACTTGTGCTAATGCAAGTTTCAGTGCTGGAGACATCAAAGAGGATAGTCTAGGATGGTAAGTTAGGTTCAATAAAACTCTTACAAAGTGAGTGTGTATGTCAGATAAAAAAATCCCCCTTTCTTTACTCGATCTTGCGCCAATTATTGAGGGTTCGACAGCGAAAGAGGCCTTTGCTCATTCCCTTGACATCGCCCAACTCGCAGAAAAACTGGGTTATCACCGCTATTGGCTAGCGGAACACCATAATATGACGGGGATCGCTAGCGCCGCTACGTCGGTATTGATTGGCTACCTTGCTGCGAATACGCAATCACTACGACTCGGTTCAGGTGGTGTTATGTTACCAAACCATTCACCGTTGGTGATTGCAGAGCAATTTGGCACATTAAATACACTTTACCCTGAACGTATCGACTTAGGTATCGGGCGTGCGCCAGGAAGTGACCAACGAACGATGCAAGCTTTACGACGTCATATGAATACGGATATCGATAATTTTCCACAAGATGTGGCTCAAATTGTAAATTGGTTTGATGCAACTAACCCAGAGCCAGCCGTGCGCCCCGTTCCGGGTTTTGGTGAAAAAATTCCTGTTTGGTTATTGGGTTCAAGTTTATACAGTGCAAGGCTAGCCGCGCAAATGGGGCTACCATTTGCCTTTGCTTCCCATTTTGCCCCTGATTTATTGTTGCAGGCGCTGGATGTTTATCGTGTTAATTTCCAACCATCACAGAGACTCTCTAAGCCATATGCGATGGTGTGTATCAACATTATTGCCGCGGATACTCAACGTGAAGCGGAGTTTTTATTTACCTCGATGCAGCAAGCGTTTGTCATGTTACGTCGTGGCCAGCCTTCTCAATTGCCTGCACCGGTCGAGAGCATGGAAAATATCTGGTCGCCTGCCGAGGAGTTTGGTGTTCAACAAGCACTAGGCATGTCATTGGTAGGGGATAAAACCAAAGTACGTCATGGGTTGGAAACGATATTGCGACAAACTCAAGCAGATGAAATTATGGTTAATGGCCAAATTTTTGATCATCAAGCTCGTTTACACTCTTTTGAGTTGGCAATGCAGGCCATGAACGAAATTATGTAGTGTATATAGTGGAATGCTTAACACCAATGCAAGGACGCATTTTCAGGCTGGGTTCAAAAAAGAGATAACCCAGAAAAATCTGGGTCATTGACGGCTAGCAAGCTATTTGTGGTTGATGAGGCTCTAAAGGGGGTAAACCATGAGCGGCACGTGCTCTATCGCAG
Source organism: Providencia huaxiensis (assembly GCF_002843235.3). Taxonomy (NCBI): domain Bacteria; kingdom Pseudomonadati; phylum Pseudomonadota; class Gammaproteobacteria; order Enterobacterales; family Morganellaceae; genus Providencia; species Providencia huaxiensis. The sequence continues at coordinate 1,038,214 of NZ_CP031123.2, forward strand.
GCCTCATTGTAAATACCATCCTGCCAAGATTGTTCGAACTCACGACACGGTGTGGGTCTTTGTGCATAAATCGAACAAGAGACACATTCACCTATCGTGCCTTCTAAGGCCTTACAGCGAGTATTTTGTTTTTGATTAGTCCCCTGCATACAACTCATAAAGGGGGTGACCTGCTCGGTTAAATGTTGGGGCACAATACCGCCTCCGCTCTCTGCTTCAGCCCAATAAAAAGAGACACGAAAATAGGCACAACACGCACCACAGCTGACACAAGGGTTATCTGAAGGATCAGTTTTTAGGATATGGACATTATTAGTCATATTAAAAAACCATAAATAATTGTTGATAAATCCCCATAGGAAATGGGGTGACGCAACACAAGCAGGAAGCTCAAGAAAACGTTGCTCAGGTTTTATTATCTTACGAAATTCCAGTTTATTGCAATGTTAATTAGCACAAAAAACTGGTTTTTTTGATATTCTCCAAGGTAAATAAAATCAGCATGTTTATAACAACGATAAAAAAAACCTGCCGAAGCAGGTTTCTAATATAGGTGACAGTTTAATTATTAAACATGTTTTAAATCTGCATCATCATTTTGATTGAATATTGCTTTATCTGTTTCACCCATCAACTGGCTGGTCACTGTACCTGCTGTCATTGAACCACTGACATTCAATGCAGTACGGCCCATATCAATTAACGGTTCAACTGAAATTAACAGGGCAACTAATGTGACAGGTAAACCCATCGCAGGCAGTACAATTAACGCTGCGAAAGTTGCACCGCCACCGACACCAGCAACACCCGCTGAACTGATAGTAACGATACCAACGAGTGTCGCTATCCATAGTGGGTCGAATGGATTAATACCCATTGTTGGCGCGACCATCACGGCTAACATTGCAGGATAGATACCCGCACAACCATTTTGACCAATTGTTGCACCAAAGGATGCAGAGAAACTAGCAATCGATTCAGGGATACCAAAACGACGTGTTTGTGTTTCAATATTCAGTGGAATACTTGCAGCACTTGAACGGCTAGTGAATGCAAAGGTTAAAACTGGGCCTGCTTTCTTAAAGAACTTAATCGGGTTCAAGCCTGTTGTCGCAACTAAAATGCCATGTACAACAAACATAATGCCTAATGCAACATAGGACGCAATAACAAAAGTTCCTAGGTTGATGATGTCATGTAAGTTTGAACTTGCTACGACTTTAATCATCAGCGCCATTACACCATACGGCGTTAAACGCATGACTAAGCGAACTAATTTCATTGCCCAAGCTTGCATAACATCAATCGCTGCTAAGGCTTTTTCACCACGTTCTTTATCGTCTTTAAACAATTGTAGTGCGGCAACACCCAGGAAGGCGGCAAAAATAACGACACTAATAATTGATGTTGGGTTTGCACCCGTTAAATCCGCAAATGGGTTTTTTGGAATAAACGATAAAATTAGTTGAGGTACGGTTAAGTCGGAAACTTTCCCAATATAGTTGCTTTCTATTGCAGATAAACGTGCTGTTTCGGATTGACCTTGAACTAAGCCTTCCGCAGTTAAGCCGAATAGATTGGCAATTAAAATACCCACTAACGCTGCAATAGCGGTGGTAAATAACAAGGTGCCAATTGTTAAAAAGCTTATTTTACCTAGCGAAGATGCTTTATGTAGCCTTGCCACCGCACTTAGTATTGAAGCAAATACCAATGGCATAATCACCATTTGTAATAGCTGCACATAACCATTTCCGACAATATTAAACCACAGAATGGAGTCTTTTACCGTTTGGTGGCCACTACCATACACGAGGTGCAGTACTACTCCATAGGCAACACCGAAAACCAGGCCAACTAACACTTTTTTAGATAGGCTCCAGCCTTTAGCCCCTAGTTTTGCTAACAGTATTAGTAGTGCTACGAAGCCGAGCACATTAATAATTAGAGGAATATTCATTCCGAACTCCAAATCATATTTTTATAAGGTATGTTACTTGCCCTTTAGTCCTTATTGGTTATAAGGATTTAGTTGCTTCAAACAACTGGTTATATGTTATCAGCTGATAAAACACATTTCTTATATCAAAAAGTAATAAGATAGTATTATTCATACTTACATTATATTACAAAACTATAATTTATGTGGGGAGATATGTATCTATTTGATTATGAATATATTTTATAATCACATCAATATGACTATAAAAATCGAATTGATAACCAGCAGGTAACAAGCAGGCACAAACAGTCAAAACAATGGCGACAAAGCGTTCTCCACGTTGGCTATTTTTACCGCGGATCATGGGAAAACAAAAACGCTGGGGGAGTGGCCATAGTAACGGTACTCCCGAAGGCGTGAGCATATCGGCGACGAGATGACTGATATAACCCAATAAAAAGGCTTGGATAATATCAGCTGGGATTGCCCATTCAGAAGGTAGCCATTGATAACAAGAAATCATCAAGAGAAACCATGCAACTAGGCTATGAGTAAACCCCCGGTGCCCACACAGTTTGGATATGGGTAATGAAAAAATCCGCAGTAGTCGACCAGGAATTGAAGAAGGGTGGTCAATATCGGGCAATAATGCGCCTAATAAGGCCCCTGGAACCATGTGCAGCCAATCACCATGAGCAATCTCTGGGGTGATTTGAAGTTTATGAGCCATTATCAAAGAGGCGACGGAAAAAAGCAGATGCCCTTCAGCTGTCATGGTGGATAAAATACCATCTGTTTATCTATACAGTTGATTGGCAGTATAAAGTGTTTGAAAAGAATATGATAGTAGTAGAAAGGTAAAAAAACTCTTATTTATTAGCAGATAAGGGAAGAGTTTTATAATCTGACACAATTCCCCTACCTAAGTTAGATAGGGGAGAACACTTATTAGGCACACAAAGTATTTTTAACGTAAATGTTCAGCTTTTAAGTCATTCAATGAGGCTAATTTGATATCCGCTAAACCAAAGCGCGGGTCATTAAAATGCTTGCTATCAGGTACCACAATTGAACGCATTCTGGCGGCTTTTGCAGAAATCATACCGTTAAATGAATCTTCTAATGAAACGCAATTGACTGGTTTAGTCGATAACTCAGCTGCTGCTTTAAGATAAACTTCAGGATGAGGTTTACTCAAAGGTAAGTCAGACGCAGAAATAACCGCAGAGAAATAGTCACGAATATCCAGAAGGTTTAATACTTTTTCCAACATATACAAAGGAGAGGCGGAAGCCAGTGCAATTTTTAAATCCATTGAACGGCAAAGTTCCATGGCATGCTGCACGCCAGGTAGAATAGGGCGAGTTTCTTCAACTAAGCCAACAACACGGTCAATGATACGTTGTGTGGCTTCTTCTTGGCTACATCCTTGCCAAGGGGAGGCGTGGTACCAAAGCTCCACCACATGGTCAATACGTAAACCTAAAGTATCAGGCAGGGTATCTGCAATTGAAACGTCGACACCCAATTGTGAAAAAATCTCAAGTTCAGCCTGTGCCCAAAACGGTTCCGAGTCGATCAGTAAACCATCCATATCAAAAATGACCGATTGGATGGGAAGATTATGGTACATGTCAAAACTCCATTCATGTCGTATCTATTAACGAAGGAGCAATGATATCAGTAAACTGACCTCAAGCGTATTACTTGAGTTAGTATTAAAACAATATTGAAGGATATTCGGACTGCATGAAGTAGAAATATCATGATAATGAATAACCACACTATTTTGATTAGTCTGAAAGTCTAAACATTGTTATCAATTATGAATTGAAATTTGGAGGCAATGAATATTTTCAGCTATGATTAGCCTTGAGAAATCATTGTAAAAACTTATCAAAAATAATAACGCTGAGGAAAAGCAGTAATGAATTACCATAATGCCAATTATGTCGCAGTCGGCAAACGTATTCTGGGTTGGGTTGTTTTTCTGTTAGCATTAATTTCGACATTGGTGTCTTTAATTAAATTGGCTGGCATGAAGGGGCTCGCAGGTGAAGGGGTCAATGCGGTCGCTAATGATTTTATTAAATTAATGGCGGAAATGACTCGTCAAACTACACCATTCCTAAATTTCTTTTGGAATAATTCACCAGTACCTCAAGTCGCTAATGGGTTTTCCGGCAGTAATATCAGTTTTATCATCATCTTTATTTTTATTTTTGTTGGGCTGGCGCTTAGTGCATCAGGTTTGCGCATGTACCGACAAATTAAGTTTATTCGTGAAAGTTTAGAAGATCACGTGATCATAGAAAAAGCAAAAGGCGTAGATATCTCGAAAGAAGAGCTTGAAGCTAAGGTGACTATTCCACGCCATACGATATTCACTCAATTTTTTCTTCTTTATTTTTGGCCAATTGTATTGGGGGTAGGGTTGTATTTTCTTCTGCGTTTCCTTAATTGGTAATTTTCGAATTTTCGTCATACTTCGAGCTGTAGCTGTGTTGGCTTCTTTCGGCTACTTGGGTCACATACTTGTGTATGCTCCCCAAGCTATCCTCAATCGCCGCCTTGCCACAGTTCGAATTATTTAGAAAATTAAATTTTTGTCGTACTCCGAGCTGTAGCTGTGTTGGCTTTTTTCGGCTACTTGGGTCACATATTTGTGTATGCTCCCAGAGATATCTTCATTTGCCGCCTACTCATAACGCAAATTATTTAGAAAATTAAATTTTCGTCGTACTTCGAGCTGTAGCTGTGTTAGCTTCTTTCGCTATTTGGGTCACATACTTGTGTATGCTCCCCAAGCTATCCTCAATCGCCGCTTTGCCACAGTTCGAATTGTTTAGAAAATTAATTATTTGTCGTGCTAAATGCTAAAAAACAGGAGCTTATTTTTCGTTGAGTAGATTATCAATAATCGAGCGTGCTTGGTGGTAGCTTTGTTCGTTACCAAAGATATGGGCTTGGTTGAGTAGGTAATAGAGCTGATATATTGGCTGTCTATCTAAAAAGCCATTGGGAAGCGGCCAAACGCTTTGGTAGCCATCAATAATTTGGATCGGAAGATCTCGATATAATGGCAGCATCGCAATATCACATTCCCTATCGCCCCAATAACATGCAGGGTCATATAGCACCCCTTCAAGATTTTGAGTAATAGCACAGTTAGCTGGCCATAAATCACCATGTAATAAAGAGGGTTGCGGTTGATGCCCAGCAAGTTTGTCCTTAACAATATCGACAATTTGCTGAATATCAGCAAATACCATTCCTTTTTCAGAGGCGAGTTGTAATTGTAAGCCAATACGCTTTTCTGCAAAGAATGAATTCCAGCGCTTTTCCCAACCATTAGGCTGCACAATTGTGCTTAGCATGGTATCAAAATCAAACCCGTAACTAGGCTGTTCTTCCCATTGATGTAAACGCGCTAATTGTTGGCCAAAATGCCATGCATTGGTGTTATCGAAAGGTTTGAGAGGGAAATATTCGAGCAGAAGAAAACTGTGGTGCTTATTGCTGCCAACACCATAAACCTTAGGAACGGTTATCGTTTGGCTTTTAGCGAGCATTTCAAGTTGTTCAGCCTCTTGTTTAAATAAAGGCAAAAACTCACGCCGATTTTGTTTAATGAACACGGTGTGTTCGCCATAGTCAATTCTTAATGTATGGTGAATATCACCACCAGACAGAATGACTTTGTTACGTAGCTCCGCCTCTCCTAAGTGTTCACTTAATAAACGACACATTGCTTGCCACATGACTCACCTCGCTCTGCTTTGGTCTTCATTAATACAATACTATAGCGACAGTTTAGGAATTAACAGTGATAATTGTTTAAAAAGAAGAGGCTATCACGAAATTATAGAACAATTATCAGGTGAATAAACATTAATCTAGCCTATATTCAGCCAAATGAGAATGTTCAGATAATTTAGTCGGAGTGCAAGATCTTGACGCCATCTGTGAGCAATTTCAGGTAAACTGCAAAAAATACTTTCATACTTAAGGGGTGCTATGAACATGGATTTTCAAAAACCGCGTTGGTTAAGAGACTTACTGCGATTTATTCCACTGAAAAGCCAGTTTGTCCTATTTGGTAATGTTCGTGACTTACAAGCCAGCGAAATTGCGCCGACGGTAGTGACACCGCTGCCATTTAACCAAGCACTCTTTAATAACTTATTTCAGGCTGGATATGCCTATGTGATCACCTACACACCACTTATTGGCTTCCAATGCGTGGCAAACTCCAAAGAAAACCCACAAGCGACTGCCACATTGATGCAAAACTTAGGTTTGCATATGGCTGATGATAAAGCCGCTGGTGGTATTGATATGCTAAATCATTTGCTGGAAAAATTTATTAACTACAAGCAGCAGCCAATTGCATTATGTATTGATTTCGCCTCTTGCTTGATTTCCCATCGCGATAATCTAACTCCGGCTGAGCACAGCTTATTTACTCGCGCTCTGGTGGTTTCTCATCAAGCCAAAGCGCGACCAACCGGGGAAAATAACCAGCCGTTCTACAATTCTATTTTTTGGATTGTGGAGAAAGAGACCGACCTGCCAGATTGGTTTTTAGTTAATAACCCACGAATAAGAGCCATTCCCGTGGCGAAGCCTGACAACCAAGTTCGTCGGGTCCTTACGCCAATGTTGCTTGCTTCCTTGGCGGATATTAATGGTATAGAACAGGCTGATAAAGATAGCTTATTTAATGATTTCATTGATGAAACAGAAGGTCTCTTATTATTAGACTTAACGGCAATAGTACAGCTTGCACGGATTGAAAATGTCCCTGTGACACGTATTAGTGATGCGGTACGGCGTTATAAAGTCGGCATAACGGAAGACCCATGGAAAAAAATTGATAAGCAGAAAATACATAACGCACCAGAGATTATTTCTCGCCGAGTTAAAGGCCAACAACACGCTGTCACCCATTTATTGGATATTATTAAACGTGCAATGACGGGAGTGGGGGGGCATAAAGGTGGTCGGCCTCGAGGCGTTTTGTTTCTAGCGGGGCCAACGGGGGTTGGGAAAACAGAGCTGGCGAAAACGGTCACTCAATTGCTATTTGGTGATGAAAGTGCCTACATCCGCTTTGATATGTCTGAATTTAGCGCTGAACATGCAGACCAACGCTTAATTGGTGCTCCTCCTGGCTATGTCGCTTATGACTCTGGTGGTGAATTGACAAATGCCATTCGTGAGAAGCCATTTAGCGTGGTACTGTTTGATGAGATAGAAAAAGCGCATCCGCATTTAATGGATAAGTTTCTACAAATTATTGATGATGGCGTATTGACCTCCGGCCGTGGAGATCGCGTCTATTTCTCGGAATCTTTAATTATTTTCACGTCAAATCTCGGTATTTATCGCTTGGATGCGAATGGTGAGCGAGTGGCGAATGTGCAACCCAGTGAGCCTTTTGAAACGGTGACACGCAATGTGAAAAGTGAGATCGAACGTCACTTTAAATTAGTACTAAATAGGCCTGAGTTACTCAATCGAATTGGGGAAAATATTATTGTTTTTGATTTTATTCGCCCCGATGTGGCACAGCAAATATTCGAACAAATGGTGGACAATATTCTTTCTGGTTTGGAAAAACAATCGCTGACGATTACCATTTCCTCACAAGCCAAAGAGACGTTAAAACAACATTGCTTAGCCGATTTATCTAATGGTGGTCGAGGTATACGTAACCAATTAGAAAGCTATTTAATTAACCCGTTATCTCGTGCTGTTTTCGACCAAGATTTGCAACCTAATTCAGCTTATCAAATTGTTGAAATTGCCACAGGCGAAACCACGCAAATCACGTTAGCTGTGATGAGTAATTGATGTGGTGAATATTAGTGTTTCACGGATCCATTTCCCAATTACGGCCTTAGGCCCCGGAAAACGTATTGGTATCTGGTTCCAAGGTTGTTCATTACGTTGTAAAGGCTGTCTTTCTCCTGATACATGGCAAGTGAAAGACAATAACATCACGGTAGAACAATTGTTGGAACAGATCACTGAGTGGCTACCGTTGGCAGATGGCATCACGATTTCTGGGGGAGAGCCATTTGAGCAACCTGAAGCCTTATTCGCATTAGTTAGTGGGATTAAACAGCTAACAGACGCGGATATTTTAGTCTATAGCGGTTATCAATGGGATGACATAGAAAAGCGTGTTTTACAAATGGCTCCCTGTATTGATGCCTTGATCAGTGAGCCATTCAAAGTGGATCTTCTGCAAACCCAAATGCTCAAGGGTAGTGATAATCAACAATTACATATGTTGACACCATTAGGAAAAGCACGATTTATGGCATACCAGCGTTCGACGACACCAGAAGATAAAGTACTGGATTTAGCGTTTGACGAAACCGGGCGGCTATTTTTGGCGGGTGTCCCTGAACGTAACGATATGTTGCGCCTACGTACCTTGATTGAGCAGCAAGACCAGTCTTTGCAACAACTAAAAAAATAATTAATTGGATGAATGGATGACCATGATACGTTTTTGCCCACATTGCCAAACAGAGAGACCATTAACTGAAATTTTTTGTGCGGGGCAAATTAAAACACCACAAGGAGATAATCAGTTTTGTGGTTGGGATTTAACCCTTGAAGCCATTCATGAATCTGGCTGGCGTCCTATTGATGAGCCCAATACATCGATTGAGCGTCCACAACTCAATATTGCTGAAAATAATCAAATTATTGAACAAAGAGTTTGTGTGAATGGGCATACCATGGATGAGGGGGATTTTATTTGCCTCGAATGTGGGGAAGATGCTGCGGTTGAGCCAAGCAATGCTGAGGAACAATCTCAACAACTGATAGGCAATTGGCGGCTTGAGCGACGTATAAATCAAAATGATAGTCTACGGGAGCGTTACTTAGTCACACATATTGAAAGTGAAAAAAGTGGCGTACTTACCTTATATCAAAAAGGTGAAGAACCTGATCCAACTATTTACCAAGTACTTCAATTGCTCCCAACAGACCACGTACCTGAATTTTATGAAACAGGCCGCTGGGAAAACCGTGCTTGGCATGTGACTGAATTACTGGAAGGTGGCTCACTCAGCCAATTTATTCAGCAAGGGGATTTTTGGCAACTTCATGAAATTCCGAAATTAGTTGAGGAAATGGGGAAAGCGATAGCGGCATTTACCGAACATGGTTTGCGCCATCGCAACCTATGTCCCGCTAATTTATTGATCCGCAGCCGTGAGCCTTTAGATATCGTTGTTATTGAATATGGCTCTGCGAGTTTGTCTGAGTTTGACCTTGATATCGTGACCCCTTTGGATATTTCCCGTTATAGCGCACCAGAAACTTTAGCAGGCGGTGTAAGCGCTGCATCAGACTGGTGGAGTCTCGGGGTTATTCTATTAGAACAGCTAACCCGAGGACAGTGTTTCGCTCAAGTTCATGATAATGCGTTCTTAATTCAAGTCATGACCAATGGCATTGATTTACCTGATGATTTAGACCCTAACTTACAATTATTATTACGTGGATTACTGTGTCGGGATCGTTTTTTACGTTGGCAATGGCCACAGGTGTCAGCATGGCTAGAAGGGAAAGCCGTCCAAGCCCCACAAACCGCGATAGCAGGCTCGCCAGCTCAATACCATCAAGTCCAGTTTACAGGTCAGCAATTTTCTCAGCCAGATACTTTTGCCATGGCTGCTGGTGAACAAGCTCATTGGGATGATGCTGTGCAATTTTTGTTACGCGGGGAGTTAACATCATGGCTCGCAAAATTTGATAATAGCCAGGAGCAGTTAAAGCAACTTCAGGGCTTTTTAGATAGTGAAAAATCGCTAGATGGATCCGTGCAAAGTGAAATTAATCAAGATATTAAGCTAACTTTAGCCTTAAAAATCCTCAACCCGAATATGCCATTTATTTATCGTGGCGAAATCATCACACCAGCGTGGTTATTAGAACAACCTATTCTTGCTTATACCCTCATTAGTGAACCATTAACTCAACATATTCAGAATATTGACCCACAACATTGGTTAGTGCAGCTCTACCACCGCCAGTGTTTAGTACGCCAACGCGCTGAACAATTGAATATATTACTCAATGAAGAAAGCTTGAAACTGTATTTGTTGATCACGTCAATAAGCCAGCTCGCTGCGCGTTGGGAATTGCTGCATAGCCAGTTTCCTGACTCTCATAACGAAAGCCTACAAGCCTTATTAGATAGACAAAATCGACAAGAAATTGATTATATTTTATTGCTAAGTGCCGATATTGGGCAATTTGTTTCACTGACCGCATTAGTCGAGCAATCTTTTGAATTAGCAAAACAAAATGATATCCACAGTTTTGATAGCGAAATAGCCAAAAACCAGCTTTTGTTACCAAGAGGGGAGCTATACCAGCTCATTAACCTCCGAGTCAGTGATTTTAAACGAATTGGGCTTCCTGAACTCGATAGTTGGGTGGATAACTTTTTATTAACGCGTCGCTTGCCATTAGAAAAAATACTCGTTTTGCTCGCTATTCCATTCGAACATTGGCAAGTCCCCGAGTCACAAAAATATGTTCTTGAAGTTCTAAGGTTTTTTACACAAAAGCTCACGTCAGTGACACAACGTGGAAACCTAGTGCGCATGCGTTTAACGCAAAATACTGGGCGAGTCGATTTAATGGAATGTGATAGCCCGGTTCGCCGTGCGAATATGCTACTCGAACACTTATTGAACCGTAAAAAAAGTGCGGTTAGCATTGATAGTGATTTATTATTGCAGCATCGGGGCGTCAATAGCCGATTACGGATCCTACAATCAGATACGCAGTTATATCAACGGGATACGGGTATTGATGGCATGTATCTTGGTTTCCCATTCTTATTATTGCACACACAGCCGAACCAAATTAAACCGCGAATAGCGCCTTTATTTTTATGGCCGGTTTCGTTGCGTACTTCTTTAGCTCAAAATAGCCCCATTCAGCTTAGTTTTGATCAGGAGCGGGGGGCAATACGCTTAAATCCAGCACTCGCAAGCTTTGCGGGTATACCTTCAGTGACTGAATGGCAAACAGTATTAGATAATTTATTATCTAAAGCGGGTTTAACCATTGAAGATATGATGGAAACACTTGCGCCTTTATTACCGATACAAGGTACGGAACTGACGCCACTTCCGTCGATCACGACCTCAATTGCAGAGAACAGTGCACAAATCTGTTGTTCAGCGGTACTCTTCCATACCTCGTTTATTGGCCAGGCGATGAGTAGCGATCTACAGCAAATTGCTGGGCTACCTATTTCCCAAACAGCCTTAGCGACAATGCTAAAAGTCTCACCGCTCAATAGCACGAGCGAAACGCAGCCAGATAATTTACTTAACCAGTATGCGTTGTCATTGGCCGATCCATCACAAGAACAAGTTGTTCAAGCTGCACAAGCGAACACGGGGCTGCTGATTGAAGGGCCGCCAGGGACAGGGAAAAGTCAAACCATCGTGAGTTTGATTGCGGATGCAATAGGATGTCAGCAAACCGTTTTAGTGGTATGTCAAAAACCTGCGGCATTAGAGGTGGTCTATAAGCGTTTGATTGCTAATGGATTAGGAGATAGAGCGCTATATATCAGCCAAGGCCAAAGAGGCCGTGACACTATTTTGGCAGTGAGGGAGCAAATTGAGCAACTTTGGGAACAAGAAAAAAGCCAGCTCAGTGAGCGTGATTGGTCAGGAGAAAGAATTCATCTTGTTAATCGCGTTCAGCTATTTGAACGAAAATTAGACAACTACTTTCACTCGATGAATAATATCGACGAAAAGTTTCAAGTTTCTTATAAACAAGTATTAACCCAGTTGATTGAACTTGAAAAGCTTCCTCATTTTGATATTGATGAACAGGAAATTAAGCCATTATTAGCGCAACTTGATAGCCATACGATTGAGCAACTAACGGATGACTTGAAGTTACATGCATATACTTGGTGGCAATTGGATTATGAAAATAATGCACTAAACGCCTTAGCACAGTTTACGGTAGAAGAGCCTCAATATTTATTGTTTAATCAATCTATTACAAGGTTGATTGATACTGAAAAACAGCGTGATGAAGCTTACCAAACACAATATCAGCAAATCACGTTGACTCAATTATCGACTCATGAGCAATGGCTAATACAGCATGAAGTACAATTTAACCAATTAACGGCTGAACAATGGCAGGAATTCTCCCGTTGGTTACCACTATTTCGCGGTGAAACGGGAAATTCCATTATTCAGCAACTTGAGCTGTTGTATCAGCGATTATTATCGATTAATGCAGAAAATATCGACCCGTTATTATTCCCTGTGTTTAGGGGGCTTGATAATCAGCATCTTGCCCAATTATCGCGAGCATTGATGGAAACAATGCAAGGGTCATGGTTACGTTTCTTGAACCCGTATTACTACCGTCGGCAAAACCAATTGCAGTCATTTATGGCAACGAGTGGCTTAGCGTCGACGACTGAAAAACAGACGTTAGTGCTTGACACCATTGGTGTTGAGCAACAATGGCGCTTACTTGAAAAAGAATTACAACCATTATATCAACAGCTTGGTCTTGAACTTCAGCCAAACCACCAGTGGCGTAGCACATTGCAACCGCTGGTCATGCAATTAAAACGAGTGGCAGATATGGCTGAGCTTCTCGCTCAGTATCCTGAACCTGTGCATTTTATAGACGCGATTATTCAGCAACAAAGAACGGGGTTTACTCATCAATGCTGTGAAATCAGGGCGGCAATAGCCAAATTACGCGCAAGAACGGAAAGCTTGAACCAACTGAGTGAGCTAGACAGTGTATTTTCACCAGAAACAGTTGAACGGTTTAAAGTGGCCGTGGCAAACGGCGAGTCATATACGGCTGAACTGGTGAAAATAGAGCAACAAAAAGAAAATTTATTGCGTTACCAATCATTTAGGTCGGATACGCAACACTTTTCACAACAGCATTGGGGGCTCCTTGTGCTATTAAAACCGGCAATCAAGCAGCTTATTGCCACTGACGGTTTCACAACGCAATGGCGAGAACAATTAGTCCAAACTGTTAACTATTACTTCTGTCTGTTCACTAAAGCGCAGTTAGTGGCAACATTGCCTGCATTAAGTACCAACCACGACCAGCTGATGTCGGATCTAGCCGAACTAGAGAATGCCCAAAGACAATTACAACAATTCAATAAATTGGCATTGACGGCGAATATAGATATCAAAATGTTAGGAAACCGCCGTGAATGGGAAGAAATTACTCGTTTAGCAGGGCCAAGAGCTCGACGTTTGAGGGAGTTTATACAAGAAGGTAGAGATATTGGGTTAATGCAACTACGGCCGGTTTGGTTAATGACACCCGATGTTGCGAGCCAAGTACTTCCACTTGAAAGCGCTATGTTTGACAGCGTAATCTACGACGAAGCCTCACAGATGCCAATTGAATTTGCATTATCGACCTTATTTAGAGCCAAGCAGGCTATTGTGAGTGGCGATGAAAAGCAAATGCCGCCATCAAAATTTTTCACAGGTAAGCTAATTGAAGACGACATTGATGACGAAGACGATGACCAACAAGAATTGGCGGGAGAGCAATGGGATTATCGGCAAATCAGTGATTGTCCTGATTTATTGCATTTAGCGCGAACTGTATTACCTATTCATACATTGGATATTCATTACCGTTCTGCCTATCGAGAACTAATCAATTTCTCCAATTTTGCTTTTTATGAAAATAGGCTCAACATCCCAGCACAATTTTCTGCCAAAATGGTCAGTGAAATTAAGCCATTACAGCTTATTCCAGTTAATGGTACCTATGTTAACCAAAGCAATGAAGCTGAAGCTAACGCCATCGTGGAACATTTGGCTTCAATGTGGCAACGGCCTTTCGAGCAGCGGCCTTCTGTGGGGGTCGTCACGTTTAACCAAAAACAAGCAACATTAATTAACCAAATAATTCAATTACGTGCAGCACAGGATGAAGGCTTTCTTCAGGCGTATACGCAGGAAAACCAACGCACTCATGATGACGAAGATATGTCATTTTTTGTGAAAAATGTGGAAAATGTACAAGGTGATGAAAGGGATGTGATTTTATTTTCTACCACATTTGGTCGTAATGCGCAGGGGACATTCAGGCGTAACTTCGGGGTACTAGGGCAAACTGGTGGAGAACGGCGTTTAAATGTCGCGATCACTCGTGCTCGCCAGCAAGTTGTGATTATGACATCGATGCCAATAGATGAAATTTCTGATTTATTAGCCACTTACCGCAAACCGGAAATCCCACGAGATTATTTACAAGGCTATCTGGCTTATGCATTAAATGCATGCAACCCATTGATGAAAAAAGAAAATGAAAAACTACTCCACCGCATGTGCCATACACAGTCTGCGGTTGGTAGCGAAGCACTCCCACAAAATGCGTTTGTCGATTCGGTCATGGGCTTTATTCGGCAAAGTGGCTGGCAGGTGACCACCTCAAGCCAAAATGGGGTATTCCATTTTGATGGTATTGTTGAGGAGCAAACCAGCGGCCGTTTGCTCATCGGCATTGAATGCGACATGCCATCACACCCACTATTGAAAACAGCCCGTTCTAGGGAACTGTGGCGTAGCACTGTTCTGACGCGTGTGGTACCCGCACGCTATCGAGTGTCTATTATCGAATGGTATCAAAATCGCGATTTGGCACAGCAACAACTGCATGATGCCATTTCACAGGCTTTATTAACTTCATCACTCTCTCAAATAGAGAGCCAAAATCCGCAAGAAGGTGCGTTATGAGTTCATCGGTTCATCGTATAACTGTTAGAGAAATGAATGAAATTCAGTGCCGGCGTCAGCTTGCGGTAGCTAAACGTCGATTTAAACAGTGGCAAGTATTGGCAAATAGTAGCCAATATCATCCGCCGCGTATTGCACAAATCACGCAAGCTTATCAGCAGCTAATGGAAAATTCTGCTCAGCTTGCCACATTGTCATCACGCAATTTAAGCTTGTTGAATAACCAATTAGTTGAGTTTACAGGGACACTGAATAACGAAGTACAGGAAGTTCGTGAGCAACAACTTGAAAAACAAGCGCTATTAGCCCGGACAAAAAAACACAGAGAACATAATTTGGCTGAGTTAATCACATTGGTTCGTGAAAAACTGCCAAATGAAGCCGAACTACTTGCACAATTAGTTTCGGCAAGTGAACAGGATGAAAGCCAATCTAATAAACTGATTTTTAAAGCATTAGCTACATTGAGCCAGCAATCAATGGTGCTAGCGCCAACAGCAGCTGCATTATTGGAACAGCTAAAAGCACAATCTGAAGGTGTAAAACAATTTTGGCAATCAGGCTTACCTCAAACACCGTTTGCCAAACAATGTGAACAGATCCTATTGATGATTGAAAAGCTGAAATTGATGACCTCAATTGATGATGCTCAACGTGCTGAGCAACAACTGGTTGAGCTTCGGGAGCTTAAAGAAGGCACACAGCGCCATTTACGTGCCGACTCATTGATCATGACATTGGCGGAGCAATTAAAGTTAAGCCAGCAACGCGTCGAGCTTATCGATAAAATTGAACAGCTTTGTGATGAATTGGCTATTTTTGCGAGTGACGAAAATGAAGCCATGATTTCGAGTGCGTTAGCGAGTATACCATCAAGCTCGATAGAAGCGTTAACCACATGGGTCGATAAGCTAGGCAGCGCAGTGAGTGTAGCCGAGCAACAAGTTGTTGCTGCTGCACAAAGGAAAACGGTCTTAGATGGGTTAGGGAAACTCGGTTATCAAGTTCAAGATACGGATGTTAAAGCATGGCTGGATGATGGCAAAGTGGTTGTCACACATTCTGCCACGCCGGGATATGGGCTTGAATTAGGCGGGAAACAAGCGCGTTTTCAAGCGCGTACAGTGGCTTTTTCTACAGGGCGAGATAATTCACGAGACCAGGATGTTGATGCAATTTGGTGCAATCAGCACCAACAATTACAAGATATTATTGCCCAAACAGATGCGGAACTTGTTGTTGAGCAGGCACTACCAGCAGGAAGTGGCGAAATGAAAGTGTATGAAACTCAATCTGAAGAGCAACGTCGCAATATAGCTGTAAACCACCCCAAAACACGCAGTAAGTAAATATGGCTAAAAAAGCTTTAGTCACATATTAGAAAATTATTTAAAATAAAAAAGCTGAATTCGTTAGGCGCGAATTCAGCTTTTTTGTTATGTCTGCCATTTATTATGCGGTATGCATACTTTGTGGGTTTGTTTGACTTCTTTTACGTGCCAGTACTAGCTTGCTATAGAGCAGGGCTATTACGAAATAAACCGCTTGAGTAACGACTATGGTTGGCCCGGTTGTCGCATTGATGTGAAAACTCAGGATAGTCCCAATAACACTCGATGTTACCGAAGCGATGATGGCGACGACGAGCATTTTTCCGAAGCTCCGACATAGAACAAATGCAATAATCCCCGGTGAGATCAGCATGGCAATAACTAAAATGATCCCAACCGCTTGCAGTGAAGCGACAATGGTTAATGCAAGTAAAGACAGTAAACCATAATGGATCAGCTTGACGGGTAGGCCAATCACACGGGCTTGGTTTGGGTCAAAACAATACAGCATAAAATCTTTACGTTTCAGTAAGATAATCGCAATGGTTACCCCTGCAAATAACAGGATTTGCTTAAACTCGCTATCCGTGATCCCTAAAATATCACCAAATAAAATATGCGTAAGGTGCTGTTCTGTATCTATTTTAGCAAACATCACCAAGCCAATAGCAAACATTCCTGAGAAGACGATACCCATTACGGTATCTTCTTTTATCCGACTATTTTCTTTTAAATACCCCGTTGCGACAGCGCAGAATAAGCCAGAGGCAAACGCACCAATAGCCAAGGGAATACCTAATAAAGAGGCAATGATAATCCCGGGTAACACTGCGTGGGAAATAGCATCCCCCATGAGTGACCACCCTTTTAATACTAAAAAGCACGATAAAATGGCACACACAGTCCCACTCACAATTGCGGTGATCAATGCTTTTTGCATAAAAGGAAATGCAAACGGAGCCATCAATAAGTCAATGAAATCACTCATGAGATGCTCCTTGTTGGTGTGATTGATGCAACCGAGCGACTTCCTTTTTTGCTTTACGCTTTGAGGCAAAAATACCGTGTTTAGGCGCAAAGAAAAATGCTAGCAGGAAAATAATGGTTTGTAGGGTGACAATTAACCCACCTGTAGCACCATTAAGGAAATAACTGATGTAAGCGCCAACAGCACTGGTTACGGTGCCAATCGTGACGGAGATAATAAGTAAGCGTTTAAATTGGTCAGTTAATAAATAGGCGGTTGCACCTGGCGTGACGACCATTGCGATAACAAGAATAGCGCCAACTGTTTGCAAGGCAGCAACGGTACAAGCACTTAATAATGTGAAGAAAATTATTTTTAGGCGTAATGGATTCAAGCCAATTGACCGTGCGTGACTTTCATCGAAAAAAACGGCTAATAAATCTTTCCATAAACACAACAGAATAATAAATGAAACGCCGATAATAATTTCTACTTGTAATACGTCAGAATCCGCAATACCTAAAATATTACCAAAAATAATACTTTGTACATTCACAGATGTTGGGTTCAATGAAACGATCAACAAACCTGCCGCAAAAAAAGTAGAAAATATAAAGCCAATAACAGCATCTTCACGCAAACGAGTTAGATGTTTTATTAATGTCATGGCAAGTGCTGCAAGGATCCCGGTAAAAAAGGCGCCTGCCGCATAGGGTAAACCTAAAGCATAAGCACCAGCCACCCCAGGGACAACGGAGTGGGAGAGCGCATCTCCCATTAATGACCAGCCTTTTAGCATCAAATACGCTGATAAAAATGCACAGACAGCACCAACAATGGCGCTGACCCAAATGGCTTTTATCATGAAATCGTATTCAAAGGGCTGTAATAACATCTCAATCATTCGGAACCCTTAGCTTGGTTTTTTCGAACGGGAGCATCATGGTCATGACCATAGAATACAGCCGCTCTTTCATCATCGGTAATGACGGTGACAGAGCGTGGGTCATCGTCGTCATGAAGCTCTTGACCTGACAGGTTAATATGACGCAATACACCACCAAACGCGTTTTGTAGATTACGCTGTGTAAACGTGGTTTCGGTTGGGCCACTGGCTAACACCGTGCGATTGATTAAGATAACATGGTCGCAAAACTCAGGCACACTACCCAAGTTATGAGTTGAAACGAGGATCAGATGGCCTTCGTCACGCAAACTACGCAGTAGGTCTATAATGGCATTTTCAGTTTTAACATCAACCCCAGTAAAGGGTTCATCAAGGAGTAAAACTTTACCTTCTTGTGCGAGCGCTCGAGCTAAAAAAACCCGTTTTTTCTGGCCACCTGAAAGCTCGCCTATTTGGCGATGTTCAAGCCCTGCAAGGTCAACCCGTTCTAATGCCATTTTGACCGCATCTTTATCGGCTTGTTTAGGGATGCGAAAAAAACCCATTTTGCCATAACGCCCCATCATCACAACATCAGAAACGAGAACGGGGAAGTTCCAGTCAACTTCTTCCGTTTGTGGGACGTATGCAATCACGTTTTCTTTCAGTGCCGTTTTTATTGGCTGATCATTTAATGTCACACTACCTGAAGATGGGGTGACAAGCCCCATAATGGTTTTAAATAGCGTTGATTTGCCACTGCCATTTACGCCAACTAAGGCACAAATAGAGCCACCAGAGATAGTAAAGCTTGCGTCGTAGATAGCGGTGTGACCATTATTATATGTTACAGTCGCATCATCGACGATAAGATTCGGGTGTTCGAATTGACTTGAATGATTCATATTACTGTGAAAATCCTTTCGCTATCGTGTCTACAGTCGTATTTAAAAGATCTATATAGGTTGGTACTGGGCCATCGGCAGTTGATAATGAGTCAACATATAATACGCCGCCGTATTTTGCCCCGGTTTCTTTACTGACTTGGCGAGCAGGCTTATCAGAAATTGTACTTTCACTGAATACCACAGGGATGTTGTATTTGCGGACAGTATCAATCACTTTTTTCACTTGTTGAGGAGAGCCTTGCTCTTCTGCATTGATTGGCCATAAATAGACTTCTTTAAAGCCGTAATCTTTCGTTAAATAGCTAAATGCGCCTTCACTTGAGACTAACCAACGTTCATTTTCTGGAATACGGTTTAAGCGTTCACGTAAAGGGGTATCAAGCTCTGCAATTTGCTGCGCATATTTTTTCGCATTGGCATTATATGTTTCTGCATTTTCAGGATCATATTTAACTAGAGCTTGGCGAATATTTTCAATATAAATTTTAGCATTAGCAGGAGACATCCAGGCATGTGGGTTCGGGTTGTCTTTATACTCACCTTCACGGATTGGCATTGGCTCAATACCTTCAGTGACTACGACAGCAGGGACATTCTTAAAGTTTTCAAAGAAACGTTGGAACCAAACTTCCAAATTCATCCCATTCCATAAGATTAAATCTGCGTCATAGGCTTTCATAATATCTTTAGGCGTCGGTTGATAACCGTGGATTTCTGCTCCAGGCTTCGTTATAGACTCGACAATTGCCGCATCTCCAGCTACATTTTGAGCGATATCTTGGATAATGGTAAAAGTGGTAACGACTTTAAATTTTTTAGCAAAAGCCGGCTGACTAAAAAAGATGACTGCTATCAAAGCAAACATACTGGTTAGTAAAGGTGCAGATAATCGAGATACGTTCTTCTTCATAAAAGTTGACCCTGACATTATTGGTTTAGCGTTTTTTAACATACAGTTGTTAAGGTTTATAACAATTATATTTTATATCTCAACTGATAATGATTATCAATATCAATTGAGAAAAATAAACATAAAAAATGTGGAATAGCATTATTCGTCATTATGGGCTTCTAAGTCCCATGGTTATTTGTATGACTAAAACACGTCCTGAAGTAAAAGTTAAGTAAAAATTATTTTATTTTTCTTAGGATTAGTTATTCTGCCATCGGCTTCCATCGTAGAGGATTCGACAGTGAAAAAAATAATTGGCGGCACTTTTGCGCTACTGCTACTTGCAGGTTGTTCAAGCGAGCCAGATAGGCCTGTAACAAAACAGCGGATGCTAGAGCCTACAGGGCCTGTAACAGCACAAAATACGACATTCCCAAGAACGCCTTTTGATGAGTTTATTCGTGAGTCTGCGGCTCGTTACAGTGTTGATGAAGCTTTAATTAGGGCCATTATTGAGGTCGAATCCAACTTTAGGCCTGAAGTTGTCAGTAAATCAAATGCAATAGGTTTGATGCAGATAAAAGCGTCGACAGCGGGACGTGACGCATATCGTTATCAGGGAAAGTCGGGGGAGCCGAGTTCTCGTGACTTAAAAGATCCACAAAAAAATATTGATATTGGAACAACTTATATTCGTATTTTAAAGGAGCAACATCTTGCTGGAATTAGCCACCCTCAGACATTATATTATGCAACGGTTGTCGCTTATGTGAACGGGGCGGGGGCATTATTAAGAACATTTGATAATGATAAAGGCCGGGCGATTGCAATGATTAACAGCTTATCGCCGGAAGAATTTTATCAACACGTGCAAACAAAGCATCCTGCACCGCAAGCCCCACGCTATTTGTGGAAAGTTAAAAATGCTTACAATGCATTAGCGATGTCTTATTGATATTCCTTCATTAAATATGGGAGCTGCGCGACAATTTCAACAATGCCGTTGATAACAAATTGCACTCCCATACAGATTAATAAGAACCCCATCACCCGAGCGATTGCATCAATACCGCTATTACCTAACCACCTCATAATCGAAGTTGCGCCTTTTAAACCAATCCAAACGATAAAGCTTGCAATAAAAAAGGTGATAACGGGGGCGACTTTTAAAACCCATGGAGCGAAACTAACATTACCTTGTAATGATGCAGTGGAGCTGATGATCATGGCGATAGTACCTGGGCCAGCAGTACTCGGCATCGCAAGGGGAACAAAAGCAATACTAGGGGATTCTTGGCGTTTTTTGGGAACATTCGGGTCATCAAGGGCATTGGTAGTCGGGTCTTCTCCAACATCACTGCTAGGAAACAGCATGCCAAAGCCAATAAATGCCACAATTAACCCACCTGCAATTCTAAGACCTGGTATTGATATTCCAAATGTATTCATAACTAACTGGCCTGCATAAAAAGCGATAGTCATAATTGCGAACACATAAATAGAAGCCAATAATGATTGATGGTCACGCTGCTCTTTTGTCATATTAGCAGAAATACTTAACATGACCGCAATAGCAGTTAAAGGGTTGGCAAGAGGAAGTAGTAGCACAAGACCAATACCAACGGCTTGAAATAGTTCAAAAAAATTTGTCATGGAAGTTTGATTCAAGCTCCTGATTAATGTAAATAAAACACCTTATCTCAAATGATAGCAAAATTTCTTATAGATCTGTAGGTTAGCATTTATAGCTAGAGGGATACTTTATGAAAGGGGACGATTACAGTACTGATGGGTAAGAATTAATATCAACTATCATTTATTAGCTTGAAGATAATTGGAGTTGTTCACATTAACTGTGGATAACAATGGCCTTCATCTGTGAATAACTTACTTTATTTATTAAATAACAATGGGATATTGAGTTGTGGTAAAAGTATTCAATTTTTACAGGCAAAAAAAAACCTTTTTATAGGGGGATAAAAAGGTTAAGGGCATTTCGTAACAGGTTGTCTTTAAGTTGATATGGAATGTAGTATATCTGCTGCAATGTTATTTACTGATAATTTATGTAAATTCATTAAAAGAATTCAATGTAATAGGCAACCAAAGAGTAAAAAAATATGTTAAACGGAATCAACCACTTAACGTTAGCTGTAACTGATTTGGATAAAAGTATTGGTTTTTATCAATCACTACTTGGTATGAAGTTACATGCGAGTTGGAAAAAGGGCGCCTATATATCCTGTGGCGATTTATGGTTATGTCTATCATTAGATACAACTCGCCAATTCTCGTCCCCAGAAAAAACGGATTACACACACTATGCCTTTAACGTTGATGCGAAAGACTTTCTTATCGTTGTTGATCGGCTAATGCAAGCGAATGTCATTGTCTGGAAAGAAAATAAAAGTGAAGGAGATTCTTTTTATTTTCTTGATCCAGATGGCCACAAATTAGAATTACATGTAGGCGGTTTATTACAACGCTTAAAGAGCTGCCAAGAAAAACCGTATGAAGAAATGAAATTTTATTAAAAAAGTCATGGATTTCTTTACAAAGGATTTTTAATTTTAAAAATAGCTTTACGCAGAGTTGTATATCCTATTTTCAGTTAATTTTGAGTAATAGGAAAAAGAATGAAAAAACTTATAGCGACATTAGCCGGGGCGTCTATGCTATTAGTTTTGGCAGCCGCCATGTTACTAATCGTTTTTCCTCAGCAGTGGAAGCAAAGTATTTATCCGAATATATCCCAAGCCTTACCAACATCGCTCAGTGCTATTTTACCGCAGGGTTTAGCCAGTAATGATATTTGTAATAGCTTAGAGGATAACCTGCAAAGTTTTACTGATTATCTTAAAGTGAATCAGGACATTGTTGATGTAAAGGGAATGAATAGCTTAGATGAACAACTTGCCAATATTCAAACCAGAATTGATTCTATGCCCAGTGATGTGCGAAATTTAGTTTGCCAGCAAGAATATAGTAAACTAGAAGGTTTAAAGAGTGTGTTTTCCTTAAGTCCCAATAACTAATTATTTTTGTCGTTAATATCACTCCTCTATATGTTCCTCCACTCAAATTTATATATTCATTTATGGTATGTTAATAGCATCATTTTGGCTTGTAGGTAACATGATGAATATATTTAAATTACCATTATTGAATTGGTTAGTCGCTAATGGGGTCGCTGTATATTTTCTTTCCAAGCAAGGTCTTTTAGACTGGACGTTTTCTGGTTGGATGGGGATCTTAGGTATCTTAGTGGCACTTGAAAGTGTCAGTTGGGTCGCGACAAGCCTTTATTATTTTTATAAACATAAAACATCACCAAATCCTACTGTAAAGGCAACGCATTTAGTGACTAACGGGCCTTACCGATTTTCACGTAATCCAATGTATTTAGCTTTCACATCAATGAGCTTGGCTTTAGCTTTCTTCTCGCACTCTTCTTATTTTTTGATAGCGGGTTTGGTCTTTTGGTTAATTACCGACTTGTACACTATTCCGCAAGAAGAGCGATTTTTAGCGGAAAAATTCAATGAAGAGTGGGAGCGTTATCGCAAGCAGACACGACGTTGGCTATAATGACTAAAGAATTAGTCGTATCCAGTGGATCGCATTGGTATCGGCTTTCTTTCGCAAAAAAAGAGAAACTATTTCCTGCATTAGATAGCCTATTCGCCATTTAATCGGGAAGGTGTTGATTTTTCAGATGAAGAATAACAATTAGCGGCATTACGCTATCGCCATAAAATAGGTCTGTGTTATCATTAGTAGTTGAGTTACTCACGATGTAACGAAATAGGGCGCTTAAGCTGCCCATATTTGTGTACATATCTTGCATAGTGAAGTGAGAAATCGTTAGTAACGTATTGATTTATAACTTTGGAATAATCAAGCAAGTGATCTTTCGTGTGGGTCACCACTGCTGATAAGGATTTTTTAATGCCTGTTATTACTCTTCCTGATGGAAGTCAGCGTCAGTTTGACCATCCCGTTTCAGTGATGGATGTTGCTCGTGACATCGGAGCGGGTTTAGCTAAAGCCTGTATCGCGGGTCGAATTAATGGTGAACGTGTTGATGCATGTGAAATAATTGAACATGATGCAAACGTGTCCATTATTACGAGCAAGGATGAAGACGGACTCGAAATTATTCGTCACTCTTGTGCTCACCTGTTAGGCCATGCCATCAAGCAATTATGGCCAAATACGAAAATGGCGATTGGTCCTACTATCGACAATGGTTTTTACTATGATGTCGATTTAGACCACATGCTGACGCAGGAAGACTTGGAAAAGCTTGAAAAGCGTATGCTTGAGCTTGCCAAAACAGATTATGAGGTGGTGAAAAAACGTGTTTCTTGGAGCGAAGCTCGTGAAACTTTCGTTGCCCGTGGCGAAGACTATAAAGTTGAAATTTTAGATCAAAATATTAGTCAAGATGACCGCCCAGGTTTATATCATCACGAAGAATATGTTGACATGTGTCGCGGTCCGCACGTACCAAACATGCGTTTTTGCCACCATTTTAAATTACAGAAAGTGGCTGGCGCATACTGGCGTGGTAACAGCGATAACAAAATGCTGCAACGTATTTACGGCACCGCATGGGCTGATAAAAAACAATTAGCAGCCTATTTATTACGTTTAGAAGAAGCAGCTAAGCGTGACCACCGTAAAATTGGTAAACAATTAGATTTATACCATATGCAAGAAGAAGCGCCGGGTATGGCTTTCTGGCATAATGACGGTTGGACAATTTTCCGTGAACTGGAAACCTTTGTACGCACTAAACTGAAGGCCTATAATTATCAGGAAGTGAAAGGGCCATTTATGATGGACCGCGTATTATGGGAAAAAACAGGTCACTGGGATAACTATAAAGATGCCATGTTCACGACTTCATCTGAAAACCGTGAATATTGTGTCAAACCAATGAACTGCCCGGGTCACGTACAGATTTTCAACCAAGGTTTGAAATCATATCGTGACTTACCATTGCGCATGGCAGAATTTGGTAGCTGTCACCGTAATGAGCCATCAGGTGCGTTGCACGGCTTAATGCGTGTGCGTGGCTTTACTCAGGATGATGCACATATCTTCTGTACTGAAGAGCAAATCTTAAGTGAAGTAACCAGCTGTATTGAAATGATTTATGATGTTTATGCAACTTTCGGTTTCGAAAAAATTGTTGTAAAACTATCAACTCGCCCTGAAAAACGTATCGGCACTGACGATATGTGGGACAGAGCGGAAGAAGATTTGGCTAATGCCCTGAAATCAAAAGGTATTGAATTTGAATACCAACCAGGTGAAGGTGCATTTTATGGTCCGAAAATCGAGTTTACGCTGTATGACTGCCTTGACCGTGCATGGCAATGTGGTACTGTCCAGTTAGACTTCTTCTTGCCGGGCCGTTTAACAGCTTCCTATGTAGGTGAAAATAACGAACGTATCGTTCCTGTGATGATCCACCGTGCAGTGTTAGGTTCACTAGAACGCTTCATTGGTATCTTAACAGAAGAGTATGCGGGCTTTTTCCCAACATGGTTAGCACCACAGCAAGTGGTCGTAATGAACATTACTGATAGTCAAGCAGACTATGTTCAAGAATTAGTTAGCAAGCTGCAAAGTGTTGGCATTCGTGCGAAAGCGGACTTACGTAACGAGAAAATCGGCTTTAAGATCCGTGAACACACGCTGCGTCGCGTCCCTTACATGTTAGTATGTGGTGATAAAGAAGTTGAATCAGGTAAAGTTGCTGTACGTACCCGTCGTGGTAAAGACTTAGGTAGCCTTGATGTCAACGAATTCATGACAAAACTGCTTGAAGAGATCCGCAGTCGTCAACTCAATCAGATGGAGGAATAAGGTATTAAAGGCGGAAAAAAACTCCCAACAGCGCGTCCAAATCGTATTAACGATGAAATTCGCGCAACAGAAATCCGTGTCACTGGTTTAGACGGTGAACAACTTGGCGTAATGAGTGTGCGTGAAGGCCTCTTTAAAGCAGAAGAAGCTGGTGTCGATTTAGTCGAAATCAGCCCAAATGCCGAGCCGCCAGTTTGTCGTATCATGGACTACGGTAAATATCTTTATGAGAAGAGTAAGTCTCAAAAAGAACAAAAGAAAAAACAAAAAGTTGTTCAAGTGAAGGAAATTAAATTTCGTCCAGGAACAGACGAAGGCGACTACCAAGTTAAACTACGTAGTTTAATTCGCTTTTTGGAAGATGGTGACAAAGCTAAAGTAACACTGCGTTTTCGTGGTCGCGAAATGGCTCACCAACAGATTGGCTTAGAAGTGCTTAACCGCATCAAAACCGATCTGGATGAACTGGCATCAGTTGAATCATTCCCATCAAGGATTGAAGGACGCCAGATGATCATGGTATTGGCACCAAAGAAAAAATAATTAAGCCAGTATGGTTATAGCGAAGTATTGCTAGAGTCTAGCAGCGCTCATTTGGGCGCTGCTTCTCTGTTTTATTCGTGATGAAAAATTTTATTATTGATGAAAGTAATGCCATACCAGCTAAGGTAATCGGTATATTTAACGTCTTGTTATTTTCTTCATTAATGAATCAAAGTAATTGTGTCAAAGCGATAATTGGCCTCAAAAGCCAAGTTTTCAAACAGTTCAGAATGATTTATTGCAAGAATTACTTGAGTAATCCAGCAAGAAGCATTAAAATCCGCGGTCGAATCACTTTGTCAGCGCATAGCGCATTAGGGCAAACTAAGAATATCGTACATGCGTCAAGTAGTAACTATTGAGTGACGGGTGTATTTGCTTGAGAGAAGCAAATCTCTTTATCCAATTGGAGGAATGAAGTATTAAAGGCGGAAAAAGAATCCCAACAACACGTCCAAATCGTATCAATGATGAAATTCGTGTTCCAGAGGTCCGTTTAACAGGTTTAGACGGTGAACAGTTAGGCATCATGAGCGCACGCGAAGCGCTTGAAAAAGCTGAAGAAGCAGGCGTAGACCTCGTTGAAATCAGCCCAAATGCTGAACCGCCAGTTTGTCGTATCATGGATTACGGCAAATTCCTTTATGAGAAGAGCAAATCTCAAAAAGAGCAAAAAAAGAAACAAAAAGTTGTTCAGGTGAAGGAAATTAAATTCCGCCCTGGTACAGATGAAGGTGATTATCAGGTCAAACTACGCAACCTGACTCGCTTTCTAGAAGATGGTGATAAAGCTAAAGTTACGCTGCGTTTTCGCGGTCGTGAAATGGCTCACCAGCAGATCGGTCTGGAAATGCTTAACCGCATCAAAGCTGATCTGGAAGAGCTGGCATCCGTGGAATCTTTCCCTTCAAGAATTGAAGGACGTCAGATGATCATGGTGCTGGCACCGAAGAAGAAATAATTAGGCCTGCAAGTAATATTCGTTTATAGCAATATAGATGTTATTCGCCTAATTAATTCGTAGTTAATCACAATGCGAAGTTGGAAATAAAAGAAATGCCAAAGATTAAAACTGTACGTGGCGCAGCAAAGCGCTTTAAAAAAACTGCAGGCGGTGGCTTTAAGCGTAAGCATGCAAACCTTCGTCATATCCTGACTAAAAAGTCAACTAAGCGTAAACGCCATTTACGTCCGAAAGGAATGGTATCTAAGGGCGACCTGGGTCTGGTAGTAGCCTGCCTGCCTTACGCATAAGTAAACAATTTAGTTAATTAAGATAAAAGACGATAGGAGATAGCTATGGCTCGCGCAAAACGTGGTGTAATCGCACGTGCACGTCACAAAAAAATTCTGAAGCAGGCGAAAGGTTACTATGGTGCACGTTCACGTGTTTACCGCGTAGCGTTTCAGGCGGTAATTAAAGCTGGTCAATACGCTTACCGTGACCGCCGTCAACGTAAACGTCAGTTCCGTCAACTGTGGATCGCA
This sequence comes from Providencia huaxiensis, assembly GCF_002843235.3. Taxonomy (NCBI): domain Bacteria; kingdom Pseudomonadati; phylum Pseudomonadota; class Gammaproteobacteria; order Enterobacterales; family Morganellaceae; genus Providencia; species Providencia huaxiensis. Next base: position 1,065,854 of record NZ_CP031123.2, read on the forward strand.
CGTATCAACGCTGCGGCTCGTCAGAACGGTCTGTCTTACAGCCGTTTCATCAATGGCTTGAAAAAAGCTTCAATTGAAATCGACCGTAAGATCTTAGCAGACATCGCAGTTTTCGATAAAGCAGCATTCACTGCTTTAGTAGAAAAAGCGAAAGGCGCTTTAGCTTAATTGTTTGCTTGAAAAGAGGAGGGTAACTTCCTCTTTTCATTTATAGTTATTTGTGTTAATACTTTAGATACAGTCAGTTATTGAGAGTTAGTTCATGCATTCTGTTATTTTTCGTTTCTTTTTTTACTTTAGCACCTGAATATCGGGGGCTTTTGCGCGTAAATAGAAAGAAGAAATGAAAGATTACGCTAAAGCCTCCTTAGGGAGGCTTTTTTGTTTCTAGTTTTAGATTAAGTAAAGTAAAATCAGTTAAGTATTCATTCATTACCAAATGGAATGTGAAGCTTAATATATATAGTGAATAACTAGCAAAAAGACCAATTGGTCATAAAGGGGAAACAATGCCACATCTCGCTGAGTTGGTTGCACAGGCAAAAGCAGCCATTGAACAGGCCCAAGATGTTGCTACGTTGGAATCAGTGCGTGTTGAATATTTAGGCAAGAGCGGCCATTTCACACTACAGATGAAAACGTTGCGTGAACTGCCTGCTGAGGAACGTCCAGCAGCAGGGGCTGTGATAAATGAAGCTAAAGTACAGGTTCAAGATGCTCTGAACGCCCGTAAGGACGCGATGCAAGCTGAAATCCTTAATGCACGTCTGGTATCAGAAAAAATTGACGTGTCATTACCAGGGCGTCGAATGGAAAATGGTGGGTTACACCCAGTGACCCGCACAATTCAGCGAATTGAAGAATTTTTTGGCGAATTAGGTTTCTCTGTTGAAACAGGCCCAGAAATCGAAGATGACTACCATAACTTTGATGCGCTAAATATCCCTGCTCACCACCCTGCGCGTGCAGACCACGATACTTTTTGGTTTGATGCAAAACGCTTATTGCGTACGCAAACATCAGGTGTACAAATCCGTACAATGAATGGTCAACAACCACCGATTCGTATCATTGCCCCGGGTCGTGTATATCGTAATGATTACGACCAAACGCATACACCTATGTTCCATCAAACAGAAGGCCTGATTGTTGATAAAGATATCAGCTTTACCAATCTAAAAGGCACATTGCATGATTTCTTGAATAACTTCTTTGAAGAGGAAGTTCAAGTACGTTTTCGACCATCATATTTCCCATTCACCGAACCTTCAGCGGAAGTTGATGTTATGGGTAAAAATGGTAAATGGTTAGAAGTATTAGGCTGCGGAATGGTTCATCCAAATGTATTGCGTAATGTAGGTATTGACCCTGAAGTCTACTCTGGATTTGCCTTTGGTATGGGGATGGAGCGCTTAACAATGCTACGTTACGGTGTTTCTGACCTACGTGCATTCTTCGAAAATGATCTTCGTTTCCTCAAACAGTTTAAATAAGGCGGGTCTATCTCATGAAATTCAGTGAACTATGGTTACGCGAATGGGTAAACCCGGCGATCAGTAGTGAAGCATTATCTGACCAAATCACGATGGCGGGTTTGGAAGTTGATGGTGTAGATGCAGTTGCTGGCCAATTTCACGGCGTTGTTGTTGGTGAAGTGGTTGAGTGTGGTCAACACCCAAATGCAGACAAACTGCGCGTTACAAAAGTTAACGTAGGCGGTGAACGTTTATTAGATATCGTCTGTGGTGCACCAAACTGCCGTCAAGGCCTAAAAGTTGCTGTTGCAACGGTTGGTGCGGTATTACCGGGTGATTTTAAAATTAAAGCGGCAAAACTACGTGGCGAGCCTTCTGAAGGTATGCTGTGTTCTTATTCTGAGCTGGGTATTTCTGATGACCACAGCGGAATTATTGAATTGCCTCTAGATGCCACTATCGGTACCGATATTCGTGAATATCTAAAACTTGATGATAATGCGATTGAAATCAGCATTACACCTAACCGTGCAGATTGCTTAAGTATTCTTGGGGTTGCACGTGATGTCGCTGTTATTAATAAATTAGCGTTGAATGAGCCTGCTATTAATACAGTATCCGTGACCACAAAAGACACTTTCCCAATTCGAGTAGAAGCACCTAATGCGTGCCCACGTTTCTTAGGCCGTGTGATCAAAAATATTGATGTGTCAGCGCCAACGCCATTGTGGATGAAAGAAAAGTTGCGCCGTGGTGGCGTCCGTTCTATTGACGCGGTTGTGGATATTACCAACTACGTCTTATTAGAATTGGGTCAGCCTCAACACGCTTATGATCTAGACCGTTTAGATGGTGCTATTGTTGCTCGCATGGCAAAAGAAGGGGAGAAACTGGTTCTCCTTGATGGCAGTGAAGCAACGCTAAAATCAGACACATTAGTGATTGCTGATGAATCAAAAGCACTGGGGATTGCAGGTATTTTTGGCGGTGAACACTCAGGTGTTAATACGGAAACCAAAAATATTTTATTAGAGTGTGCATTCTTCGACCCATTATCGATCACAGGTCGTGCACGTAATTACGGTTTGCACACTGATGCATCTCACCGTTTTGAGCGTGGTGTTGACCCTCAATTACAGTTTAAAGCGATTGAACGTGCTACTGCGCTAATTGTTGAGATTTGTGGTGGTGAAGTCGGTGAAATTATTGATGTAACCAGTGAACAGCATTTACCAAAAGCCGCAAATATTAAACTGACGCGCAATAAATTAGACCGTTTGATTGGTCACTTTATTGAAGATGAGTTAGTTACTGATATTTTGACGCGTTTAGGGTGCAAAGTCACTGTTTCTGCTAATACATGGGATGTTGTCGCCCCAAGTTGGCGCTTCGATATGCAAATCGAAGAAGACTTAGTGGAAGAAGTCGCTCGTGTTTATGGTTATAACAGCATCCCTGATGTGCCATTACGTGCTGATTTGACCATGACTAATCACAAAGAAGCTAACCTACCTTTAAAACGTATTAAAGCAATGTTAGTTGACCGTGGTTATCAAGAAGCAATCACTTATAGTTTTGTTGACCCTAAAGTTCAAGCTTTACTGCATCCACAACAAGATGCGTTGCTTTTACCTAACCCGATTTCTGTTGATATGTCAGCGATGCGTTTATCGTTACTGACTGGTTTATTAGGAACCGTTGTCTATAATCAGAATCGTCAACAAAATAGAATTCGTTTATTTGAGACAGGTCTGCGCTTTATTCCTGATAATCAAGCAGAATATGGGATCCGTCAGGAACCAATGCTTGCAGGGGTGATTACAGGCAATAGATTTGAAGAACATTGGTCATTAGATAAACAAGTTGTTGACTTCTTTGACTTAAAAGGTGATCTTGAAGCTGTTTTTGAATTGACTGGGAAACTAAATCAAATTACATTTAAATCTGAGGCACATCCTGCATTGCATCCAGGTCAAAGTGCTGGGATTTATCTGGAAAATGAACATATTGGCTTTATTGGTGTGGTTCACCCAGAATTAGAACGCAAACTCGATTTAAATGGTCGTACGGTGGTGTTTGAGGTTCGTAGTGATGCGATAGCACAACGTGTTATTCCTGAAGCTAAGGCGATTTCGCGCTATCCATCGAACCGCCGTGACATCGCTGTTGTCGTGCCAGAAGATGTGGCTGCTGCTGAAGTTTTAGCAGAGTGTAAAAAAGTTGGCATAAATCATATAGTTGGCATAAACTTATTTGATGTGTACTGTGGTGAAGGAATAGCAGATGGCTATAAGAGCCTTGCTATCAGTCTTGTCTTCCAGGATACCCAGCGTACTATGGAAGAAGAAGAGATCACTGCTACCGTTGATCTGTGTATTGCTGCGTTAAAACAGCGATTCCAAGCCTCCTTGAGGGACTAAACCTATGGCGCTTACTAAAGCTGAAATGTCAGAAAATTTGTTTGAAAAACTGGGTGTTAGCAAACGTGATGCTAAAGACCTTGTCGAAACTTTCTTTGAAGAGGTTCGCCTTTCCTTAGAAAATGGTGAGCAAGTAAAATTATCTGGATTCGGTAACTTTGATTTACGTGATAAAAATCAACGTCCCGGACGTAACCCAAAAACTGGGGAAGATATTCCAATTACTGCACGCCGTGTTGTTACTTTCCGCCCAGGCCAAAAATTAAAAAGCCGTGTAGAAAAAGCAACGCCGAAAGAGTAATTATATCGTTTGATATGAAAAAAGACCGCCTAGGCGGTCATTGCCAGCCCCAGAACATCGGGGCTAGCAATATTTTTCAATAGCTTACGAATTTTGTGATACGTTAATTCGCATCATTACACCCCATATCGGTGGATGGAATGTGGATGCCTCCCCTTAAAGGGTTGCATGAAATGGCCTCATTTAAATAGTCAGGGGCAAAGTGTGCGTATGTCATTGTTTGCTGAATACTCGCATGACCCATGATTTTTTGAAGAGTAAGAATATTGCCACCGTTCATCATAAAGTGCGCTGCAAAAGAATGCCGTAAAACATGCACTGCCTGACCATGCGGCAAATCTGGTTTAACTTCTTTCAGTATTGATCTGTACGTGACGTAATCAACATCGAAAAGTAATCCAGAATCTTTTACTTTTACAGTTCTCATTACATCATCAGAAATGGGAACAGTTCTATGTCTACCATTTTTTGTTTTCATAAATGTAACTCGCCCATGTAATAAGTTTTCAGCCTTTAAACTAATGGCTTCTCCCCATCTTGCCCCCGTACTTAGACATAAAATAGTTATGCGTAAGTAATCATCGGTCATGACATTAAGTAATTTTTCAATATCACTTTTTGTCAAATAGGCCATTTCTGGTTTTTCTTCTTTCAACTTACCAAGAGACTTAATCGGGTTACTTTTAGAGCACTCGCCAATTTCGGCCAATGAAGTAAAAATGCTCATTAGCAAATTAAACTCTCTATTGATAGTTGATGCCTTCACGCCACTTTGTAATCTATCAGAGCAGTACCTAGCTAATAACTTAGGTGTAATCTGGTATACAGCAGGATTACCCATATCCTTAGTTATTCTTGTTAAAATAGCCTTGTATTTTTTTGAATACTTTAGGTTGCGACCAATAAAATTCCACCAAATATCACATATATCATTTAATGATCTGTAGTCTCTTGCTTCGCTGTTCCACTCTTCACTATTAGCCGTAAGCATGACGCTTCTTTCATAAGCTATTGCATCGGCTTTCTTTTTAAATATCCGCTGAACTCTCTTTCCTGATCTGCCCTGCGGTCTGATATCCACTTTGTAACGTCCACCTTCAAGCGCCTTAATAGTCATTGTTGCGCCCTCCGGTTAAACGAGGTAATTCTAGATTTTCATTACAAATATAATGTTGGTATATTTCCAACCAATTTTTGTACGTATAAACAACTAAATTATTAGAGTATGCCCACTGTGCGCGATAGCCGGTGATATTTGACCAGCCTCGGGGATAATTTTTCCAGTTGCCAACCAAACACTATATTTTTCTAACTTCGGGTGCTTCAAGAAATTTTCCACAGAAAGCCAGTTGATATTTTGCGGTACCGCCATTTTAATCTTTTCTACATGTAGCATTTCGTTAAGCTTCTCATTTAAGGTCATGCTTGTTTTTCCTCGTCTGTTTCATAATTTTTAGGGTCATAAAGTGCAGGTGCTATTTGTCCTACTTCTGGGGCAATTTTTCCTGTGACAAACCAAAGTGCATATTTTTCAAATTTTGGATTGCTAATAATTGAGGTAATTACATCAGCATTAGGCACTGTTTTCCCGTTTTCATAACGCCATAAAGCATCCCTACTTAAACCGAGCATTTGCGCGGTTTCGGGTAAACTTGTAAGCCGTTCACTTTCTCTCATGAGTTTTAATTTCTCAGAAACACTTAGACGCATGTTGCAATTCTCCTACATATGTATTAATGTTGTCTTGTTAAATGCCATAAGGGGTATTTTGTTAATGAAATACCCCAATAGGAGAGATTATCACATGAATGAGAAATTGTTAGAACTGTTGTTCAAAATCCCAGACCCGATCACCGCTGATGAATTTTGTCGCCGAACTGGCAAGTCAGAAAGCAGTGTTAGAAAGTTAATGGATCGCCGTCGTTTACCTATCCGTACAGAGCGCCAAATTCACGGAGAGGGTTTCAGTGATATGCGTTTAATGATTATGTATAACGAGTATTTAGAAATGTGTTGGGAAGTCGCTCGTAAGCTTCCTGCAGCAGAGCGAATGGGCTGGAAAGATAGCTGGTTTAAGCGAGCTAAAAAGCTTATGGAAGATTTAGATGTCGTTCCAGACAATTTAAAATCTGTAGAGAACGCTTTAAAGGGCTAGGTGAAAACATGAGAGCCTGCATAGAGCAAATATCAACCCATAGCTTTAAATATCGTAACTTTCTAATAGTTAAGCTACCGGCTAAAACGATGAATCCCGTAACCCGCTATCATGTCCAACGAAATGATGATTCTTACGGGTTATTTGATTCTATGACTCAAGCAACTAAATATATTGATTGTTTATATGGTGAAAAAAATGACCCAATTACATTTGCAACAGCATAAACATAAATTAACCGGTTCATCCGTTAATAAATTTAAAAGCAATAAAAAACGTCAATTATCTTTGATGGACAAAATATTATTAGTCGGTGGTATTTTATTTTTCTTGTACTTGTTCTCAGTTGCTATTAGATAAAAACAATGAGTAATTCAGCGGCTGTATTAGTGAAAACTAAACAGTTAATCCAGTTACTAGGTAACGTAAAGCAAGATGCAAGGCCGGCCGATATCATCGCGCATCAAGCAAATATCAAGCTTTATCAGAACCAAGGGGTAACCTTTGAAAGCCGAGTCAATGGACTAAATCAAGCCGCAAAGTTAAGAACATCAGTATTCCATTCTGATAAGGAAAATCCAGATAATAGAGAGCTAGCCGGATTTATTGAGTATTTGAGGTTAAGTGATGTACGGATGCTAAATATGATTTTTTATTTAGCAGAAATAAAAAACAATCAACATCATTTAGGTTTCGATGAATTTAATAAAGAGGAACAACAAGCAATTATTTCAGCAATAAATCAAATTAAAGCACTCGCGGCGCTATTACCTAAACATATCGCCATGCCTATTTAAGGTAAATAAACAAATTAATGACGTTAGCGCGTCAGGGATTCCTACATTCTAAATCTGAGGGTTGGATAATGAAAAATAAAGAGATAAAGCCAATTTTGATAGGTGTTGATACTGCAACCGGTAAGCGCGATTACTCCGTTGTCGCTATCAGTATTACAGCAATTCGCGAAGATGAACGCAAAACCATGTATGACAAATTTTCATCTCGCCTTGATGCCCTTGCATGCAAGTTAATTAACGAAAAGTTAAATGATGAGCAAATTCACCAGTTATTAGTTGGTGAGTCTGAGCATTACTCAAATCTAGCTGCGGAGCTGGATCATGTCTAAAGAAATTGACCGTGCTAGCGAGAACGAAATGCTTATGCGTGAACAGCAAATAAAAACCATTACTAATCGCCTAGTCAGTGTTTCAGCTTTCGAATGTGAAGATTGTGGCAAGCCGATTCCAGAAGAACGCCGCATCGCATCACAGGGCTGCATCCGCTGTATTGACTGCCAAACTATTTTTGAGCTTAAAAGTAAACATTATCGGAGCGTGTGACGATGAAAAGAAAACATGAGCTCAAGCTAGCCCCTCATTACTTTCAGCTCGTTCAAGATGGTTTGAAAACAGCAGAGTTTCGCCGTGCCGATAGGGATTTTCAGGTTGGTGATGAACTGTTTTTACGTGAATTCAATTCAATCAATAAGCCTTATGCCAGTTACACCGGTAATGCTATCTCATGCCTTATCACTGATATCACAAAAGTCAACGAGGTTTACCCAGAGCTAAGGGCATTACCTCCATTTGTAATGATTTCATTTTCAGTTATTCGAATTGAGGATAATTATCGTGGCTAAATCAAATAAAACCATCCTCAAATGGGCAGGTTCTAAAGTTCGAATTATGGACCAATTACGCCCACACTTACCAAAAGCAAAACGGTTAGTTGAGCCGTTTGCTGGTTCATGTGCTGTGATGATGAATACAGACTATGAGCAGTATTTAATTGCTGATGCTAACCCTGATTTAATTAACTTATATGAAACTCTTACTATCTTACCTGAGAGTATGTTAATAGAGGCTTTACCACTTTTTAGAAGGAATAATAGCGCTGATTATTATCTTGCTAGATCAGAGTTTAATGATAGTAAACAAGCATTATCACGGCTAAGACAAGCAAGTTTATTTCTATACTTAAACAGGCATTGCTTCAACGGGTTGTGCCGTTATAACCAACAAGGCAAGTTCAACGTCCCCTTTGGGCAATACAAAGCACCGTACTTTCCTAAAAATGAAATTGATAGTTTTTGTGATAAGGCTTACCTCGCCAAAACTAAAATTTTAAATCTTGAATGGCAAGATACCCTTTCATTAGTTGATTTCAGTGATGGTGTTTATTGTGATCCACCCTATATGGGGGGCCGCGATAGCTTCACTCAATATCACACCGCCGGCTTTTCTGATGCAGACCACGAAGCATTAGCAATTACTCTAAAAGATATTAATGATATCCAAGGTAATCCGATCACCGTTTCTAACTCACCAGAAGCAAAAGAGCTTTATGCTGACCTAGGCTTTACTATCCATGAAATCGAAGCCCCACGCAGCATCGCAGGAAAAGGAAAGCGTACACCAGCTAAAGAAATTATTGCTGTTTTAGCGGGGGTTAATTAATGATTTTCGACCCTAAAGACGGTGTATATATTAGCGGGACAGCCTTTGCTATTCAGCGCCATGTTGACGAAGATTCAAAAGCGGTTCAATGGCGACTATTGCAAATCAATAAAATGGCTCGTTGCTATGAGTTGGTTTGTTGCCATTCTGATCCGTGGATGCTGGCGATTGAATTAACCTCTTATCATGTTAATCGTGTTAGAGGTAAAGGCATCAAGACACTTGATGTTTATCGTGAAACCGTAGATATCATTTCACGCCGTTGTGAAACGGCAATTAACGCATTGCGGCCTGAAACACTGGGTGGTGCGTTAAATGTCTAAGATATTAGATTTTACCGTTCAGCCGATAACTTATACCGCGGATATGGTTTTTCCGTATCCGTGGAATAAGCCAACAGAAAACAACTATTACAAAGCTGATATTGATGCGCTTGAAAAATCCCTTACACATGAACAACAAATTCATGCGCAAGCGATTTTAGGTGAGATTGAATCATTACCGCGCATTTTGTGTTATCGTATTCAAAAGCATTATGAATACATCATTAAAGAGTCAGGCCACTATAAAGCTTATGAATTTTTACGCTCTGATTTTTATAAGCGGATATTTCCACGTATCACCGCGGTTAATTCACGATATGAATTAAAAACGAAAGCACTATTGACACTTTCAACTCGCTTTACACCTGAAATCAGTCAATTTAACCGGTTGTTTGACCTTTATGACAAACCAATCAAAAAGCTTGCTGAACACATTTCTAGTGGCTTTTTCACATTGTATGAAACCTATTGTGAGCAGTTAACAAAGCAAAACGACGGTGACCGCGAAATCATCTATGAAGATTCAGCACAAACTCAAATTTACGGGGCATTGGCAGAATTATCTCTAAATTTGCATGTCACACCGCTTTATCACCAAAGTTATCTCAAAGTTTTAAAAAACCGAAAGCGCCGCAGAGGGAAGCAAAACCTAACCACGCACCAAGTGATCGCAGCTATTTCTCGCCTTGTAAATGCAGATTACTGGCACCGAAAGCTAAAAGCCCATAGAACACAATGGATTGAGGCAATCATGATTGCCAATATGGATGTGTGCATTAATCGCCACCCATACGCCAGCAAACAAGCTATCCGCGCGGTTCAAGCACAGCGTTTATCCAACATGCAATATTTACAGGGTATGGATATTCAAGATGTTGAAACCGGTGAGCGTTTTGATCTGTTCGATAAAGTGATGGCCAGTGTGTCAAACCCTGAAATTCGCCGCATGGAATTAATGGCGCAAATGGCAGGGATTGAGCGCGTGGCAAAAGAACGCGGTGATATCGGGATGTTTATCACTTTGACGTGCCCGTCAAAGTACCACCCGACGAAGCAACGTAAAGAGAAAAATAAAGAAACCGGAAAAGATGATTATTACGCCGTACTAAACCATAAATGGAAAGATGAAGCCTACACACCAAAAGACGGACAGCGATATTTAGTCAAAGTGTGGTCACGCATTCGTTCTGCTTTTAATGATAACAATATCAATATTTATGGTGTTCGTGTTGTCGAGCCGCATCATGACGGCACCCCACACTGGCATATGCTGCTTTTTGTTGATAAGGCCAGCCGAGCAAAAGCCATTGATATTATGCGTAAACGTGCCCTGAAAGAGGATGGTAACGAAGCGGGCGCACAAAAATACCGATTTGAATGTAAGCATATGAACCGCGGCGGTGCCGTGGGTTACATAGCTAAATATATCGCTAAAAATATCGATGGGTATGCCCTTGATGGTGAAGTAGACCACGAAACGGGTAAAGATTTAAAAAGTATGGCGGCAGCCGTGACCGCGTGGGCTTCAACGTGGCGCATCCCACAGTTTCAATTCTATAAGCTTCCCTCTAAAGGCGCGTACCGTGAATGCCGCCGCTTACCTCGTGGTATTTCCATTGCTGACAAACTTGGTGATGTTGCCGAACGTGTCCGAGCTGCCGCCGATGAGGGTGATTTTTTTAATTACGTCATGTCACAAGGTGGCCCATGTATCCGCAGAAGTGAAGAGACAATACGTGTTGCCCGTGAAATCGGTGACGTCAATGTTTACGGCGAGGAAGTTCAAATGGTTGTGGGTGTTTACCATCAACTCAAAGCAGATACCCCTGTACTTAAAACCCGTGAAAGAAAATACCAAATCGTCAAGAAAAGCGCCGTTGACGTTGATTTTAATCTTTTAAAGAGCGACAGCGGAGCGACTCGGAGTCCTGTCAATAACTGTAGATCGCGGATCATATCCAATCTATCAGATGTGCAATTTTACGAGCCTGAGCACGGCTCAGGTGAAGTATGTAACATTAAGGAATATGGGTTTGCGTTTATAGAAACGGATGCTCAGAACGCGGTAGGGAGTGAAATATCGCAAGGTAAACAACAAAGACAGGTTTCAAACATTGAATTAAGTGAGGGTGATAAGGAAATACAGTCAAAAATTATCGCTTTTGCGAATGAAGTTGGTTTTGAATTTAACATTCCACACGTTGAAATCATGTTTACAAGAGGAATGGGGATAAGTGACAGTATTTATCACATGAAATTTGATGGAAAATGCTTGAGATTAGAGCTGACAGAAAATGGTAAAGAACAACAGAAACAAAAATTACTGGAAAGAAAAGATGCTATTAAAAATCAATATTATCAACGATGTATTAATGTTTTAGAAAGAGTTGCGGTGAGAAAAAAATAACAATGTAAATCAATTGATTTACATTGTTATAAGGCTATACCAGTATGATTTAAATGCGTAGTCAAAGAATTTATGTTCTATCAAATAGAGGATGAATAACAAATGTCCGTTTCATATCGGTTATATCTAAATTTGGTTTATCATATGATGAATATATGAACAATGATTGAGTTCTTTTTATCCCAATTACTCCAACAATAAACCAAACATTTACTAGCTCATCGAAATTCATGACTATTTTCGAATGCAGTTCATCGTCAGTTGAAGCAACTTTGTCAAGTATATAGGTTAAGATAAGATTTTTCTTAGATTCATCAATTAAATCAGTAGAGAACTCAGAAATAGGTAAAAGAGATAATGAATCGACATAGATTGATATATTTTTATAGATACTAACCCATTCAGAAACTAACGCTCTTTTTCTTGAAGAAAAGTATTTTTCTTCTGCTATCAAAACAATATCCTTATCAATGCTGACATTGCCATCGCATTCTTTGAGGCAATAGTTAACAAAGCTGATAGCATCTCGAGGACGTAACATAGTTCTATCTAATATATAATCGTCAGCGGATACTCCATCTATATCAAAATCAAAAATATCTTTCATCGAAATATTTTTAGCACTCTGATACTTGTTTTTAACTAAATGATTAATACGCTTATCAATAATTTCTCGTATTTCTGTTTTATTCCATGAAATTGCATATATTAGTGATTGGTCTTTTTCATCTTGTCTTAAGGTTTTATTGTAAATACCCATGAGAATATCTGTTCTTATCGAGATTAATATTTTTACAGATTTAATATTAAGTAACTCTCTAAATGCTTCAAGTAAAGCATTTATAAAATCATATCGTATGTCACTTGAGCTTAACCATGAACGATCTAGGTCATCAATACTTATTATGATTCTAAATTGACCAGCCTCTGAAAATTCTTCATTTAAAATCTTAATTAGTTCTTTTTGCTTCCTAATTAACTCTCTACTAACATAACTAGATGTTTCTGACTGTATTTTTTGAGTATCTTCCCGGCCAAGCTTACCGGCAATGTCTATTCCGCTCATAGCTATTTTACTTGAAAGCTCTTGTTGCATTTTATTACTGATCTCAACTAAAGCTTTATCATTAAAAAAAGTATCTTTAAATTGATCGATATATTCATTAGCCAGCTCAGGACTATAAGGTTTTTTCTTACCACCTATAAGCTCTTTAATATAGTTAAAAAAACTTTGGTAGCTTGACCTGTGTAGCGCAGGTATCACCTTGATAAGTAGAGCATGTAACCATAATGATTTGTAAAATACTCTTAAATCAATTCCTCTATCGCTGAGTGAAGAAATAAACACATTATTTTTTACATGTTCAAATATAGTGTTTTCTGCTTCAATTTTATCGTAAATTTTTATACTTCCTTCATCAAGTATTTTTCTTAGAAGTGCTGATTTACCACTTCCAGTTCTTCCAACGATAATTCTTTTAGTAAAATCAGGATTTTTTTCAGATGAATCAAAGTTCATTATTCCTTTAAAAATATTGGTTTCGTAGAAACAAGAATCTAAATATGAGTCAGATTCTGCTTCTAACTTACCAATCTCATCATTATTTCTAAATATATGCATATTCATGTTCATTAATCCACTTTTTTACCGACATATCATAAGTATTTTTCAGAATCATTTATAGCTATACTTGCATATCTATGATTTAACTAGATGATACTAAACTATTAAAATCATACTTACTAGTAAGTTCAGTTTTCTGCAATTTCCCGCCCAAATTCGCAAGACCAAAAAAGGATCGTTACCTGTGTGAAGCCCCACCACTGGCGCTGTTCAGACGATCTCTTGCGGGTGCATGAAAACCAACCTATTTAGTGGGCAGGCGTGGCGGGGCTACGATTGCGCGGCGAGGTGTTTATTGTTAAATATCCGTCCGCAAAATTTCCGAGCCGTCACGGCGTTAAATTCAATTTTCTATAAGTAGATAGTAATTATTTTTGCGTGCGTTGAGGTGGCGCGTGGTGCTGTTTAAATCGGTATTTGATGAGGATAATTTATTGCGGATTCGTCTTGGCGAACTAATACAAGTTAGGGCAGTCGAGTAAAACGAAGCCAATTTTTGGCACCGGATTAGTATTTTGCGACATTACTCACCTCTTTTATTGTTTTAAACAATGGGCGAAATTTCACCTGAAGAATTGCGGGAGTTGTATAAATTTTTGTCGATAAAAATAATTTTAATTAAACGATTTATGTCTTTCGATTTTTGCAGATATCAAGCCAAAACCCTGAGCACCTTTAGTCTTTATAGACAAAAAATTTAACTTATGTTAACGTTTAAAAGCACTGAAAAGAATTAATTACGACAACTTACCATTTAGAAAATGAAAAAAAACAAAAACAAAAACAAAAACAAACCTAGAAATAGAAACCACTATAACTACGATAAGACTATTTTTAGTACTGATAGCCTAAATGACAATAGTATTAGCAACAATAGCCGTCCTTATATCCATTTCGAAACAATTACTTATCCATTACCTGATGAATTAAAACTTCCTATAGAATCAATCATTGGACATGGTAATCAAACACCTACCTATTTTATATGGTTATTTTGTACTTTGATATGTGCATTTACTTCTCTTGTTCTATGGAATGTTATCTCTGGAAAGTTTCTTTTTGTCACTATTGAGATCATACTATTAGTTTCATTTTTTACTCTACTAAAACGATTTAATAAAACTGTTGGTTATTTATCTGTCGATAATGACGGATTTCGCTTTTCTTGTGCCACATATCCAAAAATGAACATTGAAATATCCTGGGAAAATATTTGTTCTGGGTATGTTGTTCATATCGAAACAGGCGGTAGATATAGGCCAGACTATCTTGTTTTTCAATATAAAAACGCCTTAAATGAAAGTGAAGAGTATAAATTACCCATCGAGAACTGGCTTAACTATTCTCCATTCTCTCCTGTAGAAAAAAGAAAATTAATGCTCAAAGCAATTCTTAAAGGACTTGCGAGAATTCCTGATATAAAAATCAATCAATGTGTATTTACTAAACTCGATATAGATCCAAAAACATTTGAATTTGCACCATCAAAGAGAAGGTCAGAAAATACATATAACACTATTTTAACAATCATCGTTTTAGGAATTTTATTTATGCTATGGCCATTTTGGGCCACAATTTTACCTCCTTCATGGGCTTTAGTTTTGTTAATAATTTCAACTATTGTTATCGCCATTGGGTTAGTTCTATTCTTTACTTGGCTTTATCCAGAATTTGGAGGCAACATCAGCTATACCGATGATATTAATAAATAACCATCTTAACTGTAGCAATTTCATCATTTGGGCATCCAAATCACCTACCTACAGGCAAAAAATACCGCCTCAGTGGGCGGTATCATTGAATTTACGCGTGATATTATTCGTCGTCTAAGTCCAGAGAATATTTTTCAAACTTTATAATTTCCCCACCAAACCAATCATTCAATTGCATCATCTTACTTTGTAACGGCATCAACTCATTACGCACAAACACCTTTGCCGCTTTCTCAACATCACCAAAGCCGCCCACATTTTCAGGAATGATACCCATGATTTGTGGGGGTACGCGGTGTGCCGCTAACATATCGTCGCGGCTCACATTCTTAATATTGAGAAATTCATCTTTTGCGGCGGCTTCGGAAAGTGGGATGGTTTGAATGCCGTCTTTCTTTCCCCCTGGTGCGTACAAAAATAAATTGCGAAAGTTCCCGGGTCCTTTACTGCTTTTGAGGGCTTCACGAATTTTATCAACATCATCGGTTTTTTGTGCTGCATCACTGATATACAAGATATAACCGGCATGCGAACCATTGAGATAATATTTACGGCGAAATAGTGTTGCCGACTCATTGAGCAGTACGGAGGGGATCGCCGCAAGATATTCAGGCAAGCCGTATAACTCTTGATTAATATCCGGCTCAATCAAATGAAACACTTTGCCCGTTTGAAATTCATACGGTTTAATATCGTAGCCATATTGCACAAACCAATAAGTTTCTAAGTCAACACCACGGCGGGTAAACTTAGCCGGCGAATGTTTAAAATTCAGTGATTGTCCTAACCGGTTATTTCGTTCTTCAAGATACCCATTACCAAACAGTAAAAAATCTAATGCCCAGCTATCAAACGTCTGACGACTTAAATATTTATTGGGTATAAATGTGCTGGTGAGAATATTACGTTTTACATAAATTGCGCTGCTATGGTGTGGGGCTGCACGGAACGTGCGTGCAAGGCCGTTAAAACTAATTGGCGGCTCATAGTAATTATCAATTTGCACACATTCCAAATAATCAAAAATTTCACGCTTATCGAGTACGGGGATTGGATCACCGAAAGTGAATGCTTCCATTGATGCGCTGTCGGTTTTTTGCGCCAGTGTTTGTGATTGGCGTTTTTTATTTTTACGGCTCATTAAAAGACCTCGACGATATTATGTTGATTGTGATTTTCACCGGTGATCGGTTCGTTATAAAGGGCGTGCATGGTTGCCCACGCTAAGTCAGCATGGCTGGCCTCTTCGCTGCGGTCTGCTTCATAGGTTGGTCGGTTGCCGCTGGCAGTGGTCGCACGGCGAATGGCCATAAAAGATTGAGTGATATCATTACTACCCGCGTCATATTCCAGTCGGTCATGACTAATCACGTCATAAGCTTTAAGCACTAACGCATTCTTTAACGCAGGGTTATAGACAAATTCTTTTGCAGCAGGGAAAAATTCTTGCACATTTTTCAGAACGCCATGGCCAATACCCGTAGAGTCAATCCCGATGTATTGCACGTTGTAGCGTTCGGTGAGTTCTTTTATCGCGTCCGATTGCGCGCGAAAGTCCATGCCGCGCCATTGGTGATGTTCAAGTATGCGAAACTTACCGCCTTTATGTAGCGGTGGCGCGATAACCACACAGCCTGCGCTGTCGCCATTTTGTGTGCCTTTCGCGGGGTCGTAACCAATCCAAACAGGATGGAAAGCATAGGGGCGTATCATTAACGGTTGAACGTCGTCCCATATTTCCCAACTGTCCACCATGCATTTTTGCATTAACTGCAAGTTGAAAATGGACGCGATATCGTCGACAAACTCACACATAAGTAAGTTTTCGAATTCATCAGGGCTATATTCTAAATAGAGTTGATCAATATCGAATAAATTACACCCGCCCCGCATGGCATCTTCAATCGTGACAATTTGCCGCCACTGGCCATCACCACACATCATGCCATTCACTAATGCTTGATGGCTGATATCGACCTCAACGTGATCGGCTTTACGACGACCACGATTAAAGAGCTTTCCAGACCAGAACGGATACGCGCTGTGTGTTAATGCGGATGGGGTCGAAAAGTAGGTTTGACGCCATTTTTTGTGCATGGCCATACCGGAGGCGACTTTGCGTAATTCTTGGAATTTGGGTATCCAGAAATACTCATCAAGATACAAATTACCGTGGTAACTCTGCGCGGTACGGGCATTGGTGCCAAGAAAATACAGTGTTGCGCCATTAGGCAAAACTATCGGATCACCTTTTAAGTCAACATCAACCTCTCGCGCCATATCAATAATGTAGCCTTTGAATACGTGCGCTTGGGCTTTACTCGCTGATAAAAATATTTGGTTTCGACCGGTAATGAGTGCATCCATAAAGGCTTCACGAGCGAAAAAGTAAGTTGCCCCGATTTGGCGTGATTTTAAGATGTTGCGAATTCGGTGCTTATGGCCGGCGCCGTACCATGCTTTCTGGTACTCAAACATATTTTCACGAAAGATTTCTTCCAGCTTTTCAATCTGCTCTTCGCTAAATAAATTCTTCTCAGGGGCGCGGCGTTCACCTTTATTGCGATTGGCCAGTTTCGGGTTCAAATCAACCTCATTGCCGCCGTTTTGGTACTTGTGAATTTTGGCATGCCGCTCTACTTGGCGATAAAGTAAGTCGATTTCTTTAAAGTCTTTCCCCTCTTTATTTTCTTTACTCAATAGCGTACAAAGTCGCATCTCCAGCGTCATTTCCACGCGCTCAACGGGGGTGATCTCATCCCATTTGTCGCGACGTTTCCAACTGTGGATAGTGGCAGTTTTTTCTTTGAGGATTTCAGCAATACGCGCAATTCGGTACCCGTTAAAATACAGGTGCATCGCGCGTTTTCTTGGGTCAAAATCGTGTAATGTTTTCATGTCGCCAGATTACTGGCTCACACGCCCAATCGCCCCGAGCTGTCGTTGTGCCATTTCCCACACAATGGCAAAGCATTGTTTCTTAGCCCCCATCCCTGAAAACATAGGCTCATCAATTTTTTATCTACGCATTAAATTTAATTGCCGGAGCCTGAGCAATGACAAAAAAATCTAAACCGGTGCGCCTTTGTGTTGAGGGAGCCACAACCGATGGGCGTAAAGTGCAGCGCCAATGGTTGACGGAAATCGCCAAAAATTACGATAAAAATGTTTATGGTGCCCGCATCAATATGGAGCATTGGAATTATTCTTTTATGCCGCGCTTCGGTGATGTTGAGTCGGTCTATACCGAGGAAATCAGCGAGGGAGCATTAGCAGGAAAGCTAGCACTATATGGCGTGTTAACACCAACACCTGAGTTGGTCGAAATGAATAAAAAACGCCAGAAAGTTTATACGTCTGTTGAAATCAATCCAAATTTCTCTGATATGAACGGTGCTTATTTGGTGGGCTTAGCTGTCACGGATAACCCTGCCAGCCTTGGCACGAGCATGTTGGAATTTAGCGCGGGTGCAGATAAAACCGCGACTTTCTCAGAACGCAAGCAAGATAAAGATAACGTCTTTACGGCGGCGGAAGAAACGGTGATTGAATTTACCGAAGAAGAAAACAAACCAGAAAAACCCAGCTTGAAAGATCGCATCATGGCGAAATTCAGTCGCGAACGTCAGCGCAATGATGTTGAACTCAATGACATTCACCAAGCGGTAGAGCTTTGCGCGGAAGAGCAAACCGAAACCGCACAAAAGCTGACTCGGCTTGAAACACAAGTTAAAGCGTTATCGGGTATCAAGCAAGAAAATGAAACCCTGCGCAGTGAGCTGGACCAACTCAAAAAAGATTTGAGCCAGCAAGATAATCAGCAACACCGCCCCACGTCTTTTGGCGGCAATACAACCAACACTGAAAACCTGACTGATTGCTAAACGGGAAAAACAATGAGAAAAGAAACAAAAGTTAAATTTAACGGTTACATGACCCGTCTAGGTGAAATTTACGGTGTTCAGCCACACGAATTCACAGATTCAAAAGTGGAAATTGAGCCTTCGGCAGCCCAAAAACTGGAAAGCAAAATTCAGTTAAGCGCCGTCTTTCTGACCAAAATTAATATTGTGCCTGTCAAAGACCAAGTGGGCGAAAAAATCGGCCTCGGCATTGGCTCAACGGTTGCCGGCACGACGGACACCACCAAACAAGACCGCGAACCGACTGACCCAACTCAATTGGCCAAACAAGGCTATCACTGCCGCCAAACGAATTTCGATACCGCTATTCGTTATGAAAAACTGGACATGTGGGCGATGTTTGAAGATTTCCAGCGCCGTATCCGCGATGCCATTATTCAGCGTCAAGCCCTTGATCGTATCATGATTGGCTTTAACGGTACGAGCCGCGCGGCAACTTCAAACCGTACAGTCAACAAAATGCTACAGGACGTCAACATCGGTTGGTTACATAAAATTCGCCTTGAAGCCCCTGAACATGTTTTAGGTTCTTCAACCGATAAAGACACCAACCAAATCACCCCTGAGCCTATCAAAGTGGGTAAAGGTGAAGAGTATGAAAACCTTGATGCACTGGTTATGCAAGCCGTTGACCACGCGATTTCAGAAGTGTACGCCGACGATACCGATTTAGTGGTTATCTGTGGCCGCTCACTTTTAGCCGATAAATATTTCCCAATCGTCAATCGTGATCAAGCCAATACCGAGGCGTTAGCTGCGGATGTGATTATCAGCCAAAAACGCCTCGGTGGATTGCCAGCGGTACGTGTTCCCTATTTCCCGAAAAATGGAATGCTTATCACACGGTTAGATAATTTATCTATTTACTGGCAAATCGAATCACGCCGCCGTCAAGTGGTGGACAATGCCAAACGTGACCGTATCGAAAACTACGAATCAGTAAATGAAGATTACATTGTTGAAGATTACGACTGTGTGGCGTTGATTGAAAACATTGAGCTGACGTCTGGAAAACCGGCGGAGCCTACTGAGCCGGACGAAGCAAAAGACGCGCCAACCGGAGAATAAGCTGTGAATCCGTGGGAACGCAAACGCATGCAGGTTGAAGCCAAGAACGTCAGCGCCTATGGCGTTCTTGCTGACCCCTCGGCAGCAACACAAGTCAAATTGATGTTGCGCCAACATATGCGGGATCTAGGTAAAACTCAATCATTTGAACGCAAAGCCGCGTACAAACGTAAAGCCTTACCGCTATACGAAACGTGGATCACGGAAACATTAAAAGGCAACTCAGGCGTTCAAGATGATGTGCTGATGTATCTCATGTTGTGGAGTTTTGACGCGGGTTTGTACGCGCAAGGGCTTGATATTGCGGAGTATGCATTAAAACACAAGCTCGCCATGCCGTCAGGCCAATCCCGCACAACCGGTTGTGCTATTGCCGAAGAAATGGGAGATAGAGCCAAAGAAGCCTATACCGCAAAAAATCCCATTCCATTGGATATCTTGCAGCGCACCATGACATTAATTGAGCATGAAGATATGCCCGACAAAGTCCGCGCCGAGCTACATAAATGGCTCGGTTACAGCTTGCGCGATAATGATTTTCCGCAACCGGCTTTATGTGAATTAATGCGTGCCCTTGAGCTCAATGAGCGCAGTGGGGTTAAGCAGGATATTAAGAATATTGAAAAGTTTTTGTCAGCAAAAAACAGGGCTGATGAATAAAGAACGTGCCAACGCGCAAGGCGGCGCGAGATAAGAAATTTATTTTTCGGACTCTCGCCCACCGCCTACCTATTTTTAAGGTGACCTTATGGATTTCGTTTCACCCGAACCCGCTAACGAAAAAGATGAAACAATCACCAGTGGTGATTTTTGGCCTGCGATTAATACCCGCGCATTTCGGGAATCAATGCGAGTTGACGGTACGGTCACCCAAAGTCGATTAATTGAAGCCTTAAAAAACGCCATCATCGAAACCAACCGTGAATTATCCCGCTTTCAACAGCAAGAAATCCACTTGGGCTATACAACATTAGGCGCGGTTCCGGCCAGCAAAATTACGTATGGGGAAATTGACGTATCGGAATTAGTGATCCTTTATCGCCGTGCCGTATTCAGCGCGGCAAAAGCAAACTTAATCGAACGTTACCGCGATATTGATACAACCCCAAACGGCAGCAAAAAAGCCGATGCCTTAGAGACGAATATTGATGATTTACAGCGTGATGCTATCTGGGCAATTCAGCGTATCAAGGGTACGACACACAATATTGTTGAATTGATATGAAAACCAGAACGATAAAAGGTGACACCGTAGACGGGATATGTTGGCGATTTTACGGCAGAACGACAGGCATGACCGAGGCTGTTTTGTTAGCGAATCCCAATCTAGCCGAACATGGCGCGGTGCTACCTGCAGGGCTATTGATTGAGTTACCTGAAATTACCGAAGAGCCGGTACAGCCACTTATACAGCTATGGGATTGATACATGTTTGATAAAGATCCGAACAGTTTCGGTATCGCACAGTGGTTATTAATGCTCTTCATTTCAATGTGGGGAGGTGTTGTGAGATACATCATTGACGTTAAAACGAATAATGTCCCGTGGAGCTGGTTTGCGGCTTTTATGCAAATGGTTGTTTCCGGCTTTGTCGGGTTGTTAGGCGGATTGCTCTGTATTGAGGGCAATCAAAGTATTTATATCACCCTATTCACCACCGGTGTATTTGGTGCGATGGGAAGTATCGGACTTTCCTATTTATGGTCACGCTTTACTGGAGGAAAACATGTCTAACGTACCACGCGGCATACGCAACAATAATCCGGGCAATATTGATTATAACCCGAGAAACCCATGGCGAGGGGAGCTGGCCTTTGACCCTAGCATTGAGCCCCGTCATAGCCGTTTTGAGAAACCTGAATACGGTATTCGCGCATTATTCAAGCTTTTGCGAACCTATTCAACCTATGCAGGAAAACAAGGGGTTGGTTGCGGCAAAATTGATACGGTGGAAGAAATTATTGAACGTTGGGCGCCTGCAAAAGACCGTAATAATACAGAGGGTTATATTAATCGTGTCTGTAAAGAAACGGGATTTGGCCGTCGTGATTGCCTTGATGTCTATGACAAAGAAACGGCATTCAAAATCGCTAAAGCGATTGTCCATGTTGAAAATGGTCAGCAGCCATACAGTGATGAGCTGTTTGAAAAAGCGTGGGCGATGTTGTGATGTTTGAACCCAATAATGCGAGACGAAAAGCTTATGTTTAATATGAAAAAGTGGGTAATCGCTTTCGCATTATTCCTTGTCGCCGGTGTCATATTCGCCGGCTGGCAAGGTCTCAAAAAAATAGATCGACTCAATGAACGAGTCGGCATACTCACGGCAGAAAACCAACAACTTTCGTTAGACGTTGATAAAAAATCCGCGCTGATCTCTGAGCAATCATTAAGTTTTCACCGTGCAAATCAAATCGCGGGTGATGCCTATCGTCGCGGTATTATTCAACGCGCCGCCGCCGAGGAAAGAAAAATTGAATATAAAACCATTCTTAAAAACGAGCCAACGTGTGATTTACCTGTGCCTAAGTATCTTGCTGATCGGGTGCTCGACAACGCCTACCGTATCCGTGCAAACGCAATGCGTTCCCATTCCGAAAACACTAACTCAGCAAGTACCACCGCCTCTACCGGACGGGTTCTAACTTATTGCGATTTGGCTTTGATGGTTGACCCTTTACTCGCAGCCTTAGAAACTGCCAATATTCAACTGAGTGCGATTGAGTTATTTGATGAGGAACGGAACCGTGAAAAAGCTCACTAACTTACGGGAATATTTAGATAGCAAAATTCCATTTCTCAAAGATAACCCCGAAAATTTATACTTGTTCGTTGAAAACGGGCGGATTATTTCCACGTTAGAAGAAACGCCCAGTTTTGAATATGAATACACCGCTAATATTATTATTGAGCGCTATAGTGGTGACCAAAATGTCTTAATTGCGGTAGTCAATGATTGGCTAAGAAAAAATCAATCCGATATTTCAGCGAACCCCGCAAAGCGGCAACAAGATTTTAGATTTGAGGCGGTGATTTTAGATAACAAAACCGCCCACATCAGTATTGATTTAAATCTCACCGAGCGTGTATTAGCGATTGATAAAGACGGTAAATATGTGATTGAGGCTACCCCTGAGCCGGCTAACCCGTTTAATGCATGGCCAACGACACGATGAATGATGATACTTTGCGTCAACTTGACAGTGAATTAACGCATTTATTAAATCGTATGTCGCAAGGCCAGCGCCGGCAGCTCGCCAAAGAAATCACTCGCGATTTACGCCGTTCTCAAATTAAGCGCATTTCACAACAAAAAAATCCGGATGGCAGCCCATACACCAAACGCAAAGCGAATTTCATCACGGTACAACGTGAAATCCAATTTATGTGGCACGGTCAAAAACGTACCTTACGGAACTGGCGAGGTAATAGCAAAACAATCACTGGCCAAGATGCGAATAAAAAAGCGCAGCGCTCATTTCGTAAATCAGATATTCAGCGCTATATCAGTATCAAGAAAGATAAAATCAGTACAGAGCGCAAAACCAAGCAAACCCGCATGTTTAAAAAACTGGCCACCGCACGTTTTTTACGCGCCTATAATAGCGATAAAGAAGCTGTCATTTATTTTTTACCTTCCGCAGCAAATATTGCCGGTGTACACCAGTTTGGTTTAACGGAGCGTATTGGCAATACAAAAATCACCTATCCCTCTCGCCAGTTATTAGGGCTCACACCGCAAGAAATCAGGCATATTGAAAGTCAGATTATTGATTTCCTCTCACGATAATGTGTATCACAGACTGCACAAAAGGCAGTAGCTGCAATCAATACACTATCAATGGCACGCTTAAGAAAATCATTTTTTTGAGGTTGCCATGCGCAAATACATTCCGCTAATTCCTACTCTATTTATCATTATTTACTCACTGGTTATCTTTTTTGATACGGGCGTAGGTAACTATATTTCTGTGGTGGTCATCAATACGTACATTTCACTTCACGGCTTTAAATTATTTTTTACTCTCACGCCTTTTTTATCCAATAAAGATTATGAATATACCTTTGAGGGCTTCGAAAAGCTTCTCATACCGCTTGATGAATGGATTTATCGAACGGTGATTTTATTGACAGCGATCGGTGTGATTATCCTATTCATAACAAGTCAGTGGGTTGTCGTGCCATTCTTTGTATTTTGGTGTTTTTGGCAGGGGTTGGCTCGCGGTGTGATTTTGTCAGCAGTCAAGGCAGCGAGTCAATAAACCATGTCTGCCGAAATTCGCCGCCTTATCAATAATCTTATCCGCGTGGGTGTTGTGATTGCCGTTGATGCCCAAAAAGGCTGTCGCGTACAAATTGGAAACCTAGAAACCGACTGGCTAAATTGGATCACCTTACGTGCTGGTAGTACTCGCACCATGAATGCACCTAGCGTGGGTGAGCAAGTCCTTATCCTTGCTTTAGGCGGCGAACTTACCACGGCATTTGTGCTAACCGGTATCTTTTCCAATGAACACTCAGAACCAACCGACTCCCTCACAGCGGACCATCGTACTTATTCAGATGGGGCAATCATTGAATATGAACCTGCCACTGGTGCATTAATTGCCACAGGTATTAAAACGGCCACAATTGACGCCAGCGAACAAATTAATGCCACAACAAATGTGGTTATCGTCAATGCAAGTAAACAAATTAATCTCACCACACCAACAGTGATTTGTTCGGAAAATCTGACTTGCGCCACGCTCAATGTGACTGAGGGCGGCGAAATGACCGGAGATATTGTTCATAAAAATGGGACGTTTTCATCAAATGGGGTTGTTCTGGATGATCACGATCATGGTGGTGTTGAGCGCGGCGGAAGTCGCACGGATGGTCCTCAATGAGATATTGCGGTATGAGTCGAGAAAATGGAAAGTGCCTTTCCGATATTGAACATATACGCCAATCCGTGCGTGATATCTTGATCACGCCTATTGGCTCACGCATCGCACGGCGAAATTATGGTTCGCTATTATCAGAACTTATCGACCAGCCACAAAATCCCGCGCTGAAATTGCAGTTAATGTCAGCGTGCTACACCGCATTGTTAAAATGGGAGCCCCGCATTTTATTAACTCGCATTAGCCTAAATAGCACCGAGGCTGCACAGATGATTGTGGATATTGAAGCCACAAACCAAGACACCAATCAGTCACTTAATTTTTCGGTCAATGTGAGGTAGCGATGGCAGCCAGTATTGATTTAAGTTTATTACCCGCACCGGATGTGGTTGAAACGTTAGATTATGAGGTGCTATTTGCCGAGCGTAAAGCCGCACTAATTGGTGCGATGCCAGCAGAACAACGGGAAGCCATCGCCCGTACATTGGAATTAGAATCTGAGCCGCTCACTAAATTATTACAAGAAAATTGCTACCGTGAATTAATTTTACGTCAGCGCGTCAATGAAGCGGCTCGCGCAAGCATGGTGGCCTTTGCCACTGGTGCCGACCTTGACCAACTCGCGGCCAATAACAACGTGAAACGCTTGATACTTTCGGAGGGTGATGAAAGCGCTATTCCACCCATTGCGCCGGTGTATGAGTCGGATTCTAATTTGCGTATGCGTATACCGGCCGCTTTCGAAGCGTTAAGCGTAGCAGGCCCAATTGGTAGCTATGAATATCACGCTCGCAGCGCTGATGGTCGGGTTTCTGACGCTTCTGTGATTAGCCCATTACCAGCTCACGTCACGGTTACGGTTTTATCCCGCGAGGGGAACGGCAGCGCACCGGCTGATTTAATCGAAAAAGTTGATATGGCGTTAAACGATGAGGACGTTAGGCCGGTAGCTGATCGTGTGACAGTGCAATCGGCAACCATCGTTAACTATGAAATCGACGCGGTGATTTACTGTTATCCCTCGCCTGAATATGAGCCGATTATGGCCGCAGCTGAGGAACAAGTGAAACGCTATGCCACACAGCAACACAGACTAGGCCGTGACATTGTCCTCAGTGCCATTTATGCCGCGCTACATGTGCAAGGCGTGCAACGTGTCGAACTGAAAAAGCCGGTTGCAGATATCAAACTGGATAAAACACAGGCTAGCTTCTGCACACAAATTAATGTGGTACTAGGGGGCTCAGATGAATAATCGTTTATTGCCTGTCGGTTCATCAGCGTTAGAGCTCGCGGCGGCTGAATCACTGGCGCAGATTGAACGTGTGCCTATTCCTATTCGCGTTCTATGGAACCCTGATTTATGCCCTGTGTATTTACTGCCGTATTTGGCGTGGGCGTTCAGTGTTGACCGGTGGGATAAAAACTGGACGGAAAAAGCCAAACGGGATGCGGTGAAAGCCGCCATGTTTATTCATAAACACAAGGGCACCATTGGTGCATTGCGCCGTGTGGTTGAGCCGTTGGGTTATTTAATCCGTGTGATTGAGTGGTGGAAAACCAACGAAACCGCCGGCACGTTTCGCCTTGATATTGGCGTACTTGAAACGGGTATCACCGAGGAAATGTATCAAGAGTTAGAAGCATTGATTTTTGATGCAAAACCGGCGAGCCGTCATTTAGTCGGTCTAACGATTCAACTTGAAACTCGCGGTGAATTTTATTGCGGGGCATCTAGCTACATCGGTGACTCATTGACAGTTTACGCTTATACCCCGCCTTTAATTTCTGTTTCTGGTCTTGATGTTCAAGGTGCGGCTATTCACTTAATTGATGAAATGAGGATTAATCCACAATGAAATACTTTGCCTTACTCACAAAATTAGGTGAGAACTTATTAGCCCAAGCGACAGCGCTAGGCACAAAACTTGAATTAACACACATGGCGGTTGGCGATGGTGGCGGGAGTTTGCCAACGCCGGATACCAATCAAACTAAATTAATTGCTGAAAAACGCAGAGCCGCCATTAACACACTGTTTATTGATGATAAAAATAAAAATCAAATCATTGCTGAACAAATTATTCCTGAACAGGATGGCGGTTGGTGGATACGTGAGATTGGCTTATTTGATAAAGCCGGTAATTTAATTGCGGTAGCAAACTGCCCCGAAACGTACAAGCCACAATTAGCGGAGGGGTCAGGCCGCACGCAGTCTATTCGTATAGTGTTAATTGTTAGCCACACTGAATCAGTAACGTTAAAAATTGACCCGTCAGTTGTTCTGGCAACTCGTGAATATGTGAATACTGAAATCACCGTGCTGGACAAAAAAATTGATGCACTATCAGCACAAACCAAACTGGATTTAAACAAAAAATTCGATAAAGCGAATATTTCAGGCCAGAAAGGTAACGATAACGACAAAGTCCCTAGCCTGAATTTGTTTACGACTGAGATTGGTAAACTTGCCGCACTTGGGTACAGCTATTCAAAAATTGAATCAGACGGCAGATATCAACCTAAAGGAAATTACGCACCTGCGGGAAATTATGCTGACGGAAATTTATATAGAATTGGTGATAATAAAAAAGAGTCATGGATTTATACACCTGATAAATCAAAAGTTTTCAATGTAAATGATTCAGGATTGTCCGGTGTTTATGATTGGAAGACCAGCCGTTATTTATGGGGATTTGATAAAGACGGTACGATGAGTGCAGGTTTAATCCCTATTGCATGTGGTGGGACTAGTGCACGAAATGCAACCGAAGCACGAAAGAATCTAAATGCCGTGGGTGTTGGCGATTTTGGCGTGGGGCACCCCATACGATTAACAGAAACTGACAATCTCAGTAAAGTTACAGCTCAAGGAGTTTACTTTCAGCCTTACAGTGCCCATGCAGCGCTGGACAAGGAATATCCTATCGGATTCGCAGGTACGCTGATAAATACAATAACAGCGGATAATAGAACCTTGCAAGAGTATAAAGCGTTTGGCTCTTCTGAGTACATTTTTTATCGTAGTATTAAGACTGACGGTTCAACGCAAAATGTTTCTTGGATAAAGCAATATAATACAGGAAACACACAAACAGACCACAATGGAAATGTAAAAATCCCCGGCTATCTTGAGCGTAGTGATTATCCTGTGGGGTGTCCAATCCCTTGGACTCAAGCAACAGCGCCCGCTGGTTATTTGGTCTGTAATGGTCAATCATTCAATAAAACAACATACCCACTTCTAGCAAAAGCATACCCGACAGGAGCTTTACCTGATTTACGTTCTGAATTCCTGCGTGGTCTTGATGCGGGTCGAGGGATTGATTTGGGTAGAGGTGTCTTATCAACACAAGGTGATGATAACAAAGAACATAGCCACAACATCATATTAAAAGCCGCGAACGGTAGTGGTAGTTCAAATGAAACTGCATTAAGGACACTAGCGATTAATGTTTATAACGGAACATATACAACAGAGAAATCAGGCGGCAAAGAAAGTCGACCTCGCAACATCGCATTTTTATATATCGTGAGAGCAGCATAATGAAAAACTATAATTTAGATATTGAACAAGCCGAAATTGGCGAAAATGGCTTAGCAACAAAAGCGGGTTGGATTAAAGTCTATATTGCAGCCCCACAAACCCGTGAATATTTAAACGCAAGCATGGAGAATATTTATTTTGATGTCAGCGTGTCGGCCGGCGCTTATATTGATGCACCAGAACTACCGACAAAAGCGGGCTTTGCGGTGGTGCGTAGTGAAGATGGCTCTAAGTGGGAAATCGTGACAGATAACAGAGGTAAAACAGCGTACAGCACAGAAACCCGCCAACCGATTGAAATTGATTTTATTGGCGATTTGCCCGATACGCTAACTCTCTTAGAGCCGAAAACAGAATTTGATAAGTGGGACGGCAAAAAATGGGTAACAGATACTGAAGCTCAAAAAGCGGTATTGGTTGCACAAGCAGAGCAGGAAAAGGCGCAGCGATTAGAGGAAGCGAATGCCACTATCACGTATTTACAAGATGCCATTGAAGTCGGTCTTGATGATGACGATTACCAAGCAAAATTAACAGCGTGGAAAACATACCGTGTTTTGTTAAACCGTGTTGATACTTCACTCGCACCAGATATTGATTGGCCTGAAAAACCCGAATAACATTAATCTATTCTGAGCCCCAATCAACGGGGCTTTGTTTCATCCCTGACACAACGCCCATTTCGTGCATTTGCGTTAACCCCAACCCAAAATTGAGCTATTGCAAAATAGAGGACGCTAGTAATGGCTCAAGATTATCACCACGGCGTGCGAGTGATTGAACTCAACGAAGGCACGCGACCTATTCGCACCATCAACACCGCCATTGTCGGAATGGTGTGTACTGCCGATGATGCAGACGAAAAAGCCTTTCCACTCAATACCCCTGTTTTAATTACTGATGTTAAAAATGCAGCGGGTAAAGCGGGCGAAACCGGCACACTGGCTCGTTCATTAGATTCCATTGGTAACCAATCAAAACCGGTCACCGTGGTTGTACGCGTTGAACAAGGCGAAAGCGAAGCAGAAACCACATCCAATATTATTGGTGGCACCACGCCCGATGGCCGCAAAACCGGCTTGCAGGCATTAACCGTGGCGCAAGGCCGCTTAGGTGTTAAACCTCGCATTCTAGCCGTACCGGCTCACGATACACAGGCGGTTTCATCAACGCTCGCCGGTATCGCGCAAAAAATGCGTGCCATGGCTTACATTTGCGCCTATGGCAGTAAAACCATTTCGGATGCGATTGATTACCGCAAGAACTTTAATCAACGTGAATTAATGTTGATCTGGCCTGAATTTCAAAGTTGGGACACTGTCGCGAACGCAGAAAGTAATATCTACGCCACCGCGTGTGCCTTGGGCTTACGTGCCAAAATAGATAATGAAATTGGCTGGCATAAAACCTTGTCTAACGTGGGCGTTAATGGTGTAACGGGCATTTCTGCCGATGTGTCATGGGATTTACAAGACCCTGCCACCGATGCCGGCTTACTTAACGAAAACGATATCACCACGCTAATTCGCAATAACGGCTTCAAGTTTTGGGGCTCCCGTACTTGCTCTGATGATCCGTTGTTTGCCTTTGAGTCCTACACCCGCACCGCACAGGTGTTATCCGACACCATCGCCGAGGGGCTAGACTGGTCCATTGACGGCACGCTCAATCCCTCACTGGCTCGTGACATTATCGAAAGTATCAATGCAAAACTGCGCAGCATGACAACGCAAGGCTATTTATTAGGCGGTGAATGTTGGTTCGATCCAGACGTTAACACAAAAGAAGAGCTGAAAAGCGGCAAGTTATACATTGATTATGACTATACAGCAGTACCCCCACTGGAAAACTTACTGTTACGTCAGCGTATCACTGACCGCTATTTATTAGATTTTGGCTCAAAAATTAAGGGGTAATCATGGCCTTACCACGCAAACTTAAAGATTTAAATTTATTCAATGAGGGTGAAAGTTATATGGGGCGTATTGAAGAAATCACGCTACCGAAAATCACCCGTAAATTTGAAACCTATCGCGGCGGCGGCATGAATGGCGGCGTCAAAATTGATATGGGCTTAGAAGATGATGCTCTATCAGCCGAATTAACATTCGGGGGCTTAGAAGCCCAGCTTTATAAGCAATGGGGGATCACTCAAATTGATGGCGTGATGTTGCGCCTCAATTGTGCCTATCAACGCCAAGATACCAAAGAATACACCGCCGTTGAGGTCGTGTTACGGGGTCGATTCAGTGAAATTGACTCCGGTAATGGCAAGGCCGGTGAAAACACCCAAGTCAAAGCGCCTTTTAATGCCACGTATTACAAACTCATTTGGGATGGTGAAACACTCATTGAGATTGATTTACTCAATATGATTGAAAAAGTTGATGGTGTTGACCGCCTAGAAGAACAACGCGCCGCATTAGGTTTATAGGAAAAGTAAATGACTGAACCCGTAGAAAAAAATCAAATCACCGTCACGCTAGATGAACCCATCACGCGTGGAACAACCACAGTAACAGAGATTGTGGTACGTAAACCCAATTCTGGCGCATTGCGTGGTGTTCGTTTAGCCGCACTGATGGAAATGGATGTGGATTCGGCGATGTTGGTATTACCCCGCGTCACCGCACCGGCATTGACGAAACCCGAATTAATCATGATGAACCCAGCCGATATGCTGAATTTAACCAAAGAGCTTGTGCTTTTTTTGTTACCGAAGTCGGTGACTATGGATTTCCAGAACGATTAACCGTCAATGATTTAGTGGCAGATATTGCCACTATTTTTCACTGGTCACCCGCTGTCACCGATGAATTTTCCCTGACTGAATTATTAGAATGGCGTTATCACGCCCTTAAACGTAGCGGTGTAGAAGATGAGTAAAGATTTACGTTTACAGGTGATTTTAAGCGCCGTCGATAAATTTACGAAACCGTTTAAGAGCGCTCAAACGTCGAATAAAAAATTGGCGGAAACCCTCCGCCAATCTAAACAACAACTCAAAGAGCTCAACAACCAAGCCAAGCAAATTGACGGGTTTAAGAAAACCAAGCAATCCCTTGATAGTGCTAGTCAAGCGTATCAACAGGCTACCGCCAAAGTTAGCCGGCTAGCACGTGAATTATCCACCGCTCAAAATCCCACAAGGGCCCAATCACGGGAGCTTGACCGCGCAAAAGCGGCGGCCGCAAAACTCAAAGCTGAAACCGGCACACTGAGTGCCTCATTGCAGCGCCAACGGGAAGCCCTAAAAGGCAGTGGGATTTCAACACGCCAGCTAAGCCAAGCCCAAATCAAATTAAATAGCGACATTGCCAGCACAAGCCGGCGATTACAGCAACAAGAGCAGCAACTAAAACGGGTAGCCAACCAAGAAAAGCGAATGTCTGCGGCAAAAAATAGCTATCAAAATGCCATGGGCGTGCGTAATAAAATGGCCGGTAGCGGCGCGGGTATGCTTGCATCCGGTGTGGGGTTAGGTTATGCGGCTAAAAAAGTCTTAGTACCCGGCTATGATTTTGAAATCGGCATGTCGAAAGTGCAAGCCTTAACCCGCCTTGATAAAAATTCCGACGACTACAAGATGTTAAG
Source organism: Providencia huaxiensis (assembly GCF_002843235.3). Classification (NCBI taxonomy): domain Bacteria; kingdom Pseudomonadati; phylum Pseudomonadota; class Gammaproteobacteria; order Enterobacterales; family Morganellaceae; genus Providencia; species Providencia huaxiensis. The sequence continues at coordinate 1,097,745 of NZ_CP031123.2, forward strand.
GGAACAAGCGCGAGACCTTGGGGCGACAACCGCATTCACCGCTAATGAAGTTGCACAAGGACAAGCGTTCTATGCCATGGCTGGTTTTAAGCCAGAACAAATTAAAAATGCCATGTCCGGTACTTTATCCATGTCATTGGCCGGTGATATTGACTTGGCCACCACGGCTGATATTGGTTCCAACATCTTGACCGGCTTTAAGATGAATTCTAATGAAATGAACCGTGTCAGTGATGCCCTTGTCGCCACGTTTACGCGGTCTAACACCAATCTCACTATGCTTGGTGACACGATGAAATATGTTGCGCCGGTTGCTTCGGGGCTCGGTGTCGATTTAGAAACCGCCGCCGTTGCCGCCGGTAAACTCGGTGATGCGGGTATTCAAGGCAGTATGGCCGGTACAGGCTTACGCTCTATTTTAGGGCGCTTGGCAGAGCCGCCGAAAATGGCTGGTGAAGCCCTTGATAAATTGAAAATTAAAACCCGTGATGCCAAAGGTAATTTGCGCCAATTTACCGACATACTCGCCGAACTAGACAAAAAAACTAAAAAAATGGGTACGGCAGAGCGTGCTGGACTGTTTAAACATATTGCCGGTGAAGAGGCATTTTCTGCCCTCTCTGTATTGGTTGACCAAGCTGGCTCCGGTCAGTTGCAGGCCATGATTGCTGAAATCAAAGCCGCTAAAGGGGAAGCAGAAAAAGTCGCCAAAACCATGACAGATAACCTTGATGGCGACTTAAAAAACTTAACCTCGGCTTATGAAGATGTGGGGATACAAGTTTTTGGTGGTGCGGATAGCCCTTTGCGGGATATCACTAAACGAGTCACTGATCTCATTTCGAAGTTTGGCCAATGGGCAAAGAAAAACCCTGAACTGGTCAAACAAATCACCATGATCACGTTGGGATTAGGTGCGGTGCTGGCCGTTGGTGGCGGTATCACATTGATGATTGCGGCATTAATTGGCCCACTCGCCATGGCGAAATTAAGTCTGTCCGTATTAGGTATCAAAGGCAGCGGCTTTCTCTCATTACTGATTAAGCCTATTAAGTTAATTGGAACGGCATTTATGATGCTAGGCCGTGCGCTATTAGCTAACCCGATTATCTTAATTATCACGGCTATCGCTGGCGCGGCTTACCTGATTTATAAATATTGGGATGATATCGTTCCGTACGCTAAAAAATTATGGAACAGAGTCACAGATATATTTTCCCAATTCTGGGAGGGGGTTAAATCCTATGTGCTGAATTGGGGGCTTGTCGGGCTGGTTTATCAGCACTGGGATGAGATTGTCGCTATCACTTCTCGTATGTGGGCATTAGTGAAGAAAGCCATTTCTGATAAGTGGGAGCAGATTGTCGCGGATGTTAAAGGTTTACCGGAACGCTTTAAACAAATTGGCGGTGAGATCATTGATAGCCTGAAAAACGGCATTCTGGAAAAGTGGGAATCACTGAAAGCCCAATTTGCCGAACTCAAGCAAATGGCCACAAACATATTGCCCGATTGGATGCTTTCGGATGAAACCAAAGCTGTGCGCGCCATGTCACAAGTGACCGTTATTCAAGCTGGCATGAAGAGTGTGGGCATGTTCGACAATGGCGGATTTATCCCACGTGGACAATTCGGCATTGCGGGGGAATATGGACCCGAGCTTGTTAATGGGCCAGCTCATATCACTAGCCGGAGAAAAACTGCTACACTGGCTGCGGCGGCATTAACCATCGGCTCTATGACCGCGACAGCAAAACCCATACATCCTTATGCTTTACCCGCAAATAACTATCAATCCACGCCAACAACCATAAACCAAAGCAATCATGCGGCAAATACTGCACCGGTCACTATCAATGTTTACCCATTACCGAATCAGTCAGCAAACGATATTGCAAGAGAAGTTGCTAGACAATTAGAGCAAAACCAACGGCGTGAACAGGCAAGACGACTGAGTCGGTATCAAGACAGCGAGGACGATTAATTATGGCAATGGCAGCACTAGGCTTGTTTGTCTTTCAATTAAATACAACGCCTTACCAGATGATGCAAATTAACCAAAAATACCGTTATGGCGTGAATAATCGTGTCGGCAAACGTCCCGCAGTTCAATTTATCGGCCTTGATAATGACGATATCACATTAAGTGGCTCATTATTTCCGTCACTGACTGGCGGCAGACTGTCATTGCTGGTATTGGAGCAAATGGCAGAAACGGGGAAAGCATGGTCGCTGATTGATGGCTCAGGCACCATTTACGGTATGTTTGTGATTGAAGAAATCACCCAATCGAAAAGTATTTTTTTTGATGATGGCTCGGCCAGAAAAATTGAATTTACGCTGAAATTAAAACGCACGGACGAATCGCTGTCTCAAATGTTTGGCGATCTAGGTCAGCAACTCAATGATATTCGCGGAGCCTTACCGCTATGAGTTTTTTAACCAAGGATGAACTAACCCCTGCATTTGTGCTTGCGGCCGGCGGTGAAAATATTAATAGTCTGATTCAGGGGCGTTTAATGTCATTAACTATGACGGATAACCGCGGTTTTGAAGCTGACCAATTAGATATTGAATTGGATGATAGCGACGGACAACTCGCCTTACCAAAGCGAGGTGAAACCCTGTCATTGCATCTTGGTTGGAAAAACGAACCGCTGATCTACAAGGGGACGTTTACGGTTGATGAGGTTGAACATAGCGGCGTGCCAGATAAGCTCACGATCCGCGGGCGTAGTGCGGACTTTCGCGACACTTTAAACGTCAAGCGTGAGCAGTCTTACCATCAAAAATCGTTGGGCGATATTGTACGCACCTTGGCGGAACGCAATAAGTTAAAGGCGGTTATTGATGAAAAATTAGATAAAATTAAACTCGCTCATATCGACCAAACCAACGAATCGGACGGCTCATTTTTAACGCGAGTAGCGAAATCCGAGGGGGCAATCGTCGCGGTTAAAAACGGGAATTTACTGTTTATGAAACAAGGCCAAGGCTTAACCGCCAGTGGTCAGCCCATTCAAACTATGCACATTACTCGCTCAGTCGGTGACGGTCACCGTTTTTCGCTGGCCGATCGTGGTGCATACACCGGTGTTATTGCTAACTGGCTTGACACACGTGAGCCGAAAAAGAAAAAAACAGTGACGGTAAAACGTAAGCGAAAAAGCAAACAACCGGCAAAACCCGCCAAACCGAAAGAAAAACAAGGGGAATATTTAGCAGGTGAGCAAGGGAATGTCCTGACACTTTCCCATACTTACGCGACTAAAGAAAATGCAGCTCGTGCAGCAAAAGCCAACTGGGAAAAAATCCAACGTGGTGTTGCGTCATTTTCGATTCAATTGGCAGTAGGCCGCGCAGAGCTTTACCCAGAAATGCCTATCACCGTGAGTGGATTTAAGCCCGAAATTGATAACGCGGATTGGATATTAACGCGAGTCGTTCATTCACTGAATGACAGTGGTTTTACAACCGCATTAGAGTTAGAGGTGAAAATTTCGGATTTAGATATAGCTGACGAATAATTTTTTAGACTGTATAAAAACACATGATATAATTCACATAACATCAACATCATGACAAAAGGTAATCTATCATGATGAATTGTCCAGAATGCGGTCATGCTGCACATACACGTAGCTCCTATCAAGTCTCATCCGAAACCAAAGAACGCTACAACCAATGCCAAAATATTAATTGTGGTTGCACATTTGTCAGTCACGAATCAGTGACAAAAATTGTTGTTAAACCCACGCGCGTTAATGTTGTTGAGCCGCATCCGAACAAATACCAACAACCGTCTTTAGCATTATAGAAATCAAAGCCCCTCAATTGAGGGGCTAAATATTACTTAGAAACACTAATCAATTCATTGAAAAAGGTATCAAAGCCTTTTTTACCGCTATCATCAAATCGTAATTCATTGAATTGCGAAGTAAAAGAGCAACTATCATCGGTTAGTTCACTCAAATTATTAACCGGAATATATTTTTTAATGATCTCTAATGCCTGTGGTTTAGTGATAGTTGTTGTATATTCTGGTGAATCTTCCAGCTTTTTACCGTCAAAATCTACCAAGTAGGATGTTACTGTAACTTTATCATTAGGTGTATTAATCAAAGCACGGTAAACACCATAGACAACAGCACGCTTAGTTAATAACTCTTTTACATCAACAATATCATTACTAACAGCTTGCGGAGATAATCTAATTTTTAGTGGTGACTCACTAATAATTTCGAGCGTGTTATTTTCAGGATAATAATCACTGAAATATTCCATTGCATCATTCATTGTTGCGTAAACTTCATTTTGCTTTGTGCAATCTTCACTTGATTTGAGGTACGGTGCAGCAGAAGCCGAACTGATACCAACCATCAATGCAAATACGGAAAACGCAGAGCAAATAAAAAGTTTTTTAACTTGGGTAAAAAAATTGGTACTCGTAGTGTGTTTTACATCACCAAAAAATATTCTAAGCATTATATTTCCCCTTATTGAATTGAGAATAAATTAAAGTCGGCTTTAAACGATAAGTAAAGCCCCTTATTGCAAGGGGCTAATGCTAAAAGTGGGTTACATGTGGATGTAATGTGGATGACGTTTTATAAATCCATCTATAAAACAATCAGTTATATAAAAACAAAAGACCGCCTAGGCGGTCTTTTGTTTTTGTGTATAGAAAACCCCCAGCTAGGCTGGGGGTTCCGTAAAGCTTTCAGCTTTGAATAAGATATTAAAACCCCTTTTGATTTGTTAAAACACCTTGCGGTCTGGCAACTGCAAGAGTCAAACAAAAAATCAAAAGGGGGTCCCAATGGGGGACGAAAAGAGCTTAGCGCATACACGATGGAATTGTAAATATCACATTGTTTTTGCCCCAAAGTATAGAAGGCAAGTTTTCTACGGTGAAAAACGTAGGGCGATAGGTAGTATTTTAAGGAAATTGTGTGAGTGGAAAAATGTCAGGATAGTGGAGGCAGAATGTTGTGTTGACCACATACACATGCTTCTAGAAATCCCACCCAAGATGAGTGTTTCGAGCTTTATGGGGTATTTAAAAGGAAAAAGCAGTCTAATGCTTTATGAGCAATTTGGGGATTTAAAGTTTAAATATCGAAATAGAGAGTTTTGGTGCAGAGGGTACTATGTTGATACGGTAGGAAAGAATACGAAACGAATACAAGAATATATAAAACATCAGTTAGAACAGGATAAATTGGGAGAGCAATTGTCGCTCCCCTATCCGGGCAGCCCGTTTACGGGCCGTAAGTAATCCATAGATGCAAATGTCAGAGCCGTTATGCGCCTGTTAGGGCGCGGCTGGTAACAAAGCCTTATAGGCGCATATTAAAAACCTCCGGCTATGCCGGAGGATATTTATTGGGTCACACAAATTGTTTTAGTTCTCTATCTATTAGCGTCGTAAGAAGTTTATTCGCGTAATCATGAAGAGCTTTTTCTTCCATCATGAATGTAGTTTGTTTCGCTTTACTTAATTTATTGAAATTATTTTCTTCATCAGCTGTTCTTTTATTTGATGACAACCCTCCGCCAATAGCTATGGAAATATTCTCTGGTTCCATTTTGTTTTCTTTTGAATGCATAGCAATTTTAACAAACAGTGGCATACAAATTTGTAGATGCAATGGTAGTTCTTGCAGCTCAGGTAATCTTTCATCCGCATTGTTTTTGGCTATCCGTAAAATTTTATCTCGCTTGTTCGGCGCCATATTTTTAACATGTTCTTTTGTTTCATTTTCTTGATGGATTGATTCCTTATATTTATTTATTAATTCTTTAAGTTTGTGTTCTTCATTTGGCTGCTTGATTAATATTTTGTTTCGTAATGCTTTAATCGCACCTGTAAGTTCATCTTGCGTCAAGTGATTATCTTCTAGTGCTTGTTGACTAAAGCTTGGGTTATTGGTGAGTTTCACTAAAAGATTAGATATCTTAGTACTAGCACCGCTCTTCCTGAAGATACCTTCTTGTTTAATATGTGTCGGGCTACTTAGTAAATCAAAAATCATCGTATTCATGGAATGAAATTCTGTTTTTTTATCCTCGGGTACGCCAGGATACTGGTTGATTAATTTCTGATTATTTAAGTAGATCCTTTCGGCATCACAAGCCTCTTTTTTAACTGGGCTATGGTTTGACAAATTACTTGTTTTAAGTTCGCTGTATTTCTGGGGCTGCTCAGTATGAATTGGGACAAGATGTTGATTTACAGAGTTGTCAGGGGGGGGATTATTGAGAGATAGTGGTAAGTTTGTAGTATTTTTAACGTATACTGGGTTATCTATAATCTCAATTTTGTCAAACATATGTCTTAGCATGAATGTGAATTTTTGATAAGTAGATATAAAAAAATTCATTCCTGTATTTTTAATGGCCTTTATCGAATGAGTAAAAGACGTATTTTTTCTTTGCTCAGACGATTGTGCTTTATTAGGGGGTATAGTATTTGCATCATTATTTATTTTAGAAAAAATCATATGTATTACTCCAAAGTAAAAAAAACAAAATGAGTTTAGATTCATTCATATGCTATCTCTTACATAAAAAGCTATAATTCCTTAACCTAATGAAAAAACATTTATTATCATGATAACTAACCAACTGGAGCGTTTGAAAAATATACAGAAGGTAACAGATTTACGCTTGATTATTATGGTGGTTATCAGTCTGTGTATCGTATCCGTTTTTTACCTTTGTGTTGGGGAAATATGGTATTGGCCAAACCAATTGGTAGGGGAAAGTGCCCAGCTTTTTGTTTGGCAAATTCGTTTTCCGCGCCTATTAGCCGTGATAATTGTCGGTGCTTCTCTTGCAGTCACAGGTGCTATCATGCAAGCCTTATTTGAGAACCCATTAGCCGAACCAGGATTATTGGGAGTAAGCAATGGTGCGGGTGTTGCTGTGGTATTTACGGTACTATTGTCTTCAGGCGTGACGCATTATTGGCTATTAAGTATTAGCTCAATTATGGGAGCACTATTTTTTACTTCCATATTGCTCTATTTTGCTCGTCGTAAGAACTTGAATAACTCCAGTTTATTGCTTGTCGGTGTTGCACTCGGTGTGATTAGTGGTGCCTGTATGACATGGATGGTGTATATGAGCAGTAATCTTGATTTGCGACAGTTATTGTATTGGATGATGGGAAGTTTTAGTGGGATTGGTTGGCATCAAATTGGCCTTGTTATTGGCTGTTTACCATTTTTAATTTGGGCACTTTTTCAAGGAAATATACTAAATTATCTTTCATTGGGAACGGTACAAGCCTATCAATTAGGTATCTCAATTCATAAATGGCGCGTTATATTAATTATTATTAGTGGTGTATTAATTGGTCTTAGTGTGGCGATAGCGGGGGCAATAAGTTTTATTGGTTTAGTTATTCCTCATATATTGAGATTAAGCGGTTTAACAGATAACCGCGTATTATTAATTGGTTCTGCTGTGGCGGGTGCGTTAGGGTTATTAACTGCAGATTTACTGTCTCGGTTATTAATTGCCAATGCTGAAGTTCCTATTGGTGTTATTACGGCAACGCTAGGGGCACCGATATTTATTTTCTTGTTAATTCGTCACCAACAATGGCGGTAAAAGTGATGGATAATAAACTGATTATTGATATTAAAAATATTACCATCGATACTCGACTAGTTAATGTTTCAACTCAAGTCCTGGCTGGACAACAAATTCATCTATTGGGTGCTAATGGTGCGGGGAAAAGTACATTGCTAGCTGCAATAAGTGGCTATTTACCTGTGGATGGCGATATTTTAATAGGTGGAAAAAGTATACGGCAGTATCGTATTGCTCAATTGAGCCAACAACGTGCTTATCTTTCACAGTTGGTTAACTCCCCCCCTATACTTAAAGTTTTTCAATATGTTGGCCTGTTTTCGCCTAACACAATATTTTCTACAGGTATTTTTGAACGATTATGTACAGACTTTCAACTCACATCACTATTAAGTAAGCCTATTAGCCAACTTTCTGGTGGAGAATGGCAGAGAGTTCGAATTATAGCTGCATTTTTGCAGGTCTGGGACAGCCAGCAATGCGAAGGAAAATTTATATTATTGGATGAGCCAACCAATAATTTAGACATTATTCAGCAATCAATGCTTGATAAATGGATTAAATATTTTTGTGATTGCTTAGGAACCGTTATAATGAGTGGTCATGACCTTAGTCATTCGTATAAAAATGCATCTTGTATTTGGATGATGAAACAAGGGCAGTTAGTTGCAATAGGGAAACCAGAGTGCGTCATGACAGAAAAAAAATTATCTGACATATTTATGTCTGAAATTAAGTTAGCGCACAGCACATCTCACCGAGTATGGCAGGTTATAAATTTAGTCGATGCGCAATGAGTTGTTTGTATCACACCTTTTTGCATGATAATACCGCAATGTTTGCAGGTGTTGAGGTTCGGTTAAAGTATAATTAACTAGAATATTCGATTCACAATGAAAACTAGGCTATAAACAATATGAGCAATTTCTTACCATTTTCAAAACCGGCAATTGGTGATGAAGAGGTCAAAGCAGTAGAAAACGTTCTGCGTTCAGGCTGGATAACAACGGGCCCACAGAATCATCAGCTAGAAGACGATTTTTGTAAGCGCTATGGCTGCAAACATGCAATTGCATTGTCATCAGCAACAGCAGGTATGCATGTTGTATTAATGGCATTGGGTATTGGTCCTGGTGATGAAGTTATTACACCTTCTCAAACTTGGGTGTCAACAATCAATATGATTGAGTTGCTTGGGGCAACACCTGTCATGATTGATGTTGATCGCGACACACTGATGATCCAACCTGAAGCGGTGGAAAATGCGTTAACGGAAAAAACCAAAGCAATTATTCCAGTACACTATGCTGGGGCACCTTGTGATTTAGACGCGTTACGCTTAATTGCTCAAAAAGCGGGTGTGGCTTTAATCGAAGACGCTGCGCATGCCGTTGGTACACGATATAAAAACGAGTGGATTGGTGAAAAGGGAACGTCTATTTTCTCATTTCACGCGATTAAAAACGTGACCTGTGCGGAAGGTGGGTTAGTTGCAACAGACGACGATGAGCTTGCTCAGCGTGTGCGCACACTTAAATTCCACGGCCTAGGCGTTGACGCATTTGATAGGCAAATGCAAGGCCGCAAACCACAAGCTGAAGTTGTTGAGCCCGGTTTTAAATATAATTTGTCTGATATCCATGCCGCAATAGCCGTAGTGCAGTTATCACGAGTAGAGCAATTGAATCAGCGTCGTGCTGAGCTTACGGCTCGTTATCGTGAGTTACTGAAAAACTCCCCTTTACAAATGTTGAGTGTCCCTAGTTACTCACATTTACATGCGAATCACTTATTTATGGTACGTGTTGATAAAGCCGAATGTGGCATTGATCGCGATACATTCATGGAAAAATTGAAAGAGCATGATATTGGAACAGGGTTGCATTTTCGCGCTGCACATACTCAAAAATATTATCGCGAAAAATATCCTGAATTAGTTTTACCAGAATCAACATGGAATAGCGCCACATTGTGTTCGTTACCTTTATTTCCCGATATGACTGATGCAGATGTTGAACGGGTTGTTAAAGCTGTAGAAGCAGTTCTTTTGGAGTCAAAATAGTGTCACACGCAGATGAATTTGATGAGATTAAAAAAGTCTCAGTAGTAATCCCTGTCTATAATGAAGAGCAGAGCTTACCACAGTTATTGGAACGTACTATTAAGTCATGTAAACAATTAACTCAATCCTATGAATTAATTCTAGTTGATGATGGTAGTAGCGATCGTTCAGCACAAATGCTTACAGAAGCAGCGGAAAATCCTGACAACCACGTCATTGCAATTATTTTAAACCGCAATTACGGTCAACATTCTGCTATTATGGCGGGCTTTAACCAAGCTGATGGCGACTTAGTGATTACTTTGGATGCAGACTTACAAAATCCACCAGAGGAAATCCCACGTTTAGTCCAAACTGCAATGCAAGGTTATGATGTAGTTGGTACGCGCCGTGCGAATCGCCAAGACTCTTGGTTTCGCAAAACAGCCTCTAAAATGATTAATGCGATGATCACGAAAGCAACTGGGCGTTCAATGGGCGATTACGGTTGTATGCTTCGTGCATACCGTCGTCATATCATTCAAGCGATGTTGCAGTGCCATGAAAGAAGTACATTTATTCCTATTTTAGCAAATACATTTGCACGTAGAACCATTGAAATTGATGTAGCGCATGCAGAACGTGAGTTTGGTGATTCTAAATACAGCTTTATGAAGCTGATTAATTTAATGTATGACTTATTAACTTGCCTAACTACGGCACCACTGCGTTTATTGAGTGTTGTCGGAAGTGTTATCGCGATTGGCGGTTTTTTATTAGCGGTATTGTTAATTGCATTGCGTTTAATTTTTGGCGCAGAGTGGGCTGCAGATGGCGTATTCACTCTGTTTGCAGTACTCTTTATGTTTATTGGTGCGCAATTTGTTGCCATGGGGCTACTGGGCGAATACATCGGTAGGATCTACAATGATGTGCGCGCGAGACCTCGTTATTTTATTCAAAAAGTCGTTGGAGCAGATGCGAAATCCGACAAAAATCAGGAAGAAGACTAATGAAAGCTATTGTTTTTGCCTATCATGATATTGGCTGCGTAGGGCTAAAAGCGCTTGAAAAAGCAGGTTTTGATATCCAAGCAGTGTTTACACACACTGATGACCCAAATGAAAACCACTTTTACTCCTCAGTTGCGCGTTTAAGTGCTGACATGGAACTTCCTGTTTTTGCGCCTGAAAACGTTAATCACCCATTGTGGATTGAACGTATTCGCGAAATGAAACCCGATGTCATTTTCTCTTTCTACTATCGTGATATGTTAAGTGAAGAGCTGTTAGCTATCGCGCCTAAAGGTGCGTTTAATCTACATGGCTCATTGCTACCTAAATATCGCGGCCGTGCACCTATTAATTGGGCATTATTAAAAGGTGAAAGCGAAACAGGTGTAACCTTACATAAAATGGTCGCTAAGGCAGATGCTGGCGATATCATTGCTCAAGAAAAAGTGGTTATTACCGATACAGACACTAGCCTGACTTTACATGCGAAAGTCCGTGAAGCAGCGGAAGTTTTATTGGATAAAACACTGCCATTAATCGAAGCAGGTAGTTACAAAGCCGTTGCGCAAGATGAAAGCCAAGCAACGTACTTTGGTCGTCGTACCGCTGAAGATGGCTTGATTAACTGGAACAACAGCGCAAAAGAAGTTAACTGCTTGATTCGTGCAGTGACTGAACCTTATCCAGGTGCGTTCACTTATTTAGGTGCACGTAAAATGGTTATTTGGCGCGCACGCGTTTTAGATGACAACCAAGGTAAACCAGCAGGTACGGTACTTTCGAGTGACCCACTGCGTATCGCTTGTGGCCAAGGTGCTATCGAAGTTGTTAGTGGTCAAAGTGAGACCGGTTTATATATGCAAGGTAACCGCCTTGCTAACGAAATGGGGATTGTGACTGATGTTCGCGTTGGTGCGAAACCAACAGCACAAGTTAAGCGTCGCACACGTGTTCTTATTTTAGGTGTGAATGGCTTTATTGGTAACCATTTAACAGAACGCCTGTTAAAAGATGGTAACTACGATATCTATGGTATGGATATCGGCTCTTCTGCAATTGAGCGTTTCATTGGTAACCCACGTTTCCACTTTATTGAAGGTGACGTTAGCATCCATACAGAATGGATTGAATACCACATCAAAAAATGTGATGTTATTCTCCCTCTGGTTGCGATTGCGACGCCAATTGAATATACCCGTAACCCACTACGCGTTTTCGAATTAGACTTTGAAGAAAACTTGAAAGTTGTACGTTACTGCGTGAAATATAACAAACGTATCATCTTCCCATCGACATCTGAAGTTTATGGTATGTGTGATGATAAAGAGTTTGATGAAGATGAGTCACGTTTAATTGTTGGTCCAATCAATAAACAACGTTGGATTTACTCAGTTTCTAAACAGTTACTTGACCGAGTGATTTGGGCATACGGTGCGAAAGAAGGTTTGAAATTCACCTTATTCCGTCCATTCAACTGGATGGGGCCTCGCTTAGATAGCTTGAATTCTGCACGTATTGGTAGCTCACGTGCTATTACTCAGTTAATTCTAAACTTAGTTGAAGGCTCGCCAATTAAACTGGTTGACGGCGGCGCACAAAAACGTTGTTTTACAGATATTAAAGACGGTATCGAAGCATTGTTCCGTATCATCGAAAATAAAGATGGTAAATGTGATGGCCAGATCATCAATATCGGTAATCCAACAAATGAAGCGAGTATTCGTGAATTAGCAGAAATGTTGTTGGAAAGCTTCGAAAAACACCCACAACGTGGAAAATTCCCTCCATTTGCGGGCTTCCGTGAAATCGAAAGCAGCAGCTATTATGGCCAAGGATATCAAGATGTTGAACACCGTAAACCAAGTGTTGAAAATGCACGTCGTTTACTTGATTGGGTTCCAACTATCGATATGAAAGATACCATTGAAGAAACATTAGATTTCTTCTTACAAGGTGCAGTTGAAGAGTTAGGTAATAAAGACTAATGAAAAAAGTTGGCTTGAGAATTGATGTGGACACCTACCAAGGTACTTTAAAAGGGGTTCCACAGTTACTCAAAGTGCTCAAAGAGCATAATATTCAGGCCAGCTTTTTCTTCAGTGTAGGACCCGATAATATGGGGCGCCATTTATGGCGCCTTTTGCGTCCTAAATTTCTGTGGAAAATGCTTAGGTCGAACGCAGCATCCCTTTATGGGTTAGATATCTTATTAGCGGGCACAGGATGGCCGGGTAAAAAAATTGCTAAGGATTTAGGCTACTTGATGAAACAAACTTTGGATGCTGGCCATGAAGTTGGCTTACATGCATGGGATCATCAAGGTTGGCAGGCTAAAGTTGCCAAATGGAGCAAATCACAGCTGACTGAGCAAGTTAAGTTAGGTGTTGATGCGTTAGAGCAAGCCATTGGGCATCGTGTGACTTGTTCGGCCGTTGCTGGTTGGCGAGGTGATGAGCGAGTGTTAGAAGTTAAACAAATGTTTAACTTTGACTACAATAGTGATTGTCGTGGTAAATATCCATTTAGGCCAATTTTAGCCGATGACTCACTTGGGACAGTTCAAATCCCTGTCACACTGCCGACTTACGATGAAGTTGTAGGAACAGTCGTGAGTGATGACGCATTTAATGATTTTATTCTTCAAGCAATTAAAGAAGATCAAGGCGTTCCAGTTTATACTATCCACACAGAAGTGGAAGGAATGTCCAAATCGGAACAATTTTCACAATTATTGGAACGAATTACTCAAGAAGAAATCCAATTCTGTACATTAAGTGAATTACTGCCAGATGATTTGAATTCATTGCCAAAAGGGCGTGTGGTGAGGGCACCATTCCCCGGACGTGAAGGCTGGTTAGGCTGCCAAGAAGAGGAATAAGCAACCTATGTTGAATAACCGAGCGAGCAAAGTAGGAGCCTCTCTGCTGGCTCTTTTTTTTATCTTAACCTATTTGTTGCCGTTAGATAGCCGTTTACTTTGGCAACCAGATGAAACACGATATGCAGAAATTAGCCGTGAAATGTTACAGCGTGGAGATTGGGTTGTTCCTTACATGCTGGATGTGCGTTATTTTGAAAAGCCAGTAGCAGGTTACTGGATAAACAATATTAGCCAAATGATCTTTGGTGAAACTAACTTTGCTGTTCGTTTTGGTTCGGTTTTTTGTATTCTTCTTAGTGCATTACTTATCTATCGTATGGCAAAAATGATGTGGCGTAATAACCACGTTGCTTATGTTGCAAGCCTCATTTATATCTCGATGTTCTTAGTATTCTCCATCGGGACCTACAGTGTGCTCGACCCAATGTTGTCCTTATGGATAGCAGCAAGTATGTTTTGTTGCTTATGGGCAATGAAGTCGAGGGAAGTCAAATCTAAATTAGCGGCATGGCTTTGCCTTGGGCTAGCATGTGGCATGGCATTTATGACTAAAGGCTTCTTAGCCCTCGCTATTCCAGTGATTGTCATGCTTCCTGTCACAATCTACCAAAAGCGGTTCCTTGAGTTACTTAAGTATGGGCCTCTCGCAATCATTTCTGCGGTTATTATCAGCTTGCCATGGGCCTTAGCAGTTGCAAAACAAGAGCCTGATTATTGGCATTATTTCTTTTGGATTGAGCACATTAAGCGTTTCACGGCAGATGACGCTCAGCATATAGCACCGTTTTGGTATTATATTCCAATTATTATTCTTGGTGCGATCCCATGGGCAGGCTTGCTACCGGGTGCGATCATGAAAGGCTGGAAAGAACGGAAATCTAGCCCCGATATGTTTTTCTTACTGTGCTGGTTTGTTGTCCCAGTTATCTTTTTCAGTATTTCCCGTGGTAAATTACCCACGTATATGTTGCCGTTTATGGCACCACTGGCATTGCTTATGGCGAAGTATGGGGTTGACTGCGTTCGTAATGGTAAAATGAACGCATTGAAAGCCAATGGGATCATTAATGTTGTATTAGGAATTGCAGCTGTTATAGCGGTAATTGTCGTGAGCACGGTGATCAAAAAGCCACTGTACGAACCTGATGAATGGTCAAAAATGGTATTGGGGGTTGTGGCATTTTCTATCTGGGCGATTATTGGTTACCTATGTACAGTATTAAATGCAAAGTACTGGCTATGGGCAGCATCATGTTCTTTAGCCGTAAGTTTGTGTATTGGTAGCGCTCTACCGAACAACACCATTGATTCTAAACTGCCTCAAAACTTTATTCATCAAAATCATGATCTACTGATGAATAGCAAATATTTGATGGCAAGTAATGTTGGGGTCGCAGCAGGCCTTGCGTGGGAAACGCAAAATTCCAATATCTATTTATACAATAGCAGTGGAGAGCTAAGTTATGGTTTGGAATACCCAGATAGCCAACATCGCTTAATTAAACCAGATCAATTTGCACAGTGGTTAGAAAAAGCACGCAAGGAAGGGCAGGTAACCGTTGTCTTTTTATTAGGCCGTAAAGAAGGGTTACCGGACATTCCTAAACCAGATGAAGTCATTAAAAATTCACGTATGGCGATTGTGGTATACCATCAACAATGATTGCACAACTATTGCTGTTATTGCTGGTTAGCGTTTTGACCTGTGTTGGGCAAGTTGCTCAAAAGCAAGCCGTCGTCAATTGGCAGAGTAATAAAACCAATAAAACAGCATCAGCCCTTCGGTGGCTGGTGCTGGCAGTTTTCATGCTAGGACTTGGCATGTTGTTTTGGCTGAAATTATTGGAAACCATGCCGTTGAGTATTGCTTATCCAATGCTAAGTATTAATTTTGTATTAATTACACTAATTGGCCAGTTTGTGTATAAAGAGCAAACAGGGCTTAACCACTGGTTAGGGGTTGTGGCCATTATGTTTGGTATTTTGCTAATGAGTATCAGCGTATGAATAAGGGGTATTTATGGGTGATTGGCAGTGCGTTATTAGTCACAGTCGCTCAACTGAGCTTAAAAGCAGGGGTAGTTGAACTACCCTCATTCACACTTGGCTGGCATTGGCTACAATTTGATTGGTTACTCGCTAATATTGCTAGTTTAGGAATTATCTTTTTAGGGTTAGTTTGTTATGCGTTATCGATGTTATGTTGGCTATTAGCATTAAAATACATAGCATTGAATAAAGCTTACCCGCTTATTAGCCTAAGCTATGTTTTTGTTTATTTATTAGCAGTTTTCTTACCTTGGTTTAATGAACCCGCTACAGGGTTAAAGGCCACTGGTATTGGCTTTATTTTATTAGGGGTATGGCTAATTAGCCGGCCCAATAAATCATCAAGTGATAGAACAGAATAATTTCTTAGTTGCTTATATTATCGTCATCACGCACTATAATATAAGCAAGTTATCGTAATGAGATAGATAAATAAGGTGCTTTATGGTTATTAAAATACAACACCTACCACTATTACTGTGTTTAGTTTTAATTGGTTGTTCATCAACGCCTGTTAAAAGAACGCCACCACCACCGTTAAAAACACAGTTATCAGATCCAATCATGACGATAGCACAATTAAAAGACCAGCTAGAGCAGTGGTATGGCACACCTTATCATTATGGTGGAATGAATCAAAACGGTGTCGATTGTTCCGGCTTTGTCTATCGCACATTTAATGATCGCTTCGCCATTCAACTACCTCGCACAACGGTGGATCAAACTCAATTAGGCACACGTATTGATAAATCTGATTTGATGCCAGGGGATTTAGTCTTCTTTAGGACGGGCTCAGGAGAGAATGGGCTGCATGTGGGTATTTACGATACCGATAATACATTCATTCATGCGTCAACGAGTAAAGGGGTGATCCGCTCATCAATGGATAACGTTTATTGGCGAAAAGTGTTTTGGCAGGCAAGGCGCATCTAAATTCACTATTTTATTCAGTGATTATGTTATCTTAAGAGCAAGTTTTGTTTTAAGGATAGCTTAATGTCAACAGTACGTTTACTCATCTCTGGATCCTACGACCCTTGGTTTAACCTTGCGGTTGAAGAAACTATTTTCCGACAAATGCCAACTGACCAACGTGTTATGTTTCTCTGGCGAAATGCTGACACGGTAGTTATAGGGCGTGCGCAGAATCCGTGGAAAGAGTGTAATACTCGAAGAATGGAAGAAGATAATGTCCGTTTAGCCCGGCGTAGCAGTGGTGGTGGCGCTGTTTTTCATGATTTAGGTAACACGTGTTTTACGTTTATGGCAGGAAAGCCGGAGTATGACAAAACGGTTTCTACACAAATTATTGTTGATGGGCTAGCACTTGTCGGTATTAACGCAGAAATATCAGGTCGTAATGATTTAGTCTTAGATACTGAAAGTGGCCCACGAAAAATTTCGGGTTCTGCATACCGAGAAACGAAAGATAGAGGTTTTCACCATGGAACCTTACTGATTAACGCAGATTTAGGTCGCTTAGCAAATTACCTGAATCCGGATCCTAAAAAATTACAGGCAAAAGGGATCACATCTGTACGTTCTCGAGTGGCTAATTTATCTGAGCTTGTCCCCCATATCTCTCATGAAATTGTTTGCGAAGGAATAATTAAGAGTTTTTTTAATTACTTCGGTGAAACGGTCGAAGCAGAGTATATCTCCCCTGAAAAATTACCTGACTTGCCAAATTTTGCAGAAACCTTCGCTAAACAAAGTAGTTGGGAGTGGAATTTTGGACAAGCACCCGCTTTCTCTCACTATTCTGATACCCGTTTTCCTTGGGGAGGAATTGAGTTTCATTTTGATATCGAAAAAGGTGTGATAAATCGCTGCCAGTTTTTTACAGATAGCTTAGACCCATCCCCTTTGGAGTGGTTAAGTGAGCAATTATCGGGTAAAGCCTATCAAACAGAAACGATACGCTCTTTGAGCAAAGAGATGGCCGTTAAATGGCCACAATTGCAGGAGCAGTTAGCTGATTTGGAAAACTGGCTAGTCCATGAGTTAAGTTAAAAAAAGAGCCGATATAATCGGCTCAGACTGGCGACAAACATTTATGTTTAGCGGCAGTCTAATAGGTTATTGAAAATAAAAGAGGAAAATCAATTTGTTGATTTTCGACTGATAACACAAAGCGGGAAAAATCACACTTTTATCTCGCTTTGTCAACAACCTTGAGCCGATATAATCGGCTCAGACATAGACTACAAAATTGCAAATAACTAATAGGAAGGGACGTTCTAAAATAATCAGTTATGACAGCTACAAGTCATAAAGTTTTTGCATTCAGGTAATTCACCCGATTGGCGAAATTTTGCAGGCGTTGTATCAAAGTGCTTTTTAAAGATACGGGTAAATGTTGCCTGTGAACTGAAGCCATATTGCAATGCGATATCAAGAATAGGTAAGTTGCCTTCACGTAATGATTTGGCCGCTTCTAATAAACGACGTTTACGGACGTATTCGCCAAGCGTGCAACCTTTCATTTCTTTGAAAACACGCTGTAAATGCCATTTTGAATAACCGCTTTTATCGGCAATTGTGTCGATTTTGATGCCTTCATTGCGCTGCAACTGGCTTTCAAGCCATTTAACAATATCGTTGACTACACTTTCTGACATATTTACCTCCTACTCAAGTAGGCTATTGTTCATTAATAACTAATAATAACTCACGAAATTAGGGTCTATTCTTCCTGTTTTTCCGATATATCGATAGGCTAAACGTGCGGTTTTTTAATGAGAATAACTATCAGTACAATAGATGTTGAAAAAATTAACATTTTAAACATTCATCATTGTATGTTTAAAGTTGTTTTAATTCAAGTGATTATATTATTTTGGTGTTTTGTTTAGGTGATGACAAGACAGACGTCTTATTACGTTCAAGAAAATTGATTAAGCCATTCGAAATTATTAACCAAGTAAATAATTGAAAAATTATTGTTTCATTTATAATCATTTTTCTATAACAATAAACAGGAAATTCCGAGGTAATTGTTTTGGTGGGAGAAGACCATAATTGTATTTCGGGGAGTAATAATCAATAGAATACGGTAAGTATGATGTACTATACTCGTCATATTTCAAGTTGCAGCGTTGTTGACCGCGCTCAGCTCGCCGGATCACATACTCATGTATGCTCATCGGTCTCTCTTCGCTTGTCGCCTAGCTGCAACTCGAATTATTTAGAGTATATACTCGTGATACTTCAAGCTGCAGCGTTGTTGACTGCGCTCAGCTCGCCGGATCACATACTCATGTATGCTCATCGGCCTCTCTTCACTTGTCGCCTAGCTGCTATTCGAATTATTTAGAGTATATGTGAGTAGTAGACAATGATGTTATTTCTATACCGCAAAAGCGGTTTATGTTGTTGCTATGAATAAATCAGGTAAAGGGTTCTATGGCAAATTTCATCTCTAGCTTAATCCACTATCTCTGATAGGAAAGGATCCTGAAAGTTACCATTAGAAGCCCATTTATCTTTTTATTATTCTTTTATCAAATACGTGATATTGAAAGAATTTGTTTGCTCCATTCTATTTGTTCTGGTGTGCCTTCTATGCGCTGACCATACATTTGAATAATTTGGTTACCTTGGGTATCAAAGACCTCAAGGCTTGTTACAAAGCCATCTTTAGTTGGCTTACGTGTGACCCAGCACTCAGAAATGCCGCTTTCAATGAGATGAAGTTTAAAGTTTGTACTTGAAATATTTAACCAATCAGTTTGAGAGCTTTCAACAGAGAGTGATGATAGTTCATTTATTTTTCCTGTAAATATTTGCACGCATCCACGGTTTCCTACAAAGAGCATCACTTCATTTTGTGCTTGGTATGCAAGGGAAAGCAGATCAGATAAGGCCGTTGAAGGTACTTGCCATGCTAATTCTTTGCTAACTACACGAAAAACTTGCTGACGACTTAAATTGTGTTTCTTTAATATGCCAAAAAACTGATGAACATTTGTTATCTCACGCCATTGTTGTTCTAATTGAGAGGCGAGTTCTTCGCTGATTCTCTGTTCTGAAAATGGCGAAATTGTTTTAGGTTCGATAGGCGGATTCTCTGATGTGCTGTAGCGTTCTATTATGGCTTGCCAAGCAGCTATATCCGTGTTGTCGGTGGAAAAGACTTTGTGTAAAGAATCACCATATTTATCGAAAAATTGAATACTGTGGCGAGTTCCCTCTGGCGTTTTTTCAGTGAGTGCAAAAATTGAACTCCACTGCGCAAAGAACATACGTAAGTCTAATGCTTTAGGGTTTAGAAATAGCCCACCATGGCTGCTAAATTTCGGGTTATTATATGCGCCCGTTTGAATACTAACAGCATACTGATTGCGAGTGATCCCTATAGCTTTCCCTATCGTGGTTAAACCTTGCAAGATATCAACGGGTTTGCTGACCAATCGTTGAACATTATCTTTACCGACACGACAATGAATTAACTGGGCTTCAGATACGCCAAGTAAGGCCGCTATTTCTTGGGAGTGCTTATGAGTGTACGTTTTTTTAGCTTGTAGGTAATCATGATAGAGGTTTGAATTCACAAATTTTTCCTTTTTTCCTTAATGAAATGACAAGACACAGTGAAGCGTTATCAACTGATTTATTTTTATACTGTTGATAAAATTAATAAAATCAGTTGATAACATGTTTTTTTACTACTTAACTACCAGTTGTAATTCATGTTGATATAAAAGTTTCGGCCTTCTTGAGGAACTCCCATTGAAGAAACATACGGCTTATCAAATGCATTTTTCATTGTGAGAGTTGAACTTAATCCTTTAATGAACTGATCTGCTTGGTAATTCACATAGAAATCATGAATGCTATAGCCAGCATGCTGAATGACTTCTTTATGATAACGATCTAAACCTTGGCCTGATTTGTGATGCCACTTTTTATATTTATCATTACCTTGAAGTTGCGTTCTTGCAGAGAATTCCCCTATCCAACCTAGAGTAAAGCCGGTACTAGCAACCGGTACATTGAATCGAGTCGTTAGTGTTTCAGGGCGTATAGACGAAAGAGAATAATGAGAGCCGTCTTCTCTACCTGTGGTTTTATTGTGATTGATATTTAATTCAAACCACGGTGTTCTGTAGCTTATAAAGCTATCGATGCCATAAATGGATGCACTGGGGATATTGATATAATAAAGTTCATCGGGGAACCATTGGCCATACCTTGGCGTATAGAGGCCTTCAAGGGCAATATGGTTTTTAGATTTGGTCTTAAAGTAGGTTGAACCAAATTGAAGGTCGCTATTATCAATAAGTACCCCATCAAAACTGAATTTTACGCCTGTTTCGAGGGTTTTATTCGTTTCTGGAAGTAAATCAGGCGATGGGCGAAAGTTCGAGGAAGTACCAAAAAAGGGTATAGTGAAATGGTTTGAATTGTTATAAAGCTCGGACATACGTGGGGTACGGTATGCTTCAGCGTATGATGAAAAAAGATTGAGCCAATGGGTGGGAGTAATACTAACAGCCATACGGGATGACAAGTTGGTATGTTTACTTTCAGGGAAATTATCCCTCGATGCACGGTATTGTGTAAAGCGCGTTCCAATTGATAAAGTTAACGGTAATTGATGCAATGTCATGTCATTGACCAACCAGCCTGACATGTTGTCGAGTTCTGCCGGTGGATAACTTATTGCATACTGATTCGACGTTTGCTTTTGCTGATAATATTCGAAACCACTTTGAATATGATGATTTACCCAGTTATACATAGGTAACGTGAAGCTATTAGTAAATTTAGTCCCATAGGTATATTGATTTCGCGCTTCAGAGCCATACTCTTTTGGTTTGCTCTTGACCTTAATTGTATCAGTTTGATCTAAATATAAATCTGTATAATAAACATCCCACTGAGCTTGCCAATTTATCTCATTTTTGGGTGTAAAAAATTGGCTAATGGCAATATCTCGCTGATGGCTTTGCCTTTCATGCGGTGTATTTGGATATCTATTTTTTTCTGAAGGTTTAGCGGGTTGTTTTACCCCTAAACTGTTGTTGCGGTATTCTTTTAATTGTAACGTCAAGTTATATGAAGGGTGGGCAAGCCAACTACTTTTGAGCATCCAGTTGCTTAGCTGTTCAGTATTATCAACCTCTTCAAATTCGGGTGAGCCGAGTAGGTACTTTTTACGTTGACTATAGCTGAATAGGGTATCCGTTGATTCAGTTCTGCCCAACAGCGTTGCACCTGCATAGTAACCGTGGTCATTACGGTTAATACCGCTGAATACCTGGCCACCGAGTTTTTGCCCTGGCTTTAATATGTCAGCTGCATTTATTGTTTTGAATGAGACAACTCCAGCTAATGCACCGCCGCCATGATGTACAGATGATGCGCCTTTATGGACGTAGACTTTTTTTATTAAGGTGGGGTCAATAAATGTGGCTTCATATAAGCCGGAATAAAAGTCTTGGGTGATATTATCAACAGTGACTTTAACACCTCGTGAATCATAACCTCGCATTTGAATGCCCTGGCCATAAGTGCTATTGGAACCAGAAACAAATATCCCAGCTTGGCCTTTTAGTAAATCTAAGGCGGATGTTGCAGATTGATATTCAGGTGCTTTTGCATCAATTACATCGACTTGTTCTGCTACAGCGATATTCTCTAAACTAAGAGGCGAGGTTGAAACGTGAATAATGTCGCGGGTATCCGTTTTTGACATTGCTTTTGGAGTCGATGAATTTTCAGCCAAGACTGTGTGGCTAAACCCGGTCATTACGACAGTAGCAGTAAGAGCTGAGAGTGATATTCTATGATTTTGATGGAGTGATGCAGGCATCGATTTAAACAGCATAGGAAATCCTTTCCTTTAGTTTCAGAATTTGCTGGCTGCCTGGATAAGTTATCTGGGTGGCATGCAATGAGTATTTGTACAGCGTATTTGTTTATTTGAACTAGATGGCTCTGTAATGTTGCAGCGAATAGCAAGGGCTAGGCTACGGGTTACCTGACGGATAAATTAGTTCGTAGTGAGAATTATTATCGTTAGTGAGAGGTGGGTCAAGAAGTTTTTAGATTAAAATACTGTTTTTGTTTGAATGATTAAATCATTATATCGTTTTGGTTATATTTAAATGATAATTATATTTATTATAAAATATAAAAGCCCTTTAGTTTTTACTTCACTAAAAGGCTTATTGTAAGAAATAGATTGGCGTTATTAAGCTTATTTGAAGCGTGACTCAACAGCTTGAGCAAGAATTTCAATAAGTTGTTCGGTATCTTCCCAACCAAGACATGGGTCGGTAATAGATTGGCCATAAACTAACGGTTGGTCAGAAACCACTTTTTGTGTGCCTTCAACTAAGAAGCTTTCTGCCATCACTCCACTGATAGCGGTCGAGCCATCTTTTATTTGCTCCGCAATATCTCGTGCAACTTCGAGTTGGCGACGATGAATTTTTTGACAATTACCATGGCTGAAATCGACCACTAAATGCTCTGGTAATTCAAATTTACGTAGTTTGTCGCAAGCTGCGGCTAAGTCACCGGCAGTGTAATTAGGCTGTTTACCGCCACGCATAATTATATGCCCATGCGGGTTACCACTGGTTTGGTAAATCGTCATTTGCCCGTTTTTATCTGGTGATAAAAACATATGCTGTGCTTTTGCCGCTCTTATCGCATCAATAGCAATATTTATATTACCGTCAGTCCCATTTTTGAAACCAACAGGGCAAGACAGTGCGGATGCCATTTCACGATGGATTTGGCTCTCTGTTGTACGGGCTCCAATAGCTCCCCAACTAATGAGGTCTGCAATATATTGTCCAGTAACCATATCAAGAAATTCGGTTGCTGTAGCTAGCCCTAATTGGTTAACTTCAATCAGTAACTTGCGTGCTAAGCGGATGCCTGTATTGACTTGGCAAGAATTGTCGAGGTTAGGGTCTGAAATTAACCCCTTCCAGCCAACGACAGTACGCGGTTTCTCAAAGTAAGTTCGCATGACAATTTCTAAACGGTCTTGATGACGTTCTCTTAATACATTTAATTTTTTCGCGTATTCAATAGCGGCATCGATGTCATGAATCGAACAAGGGCCGACAATGACAAGTAGACGAGGGTCTTCACCAGATAGAATCTGTTCAATTCGTTTACGTGACGTTGTCACGTTGTCAGCAACTTTTTGGGAAATAGGAAATTCATCAGCGAGAGTTTGTGGGGTAATTAAGCTATCCACTCTCGCAGTACGTAATTCATCAGTTTTGTGCATTTTCTTTCTCAAAAAACTTTAATAGGCATATGCCCTATAAGTGATTAAGATCACAATAAACGAATGTGGCTTAATTTCAACCTCCAACTTAGCAGGAATGAATATTTTTTTTATTAGTATTGATTAAAATATTCGTCTTTGTAAGCCCATGGTATCAATCACTTTTGCAGAAATCTCTTCAACAGAATAGTTCGTTGTATTTAAGTAATTGATTTTATTTTGTCTAAATAAAGCTTCCACTTCCGCTATCTCAATACGACATTGCCTGATGGATGCATAACGGCTATTTTCACGGCGCTCTTCACGAATGGCTGCTAACCGTTCAGGGCTGATAGTTAAGCCGAACAACTTATGAGTATATGGGCGCAACGCTACAGGTAACTGTAAGTTATCCATATCATCAGCCGTAAATGGGTAGTTTGCGGCTTGGATACCAAATTGCATCGCTAAATAGAGACTTGTTGGCGTTTTACCACAACGTGAAACACCAATAAGTATCACTTGGGCTTGGTCTAAATTACGTAAAGAAATCCCATCGTCATGAGCTAGAGTGTATTCAATGGCAGCTATACGTGCATCATATTGATTCATATTCTGCATAGACAAACCATGAGTTCGGTTGAGTTTCGGCTCGGGTTCTAGGCCAACTTCCTTTTGAATTGGGGCGACTAAACTTTGGACGATATCTTGGCAAAACCCGGCACTTTGGGTGATGATTTGCTTTACTTCAGGGGAGATAATCGAATAGAACACTAAAGGGCGCAACTGGGTTTCTTGGAAAATAATATCAATTTTTTGTTTAATTTCCTGGGCGCGGGCTTCGCTTGTCACAAACGGCAGAGTATAAGAAATAAATGACAGAGGAAATTGAGAAAGTACGGCGTGCCCCAAAGTTTCAGCGGTGATCGCTGTCCCATCAGAAATAAAAAAAACAGTGCGTTGAACTTGGCTTGCCATATTATTCATTGTTCCTAATTCGGTCATCATTATTCGTCTCTTATTGTATTTATCACTGGATATTGGGAGATATTATCTTTGTTTAAAGTTTAAAAATTAGTTTGTAGGGGGAACTATAGCCATTTTTTGAACGATTTTTAGAACAAAAAAGTTTTCTTCAGTGATGGAACGATTCACCAGTCCATCTTCTCTTATCGTCTGTGCTAGTCTATTTCACGAGGCGAATTTTCGCCAACGAGATTTTTTACGATTTGTACTCTGTCACTAAATTGCTATAAAAGGATCGCTTTCAATGTCCACAAATGGCCTCACTCCGTGTAATGTACTTTGGTATAACCAATTAGGGATGAATGATGTTGACCGTGTAGGAGGCAAAAATGCTTCTCTCGGTGAAATGATCACTAACTTATCTGATCTGGGAGTATCCGTACCTAACGGTTTCGCGACAACCGCACAGGCGTTTAATGATTTTCTGGAGCAGAGCGGTGTAAATCAGCGCATTTATAACCTGCTAGATGAAACGGATATTGATGATGTGAACCAACTGGCTGTAGCAGGTGCTCAGATCCGTCAATGGGTGATTGATACCCCACTGACGAAGGAGTTGGAACAAGATATTCGTGATGCATTCGCGCAATTGTCAGAAGGTGAAGCGGAAGCCTCATTTGCTGTCCGTTCATCGGCAACCGCTGAGGATATGCCTGACGCTTCGTTTGCAGGGCAACAGGAAACATTCCTTAACGTTCAAGGGATAGACGCAGTATTAGTTGCGATCAAACACGTTTTTGCTTCACTGTTTAATGACCGTGCGATTTCATATCGTGTTCACCAAGGTTATGACCACCGCGGTGTAGCGTTGTCCGCGGGCGTTCAACGTATGGTACGTTCAGATTTAGCCTCATCGGGTGTTATGTTTACGATTGATACTGAATCGGGTTTCGACCAAGTCGTATTTATCACCTCTGCGTATGGTTTAGGTGAGATGGTGGTGCAAGGCGCTGTGAACCCAGATGAATTTTATGTTCATAAGCCAACACTAACCAATAACCGTCCCGCGATTGTGCGTCGTACACTGGGCTCTAAAAAATTACAAATGGTGTATGCCAACAGTAAAGAGCACGGTAAACAAGTACAAATCGAAGATGTGCCAGAAGCGCTACGCAATCGTTTCTCTTTAACTGATCTCGAAGTGGAAGAGCTTGCACGCCAAGCTATACAGATTGAAAAGCACTACGGTCGCCCAATGGATATTGAGTGGGCAAAAGATGGTCATAATGGGCGTTTGTATATTGTCCAAGCAAGGCCAGAAACCGTTCGCTCTAATCAACAAGTGATGGAGCGTTATCAATTAAAACAACAAGGACAAGTTTTAGTTGAAGGACGTGCAATTGGTCATCGTATTGGTTCTGGGGTTGTTAAAGTCATTCATAACTTGAGTGAGATGGATAGAATTCAGGCTGGTGATGTACTCGTTACCGATATGACTGACCCTGATTGGGAACCTATCATGAAAAAAGCCGCTGCGATTGTCACGAATCGTGGTGGACGTACCTGCCATGCCGCAATTATTGCTCGCGAATTAGGTATTCCAGCTGTTGTAGGATGTGGTGATGCAACTGACCGTTTGCACGAAGGCCAAGAGGTGACCGTTTCTTGTTCAGAAGGTGATACGGGCTTTGTGTATGAAGGAAAACTGGCGTTTGAAATTCACAGCTCTGAAGTGAGTGATATGCCAAATCTAGATGTCAAAATCATGATGAACGTCGGCAACCCTGACCGTGCATTTGATTTTGCTTGCTTGCCTAATGAAGGCGTGGGTTTAGCGAGACTTGAGTTTATCATCAATCGTATGATTGGTGTTCACCCAAGAGCGCTGCTGGAGTTTGATAAGCAATCTCCTGAGCTACAAGCAGAAATTCGCCAAATGATGGCAGGTTATGATGACCCAATTGAGTTCTATATTGGCAAATTAACCGAAGGAATTTCGACTCTAGCCGCGGCTTTTTGGCCAAAACGCGTTATTGTTCGTCTATCTGACTTCAAGTCAAATGAATATGCCAACTTAGTCGGTGGGGATATTTATGAGCCTGAAGAAGAGAACCCAATGCTAGGTTTCCGTGGTGCTGGCCGTTATGTGTCTGACAGCTTCCGCGCCTGTTTTGCATTAGAGTGTGAAGCGGTTAAACGTGTTCGTAATACTATGGGCCTAACGAATGTTGAAGTCATGATCCCATTTGTGCGGACAGTTGCACAAGCGGAGTCAGTGATAGCAGAACTGGCGAAACATGATTTAAAACGTGGTGAAAACGGCCTAAAAGTCATTATGATGTGTGAAATACCATCAAATGCTTTACTGGCTGACCAATTCCTCGAACATTTTGACGGGTTCTCTATCGGTTCGAATGATATGACTCAGTTAACATTAGGCCTTGATAGGGATTCAGGTGTTGTTTCTGAATTATTCGATGAACGAAACGATGCAGTTAAAGCGATGTTATCCATGGCAATACAAGCTGCAAAACGCCAAAATAAGTATGTAGGTATTTGTGGTCAAGGGCCATCCGACCATCAAGACTTCGCCCAATGGCTGGTCGATGAAGGTATTGATAGCTTATCTTTAAACCCTGATACTGTCGTACAAACGTGGCTAACAATAGCTGAAAATCAATAGTTATCTCGTTTATTAATTATCAGGCTGAATGTGAATTACATTCAGCCTTTGCATTTACTTGATTAAAACTGCCGGTCGAGTATTCAATGAGTTGATAATGGGGTAAACTGAGCTTTTCTGTTGAGGTTTAGTATGGCTACCATTTCAGTAAAATGCCGATTCTGTGGGTTAACCGACCCTGTTAAAAAACATGGCACCGGCAATGGAGGTCATCCCCGTTATCGCTGTCAGGCCTGTTGCCGCACTTTTCAACTCGATTATACCTACAACGCTTGTCAGCCCGGCATCAAAGAGCAAGTGGTTGAGCTTGCCATGAATAATGCGGGTATTCGTGACACCGCTAGGGCATTACATATCAGTATCAATGCCGTCGTCCGCACTTTAAAAAACTCTCGCCACGGAATGTAACAACACTGCCCCTAGATAACCTACAAATTCAGCTCATTTGTGAGGTCGATGAGATGTGGTCATTTATCGGTAACAAAAAAAGTCAGCGTTGGTTGTGGTATGCATGGGAGCCTCGCTTAAAGCGGATTATCGCTCATGTATTTGGTTCCCGAAGCAAGAAAACACTGGGGAAATTGTTAAAACTGCTGTCTGGGTTCCGTATCGCTTTTTGGTGTACGGATGGTTACAGGGCGTACAAAGAGACACTCCCTAGCGAAAAACACATTTTAGGAAAGCTATATACACAGCGAATTGAGCGTGAAAATCTGACGTTGCGTAACCGATTGAAACGACTTAATCGCAAGACGTTAGGGTATTCAAAATCATCCGGCATGCATGACAAGATCATTGGGACTTTCATTGAGCGAGAGTATTACGTTTGAAATGCCATCAACCCTTTGGATACGTGACCCCATCCATGGTAGCAACAACAGCGGCCCATATCGCAAGAATAATTCCCCAGGTTGTATCACCCGTCCAAAACAGCCAAATGACAGATGGCACCATGATGAGTAGAGGCCCCAACTGTGCCACACAGCAAATAAACAATAAGACAGTCAAAATTGCCGCATAACCGATACCTGACAGGGCGAGGCCAATTCCACCGACTATGGCTTGAATTAGCGCAGTCACGACGACACCAAGGGCAACAGCTCGAATAGATTGTGCTGCTAATACGACGGCAGCATCCCCACGGATCCCTGCGAGACGAACAGCAAAGTGACGTATGCCAACCATGACAGATTCGCCTTTAAGGTAGAGCAAGCCACTAAATAGCAACATTAGCATCAAGTGAAAAATAAATCTTCCTGCGCTAATGGCCTGCGTGGCAAACCACCCCGCAGCTTGGCCAAAGTAGGGTTGAATTTTAGCCAGTAAAGCATTACCACCACTAGCGACTAAACTATGCCACGCATAGTAAATTTTCTCACCGACCATTGGGATGGTATTTAGCCATTCTAAATCAGGTAATGTTAGGCTTGACGGTGATTTGGCTAAATCAATGAGTGGGGTGCTATTTTCAATAATACTGCCGATTAGAATACCTAATGGGATAACGAATAGCAGTAATATAAGAAGAACCATCACTAATGCCGCTAGCCAGCGCTTGTGCCATAAGCGAGCTTCTAGTCTTAATAATAGTGGCCAAGTAGCAATGACCATCATTCCCGCCCATACAAAGCCAAGAATAAATGGATTAAGTACCCAAAAGCAGGCTGCTATCATTAAAACGATGGATAATAGGCCGAAAATAAGTTTGGGAAGATCCAAGCGTTTTTGCGATTTTTCCATTAATGATTGATCCTTTACAAATGAAAATTCTGCGTGTGTGGCAAATTTTTAGGTGAAAATAACGTAATTATTTTTCACGGTTAAAAAAAACAATATTGTGGTATGGTTCATGATGGCAATGTCATCAGCGGCTGTACTGTCTTTACAGGCTGTGAGGGTAATTCATCATAGACCTCAGACACTATTGTGCAACTTAAAATAAAGATAGTACATAACGAGTAATGCGAACACTAAACAACAAGAGTCATCGTTAATAATGATCCCGCGTATATCAGAAGCTCCTCATCTTAGTCATTTAGTCATTGAGTTCTTGCATGAGCTACAAGAACAGGGTTTTACTGGGGATAACGGCACCAGCTATGCTGAGCGTTTATCCATGGCGACAGACAATAGTATTTACCAATTATTACCTCAAGCGGTTGTGTTTCCACGTTCGAGTGCAGACGTACAAATTATCACTCGCCTTGCAGGGCAAGCAAAATTTCGTGAGCTTAGCTTTACACCTCGGGGAGGGGGAACGGGAACCAATGGGCAATCCTTAACCGAAGGGATTGTTGTGGATATGTCCCGTTATATGAACCGCATTCTAGAAATAAATCCAGAGCAAGGGTGGGTTAAAGTTGAGGCTGGGGTTATCAAAGACCAATTAAATCAATACCTCAAACCTTACGGTTATTTCTTTTCACCTGAATTATCCACTAGTAACCGAGCAACATTAGGTGGGATGATCAACACTGACGCATCAGGCCAAGGCTCATTAGTTTATGGAAAAACGTCTGATCACGTATTAGGCGTCAAAGCCATGGTGTTAGGTGGGGAATGCCTAGATACACGCGCTATGCCTATCGAACTCGCCCAAACGATTGCGTC
This sequence comes from Providencia huaxiensis, assembly GCF_002843235.3. NCBI lineage: Bacteria > Pseudomonadati > Pseudomonadota > Gammaproteobacteria > Enterobacterales > Morganellaceae > Providencia > Providencia huaxiensis. The sequence goes on from NZ_CP031123.2 coordinate 1,127,820, forward strand.
AGAAGATTCTACGGTGGGACGCATTTATAAAACGGTGTTAGAACGCTGTTTAGAACAACGTTCATTAATTGAAGAAAAATTTCCTAAGTTAAACCGTTTCCTAACTGGTTATGATTTACGTCATGTATTTAATGATGCATTAACTGAATTTGACCTTACCCGTATTTTGACTGGGTCTGAAGGGTCTTTAGCTTTTATTACCGAGGCGACACTGGACATTACACCTTTGCCAAAAGTACGGCGCTTGGTAAATGTAAAATATGACTCTTTTGAGTCCGCATTGCGTAATGCACCTTTTATGGTTGAAGCGAAAGCATTGTCTGTTGAAACCGTGGATTCAAAAGTACTTAACTTGGCAAAAGAAGACATCGTTTGGCATTCCGTCAAAGCCTTAATTACGGATGTGCCAAATAAAGAGATGTTAGGGTTAAACATCGTTGAATTTAGTGGTGACGATGAAGATGAAATCAATCAATTGACTGAAAGCTTGTGCCAACGCTTAGACGAATTAATGGCGAATAATCAAGCCGGAGTGATTGGCTATCAAACTTGCCATGATCTTGAAGATATTACGCGTATTTATAACATGCGTAAAAAAGCGGTTGGGTTGTTGGGAAATAGTAAAGGCGCAGCGAAGCCAATCCCATTTGTTGAGGATACCTGCGTTCCCCCTGAGCATCTTGCTGACTATATAGTAGAATTTCGTGCATTATTAGACAGCCATAACTTGAATTATGGCATGTTTGGTCATGTAGATGCAGGTGTCTTACACGTTCGTCCTGCACTTGATATGTGTGATCCGCAACAAGAAGTATTGATGAAACAAATTTCTGATGAAATTGTGGCATTAACCGCGAAATACGGTGGACTACTGTGGGGGGAGCATGGGAAAGGTTTCCGTGCACAATATAGCCCTGAATTTTTTGGTGATGTGTTATACGCTGAACTGCGTAACATCAAAGCCGCTTTTGACCCCGATAACCGCTTGAATCCAGGTAAAATTTGTCCACCTGCGGGGCTGGATGCACCGATGAAGCAGGTTGATGATATCAAGCGAGGAACGTATGACCGGCAAATTCCAGTCCAAATGCGCCAAGAATTCCGTGGTGCAATGGAGTGTAATGGCAATGGGCTGTGTTTTAATTTTGATGTGAAAAGCCCGATGTGCCCGTCGATGAAGGTGAGTGGTCAACGAGTCCATTCCCCGAAAGGCCGCGCGACACTTGTTCGCGAATGGTTAAGGTTACTAGCGGAACAAGGCATTACACCAGAACACCTTGAAAAAGGTATAACACAAAGCCAACCATCATTGCGTGGTCTTATAGAGAAAACACGTAATACTTGGCGTGCGAAGCAAGGCGATTATGACTTCTCTCATGAAGTGAAAGCATCAATGGCAGGGTGCCTTGCCTGTAAAGCCTGCTCAACGCAATGCCCGATCAAAATTGATGTCCCTTCATTTAGAGCGAAATTTTTAGCGCTGTACCATGGGCGCTATTTACGTCCTATTCGGGACCATATTGTTGCAAACGTTGAAGCGAGTGCGCCATTACTTTCCAAAGTACCGGGGGTATTTAATTTCTTTTTACGTCAACCGATGGTGCAAAAATTGAGTCAACACACGATTGGCATGGTAGATTTGCCGTTGTTTTCTCAACCAACTTTGAAACAAGAACTTTCAGGACATGCCGCGGTTTCTGTCACGCTTGAGCAACTTGAAAGTATGACGAGTTCACAGCGTGAAAAGTATGTGCTGGTGGTTCAAGACCCTTTTACCAGTTATTACGATGCCAAAGTAGTGGCAGATTTTGTCCGCTTAATCGAAAAATTAGGCCTTAAACCTGTATTGTTACCGTTCTCACCGAATGGAAAAGCACAACACATCAAAGGTTTTTTAGCGAAATTTGCGAAAACAGCGCGTAAGACTGCGGACTTTTTAAATCGAGTGGCAAAGTTACAATTGCCAATGGTCGGTGTTGACCCTGCACTGGTACTTTGTTACCGCGATGAATATCATGAAATTTTAGGCAAAGAGCAGTGCCAATTTACGGTGATGTTGGCACATGAGTGGTTAATGACATTGCCTGAACCACACAATGTGCAAACGGCTTCGGCACAACCGTGGTATTTTTTCGGTCATTGTACGGAATCAACGGCTTTACCTAATAGTGCGAACCAATGGGCAGCGTTATTTGCTCGCTTTGGGCAAACATTGAATAATGTTAGTGTTGGCTGTTGTGGCATGGCAGGGACTTATGGACACGAAGTGGCCAATCTTCAAAATTCAAAAGGTATTTATGACTTATCGTGGAAAGGCGCGATGTCTTCTTTGCCCAAAGATCGCTGTTTAAGTTCAGGTTATTCTTGCCGTAGCCAAGTTAAGCGAATGGAAAATGTATCGATAAAACATCCGATTCAAGCCCTGTTGGAGATAGTTTAATGATTTGGAAACGTCAATTTAATTTGCAGCAACTCGCTGAAATGTCAAAAACCTGCATGTTAGGGCATCTCGGTATTGAAATCACGGCAATTGGAGATGATTATTTAGAGGGAATAATGCCTGTTGATCATCGTACCAAACAGCCTTTTGGGTTATTGCATGGCGGCGCTTCTGTTGTGTTAGCCGAATCTTTGGGTTCAATTGCGGGTTATATGTGCTCGGAAGGGGAACAAAAGGTGGTCGGGTTGGAAATCAATGCCAATCATGTTCGTGCTGCTCGCTCAGGGGTTGTGAGAGGTATTTGTAAACCGATTCATTTAGGACGTCGCCAGCAAGTGTGGAATATTGAAATTTTCAATGAACAAGGCAAATTGTGTTGTACTTCTCGCCTGACAACTGCGGTATTATTTGAATAATAACCATTCTAAATGTAGGGTTTTTTGGCTAATCAAAGGCTAAAATGCCCTATAAAACCCTTGTATTTATGTGGTTTTATGACCGTTCTTTCTATAAATTCATTTTTATCAAGTTAATTAAGTTGTATAATAAATGCACCTTTATTAATTTGTGTCATTTAAGTGTATTATTTAGTACAAATTTAAATAAAAAATACAACTCTATTTATTTATTGCTTATCAATGAGTTAGATTGGTTTTTCTAGGGAGCTGTTTGTTTTTTAATCTAGTAGTGAGCAAGAAAAGAGCTAAAATAGCTATAACCTCTTAAAACAAATGGTTGAAGTCAATTAGCTAATCATTACCATAGGGTAGGCAGAGTTAATCTCTTGATAACAGGCTGAAAAGCCATAAGAAATGTGGGGTCAATATGACTGACGGTGTAGAGACATTTTCATTTGATGAAAACAATTGGCAGGGAGTTAACCTGACACAAAGCGCTGCAAAACAAATCAAAAAATTGATGGTGCAAAACCCAAACACAAAAGGGCTTTCACTCGGCGTAAAACAGTCTGGCTGCGCAGGTTTCGGTTATGTGTTTGAGATGATCGAAAACCCAACAGACCAACACCTGTTATTTGAACTCGATGGCGCACACCTTTATGTGCCAAAAGAAGCAATGCCATTTATTGATGGCACAGTCGTTGATTTTGTCCAAGAAGGGCTGAATCAAATTTTCAAATTTAATAACCCGAAAGCCCAACATGCCTGTGGGTGTGGTGAAAGCTTCGGCGTTTAACATGTGAAGTCAGATTATGTCACAGAGCAATGTAGAAGTTGGCGATGATGTTCAAAGCTGGCTTGATGACCAGCGTTATAAAGAAGGCTTCTTTACTGAAGTCGCAACTGATGAAATGGCGAAAGGTATCAATGAAGATGTGATCCGTGCCATTTCAGCAAAACGTAATGAGCCTGAGTGGATGCTTCAATTCCGTCTTGATGCCTTTAATCACTGGAAAGGCATGGAAGAACCTCATTGGCTGAAAGCGAATTACCCAAATCTCGATTATCAGGACTACAGCTATTATTCTGCGCCATCTTGTGGCTCATGCGATGATACTTGTGGTTCGCAAACTGGTGCGACACAAGGCACTGGTGTGGCTGAAACCAATAACTATTTAACAGCTGAAGTTGAAGAAGCCTTTAACCAGTTGGGTGTTCCTGTCCGTGAAGGGAAGGCCGTTGCGGTTGACGCAATTTTTGATTCGGTCTCGGTATCAACAACTTACCGTGATGACCTCGCGAAACATGGGGTGATTTTCTGCTCATTCAGCGAAGCTATTCAAGAGTACCCTGAACTGGTACAGAAGTATCTAGGGTCAGTCGTTTCGAGCCATGATAACTTTTTTGCTGCATTGAATGCGGCAGTGGCTTCAGATGGCACATTTGTGTATATACCAAAAGGCGTACACTGCCCAATGGAGCTATCAACGTATTTTAGGATCAACGCAGCCAAAACAGGCCAATTTGAGCGTACGATTTTAATTGCCGATGAAGGTAGTTATGTCAGCTATATCGAAGGGTGTTCTGCACCTGTTCGTGATAGCTATCAGCTCCATGCAGCGGTTGTTGAAGTGATTATTCATAAAGATGCTGAAGTTAAATATTCAACTGTCCAGAACTGGTTCTCTGGTGGGGATAGCGAAGCGGGTGGGATCCTGAACTTTGTGACTAAACGCGCATTGTGTGAAGGTGAAAATTCAAAAATGTCATGGACACAGTCAGAAACTGGCTCTGCCATCACATGGAAATACCCAAGCGTCATCCTTAAAGGGGACAACTCAGTCGGTGAATTTTACTCCGTTGCATTAACAAACGGCAATCAGCAAGCGGATACCGGAACGAAAATGATCCATATCGGGAAAAACACCCGTTCCACGATCATTTCTAAAGGTATTTCTGCGGGTAAAAGCCAAAACAGCTATCGCGGTTTAGTGAAAATTTTACCGAGTGCACATAATGCTCGTAACTTTACCCAATGTGACTCTATGTTAATTGGTACACAGTGTGGTGCACATACTTTCCCATATGTGGAAGTGAAAAATAATACGGCACAGCTCGAACATGAAGCAACAACCTCACGTATTGGGGAAGACCAGTTATTTTACTGTTTACAACGTGGTATCAGCGAAGACGATGCAATTTCAATGATTGTAAATGGTTTCTGTAAGGATGTGTTCTCGGAGCTTCCATTAGAATTTGCCGTAGAAGCACAAAAATTACTGGCGATCAGCTTAGAGCACAGCGTTGGCTGATCCTAATCGAGTTTATTTGCGCTAAAGCGCTAAAGGCATGTAAATATGTTAAGTGTTAAAGATTTACACGTGAGTGTAGAAGGTAATGAGATTTTAAAAGGGTTATCTCTGGAAGTAAAACCAGGGGAAGTTCATGCCATCATGGGACCAAATGGTTCAGGTAAAAGTACATTATCAGCCACACTTGCTGGCCGCGAAGAGTATGAAATTGATAGCGGTGAAGTGACGTTTAAAGGTAAGGACCTGTTTGAATTAGATCCCGAAGAGCGTGCAGGGGAAGGTGTTTTCCTCGCATTTCAATACCCAGTCGAAATTCCAGGGGTCAGTAACCAATTTTTCTTGCAAACAGCCGTTAATGCGGTCAGAGAATATCGTCAGCAAGAAGCATTAGATCGTTTCGATTTCCAAGATTTTATTGAAGATAAAATTAAATTATTAGAAATGCCAGAAGATTTACTTGCTCGTTCTGTCAACGTAGGTTTCTCCGGTGGTGAGAAAAAACGCAATGATATCTTGCAGATGGCAGCTCTAGAACCTCAATTGTGTATCCTCGATGAAACTGACTCCGGTTTAGATATTGATGCACTGAAAATTGTGGCTAACGGGGTGAATTCATTACGCTCGCCAGAGCGTTCATTCATCATCGTCACTCACTATCAGCGTATTTTGGATTATGTAAAACCTGACTTTGTCCATGTGTTATATCAAGGGAAAATCATCAAATCAGGTGATTTCAGTTTAGCGAAAAAACTGGAGGAGCAGGGTTATGGCTGGCTTATTGACCAACAGTGAAAGAGCACAAAAACGTGCAGAAGTTGCGAAGCTTAATGAGCAAGCAATGTCACGTTTTTCTGAATTATTTGAACAACGACACGGTGCGAACTCCCAACATGCTAAAACGCATTGGGAAATGGCAAAACAAGTTGGCTTACCTGCGTTCCGCCATGAAGATTGGCACTATACACCACTAAATACGGTACTTGAGGCTCAGTATCGTTTTAGCGATAGTGATATTGAAGCAAAAGAGTGTGAAGCATTGGCTCTGCCAATTGACGCATATCGCCTTGTTTTAATTGATGGGCGTTATAGTTCAGCACTAAGCTCCATTGATATGGGGCCATTCCAAGTGTCTTTGCTTGATAACCAAGACTTGCTGCCTTCGCCTGTAAATAGTGAGATTTTCTTGCATTTAACAGAAAGCTTGGCGGTACAACCGTTAGTTGTTTATCTTGCAGCAAATAAAATAGCAGAGAAACCATTGTATTTGCTGAATATCTCCACGGGTAGCAACGATAAGCAGGCCACGAATATTAGCCAGTATCGCTACCATTTAACGTTAGATGCAAATAGCAAAGCCCAAGTCATTGAGCATTATGTTAGTTTGAATGACCAAATGCACATGACTGGCAGCCGTTTAACAGTTGAAGTCGGTGATAACGCAGACTTTAGTCACTTTAAGTTAAATGTTGAAAATGGTCAGTCTCAGCATTTTGCTCACAATGATATTGTTATTGGTCGCGATAGCCGTGTGAAAAGTACGAGTTTTTTACTTGGCGCATTATTAACGCGTAACCATACAAGTGCTCGCCTTGATGGTGAAAATACTGAGTTTGAACTTAACAGTATATTGCTGCCTAAAGGCAATGAAATTGCAGATACGCGTACGTATTTAGAGCACAATAATAGCTACTGCAATAGTCGCCAATTACATAAAGTCATTGCAATGGATAGCAGTAAAGCTGTCTTTAATGGCATGATTAAAGTGGCACCGAACGCATTAAAAACGGATGGCCAAATGACTAACAACACATTGTTGTTAGGTGAAAAAGCAGAAATTGATACCAAGCCTCAGCTTGAGATTTATGCTGATGACGTAAAGTGTGGTCACGGTGCAACAGTCGGTCGTATTGATGACGAACAGTTGTTCTATCTGCGTTCAAGAGGAATTGAGGGGAAAGCAGCAAAACATATGATTATTATTGCATTTGCTGCAGAACTTACAGAATCTATTGAATCGGAAGAATTAAAACACGCTGTGATGGCAAACATCCGCCAGCGCTTAGCGGAGGTTTAATATCCATGCCATTCAATGTCGCATCAGTCAGGCAGGATTTTCCTGCCTTATTTCAGTCAGTCAATAATCATCCGCTGGTCTATTTAGATAGCGCAGCAAGTGCGCAAAAGCCTTTGCAAGTTATTGAAAAAGAAAGTGAGTTTACACTACATCAATATGCCGCGGTTCACCGCGGTATACATACTCTTAGTGCAAACGCGACGACAATGATGGAAGAAGTTCGTCAAAAAGCAGCGGCTTTTATTCATGCCGCTTCAAATGAAGAAATCGTGTTTGTCAAAGGTACGACGGAAGGCATTAACCTTGTTGCAAACAGTTTTGGCCGGAAGTATTTCCATGAAGGGGACAATATTGTCATCACTGAAATGGAACACCATGCGAATATTGTACCTTGGTATATGTTAGCTGAGGAAATTGGCTTTGAAATCCGTGTTATCCCAATTTCCGATGATGGTAGGCTGCAATTAGATATATTAAATGATGTCATTGATTCACGTACGCGATTGCTGAGTTTTACACATATCTCTAATGTATTGGGAACAGTTAATCCCGTACAGGAGATAATCAAGCAGGCACGAGCAATTGCTGCCTCAAAAGGCAGTGAAATCACGGTATTGGTCGATGGTGCGCAAGGTGCAATGCATCAGCAGGTTGATGTGCAAGCCTTAGACTGTGATTTCTATGTGTTTTCAGGTCACAAGTTATATGGCCCGACAGGTATTGGTATCCTTTACGGTAAAAAAGCTATTTTGGATATGATGCCACCATGGGAAGGCGGTGGGGCGATGATCCGCCAAGTTAGCCTGACCAAAGGGATCACTTTTGCTGATGCACCATGGCGCTTTGAAGCAGGAACACCGAATGTAAGCGCAATTATTGGTTTAGGGGCGGCATTCGATTATTTAAATGCACTAAATTTATCTGATGTATTTGCTCATGAAGCTGAAGTGATGGCTTATGCGTCTAAGAAATTACAAGAAATACCTTCAATTATATTATATGGCAATGACCAACGGGAAGGTGTTCTGGCCTTCAATCTAGGCCAGCACCATGCTTATGATGTGGGGTCTTTTCTTGATAGGTATGGCATTGCAATCCGTACTGGGCATCACTGTGCTTTACCATTAATGGAACATTACCAAGTGCCCGCTATGTGCCGTGCTTCTGTGGGGATATACACGACTAAGGAAGAAGTTGATTCCTTATTCAATGCGTTACAGCGCATCAAAAAATTGTTAGGCTAAGCACATAAGAAACACATAGTAAAGGAAATGAGCATGCCCGCATTACCCGATGAAAATAAGTTATTACGTAATTTCTCTCGCTGCCAAGACTGGGAAGAACGCTATCTTTATATGATAGAACTAGGAGGGCGTTTACCTGAACTCTCTGCGGTGCAAAGAAGCGATAATAATTTAATCGCCGGTTGCCAAAGCCAAGTGTGGATTGATATGCAAAAACAAGCAGACGGTACCGTTACGTTTGCCGGTGACAGCGACGCTGCGATCGTTAAAGGGTTAGTTGCTATTGTGATCATTCTTTTTCAAGGTAAAACTGCCCAACAAATATTAGCACTGGATGTTAAGTCATTTTTTGAGCAATTAGCATTGGAGCAGCATTTAACACCTTCACGTACTCAAGGCTTAAATGCAATGATCCGTACGATTTTATCGCGCGCGGCACAGTTCGTGTGATCCTACCGAGGGAGCGTTATGCTCCCTTACCTATATTTTACTTCTTGAGTATTATTCTTTATCTGAGTAATCCATTAAAGCCATCGTGTTTAACTATATCTAACTATATCTAACTATATTTAACCATCATAAAAAGACTGACTTCATATTAATACTTAATAAAAATATTTATTTAGTATTAAAGATATGAAAGATAGTTGCTATTATGAACAATAATTATTGAATTATTGTAAGAACATTATTTTCCTTGGAGTAGATATGAAAAGAGTTTTGACGGTGGCAAGTTTGTTTGTCATGAGCGCCTTATTAGCGCCAGCTCAAGCAAAAGAATACCCATTACCTGACAGTAACACTCGTCTTATCGGGGAAAATTACACGTATATCGTCCCCAATGATGGGCGGCCGTTGGAGGCCATTGCCAGTGATCACCAAATTGGCCTACTTGGTATGCTTGAGGCAAATCCAGGAACAGACCCGTATCTTCCCGAAGCGGGTAAAGAACTTATCATTCCAGCACAAATGCTATTACCGTCGACACCAAGAACGGGAATTGTGATTAATCTGGCTGAGCTACGTTTATATTACTACCCAGCGAACAGTGAAGAAGTGATTGTATATCCTATTGGTATTGGCCAATTAGGTCGCGATACACCTGAAATGGTGACCTCAGTAAGCCAGTCAATAAAAGACCCTACATGGACACCCACGGCAAATATTCGTAAAAATTATGCGAAAGAAGGTATAACGCTTCCTGCTGTCGTTCCCGCTGGCCCTGAAAACCCAATGGGCTTATATGCATTACGTCTAGCACATGGGCGTGGTGAATATCTGATCCATGGTACTAATGCGGATTTTGGGATTGGTATGCGAGTGAGCTCTGGTTGCATTCGTTTGCGTCCTGATGATATTGAAGCCTTATTTAAGACGGTACCAAAAGGAACTCGTGTTCAAGTTATTGATCAGCCCATAAAATACTCCAAAGAAACGGATGGTAGTTATTACATTGAAGTACATCAGCCATTGTCACGGACAAACAGTGATGATCCTCAAACCATGCCAATCAAGCTATCTGACGATTTCAAGCGTTTTCTAGAGAATGAAGGGGTTGATAAGGCATTAGTAGAAAAAGAGCTAGCAAGGCGTTCTGGTATGCCTGTGCGTGTGAATAATGATCAGGGCAACAGTATTCCTGAAAGTGAAACACAACATCAAGGTTTAGTGCCTATTGAGCCGTTCTCTATTTCACAGCCTGAACCTATCTATGATGGTAAAGTTGGTGCTTTGTTACCTGCGAAATACCGTTCTTCTGTTGTAACTCAATAATCCTGACAAATAATAAGGGCCTATTTTCATAGGCCCTCATAAATACTATTAGCTTCAAAGAAGCGTCGTATCAGCTAGATAACGACCAAATTGAACTTATTTTTTGTAAGTACGAACTTGGTTATCTAAACGCTGGTTAGCGCGCGCTGCTTCTTCTTGAGCTGTCTGTACGTCAGAACGCAGAGACTGAACGTCGTTGCTCAGTTGATCAACTTTACCATTCAGAGTTTGCACGTCTGAAGAGAGTTTTTGCACTTCAGTGCTGTTAGAACAACCCGCTAGTAATGCTGAAGCTAATACGATAGAGCCCAGTACAATTTTAGTACGAATCATTATTTTACCCTCTAGATTGATTTATCTTGAAAATATAAAAAAGCAAGTCACCAAACAATAGAGCTAAGCTTGTTATCTTAAAGCTTGCTATATCCCTTTAAAACAACCTAATGAAAATTAGGGTATGGCACTTACTATGTCTTATGCTAGTACTAAATATAAAGTTTTGCTAGAAATACTTTATATTTAGTACTAGGAAAAAGGAGAAAAATTTAAATTAAGATTAATAAAGGTTGTTATTTGACCAATCTGAGCGTGTTTTATGATATTACTCTTAAATCGCGATAAGATATTTACTAGAGAAAAGGAAATAAAGGAATAGTTACATCAAGGCAGCACTTAATGTTAAATCTAAATAAAAAGGCCGATAGCTAAAATAGTCACTATCGGCCTCTAGAAGACAATTAAAAATTAAAGTACATGAACTGAAGATGTGTTGGTTGTACCGCTTTGTACTAATGCACCAGAAACCATCACAACAGCATCACCAGAAACCGCTAAACCACTTTCTAGCGCTGCGCGTTTACCTTCACGGTAAAAATCATCTGTGGATGTAAAACCACCGACAATCATTGGGATCACACCTTTGACTAACAGTAACTGGCGTGCAGTTTCTTTATTGGTAGTCAATGCTAGGATTGGTGCTGTAGGGAAATATTTACGTACAGATTTAGCCGATTTACCACCGTAGGTTGCAACAACGATCAATGGAACATCTAATTTTTCAGACATTTCCACAGCACCACGACATACAGCTTCAGTGACACGTAAGCGTTGGCTTGGTTTTTGGTTATCAATGCGAGTTTGCATGACACGGTCTGTACGCTCACAGATAGTTGCCATAATGGTAACGGCTTCTACTGGATATTTACCTTTAGCACTTTCACCAGACAGCATAACTGCGTCTGTGCCGTCTAAAATAGCGTTGGCAACGTCGCCTGCTTCTGCGCGGGTAGGGCGTGGGTTTTTGATCATTGAATCTAACATTTGCGTTGCAGTGATCACGACTTTGCGTGCTGCGACACATTTTTCAATCATCATTTTTTGTGCAAAAATAACTTCATCAACCGGGATCTCAACGCCTAAATCACCACGAGCAACCATGATGCCGTCTGAAGCTTCTAAAATCTCATCAAAATTATTTAAACCTTCTTGGTTTTCAATCTTAGAAATAATTTGGATGTTCTCGCCACCATGTTTTTTCAGGTGAGCACGAATTTCTTCAACATCAGAGCGCTTACGGATAAAAGAAGCAGCAACAAAATCAACACCTTGTTCGCAACCAAAGACTAAGTCTTCTTTATCTTTTTCAGCTAACGCTGGAAGGCCAATTGAAACGCCTGGCAGATTAACCCCTTTTTTCTCACCGAGGTCACCGTTATTTAAAACTTCACAAACGACTTCAGTAGCAGTGACATTAGTCACTTTCATGCCAATTAAGCCATCATCAACTAATACAGTATTACCAACTTTTAAATCTGAAGTTAAGCCTGCATAGGTCACTGCAACTTTATCTTTGTTACCTACAACTGAAGTGTCGGTAGTGAATGTAAAAGTTTGACCCGCAACGAGAGAAACGTCGTTACCACCTTCCAATTTCATGGTGCGGATTTCAGGACCTTTAGTATCTAACAGAATAGCTGCTTGTTTACCCGTTTTTGCACAAACAGAGCGAAGGTTTTTGATACGTTGACCATGTTCTTCATAGTCACCGTGAGAAAAATTGAGGCGCATGACGTTCATGCCAGCATCAAGAAGTTGAGTCAGTTTTTCTTCTGATTCGGTTTTTGGACCGATAGTACAAACAATTTTGGTTTTTTTCATGGCAGTCTATCTAATGTTATAAAGGAAATCGGAATTGCCGCCGATGCTTAGTACATTTAATAAATCGTGCGCATGAAAAATTTTGTTGCGCAACTCATTTATAAGAATAGGCGACAGTCTGGTGTTTAATGCATTTTTACACTTAAATTTGTCACATTTTGATTCTTATTATAGTGTAGATGACAAATTGAATTAAAGCTAACGTATTGATTTGCTACTGTTGAAACCTTTCAGCCAGCGCGAGTATTATAGACAACAAAAAACTGTGAGACAAATCAAATTTTATAAAATTAAAAGAAGAGACCGTTCAGATCAAAAATTCAGTTAATATTAAGTCATTTAATTTGTTGCGCAACAAGGTAAGGGAATAATAATAGACAATCAAGAGAAATTTTAGCGGGTGGGAAGATAAATAAAATGGTGCGTCCGAGTAGACTCGAACTACCGACCCCCACCATGTCAAGGTGGTGCTCTAACCAACTGAGCTACGGACGCACTGAGAAACTTGGCTTGTGTTAATTTGAAATGGTGCGTCCGAGTAGACTCGAACTACCGACCCCCACCATGTCAAGGTGGTGCTCTAACCAACTGAGCTACGGACGCGCTGAAAATTAACATTGTGTTCACTAGAAATGGTGCGTCCGAGTAGACTCGAACTACCGACCCCCACCATGTCAAGGTGGTGCTCTAACCAACTGAGCTACGGACGCATTTAAAAGTTATCTAGGTGACAACGGGGATGAATATTAACGTTATGAGGTTCATCTGGCAAGGGGAAAATGTATTTTCGTGATAGTTTGCTCGTATTTAAAACTATCTGGTGCGAAATACATCTTCCCCCATAATAAAAAGCTTAAAAAACCGTCAATTAGCGGGCAGAGCGAAGTAGAATAACATCCTCTGTTTGCTTATGGATCCACATAATCCGTGTCGCCATTCCTACTGCTGCTGCGCTTAAACCAATAATAAAGCCAATCCAAAAGCCTTTAGGTCCCATGGCCGGTGCGATAATATCAGTTAATGCTAAGATATAACCGGAAGGTAAGCCAAGTAACCAATATGCCGTGAAGGTAATAAAGAAAATAGAACGTGTATCTTTATAGCCACGTAAAATTCCCGCACCAATAACTTGCACAGAGTCTGAAAGCTGATAAATAGCGGCATATAGCATTAAACTACTCGCTAAAACAACCACCTCTGGGTTTTTGTTATACATCATCGCAATTGGCTCACGGAAGACCGCGGTGAGAACTGCGGTAAAACAAGCGACCATTAAGCCAACAGCAATACCAGTATAAGATGAAACTTTAGCGGCTTCAGTTGAGTTCTGCCCTAAGTTATAACCTACGCGAATGGTTGCTGCTATTCCTAATGATAATGGGAACATAAACATCACAGAACTGAAATTCAACGCAACTTGGTGACCAGCTACTGCGACAACACCTAATGGGGCGACTAGCAGTGCAACGACAGCAAATAAAGTGACCTCAAAGAAAAGTGCCAGACCAATAGGGGTACCTAATACGATAATTCGCTTTAAGATTAATGGATTTGGCGATGTGAAAGAGAGTGTAGGGCGAATATCGCGCTGCGCAGTAGCACGTTTCACATACCATCTCATCATCAGACACATAGCCCAATACACTGATGCAGTGGCGACACCACAACCCACACCACCTAAAGCAGGTGCACCAAAGTGACCATAAATAAAGATATAGTTAATAGGAATATTAATCATTAGGCCAAGAAAACCAATCACCATCCCCGGTTTGGTTTTTGAAAGCCCTTCACATTGGCTACGATACACTTGATAAAATAAGTAGCCCGGTGCTCCCCACATAATGGCATGTAAAAAACGGACAGACTTATCCGCCAATTCTTTATCAATATGGGGCATATTGCTAATAATAAGCTGGCTATTATAAAGAAGGCACATAATGCCTAAGGCTAAAAGTAGCGCTAACCATAGCCCTTGTTGAATTTGGTCGCCAATTAAGTTACGACGGCCTGACCCATTCATTTGTGCAACGATTGGGGTTAACGCCATCAAAATGCCTTGGCCAAAAAGAATAGCTGGCAGCCAGATGGAAAAACCAACTGCAACTGCGGACATCTCAATTTCACTAACACTTCCAGCCATAACGGTATCCACAAACCCCATTGCAGTTTGTGAAAATTGAGCTAAAACGATAGGAATACCAAGTGCCAACAAGCTACGCGCTTCTGTAAAATATTTCTGCACGCATACACCTTTGTAATAAAAGCAAGTAAGAGGAAAAAAATTAGAAAAATAAATGAGTTACTAAAATCTCATTGATTATTAAAAACCGCTCATTCTATCCCTTTTCTATATGGATTCCAATAATGATATGGTAACAAACTATAAAAGAGCATTTTAGAACCTAAAATACTGCTAAATACTAGGTTTATTATCGCTTTGTTTACCACTCAAATAGGATAGATCTCTAAAAATTCTGATGTAAACTGAGTCTATTAATCCACTACACTGAGAATCATTATGTTTACAGGCATTGTTCAAGCGACTGCTCCTATTATTGAAATTACAGAAAGAGCCAACTTTCGAACTCATGTAATGAAATTTACCCCAGAATTACTTAAAGGTTTAGAAACAGGGGCTTCCGTTGCACATAATGGTTGTTGTTTGACGGTAACAAACATTGATGGTGAAAGAGTCAGTTTTGATCTAATCAAAGAAACTCTAAGATTAACTAACTTAGGGGAATTACAAGAAGGTGATGTTGTTAATATCGAACGCGCCGCAAAATATGGTGACGAAATTGGTGGCCATGTTGTTTCTGGGCATATTATGACAACAGCTGAAATTAGTAAAATCTTTACATCTGAAGATAACCACCAAATTTGGTTGTCAATTCATGATAAGGCTTTGATGAAATATATTTTGCATAAAGGCTTTGTGGCGATTGATGGTATCAGTTTAACGGTGGGTGATGTAATCAATAATCGGTTTTGTGTCCATCTTATCCCAGAAACATTAGAAAGAACAACACTAGGTAAAAAACGTTTGGGTGATAAAATAAATATTGAGATAGACCCTCAAACGCAGGCAATTGTTGATACGGTTGAACGCGTTTTAAATCAAAAAGAACAAGAAAAGTTATTACAGCAAGCAGAAGAGTTGGCTAATGTAGCGAAAACAGAGTGAATAGGCATAAAAGCTAGCAATTGCGTTATTTATGTTAAAGATAAATAGCGATATAAGCAATCAGGTAGGCTATAGCAATGGTAGTTTATGCTATAGCCTGAATAAAGCATGGTTGGATTTTGTTTATTGGATGTAGGTTATGGAGTTCTATTAAATAAAGAAGGTTAAAATTGCTTAAAAAATACAATGAGCTCTAGTTTTCATTATTAATAGATCATTTTTCACTAAAATTGACAGAAAAGCTAGCGTTATCACGTTCAATTGCTTCAACTAATCGCTTGAAATGTGGGCTGTTTTTATGCATCTCTAATGCCTGAGTGTCTTCCCATTCCTCGAAAACAATGTAACCATTTTCTTTAGCCATAAGATCATATTGAATGCATCCTTTCTCTCGGCGGCTTAGTTTTGCTAAGTCACGAACGATTTCTTTCGTTAAATACCCATCCGTCCTTTCTGTTGTAATTTGGGCATACACAACAATACTCATTCCGTTCTCCTTATGTATTAAGAACTATCTTAATGGGTACTTAGTTTTTGTATTGTAAAAAAGCGAATAACTCGATTTTAAAAATGCCGACGGCGTCATAGTAAAGTATCTTTTAAAATCACGGTAAAAGTGGGATTGATCATAATAGCCTGTTTCAAACCAACGGTAGGTATCTGGTTCTACTACCATACTTTTTAAAACGTGCTCTAAGCGGCAATTGATCTGGTATCTTTTTGGCGTAATACCGTATTCTTTTAAAAACTCTTTTTGAATGACTCGGAGGTGTAAACCTGTCTCTTCGGCAATTTCAGTGATTTTTTTAGTTGGGTTACGATATAGCAACTCTAAAATTTCATCTGTGAAATGAGACTTTTTCTTGGCTTTTGTCCTATTAAAGCAATCCAACAACTCTTGAATGAAGAATTAGCTAAAGCTTCAAACCAACGGTCTTTCCATATGTCATTCAGAGCGATGGGGTCATCAGTATAATTTAGTGTTCTTTGAGGCAGAAGAAAACGCAATGCATCATGACGAATACGTAATACCATGACTTTTGAATCATTAGGGCTAGCGGTAAATGTATTGACTCTAGGAATAATGAGTTGATAAGGGTCTACGACTGAGTTGCTTTCAGTTGTCATCTGAAATGTATCTGATGAAACCCAGATTTCAGCACCCGTTCCAGGAAAAATTTTAATTGCCTCTGTAAACTCTTTGATTATTAAAATAGAGCTAACAAAGGATTTTAATTCATCTGGTGGATAATACTGTTTTAACATCATTCTTGAGCACTCATTATTTAATGTCGCAATGATAACGTTTTTTAACAAAAAAATTAACCATGAAATATCTATATCTTAGTAGATAACAAAATAAAAGCCTTATTTATTAGTGAAATCCGCTTTGAATAAAGAAACGTGATAAGAAAGTTCAGGTTTTGTGAGCTAAGAATAATGGGCGATATAGAAAAATACTTAATAAGTATTACGGTATAGTCACAAGTGCTATACACTGGAAGACGTTTTTCTTGAATTTATTAAATAACAATCATGCCGATAAAATACGGCATGATTGATTCGATAAACTACATTTTATGAATTCGCCTGGCAGTCGACCTGCTCAAGAGTTTGACTGTTTTTTTTGTCACAGCGTTGCATAAAATAACCAATAGCCATTGGGATAATTGTAACTGCCATTACACCAGTTGTGGCTAACAATGGGTCGAAGGGCAGGGCAGAAACAAGCAGGCTTGCTAAAAAACATAGGCCTAACTGTAAAGCATTTTGCAACGCAGCTGCTTTACCACTCGCACTAGGAAATGTATTTAGTGCTTTGGATACTGCAATAGGGTAAGAGGCCCCGTTCATTGCCGCCATAAAGCAGAATGGGATCAATATCATGGTTAATGATGGCGTGGTATAGATGGCCATGATGAATAAAATAGACATGCTTACCGCGTAACCAATCAGTAACAATGGAAATAACGCTTCTGCACGAATTTTTGCTAATAAAATACGGCAGCCATATCCACCAACAATAAAGGCTAAAGTTTGTGGAATATAACTCAGACCAATATCAGCAGGGTTGAACCCCATGTTACGTAAGATAAAAGGTGACCCTGTTAACCAAGCGAAGAAACCCGCACTACAGGATGCATAAACCAGCACGTTACCGCTGAAAACAGGGGAACTGAGTAAGTTTGAGAAAGAAATCTTAGCCTGCGGTTGGCTGTCATCAGTGATTGTTTTAACTGAGACATTTTTCAAAAAGAGTGTTGGTAATAAAAGTAATATGCCCACAGCCATTAGGATCAGGAAAATTGCTTCCCATGTTTGGTGCTCTAGAACCCATGCACCTAATAATGGCGCTAAAGCAGGGGATAGCGCGACTAGCGGCATAATAGAAGCAAAGACTTTTTGGGTATTTGCTTCATCATAGCGGTCGATAACAAGCGCTTGCCATAAAACCGCAGCGGAGCAGACACCAACAGCCTGTAAAAAACGTAGAGTTAACAGCTGTGTTGCGGTTTCTACCCAATAAATGGCTAAGCTACTTATAATGAAAATAGTTAAGCCCACAATGAGCACAGGCTTACGGCCAAGTTTGTCTGATAATGGCCCCCACAACAGTTGAGCGAAGGCAAAACCAGCTAAAAATATACTGAGAGAAGCACTGATAGCGCCTTCAGATGTATGCAAGGTGTTTTGCATAGCACCAAATGCAGGTAAATACATATCAATGGCTAAAAACCCTAGCATGCTAAGTCCTGCAAGGTAAACCATAAAACCAGGGGAATTTTTTTTCACAGTATTCGACATAATTATTACTTATCTGATATTTAAAAAAATGTTAATGATGGCTCCATTGTATAGGCTATTTTTTTAGGTTGTGAAACGGTAATATTTGGATCTTGCTATCAAAATTTTTGAAAGGAGAAGTTATGTGGTCTGCACATGCACTCGAAGTGATTGATGCAGTTGCTCGAACTGGGAGCTTTAGTGGTGCTGCTGAAGAATTGCACCGTGTACCTTCTGCAATCAGTTATACCGTAAAGCAAGTTGAAGAATGGCTTGCGGTTCCTCTATTTGAACGCCGACATCGTGATGTTGTTCTGACAGAAGCAGGAGCGATATTTATTAAGGAAAGCCGTTCTGTTATCAAAAAAATGACAGATACCCGGCATCAGTGCCAGCAAGTTGCAAATGGCTGGCGCGGGCAATTTAGTATTGCCGTTGATTGCATTGTTAAACCTCAAAGGACGGAACAGTTAATTATTGATTTTTATCGTCATTTTCCTGATATTGAACTTTTTATTCATCCAGAAGTGTTTAATGGAGTGTGGGATGCACTGGCTGACGGGCGCGTAGATGTTGCGATTGGTGCGACTCGAGCGTCCCCGATAGGTGAAAGATACAGTTTCCGTGATATGGGGTTTATGCCGTGGATGTGTGTCGCAAGCCCGGAACATCCATTAGCAAAAATAGGTGAAAAACTGACTGATGACCAAATGAGAGAGTATCCGAGCTTGTGCCTTGAAGATACCTCTCGTAACCTTCCCAAGCGTGATACTTGGGCACTTGATAACCAACGTCGGCTTGTCGTGCCTTACTGGGAAAATGGTCTAGCTTGTTTAGTTAACGGGTTATGCGTTGGAATGGTACCTGAGCATCGAGCAGCTCCGCTTTGTGAAAAAGGCCAATTAGTTGAGCTAGCATTAGCCCAGCCATTTCCACCCAGTCCTTGCTGTTTAACTTGGGTGGAAAATAACACATCACCCGCGCTCCGTTGGTTATTAGATTACCTTGGCGATAACGAAACGCTCAACGCAGAGTGGCTTTCAACTTAACTATTTGTCTTATCGACGGTAATCGATAAATGGACCGTCAGCGACAGAACGACGTTCTACAAGGCGAGGGTGGACTTCAATTGTTTGAGCATCTTCGCGCTTATTTACGATACGATCGAGCAGCATAGTGAAGGCCATTTGGCCTAAACGCTCTTTTGGTTGGTGGATAGTGGTCAATGCTGGGGTAAAATAGCGCGCATTTCGTACATTATCATAACCAATGATTGAAATGTCTTGTGGAACACGTAGCCCCATTTCATCAGCCGCACAAATGGCCCCCATCGCCATGATATCGCCGCCACAAAATACCGCGGTAGGGCGTTGTTTATGGCTTAAAATTTGCATCATTGCTTTATAACCAGACTCAGGTTCGAAATCACCTTGCACTATCCACTGGTCTCTCAGTGTGATCTTTGCCTCTTCCATTGCTTTTTGGAAGCCTGTTAAGCGGCCGATACCGGTGTTTCTTTCGAGCGAACCTGGGATCACACCAATATCACGGTGCCCACGATCAATTAAATAGCGGCCTGCAAGGTACCCACCATGGAATGAATTATCAATAATACTGTCTGTAAAATCACCTCGGGAGGTTCCCCAATCCATCACCACCATTGGGATATTGCGATAATCTTCAAGCATACTAATTAACGTATCTGGATATTCAGAACACATCACGAGTAGGCCATCAACGCGCTTTTGCGCTAACATTTGCAAATACGCTTTTTGTTTTCCCAAATTATTATGGGAATTACAAAGTATAAGCGTGTAACCTTTTTCATAACAACTATTTTCAACTGATTCAATGACTTCCGCAAAGTAAGGTGCTTCACTTGAGGTTGCGAGTAAACCAATCGACTTTGTATGATTAACTTTTAAACTACGGGCAACTGCACTCGGTGAATAATTGAGCTCTTTAATCGCAGCCCAGACCGCTGTCTTAGTATCATCGGCCACAAAGCGCGTTTTATTAATAACATGGGATACAGTCGTGGTAGATACGCCAGCGCGTTTCGCCACATCTTTAATCGTTGCCATGGGGAAAAAAAACTCCTGACCAATAACCGGTCTCAATAAGAATTCTTGTTAAAAAATTACCTGCATATTGATGCATTGATCCTTTGCTGGCAATAATTTAGCGATTTGTTGTCGATTTTGTCTGATCTAGCGCAAAAACGAAAGAAATAATTGATGTTATAACATGTGATATAGACACTAGTTTTACTTTTTTGGATATGTATACTTAATAACCTTAATTATTGCATGGTTATTTGTTAATTCAATTACATTAGAATGAGAGGAACTCATGGATACAGATGTTAAATATGGATTGCTTGCTGCATTGGGCTCATTAGCAATGATTATCTTTCTTGCTGCACATATTTTCTGATTTTATTTCAGCCTCAAGTAGGGTGAAATAAAAGGGCGAGTGTATCTCGCCCTTGTCTATTTATGCTTTGTTTCAATACTTGCTAGGTGACTATGCTAAGTTTTCTTCCACAAATTTCCAGTTAACCAGTGCCCAGAAGTTTTCTAAGTATTTAGGGCGGGCGTTGCGGTAATCGATATAGTAAGCATGCTCCCAAATATCAACGGTTAACACGGGTTTATCATCACCAGAAATTGGGGTCGCAGCATTCGATGTATTTACGATTGCAAGGCTACCATCTGCTTTTTTCACTAACCAAGTCCATCCAGCACCGAAGTTTTTGGTTGCTGCATCAGTAAACTGAGCTTTAAATTCAGCAAAAGAACCGAATGCTTTATTAATAGCTTCCGCAACTTTTCCTGTCGGCTCGCCACCAGCGTTTGGCGCTAAGCAATTCCAATAGAAAGTGTGGTTCCAAACTTGTGCCGCGTTGTTAAAAACCCCTGCTTCAGAAGTTTTGATTATTTCTTCTAAAGATTTTCCTTCAAAGTTAGTACCTTTGATGAGGTTATTTAAGTTAACAACGTATGTGTTGTGGTGTTTACCATAGTGATATTCTAAGGTTTCTGCAGAGATATAAGGTTCTAAAGCATCTTTTGCATACGGTAAAGCGGGTAGTTCAAATGACATTGCGTACTCCTTGATTGCTTTTATATCAAAATACTCAGGGTGTTTGCTCTTAAAGTGAGCGAAATAATATGTCACAGCTTATCATTAGAGTTTCGCCTATTGGCGATATGATACTTAATATATTAATGATAGCACGATCAACCTTACAAAGGTAAGGTAATGAGACGACTAAGATGCTAACAGATAAATAGAGAAATTACAGATAAAAATCATATAGATATTGTAGGTGAGGAACCTAAGCACATTAAATTTCAGTTCTTACTTAGAAATAGCTACTTGTTTGACTTAGGTAAAGAGAAGATAGAAAAGGTGCCTTTTTACTTTTTGGGATGCTATAGTAATGCCCCTATAAAACTGGCATATTGTATGAAACAATTCAGTTTCTTATTATATCAGTCAATCAGTCAATGTATTTTGTTAAGTTGCGGTAGACTCTCAGTTACCGGCTGACTGCAAAACCTGCATCTTTGTTTTAAGGAAGTTAAAAAATGACAACTATTGAAAGAATTGAGCGCCAAATTAAAGAAAACCCAATTTTATTATATATGAAAGGCTCTCCTAAACTTCCGAGCTGTGGTTTTTCTGCTCAGGCAGTACAAGCTCTGTCTTCTTGTGGTGAACGTTTTGCCTATGTTGATATCTTACAAAATCCAGATATTCGTGCGGAATTACCAAAATATGCAAATTGGCCAACTTTCCCTCAACTGTGGGTTGATGGTGAGCTGGTCGGTGGCTGTGATATCATCATGGAAATGTTCCAGCGTGGTGAGCTTCAATCTCTAATTAAAGAAACGGCTGATAAATACCGTTCAGCAGATGAAGCTAGTGCAGACTGAATTAAGCCATAATTAAAAGACTGAAAAACCGTATTTGGTGAAAGCATTGATGACTTTCTACTAAACACGGTTTTTTTTATGTCATGACTATTGATAAAAAGATTATTGAGAGTCTTCAATAATTGGCCAACCACCCAATTTCTTCCACTTATTAACAATTTCGCAAAATAGCAGAGCCGTTCGATTCGTATCATACAACGCGCCATGAGCTTGTTTGCCATCAAATGGGATACCTGCGGAAACACACGCTTTTGCCAAAATGGTTTGACCAAATACTAAGCCACTTAATGCCGCTGTATCAAAGGTTGCAAATGGATGGAAAGGATTACGTTTTAAACCTGCTCGTTCGGCAGCATTCATGACAAAGCTGTGATCAAAATTTGCGTTATGAGCGACAATAATTGCGCGATTACAATCTGTATTTTTCATGCCCTTGCGGATGACTTTGAATATCGCATGAAGAGCCTCATATTCGCTAACAGCACCGCGTAGAGGGTTAGTTGGATCAATTCCTGTGAAGGCAAGAGCGGATGGCTCAAGATTTGCGCCTTCAAAAGGTTCTACATGAAAATGTAATGTTTCATCCATGGAGAGCCAGCCGTCTTTGTCCATTTTTAAGGTGATGGCAGCAATTTCTAACAGGCCGTCAGTTTTTGCATTAAACCCACCTGTTTCAACATCAATAACGACAGGATAGTATCCCCTGAAGCGGTTCACTAGGGCATTTGGATTGTTTTTTTCAGACATTAGGACTTTCAGTTTTAGTTTTCTGGTTGGGTGACATTATGCCAAAACCAGTAAAAATTTGCAGGTAAACGGTGATAAAAGTTTAGGCGATGAGTTAGGCGCCTAAACTTTTAAATTATATCGCTAATTAATGGCCTAGGCCTTTACTTGCGCTTTTGTTTTCGATCAGCTCAATTTTATAGCCATCTGGATCTTCGACAAATGCAATCACAGTTGTTCCACCCTTAACAGGGCCCGCTTCACGAGTTACGTTACCACCCGCACTACGGATATCATCGCACGTTTTTGCAACATCATCGACGCCTAAGGCGATATGACCATATGCGTTACCCATGTCATATTGGTCAACACCCCAGTTATAGGTTAACTCTATGACAGCGCCTTCACTTTCATCGCTGTAGCCAACAAATGCGAGAGAGTATTTATACTCTGTGTTTTCACTGGTTCTTAATAAGCGCATGCCTAACACTTTTGTGTAAAAGTCGATAGAACGCTGCATATCAGTAACACGTAACATAGTATGGAGTAAGCGCATTTTTAAACCTCTTGGAATCAGCCTGAATCGATTTACCTATTAATATAACGTGCTTAAATTAATAAATACAATGATTACAGTTTGTTTTTTGAACAAATAATGGTAATACTCATTTCTAGGAGTATATCATACATTTATGGTGATTTTTTCTTTTGAAGGGGAAAGTTATGGCTGAACAACTTGAATTTTTTGAGATCCCCAGCCCTTGTCGTGGTATTTGCCAAAGTAATGAACAAGGCTATTGTCGAGGTTGTTACCGCACTCGTGATGAACGCTTTAACTGGTTAAAATTTTCGGATAGTGAAAAACGAAATGTCCTTCGTTTATGTCACCAACGTTATTTAAGAATATTAAATAAAAAAATAGCTCAAGAGAAAACCATCGATACACAACAACAACTTTTCTAGTCTCCTGTTTAAAAATAATGATAAAAAAATCAAATGTTTTATTTTTAATGAAAATTAATTCATAATAAATTATTAGCATGCTATTTATTTCCGAGTTTATATTTCAATGAAATTTTATTTATTCAAAATTATTATAGATTAAATTTAAATGACTGTAATTAACATGATTTTAAGATTAACTATATTTGTTTGTTTTTTAAAGGTTTATGTGACATTGTTTTTTTTATTGTTATTCATGACTGCTATAAGAGCTAAAATAGATAGATCAAAAAGGAGAGTGCGGCTATTCTTATTAATAAGATAATTGATAGGTTATCTTATTAAGCTTAGGTTGAGAAAATGTATGAATCAACGACATATTAATTAGAGTTATATCGCATAATAAATCAGCTGTTGTAACTAGATATAGGTATTTAATAGCTAATATATAAATAAAAAGTTGTAAGTATAAAGGGAAATTAATATATAATTCAAAAAATAATATGAAGATGGTATATTTTTTTGACATTATAATTATATAAAGGAGGGTAAATTGGAATCACAAATTGGGACAGAGTTATCACGTGTTGTTCGCATGTGGAGAGCATTAATCGACTATCGTTTGAAGCCTCTTAAACTTACACAAACACATTGGGTTACATTGCATAATATAAGTCAACTACCGCCTGAGCAATCTCAAATACAGTTAGCAAAAGCGATTGGTATTGAACAGCCTTCACTAGTAAGGACTCTAGATCAGTTAGAGGAAAAAAAGCTTATTTCCAGACATACTTGTACAAATGATAGGAGAGCTAAAAGGATAAAGTTAACGGAAGAATCTGAACCCTTTATTAAAACGGTAGATCAAGTCATAAACAATACGCGTATAGAGATATTGAACAATATTAGTAAAGATGAACTTTATCAATTATCACAGTTACTTATGAAACTTGAAAAAAATATTTTAAGATTACAAAATGATTCTTGATATGAAAATAATATACCTAACTAATAAATGGTGTGCTAATCATTAAACTAGCAATTAAGTAATCGGGCTATGTAATTTGTATGATGGTGATATAGGAATAGGTCAATGGAAATAATAATTACACCCAGTTATGATTCTTGATAAGTCATTACCTTTAAATATAATTAATACTGTTAATTATATTTACCTACGGTATTTCTAATTGTTAGCTGGCTAATTTATTAGTGCGTATTAATTAATAATAAACGATTTATTAAAGGGGGAAAGTTAAGTGCCTTTTTGAGCTCGAAAGCAAGGCATTTATTTGTAAGCAAGAAACTGTATTACCTAAAAGCTATGTATGATAAATATAAAATATAATTATATATCATAAAGTAACTATATTATTCAGCAATATTATTTTAAGGCATACTCACCGGCATTGGCCAGTGAGTATGCCTAATTTCGTATCGTAAGATTACCGAGGAGACACAGTCACTGTATTTCCGCTATTTGCAATCATAACACGTTGGCCATTACGGAAGGTGCTAGGGTCTTGTTTTTGAACAACAACAATGTTTTTGCCGCTATCGAGGCGGATCTCTAATTGAACACCTTGGCTTCTATTTAATGCGCCTTGAGCTTCCTGACCGGCTAAACCACCGGCAATAGCACCTGCAGCTGTTGCTAATGTGTTACCTGTACCACCACCGATGGTGTTACCTAATAACCCACCAAGAACAGCACCACCAATTGCGCCAATTACGTTACCGTCTTCACCAGCTTGAATAGTCACAGGGCGAGCATTCAGAACAGTACCATAAGTCACAGTCTGTACCTGTTTCGCATCCTTGGCAGAAATAGTATCACCAGAAAGCGTACTGGTATTGACACAGCCTGATAAGGCTGCAACTGCTACAACACCTACAAAAACTTTCTTAAGCATAAGAACTCCTATGAGATTTGCTGTCTGTGGCACTAACATAGCATCGTATATTTGTTTTCACCATAAATACAACAAGTATCAAAATAATGGTATTAAAAAGCGATGGTTAGATTACCGATTCTGATTTAAATAGAGCGTAAACACTAGGTAAAATATCTCAAATTCGTGATTATTTCATTCAATAAGGCACTCTTTGTTAAATATTCACATAGGGTAGTCAATTCATGAGCATCATTTCGCACAAGTTGCCAAACAGGGTAAGGCTTTAAACTTTAACTGAAGCGCGAAACAGTTATGCTGAGCTGATCAATGCATTATGTACCATAATATTGAAAATGAAAATTTCAGACATTAAAAAACGACTTTTTTATTTGGTTTGTCTAGCAATTTTTAGTTTTAAAGTACTTATTTATTATTCCTGCGAAGCGCTCCGAGAAATTGCATCGAATTGTTGACAAAATTTGTCATCAAAGCACAATCTTTTGTAGCTGAATATTGTAAAGTTAATGTGCACTCTGAAGGAACAAGAATAATGATGAAATCGGGTCGTTACATAGGCGTTATGTCAGGAACTAGCCTAGATGGTGTTGATGTCGTTCTTGCCGCAATCAGTGACAAATTTGTCGCAGAGCAATCCAGTTTGAGTGTTGCGTTTCCCATCGAGTTAAAAAAACGAATTCTAGATATATGCCAAGGGCAGGCAACAACGCTATCAGAGGTTGGTAAAATTGATAGAGAGCTTGGCTCTTTATATGCAGATGCGATAAACCAACTTCTTATTCAAACAGGGCTAACAGCCGAAGATATCATTGCGATTGGTTGTCACGGTCAAACTGTTTGGCACGAACCTGATGGCGAACAGCCTTTTACTATACAGTTAGGTGATAACAACCGTATTGCAGCTTTAACAGGGATCACAACGGTAGGGGACTTTCGCCGAAGAGATATGGCTTATGGTGGGCAGGGAGCGCCTTTAGTTCCCGCATTTCACTTAGCTGTTCTAGGGCATTCTACAGAAAAGCGAATTGTACTGAATATTGGTGGAATTGCTAATGTGACAGCTTTATTACCAGGGGCTTACGTCAAAGGCTACGATACAGGACCGGGAAATATGTTAATGGATACCTGGAGCTGGCGTATCCAACAAAAAGCATTCGATAAAGATGGTGAATGGGCAAGTCGTGGTCAAGTTAACCATGTATTACTAAAAGCCATGTTAAGTGACCCATATTTTAGACGTTCCTCGCCGAAAAGTACGGGGCGTGAATATTTTAACATGCAATGGTTAGAACAGCATTTAGTTCATTTTCCATCAATCTCAGCGGATGATGTGCAAGCAACTCTGTGCGAATTGACTGCGGCCTCTATCGCAGAGCAAGTATTACTATGTGGTGGTTGTGAGCGCTTAATAGTCTGCGGTGGTGGAGCAAAGAATACTTTTTTAATGCAACGAATGGCCGCTTTGCTCCCGGGAACTGAAGTGGCGCCAAGTGATAAGTTTGGTTTAAGTGGGGATGATATGGAAGCTTTAGCATTTGCATGGCTAGCAGCACGAACGATATCAGGTCTTCCTGGAAATTTGGCATCCGTTACTGGAGCAAGTCAAGAAACTGTGCTTGGGGCAATATACCCTAAAAATACCGATAAAAAATAACAGTGGTGAAGGATACAAAAATGAACGAGCTAGGTGAAATAGATCTTGCATCGGTACGTCGTGAATACACCAAAAGTGGGTTGAGGCGTAATGACTTAACACCAAACCCACTGACGCTTTTTGAACTATGGATGAAGCAGGCATGTGAAGCTCGATTGAGTGATCCAACAGCCATGTGTGTTGCTACTGTAGATGAAACCGGGCAGCCCTACCAACGTATTGTACTATTAAAACATTTTGATGATAAAGGCTTGGTATTTTATACCAACTTAGGTAGTCGAAAAGCACAACATTTAGAGAAAAATAATAAAATTAGCCTACATTTTCCATGGTATCCATTAGAGCGCCAAGTTAATTTCACTGGGGTTGCTGAGCGTTTGAACCCTATTGAGGTTGTCAAATATTTTCATAGTAGGCCGAAAGACAGCCAGATTGCAGCATGGGCATCAGCGCAATCTTCTAAAATTTCAGCGCGTGGTATTTTAGAAGGGAAATTTTTAGAACTAAAACAAAAATTTAAGAATGGCGATGTCCCATTACCGAGTTTTTGGGGGGGGTATCGAGTGGTATTTGATAGTGTTGAATTTTGGCAAGGTGGGGCGCACCGTCTACACGACCGTTTTTTATACCAGCGAGAAGGCGATGGCTGGAAAATTGATAGATTAGCCCCTTAGGATCATGTTTTTTAGCTGGCACTTAATTGATATGCGCTTTATGCTATAGCTTCATTTAAGAAAATTGACAAATTACACTGGTGAGTTTTTGACAAGCCTCTCAAACTTACTGGTCATTCAAACTAATATAGATAGACAAAATACAACTGATGGAGTCATTGATGTCTAGCAATAACCTGATTAAACAATTGCAAGAGCGGGGCCTCGTTGCCCAGGTAACGGATGAGGATGCGTTAGCAGAGAGACTGGCGCAGGGCCCTATCTCTCTCTATTGTGGCTTCGATCCTACCGCAGATAGCTTGCATTTGGGACATCTGGTTCCTTTGCTGTGTTTAAAACGATTCCAACTAGCCGGGCACAAGCCTGTGGCGTTGGTAGGTGGCGCAACGGGCCTTATTGGCGATCCGAGCTTTAAAGCTACTGAACGTAAATTAAATACCGCAGAAACCGTTCAAGAGTGGGTAGGAAAAATCCGTAACCAAGTTTCACCGTTTTTAAGTTTTGATTGTGGTGATAACAGTGCACGCCTTGCTAACAACTATGATTGGTTTGGCAAAATGGATGTACTGACTTTCTTACGTGATATTGGTAAGCACTTTTCTGTTAACCAAATGATTAACCGTGAGTCTGTTAAGCAACGTTTAAATCGTGATGACGTTGGTATCTCTTTTACTGAGTTTGCCTATAATCTTTTACAAGGTTATGACTTCGCAAATATGAACAAAGAGATGGGTGTAGAACTGCAAATCGGTGGTTCTGACCAATGGGGTAACATCACTTCGGGTATCGATTTAACTCGTCGCTTACACCAAAACCAAGTATTTGGTATGACGGTTCCTCTGATTACTAAAGCAGACGGTACTAAATTTGGTAAAACTGAAGGTGGCGCAGTTTGGTTAGACTCCAAAAAAACCAGCCAATATAAATTCTACCAGTTCTGGATCAACACGGCAGACGCTGACGTTTATCGCTTCTTAAAATTCTTCACATTTATGGAAATAGATGAAATTAATGCACTGGAAGAAGAAGACAAAAATAGTGGTAAGGCGCCTCGAGCTCAATATGTATTAGCGGAATTGGTTACTAAACTAGTACACGGCGAAGAAGGGCTAGCAGCAGCGAAGCGTATCACAGAAAGCTTATTCTCTGGTGCAGTATCTGATTTAACTGAAGCTGATTTTGAGCAATTAGCTCAAGATGGTATGCCTTGCATTACATTAGAAGCAGGCGCTGATTTACAGCAAGCCTTAGTTGATTCAGAGTTGGTTCCTTCTCGTGGGCAAGCAAGAACGGCTATTAGCTCTAATGCGGTATCTATTAATGGCCAAAAACAAACAGAGCCAATGTATGTATTCTCTGATGCAGACCGTTTGTTTGGTCGTTATACATTGATCCGTCGTGGTAAGAAAAACGACTGTTTAATTAATTGGAAATAGCTCTGACTAACCTTTGTAATATCAGCCCGGAATTTTCCGGGCTATACTCGTCCTATTTCAAATTGCATAGGTGTTGATTGCGCTGAGTTCTCCGCATTACATACGGATCTACGCTCGTCGGGTCATCTTGCCATGTTACTTACATGCAATTCGAATTATTTGGAGTGTATTCATATTTGCAACGGGTAATCACTGATTTCTCTTCATTCGACATAACAATTCTTTGGGTTCTCAATGAAAAGCGTATTATCAATTCAATCCCATGTTGTTTTCGGCCATGCAGGAAACAGTGCCGCCGCATTTCCTATGTGCCGGATGGGCGTAGATGTGTGGCCACTTAATACCGTACAATTTTCGAATCACACACAGTATCCACAATGGACTGGAAGTGTTTTTCCTGCCCAGCACTTAACTGATATCGTTGATGGATTAGCTAAAATCCATAAATTAGAGATTTGTGATGCTGTATTAAGCGGTTATATCGGCTCAGCTGAGCAAGGAGATGATATCCTTGCGATCGTGAAAAGAGTGAAGGCAGCCAACCCGCAAGCCCTCTATTTTTGTGACCCAGTAATGGGGCATCCTGAGAAAGGTTGCATTGTGGCACCTGGTGTTGCTGAATTCCTTTGTGAGCGAGCGCTGGCTGCTTGTGATGTCATCGCACCAAATTTACTAGAGTTAGAAACATTAACGAGTAGAACAATTAAAAGTGTAGAAGAAGCCGCTCAAGCTGCTCGCGAATTGTGTCACAAAGGCCCTAAAATTGTTCTTGTTAAGCATTTAAGTCGTGCAGGGTATCGTGCTGATCGTTTTGAAATGATCCTTGTAACAGCAGAGCATACTTGGCATGTTAGCCGTCCTCTCGTTGATTTTGGTGAAAAGCAACCTGTCGGTGTTGGTGATTTAACCAGTGGTTTAATGTTGGTTAACTTATTGAAAGGTGAGCCCTTAGATAAGGGGCTAGAGCATGTTGCAGCAGCGGTATATGAAGTGATGATAAAAACCAAAGAAATGGGCGAGTATGAGTTACAGCTCGTTGCGGCTCAAGACAAAATGGTTAACCCTGAACATAATTTCTGTGCAACACAATTAGATTAAATTGATTTGTATTATCGAAAATAGCGCTCTATTGGAAGAGCGCTATTTTACCGATTAAATTAAACCTTCCGCTTTTAATGCATCTTGAACATTAGGGCGTTTAGCGATTTTAGCAATGAAATCTTGCAGGTGACTCAGGCTAGTTAAATCAAGCCCTACGTGTTTTGCCCAGTTACTCACAGTGAATAAATAGGCATCTGCGACACTAAAAGTATCACCAGCAAAGAAAGCTTGCTTAGCGAGTACGCTATCAACATACTCAAATTTATTAAACAATACCTTACGTACAGTATCTTTATACTCTTCTGGCGTTCCTGGTGTGAATAAAGGTGAGAAAGTTTTATGGAGTTCTGTCGAAATAAAATTCAAAGCTTCTAACTGGTGATAACGTTTCATCGAACCTGGAAGCGCGATTAGGTTACGATCTGGTTTTTGATCTGCAATATATTGAACAATAATTGCACCTTCTGTAAGTTGTTCACCATTATCCAGCACTAAAGTGGGTACTTGACCTTTCGGGTTTATCGCTAAAAAGTCTTCACCTTTCTCTGTTTTTTTCTCTTTTATATTCACTCGTTCAATACTGAAATCTAAACCAGTTTCACGCAGAATGATGTGGGGAGAAAGTGAGCAAGCACCGGGAGCGTAATATAATTTCATCATAAAACTCCTAAATTATTGAGTTAGCATTCATATGGCAGATAAACACATATCACTTAAGTATATCATCACTTTCTGTTAACGAATTGCCATCAAGTGTGAGTTAAAAAATAAAACCCAAAATCGGACTGAAATTATCGTTAATATAAACAAGCAGAGTACAACCAGTGTTTAAAACTATAAATGATAAAAATACATAAATCTAAGATAGTTACCTTATGTAAGGAAATACTATTTTGTTAAACTCCTCACCTTGTCTTATGAAAAAAATAAACCGAATAATAAGTAACAGGTGAGTAAATAAATGACCAGCTTGTGTCAAAAATTGAATTTTTTAGGAAAACTAGACCAAATTTTAATGGCTCATCAGCCAAATAAGAGCCATGGGATTAAACGTTTTCTATTAGAGTTTTGGTTTTTCGGTTTAATTAATGCTCGTTCCTGTTTATTCGCTGGATTTTTCTTTTTAGCACTATTCTTGGTACCCGCTAAAGGGCTAATTGGCATACCTCGCTATGATGTGCTACTAATTTTTGCGGTTATTTTTCAAGGATTGTTGGTTTGGTCAAAACTAGAAACTTGGGATGAATTAAAAGCGATTTGTGTTTTTCATTTAGTCGGTTTTATGATGGAACTGTTTAAAACATCAGCAACAATTGGTTCATGGCAATACCCGGATGAAGCCTACACAAAACTTTGGGGGGTTCCTTTATTTACTGGCTTTATGTATGCGGCAGTAGGGAGCTATATCATTCAGTCTTGGCGGTTTTTTAAAGTAAGAATTGAACACTACCCACCTTACTGGATGGCAACAGTAGTCGCTCTGGCTATTTATATTAATTTTTTTAGTCATCATTATATTGATGATTATCGCTGGTATTTAGCTTCATTTATTATGGGATTGTATGCACGTAGTATGGTTTTTTATACTCCGCTTGATAAAGAACGAAAAATGCCATTATTGCTCGCATTTATGCTAATTGGCTTTTTTATTTGGCTGGCTGAAAATTTTGGGACATTTTTTGGTGTTTGGCAATATCCAAACCAAATTGGTGCTTGGTCAATGGTACATGCAGGTAAGTGGGGGGCCTGGTCACTGTTAGTGATTGTTACCTTTACAATTGTTGTACATCTTAAACATATTAAAGCCAATGTGACGATAGCCCGTTAAATAACAAGTTTAATTCATTGTCTGTGAAGAATTTTATCCACAGACAATGAATTAACGCTTACAAGTCTTGCCGCCAAGCATCAATCGACAAGGGTTCACCGAAGTGACTTTCAATTAACCGGCGGGTAACGTCGTGGAGAGGGGCGGCTAAAACTTCTGCGGTATTACCACGCTCAACAACTTCGCCTTTATCCATGACAAGCATTTTATCGCTGACGTGCTTCATCATCCCTAAGTGCTGGGTAACATAGATAAATGCAATATCTTGTTTTGCTTGTAAATCTAGCATTAAATTGATGATTTGCGAGCGCATAGACATGTCTAACGAAGCCAATGCTTCATCAGCAATAATAATCTCGGGTTGTAGAATAAGTGCTCTTGCCAGTGCAATACGCTGTTTTTGCCCTGATGCTAACATATGCGGATAGTATTCAGCGTGGTCAGCAAGTAACCCGACTTGGCGAAGTGTTTGAATAATGCGCCTTTCACGTTCTATACCAGTCAAGTCAGTGTTTAATTTTAAAGGGAGTTCAAGCGTTTGACCAATACGTTGTCTTGGATTTAGGGATGTACTTGGATCTTGGAAAATCATGCGAACACGCTGACAACGGTAGCTATAATCGCCAAAATTTAGGCGTTGACCACGAATGAAAATATCGCCGCTGGTGGGTTCAACAACACCTGATAACATCCGTGCAAGCGTTGATTTCCCTGAACCATTGGCACCAATAATAGCTAATGTTTGGCCTGCCTGTAAGTTAAAGCTAACGGGCTTAACAGCTTGCAATTCGTGCCGATGAAATAGGCCTTCACGAAAACGGAAAGTTTTAGTGAGATTACGGACTTCAAGTAAAGTTTCCATTTAAGATTGCTCCTCGGTGTTTAGCGGGTAATGGCAAGCAACGAGGTGGCCTTTAATATTGCGCAGTTGAGGCGCATTGATACAAGTGCGTTGTGCATAAGGGCAACGGGGGCCAAGGCGGCAACCAATAGGCAAATGCTCAAGAGAAGGAATTGCTCCGGGTAACGTATTTAATCGTCCTTTGTGGGGAAGAGGGCTTTCAAAATCAGGGATTGAGCGGATCAACGCTTGGGTATAAGGATGGCGTGGCCGTTGCAGAATATCTTCAGGTGTTGCGCTCTCAACCGTTTGCCCACAATAGAGTACGTTAATGCGATCAACAAGTTTTGACATCATTTCCATATCATGGCTAATGAGCAAAATCCCCATATTATTGTTTTGATTTAATTTATCCAATAAACGGAAAATTTGTGCCTGAGTGGTAGACTCCATCGCATTGGTAGGTTCGTCAGCGATTAATAACCGTGGTTGGTTAGCTATCGCAATCGCTATCATGACTTTTTGACATTCACCATCGGTGAGTTCATAAGGGTAACTGCGCATGATATCTTTATGATCTTTTATCCCCACACGGTGTAACAGTTCTATCGCACGGCGTTTACGCCAATTAAAACGCTGCCACCAGCGGCCTTTATAAGTCCAACCTGGGATTGATTGAATAAGCTGTTTGCCGATATCAGCGGCAGGGTCGAGGCAAGACTGGGGTTCTTGAAATATCATAGAGATATTATGGCCAATTAACTTGCGACGTTTACGTGGGCTGAGTTTTAGTAAGTCAATGTCTTGAAATCGAAAACGGTCGGCTTTTACACGAATGTTATCTTTAGTTACGCCACAGATAGCTTTCGCAATTAGGCTTTTCCCAGAGCCTGATTCGCCAACTAAACCTCGGATTTCCCCTTCAGATAATGTCATGGATACGCGATCAACAGCTTTGACTGGGCCATTGGCAGTCATAAATTCGATAGTTAAATTGCGGATGTCTAGTAGTGGCATTATTCAACTCCCGCGTTGATGGCACGGTGTAGCCCATCCCCTAAAAGGTTAACGAAAAGTACGCTTATCATGATAGCAACACCGGGTAAGATAACCGTCCAGGGAGCAACGTAGATAAGTTCTAAAGTATCTCCTAGCATGGCGCCCCATTCAGAAGATGGAAGTTGTGCACCTAAATCAAGGAAACCTAAAGCGGCAATATCTAAAATGGCAATTGAAAGTGCCCGAGTTAGTTCAGTTACGAGAATAGGGGTGATGTTTGGTAGTACGGTATACCATAAAATAAAAATGTTTGAAGCGCCATCAAGGCGTGCGGCAACAATGTACTCTTTATCTAACTCATCATGAACAGCGACATAAATGGTTCTTACCATCCGTGGAATTAATGCAAGGCAAATGGCGAGCATCGCATTTTGTAGGCTAGCGCCCATAAATGCGACGACAATAATAGCCAGTAATAAAGACGGAATTGACAGTAATGTATCGAGTATATGGTTGAAAATTGCAGATTTTAATCCACGAGTCATCCCTGCTAAGCAGCCCAGAACTAACCCTATCAGTGTTGCTACCAATGTGACTAAAATAGCCGCACCAAACGTTGATTTAGTGCCAATTAATAGCCGACTCAGAATATCGCGGCCAAGGTCGTCAGTCCCAAAGAAGAAAGCAACATCACCATAATGTGACCAAGATGGTGGTGTTAATTGGTAACCCAAAAACTGTTGATCTAGTGCATAAGGCGCTAGGTAAGAGCCAACAAAGCATAAAATTAATAAAACTAACACACCAACAAATCCCACCATAGAAACCACATCTGATGAGAAGATATTCCATACCACACGTGTTGGGGATGGCATTTTTTGTTCACGATAAAAATTATCTGAGGACATACCAATCCTTATGTTTTAATGGGTCCATCATGGCGCCTAAAATATCAGACAACACATTTACAGTAATCACTAATGCGCCAATTAGCATTACGCCAGCAGAAATTGCGGAGTAGTCTTCTTGGCGGATTGCTGTCACTAACCAACGGCCAAGCCCTGGCCAGTTAAAAACGAGTTCGGTTACCATAGTTAGTGTCAACATGGTGGAAAACTGTAACCCAAGTTTAGGAATAATTGGGGGGATAGCATTATGGAAAATATGGCGACGAATGATTTTAATTCGTGAAAGCCCTCGAATAGCGGCCGCTTTGATATAATTTTCACTGGCGATTTCTTCGGTGCTATTGCGTACTAACCGAATAACCTCTGTTGTAGGCGCCAGCGCCAAAGTAAGAACAGGTAACACCATGTGTTCAAGTACATTGATAATCATATCCTTACGATAGGGCGAATCAGAAAGCCATGCATCAACCAAGGCAAAGCCAGTCACTGTTTTTAAATTATATAAGAGGTCAATTCGACCAGATACAGGTAGCCAGCCTAGATGTAATGAGAAAAAGAGGGTTAAGACTAGGGCGAGTACAAATACAGGGACAGAAAATCCTAATAAAGCAAAAACACTGATAGCAATATCTGCGGGTTTGTTACGCCAAAAAGCAGCAATGATACCCAGTGGTATACCTGTCGTTAAAGCAAAAATAAACGCTAAAATGCACAATTCCATTGTTGCAGGGAATGTATCTCTTAATTGTTCGCTGATGGGTTCCCCGTTGATACTTGAAACACCAAAATCAAAATGGAGTAAGCCTTCAAAATAAAAAATGTAAGCGTCAATAAGTGAGGCGCCACTCAATGGGGCATTGGGCGTAAAATAGCTTAAGCTAAAGCTGACTAGCGATAAGAAGAACACCGTGACTAATAAAAGTAAAAAACGACGCAGTGAATAAATAATCATGGTTGCTGCCTCTGTTTTTTCGGAGAAACTTTCTCAGCCTGTTCCATTTCTCGATACACACCAGCAAATGAGGTATTACCAAACGCACTGATCATTAGCCCTTTTATATCATAGCGGTAGGCTTGTAAACGTAAAGAATAGGCAAGCGGTAAGACGGGTAAATCCTCCCCTAAAATTTGCTGTGCTTGGTGGTAGTAATCTATACGTGCGGCTAATTGTTGCGTCAAGAGTGCCTTATGTAAGATTTCATCAAAGGCGGGGTTACACCAATGGCTTAGGTTGGTTTGGGAACCAATTGCCGCACAACTCAGTAGCGGACGGAAAAAACTGTCTGGGTCATTACTGTCAGTTGTCCAGCCCGCTAATGTCATATCATGGCTTCTATCCATTAATTGGTTTTCTTGGAATCGGCCTTCGACAGAACGGATATTCATAACAATACCCACCTGTGCCAAGTCCGCTTGAATAAGCTCAGCCATCTTAAGTGGGCTTGGGTTATATGATTGAGAGGCGATTGGCACCCATAAATCTAATTTTAGATTTTCTAATCCCATCTCTTTGAGCATTTGTTTGGAAAGCTCGGGATTATAATCGGTGATCTTTGCTTGGTTGTCATAAGCCCATGATGCTCTGGGTAAAATAGACGCGGCTGTTTCTGCTGTGCCATAATAGATTGACTGCATAAGACGCTCATTATTAATTGCATAAGCAATGGCTTGGCGCACTTTTAGTTTATCTAAAGGGGGTTTACTGGTATTAAATGCGAGGTAGGCAATATTCATCCCAGAGCGCATAGAAATCCGCAAGCGTGGGTCATCTCGTAATACTTTTAATTGGCTTGCTGCAGGGTAAGCTAGAACATCACATTCCCCTGTGAGTAATTTCGAAATACGGCCAGTTCCTCCGGCTCCCATATCAACAACCACTTCTTCCATACGTGGTAATCCCTTCCAGTAGTTATCATTTCTGAGGAGCCTAACGAATTGCCCTGCTTGGTAGTCATCTAAATGAAATGGACCCGTACCTACAGGCCGCCAATCGATCAGCTCTTGGCGATTGATACTTGAAAGGTAATCGGCATACTCGGATGAAAGAACAGGAGCATAGTGGGTTGCCAAGTGCCATAAAAAAGACGCATCAGGTGAGTTCAAACGGAACTCTACTGTATGGTTATTTATTTTACGTATGCTTTGGACACTGTTGGCAAACTGTAAGCTATCAAAATAAGGGTAACGCCCCCCATTAATATAGTGATAAGGCTGGTTTACCTCAAACATGCGGGAAAAACTAAACACAACATCATCGGCATTCATATTGCGCGTTGGTGTAAACCAAGCTGTGTTTTGGAATTTAACATCTTTACGCAGGTATAAACGATAAGTCGCACCATTATCGAGAACTTCCCATCTCGCGGCCAGTTCTGGAACCAAGCGATAGGTAAATGGGTCAACATCTAACAGGCGATCATAAATTTGAGCACCTAGAGGGTCGACAATCAGCCCGCTACTGACTAGCTGTGGATTAAATGTGGTAACAATCCCATTTACACAGTAAATAAAACCTTTTTGGCGTATGTCTGCAGGGACCTCGTTAGCCACAATATCGGTAAAGCGCTCTTGGTTATTAAGCGCTTGTGCAGACACAGATATGATAAATAAAAACCAAAGAGTTAATAGGCGCATACCACTGACATCGTTAACTAGAATTCACCTATTGTAGCGTAAAAATGGGGGGACAGGGTATAAGCAAAATTTAGCCAAACAAAGTTTAAAAATTAAGCAAAAAAGGAAGGTGTTAGTATAATGATTAACTTAAATTATTATACTAATCATTGAAGTATGTCTTAATGAGAAAAAATCTCATTAAAAAGCTTTACAAATGACACTGATAACGATTATCATTCGTTTTGTCACTTAAGCTAAGTGCTTATGTAGACAAGGCATGACATTGCTCACATTGCTTCCAGTGTTTTATTTAATAGCCAGCTTGGGTGCTGGCTTTTTTTTATGTAAAAATAATGGAGCCTGTTTTACATTGTTTTTTGCTATTACTCTAAACCCACATAGTGTAGGTCTTCATCGGTCACTTTACCTTGGAGAGTACAAAAGAAACGAACAACACCTCTTTGCTCATCTTTTTCAATAATCAGCATTTTTTCAGCAGCATTCGGGTCTAAGTTGTAGTCTTGCGTTGCGTATTCGTTAAATACCCATTTACCCTGCAAGTTGTGGCGGATCATCGGTGAGTAGATGTAAGTATTTCCCACCTTTATAATAGCAATCTTTGATGAAGTATAGCGGACAACCTCTTCGAGGCTTTGAGTGGTTTCAAATCCCCAAAAATAGTATTGACCACGTAAGCCTAAATAGGAGAAGTCATCATATTTATCAAAATTACTATAGCTAACAAAAAAACGGTTAAAAGTAACAATACCTGTTGGTGAAAAGTTGAGATCAACAGAAATTTGTTCGCCGTCACCTAATTGCCTATTTTTCAATCTGTTAGATACATCGTTTAAAAC
This sequence comes from Providencia huaxiensis, assembly GCF_002843235.3. Taxonomy (NCBI): domain Bacteria; kingdom Pseudomonadati; phylum Pseudomonadota; class Gammaproteobacteria; order Enterobacterales; family Morganellaceae; genus Providencia; species Providencia huaxiensis. The sequence goes on from NZ_CP031123.2 coordinate 1,166,622, forward strand.
GGGGTACTCTTTTATTTTCTCGAAAAAAGCAGCGTCACAGTAAGAAAATGTTCTCATCAATGATTCCGCATAGACTACAGGAGATAACCCTAGAAGAAAAAAGGTGATAGCGAGTATATTTATATTCTTCATAATAGGCTCCTCATATAATAAAAATCATATTAATAGAGATATCATATAAATATATTTCGCACAGTAGTTAAATATGACAAGGTGTAAAAATAGTTTAATAATTTAATATTATTATTAATTAAATATAGACTTAAGCATGGATGTTTAATTAACTAAATGTGCTGAATATCCATGACATTTATATATAATGGTCAGTAAAAATGACTAGTTATCATTGTTTTGTTATTTTTAACTCATTGGGTGCGTAAGTTGAGGTAATAACTATTTATTTTTTTGAATTTTATTTAACCTGTTGATATTTAATGATTTTATTTGTTTTGTCTATATTCTTTATCGGGTTTTATTAGTTGGGGATAATAAAGAATTCTTGAAACTAAAATATGGAACTGGAAATATTTAGTAATAAAGATAAGACAATATATTTAATTTTTACTTCTTAAGTATAATACAGTAGTCCAAACAATAAACTTGTATTTTTTGGACTGTCAGTTATTAAATTTCAATATTTATTTGATGTTTTTTTATTAACCCCCGCAGTTGGTCATAGCTTAATGATAACCGTTGTGCAGCTTTACGTTGATTAAAATGGCAATCAGTTAGTGCTTTTTCTAATAACGCTTTTTCAGATTGCTGTTGCCACTGACGTAAATCACAAGGTAATGAAGGCAATATTGCCTTTTGTTGCTGGGTAGGTTGTGAGGGCAGAATATTTGGTGATTCATGTAATTCAGCGAGTTTTTCGCCAAATGGGTTAAAAATAATATTATCAACGGGCTCAGCTCGGTTTCCATGGCGGTATACTGAGCGCTCAATGACATTTTTTAATTCGCGTACATTACCTGGCCATGGGTAGTGTTGCAGGGCCTGTTGGGCATGCTTTGTAAAGCCTGTAAAGTGTGAACGCTTTAATTCACCACACATTAAAATGGCAAAATGTTCTGCTAACAATAAGATATCAGGCTGTCGTTCACGTAATGGGGGAAGGCGAATAACATCAAAAGCCAGCCTATCTAAGAGGTCAGCTCGAAAACGGCCCTGTTTGGCAAGTTCGGGTAAATTGGCATTTGTGGCACAGATTAAACGCACATCTACGTGTAAAGCTTGGCTTCCACCGACTCGCTCAAGTTCACCATACTCAATGACCCGTAAGAGTTTTTCTTGAACTGACATAGGTGCTGTAGCAAGCTCGTCAAGAAAAAGAGAACCTTTATCTGCTCGTTCAAAGCGCCCTTGATGGCGTTTTTGAGCACCTGTAAAAGAGCCCGCTTCATGTCCAAATAATTCAGAATCCAGCAAATTCTCATTGAGTCCGCTGCAATTGAGAGAGATAAAAGCTTCTTGCCAGCGTGGAGAGAGGTAATGAAGTCTATCTGCGATAAGTTCTTTACCTGTGCCACGTTCACCGATAACCAAAACAGGCTTATTGAGTTGTGCGAGTTCAGAGGCTTGTTCAAGTACATCGAGAAAATTACTTGAAACGCCAAGAATAGGTTCATTGGTTTCTTTCATGGTTTTTTTTACCAATAGTTGGTCTAAAATGCCGATAATTTAACTATAGACTAAAATGATTTTCAGGGGAAGCTTATAATTATTCTCTTTAAAATCATATTAATATGAATTAATTTAAAAGTTGGCACGCGAATTGCTATTTTAAATATGTGAATAGCAATTGCTAAATACAGCAACATGCGAATTGTTGTTAGACTTACGGAGCGTCAGGTATGGGTTGGAAGCCAAATCAGGTCGAGGCGCTACAGAATGATTAAATCCATCAAGGGGATATAAATAATGGGTATTTTTTCACGTTTTGCCGATATCATTAATGCAAACATCGCTTCTTTGTTAGACAAAGCAGAAGATCCGCAAAAAATGATCCGTCTGATGATCCAGGAAATGGAAGACATGTTAGTTGAAATCCGTTCAACATCAGCACGTACTTTAGCAGAAAAGAAAGGTTTAGAGCGTCGCATTGAAATGGGCGAAAAACAAGTTGCTGATTGGCAAGAAAAAGCAGAATTAGCGCTGGTGAAAGATAAAGAAGACTTAGCGCGCGCAGCACTGATTGAAAAGCAAAAAGTGAGTGCGATGGTCGATACCTTAAAACATGAGCTGATAATTGTTGATGAAACCTTGACTCGCTTGAAAGGTGAAATCACAGAATTAGAGAACAAACTGCAAGAAACTCGTGCGAAACAACAATCAATGGTTGTTCGTATGGAAGCAGCACAGTCTAGTCGTAATGTACGTCGCCAATTGGATAGCGGCAAACTAGATGAAGCAATGGCTCGTTTTGAACAGTTTGAACGCCGTATAGACCATATGGAAGGCGAAGCTCAAAGTTATGGTATTGGTAAACAAAAATCGCTGGATCAACAGTTTGCAGAGTTAAAAGCAGACGATGAAATAAGCGCGCAATTAGCAGCGCTTAAAGCTAAAATCAATAAAGATCAGTAATAGTTATTTTGATGCACTGGTACGTTAGCCATATCGTATCAGTGCCATAGATAGGTTAACCATATGTATAAGGATATGTGATGGGCTACGTTTTTCTGTCTCTCGTATTAATCATTTTTCTCATTTTTATTCTGCCTATTTGGCTGTGGCTACATTACAGCAAAAAAAATAGTGGGCAGGGGAGTCAGCTAACTGAAAATGAAGTACAACGTTTAATGCAATTAGCAGAGCAAGCATCACAGATGCAACAACGCATTAAAACGCTTGAAGATATTTTGGATGCAGAACACCCAAATTGGAGGCAAAAATAATGACTCAATTTCGCAACCGCAAACTTTATCGTTTAACGGATAGACGTGTGTTCGGTGGTGTGTGTTCGGGTATTGCTGAGTACTTAGAACTTCCGGTTGCTTTGGTCAGAGCATTAGCCGTATTGGCCTTATTTGTAAGCTTTGGAATTACATTGATTTTATATATCGTGATGTGTTTTGTCGTAGAAACGGCTCCAAGTGGCTACCGTTCACAGCAAGATATTGGCCCAGAAGTTAGCAGCTTGATTAACCAAATCGATACACAATTAAAATCAGGTGAAATGAAGCTACGCCAAATTGAAAGATATGTTACATCAGATACTTATACAGTGAACAGTAAATTTCGAAATCTATAACAAATCGTATCGCCATCACATGATAAGGGATTAGGTTTTAAAACCAAATCCCTTTTGTTTTTTATTAATAAGTGAGTGAAGTATGGCAAATAACGTTCTTTATCGAATCAAAAAATTTGCAAAAAAACGTCTTCTGCAAAAAGGCATTCGACTAGCAGTAGTGTTGCTTATTTCTTATAGTCCTGCCGGGGCCGTAGGAAGAATAATTAAATTATTGACGAGTAAATGGTTGCTTAATGTACTCATTAAACGGTTAACCTAATACAGTTTGTTTTATGCTAAATTATAGTACGCAATATGACGTAAAATGGGTTTAAATTGAAAGGATAAGTCTTGGGAGGAGCATGAAACGACTGCACAGTGAATTAACCGATTTGATGAATAGAAGTGTTGATCGTCATGTTAGGCTCGCAGTAACAGGGCTTAGCCGCAGTGGAAAAACTGCATTTATTACTTCATTGGTAAATCAACTATTGAATGTGAATGCGGGCGCGCGGCTCCCTCTGTTTTCTGCTGCGCGTGATAAGCGGTTGTTAGGGGTTAAGCGGATACCTCACCGTGATTTGTCGGTACCTCGTTTTGCGTATGATGATGGGATTGCATCACTTTATGGGGAGCCACCACAATGGCCAACACCAACAAGGGGTGTAAGTGAAATACGCCTTAAATTGCATTACCGTTCAGAAGACTCTTTTTTACGTCACTTTGTCGATAACTCATCATTGTATTTAGAAATTGTCGATTACCCCGGTGAATGGTTGTTGGATTTACCCATGCTAGATTTAAATTATTTAGCGTGGTCTGAGCAAATGAACACCTTAATAAAGGGAAAACGCGCGCATTTGGCCCACTCGTGGCTGGCATTGTGTGAGAAATGTGACCCCTTAGCCCCAGTCGATGAAAACTTACTCGCTGAGATTGCCGCTGCCTATACCCAATATCTAGTGGAGTGTAAGGCCCAAGGCCAACATTTTATCCAACCTGGCCGCTTTGTTTTGCCTGCTGAATTAGCTGGAGCGCCCGCACTACAGTTTTTCCCATGGCCGAATGTGGCTAAATATGGCGATAAAAAGCTCGCGCAGGCAGGCAAAAACACCAATATTGGTGCATTGCAGCAACGCTATCAATATTATTGTGAACATGTCGTAAAAGGCTTTTATCGTGATTATTTCCAACGTTTTGACCGGCAAATTGTTTTAGTTGATTGTTTACAACCCTTAAATAGTGGGGTTGATGCTTTTAATGATATGAGAATGGCATTAACACAATTAATGCGCAGTTTTCATTATGGAAAGCGCACATTACTGAGGCGTTTATTTTCGCCATGTATTGATAAATTACTCTTTGCGGCGAGCAAGTCAGACCATGTAACACCAGACCAACATGCAAACCTAGTGGCTTTGTTGCAGCAGTTAGTGCAAGAGGCGTGGCAGCATGCCGCATTTGAAGGGATCAGCATGGATTGTGTGGGTTTAGCGTCAATACAAGCAACCGAAAGTGGCCTTGTGGATTACAAAGGTGAAAAATTACCTGCATTAAAAGGGGATCGGCTAAGTGATGGCCAACCGTTAATGTTTTATCCAGGAGAGGTGCCAAAACGACTACCTAATGAGCAATTTTGGCAAACACAAGGTTTTCAATTTGAAGATTTCAGACCAAGGCCAACGCCAATGGATCAACCATTGCCACATATTCGTATGGACAGTGCGCTTGAATTTTTGTTGGGAGATAAACTGAAATGAATGAACCCTTAAAACAGCGTTTAGATTTCGCTGAGAATAGTGAAAATAATACGAAAGAATCGCTAAAAAAAGCCCAAGTTTTTGATGAACGAGAGCTCGAAAAATTTACCCCAGTCTCTCTGGAAACAGAGCAGGACAGCCAAGAGGGAGAGGTTGAAAGCCTGATTAACGAAGCGCTAAAACCAAAACGGAGTTTTTGGCGGAAATTAGTTGGTGCGGCCGCGGGGATTTTTGGTGTCAGTGTCGTTGCTCAGCTTGGCGTTTGGATCCACCAATCATGGGTAACACAAGATTGGATGGCATTAGGTGTCGCCGCTGCGGGTGGCTTAATCGTCGTAGCGGGTGTCGGGTCAGTTGTTGGCGAATGGCGGCGATTGTATCGCCTAAGAGCGCGTGCGGAGGAGCGGGATTTTGCTCGCGAATTATTGCACAGCCATGGCATGGGGCAAGGAAAGGTTTTTTGTGACAAACTGGCAAAGCAATCTGCGTTATCAATGCAGCATCCAGCGATTGTTAATTGGCAAGCCACTCTCCATGACTCTCATAACGATAGAGAAGTTGTTGAATTATATAGCCGAATGGTTCAGCCTATTCTTGACGAACAGGCTCGTAAAGAGATTAGTCGTTGTTCCGCAGAATCGGCCATTATGATTGCTGTGAGCCCGTTAGCGCTGGTGGATATGGCATTTATTGCTTGGCGAAATATTCGTTTAATTAATCGGATCGCGGCAATCTATGGTATTGAGCTCGGTTATTACAGCCGAATTAGGCTGTTTCGTATGGTGCTGATTAATATTGCCTTTGCTGGGGCATCTGAATTAATTCGTGAAGTGGGGATGGACTGGTTATCTCAAGATATTACCGCAAGGCTATCAACACGAGCAGCACAAGGTATTGGGGCTGGTTTGTTAACTGCGCGTTTAGGTATTAAGGCCATGGAGTTATGTCGACCGCTACCTTGGATTGAAAACAAGCCACGTTTAGCCGATTTTCGCCATCAGTTAATTGGCCAATTGAAGAATGTTATTCCAAGTAAAAAAGAAAAAGTGTAGAGAAACATCGTTGGCAGGGTGAGTTGACAGTTTTTACTCACTCTGCAGCATCATTTGTTGATTAATGTTTTTATTGTTATTTCAAGTCACAAAAAATTGAGAAAAGCTGTGATTTTATTTGTTGATGGCTACAAAGCTTACAGGCTGTCAACAATTTGTGACACAAACACTGTATTCCCTTAATGTTTAAAGCTAAAATACCTTCATTCTCTCGGCTTTTTTTGATAAAGGTTTCTATCCATGCGCCTCGAAGTGACCTGCCAAGACCGTATCGGTTTAACGCGTGAATTACTTGATCTGTTAGTCCTACAAAATATTGATTTGAAAGGTATTGAAATATCTCCCCAACGTAGGATTTACCTAAACTTTACCCCTGTGGATTTTCAGGTATTCAGCACATTGATGGCAGAAATACGGCGTATTAATGGCGTTATTGATGTTCGCCGGATTTACTTTATGCCATCAGAAAGAGAGCATAAAGCAGTTTGGGCATTATTGAACTCATTCCCAGAATCTGTTTTGTCTATTGATAATAAGCTAAATATTGAGTTAGTTAATCCAATGACATTGCAATTATTTGGCTATGATGAGGCAAAAATTAGAGAAAAAACCTTTTCTCAGTTAGTTGGCAACCAAGGGCTAGCACGTTGGTTTGAACGAGAGTTACCCGAAGCTTATACAGAAAAAGTCGTGATTAAAGGCCAAGACTACTTGATGCAAGTGACGCCTATTATTTTGGCAGATGAAAATGGCAAATTCCATTGCACAGGAGCCGTATTATTATTGAAATCGGCTGAGATTTTAGATAAGCAACGTCAACAAGTCGTCGAAGTGGATGGCAGCGGTTTTGAACAAATTATTGCAGTTAGTCCTGTCATGGCAAATGTCGCTGAACGCGCTAAACGCGTTGCTATGTTGGATGAACCATTATTACTTGTTGGTGAAACGGGGACAGGGAAAGATATCCTAGCGAAAGCTTGTCATTTGCATAGCGCTCGAGGAAAAGAACCATTTTTAGGTTTAAATTGTGCTTCGATGCCCGACGATGTTGTAGAAAGTGAATTATTTGGTTATGCGGCAGGTGCGTACCCAAATGCAGTTGAAGGCAAAAAAGGTTTTTTTGAACAAGCAAACGGTGGAACGGTGTTGCTTGATGAAATTGCTGAAATGTCGCCACAAATGCAAATTAAGTTGTTACGTTTTTTAAATGATGGAACATTTAGGCGTGTAGGGGAAGAGCGGGAAGTTAAGGTTAATGTCCGTGTAATTTGTGCAACCCAGAAAAATTTACCTGAATTAGTTGCAGAAAAAAAATTTAGAGAAGATCTTTATTATCGTTTAAATGTACTCACATTAACTATCCCACCATTACGTGAACGTAAAGAAGATATTTTGCCGCTAACGAAAACATTTGTAGGCAGTTTTTCAAAAGAGCTTCATATTGCTGAACCTAAATTGGCACCTTCGCTGATAGAATATCTAAGTAGCTATTCTTGGCCGGGTAATGTAAGACAACTAAGAAATGCGCTTTATCAAGGGTTAACCCAACTTAATGGCAATATATTAGATGCAGAGAATATCCAATTACCTGATGTAGTAAATCCTCCTGCACTGGCTTTAGATTCACTCAATGGCTCTTTAGATGAAATAACTAAACGCTATGAAGCGTCAGTCTTAGCGCGTTTGTATCGTGATTATCCGAGTACCCGCAAATTAGCTAAACGTTTAGATATTTCTCATACGGCAATTGCCAATAAATTGAGAGAATATGGCCTTAATACGAAAAAAGAGCAAAACTAAATTAAATGAATAAAAGGATAACTCGCGTATTGGCGACAATAGGGTTGGTTTTAAGTGGCTCTTGCATTGCGATAACAATACCTGATCATGGTTTGAGTAAGTATTGCCAAGATGTAGTGCGTACAATGGATGAGGTTTATGAGAATGGGGCGCTGACTCAATGTTATTTTAAAGACTTATCTTTATTAGAGGCCTACACACAATATAGAGCCTTATTAATTGATGGAAAACAATTTCTTATTGAGAATTTAGAGAACAACCGGAATATTGAAATGCCTTGCCCATCGGAGGGATGTATTGCTATTCGTTACCATTGGAATGGTGATCAAAACTTGAAAATTGAACAAGAATTTGCTGGGGGAGAAACTCATCTCCAGTTTGTTCAAGATAATAAAGGGACAGCTCTCAAAATTATTCAATATCCTGATTAGTACTACTTGATGGCCCGATAGAGTAAGCAACAGAAGTGAATATTGGGCTTTTTCAAAGATATTGCTGCCTATCTTTTATTATTTATCTTTTATCTCGCGTTTAATATAGCAAAACCCTACTAATACTATTGCTAATTGGTGAATTTTCCTGCTATATAACAAAGACAGCTACTGTTTTAGGGTACCGTAATCTCATCTGATGGGTTTCAGCCTACAAGGAGTTGCCATGGACCAATTCACGATTAATTTTGTTGTAAATCGTAAGTTACGCGAATACATGAGCCAGAGTCATTATAAAAATGATATGTTTGAGTCTGCAGCTTCAGCTGCCGAACTTTATCTAATGAATAAAGCCGCAGTAAAATACTTAACGAAGAAAAATCGGTTTACGTGGGAGGCATTGGTAAAAAATGGCCATAAGCCTCGAGATCTTATTATTGATATTTTGACATCTTGTTGCCCCGTAACTCAGGACCAAGCCTTAAAAGTATTGAGCACGCTCTCTCATACTTTGATCTCTATAATGAGTGACAATAAGCTGTTTGCGAATGTTGTTAATGCGAAGAACCACCAGCCGCTGTATTGGGCTCATGTGGATTAGTGTGGTGTTTATATTGGTGAATGAAGCGGGAAATTCCCGCTTCATTATTAATGGTAGTGAATTAAATGATATGAAAAGCTTATTTTAAGCTATTTAATGCACTATCGTAATCAGGTTCTTCAGTAATTTCAGGAACTAATTGGCTATAGATGACGTTGTTGTTTTCATCTAAGACAACAACTGAGCGTGCGTTAAGGCCTTTTAATGGGCCACTAGCGATAGCAACACCGTAGTCATTAGCAAATGAATCGCTACGGAAAGAAGATAGCGTAACGACATTATCTAAACCTTCTGCACCGCAAAAGCGGGCTTGTGCGAAAGGTAAATCCGCCGAAATACATAATACTACAGTGTTATCTAAATCATTCGCTAGTTGGTTAAATTTGCGAACCGAGGCAGCGCAAACACCGGTGTCTACACTTGGGAAAATATTTAAAACTTTACGTTTACCTTCATAAGTTTCCAGCGTTGCTTCGCTGAGATCTTTGGTGACAAGGGTAAGGGGTTTAGCTTTAGAGCCCGCTTGTAAAAATACACCATTAACTGTGATGTCATTACCTTTTAATTTAACTGTCTGTGTCATGAATTTTTCTCCCGTTCATAAAGTGAGCCACTGTTAACTTAATCTATCTTCTAATAAAAAAGCTTTGCGATTAAAGTTTTTTTAATGGGCAGTTACACAGTGCTGAGTTTTACATTTTTACTAATGACCAAGTTTTATACAGAAATCTTATCTCTTACCTTGAGCCCTACAGGGGGAGAGCTAGGCAACATTACATTCTTTTTATTACAGTAAGCTGCATCATCATATAGCAACTAAGCATTTATCAATGCTTGCGCTTTTTGTGATGCACGCTTTTAAATTGCCTAATGAAGTGTAACAAAAGAAATTCTGTCTGTATTGGTTTCTTGAGTCATTATTTAGTTATCGGAAATGTGGTAAGGATATGCTAGTTTATTATTCTATAGTACGAATATTAGCTCATGTATATTTAGACCGGTAAATCAACTAATTACACAGGAAATGTGGATTTTTGAAATATGAAAGCATATGATGAATTAAGATAAACTACAGAATAATTCAGTTGTATTGCTGTTTGATACTACCTAAGTTAAGTATGTTTTTTACTCTATAACCTTATGTTTTTTATCGCTATATGAGTATTCGGCTCAAATAATAATTTACCTAAATGAAACTTAATCAGTAAATGCAGTAGTGTTGTTAATAATAGTATCTTCACGTGAAATCACTTAACTCAGCTTTTAGTTAACCTTATTTATATTAACAAGATAGAAAATACAATGCATAAACGTTCATTTACATCTTTAACTGTTTTGATTTCTTCAATTTTATTTACTACACCAGCTATTAGTGCGGTGATACCTACGGGCACAGTTTTAGCTGAAAACCAAGAGGTTACACGTCATTTAAAGGATGAACCTGCGTCTTTGGATCCAGTAAAATCGGTGGGGTTAACGGAAGCGCAAGTCATGCGTGACTTATTTGAAGGGCTGGTTAACCAAGATGACCATGGCAAGCCAATTGCAGGGGTAGCTCAAAGTTGGAACACGGTAGATAACCGTATTTGGACTTTTACACTGAGGTCGGATGCTCAATGGTCAAACGGTGACCCTGTCACGGCTCAGGATTTTGTGTATAGCTGGCAACGACTTGTTTCACCAGGAACATCATCACCGTTTGCTTGGTTTGCAGCATTAGCCGGTATTAATAATGCGCAAGATATCATTGATGGAAAATTACCCGCTGATCAGCTAGGTGTTGAAGCGGTTGATACGCGTACATTAAAGGTTACTTTAAATAAGCCAGTACCTTATTTCCCGTCATTGGCGGCTAATTTTAGTTTATTTCCTGTTCATCAAGGAACGGTTGAAAAGTTTGGTAATGAGTGGATAAAAGTAGGTAATCTAGTCGGGAATGGTGCCTTTGTTTTATCTGATAGAGTGGTTAATGAGAAAATTGTTTTAGTTCCAAATAAATATTATTGGGACCATAAAAATACCGTTATTACCAAAGTAACATTTATCCCGATTAACCAGGAATCTCATGCAACAAATCGTTATTTAGCAGGTGACTTGGATATTACCGAATCATTTCCAAAACAACGCTATCAAAAATTATTGAAAGATATTCCTAATGAAGTGTTTACACCAGACCAATTAGGGACTTATTACTATGCTTTTAATACCCAACGGGCACCAACAGATGATGTCCGTGTCAGAAAAGCTTTATCTATGGCAATTGACCGCCAATTAATTGCGAATAAGGTATTAGGCACAGGGGAAAAACCCGCAAATTATTTTACGCCTGATGTTACCGATGGCTTTAAGCCTGAAAAAGGGCTTTACAATAGCTATTCACAAAAAGAATTAGACCAGCAAGCGAAAGTATTATTACAACAAGCCGGCTTTGGTCCAAATCAACCGTTAGAGTTAACACTATTATACAATAGTTCAGAAAATCATCAGAAAATTGCGATTGCAATTGCCTCTATGTGGAAGAAAAAACTAGGGGCTGAGGTCAAATTAGTTAATCAAGAATGGTAAACCTATATAGATAGCCGTAATACAGGAAATTTTGATGTTATACGAGCGTCATGGATAGGTGATTTTAATGAACCTTCAACATTCCTATCACTACTTACTTCCCAACATAGTGGCAATATACCAAAATTTAATAACTCAATATATGATGATATTATCGCATCAGCGAGTATTGAAACAAATGCGCAATTACGCAACCGCTATTATAATAATGCGGAAGCAATCATTGCGGAAGAAGCTCCAATTGCACCCATTTACCAATATACCAATGCACGCTTGATTAAGCCTTGGTTGAAGGGGTATCCGATCAACAACCCTGAAGATGTCGCTTATAGCCACAGTTTTTATATTATTAAACATTAAAATAGGTGTTCAGCCTGTACAAGGTGCGGGCTGTTTTTTCTGAATGGAAGAAAAAAGCTCCTTCCTCTGGAGAATGGGAAGGAGGACCAAAAAAGGAATAAACACTACCCTTATATAATAAAAAAATCATCGTGAACTTTATTGTTCGTTTGTGTCAATTATGTGATTTTCTTTAGCAAATATGGCGATATTTTGTTACTTGTAAGACCACCTCAATTTTATGGTTGTTTATCTTTTTTTTTGTAGTTCAATCTAGTGATGACTAATGCGCCTTTTGAAAAAATTGCAAAATTTTAGCTGTTCGATTACAAATATCATATGTAAAAAAAAGGGAGATATTGCATGGGGTTGATTTATGGTTCGTTATTCCAACACTCAAATCCGGTACATGCATTTCAGTTAAATGGAGATGGTGGGTTGCTTCCCATCGACGTGAATGCCAGCGCGAATCAGCAGTCTCCGTTCTGGCTTCATTATGACTATAAGGATCCGCAAAGTTTTAATTGGATCCAGCAATCAGATCTCTTCAATGAACAGGTGAAGTCCGCTTTATCCGGGCATTCAGGACGTTGGAGATTGATCCGTGTTGGTGATGGTATTTTATTAACATTGCAAACATTAAATACCAATGCGGGCCAACGGCCTGAGCAATTAATTGCATTTAGAGTATTTATTAATAACCGAATAATTATTTCTAGTCGTCATCGAAAAGTAAATTCCTTAGATCCTGTTATTGATGACTTAAATCAGGGAGTAGGCGCGCAAAGTACGGGTGATTGGTTAGTTGAGGTTGCTGATTCTATTACAGATGAAATAAGTGATTTTACTGATTCTTTGCATGAGCGTTTAATTGATATGGAAGACTCCATATTAAATGGCGAAATTCCTGATAGAGGGGAATTTGCATTACTTCGTAAACAAATTATTGTGATCCGCCGTTATATGGCCCCGCAAAGAGATATGTTTTCCCGTTTGACAACGGAAAAATTACTTTGGTTAGATGAAACGGATCGCCGTCGAATTCAAGAAATTTCTGACCGATTAGGGCGTTGTATTGAAGATCTCGATGGTTTTATTGCCCGTACAGCGATTATTTCTGACGAGATAACGAATATGATGACTGAAATGATGAACCGGCGTATTTATACAATGTCATTAATGGCCATGATATTCTTACCAACAACATTTTTAACGGGTTTATTTGGTGTGAATTTAGGGGGGATCCCCGGTAATGAATTTCGTTTTGCCTTTAGTGTATTTTGTGTTTTATTAGCCGCCTTGATTGGAACTGTATTGTGGTGGCTAAGAAAAAGCCGATGGCTCTAATATTGATGACTTATTTGTTATAACCGGACCTAGTTTGAGATAAATCAATAAAACTACAGAGGTTTTAGTGCAGTATTAGTCCTGCAGGTGAATGCAACGTTGAGCGATGAACGTTGTGCTCCATAATTGTAGTTTTTCTCATATTGAGTTCTTATACAGAATAATTGACCACTGTAATGCCGATGTAATTTACATCGGCTTTTTTTTGCATTAAATCCGAGTAAAAAATAACCTCCAAACGAGGAGGTTATCAACATACATTATTTTACTTCAATAATATCAAGACGTTCTGCTGAAAAATCAGGTTTGTCATCTTCATCTATAAATGGCTGGAGAGGTAGTTCTTCTTTGTCAAACGCAAGATCACCGCCATTGATAACGTCATCTCCATGAGAAATATTTTTGAAGTCGAATAACTCGGTATCACATAGATGAGACGGAACAATGTTTTGAGTGGCGCGGAACATGGTTTCGATTCGGCCTGGATAACGCTTATCCCAATCACGTAGCATCTCTTTAATAACTTGACGTTGTAGGTTTGGTTGAGAGCCACATAGGTTACATGGAATAATCGGGAACTCTTTAGCCTGCGCAAAACGCTCAATATCTTTTTCCCGACAGTAAGCCAGTGGGCGAATAACAATGTGCTTTCCGTCATCACTCATCAATTTAGGTGGCATACCTTTTAACTTACCGCCATAAAACATATTTAAGAACATGGTCTGTAAAATATCATCACGGTGGTGACCAAGCGCAATTTTAGTTGCGCCTAACTCAGTTGCTGTACGATACAAAATTCCACGACGTAAACGTGAGCACAGTGAGCAGGTTGTTTTCCCTTCTGGAATTTTTTCTTTTACGATCCCATAGGTATTTTCTTCAACAATTTTGTACTCTACACCAAGGTTATCAAGGTATGCAGGTAAAATATGCTCAGGGAAACCGGGTTGCTTTTGGTCCAAATTAACTGCAACTAATGAAAACTGGATAGGGGCACTTTTTTGCAAACTTTGCAGTATGGAAAGCAGCGTGTAACTATCTTTACCTCCAGACAAGCAAACCATTATCCGGTCACCGTCTTCTATCATGTTAAAGTCAGCGATTGCTTGGCCAACATCACGGCGAATTCTTTTTTGCAACTTGTTTAAGTTGTACTGTTCTTTATTTGTCGTCATTCTATACTGTTCTATTACTGGGGGGTTATATTGCTGATAGATAACTGTACATTCGGCTTTTAAATTATTATTGTTCTATGTTTAAAGCCTAATCAGCGAGATTTATAAAAAGAAGCCCATGATAGCAGAACCTGAGGGAAGAGTGATACCAGTTCGTTCAAAGAGGTGAAAATCGGAGCCCACTCACCGTTATTAGAGTCACATAAACTTAACGTTTTCTATCCGTTGATGGTATGCCTCCAGTTTTAGCTTTAAACACTCAAGCCCCGTGATAACACGCTCTGTAGGTAATGACGTATTAACTCCAATTGCTAAACATTCGCGGGTTCCTTCATCAATAATATTGAGTGCTCTAAAGTGTTTACTGCAATATAAACTGTTATGCATGAAACCCAATACCCATTGAATAATCGAATTTTTTTCAGCATGACCTCTGCAATGGTTATGGTAGAGGATCTAATTATAGTTGTCTTATTTTTGGGGGAATGGACAATTACTTTTATTTTAGATATAGAATAAACAATTTTTCAATTACCATCGTTCATTTTGTTAATTTTATAAAGTATATCTTTTTTATATTAGAAAAACACAACTATATTGTGTCCTACTTATTCTTATATAGTATAAGTAGGATTAATAATGAATAAGAAGTAAGAAATAAAAAATTTTATCTACTGGTGATTTTTATATATTCATCAATAAATGGGAATATTAGTAACTTAATAAACTGTTAATCACGGTAGGAACTATATTGGCATTATAGGACCTATATTTGTGACTCTTAGATAGAACATATTTTCCATTTTTAATTATCAGGCTTTTCAATTCAGAGGAAATAATAGCGAGATGGAGTGAGTGTGTTATTACAGGGTTATAAGAATTTAATGCTGTAATAACAATAAGATATTGAATCGAAATGTTAGCTAATTAACGCTCTGACTTATTTGTAAAAAGAGAATCTTTGATTTTTAAATTTAGTTTATAAATGCGATGTGATTCACATTTTAAGTATTATGTATCAAAAAAAACAAAACAGATGTGTTCATTTGAATTATTATGTTTTTGCACGCTTAGGTTTTGAACTATCAATATAACTATAAACTAAATGTAAATGCTTAAATTCATATTTTTAAGCAGGAACATATGTTGAAACTAAAATTTAAGTTTCTTTGTTTTCAATTGGTGGGGTAAGGAGATATTAAATCAACTAATCATGATTAAAATCTATTAACGTGGTGATATTTATGAAATATCTTATATTCTTTTTTAGTCTAATTTTTGTTTTTCTTATAGCGTATTTACTTAGTTTTAGTAAAAAAAACATAAAACATAAGCTTCCATCAATACTAATATTGCTAACATTGGAGTTTATTGTTGCAGCTATTATGCTGAATACTACAATTGGGCTTGCTACTCTTGACGGTATAGCATCAGGTATTCATTATATAATTAACTATGCTAATAAGGGGATTGATTTTGTTTTTGGCGATATAAGCAGTAAAACCTCTATGGTGTTTGTTGTTGTCGCTCTTTTACCTTTGATTTTTATTTGTTCGATAATTGGTATACTTAAATATATCGGCGCCTTAGACTTAATTATTAATACTATAGGTTTTCTAATTAACAAAATATCTAAAGTCGGAAAGTTAGAGTCTTTCGCTGCTATTAGTGCGGTGATAGTCGGAATGATGCCTGCTTATGTATCAATTAAAGATTATATCCCAAGGCTATCTAAAGCACAGATGTATACTATTGCTGCATGTACTGTCTCAACAGTAGATATTGCATTGCTAGGCGCGTATACACAAATGGTTGAGCCACGCTATGTTTTTATAGGTGTTAGTCTCAACTTCTTTAGTACTTTTATTATTGTTTCTATTATTAATCCAAGTGAGCCCACAGATATTGCAAGTTGTCCTTTGGGGGCAAATAAAGGTGAAAGGGGTTCATTTTTTGAAGTGTTGACAGATCACATGCAGGATGCCTTTAAGCTTATTCTTGCAATTGTTCCTATAATTATTGGTTTTGTCGCCTTAATTAGTATGTTGAACGATGTTTTTTTAAATATTTTAGGAATTAGTTTTCAAGGAATTCTCGGCTATATTTTTTCGCCTTTAGCTTTTATTTTGGGTAGTTCATGGGATGAAAGTGTTAATTTTGGAACAATTATAGCAACTAAAATTTTATCGAATGAGTTTGTTGCTATGATTGACTATATGAAATTAACAAACATTACACCACGAACGGATGCAATTATGTCCGTATTTTTAATATCATTTGCAAATTTCGGTTCTATCGGAATGATTATCGGTTGCGTCACAAGTATAAGCCGAGAACATGGAAAAATGATTGCATCAAATAGTTTTAGATTGATTGTTGGCTCAACTTTAGTCAGTTGTTTATCAGCGACGATTGTTGGTATTTTTGTATAAAATATAAATAAAGGAGTAATAAAATGCACAAAATAATAATAGACTGTGATCCTGGTGTAGATGATGCAGTTGCTATTTTTTTAGCCTTAGCTTCTCCAGAAATAGAATTAATAGGCATAACCACCGTTGCAGGGAATGTTGAATTAGAAAAGGTTCACAGTAATGCACGACAATTACTTGCATTAGCCAATAGGCAGGATATTCCTTTAGCGAAAGGTTGTGAACGCCCACTAATGTCTAAAAGTGGGAGTAAAACTCATGTTCATGGTACTGATGGTCTAGCTGGAGTATTGCTTCCCGCATCAGATTATCAAAATTATTCTGGTCACGCCGTAGATTTTATTATTGATACGGTAATGTCAAATCCAGGTGAAATAACATTATGCACAATGGCTTCTCTTACTAATATTGCAGTCGCTATCATCAAAGAACCAAAATTAGTCGATAATGTAAAAGACATTGTAGTCATGGGAGGAGCTGCATTTACACAGGGGAATATAACGCCAGCTGCTGAGTTTAATTTTTATGTGGACCCCCATGCTGCTCATATCGTTTTTGATAGTGCACGACATATTACTATGCTTGGTCTGGATGTAACAAGTAAGGCTGATATAAGAGCTGGTTTGTGTAGTCCTTTGGAAAAAGGTGGCCTCATCGCTCAGACTGTTGCTGAAATGTGCCGAAGATATGCAGAGTTTGACCCATTTCTCCATGATCCCTGCGTTATCGCATACCTCATTAAACCTGAGATTTTTTCAGGTGTTGACGGTTCAATTACTATCGAATATGAGTCTAATAAATTATTCGGTCATAGTTTTGCTTACACATCTACCACCATTAATCATGACCCAAAAGCTAAATATAATGAAGCTAAATGTAAAATTATTACTGACGTTGATACATCGAAATTAATATCTTTAATTACAGAACGTATCATAACTCTTTGAGGTAAAGAGTAGCAATTGGAATCTAAGTTGACATTTATTTAAAATAAAGAGACTTATTATGGGTAATGACTCAGTAATTAAGTGATTGTTTGGCCAATACCTTGGAGAATTATTTTCTACAGTTTATTTAAGTTGTGGCATTCTCTTGTTGATAGATAATTGTACATTCTGTTTTTAAGCTATTATTGTTATATACTTAAAGTCTAATCAGCGAGATTTATAAAAAAGTGGAAAATATATTGGGAGTGGTACCTTCTTTATAATCTTTATCTTATTGTTTAAGCAATAAGAAGAACTTAATATATAAGAAAATACGGAGGACATATGCCAGCAGCTGACCCTATTGAATTGGTTTCTTCTTTACTAGCTAGTACCATTAAAATGGTAATTACGCCAACAGAATATTTTTTTCAAAGTAGTGCTATTGGGGATGCTATTTATATAAGCTTGTTATTTTTTAACTAAAAATGATGAAAGTATCATCACAATGAGGCTAATCTGATACACATGAAGGAAGTACTCGCTTCCTTCATGGTGGAAAGTCATACGGGGATACTAACGAGGTAATTCATCACACAATTTTTGTAAAGTAGTTAAAAATTTACCCACATGGAAACCATCACAAACAGCATGATGTACTTGTACTGCTAAGGGAAGCCATATTTTATTATTTTCACTATAGTATTTCCCCATAGTAAAAATAGGAGTGAAAGCGTTAGTAATATCTGCAATATTTAGATTAAAGCTATCGAATGAAACCCAAGGCAAAGATGATACATAGAATACATTTTCAATTTGCTGTGATTGAGGCTGCAAATTGAGATTATCTTTATGTAATGCTAGTTGCTGGTGATAGTTCTCCATAAACACTGTCATTTCTGAAGAGTACTCACACCATAAGGAAGAAAAAGTTTCAGTATCTTTATGAAAGATAGTAAAGCTGGGGTTAACTTCATCCCACAAAATAAGCTCACCATTTCTTTTGGCAAATCTAAATTCTTTATAGGTATTAGCTACCCGTGATAATAAATAAATTACCGAGGGGTAAAATTCATATCCATTTGAATTTATATGCTTTTTAAAGTTGGTAATATCTATTTTCGTTGTTAAACTAAACCCACAATTTATGGTCTTTTCGTAGGTGTTGTAATGTTCCTTACGTAACCATGTCTCTATATTAAATTTAGTATAGTTCATAATTTATCCTTCTAATAAGTTAATGTGATTGTTATTAGAAGGGGAACTTCTCTGTTTTCAATTGATTCATAATGATTTTTTATATTATGTTGAAGTTATACTTGTATTTTAACTAGCCTACTTTTGTTTGTCGAGGTCTCTAATTTAACTCCTTCAATGCAAGGCACAATTTGCGTGATAGCACCATGTATTCATACACATGATTGTGCGTTGACGTAAGTATCAAAGAAAGTTTTGATATCTATATTGAGTATTTTAGATAGTACCATTAGGTGCTCAATAAATATGGAGAGAGTCCCATCTTCATATTTTATGTATGATTTTTCAGGGATAGATATTAATTCTGCCATTTCTTTTGTCGTAATTTGATGTTCTATACGCTTTTGCTTAATGAGTTCACCGAGTACTGCATTGCCAACATTATTTTTATTCATAGTAACCTGTTATAAGTTTGGTTTTGGTTTTTTTATTATCTTAGATGGAAATTAATATTCAATGGGTAATAATCTGTAAGTTTAAGAGGAAATAAACCTAAGTTCTTAAGATTAAAAATAAATTTCATAAGGTATAGTAAATAATTATAAAGTAACATTGTTGTGTTTTATAATCTAAAGGTGAAGGTTAATAGATATGAAATTCTATTTAATGGCATAAAATACAATTTTCCACTTAATGATATGTTAATTTTGATACAGTTATTTAACAGAAACTATCTTTAACAATAATCATTAAAGACAGAATCTATTGTTCGTTAATATTGATTAAACAGATAGCGCGAGTTCTACAGCTTTTTGAGCATGAATAGCAGTAGTGTCAAATATATCTACTGTTGTATCATTTTGATTAACAAGTAATGTTATCTCAGTGCATCCTAAAATGATACCTTCAGCTCCACTTTCTACTAGGGATGCCATTATACGCTGGTATTCTTTTCTAGATTCATCATTGATTTTCCCTAAACAGAGTTCATTATAAATAATATCATGAACTATTTTTCTATCTTTTTCGCTGGGTATTAATACATTCAAATTAAAATTATCAATTAACCTTTGTTTATAGAAAGGTTGTTCCATAGTAAAAGCAGTACCTAAGAGCCCAATTTTTTTAATACCCGATTGTATAATGCGTTCACCTGTTGCATCGGCTATATGTAATAAAGGAAGACCCGTTTGAGACTCAATGCGTGGTGCGACTTTATGCATGGTATTGGTACAAAGAACAAGAAAATCAGCACCTGCAAGCTTTAAACGATCTCCTGCATCAGCTAAACATCGCGCTGCTAAATCCCATTGCCCGCTAGATTGATACTGTTCTATTTCAGCAAAATCAACACTATATAAAACAACTTTAGCAGAATGCAAGCCACCTAGCTGTTGTTTTATGCCTTCGTTAAGCTGTTGGTAGTATAGTAATGTTGATTCCCAACTCATACCACCAATAAGGCCTATTGTTTTCATTCTTTGCGTTCCTATTATTGTGTCGTTTTCTTACTATACTGATTGCCTACAAAGAAAAACAAGAGAAACGAGGTAAATTTCTCTAGATGATTAAGGGGAGAAAACAGTTGTAATATTAAACACAATTTAACATTACATATCAAAGGGTTTTTGTATTTAACTTATTGAGATAAAAAAAGGATAAATATAGAAAATTTTACGTTTTAAAGATGGATTTAAATTGATATCTGGTTATTATCATAATGAACATTATTTCTACAAAATTGGTCATATATGGTGATAATAAAAATGAATTTCTTCAAAGTAATCATTGCAATACTTATTTTTGGTGCTGCATTTCTGTTAGGAGCACTATATATGAAGCCGACCCAATTGAGCTTAGTTGAGCAAGTGAAAAAGAATGTTTATGATGTTTTAGCGTATCCACAAGCCGCAAAATTTAGAAATATTGAATATCATTTTTCTCGCTACACAGCGGATAATGGTAAGGTGGGTTATGTTTGTGGGGAGGTTTATCGATATAAAAATGATAAGCCTGATGGATTCAAGCGCTTTATTGTTAAATCGTATACTAATGATGAAGGCCGCATGGATATTTCAATTCCCTTTATTGACGGAGGGCATGAAATACTATTGCCAGAACAAGTTAATCAAATTTGGAATGATAAATGTTCGAGTCCTGCTTCACCACTAGAGTAAGGAATTACGTGTGCTAATATTTTTATAGCACACGTTTTAGGTTACTTTTCGTGGCCTAGGCTAGACGATATATTTCAATACAGTGGGGCAGGTGGCCATTTTTTGGGACTATTTTGTAAGAATATAGATTCAAATAGTTTTTCAAGGAAATTGAATATAATTTTTGAATAAATAGAGAAATACCACAGATCACATAGTAACGCCATGAAACTAACAAATAAAACTGGATTATATATTACTAGCTTAGTGTTATACTAAAGATGTTACACTTTGTTTTGTTATTATTATGAAACAAAAAGAAGCCTTTGTGGTCAACGATGACTATATTTTTTGATGTTCATTTTTTAATGAATTTTTAATTTAGTAGTTTAAGGAGTCGATAATGGTTAGTAATAATAATGCACGTCGTTTGTTAGGTATGCCTTATAAATTAAGTCGCTCTAAAAAAAACATACGTGTTTCGCTGAGTTCTAAAGATAATTCCACAGTTGCAGTGCAAAAGAATAAAGCGACAGAAAAGAAGACATATCATTCAGTAACTGTTTTTTACCCAGAATATGTTATTAGTTAATTGAATGAATGTAACCCTCTAGTACTCACTAGGGGGTTAAAGTTATTTAATCAGAACTGGAATTTTCTTATTAAATTACATTATCTCATTTCAATATTCCCCATATGAGTCATTGCCTGAGTTTTCTATTATAAAAATTAACAGTAGTCATAAAATAGATTAAGCGATATTATTCGCATTAATTAAAAACTAAAAAGAAAGATGGCTATCAGGTGTTGTAGAATGAAATTTTTTTGTTACCTACTATTTTTATTTTGTTTCTCTCTTTTAGGGTGCTCTACTCAGTTTAAATCCGATGAAGAAACTAACCGTTTAAAATTTAATATTCAACACGCAAATACGGTTCCTATTAAGGACTCTGTAGAGACCTTGGCTGTTTCTGATATGTTGCCAGGTGATATTCTTTTATCATCTGCTACAGGGTTAAATTCATGGGGAATTCGGTTATTTAGTATTAGCGGGGTAAGCCACGCATCTATTTATCTGGGTTTGGGGGAGGTTGCTGAATCTGTTGGAAGTGGGGTTAGGATCATTACGTTAGACCAAGCAGTGAAGGATTCTAATAACATGGTAGTGTTGAGACAAGCTGGTTTAACATCATTACATGCAGAAAAATTACGCGAATTTTCAGTTCAAAATAATGGAAATAAGTATAACTATAAAGGTATTGTGATGATTGCTCCTTGGATGATCACAAAAAGAGTATGTGAACTTCCATTAATTGGTGAAACGATACGTAATTTTTGCTTAAAAACATTAGCGACAGTTCAATTAGGCGATGATATAGACCAAGCTAATGGTTTCTTTTGTTCACAGTTTGTCTTAGATGCTTATAAGTATGCGGGTATTCCTTTGTTTGAGGGGAATTCATCATGGATAACACCTGCGGATATATTACATATGCGTACAGGTGATGTACCGACTTTCATGCCAACTCAACGTTTATCGTATGTTGGACATTTGAAATCATGGAGCTTTAGCAGTGCAATACGCAGAAAATAGTGTGTAATTAAACTAAAAAAAAGGCCAACATATAAAGTTGGCCTGCTAAACTGGAAGCAATGTGAGCAATGTCGTTTGTGATAAACCTGAGTGATTTACTCAAGTATTCACGAAGTAAAAGATAACCATTCTCATTTAAGAAATCAACCCCTTTTTTTATGTAGTTAATTCTTTCCTTTTTTTGCCTCAATACGTTTTTTATTTATAAAAAACAATGCATTGTAGGTTTAACTCTAATGAAAATTACTTTTCGAACAAAAAATTTTTTTAAAAAAACACATTAATGAGATTATTCTTCCTGAGATTAATCATTAATAGGCGTGTTTATGATGCGAAAATTAAAGGTAGGTGTAGTCGGCTTAGGAGCTATTGCACAAAAAGCGTATTTACCAATCTTAACTAGAGAGGAAAACTGGGAGTTGATTGGCGCTTTTTCGCCTAATCAATTGAAGGCAAAACTGATTTGTGACAGTTATCGTATTCCTCTGTTTAGTAATATTGATGCACTTGCACAGCAATGTGACGCTGTTTTTGTTCATAGTGCGACGAAAAGCCATTTTGAGGTAATCAAGCGGCTATTAGATGCAAACGTTCATGTCTATGTTGATAAGCCATTGACTGAGTTAACGGAACAGTCTGAGCAATTAATTGAATTAGCAGCGCGGAGCCAGAAAATGTTAATGGTTGGATTTAACCGCCGCTTCTCACCGTTTTATATGTCAATTAAACAAGATATTAAAAAAATCAGGTCTATTCGTATGGATAAACACCGTATGGACAACGTAGGGCCGAGTGACGCTAGATTTACTTTATTAGATGATTATTTGCATGTCGTTGATACTGTATTATGGATAGCGCCAAATCATGCAGAGTTAATCAGTGGTAGCATTCATAAAACAAATGCTGACGAGTTGTTTTATGCAGAGCACCATATGCAAGCGGGTCACTGTTGGATAACAACATCGATGCATCGCAAAGCAGGAAGTCAACAAGAGCAACTTATTGTGATTGCAGAGGACAGTATTCATCAAATAACCAATATGAACCACTGGTGGAGTGAAAATGTGGTTGGTATTAGTGAGAAAAAACCCGCTAATTGGGATTCAATTTTAGTTCAACGCGGTTTTGATGGCGCAATTCGTCACTTTGTTGATTCTATTTCAAATCAAACTCAACCGTTGATCAGTGGTGAAGAGGGCTTGAAAGCCCAACGCATGGTTGAACAAATGATATCTACAGCGAATAAAGTCAGCGATTAATTATGTGATAGGGTAACCGTAATTATCGACTCTATTAAACGTTAAAATTTTGGTATCTCATGATGATATAGGAACACCGGATGATACATTTACAAGAAAGCTCTGACGTATTATTTGTTGCAGGGTTTGGCCCGATAGTGACTGACTATAATAAAAGCCATTCTTTTTATCTTGAGTTGTTAAAGCTACCTTTAAAGCCAATAGAAGAAGGGAGCCAATATTTGACTTGCGAACAAGAAGGGCTTGAAGGAGTTAAACATTTTGCACTTTGGCCTATAGAACAAGCAGCCCAGTCGTGTTTTAGGCAAAGTGAATGGCCTGAAAATATACCGATACCACAAAGTTGGATGGAATTTGAGGTTGTTGACATCGAAAAAATCACGGACAGTTGCCTTAAGGACGGTTATATCTTATTAGTTAATAACCGAATGGAGCCTTGGGGACAAACAGTAACAAGGTTATTAAGCCCAGAAGGTATGTTAGTTGGTTTAACGGTGACGCCATGGCTAAGAGAATAACCTGCTTTTATTTGTAGCTAGAGATCTCATTTATCTTTGTGGATAAGAGACATTTATTAGTAATTGTTTATAATTTTGTTGTAGAACTTCATTTTAACTATTTTTAGGAGGGGTTATGTATAAAACGATTCTGGTCCCTATCGATTTAACAGAAGATGAATTAACCAGTAAAGCCGTTCGTCATGCAGTTAATTTAGCAAAACAATCGGGTGCTAAAATTCATCTTATTCATGTTTTACCCATTTCCTCAGCAATTATTAATGCGTACGCTTTAGGTTACATGGAAATAAAAGACCGTGCGACAGTGAAAGCAGAAGAAGACATGAAAATGTTAATGGATTCAATTGATTTACCTCACGATGACGTTAGTTATACGATAACGTTTGGTTCTCCACGAGATGAAGTGATTAATACAGCAAAAGACATTAGTGCAGATATTATTGTCATCGGCTCTCGTCGCCCAAATATTACAACTCATCTTTTAGGGTCAACTGCCGCAGGTATCGTGCGTTACGCGGAGACATCAGTGTTGGTTGTACGTTAATAATTAGAGGAGAGCCTGCTCATAGGGTAGGTTCTTTTTTATTTCATTATTGGTATTTCCAATTTTATTAGCTTTATCACTCAAGTTGATTGATCTTACTTATAACAAGGTGAGTTTGAGTCAGTATGGAAAAGTTTTCGCAAGAATTACTGCGTGTTGAACACTTTGTTCTGAGAGTTTTGCGTTTTTATTTACTCGGACTTTTGATTTTTTTTCTTGGGTTATTACCCGGTATCATCGGTTTTTATGTTATTGAAGGCCACTCAGCTGTTGAGTCAATGCTTAATGCGTTGTCTATGTTGAGTGGACAAGCTATTGAGCCGGCTCCTATTACACGAGGAGGTCGTTTCTTTATCGCTATTTATGGTTTATTTTTACAAAGCGTTTTTATTATCAGTATTGGATTAATTGTAACTCCTTTCATTCATCGCATTTTGCATAAATGGCATTTAGAAGAATAATTTTTTGTTGTAATAGTAAGGGGCTTCACAGCTTTTTTAGTGTAGTAAGACTATACTTTGAAAGATTAAAAGGAAAATATTCACCCGCTACGCCTAATAATTAAGTTGTAAAAATACACAACAATACAACTTGAATAAAAATCTAAACATAATTAATAAGGGGCATCATATGTATCAAACAATTTTGGTTCCCGTGGATATATCTGAAGATGTATTAACAGATAACGCATTAAAACATGCTATTTATTTAGCAAAAATCTCAAATGCGAAAATTCACTTATTTCACTCAGTTCCAGATGTTTCAAGATTTTCAATGAGCTACAGTTATCATTATGATTTATTGTCTTCATTTGCTAAAAAAGCTCTTGAGCGTTCAGAAGAACAGCTAAAAGAAATCATTGAAAAAATTGATTATCCGTCAGATAAAATCTCTTATAAGGTTGAGTTTGGCTCACCACGAGATAAAGTTTTATCAGAAGCTGAGGCAATTGATGCTGACCTTATTGTCATCGGCTCACGCAATCCAAGTATTTCAACGCATTTATTAGGTTCAAATGCTTCAGGGATTGTGTCCTATGCGAAGATCTCGGTACTCGTCGTTCGATAAAATAAAAATAGCCTGCTAGCAGGCTATTTTTTGTCTATTAAGAGCGAATAAACCTAGGGGGTTTTAACCGCTTCTTTGGCTTGCTCAATTGCTTTAAGTGCTTGGCTGCAAGCTTGCTCTTGTGCATCATCAGGGTAACTAGCAAGGGCTTTTTTCGCTTCTTCTAATTGAGACTTCATTAATGCAATCTGTTCACCTGCATTGGCTTCATCTTTATACTGTTCTTCGGCTTGCTTAACAAGGTCGTTCATTTCTTTGAAATAAGTATCACAGGTTGCACCTGCATTTGCATTAAATGCAGTGAAAGCCATTAATAGACTAAATGCAATCGGAAGAGTTTTTTTCATCGTATTTTCGCTTTCAAAATTCATAATATCGTCAGAATAACACCCCATATTCAAAAACGCACTATTCGAACACGTGAATGTTTTTAACTGATAAGTTTTTTCTACATATTGAGAATATTCCTGTTGGTCACTAACGACAATAGCATAATTTGCAAAATACAAATGATAATCACTCTTGACTGAGTGCAATGTAAAAGTGTACATTTAAGTACACTTTAAATAATGATAAAGAAAGAGATGATTATGATGAATAAAAATATGATAAAAACAGAAAATTGGCCGATCTGTGAGATGAATATATTTCCCTCTACTATGGATGAAACACGTTTGTGGTTAGAAGAGATGGATATGTTATTGGCGAGAAGAAATGAATTTGTCTTGATATACCCGCCAGTGGTTAAAAAAGAAAAACCATCATCAGAAGATATGCAAAGTATGAAATATGTGCGTCGTTGGTTAAAAGACACTAAAGAAGCGATGGAACAGCATTGTCGCGCCCTAGTTGTTACGTTACAACCCGATGGCCGAGATAAAGAGGAGATGGAACGCATGGCACCTATGCTGTCTGCGTTATATGGCCCTCAGGTTTTAATCGCAGCGGATGGAACAACAGCAAAAGAGCAGGCCCAATCAGTTTTAGCCTAGTTGATTGTGTGTTTACTGATTTTACGGATATAGCTGGCGATGATATCAACAGACATAGCAATTTGCTGTTGAATAAATTCATCGCTGGGCTTGAAATCAGCAATACAGAAAGTGGTGATAAAGACATCCGCTTTTAGCATTTCTAGGTAACGCGAAGAAATACTTAATAATGTTTTTTCATCCACTTTAACATCAGGAAGTAAAGCTAATTTTTGTGTTAATAAGCGATAGCTTTTTACTGGGCCTTGCTCAAAAAACGCGTGCGTTATTTCAGGGAAACGGTTGTATTCACCTAATATTAACCGATATAACCCAATGGATTCAGGCTTAAGTACATTTAATAAAAATCGAGAGCCATAAAAAGAAAGTATGGACTCAATCGTATCTAATGGGGGCATTTTTTCATCAGGTTCTTGAAAAATATCATCAATCATAGATGCAATAACAGCGGCAAATAACCCTTCTTTATCCCCAAAGTTTTTATATAAAGTTGTTCGAGAGCCCCCAGCTCTTTCAATAATCATATCCAATGTTGCGCCTTCAAACCCATATTGCAGAAAAATTTCAGTTGCCGCAGCGATCAAAGCCTGTTGACGACGTCGGCCTTTTGGGGTTTTAGCTGTAAGAGGGTTATTCATGAATGGTTAATCCTGCTATTTGTCTTCAAATAAGAAAGTAACATAACAAATTTTACTGAAATAGTTTAAATCACGTGACCTCAATCATAGATTTACCTGAAAGAGATCATCATTTAAGCTGATATTTGTCTTTATGATATTTATAAAGATTAACATGTTTAGGATGATATCTGAATGGTTGTCATAATGTTGGGGGCAAGATGACAGAGCATGCATTAAATGAACAAAAAATAGACCAAAATGATCCCGTTAATCAGCAACGTGAAGTAACTCGGCTCTGTATTGAGTGTGGTTTATTGTTATTGCAACATGGTGCTGAAAGTATGCTCGTCGAACAATTGACGACTCGTCTGGGAATTGCGCTTGGGGCAAGTCAAGTTGATAGCGCTATCTCATCTAATTCATTGGTTTTAACCACTATAATTGATGGCCGTTGCTTAACGTCAACGCGACGTATTATTGACCGTGGTATAAATATGCATGTTGTTACTGAAGTTCAGCATGCAGTAATTTTAGTTGAACACCATTTATTAGACCGAAAACAATTACAAAAGAAATTATCATCAATTAAACCGTTACGTTATCCTCGATGGTTAATGGTTTTGATGGTGGCTTTATCTTGCGCTTGTTTCAGCAAGTTGAATGGCGGAGGGTGGGAGAGTGCGTTAATTACATTTTTAGCCAGTGGTTGTGCAATGTATGTTCGGCAAGTATTAACCTCCCATCAAATGAACCCGCTAATTAATTTTTGTATTACTGCGTTTGTCGCGACAACCGTTTCCGGCTTATTACTGAAAATACCGTATTTGGCGGTCACAGAAACGATTTCGATGGCTGCCAGTGTATTGCTTTTAGTTCCAGGCTTTCCATTAATTAATGCAGTCGCGGATATGTTTAAAGGGCATGTTAATACAGGATTAGCGCGCTGGACAATGGCGAGCCTTCTTACTTTGGCTACCTGTATTGGCGTTGTATTAGCAATGACAGTCTGGGGTTTAAAAGAATGGGCATAGAATTTCTATTCTCTTTATGTGAGAAAATGCTATTAGCCGCTATACCGGCCGCGGGGTTTGCGATGGTATTTAATGTGCCTGTAAGGGCATTGAAATATTGTGCCTTATTAGGTGCTATTGGCTATGGTTTTAGAATGATACTGATGACACTCGGCTTGCAAATTGAGTGGGCAAGTTTTCTTGCGGCAATTTTAATTGGTATTATTGGTATTCAGTGGTCGCGTTGGTGGTTAGCCCATCCTAAAGTGTTTACTGTTGCCGCCGTGATCCCAATGTTCCCAGGTATTAGTGCCTATATTGCAATGATTTCAGTAGTAAAAATATCGCAATCTGGTTATGACCCTGAATTAGTTGAGGTCTTAGTGACTAATTTCTTAAAGGCCTCCTTCATTGTTGGAGCTTTGTCTATTGGTATTTCTTTACCTGGTTTATGGTTATATCGCAAAAGACCAAGTGTGTAATTTTTAAGGGATGGCTTACGGGTATTCCTGCTATATCCGTTAGTCATACCTTGCTCTTTTACTAATAAGAGTTAGAAATTCTATTAAAGCTGCATAAATTCTGATGTGGTGGTGAACTATAAAATTGAGTCATCGCTGATATCATTAATGCTACTATTTGATTAGAATATGTGATATTTCTTCTTATACATTAATGTGTTAGAGGAAAAACTAACGCATTCATTTAAATTCTTCGCATATATTCTTATTAGTGGTGTTATTTTGAAACAATTTAGCTTGTCCAAATATTATCAATTCGTTTTTTCGGTTCTATTATTTATTTTTTCTGCTTTTTCATTTTCTGCACCAAATTCATTTACTGAAGCCAAAATGCTGAGTAAAACTCAGGTTTATGCAGATCAAAACCACCAAGGTGAGGGAACAATATACTGCGGCTGCCAGTGGGAATGGGTAGGAAAAAGCGGGGGGAAAGTCGATTTAGCCTCTTGCGGCTATCAAGTGCGTAAACAACAGAACCGAGCTGAACGTATTGAATGGGAGCATATTGTCCCTGCATGGGTGTTTGGTCATCAAAGACAATGCTGGCAAAAAGGGGGGCGAAAAAACTGTGTGTCTAGTGACCCTATTTTTGGCCGAATGGAAGCAGATATGCATAATTTAGCGCCTTCTATTGGTGAGGTGAATGGTGATAGAAGCAACTTTAGTTTTGGGCAATTACCTACTAATACGCCGTACCCATACGGAATGTGCCGCAGCCGAGTTGATTTTAAACAAAAAGTCTTTGAACCAAGGAATGAGGCTAAAGGGCAAGTAGCCCGAGTATATTTCTATATGCATGACCGTTATAACTTGTCTATGTCACGTCAACAGCAACAGTTATTGATGGCGTGGGATAATAAATATCCTCCAACGTCTTGGGAAATCAAGCGAGATAATCGAA
This sequence comes from Providencia huaxiensis, assembly GCF_002843235.3. NCBI lineage: Bacteria > Pseudomonadati > Pseudomonadota > Gammaproteobacteria > Enterobacterales > Morganellaceae > Providencia > Providencia huaxiensis. The sequence goes on from NZ_CP031123.2 coordinate 1,196,665, forward strand.
TTGCTAAAATGATGGGGCATCATAACCCATTTGTGACAGGGGAGAAAAAATGGAGTTTAAACCATAAAAATGGGGCAGAAGGAGTTAATATTTCTCCAGTTTCACCTTTGATTCAGACTAAGATAATAGAAAATAAATCTATTGTGCCAGATATGGTTGAAATTAAAGGGAATAATAATTCCAAAAAATATCATTTTTCACATTGCGCTAGCTTCAATACCATTGCCGATAAAAATGCAGTTATCTTCACTAATGAACAAGCAGCTAAAGCCGCAGGTTTTGAGTTAGCGGGAAATTGTAAAAGACGCTAATTATCTTGTAAGCCACAGTAGTTAATTCACTGATTACTGTGGTTTTATTTCTTGTTTTTATGCGTGATAACGAAAATCTTTAATAAACTTCTAAAATTTTGTTGGAAAAATGTTGCATTATTAAAAAAAATGACGCTATATTTAAAGCAAATGAAAACTGCAATAAAAACATGGACTCATTGAGGTACAAAAAATATTGTAGTTTGTCATATTACTGTCATATAGATTCATTAGTTTAAAAGTATCGCTGCTACAGGAGAAACTAATGGGAAATACGTGTTTATTCACACGAATTCGAAGCCGGTTATCACTCCATCATGAAATTTCCATGGTGAGATTGGTAACCGGTTTTTTTATTAGCCGACTTATGGCACCAAGTTACAGCCACAATCGATATTTGACCATTAACTTTGAGCTTGAAGGGAGCTCCTCTCTGTTTGGAATAGTCCGTCATTTGAATTGACATCACTGATACCGGGAAGGGTTAATACTATGAGTAGACAGAAAGCTGCAACAAAGGTACGTCGTGAAATGAAACGTTCATCACGTAAAGAGCGTTCAGGTCGTTTTGATATCAATAACGTCGCATCATTTGCTGAATATACAGGCATTGAAGCTATCGGTATGGCAAAAGAACGTCGTGATGAATCCCCTATATTACCCAGAAATGAAGCTCAAAAACTCTATATTAATTCCATTAAACATAAGCAACTCATTTTTGCGAATGGTGAAGCGGGTTGTGGTAAAACCTATATCAGTACTGCACTGGCGGCTGATGCGTTAATTCATAAAGATATCAACAAGATTATTGTAACAAGGCCCGTTCTTCAAGCGGAGGAAGATCTCGGTTTTTTACCGGGTGATATGTCAGAAAAATTTGCACCGTATTTTCGCCCTGTTTATGACGTATTGGTGAAAAGACTGGGGGCATCCTTTTTGCAGTATTGTTTGCGTCCTGAAATTGCCAAAGTGGAAATAGCGCCATTTGCTTATATGCGAGGCCGAACATTTGAAAATGCTGTCGTGATATTAGATGAAGCTCAGAATGTTACCGTCACTCAAATGAAAATGTTTTTAACTCGGCTTGGTGAAAATGTGACGGTGATTGTCAATGGTGATGTGACCCAGTGTGACTTGCCTGAAGGTGTGTCCTCAGGGTTAGCTGATGCATTACAACGTTTTAGTAGTGATGAAATGGTATCAATGGTGAACTTTACTATTGAGGATTGTGTGAGGTCACAATTGTGCCATAAAGCATTGCTGGTCTATAACGATTGATCAAGATATTCATTAATCCTATGCCCTACGATTTGCTTGCAGGGCATAGGTTAAATTATAGGGACAACTGATTAGTGGTAGAGCATTTCATGTACGATTTGCTCATCGGTAAGAGTATATGGGTAATAGGTTGGCCAATTTTCTAGCTGGCTTAATAATTTTTCCTGGGATTCATTTCCCATATACAGGTGGAAATGCCCTGAAGTCTGAGGCTCAATAATATGGTCACTAAATTGGATAAATTTAGGTGCTTTTGAGTTTGCATCTTTGCATTCAAACAAGTAACGAACACCTTTTTTCCCTGAAGTATAGTGCAGAATTTTGTAACCCGCGTAGTCATATTTACAGCTGCTTACGTTCCCGTTTTGGGTAAATTCAATAACATCATTTTCAATGCCAATACTGTTAACATCAGTGGCATAGCCTTTTTTATAATATTCACGATACTCTTCAACCGTTTTGTCTTTATTTTTCTTGGCCTTACTTTCTAGAACCTCATCAAGCTTTCCATTTAATAGCAATGGATTTACAGATTCCCAGATGCCTTGCCAATCACTAAGAGATCTATCTTTGACATCAGTATCTTCAAAAATCCCTTTTGAAGCTTGTAGCGCTTTCTCTGATTGTGGATGGGAGTGACTATGTGAGCCATGAGCAACAGCGGTATAACTAGTGATCGCTAATGCAATATAAAGACTAGTTTTTAAAATTGCCATTTTGTACACAGTGGTTTTCCTATTTTTGTAGTGAATATAAAGATTATAAAAAGCTATTGCGTTATAACATAACATTCGATGGTATGAAAAGTATTTTAGGGAGTTTATTGTTGGGGAAAATAATGGCTAATAATTTGATGAAGGTAGGCAAGATCAGGAAATAAGTTCGCTTATTAGCATTTATAGACCAACAAGCGAACTAAATATTTGAATTGAAGTTAATCGTCAGGGTTATCCATTACAGCATGGCGCTCATGATGGTAACCTTCCTCATCATAGCCATATCGCCAATAAGGGATTGCATAGATATCATCACGGCCAAAACCTTTTTCACGACGAATATAACGACGCAGATCACGAATAATTTGGTCTTCACCCGCAATCCAGAAAGCGCAGTCGCTGCTTGGGATCACCCAAGACTTAAACGTGCTAATTAATTCAGCGGTTTTGGTGATATCACCACAAACCCAAATCACTTCAACTTGTTCTGGTTTTTTCAGTTCTCTCACGTCTTTTGGGTTATCTAACCGTAGTACAACTTTGCCTTGGGCATTCGCTGGCATTTTCTCTAATAATGCGGCGATAGCGGGTAGGGAACTTGAATCACCAGCCATAAAGTAGTGTTGCCTTGCAGGCAATAATGGGTCTGGGCCACCTGGATTGGTAATACCCATCCAATTTCCGGGCTTTGCATCCCGAGCAAATAGATATGCAGGGCCAGTTGCGCCATCGTGCATAGCAAATTCAATATCTATCTCGCTAACTTCTGGACGGATGGCTCTGACGGAATAAGTACGAACAAATGGGCGAGGTTTGTCTTCTGGCCAGCTACGGCCTTCTTTACTTAGGATAGGGAGTGCGGGCTGGCTGATTAAATCAGGGGCTAAAAATATTTTCAGATGCCCACCTTCACAATCTGTTGGGTATGTATTGAGTCTTTCACCTGTGAAAGTAATACTACGAATAGATGGGCTGATATCGGTAATGGATTTAACTTGAATAAGCTGTGGTGGAGCCGGGCGATAGATGTT